>CAWDJS010000035.1:0-164968 GCA_963802585.1 uncultured Alphaproteobacteria bacterium | reverse complement strand
GGATTCGAACCCCCGATAGGCTTGCACCTATGCCGCATTTCGAGTGCGGTGCATTCAACCACTCTGCCACCTCTCCAGGCGCCAAATCACGGCGTAGCCCCCGTGGTCGGGGCCGTGTTCTAGGCGAGGATGGCTGGCCAGACAAGGCGCGGAATGACAAATCCTTGAGCCATTTCGACCGCCAAACGGGGAGACCGATGATCGATCACCTCAAAATCAATGCCAACGGCGCGGCGTTCCATGTCGCGCGGGTTGGGACCGGCAAGCCGCTGCTTTTGCTGCATGGCTGGCCGGAATTCTGGCTGACCTGGGCGCCGGTGATGACGCGGCTGGCCGGCCGCCACACGCTGATTGCGCCGGACCTGCGCGGTTTCGGCGACAGTGACAAGCCGGATGGCGCTTACGGGCCGGACCAGCATACGGCCGACATGTTGGCGCTGATGGATGCGCTCGGCGTGGAGCGATTCGGCGTGGTCGGCCATGACGTCGGCGGTGCGGTCATGCAGCCGCTGGCGAGAAGGGCGCCCGGGCGCCTTGCCGGATTGTTCTTCTTCGACTTCGTCTATCCCGGCATCGGACCGCGCATGGGCGCGCCGGACCGGCTCAACCACATCTGGTATCAGTCGTTCCACCAGATGGAGATGGCGCCGGCGCTGATCGGCGCGACCCGCGAAAGCTGCCGGACCTATATCGGGCACTTCCTGAAAAACTGGTCGCACCGCAAGGACGCGTTCGACGATGTCGTCGAAGCCTTTGCCGACAACTTCTTCAAGCCCGGCAATCTTGCCGGCGGCTTTGCGCACTACCGCGCCTCGCATGCAGGCCGCGTCAGGATGATGCTGGGTGAAGCACCGACACTGCCGCCGATCGATGTGCCGGCCTGCGTGCGCTGGGCCGAGCACGATCCGCTGTTTCCCTACGCCTGGACCGATCGCCTGCACGAGACATTTTCGATACTTGATCTCGCGATGTTTTCCGGCGTCGGACATTTCCCGCATCGCGAAGATCCGGATCGCGCGGCGAACGAGATCGCGGCGTTCTTCGAACGCATCAGTTGGAGCTAACAAAAAAATCGCCTCTCCCTTTCGAGGAGAGGCGACACGCGAGCGGCGAGCGCCCATGCAAAATGGCCGGAAAAAAAATGTGGGACCGCCATACGCGATAACACATTGGCGGTCCCGTGCCGTCTCATTGAAATACTGATCGGAAAGTTGGGGTCTCGCCGGTCAGTGTGAGCGACGGGGACACGCTAGCAATTGCGCGCGCGGCGGCAATCTGAAGTCGATTTTAACCTAACCGCGAAAGGTTACTTCTTGTCCTTCTTGCCGTTCTTCTCGCCCTTGCCGTTCTCTTTCCTGCGGTTGGTGAAGCGCGCGTTCCCAAGCCCGGTGCCGATGGTGAGCACGCCCCAACGCTCGACATTCTGCATGAAGGGAATTTCGGCCAACCCCTGCACCACGCCGTCATTATGCATCAACACCGCGGTGTCGTGGTCGCCGATCGCGGGGATCGCCTCGACGAGGCTCGCCGGCAGGTTGAACTTGCTGCTCTCCCAATTGCCCGGCAGGTTTTGCGCGCCCTTCTCGATCGATCCGTCCTGCTTGATCACGCCGGGACAGGCGATGCCGATGAAGGGCGCGAGCTTGAACCCCTCTTCGTCGGCGGCGTCGATCAGGTGGTTGAGCATTTTCACCAGCCGCTTCACCGCGCCTTCGCGCGTCGGTTCGTCGTCGGCATGGCGCCACAGCTCGGACTTCCAGACTTCCGCCTTAGACAGGTCGTCGGCCTTCTTCCAGCGTGTCTCGACCACGCCGCAGCGGATGTTGGTGCCGCCGATATCGACCGCGAGGATGCTGTCATAGCCTTCGAAAATCCAGGAGGGCGCCAGATGCAGCGCGCCGATCAGCGCGGCTTCATCGGGATGAAATCGGATCGGCACCATCTCGATCTTGATGTCTTCGGATTTGAGGATGATCTGGGTGCGCGCGATGGCGAGTTCACCGAGCCGGCTGTCGCGAAAGCCGCCGCCGACCACGATGCGCTCGGTCCTGGCCCATGCCTTGGTCGCGAGGAAGCGTCGCGTCACATGCGCCAGTTCCTGCGCGAACTCTTCGATCGCGCTGTGCACCACGGCGGAGGCCTCGGTGTCGTCGCCGACCAACATGTCGTCGAGCGCCTTCTTGCTGATGTCCTCCGACGGCACGTCGCCGAACGGGTCCTTGCCGGCCTTGCGCAGCGGCTTGCGCCAGTCGTCGAAGATTTTCCGGAACGCACCCTTGGAGGCGCGGTCGCCGAGAAAACCCTCGTCGTCCTTCAATTCGATATTGAAACTGTCGACGTCCACCGATGGCAGCCGGCTGCCGCCATGGTGGGCGATGCCCGTGGTGGTAATGACGTCTTCAGCCATTTGCTGCCCTGCCCGCTGCCTTGTCCGCTTCCTTGCCTGGCGGGACAACGGCGTGGGAACCCGTTGGTTTCACGGAGTTGCGGCTGCGTCGGCACCGGCAAAAAACGGCCAAATCCTTCATTTTCGGCCGGTTTTCGGCTCGGTTTGCCTTGACTCCCTGCCTTTAGCCGCTATAAGTCCGCTCCATTCCGGCGCGGGGTTTCTCGCGCCGCTTGTTTTTGCGCTGAATCTGCCGCCGAACTTGCAGCGGATCGCGCGAAAAGTACCCATAACGACTGAACAAAAAGCCGGCCCGGACTTTCGTTCGAGGCCGGGACCGAACACGAAGGAATTAAACGATGTTCGCAGTCATCAAAACCGGCGGCCGGCAGTACCGCGTCGTTCCGGATGATGTGCTCGAGATTGGCAAGATCGCCGGCGATGTCGGAACGATCGTGCAGTTGGGTGAAGTGCTGGTGCTCGGCGGTGACACGCCGACGCTGGGAATGCCCACCGTGGCAGGCGCCTCCGTTGCGGCCGAAGTGCTGCTGCACAAGCGCGGTCCCAAGGTGATCGCGTTCAAGAAGCGCCGCCGCAAGAACTCGCGCCGCAAGCGCGGCTATCGCGACGAGATCACGGTGCTTCGCATCACCGAGATCCTCGCCGACAACGCCAAGCCTTCGATCGGCCCGCGGCCGAAGCGGGAAAAGGTGGCGGCGCCGGTGGAAGACGGCGACGAGGCGGACAAGCCCGCCAGGAAGGCGGCGGCGAAGAAGCCGGTAGCCAAGGCTGCGGCCAAGCCGCGCGCCAAGGCTGATGGCAAGAAGGCTGACGGCAAGAAGGCGCCCGCGAAGAAGCCGGCGGCGAAGAAGTAAGGTCTCCGTCAGGATGACGATGGCGACCAAAAGGACGTGACAAAAAGTGAAATGATTCCTTCAAGGAATTGACTTAAGAGAACGGACAAGTTGGAGACGGGTCATGGCTCACAAAAAAGCAGGCGGTTCATCGCGGAACGGACGTGATTCCAAGGGTAAGCGCCTTGGCGTCAAGGCCTTTGGTGGCGAACGTGTGATTCCCGGCAACATCATTGCGCGTCAGCGCGGCACCACCTGGCATCCCGGCCTTAATGTAGGCATGGGGACCGACCATACCCTGTTCGCCAAGGTCGAGGGTCATGTCGAGTTTCGTGCCAAAGCCAACGGCCGTACTTTCGTATCGGTTCTCCCGATTACCGAGGCTGCAGCCGAGTAGACGGTGGATCATTACGAGTCCGCCGGGTCCTGATAAACCGGCGGAGCAGCTAGAGGCTCCAAAGGGGAGGCGGGAAACCGGCCTCTCCTTTTTCATTTGTTTGTTCTGACGGAGCCCGACATGTTGCAGGATATTCCGCCCCCGTTATTGCGCGAGGCCTGTCCTTGCGTCCTCGAGACCGAACGGCTGACCTTGCGCAGCCCGACGCTCGCGGACGTAAAAGCAATTGCGCGTCTCGCCAACGATCGCCGCGTTGCGGAAAATACCCGCCGTCTCCCACATCCCTATCTCGAGGAACATGCGGTCGCCTTCGTGCGGTCGATGGCCGGTTCGCCGAGCGAGATCGCGTTCCTGATCGAGCACAATTTCACCCCGCTCGGCGCCGTCGGCATCAACTGGCGCGAACCTGATTTGCCGGAGATCGGCTACTGGCTCGGCTTCGAGCACTGGGGCCAGGGTTTTGGCACCGAGGCCGCGCGCGCCGTGATCGATTATTTCTTCCAGGCGTTCGACCATGAGCTCCTGTATGCGCACGCCCGCGTCGCCAATCCGACGTCACGCAATATCATCGAGAAGTGCGGCTTCCAGTGGACCGGGGTCGAACTGCACCGCTTCGAGGCGCTGGGCTCCTCCAGCCCGGTCGACTGCTTCCGCCTCTCCCGCAGCGTCTGGTCGTCGCTGAAGAACTGGACGAGCTCGACGAAGCGGGTGAAGTAAATCTCCACGAAAAAACTGTCGTCCCGGCGAAGGCCGGGACCCATAACCACAGGACATCGACGCGGCTCCGCGCTGAAGCCCCAGCCTGCGAACAAACGAGCAGCGGTGGTTATGGGTCCCGGGTCGCGCTTCGCTTGCCCGGGACGACGGGCTACGCCGGCGGATTGACCGCCGTCTCCTCGCGCCCGAGCTTGCGCTCGCGCAGGAAGATATAGAGCCCCGCCCCAACGATGATCGCGGCACCCGCGACCGTCGCGGGCTGCGGCACGTCGCCGAACACGGCGATGCCGAACATCACCGCCCAGATAATCATCGAATATTGATAGGGCACCACGACACTGGCGGGCGCGAGCTTCAGCGACCGGTTGACGCAGATCAGTGCTGCCACCGAGATGCAGCCGGCGGCGGCGAACAGCGCAAGGCTGGCCGCACTCGGCGTTGCCCAGCCGAACGGCGACATCAGCGCGCCCAGCACGAACGTACCGGCGAATTGCGTCGTCGCCATCACGATGTCGGGTGTATTGCGCAACGAGCGCGTGATCAGCATCAGGATCGAAAATGACAGGCTGCCCCCGAGCGCGATCATCGCCGGCCAGCTGATGGTCTGCGCGGATGGCCGCAGCGCGATCAGGACGCCGCCAAAGCCGATCAGGATCGCACTCCAGCGTCGCCAGCCGACCTGTTCGCCGAGCACCAGCGCCGACAGCGCGGTGACGAAGATCGGACAGGCGAGATAATAGGTCGTGACGTCGGCAAGCGGCAGATAGACGGTGGCGAGGAAGAACGCCGCGACTTCCAGCGTCGAAAGCACGATGCGGACGGCCTGCAGCCAGGGCCGCTCGATCCGGAAAAATTGTTGCCGCTGGCGCCAGATCAACGGTGACAGCACCAGCAGCGCCGCACAGGCGCGCAGCCACAGCAATTGCCCGACCGCGTAGGTCGCGACCAGATATTTCCCGAGCGCATCGCCGAACGAGAACATGAACACGCCCAGCAGCATCAGCCCGATGCCGGCCAGCCGCGCGGAACGCTCGTCGGCGGGAACGGAGATTCGCGTTAAAAGGCTCATGACGGCGCTGTTTTAAAGGTGCCCGTGTCTCAGGCAAGCCCAATTGCCGCGCGGGCTGCTCTGCGATACCGATGGATCAAACAGCAGCAAGACATCAGGAAACGCCATGGCCGAGTTCGATCCCGCGACCCACCGCATGGTGACACAGCAGCGCTGGTTCGAGGATTTCGTGCTTGGCGAGCGCTTCGTGCTGCCGAGCCGCACGCAGACCTCGGCGATCTTCGCCGCGTTCCAGACCGCAAGCGGCGATACACACCCCGTGCATTACGACGTCGAATATTGCCGCGCCCGCGGCATGCCGCATCTGCTCGCGCACGGCTTCCAGACGCTGATCCACACCGCGCCCGGCGCCGGGCTGTTTCCCTTCATGGTCGAGGAATCGCTGGTCGGCTTTCTCGAACAGTCGAGCCGATTCCTGAAACCCGTCTATGCCGACGACACCATTTATCCCGCGCTCGAAGTCACGGAGCTTGCGCCGGGACGCACCACCGGCGTTGTGACGTTGCGCAGCACGGTGCACAACCAGCGCAAGGAGCTGGTGCTGGAGGGGATGCAGAGGTTTTTGATCCGGCGGCAGCCTCAATAGATACCGGCGGTCTCATTCCAGCCGCGACAAATACCCTCGTCATTGTGTGAAACATCTAACAATTGGAAACGATCAGTCTGGACTAGGTTCGCCAACGGTATTGAGCCTTAGCGGACCTGGACAGCGCCTCTTACGCCAAAATCACTGACCAAAATTGCCACAAATTGATGGCGTCGGCTGCTGATTACTCGAACAGAAGACGCGCGCCACATGCCGCTACAAGTCGTCACAGACTTCAGTCCCGAAGATTGCACGGGTTCCGCAATGGTGACAGTGTGGGGTATGTCACTTCCGGAGCCCGCGCGATCTCAGGTAAATGGCTCTTCGAGCGATCCAGCCCCACGTGAACGCGGCAGAAACTCGGGTCGGCCCACGAGACGTCTGGCGGCCGTCGCCTTCGTGGATGTCGTTGGCTACACGATTCTGATGTCCAGCGACGAGAGCCGGACCCACATCCGCTGGATGAAGATTCTCGACGAGGTGATCCGACCGCGGACCTCTCAATACGGCGGCAGGATCGTCAAATTGACCGGGGACGGAGTGCTTGCCGAGTTTTCAAGTGCCCTCGATGCGGTTGAATGGGCGCAAGACATCCAGGCCCAGGTTCCGTCAGCACAGATCGACAGCGAAGAACTAAACCCATCGATCGCCCTGCGCATCGCGATCAACTTGGGCGACATCATCGCTACGGACTCTGACATCTACGGAGATGGAGTAAACGTTGCGGCGAGATTGCAGGAATATGCCGAGCCAGGCGGAGTGTTGATATCGGAGTCCGTCTATGACGTGGTGCGCGGCACAGTTGGCAAGCTCACGCGAGATGTTGGCTATCTCCAGCTCAAGAACCTGGATAAATCCGTACGAGTTTATGCGCTTACGGTCGACGCGCCAAAGATCGTCGTTCCGAGTCGCTCCCATCGCGAAACTCTCCCCTCGATAGCCGTTTTGCCGTTGCAAAATCTTGGAGGCAATCCGGCCGATGATTATTTCGCGGACGGAATTGTAGAGGACATTGTTTTGTCGCTCGCCGGGCTGCGCGAACTTTTTGTTATCTCGCGTGCCTCGACTATCAAGTACCGGGGGCCCCCCCCTGATCCGCGAGAGGTCGGTCGCGTTCTCGGGGCCCGCTACATCGCCTTCGGAAGTGTTCGCCGATCCGACCGTTCGGTGCGCGTGTCCATCGAGGCATGCGACTCTCAAACACAGGAAACTGTGTGGGGCGATACGGTGGAGGTCCCACCCGGGGAGCTGTTCGATCTTCAGGATCATATTGTTCAAAAAATCGTGGCGGGGATAGCGCCCAACGTGCGCAAGAGCGAGCTTCGCCATGCGCTGAGAAAACGACCGGACAATTTCACGTCCTACGATTACGCTCTCAAGGCGATGCAGATCATCAACAGTCTTGACCAGCAGACATTCTTGCGGGCGCGCGATTTTTTGGAAAAGGCGATCGCCGAGGACCCACACTTCTCCATGCCCGTTGCGTGGGCGGCACGCTGGCACAGCTTGTACGTCGGTCAAGGCTGGTCGGCTAACCCGAGCGCGGATTCCGTAAGAGCCATAGAACTCGCCGCAAGAGCAATCGAGCTGGACGGAGAGAACGCCCTCGCCCTTGCGACGTTTGGCCATCTGAAATCGTTCTTGTTTCATGAGTATGATGGCGCGCTCATATACCTTGATCGTGCACTGGCAGCCTGCCCAAATCACTCGTTGGCATGGATTCTGTCGAGCGCCACGCTGAGCTACATTGGGGAAACGCAGCAGGCGGTCAACCGCGCAGAGCACGCCTTGCGGCTTTCACCCTTCGACCAGAGTCTTTTCACGTACTATATGTTTCTCAACCTCGCGCATTACGCAAAAGGGGAGTACGAAGAGTCGGTAAAGTGGGGTCGAATGTCCGCGAGCGAGAACGGCCTTTATACCGCCAACCATAGAATTTTAACGGCGGGTCTCGCGGGCCTGGGGCGGCTGGAAGAAGCGCGCGACGTCGCTGCCGCCATGATGAAAATAGAGCCGGAATTCGGGTTGAGAACTTACGAGCGAACCCGACAACCGTTTCGGAATCAGCAGATCAGAGAGCGATACATGAAGCATTTGAGGATGGCTGGTCTTCCGGAGTGAGTATCAGCCGATATTGAAGGAGGTTGATATGAGACCATTTGGACTCGCAGACGGTGCCGATGGGGCAGATGGCGCAGACGGCGCCGGAGCAAGTGGCGCGGTATCAGAAACTGGCAAGTCGCCTATCATCCGACCCATTGGTGTTTCGCCAGCCCTTACAAAGCTGCCCAACGAGAACTGGTTCAGAGGCAACAAATGGCCGCCTGCGGATCTTATGGCGCCGTTCACAAACACGACGGCCGCGAGCTTCCCGGAATGGGCATGGAGTGCGTATCACTTTTCATTCGTAGGTCTTGCTGAATTCGTCAAAATTCCGGGCTGGGACGGGTTTGACCTTCAGGCTGAGGCGCCCATTCCCGTGGGAGCGGGCCTGAAAGCCGAGTTAGACGAGCTGCAGGATTTGATGGACTATCGCCAGGGGGTCATGGCCGAGGCTTTGGCACAGCTCAACAATCTGGTGGTGTATTGGTCCGGGCTGCTGATGTTCAACAAGGCATCACATCGCGCGACCTATCGACTGGCCCAAATCGCTCTCCGTGTCGCCCAATTTCAGGCGATGCACTACAAATTCAACCCGGGCACGCTAACTGCGCCGCTCAAGCCCCGGCCACGTGCTTCGCAACTTTCGCCTTCGCTAATGCCACCGATCGACGTGCCCGGCCACGCATCCTACCCAAGTGGACACGCTACGGAATCGTACCTGCTGGCAGGCATGCTTGCTCAAGTTATGCCCGCAGCAGCCAGCACGGAAACGCACATCGGTTACCCTGACAGCACCCCCCTTCGCCGCCTCGCTGAAAGAGTTGCGCGTAACAGGGAAGTCCTGGGCCTGCATTATCCTTCCGACAGCAAGGCAGGCAAATTCCTTGGCGATCATTCTTTGGAGCTTTTGCTGCAATGCCCCAGCGTTGCAGCTCTTATCCCCGTCGCGAAGCAGGAATGGTATTGATTTTCGGCGCCATGTCGGAATCGCCCGCATCCGCTTGATTGCCGGACGTTCCGATAAATGAGCAGGGAGATGAGGGATGGTTCGACAGCTAGTCGTCGTTCGTGCAGCCGACTTTGAGTCTCTTGGCACGTCGCCGGGATCAAAAGGCTCTGCAGAAGATAACCGGCGCTACCTCCTATCGGTCGACCAGCGGTTGCGCGAACTGCTGGGTGACTTCAAGGGAACGTTCCGTTCACGGGGAATTCCCTCACTGGATTGGACGGTTCAGCTCACGCAGAAACCATCAAAACCGATTCCGCCTCTCGATCGGTGGGTTCTTTCCGTAGAGATCCCCGATTCGCACGAGGGTACTCCGGACCTCGAAGGCTTGGAAAAATTCCGCAGAGCCGTCGAGGACGCCAATAACGTCGTAGGCAAAGCGGGGCCCTTCGTTGGCCTTGGCGCCGAACTTTCTCTCGCGGAATCGGAATATTTTTGCCCTACAAATGTCGATCAGCTTCTATTCGGCGACAGGGATGCCGCCGCTGCGCTGACACGATCCAGGCTACTTCAGCAGAGAGGCTTGACTGGAAGCGGCGTCAACATCGTTGTGGTCGATGACGGTTTTGATGCAACCCAAGTTCGCAACTTCGGCGGGGGGCTGATCAACCTGACGACACAACCAGGCAGTACGACTCGCGGCCATGGTTTGATGATGGTCAGAAACATCATGGACGCTGCGCCCGATGCGACATTCTATGACGTTCCACTTATTCCGCCCAGAATCAGCAATGTGACGGGCTTCATTGGCGACGCTTTGGCTGCCTTCACTCAGCTCAAGCAGCTCATTGAGTTCTTGCGCCAGCTGGCAACCTCGCCGTGGAACGGACCGTGGATCATCGTAAACGCCTGGTCCATTTTCGATCGCTCCACCGAACATCCGCTTGGCGACTACACTGAAAACCCGCACCATCCCCTAAATGTCGTCATCGACGAGATGGTGGGCGACGGAAACGACATCATCTTCGCAGCAGGAAATTGCGGACAATTCTGTCCCGACCGGCGTTGTGGAAAGCGCGATGTAGGACCCGGGCATAGCATCTATGGAGCCAATTCCCACCCGAGGGTTCTAACGACCGGAGCCGTCAGGACCGACGCTCTGTGGGTCGGCAGTTCGTCGGAGGGCCCCGGACAACCGTGCCTTTCCCGGAGGAAGCCGGATCTGTGCGCTCCCAGTTACTTCCGTGAAGTCGGCGATGCGTTCGTTGGAAATTTGAGCGAGCCGTTCGTTGGCGATACCGGCTCGCCCTACATCGCAAGCACTGGCACATCCGCTGCCTGCGGGCTGACCGCGGGCATCGTCGGAGCAATTCGCAGCGGATGGAATCAGACGATCCTTCCCCCCGATAAATTGAGGTACTTGCTCAACCAAAAGGCGCGAAAGACCGAAGGGCCAGGATGGAATGAGCGTCTCGGGCACGGCATTATCGACGTGGAAGCGGCCCTGGCAGCGCTGCCATAGTGCCTTGGAGTGATGCCGCAGCCAATGCGGATCGCGGGTCGCATTGCGGCACGCGCCACTTGTTACCTTCGTCGCCACCTCACTCGATCAATCATCCGCGGTTGCCAGCAGCGTCGGCAAGATGTCGAGACCGAGCGTCTTCGCCGTGGAGCGGTTGAGCACCATTTCGAACTTGGTCGCCTGCTGCACCGGCAAATCGGCGGGCTTCTCGCCGTTCAACATGCGCGCGTCGTAGCTGCCGGTCAGCTCCATGATCGCATAATAGTCGGAGCCGTAGCTCGCGAGCCCGCCGGCCTCGACATAGTCGCGCACGTCGAAGATCGTCGGCACGCCTCGGGCGAGCGCAAGGGCCGCGATGTGCTGACGATGGACGTAGAAGAATCCTTCCGGGCCGAACACCATGCCGCAGCCGGGCTCGTGCGGGACTTGCAAAGGCGGCGTCGATCTCGCGGGCGGTCAGATTCTTGGGGTCCCCCTGCTCGTTTCCCGCACATTTTTCTGAACCTTTCGAAAACTCGGCTTACGAACAAGCATGCGTTCGAATCCGCGAATGCACTCAAGAGCCTCGCGCCGGGAATCACCGAGCTCGTCCTGTCGACGGCGTGAGTGATTCTGCGCCCAAGCAAGGGAGACGTCTCATGAAGAAGATCGTTCGCTATCGCACACTGAGCAACAACCAGGATTTCATTACACGTTTCGGCTGAGAACAGAGGGCCGGCGCCAAGCCAATTGGCGCCGGCCTCTTCAATCGCGATATTGGGAGGAGTTGCGTGAGTTCTCAACATCAAGATTTCGATCTGCAAGGCAACTTCACAGCGTGGCTCTATCGTCCGTATTTGGATCTCGGTCCGATGAATTCGGGACCGTCGCACTTGCACTGTGTAGAATTTGCCTTTCAAAATTTTCTTGGGAATGGCCCCAAGCGTGAACGACCTCAAAGAGTATTGCCGCACTCGTTCAAGGAATCTCTGATTAGAGAGACGAACTCGGCAAGCTATCGCGTGGAGGATCCGTCAGAGCTGCCCGCCGAGCTGCGCTCGGATCGCTGGAATCTCATGTGCGAAAGCTTGGCTAGCTATCCGGGCCTGGATCGCAAGCGGCAGGTCGGCGTTACGGGATTACTTGGCAGCCTTTGTCTTTTCCCTGCCGTTGTCAAATATATTGCTCCGGTACCGGCCGAGGATATTGCGAAGGACGAGTCGTGCTCCGCTCTCGCATATACCCGCGCGAACGCACGGTTCATGCTGCATGGTGACTATGACACGCCCTATGACATGGACGAATTCCGAACCATTGCGACCAACGCCCCGTTGGGAACGGTCATTCGATTCAATTCGCTCGTGCACATGATCGTGCAGTCAGCTCGTTTTGCGAAGGATGTGGATGCTGTAGAACATTGGGCATCAATTACTCTTCGCGAGATGCAAGAAGCGAGATCGAGCTTCGATGATTTTACTTACGCCTTACTGATGAGCCGCTATTATCGCGCGGCCTCGTTCGGAGCACAGATACGCGGTGATCGCGCGCGACTCGTCCAAGAAATGGACGTCGCCGAAGAATACGCGCGCAGCCTGCATCCAGCCGATGAAGTTCAGAAGATATTGGCCGACGAGAATCTGCATCCTTTGATGCAGAGTCGCACGAAGGAGGCCATTTGGCTGGGGGACCTCGACCTGGCGGAGCAGCGCGCCCGTCGAATGATTGAAGTTGATCCTCTCGATCCTCGAGCTCGCATGGAAGTCGGAGAAGTGCTGGTAAGTAAGGGGGATATCGTCCAGGCCGCCCAGTTCTATAGATCGGCGGCGGAACTGGGGCCTCCCGGGACAGCAATAGCCTGGTTCATGGCCGGCCAATGTTACGAGTCGCTGGATGATCCCGAGCACGCATCTGATTGCTATCTCGCAACACTTCGTGTCGACCCCCTCGGTATTTCAGCCGCCGAACGCCTGGCGGACATAACAAAACTTACCGGGAATACAGCGCTGAACCGGTGGACCGAGATACGATTGCAAGAGCTCAGACAAAAAGAACAAACTGATGCGCCCGAAACGGCAGCCCTGTCGTGACATTGACGGCCTTGTCCAGCAATGACGGGGCAGGATCGGCGCCGAGTTTTGGCAGTCGGGAGCCGGCGCTGGCCAGCAACAATAAAACTGGATTCCGACTGCGTTAAGCCGGACGATTTCTTTGGATAGGACATCCAATGCGCTGGTGCATGCTCGCGTTGCTCTTTTTGGCCAGAACCATGATGGGTTTTCAATTCCAGTCTATGGCCTCGGTAACGCACTCCCTCTTGGAGGAATTGCATGCAAATTACAGTGAAATAGGAGGGCTAATCGGTCTGTATCTGCTCCCGGGCATTTTTCTCGCGCTTCCCGGCGCTCTCCTTCAAAACCGCTTTGGCGACAAATCGGTTTGCGTTTTAGGTCTCTTATTGATGGCAGGCGGAGGGTTTGTAATTGGATTTGGCGAAAGTTATTTTCTTGTTGCCTTAGGGCGCGTGATAAGTGGCGCTGGCGCGGTGCTGCTAAACTTGATGGTTGCCAAAATGGTGACCGACTGGTTCGCAGGCCGAGAAATCGTTTTCGCGATGGGCGCCATCGGTGCCAGTTGGGGGTTAGGTATTGCCCTTGGCCTTTTGGTTCAGGCGCCACTGGCGTCGAACATGGGATGGGGCCGGATGATGGACTTCGTCGCGCTATTTTGCGTGGTTGCTGCCGCGCTTGTCGCGAGCGTCTATCGAGCACCGCCTCGCGCCCCGCAGGAGGAAAATAAGCCGATTGCACCGATCGCATTGCAACGATCGGCTTTCCCGTCGCGGCAAGCCGTCGGAGCCTGTTTGGCGGCCGGATGTGTTTGGGGCTTCTTTAATGCTGGACTTGTGAACTTCTTTAGTTTTACCCCCGCATTCCTGGCGACCGCGGGTCACACCTTGTCGGAAGGGGCGTTGTTTACCAGCTCCACATTATGGGTTTCGATTGTTTCAGTGCCTTTGGGTGGATATCTGGTCCATCGCGCTGGGAGGCCCGACTCGGCGATCGTCGTATTTTCCGTGCTGACTGGCATTGTACTCGCGTTTATGACGTTCAGTCCCTCGATGGCACTTTCGCTGTGTCTGCTCGTCGGAATTGTTGTTGCGCCGCCTGTCGGTCCTATCTTGTCGTTGCCGGCCCGTGTGGTCGCCGTCGAACACCGCGCCATAGGCCTGGCGATCTTCTATACGTGTTACTACGCGTTGACGACCATAGGCCCACAAATGGCGGGGATCCTACGCGACAGAACGTCAAGTGCAGCGTCGCCAGTATTGTTTGCCGCTTTGCTCTTCATGCTCGTTCCGATAGTCATGATTCCGTTCTGGGTCGTCGCTAAGAGGCTGCGTTCTGCATGATAGATTCACTTGATCTGCCCTGGCAGAGTGACCTCGAGCCGTTCGTCACGGCGGACAGCACCGCTGCGAGTGCCGACAACGGCGACGCCGGCCAGCAGGCCAAGCAATTCACGCCGTCTCATTCGATCACCTTGTCGGCGGAAGCGAGCAAGGTTTCGGGCACGGCGAGCGCCAGCGCCTTCGCGGTCTTCATGTTGAGCGACAGCTCGAATTTGGAAGCCTGGTAAAACGGGATGTCGCCGGGATTGGCACCCCTCAGGATGGCATCGATGTTGTTGGCGGCGCGCTTGTTCAACTCGATCAGATCGAACGAATAGGCCATCAACCCGCCGGCCTCGACGAACTCCGCGAACGGATAGATCGCAGGCTTTGCGGCCGTTGCGATCAGGTTGGCTATCGCGGCACGGTTCGCCATGGTGTCGGGATTGTCGCCGACCATGAAGGCATTGACGCCATCGCCGGAGGCCTGCGCGATGGCGTCGCGATAGGCGGCTTCTCCGGTCGGCGGATCGAGGAGACAGGGAATGACCGCAACGCCGGCGGCTTCGCCGGCCTGGCTGATGTCACGGCCCTGGCCGCCATCCCATTGCCTGCGCAAGGTGAGGCAGCCGAGCCTGGCGAGCCTTGGAAACATCTCGCGCAGCAGCGCGATCCGCTTGCCGTAGATCGAGGGCCCGGTGTCGACGCTGACGCCGGTGATATTGCCGCCGGGATGCGCGAGGCTTCGGATCAGGCCCTGCCCGACCGGATCGCCGGTCAGCGCCACGACCGCAATTCTGTCGCCCGCCTGCTTGAAGTCCATCGCGCCAAGGCCGATGACATAGACGACGTCGGGCCGGGCGGCGATCACTTCGGCCACCAGCGCGGCGAGTCCGCTCGCGCTTCTCTCGCGGCCATAGCGCTCGACAGCGAGATTCTTGCCTTCGACATGCCCCAGGCGCCGCAGTTCTTCGAACAGGGCGCGATAATACCGGTTCTCGCTGTCCTCCCGCATCCAGGCGGCGGATTCGAACGGGCTGAAGATCGCAAGCCGCTGGGTCGCGGCCGCCTGCTGCGCCCGCGAGGAGAGCGGCCACACCGCGATGCCGCCAAGATAGCTCAAGAACCGGCGGCGTCTCATCGATGCCCCTTGTTTGCCCGGACAGGCGCGTTTGGCCCGAAAGTACCACACAAGCGGGCACGGAACAGCGCATGCGGGGGCATGCGACAACCTCAACGACGGTCGGAAAATGCTGCCTTTTCGATATCTTTGGGTTGCCGCATCCGTGCGACTACCCTACCTAGAACCCATGAAATTCCTCGATGAAGCAAAAGTCTATGTCCGCTCCGGCGACGGCGGTAACGGCTGCGTGGCGTTCCGCCGCGAAAAGTTCATCGAGTTCGGCGGGCCCTCCGGCGGCAATGGCGGCCGCGGCGGCGACGTCGTCTTCGAGGTCGCCGACGGCCTGAACACGCTGATCGATTACCGCTACCAGCAGCACTTCAAGGCGCAGAAGGGCGAGAATGGCATGGGCAAGGACCGCCATGGCGCCAATGGCAAGCCGATCGTGCTGAAGGTGCCGATGGGGACGCAGATCTTCGATGAGGATCGCGAGACGCTGATCCACGACTTCACCACGCTCGGCGAAAAATTCGTGCTCGCCGAGGGCGGCAATGGCGGCTTCGGCAATGCGCATTTCAAGTCATCGACCAACCGCGCACCGCGCAACGCCAATCCGGGCCAGACCGGCGAGGAACGCTGGATCTGGCTGCGCCTGAAACTGATCGCGGACGCCGGCCTGATCGGCCTGCCCAATGCCGGCAAGTCGACCTTCCTCTCCAAGGTCAGCGCGGCGCGGCCGAAGATCGCGGATTATCCCTTCACCACGCTGCATCCGCAGCTCGGCGTCGTGAACGCCGATGGACGCGAGTTCGTGCTCGCGGATATCCCGGGCCTGATCGAGGGCGCACACGAAGGCGCGGGCCTCGGCGACCGTTTCCTCGGCCATGTCGAGCGCTGCCGCGTGCTGCTGCATCTCGTGGACGCGACCTGCGAGCACGCCGGCAAGGCGTACAAGACGGTACGCGACGAGCTCGAGGCCTATGGCGGACAGCTCACGGAGAAGATCGAGATCGTCGGGCTGAACAAGATCGACGCGGTCGGTCCGGATGAATTGAAGAAGCAGAAGGACCGCCTCAAGCGCGCGGCAAAGAAAACGCCGCTACTGCTCTCGGGGGCAACCGGCACCGGCGTCAAGGAAACGCTGCGCGCGCTCACTGAGGTGATCGGGGACAAGCAGGTCACGACCAAGGGCAAGCGCGCGGCGCAGATGACGCCTTGGGAAGCATAGGGCTGGCCGCACAATGGCGCGTGCGAAGAACGTCATCTGGATCATGTGCGACCAGCTTCGCCATGATTATCTCGGCTGCACCGGCCACCCCCGGCTTAAAACCCCGAACATCGATGCGATGGCCGAGCGCGGCGTGCGCTTCTCCAACGCCTATGTGCAGTCGCCGATCTGCGGCCCCTCGCGCATGTCGTTCTACACCGGTCGCTACATGCGCTCGCATGGCTCGCACTGGAACGGCTGGCCGCTCCGCGTCGGCGAGCCGACACTCGGCGACCACCTGAAGAAAATCGGCGTGCGCAATGTGCTGGTCGGCAAGACCCACATGACGCCGGACCTCGAGGGGTTGAAGGCGCTCGGCATCGCGCCGGATTCGATCATCGGCGTGCATGTGTCCGAATGCGGCTTTGAGCCGTATGAACGAGACGACGGCCTGCACCCGACGGGGCGGCCGCGCCCGCGATATGATTCCTATCTGCGCGAACAGGGTTTTGATGCGCAGAATCCCTGGGAGCATTGGGCCAATTCCGGCGAGGACGCCGACGGCTCCCTGCAAAATGGCTGGCTGCTGGTGCATGCCGACAAGGCCGCGCGCATTCCGGAAGAGCTTTCCGAGACGCCCTACATGACGCGGCGGGCGATGGACTTCATCGCGGAGGCCGAGAGCGACGGCCGGCCGTGGTGCCTGCATCTCTCCTACATCAAGCCGCACTGGCCCTATATCGCCCCCGAGCCCTATGCCAGCATGTATGGCCCGAATGACGTACTACCCGCGATCCGTTCCGAGAAGGAACGGCAGGAGGCGCATCCGGTGTTCGCCGCCTACATGGACATGCGCTACTCCCGCAACATGTCGCGCGACGAGGCCCGCGAGAAGGTCATCCCGACCTATATGGGCCTGATCAAGCAGATCGACGACCAGATGGGCGTGCTGATGCGCTTCCTGGAGGAGCGCGGCCTCACCGATACCACCATGATCGTGTTCACGTCGGACCATGGCGATTATCTCGGCGACCACTGGATGGGCGAGAAGGATTTGTTTCACGAGCAATCCGCGAAGATTCCGCTGATCGTGATCGATCCTTCAAAACAGGCAGACAGCACGCGCGGTACGATCTGTGATGCGCTGGTCGAGGCCATCGACCTCGCGCCGACCTTCATCGACTATTTCGGCGGCACGCCGCCCGACCACATCCTCGAGGGCCGCTCGCTGATGCCATGGCTGCGCGGCGAGAGCCCGCTGTGGCGCAAGGTCGTGTTCTCCGAATATGACTACGCCATGCAGGATGTGCGGCTGAAACTCGATCAGCCGATCGAACGCTGCCGGCTGTTCATGGTGTTCGACGGCCGCTGGAAATATATCCATGCCTCGGGCTTTCGGCCGATGCTCTACGATTTGCAGAGCGATCCGCAGGAATTTGCCGATCGCGCCGAGGACCCGTCATGCTCCGAGGTCATCGCGCGGCTGCAGGTCGCGCTGTTCGACTGGGCGCTGCATCCGAAGGGCCACATCACGACGCCGAACGCGAGGATCGAGAGCTATGCCGCCGGCCAGATGCAGGTCAAGGGCGGCATCCTGATCGGCATCTGGGACGAGGCGGAGCTTGCGTCGATCCGCGCCCGGATCGATGCAAGGTCGTCGCAATAAGCGCCATCTGTCATTCGATCCTGAGATTGGCGTCGCGCACCACCTTACCCCACTTTTCGATCTCGAGCTTGATCCTCGCTGAGAATTCATCGGGCGTGTTGGCGACCGGCTTGAAGCCCAGCGCCGCAAGCCGCTCCCTGACTTCGGGCTGGGCAACGCTCCTGGCGATCTCGCGCGCAAGCAGCTCGACGATGTCTTTCGGCGTGCCGGCCGGTGCAACGATGCCGGTCAGCGTATCGGCTTCCTGATCTTTCACGCCCTGTTCGGCGAAGGTCGGCACATCGGGTATTTGCTCCGCGCGCTCCGTGGCCGCGAGCCCGATCGCACGCACCTGACCGGCTTGTATCGCCGAAAGCGAGGATGGCAACGCGGTGAACGCTATCGGGGTGTGGCCGCCGATGGTCGCCTGCACGGCCGGGGCCGCGCCGGTAAAGGGAATGTGGACCAGGTCGAGGTTGTAGGTCAGGCGAAACAATTCGCCGCCGAGCTGTGGCGTCGAACCGACGCCGGGACCGGCATAGCTGTATTTGCCGGGATTGTCCCGGATCAGCTTCACAAGCTCCGGCAACGTCTTGGCGGGGACCTGCGGGTTGACCACCACGACGTTTGGCGAAGCGGCAACCAATGTCACGGCGGTGAAATCCTTGATCGGATCGTACGGCACCTTGGCGTAGAGGCTGGGATTGACCATGAAGCCGGTGCTGATCGCCATGATGGTGTAGCCGTCGGGGTTCGCACGCGCGACCTGACCGGAGGCGGTGTTGCTGCCCGCACCAGGCATGTTCTCGACCACGAACTGCTGCCCGAGCGCATCGGAGAGATGTTGCGCCACGAGGCGCGCAATGACGTCGGTTGGGCCTCCGGCCGGGAAGCCTACGACGATCCGCACCGGCCGGCTCGGATATTTCTCCGCCCATGACGGCGCGACGCCGGTCAGAAGCAAAACGGCTGCGAATATCCAACGCAAAACGCGCATTGTGGCGCTCCCCCAGTTTATTTTCAGTTTCTCGTTGAAGCCATCATCGGCGAGGACGCCCTTCGGAGCAAGGCCGCTTTAAGACGCTTAGTTCGTGATCTTGTAGCCGGTCGCCTTCACGATCGGCTGCCAGAACGCGGCGTCGGCGGCGAGCACTTTTGTCAGCTCTTCCGGCGTCGATCCGACCGGGATCAGCGTGACCGCAAGCAGGCTCTCCTTCACCGCGGGCTTGGCCAGCACTTCGGCCACGGCGCTGCTGAGCTTCTTGGTGAAATCAGGCGAGCTGCCCGCCGGCAGCCACATCCCGTACCAGCCGTCGGCGACCAGATCGACGCCGCTTTCTTTCAACGTCGGCACGTCGTTTGCGAACCGCGAGCGCGTTGCACTGCTCACCGCGACGATCCGCACGGTTCCGGCCCGATGCTGCGTGATCGCGTCCGCGAGCGTCGTGATGCCGAACGGCAGGTGGCCGCCGATCAGATCGTTCACGATCGGCGCCGAGCCGCGATAGGGCACGCGCGTCATCGAGAGTTTCAGGATCTGCTCGAGTTGCCAGCCGGTGAAATGCGGAATGGTGCCGTTGCTCGGCACGCCATAGGACGCTTTGGCGGGATTGGCCCTGAGCCATGCGACCAGTTGCCCGAAATCTTTGGCCTCGATCGATGGGCTGGTCACGATCGCAAACTCGAAGCGAGCGACCTGGGATACCGGGACGAAATCCTTCGCGGTGTCAAAACTCGGCTCGGTCTCGACCATCGGCAGCAGATACATGGTCGGACCGGTCGTCACGAGAATGGTGGCGCCGTCCGAGCTCGCGCCCTTTACCGCCTTGATCCCGATCAGCCCGTCACCGCCGGTGCGGTTTTCGACGATCACGTTGCGGTCGAGAATAGCCGGAAGATGTTGCGCCAGTTGACGGCACAGCCCGTCGCCGCCGCCGCCGGCCGAAAAGGGAAAGATGATCTTGGTCAGCGGGCCGGATTCCGCCCGCGCAAGACCTGCTTTCGCCAGCAGCGGCAGCGCCAGCGCGCCGGCCATGAAATATCGACGGTGCATTCTCATCCCCTCCCACATGATTTTGGGACACTAGACCAGAACGCAGCAGCCGATGGAATTGGCGATAGGGCGAAGGCCGCAGCCTTCCCGATGGCTGATTTAACCTTAACTCTCATGAGTTGTGCGGTAACGCGCCACTTCCAAAGTCCGGAAGCGGCGCGTATTGCTTTGGCGACACGCGGCCCCCATCGAACCCCCATGACCCGTCCCGCACTCGAGAATTTCCGGCGCATCGTCGTCAAGGTCGGCTCCTCGCTTCTGATCGATTCAGATGCGGGCGAGGTGCGCGCGCCGTGGCTGTCGGCGCTGGCTGACGATCTCGCGAAGTTGCACGGCGAGGGCCGCGAAGTGCTGATCGTCTCGTCGGGTTCGATCGCGCTCGGGCGCGCCAGGCTGAAATTGCCACGCGGCAGCCTGAAGCTGGAAGAGAGCCAGGCCGCCGCCGCCGTCGGGCAGATCGCGCTGGCGCGGATCTGGTCGGAAGTGCTCGGCGCGCACGGCATCGGCGCCGGGCAGATTCTCGTGACCTTGCAGGACACCGAGGAGCGGCGGCGCTATCTCAACGCGCGCTCGACCATCGCAAAACTGCTGGAATGGCGTGCGGTGCCCGTGATCAACGAGAACGACACGGTCGCCACCAACGAGATCCGCTACGGCGACAATGATCGCCTCGCCGCGCGCGTCGCCACCATGGCGAGCGCCGATCTGTTGATCCTGTTGTCCGACATCGATGGCCTCTACGATGCACCGCCGTCGCAGAATCCGAATGCCAAACTCATTCCCGTGGTGGAAAGCGTCACGGCCGAGATCGAGGCGATGGCGGGCGATGCCGGCTCGGAATTATCGCGCGGCGGCATGCGCACCAAGATCGAGGCGGCCAAGATCGCGACCACCGGCGGCACCCATATGCTGATCGCCTCCGGCAAGATCGAGCATCCACTGAAGGCGATCGCCGACGGCGGCCACTGCACCTGGTTTCTGACCCCGGCCAACCCCGTCACCGCGCGAAAACGCTGGATCGCGGGCTCGCTGGAGCCGAAGGGCACGCTGACCATCGATGCCGGCGCAGTAAGGGCATTGCGGGCCGGGAGAAGCCTGCTGCCGGCCGGCGTGATCCGCATCGACGGCCAGTTCGCCCGCGGCGATGCCGTGGTGGTGCGCGGCCCCGACACCCACGAAATCGGCCGCGGCCTCGTCGCCTACGACGCCGAGGATGCCGAGAAGATCAAGGGCCGCTCCTCTCCGGACGTGATGCTGATTTTGGGCGTCAGCGGGCGGGCCGAGATGATCCACCGGGACGACCTGGTGGTGGGCCCGACCGCGGCCATCCCGGCCAAATAGGCCATTGGCCGACCCGCCGGGGCCGAATCCGGCAAGCTGCCATGCCGGTTCCACGCCTCGCCAAGGCCTCGAATTCCGTGCTACGACATGGCCTTAATCCAAGGCTGAAACGACATGACCGCGCCGCTCAAGGCCATCGACGGCAATGCCGATCTGGCGACCCTGATGAACGAGCTCGCAAGCGCTGCCCGTGCCGCGGCGCGCGTGCTGTCGCTGGCTCCGCCGGAGCAGAAGGACCGCGCGCTGGCGGCGATGGAGCGCGCCATCCGCGCCAATTCAGCCGCGATCCTGGCGGCCAATGCCGAGGACGTGGCGGAGGCCCGCGCTGCCGGCGTCACCGGCTCGTTCATCGATCGCCTGACGCTGACACAAGCCCGGGTCGAGGCGATGGCTGAGGGCATCGCGGCCGTCCGCCAGATTGCCGATCCCGTCGGCGTCATCACCGAGAGCTGGCAGCGCCCGAACGGCATGACCATCGAGCGTGTGCGCGTGCCGCTCGGCGTCGTCGCCGTGATCTTCGAGAGCCGGCCCAATGTCGCGGCGGACGCCGGCGTGCTCTGCCTGAAATCCGGCAACGCCGTGATCCTGCGCGGCGGCTCGGACAGTTTCCGCTCCTGCCGCGCGATCCATGACTGCCTGGTGCAGGGCCTGCGCCAGGCGGGACTTCCCGAAGCCTCGATCACGCTGGTGCCGACCCGCGACCGCGCCGCGGTCGGTCTACTGCTCGGCGGCTTGAATGGCGCGGTCGACGTCATCGTGCCGCGCGGCGGCAAGAGCCTGGTTGCGCGCGTCGAAGCGGAAGCACGCGTGCCGGTGTTCGCCCATCTCGAAGGCGTCAACCACGTCTATGTCGATCATGCTGCCAATCTCGACATGGCGAAATCGATCGTGCTGAACGCCAAGATGCGCCGCACCGGCGTCTGCGGCGCGGCCGAAACCTTGCTGGTCGATCGCGCAGGCGCGCCTGCCAACCTCGGGCCCCTGGTGGAAATGCTGATCGATGCCGGCTGCGAAGTGCGCGGCGACGAAGCCGTGCAACGCATCGACAGCCGGGTGAAGCCGGCCTCCGACGAGGACTGGGACGCCGAATATCTCGACGCCATCATCGCCGCGCGCGTGGTCGACGGCGTCGACGGCGCAATCGCGCATATCCACAATCACGGTTCGCAGCACACCGATGCGATCGTCACCGAAGATGCGGACGCCGCGCAGAAATTCCTCAAGGAAGTCGACTCGGCGATCGTGCTGCACAACGCCTCGACGCAATTCGCCGATGGCGGCGAGTTCGGCTTCGGCGCCGAGATCGGCATCGCCACCGGAAAATTCCACGCGCGCGGGCCGGTCGGCGTCGATCAGCTGACGAGCTTCAAATATCGTATTCACGGCACCGGGCAGACGCGGCCGTGAATGGTTCCTTGGGTCAGCGGGGCACGCATTGAACGAAGCGTCAGTTGCGTTGCATCCGCCAGCCCACGAGATTCCGCTCCATACCATCGGCATGCGCATCGGCCTGCTCGGCGGCTCGTTCAACCCGCCGCACCTTGCCCATCGCACCATCAGCCTGTTCGCGATCAAGCGCTTGAGGCTCGACCGCGTGTGGTGGCTGGTGTCGCCAGGCAATCCGCTCAAGGACAATGGCGCCCTGCATGAGCTCGACGAGCGCGCGCAGGCCGCGCGCGACATGGCCGCCGACCCGCGCATCGACGTGACCTGTCTCGAATCCGTCATTGGAACACGCTACACTGTCGATACGATCAACTTTCTGCGCCGCCGCGCTTCGGGCTCGCGCTTCGTCTGGATCATGGGCGCCGACAATCTCGCGCAATTCCATCGCTGGCAGCACTGGCAGCGGATCGCGACCCAGGTGCCGATCGCAGTGATCGATCGCCCTCCGCAAAGTTTCCGTGCGCTCGCCGCGCCCGCCGCGCAGGCATTGGCGCCCTATCGTTTGCCCGAGAATGAGGCAGGAAGGCTTGCCGATCAGCGGGCGCCGGCCTGGGTGTTCCTCACCGGGCTGAAACTGAATCTTTCGTCGACGACCTTGCGGAACCCGGATGGGAGCTGGAAGACCGCGACGTGAGAGCGCGGGGCTACTGGATATTGAATCCGTTAACCCCACATGCATACAATGGTCGGCGGGCTGCCGGATTCGGCCGTCCGCGATACAGTGAAAGGAATGGTCCCTGGCCACACCTGTATTGTCCAAGTCAGTTTTACCCAAGTCTCGACAGAGCGCGCGTAAAACATCGACCGAAGCCGCGGCCTTGCCTGCGCCGTCCGACGCCGACAAGACGCTGAAACTGATCCTCTCCCGCCTCGAGGATATGAAGGCGGAAGAGACGATCACCATCGACCTTCACGGCAAATCGGCATTTTCCGACTACATGATCATCACCTCGGGCCGGGCCAACCGGCACGTCGGCGCGATCGCGGAAAACGTCACCAAGGCGCTGAAGGAAACCGGAATCAAGACCATCCATGTCGAGGGCATGCCCAACTGCGATTGGGTGCTGATCGATTCCGGCGACGTGATCGTGCACGTGTTCAGGCCCGAGGTACGTGAGTTCTACAATCTCGAGAGATTGTGGACTCAGGGTCCGGGAGCGGCGAAGGCGATCTAGAGTTTCGTGCCGATGCAAATCGGCGGGGGAGCGTGCTACGTACGCTCTCATGCGAATCGTCGTCATTGCCGTCGGCCGGATGAAACAGGGCCCGGAGCGGGAGCTCGCCGAGCGCTACCGGAAGCGCTTCGACGAGGTCGGACGCAAGCTCGGTTTCCGCGGTCTCGACATCCGCGAGATCGGCGAAAGCCGCGCGCGCGAGGCGCAGGCGCGAATCGCCGAGGAGGCCGCGGCGATATCGGCCGCAATCCCGGAAAACTCCGTGCTTGTCACGCTCGATGAGCGCGGCGAAAATGTCGATAGTACCGCGTTGGCCCGCCGGCTCGGCCAGTGGCGGGACCAGGCCACAGCCCAGACTATTTTCGTGATCGGCGGCGCGGACGGACTTTCGCCCGAATTGCAGGGCAAAGCCAAGATCAGGGTCGCGTTCGGGGCCGCGACCTGGCCGCATCAAATGGTTCGCGTGATGTTATTGGAGCAGCTGTACCGGGCTGCGACGATTTTGGCGGGACACCCCTATCACCGCGCGTGAGATGCGCGCGGGCGACGAACGGCGAATTCGGATCAGATGCACGCGCGGCATTTTCCATCGATGACCTACGCCGTTCGCCGCGGCTGGATTTACGGTGCATTGATCCTTGTACTGATTCTTGCGGGACAGATTTGCGCGCCGCTGGCGGCGCAGACTGCGGCCACGCCGCCGCAAGATGTCGCGGCTTCCAACGACGCGCTGAAGCAACGCGAGCAGGAGCTCGAGGCCACGCGCATCCAGCAGAAGAATTCCGCCGAGCTGCAGGCCAGGCTTAAGGCCGAGATCGCCGCCATCGGCGAGGACCGCAGCAAGCTCAACCAGCAGCTGATCGACATCGCGGCGAGGGTGCGCGACGTCGAAGGCCGCATCGCCGACACCGAAGCGCGGCTGCGCGTACTGGACGGACGCGAACAGGAAATTCGATCTTCGCTTGCTGCGCGCCGCTCCGAAGTGGTCGAGGTGCTGGCGGCACTGCAGCGCGCCGGCCGCCGCACGCCGCCGGCCCTGCTGGTGCGCCCGGAAGACGCGCTGCAATCGCTGCGCACCGCGATGCTGCTCGGAGCGGTCGTGCCCGAATTGCGCGCGCGGGCGGAGACGCTTTCCGCCGATCTCGGCGAGCTCGTCGCCGTTCGCAAGCGAATCACCAGCGAACGCGATCGCCTCGCTTCCGACCGCGACCGGATCCGCGACGATCAGACGCGGTTGGCCGCGCTGGTCGAGGAGCGGCAGAAGAAGCAGGCCGGCATCGAGAAGGACGTCGACGCGGAAGGCGCGCGTGCGGTCGCGCTCGCCCGGCAGGTCGGCGATCTGCAGGGCCTCATCAGCAAGATGGAGCAGGAGGTCAAGGGCGCCGCCAAAGCCGCCGCCGCCGCGACGATGCAGGGTGGCAGCGGCAAGTCCGATCCGGCGCTGCTGAAGAACGCGAATCGCACCAGCCCGGCGATCGCTTTTGCGTCGGCCAAAAGCCTGTTCAAATTTCCGGTTAACGGCACGAAAATCCGCGATTTTGGCGGTTCCGACGGCGCAGGTGGCGTAGAAAAAGGCATTTCTTTGGCAACACGGCCCGGCGCGCAGGTAACAACGCCGTGTGACGGCTGGGTTGTTTACGCCGGCCCGTTCCGCAGCTATGGACAACTCTTGATCCTCAATGCCGGGGGCGGGTATCATGTCCTGATCGCCGGGATGGAGCGCATTTCGGTTAACATCGGACAGTTTGTGCTTACGGGGGAGCCGGTCGCAACCATGGGGAATACGTCCCAGGTTGCATCCATTCTCGCGACCAACGCGAGCCAACCCGTGCTCTATGTCGAGTTCCGTAAGGACGGTACTCCAATCGATCCAGGCCCATGGTGGGCCGCAAATGAAGGCGAAAAGGTTCGCGGATGATGCGCAAGACTTCTGTAATCCTCCTCAGCGCTGCCACGGGTGCGGCATTGACGCTGTTCGTGACCCAGCCGCGTGCGGTGTTCATGGGTTCGACCGCGCGCGCCGCGACCGCCGACACCTATCGCCAGCTCAATCTGTTCGGCGACGTGTTCGAGCGCGTGCGCAGCGACTATGTCGAGAAGCCCGATGACGGCAAGCTCGTGGAGTCCGCAATCTCTGGCATGCTCTCCGGCCTCGATCCGCACTCGAGCTACATGGACGCGAAGAGCTTCCGCGACATGCAGGTGCAGACCCGCGGCGAGTTCGGCGGCCTCGGCATCGAGGTCACGATGGAAGACGGCCTGATCAAGGTGGTCTCGCCGATCGACGACACCCCGGCCTCGAAGGCCGGCATCCTCGCCAACGACATCATCACCACCCTCGACGACGAGCAGGTGCAGGGCCTCACCTTGAACCAGGCGGTCGAGAAGATGCGCGGCCCTGTCAACACCAAGATCAAGTTGAAGATCGTCCGGAAGGGCACGGACAATCCGATCGAAGTCACGCTGGTGCGCGACAATATCCGCGTCCGCTCGGTACGCGCCCATGTCGAGGCCGACGACATCGGCTATATCCGCATCACGACCTTCAACGAGCAGACCACCGAAGGCCTGAAGAAGGAAGTCGCCAACCTGCAGAACCAGATCGGCGACAAGCTCAAGGGCTTCGTCATCGACCTGCGCAACAATCCGGGCGGCCTGCTCGAAGAGGCCGTCACCGTCTCCGACAGCTTCCTGGAGCGCGGCGAGATCGTCTCCACCCGCGGCCGCAACGCCGAAGAGACCCAGCGCCGTTCCGCCCATCCGGGCGACCTGACCAAGGGCAAGCCGGTCATCGTGCTGATCAATGGCGGCTCGGCCTCGGCCTCCGAAATCGTCGCCGGCGCGCTGCAGGACCACAAGCGCGCAACCCTGGTCGGCACCCGCTCGTTCGGCAAGGGCTCGGTGCAGACCATCATCCCGCTCGGTAGCGGCAACGGCGCGCTGCGGCTCACCACCGCGCGCTATTACACGCCGTCGGGCAAGTCGATCCAGGCCAAGGGCATCGTGCCCGACATCGAAGTGGTGCAGGACGTGCCGGAAGAGCTGAAGGCGCGCACCGACACCAAGGGCGAAGCTTCGCTCCGCGGCCACCTGAAGAACGACGGTGACGAAAAGACCGGCTCGCAGTCTTATGTCCCGCCGGACGCCAAGGACGACAAGGCCCTCAAGATGGCGGACGACCTGCTCCATGGCATCAAGTCGAGTTCCTCAGCGCCGACCCCGGCCGCTTCGAGCGACAAGCCTGGAGATGATAAGACCGCCAGCGACAAGCCGGCGACTTCGGATCGGCAGCCTGCCAAGCCTAACTGATCCAACCGTGGTTTTGACAAAAGGGCGGCCTTTCGGGCCGCCCTTTTTGCTTGTTCCCGCGGTTCCGCGTACCCCGGCCCTGCCGCCCGGCGAGCCGGCCGTGGTATCTTCGGCCGCTGATTCGGGAACATGAATGGCTGACACGGTCGACGATCTGAGCACCCCGCTCGGACAGGATATGGAGCGGCGGAAGCGCCGATTCCGCCTGCCGTTTTCCGCGATGCAGGTGCTGGCTAGCCTGCTCGGCCTGTTCCTGCTGACTTTCATCGGCTTCGCGCTGTTCAACGACAATCCGCTCGGCGGCGAGCCGATCGCGCAGGTGACGATGCGCGAGAAGGCGCCGGATGAGAAAGCGCCGGCTATGGCCGCAAGCCCCCACGACCATGGCGAGAAGGCTGCGTCCCAGCAGGCCGCCCATGGCGATCAGAAGACCGTCACCATCATCGATGGCTCGAGCGGCAAGCGCCAGGACGTGATGGTCGGCGGCGGCACGCCTGAAAAGGGTGAAAGCGAGCCCGCGGCCGCTCCCGCCATGATGACCGGGGTCGACCAGCGGCTGCTCGAAAAGACCCGCTACGGCATGATCCCGGTAATGGCAGACGGCTTGAAACCCTTCACGGTCTACGCGGCCGACGCCGACCGGGCCAAGGCCGCGAAAATGCCGACCGTCTCCATCGTCATCGGCGGCCTCGGCGTCGGCGCGGCAAAGACCACCGATGCGATCATGAAGCTGCCGGCGGCCGTGACGCTGGCGTTCACGCCCTATGGCTCGGACCCCGGCAAGCTCGCCGAGCGGGCGCGGGCGCAGCGTCACGAGATCCTGCTGCAGATTCCGATGGAGCCCTACGACTATCCCGACAACGATCCGGGACCGCAGACCCTGCTCGCCACCCTGGGGCCGGAGGAGAATCTCGACCGGCTGTACTGGCACCTCGGCCGGCTGCAGGGCTATGCCGGGATCGCCAATTTCATGGGCGCGCGCTTTGTCGCGACCGACCCCGCAATGTCACCTGTCATCCGCGAGGCCGCCAAGCGCGGGCTTTCCTACTTTGACGACGGCTCGGCGCCGCGCAGCGTGGCGGCGGCGCTGGCAGGCGGCCAGGCCATGCCCTTCGCCAAGGGTGACGTCGCCATCGATGCGGTACCCACGTCCGCTGAAATCGACCGCACCCTGGCCAAGCTCGAAACCATCGCAAAAGAGCGCGGTTTTGCCATCGGCACCGCGTCGGCGCTGCCAATTTCGATCGACCGGATCGGCGCCTGGATCAAGACGCTCGATGCCCATGGCGTGATGCTTGTGCCATTGACAACGACGATGCTGAAATCAAAATCGGTTCAATAGTCGGGAGATGACCGCGTCTTGCGGACTCCCTTGGCGGCCTTTTTGCCTGCCTTGGCCCGGATGACCGCAAGAGGCACTGACGGAATGACGCGTTACGAAGACCTGCCCTACCGCACCTGTGTCGGCATCATGCTGCTCAACACGGAAGGGCTGGTCTTCATCGGTCGCCGCGCCGGCGGCATCGAGCATGTCGACGAATCCCATGTCTGGCAGATGCCGCAGGGCGGCGTCGATGCCGGTGAGGACAACTGGGAAGCCGCCAAGCGCGAGCTTTACGAGGAAACCAGCGTGCGCTCAGTCGAAAAGCTTGGCGAGGTCCACGACTGGCTCATCTACGACATCCCGCGCACGGTGGCGGGACGCGCCTGGAAGGGCCGCTATCGTGGCCAGCGCCAGAAATGGTTCGCGATGCGCTTCACCGGCAAGGACACCGAGATCAATGTCGCCAGCCCCGGCGGCGGCCACAAGGCCGAATTCATCAACTGGCGCTGGGAGCCGATGAAAAATCTCCCCGAGCTGATCGTTCCGTTCAAGCGCCCGGTCTACGAGCGGGTGGTGAAGGAGTTCGCCAAGCTCGCGAGCCGATAGTTGTACTGCTGCCCGCCACACCAAAAACGCGGCGCAAACGATATATTCACGATGTAGGCTGAAACTGCGGTCATCCAGAATGGGTTCGACCGGGGAAGCCATGAGCGCGATCGGCACCGCGACGTACGGCAGCGACCTTTCTTCACTCCTCGCCAGTTCGGCGCAAACATCCGCCCCTGTGGAGGCGACCGCTCCGGCCACCCCCGCCACCCCATCCGATCCGGGTTCCAGCAGCGGGCGCGATCCCGCCACCCGCGTCGACCTGTCCGACGAAGTCAAGGACATCCTGGCTCGTGCCAGCACCAACCAGGATGTCGCAGATCGCCTCAAGGCTTTTGTCGAGTCGCGTCGCATCAGCAATGCGGATGGGTCCACGCAGGATGATTCATCGCCCTCCGGCCAAAGCTCCAAAACCGACGTGAACAAGGGTTTTGAGCAATTGTCCGGCGGAACGCCGGCGGACGACAACTCCTACGCACCTGTTCAGGTCGCAAAGAATTTTTCGACCGGACTCAAAGCCGACGGCTATACGATTTCGGCCGTGGCACGCGCCAGCGACGGATCGTTCCAGGTCCAGATCGTCGGGCCAGACGGCAAAGGCTTCCTCGACCGGCGCTTCGGCACATCGGGTGAATTTTCGACCTTTGGCGGAATCGGAGCCGGCCAGGCTGCGCAGTCCTATCGGCGTGGCAACAAGGAATATATCACCTTCTCCGAGAGCGAGGCCGCCGCGGTGAACGTGACGGCAGCCTCACCTGCCGGCACCCTCTCGGCGACGTCTGTGGGCACTCATACGGCATCAACCACCTTTGTGGTCGATTTCAGCACCGGCGCGATCTCGATGCTGCAGTCCGAAGCGACCTCGGTATCGACGACGGCGCAGGTCGCGGTTCCCGGTTCGGCATATTCAACTGTCGCATAGGTCACGCAGCATCCTCGCGCTTCTGATATAGGCTCTCCACGCCGGAGAGGTCTTGATGTCAGAAGAGAAATCCTATCGTCCCAATGTCGGGATCGCGCTGTTCAACGCGGAGGGCCGCGTGCTGATCGGCCGGCGCTTTCGCGACGACGGGCCCGAGATCATCCTGCCGGGTCTTGAATGGCAGATGCCGCAGGGCGGCGTGGACGAGGGCGAGGACCTGCGCACCGCGGCATTGCGCGAACTATGGGAAGAGACCAGCGTCAAGAGCACGGACTATCTCGGCGAGACCGACTGGCACATTTACGAATTTCCGGCCTATGACGGCCCGCCGCACCGACTCGGAAAATTCCGCGGCCAGCGGCAAAAGTGGTTCGCGCTGCGCTTCACCGGCGACGAGGCGGAGATCGATCCGTTGACACCGCGCAACGGCCAGCCCGCGGAATTCGACGCCTGGCGCTGGGAGCGGCTCGATCGCGTCGCCGATCTCGTGGTGCCATTCCGCCGCGACGTCTATCGCGCGGTGGCCGGGAGCTTCGCGAGATTTGCAAAGGCCTAATTGTTCGGCCCGACCACGAACGGACCGATCGCGATCACGTGACAATCGCTGTCGCGCTTGGCGCAGCTGCCCAGCGCATCGTTGATCGCGTTTTGCTCCGAACTCGCCTTCACAGCAACGCCGGGTCGCCCAGTGGTGCCGACCGCGACCGCATTCCATCCCAAGGGAGCGTCGGCGAGCTTGCGCGACGCTTCCTCGCGCTCACTCGCGATGATCGAAGGACTGTTCGCGGCCTTGAAAAACCCGATCGCCTTCATCAGGGTCGGCACCGGCACGACAAAGACGTCGTCCACCGCAACAACCATGCACGGCACCCCGGCGGTGGCGCCGCAGGATTCCAGCGAACGGCGCGCGGCTTCCTCGACGCTCTCGCCGTTGGTGCTGAAGATGAATTGCCCGCCCGGCCCGACCGCGACGGCGCGCGATTTGCGGCCGGGAACATAGGCGGCTTCGAGTCTCGACTTGCCCTGATCCCGGACCAGCGGCATCTCCTTCACAACGAACGGCCGCTCGATCGAAGCATCGCGCCGAACCCATGGCGTCGGCGGCATCGGTGGCTTGCCGTGCACATAGACCACGACATCGCCTACGGCATAGATCTCGCAGCGCCGTCCCAGCCCTCCGGTGTCGGCGCGCTTCTGACATAGATCCAGCGCGCCATTTTTGGCGGCTTCCTCGTTCGGCTGGCCGACCACGAAGCCGGGAGTGCCTAGATTGGTCAGCGCGAACGCCTTGTGGTCGGCGCCGGCGACATATTCACTGGCCAGATTCGCGCGCGCCCGATCGCCAATGAACGGCACATTCTCCGGCACGAATTTCTCGCCGCTCGGGGCGGGCGGAGCCGGCGGCGCAATCTGGGCGGACTGCGTCGGCGACGGGCTCGGGGCCAATGAGGGCGACGGCGAAGGCGCGGCCTTTTCGGCGGACGCCGTGTCTTTCGTCGCAGGATTCAGCTCGAGCTTGGTAAAATACAGAAATCCAGCCACGCAGATCGCGACGATCGAGACCACGCAGACCACCATGGGCCACAGCCAGTTCGGCGCGCCGGCAGCGGTTTTGGGCGGTGGCTTCTTCACCTGCGGCGTCGCGTAGGTGCCGTCCTCGCGCCGCATCGCGACCATGTAGGCGTGTACCGGGGTCGGAATATTCTTCACTTCCTGCGCGCCGATGTCGGCGAACTGCACCGACAGCTTGTTGGCGACCTGCTCGTGCACCGCCCGCGAGATGCAGATGCCGCCGACTTCGGCCAGCCCCTCCAGCCGCGCGGCGATGTTGACGCCATCGCCGAGCAGATCGCCGTCGCGCTCGACCACGTCGCCGATGGTGATGCCGATGCGGAAGGACATCTGCCGGCTCGCCGGATAGGCCATGTTGCGGGTGCGCAAGGACTCCTGGATGTCGATCGCACAACGCACCGCTTCGACCGCGCTCGGAAATTCCGCGAGCACCGCATCTCCGGCGGTGTTGAAAATCCGCCCGCCCGCTTTCGCAATGAAATCGTCGGTGACAGAGCGGTAGGAGGCCAGACGCCGCAGCGTTTCCTCTTCGTCCTCGGCAACCAGCCGCGAATAGCCGGCAATATCGGCCGCAAAAATCGCCGCGATCTTGCGTTTCATAAAAAATCAGCCCTGCACCACAATTCGTGGTCAGCAGAATGCCGCCTCGGACGCCCAGGCGCAACCGGGTTCCACGCTCACCGTGGCGATGAGCCTTGAATTCATTGAACTTTCAAAGAAGATAACGCCCGAGGCGTTTAATGCATCGCCGTGGTTTCGAGCTCATGCTGGATGCTCCTGAAATGATCCAGCCGCTCGATCTCGTGGTCGAGCTCGGAGCCGTCCTTCTCCGCAAGCTTCTGCTGCATCTCGGTGATGGTATCGGCGAATCTGGCGCGGTCCAGATCCTCGAGCGCGGTCGCAACATCGGCAAGCACGGTCAGGCCCTTCTCGGAGACCTCGGCGAGACCCCCGAGCACGATGATCTTCTGCTTCGAGCCGCCGGATATCACCGTCAGGATCCCTGGGCGCACCGCAGCGACCACGGGCGCATGACCGGCCAGCACGCCGAAATCGCCCTCGGCACCGGGAATGTCGACCTGATCGACCTCGCCGGAGAACGCGAGCTTTTCCGGCGAAACGAGATCGAAGTGAAAGGTGGCCATGATGATTCCGCTCTTTCTGTCGTCACCCGCGGGCTTGACCCGCGGGTCTATCATTCTCGATGGATTGCCGGATCATTAGCTTGAAGACACGCTTCGCGCTTTTGCCCGGCAATGACAAATTGCTTACGCCTCGGCCGCGAGCTTCTTGCCCTTCTCGACCGCTTCTTCGATGGTGCCGACCATGTAGAAGGCGGCTTCCGGCAGGTGGTCATACTTGCCTGCGCAGAGATCGCGGAAGCCCTTGATGGTGTCGGCGAGGTCGACGAACTTGCCGGGCGAGCCGGTGAAGACTTCGGCGACGTGGAACGGCTGCGACAGGAAGCGCTCGATCTTGCGGGCGCGCGCCACCGTCAACTTGTCCTCTTCCGACAATTCGTCCATGCCGAGAATGGCGATGATGTCCTGCAGCGACTTGTAACGTTGCAGGATCTGCTGGACCTGGCGCGCAGTGTCGTAGTGCTCTTCGCCGACGACGAGGGCCGAGAGCATGCGCGAGGTGGAGTCGAGCGGGTCGACCGCCGGATAGATGCCCTTCTCCGAGATCGCGCGCGACAGCACCGTGGTGGCGTCCAAATGCGCGAACGAGGTCGCAGGCGCCGGGTCGGTCAAGTCGTCGGCCGGCACGTAGATCGCCTGCACCGAAGTGATCGAACCCTTGGTCGTGGTGGTGATGCGCTCCTGCAGCGCGCCCATGTCGGTCGCAAGCGTCGGCTGGTAACCCACCGCCGAGGGGATGCGGCCGAGCAGCGCCGACACTTCGGAACCGGCCTGCGTGAAGCGGAAGATGTTGTCGACGAAGAACAGCACGTCCTGGCCCTGGTCGCGGAAATACTCGGCGACCGTCAGCCCGGTGAGGCCGACGCGGGCGCGCGCGCCCGGCGGCTCGTTCATCTGGCCGAACACCAGCGCACATTTCGACTTCACACTCGGATCGGGATTGTGCGGATCGGCGTTGACCTTGGATTCGATGAACTCGTGATAGAGGTCATTGCCTTCGCGGGTACGCTCGCCGACGCCGGCGAACACGGAGTAGCCGCCGTGCGCCTTGGCGACGTTGTTGATCAGCTCCTGAATCAGCACGGTCTTGCCGACGCCGGCGCCGCCGAACAGGCCGACCTTGCCGCCCTTGGCATAGGGCGCGAGCAGGTCCACGACCTTGATGCCGGTAACGAGAATTTCGGCCTCGGTCGATTGCTCGACATATTCCGGCGCGGGCTGGTGGATGGCCCGCTTGCCATCGAACTTGATCGGGCCGGCTTCGTCGACGGGCTCGCCAATCACGTTCATGATGCGGCCGAGGGTACCCTCACCGACCGGCACCTCGATCGGCTCGCCGGTGTCGGTCACTTCCTGGCCGCGGACCAGACCTTCCGTCGCATCCATCGCAATGGTGCGGACGGTGGATTCACCAAGATGCTGCGCGACCTCGAGCACGAGGCGATTGGTGCCATTCTTCGTTTCCAGCGAATTCAAAATCGCCGGAAGGTGGCCTTCGAACTGCACGTCGACGACGGCGCCCATGACCTGGGTGACGCGACCGATCTGATTGGCGGCTGTAGCCATTCAACTATCTCCTTCGAACCGAACCTTTTAATTTGCGCATGATCTTATCGGAAAACCGGTGTCCGCTTTTCCGGATCGTGCGCTAGACCACGGTCAGCTTGACCGGGATATTGCCTTTGGTTGCCTTCGAGTACGGGCAAATCGTGTGAGCTTCTTCCATCAGCGCCTGCACCTTGGCCTTGTCGGCGCCGGGAACGGAAACCTTCAGCTCGACCGCGAGCGAGAAACCGGCATCGGTGTTCAGCGTCACGTCGGCGGTGACCTTGGCGGCCTGGCCGTCGACGTCATGCTTCTTGGCCAGCGCCAGAATGGCCTGGCCGAAGCAGGCGGAATAGCCGATCGCAAACAGCTGCTCGGGATTGTGGCCGTCGCCGGCGCCACCGAGATCCTTCGGCAGCGCCATCGCGAGCGCGAGACCGTGACTGTCGAGCTCGGCGCGGCCGTTGCGCCCGCCCTTGGTGGTAGCCGATGTATGGTAAGCCATCGCGTCCTCCCTCAGACTGCCTCGGCGCCGGAGATGATCTCGATCAGCTCCTTGGTGATCATCGCCTGACGAGTGCGGTTGTAGATCAGGGTCTGCTTGCGGATCATTTCGCCGGCATTGCGGGTGGCGTTGTCCATCGCGCTCATCTGCGCGCCGTAGAACGAAGCGTTGTTCTCGAGCAGCGCGCGGAAGATCTGCACGGCGAGATTGCGCGGCAGCAGGCCGGTGAGGATTTCGTCCTCCTCCGGCTCGTATTCGTAAGCGGTCGAGGACTGCGCCTTGCTGGCCGGTGTCTCGACCTCGAGCGGAATGATCTGCTGTGCGGTCGGTACCTGCGAGATGACCGACTTGAACCGCGAATAGAACAGCGTGCAGACGTCGAACTCGCCTGCCTCGAAGCGGGCGATCACCTTCTGCGCGATGCCCTCGGCATTGACGAAGCCGAGCTGGCGCACCCCGCGCAGGTCCAGGTGCTCGACGATCTGCTTCTCGTACAGGCGGCGGAGCTGCTCATAGCCCTTGCGGCCGACGCAGAAGAATTTCACTTCCTTGCCCTGGCTCATCAGGGTCTGCGCGCGCTCGCGTGCGAGGCGCACGATCGAGGAGTTGAAGGCGCCGGACAGGCCGCGCTCGCCGGTGCAGACCAGCAGCAGATGCACCTGGTCCTTGCCGGTGCCGGCGAGCAGAGCCGGCGCGCCGGGCGAAGCCGCCGCGGCGCTGGCGATGTTGGAAATGACCGCGTCCATCTTCTCGGCATAGGGCCGGGCGGCTTCGGCCGCAGACTGCGCGCGGCGCAGTTTCGACGCCGCCACCATCTGCATGGCCTTGGTGATCTTCTGCGTCGCCTTGGTCGAGGCGATGCGGACCCGCATGTCTTTCAGTGAAGCCATTCTTCGCTCACCCCGGGCGGTCCGATCTTTGAGACCTGACCGCCAATCTCACCTCTCGTCATGCCCGGCCTTGTGTCGGGCATCCACGTCTTTTCTCGTGCCCCACGCGCGAAGACGTGGATGGCCGGGACAAGCCCGGCCATGACGACGCGTCAAGCAAACGACTTCGCGAACCCTTCGACCGCCGTCTTCAGCTTGGAGGCCGAGTCGTCGGAAAGATCGCGGCTGTCGCGGATGGCGTTGAGAAGGTCGACATGCTTGCCGCGCAGGAGCGACAGGAGACCGTCCTCGAACGCCCGCACCTTGCTCAGCGGCAGCGGATCGAGATAGCCGTTGGTGCCGGCCCAGATCACGCAGACCTGCTCTTCCATCTTCAGCGGCGAGAACTGCGGCTGCTTCAACAGCTCGGTCAGGCGCGAGCCGCGGTTGAGCAGGCGCTGGGTGGTGGCGTCGAGATCGGAGCCGAACTGCGCGAACGCCGCCATTTCGCGGTATTGAGCGAGCTCGCCCTTGATCTTGCCGGCAACCTTCTTGGTGGCCTTGGTCTGCGCCGACGATCCGACGCGCGACACCGAAAGACCGACGTTCACCGCCGGGCGGATGCCCTGGAAGAACAGGTCGGTTTCGAGGAAGATCTGGCCGTCGGTGATGGAGATGACATTGGTCGGGATGTAGGCCGACACGTCGTTGGCCTGGGTTTCGATGATCGGCAATGCCGTCAGCGAGCCCGAGCCGTGATCCTCATTGAGCTTCGCCGCACGCTCGAGCAGGCGGGAGTGCAGATAGAACACGTCGCCCGGATAGGCTTCGCGGCCCGGCGGACGGCGCAGCAACAGCGACATCTGGCGGTAGGCGACGGCCTGCTTGGACAAGTCGTCATAGATGATGACGGCGTGCATGCCGTTGTCGCGGAAGTATTCGCCCATGGTGCAACCGGTAAAGGGGGCGATGTACTGCATCGGCGCGGGGTCGGAGGCGGTCGCGGCGACGATGATGGAGTATTCCAGCGCGCCCTGCTCTTCCAGCACCTTGACGAACTGCGCCACGGTCGAGCGCTTCTGGCCGACCGCGACATAGACGCAATAGAGCTTGATCTTCTCGTCACCGGTGGCGTTGAGCGGCTTCTGGTTCAACATCGCATCGAGCGCGATCGCGGTCTTGCCGGTCTGGCGGTCGCCGATGATCAGCTCGCGCTGGCCGCGGCCGATCGGGATCAGCGCGTCGATGGCCTTCAGGCCGGTCGCCATCGGCTCGTTCACCGACTTGCGCGGAATGATGCCGGGCGCCTTGACGTCGACGCGCTTGCGTTCGGTCGCCTGGATCGGGCCCTTGCCGTCGATCGGGTTGCCGAGCGCGTCGACGACGCGGCCGAGCAGACCCTTGCCGACCGGCGTATCCACGATCGCGCGGGTGCGCTTGACGGTCTGGCCTTCCTTGATCTCGCGGTCGGCGCCAAAGATCACGATACCGACGTTGTCGGTTTCGAGGTTGAGCGCCATGCCGCGGGTGCCGTTCTCGAACTCCACCATCTCGCCGGCCTGGACGTTATCGAGACCGTAGACGCGGGCGATACCGTCACCGACGGACAGCACCTGTCCGACTTCAGAGACTTCGGCTTCCTGGCCGAAATTCTTGATCTGGTCTTTGAGGATCGCGGAAATTTCCGCGGCGCGGATGTCCATCAGCCTGCCTCTTTCATCGCGTGCTTGATCGAATTGAGCTTGGTGCGAAGCGAACTATCGACCATGCGGCTGCCGAGCTTGACCACAAGCCCGCCGATGATCGAGGGATCGACTTTCACATGGAGGGTGACGTCCTTGCCGCTGACTGCCTTGAGCGCGGTCTTGAGAGCGTCGAGATTCTTTTCCGAGAGCGGCTCGGCCACGGTGATGTCGGCGCTGGCCTCGCCCTTGAACCTGGCTACCAGCGCGCGGAAGGCGCGGATGACATCCGAGACCGCAAACAGCCGGCGATTGGCGATCAGCACTTTCAGGAAATTAGCGGAAATGCCCGTAATTTCGGCCTTGTCGAGCACCGCGGACAGCGCTCTCGATTGCGCATCGGCGCCGAAGACCGGGCTCAGCACCAACCGCTTCAGGTCGGCGCTCTCACTCAGCAAGGCATCGAATTTGTCGAGATCGGCTTTGACCGCGTCGATGGATTTTTCATCGCGGGCCAACTCGAACAGGGCCGTAGCGTAACGGCCGGACACTCCCGAAACAGACGGATCTTCTGCAGCCACAGACCTAGCTCTTTTAGCTATTGGACTCGCAAGGGAAAAACCGTCGCCGCCGTGAGCAGCGCCTATCGATCCAAGCCCTTGGAATTCAAGCGGGACTTCGATTTCCGACCGATACTCAGGAAGTATCGGGATCGTTAAAATCGCGGCTTTGCTAACATAGCAGGAGCGCAGGTGCAACATGACGGAGACGTGATCGTCTCTGCTTCGATTCGCTCGCGCACTGCATCTCGCACAGAGCATCCCGGCACCGAATCAAGGGACAGGATTCGCCCGCTCGGAAGACGCCGGCCGCCGCTTACGCACACGCAAACCCGTTCCATTCGCTTCACGCATGGCCGCCACCCGGTTCCCCGCGGAACGAAAAACGCGCGAGCCATTCCATTTGCGCATTACTTGATCACAACTCACATATTTTCACGACGACTTGTTTCTACAGTATTATTAAGTAATTCCGAGTTAATAATTTGTTAAAGCGCAAGATTACGGAACATCATACGGTTATCTCGACTCAGTAACAAGATGTTACAGCCCGAGACATCCAGTCTTTACTGCCCAATTCACGCCATATTGCAACGCAAAACGGCGCCTTCCTGAAACTGGGACGGGGGTTCCACTTGCCACGCATGTGGCAATACTTCTTAAGGGACAAGACTGAATGAAAGCTACCAAGAAGATGACGGCGGGAACCGTAACCCGCCGGAACACGGCGCTCGCCATTTTTGCTGTAACTCTCCTGGTCGGTGGGACTGCCACCGGGGCCTCGGCCAAATCCAGGCACCACACCCGGGGAAACCACTTCCACCACGTCAGCGAGGCCTCCGAGAGCCCGCGCAGCGGCTCCCGCTCCGACTGGCGCGACGCCAATGCCTCGATCGGTGGGGGCGGCCACAGCTTCTCCGGTGTCGCCTCGATGTACGGCAATGAGTCCGGCAGCAAGACCGCCTCGGGCCAGCGTTTCAACGAAAACGCCATGACCTGCGCCCACCGCTCGCTGCCGTTCGGCACCAAGCTGCGCGTGAGCCATGGCGGCCGTTCCATCATCGTCACCGTCAACGACCGCGGCCCGTTTGTGCGTGGCCGGGTGCTCGACCTCTCCAACGGCGCAGCCCACGCTCTCGGCATCTCCGGCCTCGGCCAGATCACCGCCGAAGTGGTCGGATAACGCGCCGCCAGCGCGCTTCTTCATCCAGCACATCTGGAAGGTACCGCGTCCAGAAAAGACGCCAGCCCTGTTTGCGCGCCCAAAAAAGCCCGCCGTCGTCAATGACGGCGGGTTTTTTGTTTGCTCGTCACAAAAAGCTCTGCGGATCGACGTCGACTTCGAGCTTGAGGTTGCCCTTCGGCTTCGGCCCCGCGGCAAGCCATTCACGCAAATAATCCGACAGGTCGAACCCGCGCGCGGATTTCAGCAACAGCCGGAAGCGATAGCGGCCCTTGATCACTGCAAGCGGGGCCTCGGCCGGGCCCAGCACCTGCACATGCTCGTCGCGGGGTGCCAGCGCGACCAGGCGGCGCGCAAAACCTTCCGCGCTGGGGCGGTCGCCGGCGGAGATGATCAGGCTCGCGAGCCGGCCGAACGGCGGATAGCCCGTACGCTCGCGCGAGGAGATCTCGGTTTCGTAGAATGCCTCACGGTCGCAGGCGATCAACGCCTTCATCACGGGATGCTCGGGTTGGTGCGTCTGCAAATAGCCGACGCCGCGGCCCTGGTCGCGCCCGGCGCGGCCGATCACCTGGTTGAGCAATTGCCAGGTCCGCTCGGCCGCGCGCGGATCGCCATTGCCGAGACCGAGATCGGCATCGATCACGCCGACCAGGTTGAGCCGTGGGAAGTGATGGCCCTTCGCTACCAGCTGCGTGCCGATGATGATGTCGACACGGCCTTCCGCGATCTCATTCAGCTCACTGCGCATGGTCTCGATCGAGGTGATGAGGTCGCTGGAGAGCACCATGGTGCGCGCATTCGGAAACAGCGCCGCCGCCTCTTCCTGCAGCCGCTCGACACCGGGGCCGACGGCGACCAGCGATTCCTCCGCGGCGCAGTTCGGACAGGCATGCGGGCGCGGCATCGAGAAGCCGCAATGATGGCAGACCAGCCGCTGGCGAAAACGGTGATCGACCAGCCAGGCATCGCAGATAGTGCAAGCAAAGCGATGGCCGCAGGCGCGGCACAGCGTGAGCGGCGCATAGCCGCGGCGGTTGAGGAACAACAGCGCCTGCTCACGCTTCTGGATGGCAAGATTGATCTGCTCGGCCAATCGTGGCGAAATGAAGCGGCCGCGCGCCGGTGCTTCGCGCCTGAGATCGATCGCCTCGATCTGCGGCATGTGCTGGCCGCCGAAGCGCGACGGCAGCACGATGCGCTGGTAGCGGTTCTTGCGCGCGTTGACCTCGGTCTCGACCGAGGGCGTCGCGGAAGCCAGCACGATCGGGATTTTGGCGATATGCGCGCGCACCACCGCCATGTCGCGGGCGTGATAATGCACGCCGTCGTCCTGCTTGTAGGCCTGGTCGTGCTCTTCATCGACGACGATGAGGCCGATATCGGCATAGGGCAGGAAGAGCGCCGAGCGCGCGCCGACCACGACCGGCGCCTCGCCGGCCGAAATCGCGGCCCAATTGCGGGCGCGGGTACGCGGCGTCAGCTCCGAATGCCATTCCATCGGCCGCACGCCGAAGCGCGCGGAAAAGCGGTCGAGGAACTGGCCGGTGAGCGCGATCTCCGGCATCAGGATCAGCGACTGCTTGCCGCGGCGGATGGTTTCGGCGACCGCCTCGAAATAAACCTCGGTCTTGCCTGAGCCGGTGACGCCGTCGAGCAGCGCGACATGGAAGCTGCCGTTGGCCGCGAGCGCGCGCATCGCATCCACGGCCGTGCGCTGCTGCCGCGAAAATTCCGGCTGCGCATGAGCGGGATCCGGTGGTGGCGGCGGCAGCGCACGCGGCATCGCTTCCACCGTCAGCGTGCCTTCGTCGACCAGACCATCGATCACGCCGGTGCTGACGCCGGCCTCCTTCGCCGCCTCCGACTTGCCGTGCAGCAGGCGATCGGAGAGCACCTCGATCACGCGCCGCCGCGCCGGCGTCAGCCGTCGCGGCGGCTCGCCGATCAGCCGCACACCCATCCGCGCCCGCTCCGCGCCAAGATTTTCGCCCATCCGCAAGGCCATGCGCAGCACCATGCCGCGGGCCGAGAGCGTGTAGTTGGAAACCCAGTCGACGAGTGAGCGCAGCTCGGGCTTTAGCGGCGGCACATCGAGCTTTTCCGAAACATCCTTCAGCCGGTTGTGCAGCCGCGGATCGGGATTGGCATTTTCCGCCCACACCACCGCGAGCACCTCGCGCGGACCAAGCGGCACGCCGACGACATCGCCAGCCTTCAGTTCCATGCCGCGCGGCACGCGGTAGGAATAGGTCTGGTTGAGCGCGACCGGCACCAGCACATCGACAATGCGCGTCGATGCGGCGGCGGAAGAGGTCTGGCGCGTCGTGTCATCCATCAAGAATTGGCCCTTGGGCGCTAAAGGCTAACGCCGCCGCTGCAAGTTAGCGAACGGTAAACGAAAAAGGTGCGATATAATTTCAGGGAATCACAGGTAGCAACCCTGCATGGCCCAACCGGCAATCCAACCGATCGAGCTCGACAGCGCCGACGAGACCGTCGCGCGTGAGATGACGCGCTGGCTGACGCATCTGCGCAGCGAACGCCGGCTGTCGCCGAAGACGCTGGAGGCCTATGCGCGCGATCTGAGACAATGCCTTGATTTCCTATGCGAGCATTGGGGTACGCGGGTGACGCTGGCGCGCTTCTCGCTGCTGGAGGCGACCGACATCCGGGCCTTCATGGCGATGCGGCGCGCCGACGACATCGCCGGCCGCTCGCTGATGCGGGCGCTGGCAGGCCTGCGCTCGTTCGGCCGTTTCCTCGAGCGCGAGGGCAAGGGCAAGGTCGGCGCGCTTTCCGCGATCCGCGCCCCGAAGGTCGGCAAGACATTGCCAAAACCGTTGCCGATGAATGCGGCCAAGCGCCTCACCGATGCCGACGAACGCGCCGGAGAGACCCGCGAGACCTGGGTGCTGGCACGCGACGCCGCCGTGATGGCGCTGCTCTATGGCTCGGGCCTGCGCATCTCCGAAGCGCTGTCGCTGAAGCGCCGCGACGTGCCAAAACCCGGCGAAGGCGACGTGCTGATCGTCACCGGCAAGGGCAACAAGACCCGCATGGTGCCGGTGCTGCAAAATGTGCTGACGCTGATATCAGACTATGTCGCGATCTGTCCGCATGTGTTGGCGCAGGAGGCACCGATCTTCGTCGGCGCCCGCGGCGGCCCGCTCAGCCCGCGCATCATCCAGCTCACCATGGAGCGGATGCGCGGTGCGCTGGGCCTGCCCGACAGTGCAACGCCGCATGCGCTGCGACATTCCTTCGCCACCCACCTGCTCTCGCGCGGCGGCGATTTGCGCGCGATCCAGGAGCTGCTCGGCCACGCCTCGCTCTCGACCACGCAAATCTATACCGGCATCGACAGCGAGCGGCTGCTCGAGGTCTATCGCAGCACGCATCCACGAAGCTGAATACAACAGCCCCGACATAGATCCGTCACATCCGTTTCCCCTTGCGCCGGACACATTGTTCGGCAATCGTGACGCCGCCACACCTGGAGGGGAATCATGAGCGCACATGAAAGCATGGAGCAGGCCGACCATGCCAAGGAAGCTTCCGAGGAGAACAAGAAGATCGCAATTCTGATCGCGGTGATCGCGCTCTGCCTTGCGCTGTCGGAAACGCTCGGCAAGGGAGCGCAGACCGAATCGATCAGCAAGAACGTCGAAGCCTCCAACCTCTGGGCCTTCTTCCAGGCGAAAACCATCCGCCGCACCACGGTGCAGACGGCGGCCGAACACGCGAAACTCGGGATCGGCACGGCCACCGACGATGCCACCAAGGCCGCGGTGCAGAAGCAGATCGACGACTGGCAGAAGACCGCGGCGCGCTATCGCTCCGAGCCGTCGACCCACGAAGGCAGCGAGGAACTGGCCGAGCGCGCCAAGCGTGCGGAAGAGGAGCGCGACGTCGCCACCGAGAAGTATCACCACTTCGAATTGGCTTCAGCAGCCTTCCAGATCTCAATCGTGCTAGCGTCCGCGACCATCATCACCGGCATGATCTGGCTGGCCTGGATTTCCGGCGTGCTGACGCTCGCCGGCATCGCGATCACCGTGCTCGGCATCTTCGATGCGAGCCTGCTGCATCTGCCGTGATTTAGGCGCCACTGGTGCAGCTTTCCTATTCTGTCATGCCCCGCGAAAGCGGGGCATCCAGTATTCCAGAGAGCTCGATAGTATCTCGACCGCCGCGGCGTACTGGATCGCCCGATCAAGCCGGGCGATGACGGCTTTCTGGCTTAGCGCGCCTGCTGCACGCTCTTGCGGAAACGCTGGATCAGCCGCAGCGTGCGCGCCGACCAGCCTTCGCCAGCGCCGGAGAGCATCTCCTTGATGCGCGCCTTGATCGGATCGACCAGCGCGTTGGCCTTGGCACGCAGCCCGACGATGAACTCGTAGATCTTCTCGAACCAGCCCATCTCCAGCAGCTTCGGCCGCGTCACGTCGAAGATGAAGGCGGTGACGCCGACGCCGAGGAATTTCGCGAACAGGATGGTGAAGACGGCGCTGGCCCAATATTCATGGGTGAGCAGCCACAGCCCGACCAGTTTCAGCGGAAACAGCGGCAGCACCGGCACGATGAAGACGACCAGCGTCATCGCCGGTGAAAGCGTATCGACGCGCTCGGCAAGCCATTGCTTGAACGTGCGCAGCGGAATCGCCGCCACGATCCGCGCCACGATCGGCTCGAGGTGATCCCAAAGCCATGCCTCGATCAGGAAGATGATCGCAAGCAGGACCCAGAGGGGCTGTAGCAGGCGGCGCAGCATATATTATCCCGGCCCGACTCGGGGCCGGGCGTCAATCACATATGGATGGCTCGCTTGCCAACTGCAAGCGCCGCCTCCTTGATGGCTTCGGAGCGGGTCGGATGGGCATGGCAGGTGCGGGCCAAATCTTCTGCTGCGCCACCGAATTCCATCAAGACGGCCGCTTCGTGGATCATTTCACCGGCTTCGATGCCGATGATATGCACGCCCAGCACACGGTCGGTTTTCGCATCTGCGAGAACCTTCACGAATCCATCGGTGGTTTGATTCACTTTTGAGCGGCCGTTGGCGGTAAAGGGGAATTTGCCGGTGGTATAAGCGATACCTGCCTGCTTCAGCTCTTCCTCGGTCTTGCCGACGGAGGACACTTCCGGCGTTGTATACACAACACCTGGGATGACGTCGTAGTTCACGTGGCCGGCCTGCCCCGCGATGATCTCCGCACACGCCACGCCTTCGTCCTCGGCCTTGTGCGCCAGCATCGGCCCCGCGACCACGTCGCCGATGGCGTAGATGCCCTTCACACTGGTCGAGAAGTGCGGATCGATCTGCACGCGGCCGCGATTGTCGAGCGCGACGCCGGCGTTTTCGAGACCCAAGCCTTCGGTGTAGGGCACGCGGCCGATGCAGACCAGCACGACGTCGGCTTCGAGCGACTCCTGCGCGCCGCCCGCCGCAGGCTCGACCTTGGCGGCCAGCGTCTTGCCGGACGTATCGACCGCGGTGACCTTGGCGCCGAGCTTGAACTTGAATCCCTGCTTCTCGAGGAGGCGCTGGAATTGCCGCGCGATCTCGCCGTCCATGCCGGGCAGGATGCGGTCGAGGAATTCCACGACGGTCACTTCGGCACCGAGCCGATGCCAGACCGAGCCAAGCTCGAGCCCGATCACGCCGGCGCCGATGATCAAGAGCTTGCCCGGTACCTTGTCGAGCGACAGCGCGCCGGTCGACGACACGATGCGCTTCTCGTCGATCTCGATGCCCTTCAGCCGCGCGATGTCGGAGCCGGTGGCGATCACGATGTTCTTCGTTTCGACCAGCTGCGTCTTGCCGTCACTTCCCGCGACCTCGACCTTGCCGGCGCCGAGGATCTTGCCCTTGCCGGCAATGACATCGATCTTGTTCTTCTTCATCAGGAACTCGACGCCCTTGACGTTGCCGTCGATGCCCTGCTGCTTGAAATTCATCATCGACGGCAGATCGAGTTTTGGCGGAGGGATGCTGACGCCCATCTTGGCAAAGGAATGCCCGGCCTCCTCGAACATCTCGGAGGCGTGCAGCAGCGCCTTCGACGGCATGCACCCGACATTGAGGCAGGTGCCGCCGAGCGTCGGGTTCTTCTCCACGACGGCGACCTTCATGCCGAGTTGCGCCGCGCGGATCGCGCAGACATATCCGCCGGGGCCGGTACCGATAACAACGAGATCGTAAGCCATGATTTAAATCCTGTAGCTCAAGCTTGTGACAGGTGTTTACCGCCCGCCCGAAACGTCAAGAATGGTGCTGGTGACGTAGGACGCCTCGTCCGACATCAGCCAGACGATGGCGTTGGCAATTTCCTGGGCTTGTCCGACGCGCTTCATCGGCACCATATGCGCCAGCCGATGGGCGCGATCGGGCTCGCCGCCCGAGGCGTGGATTTCCGTGTCGATCAGCCCGGGCCGGATGCCGGCGACGCGGATGCCTTCGGCAGCAACTTCATGGCCGAGACCGACGGTGAAAGAATCGATCGCACCCTTGGAGGCGGCGTAATCGACATAGGTGTTGGCCGCGCCGAGCTTGGCGGCGACCGAGGACAGGTTGACGATGACGCCGCCCTTGCCGCCGTGCTTGGTCGACATCCGCTTGACGGCTTCGCGCGCGCATAAAATGCTGCCGGTGACGTTGATCGCCATCACGCGCTGGATGCGCTCGGCCGACATCTCGTCGACCCTCACGCCGCTCTTGCCGACAATACCGCCATTGTTGACGAGAGCCCCGAGCGTGCCGAACTTGTCGGCGGCCTCGAACATCTTGAGGATATCGCTCTCCTCGCCGACGTCGCATTTCACCGCAATCGCCTTGCCGTTTTTGGCTTCGATGGCCGCGACGACTTCATCGGCTGCGGCCTTGTTGCTGGCATAGCCGACGACGACCCTGAAGCCCCGCGCCGCCGCTGCGATGGCCGTGGCGCGGCCGATGCCGCGGCTGCCGCCGGTGATGATGGCTACTTTATCAGTCAAACCTGCCCCCGCGACTCAACGCGTTCCGCCGATCGTTCGTTTGGCGCCGCATTGCTCGCCGCACCGACCGAGAACTGCATCAGAGATCCAGCACCAGCCGCGCCGGATCTTCCAGGCTCTCCTTGACCCGCACCAGGAAGGTGACCGCTTCCTTGCCGTCGATGACGCGGTGATCGTAGGACAGCGCCAGATACATCATCGGCCGCGCCTCGATCTTGCCGCCGACCACCATTGGCCGCTCCTGGATCTTGTGCATGCCGAGAATAGCCGACTGCGGCGCGTTCAGGATCGGCGTCGACATCAGCGAGCCGTAGATGCCGCCATTGGTGATGGTGAAGGTGCCGCCCTGCATCTCGTCGATCTTGAGCTGGCCGTCGCGGGCACGGCGGCCGAAATCGGCGATTCCCTTTTCAATGTCGGCGATCGACTTGTGGTCGCAGTCACGCACCACCGGGACCACGAGGCCCTTGTCGGTGCCGACAGCAATGCCGACGTGGTAATAATTCTTGTAGATCAGGTCGGTGCCGTCGATCTCGGCGTTGACGGCCGGGATGTCCTTCAAGGCCTGCACGCAGGCCTTGGTGAAGAAGCCCATGAAGCCGAGCTTGGAGCCGTGCTTCTTCTCGAACACGTCCTTGTAGTGTGAACGCAGCGCCATGACGTTGGTCATGTCGACCTCGTTGAAGGTCGTGAGCATCGCGGCCGTGTTCTGCACGTCCTTGAGCCGCCGCGCGATGGTCTGGCGCAGCCGGGTCATCTTCACGCGCTCTTCGCGGGCGGCATCATCGGCCGGTGACGGCGCGCGGACCTGCACCGCGGCCGCGGGCTGGTTGACCGGGGTCGGCGCCGAGGCCGCCTTCTCGATTGCGGCGAGCATGTCGCCCTTGGTGACGCGGCCGTCCTTGCCGGAGCCCGGCACGGTCGTCGCATCGACGCCGCTTTCGGCCGAAAGTTTTCTGACCGAGGGCGCGAGCGGCGCATCCGCAGGCGCGGCGGGCGCTGGCGTGGGCGGAGGTGCAGCGGCAGCCGGCTTGGCGGCGGGCGCTGGAGCTGCGGCAGGCTTGGCGCCGGCGGCGCCTTCATTGATCAGGCCGAGCAGCGCACCGACGGCGACGGTGTCGCCATCCTTGGCGGAGATCTCGCCGAGCACGCCGGCCGAGGGCGCCGGCACCTCGATCGTGACCTTGTCGGTCTCGAGCTCCACCAACGGCTCGTCGACGGCGACGGCTTCGCCGGCCTTCTTGAACCAGCGGCCGATGGTGGCCTCGGTGACGGATTCGCCCAGCGTGGGCACGCGGATTTCAGTCATGGCTTGTTTCCTTGGGTAACCTGAGCGGTCATGCAATCAGTGGTCATCGCCCGCCATCGCGTGGGTCGCGATGGCGGGCGTGACAATCGTCTCTCAGTTCAGCGCCTCGTCGAGCAGCGCCTTGAGCTGCGCCAGGTGCTTCGACATCAAACCGGTGGCGGTCGCGGCCGAGGCGGCACGTCCGGCATAACGCGGACGCTTGTTCGGCGCGTTGATCTGGTTCAGCACCCATTCGAGATAGGGCTCGATGAAGTGCCACGCCCCCATGTTGCGCGGCTCTTCCTGGCACCAGACGATCTCGGCGCCCTTGAAGCGGCCGAGCTCCATCACCAGCGCCTTCAGCGGCACCGGATAGAGCTGCTCGACGCGCATCAGATAGACGTCGTCGACGCCACGCTTCTCGCGCTCTTCGTAGAGGTCGTAATAGACCTTGCCCGAGCACAGCACGACGCGGCGGATCTTGTCGTCGCCCACGAGCTTGATCTTCTCGTCCGGTAGCATTTGCGCGTCGTCATAGAGGATGCGGTGGAAGGTCGTGTCCTTGCCCAATTCGTCGAGCCGCGAGACCGCGCGCTTGTGGCGCAGCAGCGATTTCGGCGTCATCAGGATCAACGGCTTGCGGATTTCGCGATGCAGCTGGCGCCGCAGCACGTGGAAGTAATTGGCCGGCGTCGTCGGATAGACCACCTGCATGTTGTCTTCGGCGCACATCTGCAAGTAGCGCTCGAGCCGCGCCGAGGAATGCTCCGGGCCCTGGCCTTCATAGCCATGCGGCAGCAGGCAGACGAGGCCGGACATGCGCAGCCATTTGCGCTCGCCGGAGGAGATGAACTGGTCGAACAGCACCTGCGCGCCGTTGGCGAAGTCGCCGAACTGCGCCTCCCACATCGCCAGCGCATTCGGCTCGGCGAGCGAGTAGCCGTACTCGAAGCCGAGTACGGCCTCTTCCGAGAGCAGCGAGTTGATGACCTCGTAATGGCCCTGGTCGCCGCCGAGATGGTTGAACGGCGTGTAGCGGCTTTCGTCTTCCTGGTCGATCAGCACTGAATGCCGTTGCGAGAAGGTGCCGCGCTCCGAGTCCTGGCCGGACAGCCGCACATGATGGCCTTCCTCCAGGAGCGTGCAGAACGCCAGCGCCTCACCGGTCGCCCAGTCGAGTCCGACGCCGCTGTCGATCGCCTTGGCGCGGTTTTCGAGAAAGCGCGCAACGGTGCGGTGAACGCGGAATCCGTCCGGCACCTTGGTGATCTTGCGGCCGATCTCCTTGAGCTCGGCGACATCGACGCCGGTGATGCCGCGGCGCGCATCTTCTTCCTGGTCGGCGATCTTGAAGCCGGCCCATTTGCCGTCGAGCCAGTCGGCCTTGTTCGGCTTGTAGCCGGTGCCGGCCTCGAACTCGGCGTCGAGGCGCGCACGCCAGTCGGCCTTGGCCTTTTCGACTTCGCCTTCGGTCATCACGCCTTCGGCGATCAGCCGCTTGGAATAGATTTCGACCGTCCCCGGATGCGCCGCGATCTTCTTGTACATCACCGGCTGGGTGAACATCGGCTCGTCACCCTCGTTGTGGCCGTGCCGGCGGTAGCAAAACATGTCGATGACGACCGGCTTGTGGAATTTCTGCCGGAACTCGGTCGCGACCTTGGCGGCAAACACCACGGCTTCCGGATCGTCGCCGTTCACATGGAAGATCGGCGCATCGATCATCTTCGCCACGTCGGACGGATAGGGCGAGGAGCGCGAGTAACGCGGATAGGTGGTGAAGCCGATCTGGTTGTTGACGATGAAATGCACGGAGCCGCCGGTGCGGTAGCCCTTCAGGTCCGACAGGCCGAAACATTCCGCGACCACGCCCTGGCCGGCGAACGCCGCGTCGCCATGCATCAGAAGCGGCATCACCGAGATGCGCTGGTCCGGCGGATCGCCATGCTGGTCCTGCTTGGCGCGCACCTTGCCGAGCACCACGGGATCGACGATTTCCAGATGCGACGGGTTCGCCGTCAGCGACAGATGGATGCGGTTGCCGTCGAACTCGCGGTCCGACGAGGCGCCGAGATGGTATTTCACGTCGCCCGAGCCTTCGACCGCGTCGGGATTGGCCGAGCCGCCCTTGAACTCATGGAACAGCGCGCGGTGCGGCTTGGCCATCACCTGGGTCAGCACGTTGAGGCGGCCGCGATGCGGCATGCCGACCACGATTTCCTTCACGCCGAGATTGCCGCCGCGCTTGATGATCTGCTCCAGCGCGGGGATCAGTGACTCGGCGCCGTCGAGGCCGAAGCGCTTGGTGCCGGTGAATTTGACGTCGCAGAATTTCTCAAAGCCTTCGGCCTCGATCAGCTTGTTGAGAATGGCGCGGCGGCCTTCGCGGGTGAAAGAGATCTCCTTGTCCGGGCCCTCGATGCGTTCCTGGATCCACGACTTCTGTGCGGCATTGGAGATGTGCATGAACTCGACGCCGAGCGTCTGGCAATAGGTGCGCTCGCAGATGGTGACGATCTCGCGTAGCGTGCCGTATTCGAGGCCGAGCACGTGGTCGAGAAAGATCTTGCGGTCGAAATCGGCTTCGGTGAAGCCGTAGGAGCGCGGGTCGAGCTCTTCGCGGTTGCGCGGGGCTTCAATGCCGAGAGGATCGAGGTTGGCGTGGAAATGGCCGCGCATGCGGTAGGCGCGGATCAGCATCAGCGCACGGACGGAATCGCGGGTGGCCTGGTGCAGTTCGGCCGGGGTGATGTCGGCGCCCTTGCTCGCCGCCTTTTCCGTTCCCTTGGCCTGCGCCCTGGCCGCGATCTTGGTGCCGACGGCCTTCTCGACTTCGGCCCAATTGCCGTCGAGGGCGGAGGTGAGATCATCCTGCGGGGTCAGCGGCCAGTTGTCGCGGCCCCAGGACGGGCCTTCGGCGTTCTTGCGCACGTCGGCGGGCGAATCCTTCAGGCTCTTGAAGAACTCCTGCCACTCGCTGTCGACCGAAGCCGGATCCTTCTCGTAGCGGGCGTAGATTTCGTCGATGTAGGTAGCGTTGGTGCCTTGCAGAAATGATGAGAGGGCAAAGGCGGCGTTCGCATCCTGACGAGACATGTATGGCGTCCTGGTGATCTTGGTTCGCGCGCAACAAACGGCGCTTTATTGGCCGATCCCGGCAGATCGGCCGCTTAGCGAACCCATACCCTATCTAGGACGAAACTTCCTGCGTAAAAGAACTAAGGACTGAATTACGCTTTCAATTTTTCGGCAAGCGTATGTCCGAGCCGCGCGGGCGACGGAGACACGATGATTCCGGCGGATTTCATCGCTTCCGCCTTCGAGCCGGCGTCGCCCTTGCCGCCCGAGATGATGGCGCCGGCATGGCCCATGCGGCGGCCGGGAGGCGCGGTGACGCCGGCGATGAAGCCGACCATCGGCTTCTTGCGGCCGCGCTTGGCTTCGTCCTTCAGAAACTGCGCGGCGTCCTCTTCGGCGCTGCCGCCGATCTCGCCGATCATGACGATCGACTTGGTGTTCTCGTCGGCCAGGAACATCTCCAGCACGGCGATGAACTCGGTGCCCTTGACCGGATCGCCGCCGATGCCGACCGCGGTGGTCTGGCCGAGGCCCTCCTGGGTAGTCTGGAATACCGCTTCATAGGTCAGCGTGCCCGAGCGCGAGACGATGCCGACCGAGCCGGGCTTGAAGATGTTGGCGGGCATGATGCCGATCTTGCATTCGCCGGCGGTCATCACGCCGGGGCAGTTCGGCCCAATCAGCCGCGACTTCGAACCCGAGAGCGAACGCTTCACCCGCACCATGTCCAGCACCGGGATCCCCTCGGTGATGCAGACGATCAGCGGGATTTCGGCGTCGATCGCCTCGCAGATCGCATCCGCTGCGCCCGGCGGCGGCACATAGATCACCGACGCGTCGGCGCCGGTCTTCTGCTTGGCTTCCATGACGGTGTCGAACACCGGCAGCCCCAGATGGGTCGAGCCGCCTTTGCCCGGCGAAGTGCCGCCGACCATTTTCGTCCCGTAGGCGATCGCGGCTTCGGAATGAAAGGTGCCGTTCTTGCCAGTAAAACCCTGGCAGATGACCTTGGTGTTCTTGTCGATCAGGATGGACATGCTTTCGAATACTTTCGCGACGCTGATTTGGAAGGGTTTAGCCGGCGCGCCGATAGACGCCGGTGAGAACGTCGTTCCAGCCTTCCGCGTCGGGCGAGAACTGGATTTTCATGTTGTAGGTGTTGTCGTCGACGATTTCGTAGACGTGACGCGCATTGCCGCGCAGCGAGCCGCGTACCAGGATCAGCGACTTGGCGGCCCAGCCGCCGGAGGCCGGTGCCGGCGAATAATAGCCGAGCGAGTCGTGCCAGAACAATTTGTAGGTCCGGTCCTCGCGGTCATAGGTGAACACGCCATGGGTGGCGAAGCTTGGCTTGCCGTCGCGGGTCTGCACGCTGTCCTGGATCAGATAGAAGCCGTCGAGCGCCATGCGCGCGACGACCCGCGAGGTGGCGGGACCGCCCGCGGTCCAGCGCGAGGGAAACACTACCTCTTCCCCGGCCCATTCGCCCGCGAATACGGCGAGCTTGCGGTGCTCTTCCAGCGGCGTCGGCGCGGCGAGATGGTCGGCCATCGTTAGCCTCCCTTGACGGCTTTCACGATTTTCTGTGCGGCATCGTCGAGATTGTCGGCAGGCAACACGTTGAGTCCGGACTCGCGGATAATCTTCTTGCCGGCATCGACATTGGTGCCCTCGAGCCGCACCACCAGCGGCACTTTCAGGCCGACCTGCTTCACCGCGGCGACCACGCCCTCGGCGATCACGTCGCACTTCATGATGCCGCCGAAGATATTGACCAGTATGCCCTTCACATTGGGATCGGCGGTGATGATCTTGAAGGCCGCGGCCACCTTCTCCACGGTGGCGCCGCCGCCGACGTCGAGGAAGTTGGCAGGCTCCATGCCATAGAGCTTGATGATGTCCATGGTCGCCATGGCCAGGCCCGCGCCGTTGACCATGCAGCCGATGGTACCATCGAGCGTGACATAATTGAGGTCGTATTTCGCGGCCTCGATTTCCTTGGCGTCTTCCTCGGTCTCGTCGCGCAGCGCCGCCACGTCGGCATGGCGGAACATCGCGTTGTCGTCGAACGACACCTTGGCATCCAGCACGCGAAGCTGGCCCTGCTTGGTGACGACCAGCGGATTGATCTCCAGCATCGCCATGTCCTTGGCGACGAAGGCGTTGTAGAGCTGCGTCGTCAGCTTCTCGGCCTGCTTGGCGAGATCGCCGGAAAGATTGAGCGCCTTCGCCACCGCGCGGCCGTGATGGCTCATGATGCCGGTGGCGGGATCGACCGAGAAGCTGATGATCTTCTCAGGCGTCTTGTGCGCGACGTCCTCGATGTTGACGCCGCCTTCGGTCGAAACCACGAACGAGACTTCGCTAGTTTCGCGGTTGACCAGCAGCGAGAGATAAAACTCCTTGTCGATGTCGGAGCCGTCCTCGATGTAGAGACGGTTGACCTGCTTGCCGTGCGGGCCGGTCTGCACCGTGACCAGCGTCGCGCCCAGCATCTGCCTGGCATATTCGGCGACCTCAGTGGTCGACTTGGCGATGCGGACACCGCCCTTGTCGCCGGCGGATGCTTCCTTGAACTTGCCCTTGCCGCGGCCGCCGGCATGGATCTGGCTCTTCACCACCCAGATCGGGCCGGGGAGCTGCTTGGCCGCCGCCTCGGCGTCTGCCGCCTTCAGGACCGGGACTCCCTTGGAAATCGGCACGCCGAACTCCGAAAGCACGGCTTTGGCCTGATATTCGTGGATATTCATCTAGGACGCTCCCCAAACCCTATTGGCGATGAATTCCATCAATTCACGCCGATTTTTCGTCTGGCATACCATATACCAATCGGAGTGCAAGGGCCGAGGAACGACCGGGTCGATCTCGGCCCGTGCGATCAGCGGCCGAGCAGGTCCGGCGCGATCTTCTTGCAGGCGTCGACCAGGCCCTGGACGGAGCCGACCGACTTGTCGAAGGCTTCGCGGTCCTTGCCGCCGAGTTCGATCTCGACAATGCGTTCGACGCCCTTGCTTCCGATCACGACGGGCACGCCGACATACATGTCCTTCACGCTGTATTCGCCGTTCAGGTACGCGGCGCAGGGCATCACGCGCTTCTTGTCCTTGAGATAGCTCTCGGCCATCGCGATGGCGGAGGCGGCCGGCGCGTAGAAGGCCGAGCCGGTCTTGAGCAGGTTGACGATCTCGGCGCCGCCATTGCGGGTGCGGTCGACGATCTCGTCGATGCGCGCCTGCGAGGTCCAGCCCATCTTGACCAGGTCCGGCAGCGGAATGCCGGCGACAGTGGAATATTTCACCAGCGGCACCATGGTGTCGCCATGGCCACCGAGCACGAAGGCGGTGACGTCTTCGACGGAAACGTTGAACTCGTCGGCGAGGAAATAGCGGAAGCGCGAGGAATCCAGCACGCCGGCCATGCCGACCACCTTCTTGTGCGGCAGGCCGGAAGCCTTCTGCAGCGCCCAGACCATGGCATCGAGCGGGTTGGTAATGCAGATCACGAAGGCATCGGGCGCGTATTTCTTGATACCGGCGCCGACCTGCTCCATCACCTTGAGATTGATCGAGAGCAGATCATCGCGGCTCATGCCGGGCTTGCGCGGCACGCCGGCGGTGACGATGCAGACATTGGCGTTGTCGAGCGCCTCGTAGGAATTGGCGCCGGTGAGATGCGCGTCAAACCCGTCGACCGGCGAGGACTGCGCGATGTCGAGCGATTTGCCCTGCGGCACGCCCTCGGCAATGTCGAACATCACGACGTCGCCCAATTCCTTCAACCCGATGAGGTGAGCCAACGTTCCGCCGATCTGACCGGAGCCAATCAAAGCAATCTTGTCGCGCGCCATGGGAAATCTGTCCTTTGAACCCGAACGGGGAGAGGTGGGGAAAGCCGACAGGCTGGTTATCGCTTTAGACCGGACCGTTCAAGTCACGCCATGCCCATTTGGCGGCCCTGCCCTGATTTCGATCAGGTTTCGACCAGCCCGGTGGTCGAGCCGCTGGCGGCGGAATCCTTGTGGCCGTGAGGCAGCGCCAGATAGGATTCCGAGCTCATTTCAATCAACCGAGAGGACGTTCGCTTGAACTCGTTGGCCTCGTTGCCCTCGGTTGCCAGATACAGCGACAGCGGATCGGCCGCGGCGGAGGCCATCAGCTTCACTGCGTTGTCATAAAGCGTGTCGATCAGGGTGATGAAACGCTTGGCGGCGTTGCGCTCGGGGTAATCCATGACCGGCACGTGGTCGACCAGGATGGTGTGATAGTCGCGGGCCAGGCGAAGGTAGTCGGAGGCCGCCAGCGGCTGCTCGCAGAGATCGGCGAAGCTGAAGCGCGCCACGCCATGCGAGGAGCACGGCACGTGCAGGATGCGGCCCTTGATCGAAATCTCGCGCGGCTTGCACGGCGCATTGCCGGTCATTTTCGCCCAGGCCTTGTTGAGCGCGGCCGCGGCATCATGATCGTCCGGCACCAGCCACATCTTGACGCCCGTGAGCTTCTCCAGCCGGAAATCGGCGCGGGCATCGAGCCGCATCACGTCCATATGCTCCGAGATCTGCACGATGAACGGCAGGAACAGCGCGCGGTTCAGCCCGCCCTTGTAGAGATCGTCGGGCGCAACGTTGGAGGTTGCGACCACCACGGTGCCAAGTTCAAACAATTTTGCAAAGAGACGGCCGAGGATCATCGCGTCCGCGATATCGGTGACGTGGAACTCGTCAAAGCAAAGCAGCCAGGCTTCGTCGAAGATCGCCTGCGCCGTCAGCGCGATCACATCGCCGCCATTGACAGGCTGCCCACGCGAAATCTCCTGCCGATAGCCGTAGATGCGCTCGTGCACCTCGGCCATGAACTCGTGGAAATGCGCACGGCGCTTGTGGATGACCGGGCTTGCCTGGAAGAACAGGTCCATTAGCATGGTCTTGCCGCGGCCGACCTCGCCATGGACGTAAAGGCCGCGCGGCGGTGCCTCGTCCTTGTCAGCGAACAGCCGGCCGAGCAGGCCCTGCTTGCGGATGGGCTTGTAGGTCGCGAGCCGCCGCTCCAGCGCGGCAAAGGCGTCCGCTGCTTCCGCCTGCGCCGCATCGGGCTCGATCGCGCCGGAGGAAATCAGGGCCTGATAGTGGCTGAGAAAGGAGGTCTGCGGGGTGGAGAGCATGCCCACCTTACGGCCCCAAACGTGCGGAAATTGCAAGCCGGGAATTGGTGCAGGGGGTATGCGGTCGCTATGCTGTCACCCCAACAACACTGTCATGCCCCGCAAAAGCGGGGCATCCAGTACGCAGTGTCTTCTCGATTCAAGCTGAGGCGTCTCTGGAATACTGGGTTGCCCGGTCGAGCCGGGCAACGACAGCGAGACTGCCTCACGCACTCAGTTCGTAGGAATCCTCGACCACATAGGGTCCGCCGCCGGTGGAAGCGCGCGCGGAGAACAGCACGAAGCGCTCGGCGGTGAACGCCCGGCTCGGGAAATAGCCGCGGACCGAGAGATAATCCGCCACGTCCTGGCTCGACGCATCATGCAGCCGCGCCAGCGTGACATGCGGCGTGAATTTGCGGCCCTCGGGATCGAGTCCGATCCGCTGCATCAAGCGCTCGAGCTCGGCCTGCAGTTCGATCAGCGGCCGGCTCGGCTCGATGGCAGCTACCACCGCGCGCGGCTTGCGGCCGCCGAAGCTGGTAAGGCCCTGCAGCCTCACCTCGAACGGCTTCCGGTTCACCCGAAACAGCATCGACGCGATCTCGTTGGCGGAGATGCCGTCGATATCGCCGATGAAGCGTAAGGTGACGTGATAATTTTCGGGATCGATCCAGCGGGCGCCAGGAAGGCCGCCACGCAAACTAGAAAGCGTCTGGCCGATGTCGGCCGGGATTTCCAGTCCAGTAAACAAACGCGGCATCGTTGGGACTCCCGATGCTTGGGTTTGACCTGATCAAGTCTAGACCAAACCCCTTAAACAAATCCCGGTGACGAATCACCGATGGCTAATTTCTACCCGACTTGTGTGACTCTGCGAAGCACGTGGCGTTAACGGGTCGGAAACCTCCTGTAGTAAACCCTAACGGCAAACCATATGGGTGCCTGTTTTTCAGGGTTGTTGCCCTCTGAGCGGGCCGAGAAATGCCTCCACCGTGGGCATCATGTTTCTCACGATGATGTCGACGCCTTGCGGCGTCGGATGAATGCCGTCGGCCTGGTTGAGCTTGGCATCTGCAGCGACGCCGTCAAGAAAAAACGGGTAGAGCGGCACGCCGAAGGATTTTGCCAGATCCGGATAGATGGTGTTGAAGCGCTCCGCATAATCGCGGCCGTAATTCGGGGGCGCCATCATCCCGCACAACATGACCGCAATGTTACGCGCCTTCAGCCGCGTCAAAATGTCTGACAGCGCCGCGCGGGTGACGGCCGGGTCGAGCCCGCGTAGCGCGTCATTGGCGCCGAGCTCGACAATGACCGCCCGGGTCCCCTCGGGCACCGACCAGTCGAGCCGCTCGAGGCCGCCCGAGGAGGTATCGCCGGACACCCCGGCATTGGTCATCTCGACATTTATCCCCTTGTCTTTCAAAGCTTTTTGCAGCCGGGCGGGGAAAGCATCGGAAGCCGACAGGCCAAGGCCGGCGGAAAGCGAATCGCCGAGCACCACCATCTTGATCGGCTTGACCTGATTGCCGTCAGGGCTTCCCGCCAGCGCCGAACCCGCGGCCGTCAAGGCCATCGTCAACACAAGGATGTGCACGAAGGCACTTCGCCCCCTCTCGACCAGGCGAGCGGAAGTGCCATATGACCAAGCCATGGACAGCCTCATCGAATCTCCTTCGCTCGCCGGCGCTACGGCGGACACCATTGCCATCTCCAACGTCAATCTCTCGCTCGGCAGCGGTGCCGCGCGCGTTCATATCCTGAAAGACATCAGCCTGCGCGTCGGATCCGGCGAAGCGATCGGCTTGATCGGTCCCTCCGGCTCGGGAAAATCCACGCTGCTGATGGTGATGGCGGGCCTCGAACGTCCTGACAGTGGAGACGTGGTGGTCAATGGAACGCCTTTCAATGCCCTCGACGAGGACGCGCTGGCCCGCTTCCGCGGCCGCCAGGTCGGCATCGTCTTCCAGTCGTTTCACCTGATCCCGACCATGACGGCGCTGGAGAATGTCGCGGTGCCGCTCGAGCTTGCCGGCAATCCCGACGCGGCCAAACTTGCAGCGCAGGAGTTGACGTCGGTCGGTCTCGGCGACCGGCTGCATCATTATCCGACCCAGCTCTCCGGCGGCGAACAGCAGCGCGTCGCGCTGGCCCGCGCGCTCGCACCCGATCCCGCAATCCTCGTCGCCGACGAGCCGACCGGCAATCTCGATGAGGCGACGGGAAAGCAGATCGTCGACCTCTTGTTCTCCAAACACGCCGAGCGCGGCATGACGCTGGTGCTGGTGACGCACGACACCTCGCTGGCGCAGCGCTGCAACCGCGTGGTGCGGCTCCGTTCGGGCCGCATCGATACCAGCACCATCAATCCCGTGGCCGCTTCATGAGCCTTGCGTCGGAAAGCCTGGGGCGCCTTGCGGCTGAGCCCGCGCGCGGCAACCATGCGCTCTGGCTCAGCCTACGTTATGCGTTGCGCGAGCTGCGCGGCGGCCTGCGCGGCTTCTATGTCTTCATCGCCTGCATCGCGCTCGGCGTGATGGCGATTTCAGGCGTCGGCTCGGTCGCTGCCAGCCTCGGCGAGGGCATGGCGCGCGAGGGCCGCAATCTGCTGGGCGGTGACGTCGCATTCCTGTTATTCCAGCGCGAAGCCACGCCGGACGAGCTCGGCTTCCTGCGCTCGCGCGGGCAAGTCTCCGCCATCGCGACGCTGCGCGGCATGGCCCGCGCGGCCGACGGCCGGCTGGCGCTGGTCGAGATGAAGGCGGTCGACCGCACCTATCCGTCGATCGGCGAGGTGACGCTCAATCCGCCGCTGCCGACTGAACGAGATTTTGAGCGAACGCGACGGTGTGTTCGGCGCCGCCGCCGATCCGACATTACTGGCGCGGCTTGATCTGAAGGTCGGCGACTCCGTGACGGTCGGCGATGCGCGCTTCCAGATCCGCAGCGCCGTGGAATCCGAGCCGGACAAGCTCGGCATCGGCATCGGCTTGGGTCCGCGCTTCCTGATCAGCCAGGACGCCCTACGCGCCACCGGGCTGATCCAGCCCGGCAGCCTCGTGCGCTGGAACTATCGCGTGAAGCTGCCGGACAATGCGTCGGATGATCGCGCCGTTAGCGCGCTGATGGAGGACGCCAAGACGGCGGCTCCCGAGGCCGGCTGGGAAGTGCGCAGCCGCGCCAATGCCTCGCCGCAGCTCGAGCGTAACATCGACCGCTTCACGCAGTTCCTGACCCTCGTTGGCCTCGCCGCGCTGCTGGTCGGCGGTGTCGGCGTGGCCAATGCGGTGAAGAGCCATATCGATCGCCGCCTCGACGTGATCGCCGCCTTCAAGGCGCTCGGCGCCACCGGCCGCGACGTGTTCGCGATCTATTTGACGCAGGTCGTCGTGATCGCGAGCATCGGTTCGGTGATCGGGCTTGTGGCCGGCGCGGCGCTACCATTCGTCATTGTCGGCCTGTTCGGCAAATTGCTGCCGCTGCCGGTGGTGCCGGCGATCCATCCGAGCGAACTCGCGCTGTCGCTGGTCTATGGCCTCCTGACCGCGCTCGCCTTCGGCCTGTGGCCGCTCGGCCGCGTCCATGACGTGCCGGTGGCGGCGCTGTTCCGCGAGGCGGTCAGCGCCGAACGGCGCCGGCCGCGCTGGCGCTACCTGGTGCTGATGCTGGTCGTGATCGCGCTGTTGATCGCGGTCGTGATCGGGCTCGCCTATGACAAGCGCGTCGCCGCGGTGTTCGTGGTCTCCGCGATAATCGTGTTCGCGCTGTTGCGCGGCATCGCCGAAGTGGTGATGGCGGTGGCGCGCCGGCTGCCGCGCTCGCGCTTCACCATGCTGCGGCTTGCGATCACCAATATCTACCGGCCCGGCGCACTGACGCCCTCGGTCGTGCTGTCGCTCGGCCTGGGGCTCGCCGTGCTCGTCACCATCACCCAGATCGACGGCAATCTGCGCCGGCAATTCCTGGCGGCGCTGCCCGAGCACGCGCCGTCGTTCTATTTCATCGACATCCCCTCCTCCGAGGCCGACCGCTTCGGCGACTTCCTGCGCAAGACCGAGCCGGACGCCACGGTGGAAGACGTGCCGATGCTGCGCGGGCGGATCGTCGCCGCGCGCGGCGTGCGCGCCGAGCAATTGAACCCTTCCAGCGATTCCGAATGGGTGCTGCACAGCGACCGCGGCCTGACCTACACCGTCGAAATCCCGAAGGGCTCCAAGGTCGTCGAGGGCGAATGGTGGGGCGCCGACTACAATGGTCCGCCGCTGGTCTCGATCGAGAAGAAGATCGCGGACGGTTTGAAGCTCAAGCTCGGCGACGAGATCGTGGTCAATGTGCTCGGCCGCGACATCCCGGCGAAGATCGGCAACATGCGTAGTATCGACTGGCAGGGGCTCGGCATCAATTTCGTTCTGGTGTACTCGCCCAATGCCTTCAAGGGCGCGCCACACAGCCATATTGCGACACTGACCGAGAGCCATGGGAACGCGCAGGATGATGCGCGCATCATCAAGCAAGTCGCCGACCACTTCCCGATGGTGACGAGCGTGCGGGTGCGCGAGGTGATGGAAACCATCGGCTCCGTCGTCACCAACCTGGCGCTCGCGATCCGTGGCGCCAGCGCGGTCACCCTGATCTCGGCAATCCTGGTGCTCGGCGGCGCGCTCGCCGCCGGCCATCGCCACCGCGTCTATGACGCCGTCATCCTCAAGACGCTGGGCGCCACGCGCGCGCGGCTGCTCGGCGCCTATGTGCTCGAATATCTCCTGATCGGTTTTGCCACCGCGGTGTTCGGCGTGATCGCGGGTTCCGTGGCGGCGTATCTGATCGTGACGCGGCTGATGACGCTGAGCTTCGTCTGGCAGGCCGGCAGTGCCACGGGCGTCGTCATCGCAGCCCTCATCGTGACTGTCGGACTCGGCCTTGTCGGCACACTGCTCGCATTGAACCAGAAGCCGGCCTCGGTGCTGCGCAACCTATGACAAATTGAAGCGGCGCTACCTGAAGTTAACGCCGAACGCCCGCGTCTTTATGCAATTTATATTGTTTATGGAATTTCGCACTCGCGAAGCCGGGAACAGCGTGGGAGAGCGACATTCAGCCGCGCATGGCGACGCCTTCCGGCTATGGTAGTTTTGGTTGAAAGAACCACATAACGTGCATGTCGGATGGCGCGGTTTGATGACGCAAAATTAATGTCCGCAAACCAAACCATCTGAGATAGATTTCGAGCAGCCGGCGACACGAAGCTTACACGAAGCTTACAGCGTTCGACGGACAACCACGGGACATTCGACCATGTCGGACTTTGACCGCAATTACACATCCCCCTTCGGCCGGGTCGCCGGGCGCGCTGATGCCGCGACCGTCGATGCTGGTCTGCGCGCCTACATGCTGCGCATCTACAACTACATGAGCATTGGCCTCGCCATCACCGGCCTGGCCGCGCTCGGCATCTACATGGCGGCGGTGACTTCGGATCCGTCCGGCGCCGCGGCCAAGATCGGCAGCGCGTTCCTGACGCCGTTCGGCTACGCGATGTTCGTGAGCCCGCTGAAATGGCTGTTCATCCTGGCGCCGCTCGCCATGGTGTTCGTGATTTCGGCCGGCATCAACCGTCTCGCGCCTTCGACCGCCCAGCTGCTGTTCTGGGTATTCTCGGCGCTGATGGGTGTCTCGCTGTCGTCGATCTTCCTGGTGTACACCCACACCTCGATCGTGCGGGTGTTCTTCATCACCGCGGCGACCTTCGGCGCGCTCAGCCTCTACGGCTACACCACCAAGCGTGACATGACCGGGATGGGATCGTTCCTGTTCATGGGCCTGATCGGCATCGTCATCGCGAGCCTGGTGAACCTGTTCCTGGCCAGCTCGTTCCTGCAGTTCGCGGTGTCGGTGATCGGCGTCCTCGTGTTTGCGGGCCTCACCGCCTACGACACCCAGCGGCTGAAGAACGACTACATCTACGGCTATGCCTCGGCGGGCGGGGACGTGGCAGAACGTGCGGCGATCACCGGCGCCCTGTCACTCTACCTGAACTTCATCAACCTGTTCACGCTGCTGCTGCAGCTGCTCGGACAGCGCGACTGATCGGCAAAGAATTTCGAACGAACGAGCCCCGGCCACCTGGCCGGGGCTTTGTTTTTGGCGCGATGAAGAGCGTTGATCGAGCGCGGCGTGCTGATATTTTCGCCCCATGTCCGCGCCCGAAATCAGACCCGCCACCGAAGCCGACCTTCCCTTCATCACCGAGATCTATGAGCACGCGGTGCGCCATGGCACCGCGACGTTCGAACTCACCCCGCCCGACCTTGCCGAGATGACGCGGCGCTTTCGCGCGCTGGTGGACGGCGGCTTTCCCTATTTCGTCGCCGCAGTCGCCGGCGAGGTGATCGGCTACGCCTATGCCGGCCCCTACCGGCCGCGGCCCGCCTACCGCTTCACGGTGGAGAATTCGATCTATCTCAAGCCCGCGATCCACCGCCGCGGCATCGGCCTGCTGCTGATGCAGCGCCTGCTCAGCGAGTGCGAGGCGCGCGGCCACCGGCAGATGATCGCGGTCATCGGCGATTCCGCCAATGCCGGATCGGTCGGCCTGCACAGGCGCTGCGGATTTGAGATGATCGGCACGCACCCCAATGTCGGCCTCAAATTCGGCCGCTGGCTCGACACCGTGATGATGCAGCTCGCGCTCGGCGAAGGCGCAAGCACGGTGCCGTCGGACAATGCCTAACGTCGCTGGCACGTGACGGTGCCCTGTGATACCCGACCAACGATGGAATGATCTTCAGGCCGGGAGACGGTGCATGCGTATTCTGGTGATCGGTGCTGGCGCGCTGGGCGGCTATTTCGGCGCCTGTCTCGTCCGTGCCGGCCGTGACGTCACCTTCATGGTGCGCCCTGGCCGTGCCGCGCAACTCGCGCACACAGGACTGCAGGTGAAAAGCCCGCACGGCGATTTCGCGGTGCCGGTCAAGACCATCGCGCCGGAAGCCGTTCGCGATCCCTTCGATCTCATCCTGCTCGGCGTGAAATCCTATTCGCTCGACGAGGCGATGGATCAGTTCGCGGCTGCGGTCGGGCCTGCCACGGCGATCCTGCCCGTTTTGAACGGCCTGGGCCATATCGACCGGCTGAGCGCCAAATTCGGCGTAAAGCACGTGCTGGGCGGAATGGCCAATATCAGCGCCGGCCTCGATCCCGAGGGCCGCGTGGCACACTTCCATCCGATCCATGACCTCGTTTTTGGCGAGGTCGCGGGCGATTCAACGGAGCGCGTCCGTGCAATCGAAGCTGCGATCGGCGTTGCAGGGATCGACGCGCGCGCCAGCGGCGTGGTCATGCAGGACATGTGGGAAAAGTTCGTGCAGCTCGGCCTCGGCGCCGGCATCACCTGCCTGATGCGTGCCTGCATCGGCGACATCCTCGCATCGCCTGGCGGGCGCGAGGCGATGTTTGCCCTGTTCGACGAGTGCTGCGCCGTCGCCACGGCCTCGGGCTTTCCGCCGCGGCCCGCCTTCATCGAATTCGACCACAAGCTGATCACGACGGTCGGCTCGCCGATCAAATGGTCGATGCTGCGCGACATCGAACGCGGATCGACCACGGAAGGCGAACATATATTGGGGGATATGGTTGCTCGGGCGCGCGGCCTCGGCGTGGCAACGCCGATCCTCGATCTCGCTCGCACGCATGTCGCGGCCTACGAGATCGCCCGCGCCCGCGCCACGCAGCCAGCGGCGTCCGGTTAGGTCAGACAACCGCCAGCTTGCGGTCGATCACCAGCAGCACGCGGTCGAGTTCATGGCCGCGGCGCAGGATCAGACCGGTCGCCGAGATCACGCTGTACATGCCCTGCTTGCGTGAAATGCGCGGATCCTTCTCGATCCGGTAAATGGGAACCTCGGATGCGCGGCGGAACACCGAGAACACCGCTCTATCCTTCAGGAAATCGATGGCATAATCACGCCATTCGCCGTCAGCGACCATGCGGCCGTACAGATTCAAGATTCGATTGAGCTCGAGACGATTGAAAGTCACCCGGTTCGGCATCGGACTCGCAACGGCGGCGCGCGCCGCTGCGTGACTTCCGCTTGGATCGGTATCCTCCGAAATCAAACTCATGGCGCGCCTCCTGTCATGTCCTTGACATGATTGCGCCAATGGCGGCCCGCCGCAAGGGGCGGTTTGCGAATCAGAGTGGAACAGGCACGGCGGATTGTCCAAATTCTGGCAAAGCGACCCCCTGTTTTCCGCACGCGTTTCGGCGACAGAGCTGCCGTGTTGCACGTTGCTTCGGCCGTGCCGGCAACTCCGAAAAGATCATGCTCAATCAAGTATCTAGAGCACGATTGAATTCTCCTGATTCCATCGTGTTCCAGCCGTCACGGGATCGTTAGCAAGAATCATAATACCGCCCCACTTCTGCCAACCGCCCGCCCTCCTAGATTGCGAGAACAAGACACTGCGTTGGTCCGGTTCTTTCGGTTTCGGATTCCTCAGCCCCCAGCCCCCCGGGATCGTCGGGACCGGACCTAACGCAGAAATCACACACTGGGCCAACGCGAGTTGGTCCTTTTTGTTTTTAGCGGCCAGCGATTCGCACCGCGCTATGGAGCGCGGGAATCGCGAGCGTCAGTTTTCCGAAGAATTAGTGCAGCGACGTGTACGCTGCGCCCAGCATCGGGCCCGGCTTGTCGCGGCTGCCGTCCTGGACATAGGCGACTGCGGCATCGACGCCGTCATGCGCGACATTCTCGAGCGGCACGGTCCAGCTTCCGGAACTGCCGTTCCAGTCGCCGAGCTTCACGAGGTTGCGCACCACGTTGTGGTAGGTGATTTCCTGGCCGCGGTTTTCGCCGCGAGCGATCGAAATCGGGACTGCCTTCGAGATCGAGCAGATCCAAACCTCGCCGTGCTGCGCAACCGGCGCCTTGCTCGCGGCCGCGACCGACACGGTAAGCTGCTTGCCCGACTGCGTCATCGTCACCGGGATCGACATCACGCCATCCTCCTTGGCCGTGGTGTGGATCGCATTCTCGATGCTTTCACGGTCGCTGCCGATCACATGCAACGATCCGTTGATCACGGCTTGCGGCGTGTAGACGTCGCGGTCACCGCGCATCCGCGAATAGGCTTTCTGGCGCGCGGAGAAACGCGAATCCGCCAGCGTGTCCTTCCACCCGAGATAGTCCCAGTAGTCGATCGGCATGCTCAGCGCGATGACGGAAGGATCCTTTGCGAGCTCGCCGATGATCTTGTCGGCGGGCGGGCAGGACGAGCAGCCTTGCGAAGTGAAGAGCTCCACCACCGCGCGGGGATCGGCATGGGCGGGGCGGATGACGGCGACAATCGCACAGATTCCGAGGGCACCGGACCACCGCGAAATCAGATTATGGGCCATCGTCGCTGTCATACTCTACCATCCGTACTTTTACGGGCTCGAACTGCCCCGAAACGCAAGGAGGCGGCCCTCGTCTTAGGCCGCCTCCAAACCAGTCGCCATTCACTTCGCGGTGAGCAAATCGGCTCCCACTCACTTCGCAGTGAGGCGGCGCTCATCTCGCGCTACGCCGCGAGCTTGCGCAGCACATAATGCAGGATGCCGCCGTTCCTGTAGTAATCGAGCTCGTCCAGCGTATCGATCCGGCAGAGCAGCGACACCCGCTGCAGATTGCCGTCAGAGGAAACGATCTCGGCGGTCAGTTTCTGCCGCGGCTTCAGATCGCCCTGCAGGCCGCGGATGGTTACTTTCTCATCGCCCTTCAGCCCGAGCGAAGACCAGGAAGTCCCTTCCTCAAAGGTTAACGGCAGCACACCCATGCCGACAAGGTTGGAGCGGTGGATGCGCTCGAAGCTCTGGCAGATCACTGCACGCACCCCGAGCAACCGGGTGCCCTTCGCGGCCCAGTCGCGCGAGGAGCCGTTGCCGTACTCGGCGCCGGCGAACACCACCAGCGGCACGTTCTCCTGCTGGTACTTCATCGCGGCCTCGTAGATCGACATCTGCTCGCCGTCGGGCCAGTGTTTTGTCAAACCGCCTTCCGGAATGTTTCCATCCGCACCCTTCAGCATGAAGTTCTTGATGCGGATGTTGGCGAAGGTGCCACGCATCATGATTTCATGGTTGCCGCGCCGCGTGCCGTACTGGTTGAAATCGGCCGGACGCACCTGGTGATCGGACAGATATTTTCCGGCAGGCGAAGTCAGCTTGATGGAACCGGCCGGCGAGATGTGGTCGGTGGTGATCTTGTCGCCGAACATCGCGAGGATCCGCGCATCGACGACGTCGACGATCGGCTCCGGCTCCATTTTCATGCCTTCGAAGTAAGGCGGGTTCTGCACATAGGTCGAGCTCATGTTCCAGCGATAGGTCTCACTCTCGACGGTCTTGATCTTGCGCCAGTTGGTGTCGCCTTTGAAGACGTCGCCATAACGCTTCTTGAAGATCGTGGCGGTGACGAACTTCTTCATCACTGCGTTGATCTCCTTGGTCGTCGGCCAGATGTCCTTGAGATACACCGGCTTGCCGTCCTTGCCTTCGCCGATCGGCTCGACCGCGAGATCCTTGGTCACCGTTCCGGCCAACGCGTAGGCCACGACCAGCGGCGGCGAGGCCAGATAGTTGGCTTGCACGTCCGGGCTAACGCGGCCTTCGAAGTTGCGGTTACCCGACAATACGGCCGCGCCGACGATGCCGTTGTCGTTGATCGATTTGGAAATGTCTTCCTGCAGCGGACCCGAATTGCCGATGCAGGTGGTGCAGCCGAAGCCGATCAGGTTGAAGCCGACCTTGTCGAGCTCGGCCTGCAGTCCGGAGTTGGTGAGATATTCCGCGACCACCTGGCTGCCCGGCGCCAGCGATGTCTTGACCCAGGGCTTTGCCTTCAGGCCCTTGGCGGCGGCGTTGCGCGCCAGCAGACCCGCGCCGATCAGCACGCTCGGATTGGAAGTGTTGGTGCAGGATGTGATCGCCGCGATCACCACGTCGCCGTGGCCGAGGTCGAAATTATGGTTGTCGACCGGAAAGCGCTTCGAGGCTTCGCCGGGCTTCTTGTATTCGCCCGCCAGCGCGGTCCCGAAACCTTCCGCAACCGCCGGCAGCGCCACGCGGCCCTCGGGACGCTTCGGTCCGGCCATCGACGGCACCACAGAGGCAAGATCGAGCGTCAACGTTTCCGTAAACACCGGGTCGGCCGACTTGGCGGTACGGAACAGGCCTTGCGCCTTGGCATAGGACGTCACCAGCGCGACGCGATCTGCCTTGCGGCCCGAGGTTTTCAGATAATCGATGGTCGCGGCATCGACCGGGAAGAAGCCGCAGGTCGCGCCATATTCCGGAGCCATGTTGCCGATGGTCGCCTTGTCTGCGACCGAGAGAAAATCGAGGCCGGGGCCGAAGAATTCCACGAACTTGCCGACCACGCCCTGCTTGCGCAGCATCTGCGTCACGGTGAGCACGAGGTCGGTCGCGGTGACGCCTTCCTTGAGCTGGCCTTTAAGTTTGAAGCCGACCACTTCCGGCAACAGCATCGACAGCGGCTGGCCGAGCATGCAGGCTTCCGCCTCGATGCCGCCGACGCCCCAGCCGAGCACGGCGAGGCCGTTGACCATGGTGGTGTGCGAGTCGGTACCAACAAGCGAATCCGGATAGGCGATCTCGAAGGTGCCGGTCTTCTTGCCGACCGTCATCTTCTCCTTCTTGGTCCACACCGTCTGCGCGAGGTATTCGAGATTGACCTGGTGGCAGATGCCGGTGCCGGGCGGCACCACGGAGAAATTCGAAAACGCGTTCTGGCCCCATTTCAGGAACTCGTAGCGTTCCTGGTTCTGCTTGTATTCCTCGACCACGTTCTTGCCGAACGCCTTGTTGTCGCCGAAGAAGTTCACGATCACCGAGTGGTCGATCACCAGATCTACCGGCACCAGCGGGTTGATCTTCTCCGCGTCGCCACCGAGCGCCTGCATCGCGTTGCGCATCGCGGCGAGATCGACCACCGCCGGCACGCCGGTGAAATCCTGCATCAGGACGCGCGCCGGGCGGAAGGCGATCTCATGTTCGAGCTTGCGCTTCTTCAGCCACTTCGCGACCGCGACGATGTCGTCCTTCTTGACGGTGCGGCCGTCCTCGTTGCGCAGCAGGTTTTCCAGCAGCACCTTCATCGAGTAAGGCAGCTTCGAAATCCCCTTGAGACCGTTCTTCTCCGCGGCGGGCAGGCTGTAATAGACGTATGTCTTGCCGCCGACCTTGAGGGTCTTCTGGCATTTGAAGCTGTCGAGAGAGGTCATGTGAGGAAATCCCAATTGTCCGTTATACCCGGCAAGGGTATTATAACACCGGCGAGCGCGGTTTTAGCTTGAAGGCTTGCAGCCGCCTTCACGTGCTGCAAACAGTTCCGGGCTTATAGAATCTTTCCAATGAAGCCGCCACACCGACAAGCGTGCTGCAGCATTGCAGGGCGCAAAAATTCTCACGGTAGCCAAAGATTTCAGAGGGCTGTGACAGGACAAACATGCGGCTGTCCGGGCAAAATTTGAGATGCGTGCGGGGCGGCCGCGAGGTGTTTGCCGGGCTCGATTTCGCGGCGGAAGCGGGCGAATTGCTGGCAGTCACCGGTCCCAACGGATCAGGCAAGACCTCGCTGCTGCGGCTGATCGCGGGCCTGTTGATGCCCACCGAAGGCGCGATCGCGCTTGCCGGCGGCGGGGCCGAGCTGACGCTGGCCGAACAGGCGCATTATCTCGGCCACCGCGACGCGCTGAAGCCGGCGCTGAGCGTGATGGAGAATCTCGCTTTCTGGCGGGATTTCCTGGGCGGCGAAGTTTCTGACGCCGGCAAAAGCCTGGAGGCGGTCGGGCTCGACCATGCCGCCCATTTGCCGGCCGCGTATCTTTCGGCCGGCCAACGCCGCCGGCTGTCGCTGGCGCGAGTGCTCGCGGTCCGCCGGCCGCTCTGGCTGCTGGATGAACCGACCGCGGCACTCGATGCGGCGGGACAGGAGCTGTTTGCGGGCCTGATGCGCGACCATCTCGCCCGCGGCGGGCTGATCGTGGCGGCGACCCACGGGCCATTGGGGCTCGAAGCGCGCGAATTGAAGATCGGGGGCGCATTGTGACCGCGCTGGCCGCCCTGATCCGGCGCGACATCAGGATCGCGCTGCGCGTCGGCGGCGGCGCGCTGATCGGCGTCCTGTTCTTCCTCAGCGTGGTGGTGCTGATGCCGTTCGCGGTCGGCCCTGACCTGAAGCTGCTGGCGCGGCTCGGCCCCGCCATCCTTTGGCTCGGCGCGCTGCTCGCGAGCCTGCTCACCCTCGACCGCCTGTTCACGGCCGACCATGAGGACGGCTCGCTCGATCTCATCGTGATGAGCCGAACGCCGCTGGAGCTCGCCTGCGGCGCAAAGGCGCTGGCGCACTGGATCGCCGCCGGCCTGCCGCTGATCGTCGCAACGCCGGTGCTCGGCCTCCTGCTCAATCTCGACACACTTTCGACCGCGGCTGTCGCACTGACCCTGCTCGCGGGAACACCGGCGCTGACCTTTACCGGCATGATCGGCGCCGCGCTCGCCGTGACGCTCCATCGCGGCGGCCTTTTGCTCGCGGTTCTGGTGCTGCCGCTGTCGATCCCTGTGCTGATCTTCGGCGTCGCGGCGTCCGAAGCCGCGATCACGGGGCCGCAGGGTTTCGGCGCGCCGTTTGCGATCCTGTGCGCGCTGTCGCTGGTGAGTTTCGTGATCGGGCCATTCGCGGCGGCCGCAAGCCTGCGTCAGGGGCTGGATTGATGCCGATCAACTCTTGCCGAGCGGCCTTATGTCAATTGCACGCGAAGCCCTGCGCGACTATCAGGATGCCAGGACGCTGACGATGACGCCGACCATGACGCTGACCGACCTCGCCAATCCCACCAAATTCCTCGCGCTCACCGCGCGCGTATTGCCGTGGCTTGTCGGCGCGACTGCGATCCTGCTCGCGATCGGGCTCTACCAATCGGCGACGGCTCCCGACGACTATCAGCAGGGCGCGACCGTAAAGATCATGTTCATCCACGTGCCCAATGCGTGGCTGTCGATGTTCGTCTGGGGGGTGATGAGCGTCGCAGCATTGGGCACGCTGGTATGGCGGCATCCGCTCGCCGACGTCGCGGCGAAATCGGCCGCGCCGATCGGCGCCGCCTTCACTTTCCTCGCGCTCGTCACCGGCTCGCTCTGGGGCCGGCCGATGTGGGGCACCTATTGGGAATGGGACGCGCGGCTCACCTCGGTGCTGATCCTGTTCTTGATGTATCTCGGCCTGATGGCGCTGTGGCGCTCCGTCGAAGACCCCTCGCGCGCGGCGCGCGCCGCGGCGGTGTTGACCCTGGTCGGCGCGATCAACCTGCCGATCATCAAATTCTCGGTCGACTGGTGGAACACGCTGCACCAGCCGGCCTCGGTGTTGCGGATGGGCGGCTCGACGCTCGACCGCGCCTTCCTGATTCCGCTATTAGTGATGGCGGTCGCCTTTACGCTGCTGTTCCTCACGCTGCATCTGGCGGCGATGCGCAACGAGATTTTGCGCCGCCGGGTGCGCAGCCTGCAGATGATGCAGGCGAACCAGCGTGCAGCCTGACATGTCGCTCGGTCCCTACGCACCTTTCATCGTGACCGCCTACGCGCTGGTGGCCGTCGTGCTCGCGATCCTGATCGGCTGGGTCGTTGCCGATTATCGCAGCCAGACGCAGCGCCTGCGCGAGCTCGACGAGCGCGGCGTGACGCGACGTTCGGGGCGCAGTGCAACGGAGCTGTCATGAGCGAGCAGATCACGTCGGAGACAGCACCGCGGCGCCGCATGTTCATGATGCTGCTGCCCCTGATCGTTTTCGCCTGTCTTGCCGTGCTGTTCTGGTTCCGGCTCGGCGATGGCGATCCCTCCAGAATTCCGTCGGCGCTGATCGGCCGTCCGGCGCCGCAGGCGGCATTGCCGGCGCTCGATGGCCTCGCTGTCAACGGCAAGGCCGTGCCCGGACTCGATCCCGCCGCCTTCAAGGGCAAGGTCAGCGTCGTCAATGTCTGGGCGTCCTGGTGCGTGCCCTGCCATGACGAGGCACGGCTGTTGACCGAGCTCGGCAAGGACACGCGGCTGCAGATGGTCGGCATCAACTACAAGGACTCGTCCGAGAACGCGCGCCGATTCCTCGGCCAGTACGGCAATCCCTTCGGCATGGTCGGCGTCGATGGCAACGGCCGTGCCGCGATCGAGTGGGGCGTCTATGGCGTGCCGGAAACCTTCATCGTCGGCCGCGAGGGCAAGATCGTCTACAAGCTGGTCGGCCCGATCACGCCGGACAATATCGACAGCGTGGTACGGGCGGAGATCGACAAGGCGATGAAAGCGGGAAGCTAATCCCGTCGTCATTCCGGGGCGGCTCGAAGAGCCGAACCCGGAATCTCGAGGTTCCGGGTCTGGTCCTTCGGACCATCCCGGAACGACGGAGAGAGAAACCTACCCTTTGCTCACATCGCCCTCTGCCGCATCGCTCGCTTCCAGCGACACCGGCTCGATGTGGTAGCGCTTGACCAGCGACATCTGCGTGATGGCGAAGATCATGGTCAGCGGTGTCACGCCGAAGACCTTGAAGTTCACCCAGAAATCCGTGGTCTGGGTGCGCCAGACCACCTCGTTCAGGACAGCCATCCCCGCAAAGAAAAGCGCCCAGCGCAGGGTGAGGATACGCCAGCCCTGCGGCGTCAGGTTGAACATCTGGTCGAACATGACGGCGATGAAGGAGCGGCCGAACAGAAGGCCGCCGCCAAGCACCAGCGCGAACAGGCTGTAGATGATGGTCGGCTTGACCTTGATGAAGGTCTCGTCATGCAACACGAGCGTCAGGGTGCCGAACACCAGCACGATCACGCCGGTGACCATCGCCATCAGCGGCACATGCTTCGTCACCACATAGGATGCGATCATCGCGGCCACGATCGCGACCATGAAGGCGCCGGTGGCGACGAACAGATGGAATTTCGCGTTGACGATAAAGAATACGACCAGCGGACCGAGCTCGGTCGCCAGCTTGAACAGCGGGTGCGGCTGCGTCTTGTCCATCAATCCTCAATCCCTGCGATCGCTTTCGCGAAGTCATTCGCCGCGAACGGCGCGAGATCGTCGACGCCCTCGCCGACGCCAATGAAATGCACCGGCAGTTTGTGCTTCTCCGCCAGCGCCACCAGGATGCCGCCGCGCGCCGTGCCGTCAAGCTTGGTCATCACCAGACCCGTGACGCCTGCCGTACGATGAAACGCCTCGACCTGCGACAGCGCATTTTGTCCCACCGTGGCATCGAGCACCAATAGCACCGCATGCGGCGCCGATGCGTCCACCTTGCGGATGACGCGCACGACCTTTTCCAGCTCCTTCATCAGCTCGGCCTTGTTCTGCAGGCGGCCGGCGGTGTCGATCAGCAGCACATCGACCTTCTGTTCCTTCGCTGCCGTCAGCGCGTTGAAAGCGAGGCCGGCGGAGTCCGAGCCTTGCGCGCCCGAAATCACCGGCGATCCGGTACGCTCGCCCCAGACCTTGAGCTGCTCAATGGCCGCCGCACGGAACGTGTCGCCGGCGGCCAGCATTACCTTGCGGCCTTCGGTGGAAAATTTCGCAGAGAGCTTGCCGATCGTGGTGGTCTTGCCGGAGCCGTTGACGCCGACCACGAGGATCACGAACGGTTTTTGCGCGGCATCGATCACCAGAGGCCGCGCCACGGGTGAGAGCACCTTCTCGACCTCGATCGCGACGACGCTCTTCACTTCGTCAGCCGAGATCGCCTTGTCATAGCGCCCGGCGCCGACCGCCTCTGCAATGCGCGCGGCGACGTCGCTGCCGAGATCTGCGCGCAGCAGCACATCCTCGATGTCATCGAGCATCGCGCGGTCGAGCTTGCGCTTGGTGACGAGATCGGCGACCGCGGTGCCAAGCGAAGACGAGGTCCGCTTCAGCCCGCTGGACAGCCGCCGCCACCAGCTCAGTTTGGGTGCATCCGAAGCGGTATCGTTCATGGCGCGGACGTGTTAGCCGTTTCGTGCCATGAGCGAAAGCCTTGACCGATCGATCGATGTTCCCCAACTGACCGCGGAAGAAATCCTCTCCCGCGTGCTCCACCGCGACGGGCTGATGCTGGTCATCGACAAGCCGGCCGGCCTGCCCGTGCATCGCGGGCCCAAGGGGGGACCCAATCTCGAAGCTTCCTTCGATGCGCTGCGCTTTGGCCTGCCGCGGCCGCCGGTGCTGGCGCATCGGCTGGACAAGGACACTTCCGGCTGCCTGGTGCTTGGGCGGCATCGCAAGGCGACCGCCTCGCTCGGCCTGTTGTTCAAGCACGGAAGGATTTCAAAGACCTATTGGGCCGTGGTCGAAGGCGGTCCAGCCGAGGACGAGGGCACGGTCGATTTACCGCTCGGCAGGCTGAATGCCGAGCGCGGCTGGTGGCAGAAGCCCGATCCGGAGGGACAGCAAGCCATCACCAGCTGGAAGGTGCTCGGCCGCAGCGACGGCCTCGCCTGGCTTGCCATGGAACCGGTCACCGGCCGCACCCATCAATTGCGCGTGCATGCGGCGAGCCAGGGCTGGCCGATCGTCGGCGACAACATCTACGGCAACGGCCCGCGCTTCGGCGAGCCGCGACTGCATCTGCACTCGCGCGAGATCGGGATTCCGATTTCGAAGAACAAGGAGCCGGTGCACGTGGTGGCGCCCGCGCCGGAGCACATGCACCAGCGGCTCCGGGCGTGCGGATGGAATGGGGAGTAGGCGCGGCATCGCCACACTCTCTGCTGTCATCACCCGCGAAAGCGGGTGATCCAGTATTCCAGAGACGCCAGCGATTGAAACGATAAGCCGCGGCGTACTGGGTCGCCCGGTCAAGCCGGGCGACGACGGCGGAATTAGGCAATCAGCCGCAAACCATCATGTCCGGTGATCGTTAGCCGTCGCACCGCGCCGGGCTTTTCACCGGCAATCGTCACCGGAACAAAATGCTCGGTGCGCCCTTGCGTCGCGCTTTCGATCAGCACTTCGCGCGTGCTGCCTACTTCTGACGCCAGTCGCCGCAGCAACGCGACCTCTCCCGCCGTGCGCAACCGCTTCGCGCGCTCCTTGATCGCGCCGCCTGCGACCTGAGGCATCCGCGCGGCCGGCGTGCCGGGCCGTGGCGAATAGGGAAACACATGCAGGAAGGTGAGGCCGCATTCCTCGACGAGATCGAGCGACCGCGCAAACATTTCTTCGGTCTCGGTCGGGAAACCCGCGATGATATCGGCGCCGAGCGCGATATCCGGCCGCAGCCGCCGCACCTGCTGACAGAACTCGATGGCATCGTTCCGCAAATGCCGCCGCTTCATCCGCTTCAGGATCAGATCGTCGCCGGATTGCAGCGACAGATGCAAATGCGGCATCAGCCGCGCATCATCCGCGATCGCATCCAACAAGTCCTGATCCGCCTCGATCGAATCGATCGATGAAATCCGCAGGCGATTCAGCTCCGGCACATGCCGCAGGATCTGTTTCACCAGTTGCCCGAGTTTCGGAGCGCCCGGCAGATCGGCGCCATAACTCGTCAGATCGACGCCGGTCAGCACGATCTCGGCATGGCCGCGTTCGGCGAGTATGCGCACCTGCTCGACCACCGCGCCCATCGGCACCGAACGCGAATTGCCGCGGCCGAAGGGAATGATGCAGAAAGTGCAGCGATGGTCGCAGCCGTTCTGCACCTGGACGAAGACACGCGGCAGGCCGCGCTGAAAACCGTCGACGAGATGCGGCGCCATCTCCTTGACGGCCATGATGTCGCTGACGGCGACCTTCTCGCTCGCATCGATATCGAAAGCGTGCCGCGCCGCGCGCCAGGCGTCGCTGCGCATCTTGTCGTCATTGCCGATGACGCGGTCGACCTCGGCCATATCGGCGAACATCGCGCTTTGCGTCTGCGCCGCGCAGCCGGTGACGACGATGCGCGCATCCGGCCGTTCGCGCTTCAGCCGGCGGACCTGTTGCCGCGCCTGCGCCACCGCCTCGTTGGTGACGGCGCAGCTGTTGATGACGATGGTCTGCTCGAGCCCGGCATTTTCCGCCTCGCGCGCGATCACCTCGGATTCGAACGCGTTGAGGCGGCAGCCGAAGGTGATGACCTCGACGCTCACGGCTTACGCGACTGAGGCGAACAGCGCCGGATCGAATTTTCCCTCATATTCGAACGACGCCGCGCCGGTCATCAGCACATGGTCGTCGCGCTCGCGCCATTCGATCGCAAGCTTGCCGCCGGGCGGCGCGATCTCGACATTGCGGTTGGCGCGCTTCAGCCGCGCCGCCGCGACCGCGGTGGCACAGGCCGCCGAGCCGCAGGCTTTTGTGAGCCCCGCGCCGCGCTCCCAGGTGCGGATGGTGATGTGATCGCGGTCGACGATGTGCGCGAGCGTGATATTGGCGCGCTCCGGGAAGATCGGATGGTTTTCCAGCAACGGCCCGAAGCGTTCGAGGTCATAGGCGTTGACGTCGTCGACCCAGAAGATCGCGTGCGGATTGCCCATGCTGACCACCGAGGGCGAATGCAGGATCGGCTTGTCGATCGGGCCGATCTGCAATTCAATATAGCGGGTGTCGCGAAACTCTTCCGCGAGCGGGATGTCCTGCCAGGAAAACTTTGGCGCGCCCATGTCGACGGTGTAGAGATCGGGCGCCGGCCCCTGCCAGCAGTTCAAGAGTCCCGCCGCGGTCTCGAAGGTGACCGCGGTCTGTCCGGTCTTTTCGAACAGGCGCCGCACCACGCAGCGCATGCCGTTGCCGCAGGCACCGGCCTCCGAGCCGTCATTGTTGTAGATCCTGATGAAAGCCTCGGTGCCGGCGAGCCGTGCCGGCTGCAGCACCATGAGCTGGTCATAAGGCACGCTCACCGCCACGGCACGCGCGTCGGCCGCGGTGACTTTGCCGGCAGCATCGCGCAGATCGACCACGACGATCTCGTTGCCGATGCCGTTCATCTTGGCAAAGCTGTGACCCGCGAGCGCGCTCATGAAATGCCCTAAATTCCGCCTGCCTTATATGGCCAATCTGGCGCGGATGACCAGCCCGCAGGGCAGATGACCGATCTGTTAGGGGACGGCCACGCGGCCAGCGTGTTAGGGTAGCCGGCATCGGGACACCTGCCTTGAGGCCATGGAGAAATCTGGATGAATCTCCCCTTCCTTCCCCGCTCTGTCATGGTCGCGTTGATCCCGGCCGCAGCGATCTGGCTAGGGGTCGGGAGCGCGCTGGCCCAGGCTCCCTCCACCTCACCCGCGCCGGCCGCCTCCGCGAGCCCAACTCCAGCGCCGTCGGCGAGCCCCGCTCCAGCCGCAAGCCCCTCGGCTTCACCCACGCCGTCGGCCGAGCAGACCCCGGCGCCGGCGCCGTCGGTCCAGACTGCCGACGCCTTCGGCGAGCAGATCACGCTGTCGGGCAAAAAGGTCGTGATCGCCAAGGGTCAAGCCAACTGGGATTCGGCCTTCGACGCCCTGATCAATTCGTTCAAGGCGCTGACCGCGCTGCTCGACAAGCAGGGCATCAAGCCCGCAGGCAACGGGATGATCGTCTATACGTCCACCGACGACACCGGCTTCACCTATATGGCGGAGATCCCGGTCGAGCAGGAGCCGAAAAACCTCGGCAAGAACATGAGCATCGGCCAGTCGCCGGACGGCAAGGCGCTGAAATTCGTCCATCGCGGCTCCTACGACAACATGGACAACACCTATGAGGCGATCACCAATCACCTCGACGACAAGAAGCTGGAAGCGAAAGACACCTTCATCGAGGAATACATGACCGACCCGCTGAAAACCGCGGAGGACAAGCTCGTGATCAATGTCTATGTGCCGCTGAAATGAGGCCCGCGTACCTCGCCGCCGCCGTCGCGCTGCTCCTGGGCGCGCCCGCACTGGCCCAGACCGACATTCCGCCGGCGATTTCGGTCACCGGCGAGGCCAGCGTCTCCGTGCCGCCCGATCTGGCCGCGGTCGACGCCGGCGTCGCTTCGGATGCCAAGACCGCGCGCGAGGCATCGGAAGAGAACAACGCCGCGATGGCCAAGGTGCTGGCGGCGCTGAAAGCCGCCAATATCGACGCCAAGGATATCCAGACCTCGCGGCTGTCGCTGCAGCCGCAATATGCGCCGAACCGCGCCGGTCCTTCTTCCATCGTCGGCTATCGTGCCAGCAACCGCGTCACCGTGCGCATTCGCGACGTCAACAAGGTCGCCGGCGTCATCGATACCCTCGTCGGCGCCGGCGCCAATGATATCGGCAACATCTCGTTCGAGGTGTCGCAGGCCTCCAAGCTGCTGGATGAGGCCCGCGAGAAGGCGGTGGCCGATGCGCGCCGCAAAGCCGAGATCTACGCCAAGGCCGCCGGCATGACGCTCGGCGCGCCCTTGAGCATTTCCGAAGACGGCGCGCCGCAGCCGGTGTTCCGCGCCAAGATGGCGGCGCCGTTGGCCGCCGCGCCCACGCCGATCGCGCAGGGCGAAGAGACGCTGTCGATCTCGGTCAGCGTGACCTGGGCGATCAAGGCGGTGCAGTAAGTCTCTCCGCGTCATTGCGAGTTGGGACCGGCGTTAGGGCGCCGACCCGCCTGGGATGAAACTGTTCGAATGGGAGCAGGCGCGGTATTTTGGGAAGCCGTCGGCAAAGAGGTCGGTTTCTCCCTGGTGCGCGAGAGCCCGGTTGCGAGTTGGACCCGGGTAGCCTGGATGACCCACACTGGCGCGGAGGGGCAGTACTGCCCCGGAGCACGCTTCCTAGGATTCTTTTCTGACAGGCGCCTATGCCGGCGGCGCGAACTGTGGAGGAGAAGAACATGGATGTTCTCTATGAGCGGGTGGCCGGTCTTGATGTGCACAAGGACACGGTGGTGGCTTGTGTGCGGATCATGGTGGACGGCAGAACGAAGCGGGAGTGTCGGACGTTTGCGACCACGACGGAGCAGCTCGTGGCGCAGAGGGCGTGGCTCGAAGAATGCCGGTGCACGCACGTGGCGATGGAGGCGACCGGCGTCTATTGGATGCCGGTGTTCAGGATACTTGACGCCGGCAAGTTCGAGCTGATCGTGGCCAATGCGGCGCACATCAAGAATGTGCCCGGGCGCAAGACCGACATGAACGATGCGATGTGGATCGCCGACCTGTTGGCCTGCGGGCTGATTCAGGCGAGCTTTGTCCCGAACGAGGAGGTGCAGGAGCTGCGCGCGCTGACGCGGACCCGCAAGCAGCTGGTGCGCGAGCAGACGCGGCATGTGCAGCGGATCGACAAGACGTTGGCAGAAGCCAATATCAAGCTCAGCTCGGTAATCTCTGACATCATGGGCGCGAGCGGACGGCGGATGATCCAGGCCATGATTGACGGCGTGCGGCAGCCGAACAAGCTGGCCGAGTTTGCCGGCAAGCAGATCAAGGCGACACCGAAGGAGCTTTACGACGCTCTGCACGGGCGGCTGACGGATCATCACCGTTTCCTGCTCGCGCTTCATCTGAAGCAATGGGACAGTATCGATGAGATGATCCGCAAGCTCGATGTCGAGATCGATCAGCGGATCGAGCGAATGGAGGCGAAGGCGGAAGGTAACAAAACCCCCTTTCGTGCCTTGATCGAACTGCTGACGACAGTTCCCGGGGTCAGCGCCGTGGCAGCGCCGGCGATCCTTTCCGAGATCGGCAGCGACATGAGCCGCTTCCCGACCGCCGGTCATCTCGTCGCCTGGGCCGGGCTGTGCCCTGGACAGAACGAAAGCGCCGGCAAGCGCAAGTCCTCGCGCCTGCGCAAGGGGGCACCCTGGCTCAAAACCATGCTCGTGCAATGCGCCTGGGCCGCCAAGCGCACGAAAGACAGCTACTACCGAGCTCAATTCTTCCGCCTCCAAGCCAAGCGCGGGCCGCAAAAAGCCATTTGCGCCGTCGCCGCATCGATCCTCACCGCGATCTATCACATGCTCAAGCATGGCACCGAACACCACGACCTCGGCGGTGCCTACTTCGATCGGCGCACCGTGAAGGTCAAAGCGAACCGGCTGGTTGAACATCTCAAAAAGCTCGGCTTCACAGTCCAACTACAGCCAATCGCGGAGGCAGCCTGACGTCACCCAATCAGCAGTTTCTTCCTAGGAGCCAACGGGTCCGCGCGAATGCGCGGCCCGATGACAGGCTCCGCGACGAAGCAATCCAGAGTTTTTCCGCGGTAAGATTCTGGATTGCTTCGCTTCGCTCGCAATGACGGTTAAATCTCGAACACCTGTCCCGGCTTCAGCACCGCGAATTTCTCCCGCGGCACCTTCGCTTCATCCAGCGCCTCGGCGAGCGCCATCGCGGGCGCATCGATCGCTTCATCGGTCAATTGAAACGTCCCGTGATGATGCGCCAGCGCCTGCGCGGCGCCGCAATCGGCGAGCGCCTTCACCGCATCCGATGGGTTCATATGCTGGTCGCGCATGAACCAGCGCGGCTCGTAGGCGCCGATCGGCAGGATCGCCAGCCGCAGCGGCCCATGCGCCTCCGCCACGCGGCGGAAATGCTTGCCTTCGCCATAGCCGGAATCGCAGACGATGTAGAGCTTGCCGGCTGGCGTCTCCAGCACGAAGCTCGCCCACAGCGCCTTGTTGCGATCGAACAGCCCGCGCGCCGTCCAGTGCCGCGTCGGAACCAGTGTTGCAGCGATCCCTTTGCCGAGCTCGACGCGGTCCTTCCAGTCATAGGCCTCGGCTTTAATCGCGCCGTCCGCCTCCTTCATGGCGACGTCATTGCCAAGCGGCGTGATCACGCGCGGCGAAAATCTGGCGGCAAGTTTCGAGAGCGTCGCGGCGTCGAGATGGTCGTAATGACCATGCGACACCAGCACGACGTCGATCTTCGGCAGCGCCTCGAAGGCGATGCCGGGATCGTTGCGCCGTTTCGGCCCGGCGAACGAAAACGGCGAGACCCGCTCGGACCATACCGGATCGACCAGGATGTTGAGACCCGCGGTCTGGATCAACCAGCTGACGTGGCCGACAAACGAAAGCCGCACGGTGCTGCCTTCGATCCGCTCCGGCGGCGTGTCGGCATGGGGGCTCGGCGCCCATTCCGGCCAGACCGCGCGTTCCCGCCCGCGGCCAAGCTGCCAGCGCAGCACCTGCGTCAGCGGCTTCGGCGGCGAGCCGTCGGGATCATAGAAACGCAATCCGTCAAAATGATCGGACACGGGACCGGAATAGGTTTTCATGCGGGAGTACCAGAAGGATGGCGCGCCGGTCACAGCAGCGCTCCCGGCGAGCACTCCCAGAACACGACGGCGGGTGAGTTTCATGACGGAATTGGCTTCAAAACGGTAGATTTAGGGAAGATGGGGTGGTGGCCTGCGGCCCGAAAGACGGCCCTTTTCAGCAAGTTTCCTTGACTTTGGGGCCTCCCGGGTATTTAACGCGCCCGTTCATCGGAAAGATTTTCTTTTCGACCCGCCGACCGGCCCAGGAGGCCGGAGGCCAACGCCCGATAGCGCGATGCGCCCTCGGGCGCGAAATTGTTTGGAGCGACGCTGTCATCACCCGCGAAAGCGGGTGATCCAGTATTCCAGAGGCGGTCCGGCTAGAACCGAGACGCCGCGGCGTACTGGATGCCCGGGTCAAGCCGGGGCATGACAGCAGTGAATGACGCAACCCTGCGCAAGCGGGACAAAGGACAACGGCATTGTTCGACAATCTGTCGGAAAAGCTTGGTGGCATCCTCGATCGGCTGACGGGCCGCGGCTCGCTCAGCGAGGCCGATGTCGACGCCGCGATGCGCGAGGTGCGCCGCGCGCTGCTGGAAGCCGACGTCTCTCTGGACGTGGTCCGAAGTTTCACCGAACGCGTGCGCGAGCAGGCGGTCGGCGCCACCGTGGTCAAGTCGGTCACGCCCGGCCAGATGGTGGTCAAGATCGTCCATGACGAACTGGTTGCGACCCTCGGTGACGACGGCCAGACCATCGATCTCAATGCCGTGCCGCCGGTCGCGATCATGATGGTCGGTCTCCAAGGCTCCGGCAAAACCACCACCACGGCAAAACTCGCCCGCCGCCTGGTCCAGCGCGACAAGAAAAAAGTGCTGATGGCCTCGCTCGACATTTACCGTCCAGCCGCCATGGAACAGCTCGCCGTCCTCGGGCGCGACCTCGATATCCCGACCCTGCCGATCGTCGCCGGACAGCAGCCGCCACAGATCGCCAAGCGCGCGCTCGAGGCCGGCAAGCTCGGCGGCTACGACGTCGTGCTGCTCGATACCGCCGGCCGCACCACGCTCGACGAAGAGATGATGGCGGAGGCGGCCTCGATCAAAACCACGGCCAATCCGCATGAAGTGCTGCTGGTCGCCGATGCGCTGACCGGCCAGGACGCCGTCAATCTAGCGCGCGCCTTCGACCAGCGCGTGGGGCTGACCGGCATCGTGCTGACGCGGGTGGACGGCGACGGCCGCGGAGGCGCGGCGCTGTCGATGCGCGCGGTCACGGGCAAGCCGATCAAGCTGATCGGCACCGGCGAAAAGACCGATGCGCTTGAGGATTTCTATCCGAGCCGAATCGCCGGTCGCATCCTCGGCATGGGCGACATCGTTTCGCTGGTGGAAAAGGCCGCCGCCAATATCGATGCGGAAAAGGCCGCGCGCACTGCCGAGAGGATGCGCAAGGGCCAGTTCGACCTGGCCGACATGCGCGAGCAGCTTTTGCAGATGGCGAATATGGGCGGCATCAGCTCCCTGATGGGCATGATGCCCGGCATCGCCAAGATGAAGAACCAGATCGCCGCCGCGGGCCTCGACGACAAGGTCATCAAGCGCCAGGTCGCGATCATCGACTCGATGACGCGGCAGGAGCGCAAGAACCCGGACGTTCTGAAAGCCAGCCGCAAGAAGCGTATTGCCGCCGGCGCCGGCCAGAACGTCGAACAGGTCAACAAGCTGCTCAAGATGCACCGGAACATGGCCGACATGATGAAGGCCATGGGCTCCGGCAAGCGCGGCCCGCTGGCCGGCATCGCCCAGGCGATGGGCTTTGGCGGCGGCATGCCGGCACCCTCGCCGGAGCAGCTGAAGGCGATGCAGGAGAAGCTGCAGAGCGGCGGCGGCCTCCCGGGCGGCATGCCGAATTTGCCAAAGGATCTTCCGCCCGGCCTGCGTCAGGGCCTGCCGAATCTGCCTGGGCTGACCGGCTTGACCGGCAAGCCAACGCTGCCCGGCCTCGGTTTTCCGGGGAAGAAGAAATAACTGCGAATATCAATCGAACGACACATCAGGCTTTGAAGGAGAACTAAATGCCAGTCGTCATCCGCCTCGCTCGCGCGGGCACCAAGAAGCGTCCGGTCTATCACGTCGTCGCGGCCGACTCGCGCTTTCCGCGCGACGGCCGTTTCATCGAGCGGCTCGGCCATTTCAATCCGCTGCTGCCGAAGGACAATGAGGCACGGTTGAAGCTCGACATGGACAAGGTGAAGTCCTGGCTCGCCAAGGGCGCACAGCCGTCCGACCGCGTGACCCGCTTCCTCGATGCCGCCGGTGTCAAGAAGCGCGAGAAGCGCAACAACCCGGAGAAGGCCGTGCCGCGCAAGGAGCGCAAGGCCAACGCCGAGGCCGCCACGGCTGCCGCTGCTGCCGCCGCCAAGAAGTAAGCGCGACGGCGCGTGGCGATGGCGGCACAAATCTGCGTCGCCCGGATCGGCGCCGCGCATGGCGTGCGCGGTGCCGTAAAACTGTGGACCTTCACCGATGATCCGTTCGCGGTGACGCGTTACGGGCCGCTCTTGACCAAGGACGGCGCGCGCAGCTTTGAGGTGGCGCATGCCCGCGAGGCCAAGGGGCATCTGGTCGCGACGCTGAAGGGCGTCACGACCCGCAACGAGGCCGAGCGCCTCAACGGAATCGAGCTCTATATCGCGCGCGAACAACTGCCCGCGACCGACGATGACGAATATTACCATGCCGACCTGATCGGGCTTGCCGCCGTCGCCACAAGCGGCGAGCAGCTCGGCAAGGTCATTGCGATCCACAATTTCGGTGCCGGCGACATCATCGAGATTGCGCCCGCGAGCGGCGCGTCGATGCTGCTGCCGTTCACCAATGCCGTGGTGCCGACGGTCGATCTTGCCGGCGGCCGCGTGCTGGTCGAATTGCCGGATGAAATCGAGGGCGACGATCCGACCGCCCCCGACGATGACCTCTCCGCGAGTCGTCCCCGCGAAAGCGGGGATCCATAACCACAGGCCTTCGTTGTTACGCTGGATGTTGCTCCAGCATCGCCCCACATTAGCATCGGTGGTTATGGGTCCCGGCTCGCGCTCACTTCGTTCGCTTGGCCGGGACGACAGCGGAATGATTGTAATGGCAAACACCCACAAAGCCTGGCGGCTGCATGCGCATAACGATCTGCGCTTTGACGACGTCGAAACCCCGAAGCCCGCGCCCGATGGCGTGCTGGTCAAGATCGAAGCCGGCATGGTGCTGTCCTACATGGGCCGCGTGCTGTCGGGCGAGGCGCCCTACAGCCTGCCGCCAATGCCGTTCGTGCCGGGCACCAATGCGATCGGCCGCGTGATCGCGACCGGCGAAAACGCCAGCCATGTCCAGAACGGCGATCGCGTATTCCTCAGCCCCCATCTGTGCGGCGATGTGCCTGACACCGACCCGCCGCAAATCCTGATCGGCCTGACCGCCACCGTCACCACACAAGCGGCGCTGGCGATGCAGATGCGCTGGCGCGACGGCGTATTCGCCGAGATCGCGCATTGGCCGGCCGCCTGTGTCACGCCGCTGTTCAACATGGACGACAAGCCCGCGACCGAATTGATCGGCCTGGCAAAACTGATCGTGCCGTTCGGCGGCGTCCAGCGCACCGGTTTGCGCGGCGGCGAAACCATCCTGATCAATGGCGCGACCGGCTATTTCGGCTCCGGCGCGGTCATGCTCGCCGTAAGCATGGGCGCCGGCCGCGTGGTGGCCGTCGGGCGCAAGCGCGAGGCGCTGGAGATGCTGCGAGACACTCTTGGGCCGCGCGTGATTCCGGCTGCGGTCACGGGCGATGCCGAACAGGACCTCAGCATCATCCGACAGGCCGCCGGCGGCCGCGCCGATGTCGCGCTCGACCTGCTCGGTACGGCCAAGAGCACCTCGACCACGCTGTCCTGCCTGCGCGCGCTCAAGCGCGGCGGGCGTCTGGTGCTGATGGGCAGCGCCGAGGTGCCGCTGGAATTGTCGTTCCGCGAAATGCTGGCGAATGACTGGGAAGTGGTCGGCCAGTTCATGTATGCGCGTCAGTCGCCCGGACAGCTCGCGCAGCTCGCCTCCGAGAGCCTGCTGGATCTGAAGAAGATCGTGGTGACGACCTGTAGGCTTGCGGATTTCAAACGTGCGGTCGAGGCTGCTGCGCTGATGCAGGGGCTCGATCTCACCGCTGTGGTGCCGTAACACAACCGCCATGACCGCACCCTGGCGCGCCACCGTCCTCACGCTGTTCCCGGAGATGTTTCCGGGGCCGCTCGGCATCAGCCTGGCGGGCAAGGCGCTCGCCTCCGCCCTCTGGGCGCTGGAGGCGCGCGACATCCGCGCGTCCGCGACCGACAAGCATCGGAGCGTCGACGACACCCCGGCCGGCGGCGGACCCGGCATGGTGCTGCGCGCGGACGTGTTGGCCGCCGCAATCGACGCCGCCGACGTCCCTTCAGCCGTCCCGCGCCTGCTGATGAGCCCGCGGGGTCGGCCATTGACCCAGTCGCGGGTGCGGGAACTCGCCGCCGGTTCTGGCGCGCTGATCGTTTGCGGCCGGTTCGAGGGGATCGACCAGCGGGTGATCGAGGCGCGGCAGCTCGAAGAGGTCTCGATCGGGGATTATGTGCTCTCCGGAGGCGAAATCGCCGCGATGGTGCTGATCGATGCCTGTGTGCGGCTGTTGCCGGGGGTCATGGGCAAGGCGGAATCCGGAACGGAGGAGAGTTTTTCCGATTCCCTACTGGAATACCCCCAATATACCCGCCCCCAGGCCTTCGAGGGCCGCTCGATCCCGGAAATCCTGCTCTCGGGCGATCACGCCAGGGTCGCGGCCTGGCGGCAGGCCGAGGCCGAGGCGCTGACCCGGACGCGGCGGCCGGATTTATGGGCGGCCGCGCGAAAAAAAACGACAGACGGGTGACAAAGCGGCTTTCATGCCTTATACGAGCCGCAAATCCGCAAGTGATGGCAGGATCGAGCGCAGCCCCCTGTCGGCTGGGCGCGCCGCCGATGGAGATTTCCGATGAACCTCATTCAGCAGCTCGAAAAAGAGCAATTCGACAAATTGGCGGCCAAACGGGAAATTCCGGAGTTCGGCCCCGGCGACACCGTGATCGTCAACGTCAAGGTGGTCGAAGGCGACCGTACCCGCGTACAGGCCTATGAAGGCGTCTGCATCGGCCGCTCCGGCTCGGGGCTCAACGAGAGCTTCACGGTGCGCAAGATCTCCTACGGCGAGGGCGTGGAACGCGTGTTCCCGGTGATGTCGCCGATGATCGACTCGATCAAGGTCGTGCGCCGCGGCAAGGTCCGCCGCGCCAAGCTCTATTACCTGCGCCAGTTGCGCGGCAAGTCGGCCCGCATTGTCGAGAAGACCGAGCACGCCAAGGCCGTCGGCGAGTAATTCATCTCTCACGGGATGTGACGAAAAGCGCGGGGTTTTGCCCCGCGCTTTTTTGTTGCGCAGCACTATGTAAGGACGCCTGCACAATCGTTCGATTGTCGCGGCGACAAGGCCTGTGATAGAAATTTGAAATGGTTCTCAATCAGCCCAGCACGGTCTGCCGGCGCGTCGTGATCGACGATCGCTCGCGCCTGCCCGGCCGCTTCTTCGGGCGGTTCGCGACCTCGGCGACCTCAGAGCTTACGCGCGCAGCCTGATGCTGCGCTGATGTACTCGCCTGGCGCTCTCGCGCCGAACCGCTCGCCAATTTCTTATCGGAGCTTGCGCTCATGTCCAAACCGACCACGCTGTACGACAAAATCTGGAACGACCATCTGGTGCACGAAGCCAGCGACGGCACCAGCCTGCTCTATATCGACCGCCATCTCGTGCATGAGGTGACTTCGCCGCAGGCGTTCGAAGGCCTGCGCGCGACGGGGCGCAAGGTGCACGCGCCGGAAAAGACGCTCGCCGTCGTCGACCACAACATCCCGACTACCGATCGCTCCAAGCCCAATCCCGATCCGGAGAGCATCGAGCAGATGCGGGTGATGGCGGAGAACGCCAAAGAATTCGGCATCGAATATTACGACGAGTTCGACCGGCGCCAGGGCATCGTCCACGTCATCGGCCCCGAGCAGGGTTTTACCCTGCCCGGCACCACCATCGTCTGCGGTGACAGCCACACCTCCACGCATGGTGCGTTCGGCGCGCTCGCGCACGGCATCGGCACCAGCGAAGTCGAGCATGTGCTGGCGACGCAGACGCTGATCCAGAAGAAGGCCAAGAACATGCGCGCGATCGTCGACGGCAAATTGCCCGAAGGCGTGACCGGCAAGGACATCATCCTCGCCATCATCGGCGAGATCGGCACCGCCGGCGGTACCGGCTACGTGCTGGAATATGCCGGCGAGGCGATCCGCTCGCTGTCGATGGAAGGCCGCATGACCGTCTGCAACATGTCGATCGAGGGCGGCGCGCGCGCCGGTCTGGTCGCGCCGGACCAGAAGGCGTTCGACTTCCTGCGCGGCCGGCCGAAAGCGCCACAAGGCGCGGCCTGGGACGCGGCTGTGCGTTACTGGGAGACGCTGCGCTCCGACGACGGCGCGCATTTCGACCACGAGATCCGGCTCGATGCCGCAAAACTGCCGCCGATCGTGACCTGGGGCACCTCGCCCGAGGACGTAATCTCGGTGACCGGCGCCGTGCCCGATCCCGACAAGATCGCGGACGAGGCCAAGCGGCTCTCAAAGCATCGCGCGCTGAAATATATGGGGCTATCGGCCGGCACGAAGATCACCGACATCAAGCTCGACCGCGTCTTCATTGGCTCTTGCACCAACGGCCGCATCGAGGATCTGCGCGCCGCGGCGAAGATCGCCGAGGGCAAGACCGTCAATGCGCATGTCAACGCCATGATCGTGCCGGGCTCCGGCATCGTGAAGGAACAGGCAGAAGCCGAAGGCCTAGACAAGATCTTCATCAAGGCCGGCTTCGAATGGCGAGAGCCGGGCTGCTCGATGTGCCTCGCCATGAACCCCGACAAGCTGAAGCCGGAAGAGCGCTGCGCCTCGACCTCGAACCGCAACTTCGAGGGCCGCCAGGGTTTCAAGGGCCGCACGCATCTGGTGTCGCCGGCGATGGCCGCGGCGGCCGCGATTGCGGGGCACTTCGTCGACGTGAGGGAGTGGCGGTAAACCGCCACTTGCCTCAATCTCGACGCGGTTCGGCAACGGGGCGTTAAGGCTCGGAGCGCACACTTCTCGCTCGCCTGCGCGTACAGCGAGGAGTGGGCCATGGCCGACAAGCCGGAATTCGTCGATCTGATTTCTGCTGCGACGCGGCAGAAATACCGTCGTCCGGTGCAGCGCGCGGCCGCGGCTGAGGAAAAGGAAGAGCGCCGCCTCAGCAACTGGCCGCCCGAGCACATGCAGCAATGGCGGCTGGTCAACCTGACCTCGTGGAAGATCAAGCTGAAGCCCTGGAAGTTCAAGGACTGGGTCTGAGCACCGCGACGAAACGAAAAGGGCGCCCTCGGGCGCCCGTTTCATTTTCGCGCTCACGCCCTACCAGTAGTAGCGCCGGTGATGCCAGTGGCGCCAGCCGCAGACGCGGCGCGGACCGTAATAGGTCCGGATGATCCGGCAATACGGGTGGTGATAGTAGCCATAGTACGGGTAGTAGCCGCCACCATAGAAGAAACGGCGATGATGGAAATGCGCGAAGCCGCCATGGTGATGGAAGCCGCCATGGCGGAAGCCGCCGCCGTGAAAGCCACCGCCGTGCCAACCGCCACCGCCATGCCAGCCTCCGTGAAAGCCTCCACCATGGAAGCCTCCGCCATGGAAGCCACCGCCATGGAAGCCACCACCATGGAACCCACCGCCACCGCCATGACCACCGCCGCCGCCGCCATGGCCGCCGTGAACCTGTATCAGTTCGTCGGAAGCAGCTTTCGCGACCGGCGTTGCACCCGGCGTGATCAGCGACATCGCCTGCGCGCGCTGCGGTGTGGCTGAGAGCAAGAGCACCGCAGCCGCGGCAAGCGTGAGGCTGCGAACCAATCCCGGCACCGAAATTCTTCTGCAAATTTCTTTCATGCGTCGTCCTCCCGGGCGCACCACGGCAGGCGCGCCAACGATTGTCATCGCGCGCCTGCCGCGTCTGCGCTGCTGCATCTGTCCCGAACGTCAAGCTAAAGCCAGCGAGCTGAATGCGGCATGAATGGCCCGCGACACGACGACGACTTGTCGCGCGCATGCCGAAATGCAAGATCATCACGCGCGGAATAAGAGAGAAGACGTGGTGTTAGAGCCAGCCGATTTTTCCCGCGCGCAAACGTCACGACGAAGGAACGTCCATCATGACTGTGTACGCGATCGTGCAATTGAAGATGACGGATCGCGCCGCCTATGACCGCTATCAGGCGCAGTTTTTCGATGTATTCAGGAAATTCAGCGGACGCTTGCTGTCGGCGGATGAGCAGCCGGCCGTGCTCGAAGGAAAATGGGATCGCGATAAACTTGTTTTGATGTCGTTCCCGGACGAGGCCGCATTCCACGCCTGGGCCAATTCGCCGGAATATCAGGAGATATCAAATGACCGCAAGGCCGGCGCCGAAGCAATCGTGCTGCTGGCGAAGGGATTTTCTCCGTAGCGCTGATCGTGGCAAGCTTTCACCACCACTCCCAGCCATAACCGAACAACGGCGGGATCGGGACGAAGGGTGCCGGCGCATAGACGACAGGCCGTCCATAATAAGTGGGATAAGTGGGCCGGGTGGCGTACGCGTCATGCCTGACGTGTTTGCGCGCGCTGAGGTTCGCGACGGATGCAGCGTGCGCCGCATCCATCTGCACGAACGCGCTGAGCATCATGGTCACCGCGAGCGCCACTGCACCAATCCGTTTCGCCATCAGATCCTCCGCACCAAGGCTGAGCGGAGCCTAACATCGGCGGGAACAAAAAGCAGGCCCGCGGAAGGCGAGCCTGCTTCAATTCGACCGCTCGTTCGGCTTACCAATGGCGGTGATGACGCCAATGCCAGCGGTGGTGCCAATGATGGTGATGATGATGCCACCCCCAGCGCACTTCGGTGGTGAGCTCTTTCGAATCCTGCCGCACCGCCGCCGCAGCGCCCGGATTGATCAAAGACAACGCCTGCGCGCGCTCGACCGGAGCTGCGATAACGAATAGCGCGCCGACAGCCGCAAGCCCCAGAACCTTCGTTCCGTTCATCAACATTCTCCTTCAATTTGTGATTTCACGCCAGCGCCGTGCGGCTGCCCTTCGGCAACCGCCTCGCCGCGACGCGAGAATCGCATCCTGCAGAAGATGACGTGAATGCCGACTGAATGCCCGCGCCGCCAACATGAATGCGCCGCGCGCGCGACAGTTCCGTCGCGCATTTTTTCCGGGCCGAAAATTCTTGCGAAGTGTTGCCGGCGTCAGCCGCGCGTCCAGTAGCAGCTCATGCGTGGCACGATCACCGTGCCGCTCGGCCGAAATTCCTGCACGTAATGCGCATTGCACACGCGCACCGCGTCGGGGCCTGGATTGTAATGCGGATAGACGCCTTCCTGCTCGTAGTACGGCGTGACGCGAATCCGCGGCGGCGGCCGGCGGTAGAACCCGCGCGGAGGGCGCGTGTCCTGCGGCGCGGCCTGCGCGAGCTTCATTCCGGGTGCCGACTGCGCGACTGCCGGCTCGGCCGGCCAGGCCATGCTGCCCGCCAGCGCCACCACGATTGCCGCGATCCCGATCCGCCTCATCACGCCCACCCAAGCCTGTTTCGCTCCATTTTCTAACATTGCGGCACCGCCACAGCTAGCCCCGCCATAAAACAGAGATGCAGTGTGGCGGAACTCGCGCTACAAGCCCTCATGATGTGGACCGATCAGAAAGCCCCCTCGCTGGCCGAGATGGAAGTCATGGCGCACGATATTTTCGAGCGCCTGCCCGCGCGTTTTCGCGAATTATGCGAAGGCGTGGTCATTCGCGTCGACGATTTCCCGACCGATGAAGTGCTGGACGAGATGGAGGCCGAGACCGAGTTCGACCTGCTCGGCCTGTTTCAGGGCACGGGCCTGCCCCAGCAGAGCCATGGCGACGTCGCACGCCTGCCCAACATGGTCTGGCTCTACCGGCGCCCGATCCTGGATTACTGGGCCGAGCACGAGGAATCGCTCGGAGACATCGTCCGCCATGTGCTGATCCACGAGATCGGCCACCATTTCGGGCTTTCCGACGACGATATGGCCGATATCGAGTCCGAGGCGGACTAGGCGCGCCGTACTTTCGCAACACCGCTACCCGTTTTTGGCCTTGGAGCGGGGCCGCGCCCGCGTTAAACCAGCGATCCCGAAGGATACTGACAGGACCCCTAACCGGAAGCTTGACCGATGGAAAAGTTCACCACGCTGGAAGGCGTCGCGGCGCCCTTGAAGTTCATCAATGTCGACACCGACATGATCATCCCCAAGCAGTACCTCAAGACCATCAAGCGCACCGGCCTTGGCAAGGGGCTTTTCTCCGAGCAGCGCTACAAGGATGACGGCAGCGAGAACCCCGACTTCATTCTCAACAAGCCGGCCTACCGCAGCGCAAAAGTGCTGGTGGCGGGTGACAATTTCGGCTGCGGTTCGAGCCGCGAGCACGCGCCCTGGGCGCTGCTCGATTTCGGCATCCGCTGCGTGATCTCGACCTCGTTCGGCGATATCTTCTACAACAACTGCTTCAAGAACGGCATTCTGCCGATCCGCGTCAGCCAGGAAGACCTCGACAAGCTGTTCGACGACGCCGAGCGCGGCGCCAACGCGACGCTGAGCATCGATCTCGCGAAGCAGGAAATCCGCGGTCCCGACGGCGGCATGGTGAAGTTCGAGATCGATCCGTTCCGCAAGCATTGCCTCCTGAACGGCCTCGACGACATCGGCCTCACCATGGAGAAGAAGTCGTCGATCGATGCCTATGAGGCGAAGCTCAAAGAGCGCGAATGGGCCTGAGCTCTTTTGTCTGACGCGTTTTCTTCAGGCGAACCGGTTTCCATTTCGCTTGAAAACGCTATGCACTTGCTTCCTGACGTCGTCACCTTCTGGCACGGTCCGCTGGATGCCCTCCGGCAGACCTGCCTGCGGTCGCAGGTCGCGGCCGGCCACAAGGTCACCGTCTATAGTTTCGACACCATCCCGGGCCTGCCCGACGGCGTCGCCAACTCGGAAGCCGAGGCGATCCTGCCGCATGCCTTTTCCGAAAAGCTGCGCCCGCCGCAGCCGGATGGCTCATGGCGCGACTGGACCACGCTGCAATTCAGCGATTTCTTCCGCATGCGGCTGATGGCGGAGGCCGCCGGCCTCTGGCTCGACGCCGACGTGCTGCTGCTCAAACCGATCGAGATCGATCCAACCAAACCGTTCTTTGCCTGGGAGCGGCCGCGCCAGATCGGCAATTCCGTGCTCTATCTGCCGCCGGACGATCCGATCGTGAGCGCGTTTGCGAACCTGATGGAGCAGGAGGAACTGACGCCGGATTGGCTGTCGCTGCGCCATCGCCTCACCTTTGCGCTGCGGCGGATGCGTGGCGGGTCCAACCGCCTCTCCGATATTCGCGTGGCGATCTTTGGCCCCGCCGCGCTGACCGCGCTGGCCAACCGTTTCGGCTCCGCACGCGATGCGCTGCCGAAGAAATCCTTTTATGCTGTGCATGCCGAGCCGAAGCACTTCTTCGAGCCTTCGGATTTTTCCGCGCTGGTCGCCGATCCCGACATCTGGGGGCTGCACATCTCGCCAAAGGGCCGCGGCGGCCAGCAGCCAATTCGAGGCAGCCTTTACGCCTGGGCCGTGGAGCGATTCCCCTCGTAAAGGTATTGACGATTTCGCTGAACTTGGGCGCTATGAAATCCGGAAGAGCATGGGGCGCTTCCCGTTTTTTAGTGACATTTTGCCATGTCGAGCCTGGCAACCGATTCGACTGAGGCGCTTGTATTTCGACCTCCCGCTCCGGCACCGCCTCCGACGCGGCTCGGGCCGATCCGGCTTTTGCAGGCCCTGCGGCGCAACCCGCTCGAATGCTGGAGCGAGGACTTTTTTCGCGAGCCGATCTCCCGCGTCGGGCTGCCGATCGGCCGGGTTTTTGTGCTCGACGATCCCCTGGCAATCAGGCATGTGCTGGTCGACAATTCCGGCAATTATCGCAAGGACCCGCTGCAGCGCCGCGTGTTGAGCGCGGGGCTTTCGGACGGACCGCTCAGCGCCGAGGACAAGCGCTGGGAGATTCAGCGCCGTACGCTGGCCCCGCTGTTCTCGGCGCGGACCGTGCGCGGCCTCACCCGGGACATGCTGCAGGCGGTCGACCAGCTCTCGCAACGCTGGCTATCCTTGGGTCCCGGCGCGGTGGTCGACATTGCCGCCGAGATCACGCTGCTCACGCTCAATGTGCTGGCGCTCACCATCTTCTCGGACGGGCTGCAAAGCGACCCCGACGAATTCCGCCTGTCCATGACCGAATATTTCCGCGTGGCAGGGCGCATCGGCCTGCTGGATCTGATCGGGGCGCCCGACTACATCCCGCGTCCCGGCCGCTGGCGGATCAAGGCGACCCTGAAATATTTCGAGGGCATCATCGACGACCTGATCAATGCGCGCCGGCGCGCGCTCGAAACCAACGGCCCGGCCTGCCGCGACGATCTCCTCACCCTGTTGCTGCGCGCGCTCGACCCCGCAACGGGACAGCCGATGACGCTGGCGGAGGTCCGCTCCAACATCCTCACCTTTCTGTCCGTCGGCCACGAGACCACCGCAAACACGCTGACCTGGTCGCTGTTTCTGCTGTCGCAATCCGACCACTGGCGCCCGCGTCCAGGAAGAGGCCGAGCGCGAGTTCAGGGGTCCGGAGGAAGGTCTGGTCGACCGCCTGGTCGTAGCCAAGGCCGTCATCGAGGAAGCGCTGCGGCTGTATCCGCCGATCGCGGCGCTCAGCCGTTCCGCCAAGGGGCCGGACCGGATCGGCGAACACGACATCAACGCTGGATCGCTGATCGTGATCGCGCCCTACGTGCTGCATCGGCACCGCAAGCTCTGGCATCGGCCCGACGTCTTCGATCCCGGGCGGTTTCTGGGTGAAGCCCGGCGTTCGGTCGGACGCTTTGCCTATCTGCCGTTCGGCGTTGGCCCGCGCATCTGCATCGGCTCGTCGTTCGCCCTGCAGGAAGCAACGATTGCGCTGGCGAGCCTGAGCCGGCGCTTCGAATTCCGGCTCGAGCACGCGCCCAAGGTGTGGCCCCTGATGAGCGTCACGGTACGTCCGGCCAATGGACTGCCGATGCGAATTACGCCAACCACGAGGCCGCCCTCCGAGCACGAAATATCTCTGCCGCCTGGTTGATCCAGCGCAATTTCCTTCCGCGCGTTTGCTGGTCAAATCGGTTCCGTCTTCCGGCAAGCCGAGGTGCCCCATGACCACGCACAGCAAGCCCTATCCCCGCGTCACGTTGCTGATCGATACATTCGCGAACTGGCTCAAGCACCGCCGCGAGCTCAATGAAATGCGCCAGATGGATCGCGCCGAGTTCGATCGCATCGCGGCCGATCTGGAAATTTCGCCCGGCGATCTCGATGAGCTTGTTCGCCGCGGCCCGCACGCGGCCGACGAATTGCCGGTGCTGCTGAAGGCGCTTGGCATTGACGAGGCCAAGCTCGAAAACACCCATCCGCTGGTGCTGCGCGACATGGAGCGCGTCTGCACGCTCTGCGCCCACAAGGCTGAATGCGACCGCGATCTCGCCGCCGGCAACGCCGCCACGCATTACCGGGGCTATTGTCCCAACGCGTCCACGATCGAGGAATTCAGCGAAGCCGCGGCTCGGTAGTAGGAGCTAACCCATTGCGGCGATCGCATCCGCGATTGCAATCGTGCGCCTGGCCATCTCGGCATGCAGCCGCTCCACCATCCGCCCGTCGAGCTGGATCGCGCCGCGTGAGGCATTTTCCGGTAACGCAAAGGCCGCGATGATCTTGCGCGCTTCCGCGACCTCTTCCGCCGGCGGCGTGAAGATCGCATTGCAGGCGTCGATGTGGCTTGGATGGATCAGCGTCTTGCCGTCGAAGCCGAGGTCGCGGCCCTGCGCGCATTCGGCGGCAAAGCCGTCGAGATTTGCGATGTCGCCGTAGGGCCCGTCGAGCATTTCCAGCCCATGCGCATGCGCGGCCAGCACGCAATGGACAATCATCGGGATCATCGCCGCGCGGCCCGGCAACATCCGGATCCGCGTTTCCCGGGCGATGTCATTGGGGCCGAACATGAAGCCGGCAAGCCGGGTCTTCGGATCGCGCGAGGCCGCCGCAAGCTTGTCGGCATCGAGCACCGCGCGCGCGGTCTCGATCATCGCCCAGACCTTGACGGAGGCGGGCGCGCCAACCTCGCTCAGGCGCGCGCCGATCTTGCCCAGATCCTCGACCGTCGAAATCTTCGGCACCAGGATGCCGTCAGGCGCGACCGCGCCCGCCATGGCAACATCGTCGCTCCACCAGGAGCTGTCGAGGCTGTTGGTGCGGATCAACACCTCCCGCTTGCCAAACCCCTTCGCCTGCACGGCGGCTGCAATCTGCTCGCGCGCTTTTGCCTTGGCCTCCGGCGCCACGGAGTCCTCCAGGTCAAGGATTAGGCAGTCGGCCGCGAGATTGCGCGCCTTCTCCAGCGCCCGGGCGTTCGATCCCGGCATGAACAACAGGCTGCGGCGTGGACGAGTCATGGCGTTTCCTCGGCGTTTCCTCGGGGTTCCCTCGGCGTTTCTGATTCCCACGCGATAACATCTCGGCTGACCTACTGGGAAGTCTTGTTCCCGTCACCGGCATATGGTTTAGCCAAAGGCCATGATCACGTTCCCGCAACACCTGCTCGACGGCTACCGCACCTTCACCAGCGCGCGGCTTCCGACTGAGCAGAGCCGCTACCGCGACCTGTCGGTGCGCGGTCAATCGCCGGACGTGATGGTGATAGGCTGCTGCAACTCGCGGGTGTCGCCGGAGGTCATCTTCGACGCCGGCCCCGGCGAATTGTTCGTGGTGCGCAACATCGCCAATCTGGTGCCGGTCTATCAGCCGGACAGCGGCGCGCATGGCGTCTCGGCAGCACTGGAATATGCGGTCTCGGTGCTGCGCGTAAAGCACATCGTGGTGCTCGGCCACGCCCAATGCGGCGGCATCCGCGCCTTCGTCGACAAGATCGAGCCGCTGTCGCCCGGCGACTTCATCGGCAAGTGGATGGCGATGTTCATCAAGCCCGGCGAGATCGTCGAGCAGCGCGCGCACGAGACGATGCAGGATTTCGTCACCCGCATCGAGAAGGCGGCCGTGTTCCGCAGCCTGGAAAACCTGATGACGTTCCCGTTCGTCCGCAGCCGGGTCGACAGCGGCGAGCTGCAGCTGCACGGCGCCTATTTCGGCGTCGCTGAAGGCACGTTGTTCGTGCTCGACAAGGCCGCGAAGGAATTTCGCAGCGCGCAGGAAGTCGCGGCGACTTAGCTACTCGTCCTTTGCCGCCCAGCGGTCGGACAGCGCGAGCAGCAGCGCCGAGATCACGAATACCAGGTGCACCGCGACCAGCCAGGTCATCCTGGTGGCGTCGAAGGCGGCGTCGATGTTGAGGAACGCTTCCAGCACATGGATCGCCGAGATCGCCACGATCGAGGCGAGCATTTTCTGCTTCAACCCGGCGAAATCGATCCGGGTGATCCAGGTCGGCCAGTTCGGATTGCCCGACGTGTCGATGCGCGAGACGAAATTCTCGTAGCCGGAAAACACCACGATCAGGAGGAGGTTTCCGACCAGCGTGACGTCGATCAGCGACAGCGCATCCAGAATGGTTTCGGACGATTTGGCGCCGGGCGCGTGCAGGATGAACTCCCAAAGCATGCGCAGGAATTTGAGGAAGAGAACGGCGAGCGCTACCACCAGCCCGACATAGAACGGTGCCATCAGCCAGCGGCTGTTGAACAGCACATATTCGAAGCCGCGCCTGACGCGTTCATGCGCGGGCCGGGGCTGCGAAGGAGCCGGCTGCTCGGTCATGGCTCCGGCCCCCGCCCGATCGCGCTTACGCCGCCTTCTTCTTGGCGCTGAGAAGCTTGCGGTTGATCAGCACTTCCGCGATCTGGATCGCGTTCAACGCCGCGCCCTTGCGCAGATTGTCCGACACGCACCACAGCGCCAGGCCGTTCTCCACGGTCGCGTCCTCGCGGATGCGGCTGATATAGGTGGCGTCCTCGCCGGCCGCTTCATAGGGCGTCACGTAGCCGCCCGGCTCATGCTTGTCGATGACGAGGCAGCCCGGCGCATTGCGCAGGATGTTGCGCGCCTCGTCCGGCGTGATCGGACTCTCGAACTCGATGTTGACCGCTTCCGAATGGCCGACGAAGACCGGCACGCGCACGCAGGTCGCGGTCAGCCTGATTTTGGGATCAAGAATCTTCTTGGTCTCCATCATCATCTTCCACTCTTCCTTGGTGTAGCCGTCCTCCATGAACACGTCGATCTCGGGGATGACGTTGAAGGCGATACGCTTCGGGAATTTCTTGTTGATCAATTCGCTATTGGTGTAGACGGCCTTGGTCTGGGAGAACAATTCGTCCATCCCATCCTTGCCTGCGCCCGACACCGACTGATAGGTCGCGACCACGACGCGCCTGATCCTGGCCTTGTCGTGCAGCGGCTTCAGCGCGACCACGAGCTGCGCGGTCGAGCAATTCGGATTGGCGATGATGTTCTTCTTGGTGAAGCCGACCACCGCGTCCGCATTGACCTCGGGCACGATCAGCGGCACGTCGGGATCCATGCGCCAGGCCGACGAATTGTCGATGACGACGGCGCCGGCGGCGCCGATCTTCGGCGACCATTCCTTCGACACCGCGCCGCCCGCCGACATCAGGCAGATGTCGACGTCGGAGAAGTCGTAATGCTCCAGCGCTTTGACTTTGAGGGTCCGGTCGCCATAGGAGACTTCAACGCCCACGCTGCGGCGTGACGCCAGCGCCACGACCTCATCAGCGGGGAATTTGCGCTCGTCGAGAATGTTGAGCATTTCGCGCCCCACATTGCCGGTCGCGCCGACCACTGCGACTTTGTAACCCATCGTTCACTCTCCGAAGAAAAATGCGCCCCTCGCTCTGGAGCGGAAAGGGAAGCGGCAGCGCTTCTATGCGAGAAACGCAGTCAACACAACGTTACTACGTGCCCGGGCGTTTGATGCAGTCGTTTTCGGCCCAAGATCCTGCCAATCATCCGGACGATCCCCTTATTCCGGCGGAATCCGCCCCGTGCTGACGAGTTTCGCCGACGAAGTCTGCGCCACGGTGGCGCGCCTCTTCGCCTATGTGGGGGTGCTGATGCTGTTTGGCATCCTCAGCCTGCATGGATGGGACCAGCTTAAGGCCGATCTTGCCGCGGAGCCGGCACCTGAGGCCACCTGGAGCGTCGCCGACCGGTCCTTTCCGGCATTTGCGCTCAGCCCGCAGGATGTCACGGATAAATCCGATAAATCAGATGGTTATATCATCCTCCGGCACCCGTCGGGCGGCCGCAAGGACATCTTCCGGTGGTCGGGCACCGGCGAAAAGCCGGCCGCTGAACTCGAAATCTATCGTCCTGGCCGCGAATATGGCCCCGCCTCTGCGGCCCCGCGCCGAACTTGCCGGGCGGATGCTGGCCCCCGGTGCGGTGCTGGAATCGGCCGGCGTCATCGAGAGCAAATTCGGCAGCGTGGCGCTGCTGCGCCAGGCCGGTGCCAGAGAGGGCGCCGGCTCCTGTCTCGGCTTTTTCAAGCGGATCGATGATCCCGCCTTGCAGATTTCCGGATGGTCCTGTCAGGGCGACAGCCTGCCCGGCCGCCGCGCGGCGATCGACTGCATGCTGAACCGGCTGATGCTGCTGACCTCCGGAAACGAGCCGAAATTCGCGGAATATTTCGCCCATGCCGAACTCAAGCGCGGCGGCTGCTCGCCGGCCACCGCCTCGGCGGATTGGCTCACGGACGCCGCAAGTCCGCGCCTGCGCGGGGCGTTCTGACCGGGGGACCGACCAAGGCTCTGGTTTTCATGCAACTTTTTTGTCGCAGCTGACGTTTATCTGATCCCATGTGGCCGGATTGGCCTTGTGGCGCCACGACCGAGGCCTAAAATACCCTCCAGATCGAACTGGCGCTCAGCCGCCCCAGCGAGGACGTGATGACAAGAGGATTTTTGCTATTGGCGGCAGGCGCCATGGTCGCCGCAAGCCTTGCGACTGCGGCGAGTGCCGAAGCCCTGCGATACGACAACCGCGGTCGACCGATTTACGGCAATGGCGGTCCCAACGTGGTCTATCAGCAGGGACCGCACACCCGCATCTATGTGAGCAAGCGCTCCTGGCTGGACGGCGGCACCGAGGTGCTGCCGGGCGATCGCAAGTTCACCGATTACGCCTACCCGCCGACCACATCGTTCGCGACCCAGAACAACAACCGCCCGCTCGATCGCCAGCCGCTCAACCCGGCGTCGGACCTCGGCGGCTATTCGTCGCGCATCCCGCTGTATCCGGATTAGCGGTGTTGGGTGGGCAAAGGCGCACTTGCGCCGTGCCCACCATTTATCATCATCATCAATCTGAACGGTGGGCACGCTTCGCTTTGCCCACCCTACGGGCCCGCCGCGATCACGCGTGCAGCTTCTGCATCTCGCCCAGAATCGCTTCGCCCATCTGCGTCGTCGACGCCGGCCTCACACCTTCCGACTTGATGTCGGCGGTGCGCAGCCCGCTTGCGAGCACGGCTGCGATGGCGGCATCGAGCTTGTCGGCGAGTTCGCCCATGTCGAAGGAATAGCGCAGCGCCATGCCGAAGGAGGCGAGCATCGCGATCGGGTTGGCGAGGCCCTGGCCCGCGATATCGGGCGCCGAGCCGTGCACCGGCTCATACAGCGCGCGGCGCTTTTTGGTCTTGACGTCGACCTCGCCAAGCGAAGCCGACGGCAGCATGCCGAGCGAGCCGGTCAGCATCGCCGCGATATCCGACAGCATGTCGCCGAACAGGTTATCGGTGACGATGACGTCGAACTGCTTGGGCGATTTCACCAGGTTCATGCCGCCGGAATCGGCAAGCTGATGCTCCAGCGTAACGTCCTTGTATTCGCGCGCGTGGACCTGCGTCATCACCTCGTTCCAGAGCACGCCCGACTTCATGACGTTGCGCTTTTCCATCGAGGTCACCTTGTTGCGGCGCTTGCGTGCGAGATCGAAGGCGACGCGGCCGATGCGCTCGATCTCGTAGGTGTCGTAGACCTGGGTGTCGATGGCGCGCTTCTGGCCGTTGCCGAGGTCAGTGATGGTTTTCGGCTCGCCGAAATAGACGCCGCCGGTGAGCTCGCGCACGATCATGATGTCGAGGCCTTCGACCGCTTCGCGCTTCAGGCTGGAAGCATCCGCCAGCGCCGGATAGCACACGGCGGGGCGTAGGTTGGCGAACAGGCCAAGCTCCTTGCGCAGCCGCAGCAGCCCCGCCTCGGGCCGCGCCTCATAGGGCACGCTGTCCCATTTCGGACCGCCGACCGCACCGAAGATGACGGCATCGGCAGCCTTCGCCTTGGCCATGGTGTCCTCTGATATGGACACCTTGTGCGCGTCATAGGCCGAACCGCCGACCAGCCCCTGCTCGGTCTCGAATGAGGCGATGCCCCGGGCGTTGAGCCAGTCGATCAGGCGCTTCACCTCCGCCATCACTTCGGGGCCGATGCCGTCGCCGGGCAGAAGCAGCAATTTATGGGTCGCCATGGTCGTTCCTCGATACCGTGTTCGTCATTGCCGGGCTCGACCCGGCAATCCATCTTTTTTGAAGTCGATGGATGCCCGGGTCGAGCCCGGGCATGACGAAGGGATGAAATCGAGGCGGAGTGCTAATGCGCTAAGCCCAGATTGGCAAGCAGCCTTGGCCGGCGCGGCGCCGGCGTTTTACTGCGGTAGCCGCAAGACAGCGTTGCCGCGCCCGCCCTGTGCAAGCGCGCGCCGGCCTGCCATAACGCATTTCTGCCGGAGTTTTTCGTGAGAGCCCCCGACCCCTCCCCCACTTACGCGCATCCCGCGCGGCTGATCCTCATTCTGTCGCTGGCGCCGACCATCGGGCTCGGCCTCGGCCGCTTCGCCTATGCGCTAGTGCTGCCGGACATGCGCGACTCCTTGCACTGGTCGTATTCTGCCGCCGGCTTCATGAACACCATCAACGCCGTCGGCTATCTCGCCGGCGCACTTGTGGCCTCGCGCCTGATCAAGCGCTTCGGCCTGACCGAGAGCGTGGTCTGGGGCAGCCTCGCCTGCGTCTTTTCGCTCGCGCTCTGCGCCATCACCGGCAATTTCCTGGTGCTGAGTTTCTCGCGGCTGCTGGCCGGATTCGCAGCAGCCGTCGGATTTGTCGGCGGCGGTGCGCTTGCTGCCAACATCGCGCAATCGCGGCCTGAACGCGCGAATTTCCTGCTGAGCCTGTTCTATGCCGGACCCGGCATCGGCATTCTGGCCTCGGGCCTGATCGCGCCTTCCGTGCTGCAGACTTTCGGCGCGGGCTCGTGGTGGATCGTATGGTGGGCATTCACGCTGCTGTCGGTGGTGATGATCATCCCGCTCTGGCTCGCACCGCTCAACGGCAATGCCGCGATCGATCATGCCGCGCGCATCGGCTTCGACGTCCGGCCCGTGCTGATCTATCTCGCCGCCTATTTCCTGTTCGGCGCCGGCTATATCGCCTACATGACCTTCATGATCGCCTATGTCCGCGATGGCGGCGGCGGCGCGTCGGCCCAGAGCCTGTTCTGGAGCCTGATCGGCATGAGTGCGTTCGTCACGCCCTGGGTGTGGCGGCGCGTGCTGGCGCTCGACCGCGGCGGGCTCGCCACCACCATCATCCTCGGCACCAATGCGCTTGGCGCGGCGCTGCCGATGTTCGGACACTCGCCGCTGTTGCTGGCGGTTTCGGCGCTGGTGTTCGGCATCGCATTCTTCGCCGTGGTCGGATCGACCACCGCTTTCGTCCGCTTCAACTATCCCGTGGAAGGCTGGCCGAGCGGCATCGCCGCGATGACCATCGCGTTCGGCATCGGCCAGACGGTCGGTCCGATCGCGGTCGGCGCCGTCACTGATGCGCTCGGCAGTCTCTCCTATGCGTTGAATGTCTCCGCCGCGCTGCTGGCGCTCGGCGCAGTGCTGGCGGCATTTCAGGGGAAGCTGAAGCAGGTGCCGAGGGCTTCGGCGGACAAGTCGCTTCACCCGTAATGACGAGCACCCGCATTCCCGCGGCATGATTTGCCCGGGTGCTGCAAAGCGTGGTCCCTCGGATGAGAGGGCGCAGGGAACGCCGGATGCCGTTGCACCCGCAGTCTCGTGTGCAGAAAGTGCGCAAAAAGAACGCACACGAGTAATCCACAGGTACAACCGGACACATCCGGCATTCCCCGCGCGATGTTTGACGACTTATTCCGTGCTCTCCTCGGCGTACCGGGCTCTGTAGTCACCGTCGCCCTTGCGAGCTTGACACCAGCATCGGGGTGTCGAGACCACACGGCTTCGTCGAACGCATCGCGCGCGCTTCGTCGTTGCGCGCCGATCGCGTCCACCGCAACCCGCCTCACGTTTCGTGACGATTGGCCGTAACGTCCCTCATCTCGAGGCGGGCTGTGCGCATATGGCATTCATTTCTGTTTTTCAGCAAGGGCCGAAGCCGCGACAAAGTAACACGACGGGCAATTTTCGCATGACCGCGATGTGCGAATTGCCCGTCGTGTTGATTTTGCGACAGTCCGCTTTGGGGTCTAAGCAGAAACTTTTCTGCTCAACCAGAGCATCGCGGGTTTTGACCCGAAGCGAGTACACGCCCTAACCCATACGGGACTACTAGCGCTCGGCGCGGCGCTGGCGACGTTCCAAGGGAAGTTGAAGCGGAAATAGTCGGTCGACTGGCACAACGCCGTCTCGGCGGCATTGCTTGCGCTCGTGGATGCAGAAACGGTGGGCACGCTTCGCTTTGCCCACCCTACGCTGCGTATCAGCTGCCGCTGAACGAATTGTAGCCCTGGTCTTCCCAGTAGCCGCCCTTGTAGTCGTTGGTGACTTCCATGGAGATCACGTATTTCGGATTCTTGAATCCGAGCTTTGTGGGCACGCGGATCTTCATCGGGAAGCCGTAGGCGCGCGGCAAGATCTCGTCGCCGAATTTGAACGTCATCTGCGTCTGCGGATGCAGCGCGGTGCGCATGTCGAGCGGCGAGTTGTAGCCTTCCTTGTCGGCGCACTGGAACCAGACATATTTCGCCTTGGTGTCGGCGCCGATAAGTTTCAGGAAATCGCGCAACGGCGTGCCGGTCCAGCTTCCGATCGCGCTCCAGCCCTCGACACAGATGTGCCGCGTGACCTGTTTCACCTGCGGCAGCTTGTAAAGCTCATCGAGTGTCCAGGACTTCCTGTTGTCAACGAGGCCGCGCACCTCGAGCTTCCAGTCCGGGCCCGCGACCTCGGGCGCGTCGTCGAGATCGTAATAGGCATTGAACGGGAACGGCTTGGTGATCGCGCTCTCGGGGAAGGTCGGCGCCAGCGCGTCGGGATTGAACATCCAGGCCTGCACGGCGTCGTTGAATTTCGAAACCTGCGCCAGTAGCGTGTCGGCGGAGTCGCTATTGATCACGTCGCAACCCGTCAGCAGCGTCAGCGCGCCGAGGCTGGCGCCCCCCGAGATGAAGCGGCGGCGCGTCAGGTCCGGCATCAGCTTCGCAGCGTCCTTGACCAGAAGTTTCTTGTCGACGCCGGGGATCAGAAGATTTCGCATGCGGCCCATATCACTCTCCTTCAGCGTCCGATGATCATGGCGCGCAGGCTCTTCGGCACCAGGAGCGCCAGCACCACATGCACGACCAGGAAGGCGACGATCAGAGACATGCATACAAAGTGGACATAGCGGGCCACGTCATAGCCGCCGAACAGCGCCGTCAGCCATTGCAATTGCACCGGCTTCCAGATCGACAAACCAGACAGGACGATCACGATGCCGACCGTGATGATGCCGGCATAGAGCAGCTTCTGCACATAATTGTATTTGCTGAGATCGTCATGGGCGAGTTTGAAAGTCAGCGCCGCCTTGACGTCGGAGATCACGCCATCAGGCGTGATCGGCAGCAGCTTCTTGCGGAAGCGGCCGGTCGCCAAGCCCGTGATGAGATAGATCAGGCCATTGACCATCAGTATCCACATCGCGGCGAAGTGCCACAGCAGCGCGCCGCCGAGCCAGCCGCCCAGCGTAATGCTGTGCGAGAAGCGAAAATCGAACAGCGGCGAGGCGTTATAGATCTGCCAGCCCGACATGATCATCAGGACCATGGCAAAGGCGTTGGTCCAGTGCATGGCGCGCACCCAGGCCGGCTGGATCACCCTGGCCGGTTCCTGCTTCGCATAGTCATCGGCGGCTGCCAGGCTCGACATCGCTTGATCCTCGCTCAAATCGCTCATGAGGCTATATACGCCGGAAACGGCTATTTCGTTACTGCCTGCACGCTATCGAGGCGATAGCTCAACCCTATCGCGTTCACAAAAAAGCGAGCCGGGTTTCCCCGGCTCGCGGTCGCGTGTCCCGGTGGGGATCTCTGTCTGGGAGATCGGGATCCGCGGCGTTACGAAGCCGGCATCAGCACGGTGTCGACCACATGGATCACGCCGTTGGACTGATGGACGTTGGAGATCGACACCATCGACTGGTCGCCCTTGGCGTCGATGATCCAGGTCTTGCCGTCGGCCTTCTTCACGGTGAGCTCCTCGCCCTCGACGGTCTTGAGCTTCTTGCCGTCGGTGAGGTCGGAGGCGTCATACTTGCCGGCGACCACATGGTAGGTGAGGATCTTGGTCAGGGTCGCCTTGTTCTCGGGCTTGACCAGACTGTCGACCGTGCCGGCCGGCAGCTTGCCGAAGGCGGCATTGGTCGGCGCGAACACCGTGAACGGTCCCTTGCCTTCGAGGGTGTCGACCAGGCCTGCGGCCTTCACGGCGGCCACCAGCGTGGTGTGGTCCTTGGAGTTGACGGCGTTCTGGATGATGTTCTTCGAGGGGAACATCGCCGCGCCGCCGACCATCACGGTCTTCTCCTCGGCGCGCGCGGGCGCAACGAAGGTCGAGGTGAGCGCCAGCGCGCCGAAGGCGACGGCGGAGAACAGTGCAATACGCTTGGACATGGAAGGTCTCCCGATGTTGAGGTGACCGGCGGCGTTCGCCGGAATGATTGGGTCAACAACGGCGCTTGTTGCGTTGATGTCTGCGCCGTCGTTGCCAGAACTACGGGAGGGTTTTGCCGGCGGTTTCGGGAAATAATTCTTTGTGATGCCTGAAACCGACTGAGGTGCGGTGCGTAAGTGGCCGCTTCAAGCGAACTTCGTAGGGTGAGCAAAGGCGCAAAAGCGCCGTGCCCACCATTGATCCGAGGTGTGACGCGGAATGGTGGGCACGCTTCGCTTTGCCCACCCTACTTTCACAATGACGATTAATCCCTGTTCGCTGGCGTCTGGATGAAGCCGCGGTTATGCGTCGGGCTGATCAGGATTTCGTTCATGCACACGCGCGGCGGCATTCCGGCGACGAAGGCGATGGTGCGCCCCAGGTCTTCCGGCTGCAGCATCCTGGCCTGCTCCTCCTCGCTCGGCACCACCGGGCGCAGTTTCAGGATCGGCGTCGCCACTTCGCCCGGCGACAGGCAGCAGGCGCGCAGGCCGTTGACGCATTCGTCCATGTTGAAGGAATGGGTCAGCGCCAGCACCGCATGCTTGGTCGTGGTGTAGGCCGGGCCCGGCATTTTCGAGACATGGCGGCCGGCCCATGAGGCGACATTGATGATGCAGCCGTCCTTCTGCTTGCGCATGGCCGGCAGTACCGCACGCATGCAATAGAGCACGCCGTTGAGATTGATGTCGACGAGCTGGTTCCAGCCCTCCAGCTCCATGTCGGCCCAGCGCCGCTTCGGCACGTTGACGCCGGCGCTGTTGACCAGGAGATCGATGCGGCCGTGCTTGGCCAGGATCTGGTCGGCGACCTTCTGCACGTCGGCGGCCTTGCTGACATCAAGCGCGATGGCCTCGGCCTCGCCGCCGGCTTTCTTGATTGTCGCCACCACCCCGTCGAGCGCGTCCTTGCGCCGCCCGGAAACCACCACCGTCCAGCCGTCCTCGGCCAGCGAAATGGCGCCAGCCTCGCCGATCCCGGTGCCGCCCCCGGTCACCCAGGCTACGCGTTTTCTCTCCCTTGTCATCCAACTGTCTCCGTTGCTTTTTTGGGGGCCTTTTTGCTAATCCAGCCACCACTTCCCGGCCAGCGCCCCGTGATGGAATTGTCGCATGAACACCACCGCCAACGCCAATCTGTTTTCACGCCTGTTCGACGGGCTCGACGATCCCAAGCGGCTTGCGATCGAGACCCATGACGGCGAACGCATCAGCTATGGCGATCTGATCGCCCGCGCGGGCCAGACCGCGAACGTGCTGGTGGAACGCGGCGTCAAGCCGGGCGACCGCGTGGCGGCGCAGACCGAGAAGTCGGTCCAGGGCCTGGTGCTCTATCTCGCCACCGTGCGCGCCGGCGCGGTCTATCTGCCGCTCAACACCGCCTATACCCTCAACGAGCTCGACTATTTCATCACCGATGCCGAGCCGTCGCTGGTGGTCTGCGATCCCTCGAGAGCCGAGGGCATCAAGGCGATCGCCGCCAAGGTCAAAGCGAGGGTCGAGACACTGGATTCCCACGGCAAGGGCTCGCTCACGGATGCTGTTGTCAAGGCAAAACCGGAATTCACGACGGTGGCGCGCGGCAACGACGACCTCGCCGCGATCCTCTACACCTCGGGCACCACCGGACGCTCCAAGGGAGCGATGCTGTCCCACGACAATCTCGCCTCGAACTCGCTTTCCCTCGTCGGCTACTGGCGCTTCACCGACAAGGACGTCCTGATCCACGCGCTGCCGATCTATCACACCCACGGCCTGTTCGTGGCCAGCAACGTCACGCTGTTCGCGCGCGCCTCGATGATCTTCCTGCCGAAATTCGATCCGGAGGCGATCATCAAGCTGATGGCGCGCGCCACCGTGATGATGGGCGTCCCGACCTTCTACACGCGGCTCCTGCAAAGCCCCGCGCTGAACAAAGAGACGACGAAACACATGCGGCTGTTCATCTCGGGCTCGGCGCCGCTGCTCGCCGAAACCCATCGCGAATGGGCCGCGCGAACCGGCCACGCCATGCTGGAACGCTACGGCATGACCGAGACCAACATGAACACCTCCAACCCGTATGACGGCGAGCGCGTTCCCGGCGCTGTTGGCCATGCACTGCCCGGCGTGTCCGTGCGCGTCACCGATCCCGAAACCGGCAAGCCGCTCGCGCCCGACACCATCGGCATGATCGAGGTCAAGGGCCCGAACGTGTTCAGGGGCTATTGGCGGATGCCCGAGAAGACAAAATCCGAATTCCGCGACGACGGCTTCTTCATCACCGGCGATCTCGGCAAGATCGACCCCAAGGGCTATGTCCACATCCTCGGCCGCGGCAAGGACCTCGTGATATCAGGCGGCTTCAACGTCTACCCCAAGGAAATCGAGAGCGAGATCGACGCCATGCCCGGCGTGGTCGAATCCGCCGTGATCGGCGTGCCGCATGCCGATTTCGGCGAGGGCGTTACCGCCGTGCTGGTCTGCAACAAGGGCGCAGATGTCAGCGAAGCTTCTGTCCTGAAGGCGCTCGGCGGGCGACTGGCAAAATTCAAGATGCCCAAGCGCGTCTTCGTCGTCGACGAACTGCCGCGCAACACCATGGGCAAGGTGCAGAAGAACGTCCTGCGTGATACGTACAAGGACATTTACACGAAGTCATAGAGGCGCCGCGACGGCGGCGGGCGGGGACATGACCCGAGAGCAGGCCGCGGAAATTCAACGGCATTTGTTGACCGCGACGAAAGCGATCAATCGGGTCGCTGGGCTGGCATTTGATCTCGACAGGGTTGAAGACCGAAAGGCGTTTGCCGAGTCTGTGAGTAGTGCCTATGGCGCCTTGCAACACGAAATGCTGGACAAGGTGATCTATCGTCAATTTCCTGATCTGAGGCCGCCATCCAAGGAAAGATGGCGGATCGACAGCAAGCTGACGTGGGATAAAGTCAGCCTGCCGCCGTCCGTCACGGTGACGGATTTCGACAGGGTTATTCTCTCGGAGATGAGCCCACATTGGCGCAAGACCGCCAGGATCGTCGGCAACGTTTCGGAACAATACCGAAGCCTTGGCATAGATATGGACCCCGCAATCGCTGCCGCGCGCCTCATGGCAATGGTGGATTCCGGCCTCATCGAAAGCGCCGGCGATCTGCGCAAGTGGGGGGTTAGCGAAGTTCGGCTGAAGGATTGACTTCGCCTCATTCGACCACCGCATCCGCCAACGCGAGCAGGTCGGGCGGAATTTCCAGGCCAAGCGCCTTTGCCGTCTTGAGATTGAACGCGATCTCGAATTTGACCGGCGCCTGCGCCGGGAGGTCGCCGGGTGCCGCGCCTTTGAGGATCCGATCGATATAGGCGGCCGAGCGGAAGAAGATGTCGCCGGCGTCGGCGCCGTAGGAGGTCAGGCCACCTTCCTCCACGTTCTGCCGATAGGAATAGCTGGCGGGCACGCGATATTGCGCCGCGGCGCGGATAATGGCATCGCGATGCACCAGCGTGAACGGATCGGGCGTCACCAGCAGCGCCCGGCCCGTTTGCGTGCTGAGCTTCGCTACAGTCTCGTCGATCTCGGCCGCGCTTTTCACCGGAGCGGCCGACAGGTCGAGTGACAGCCGCTTGGCGACCGCCTCGAATGATTTCAGATGGATGTCGTAATAGGGATAGGTTTCCGGATTGAACATGACCGCGACGCTCGTGCTCTGCGGCGCGATCCGCTTCAGCATCTCCAACGACTTGCCGACCATCGAATATTCGAGAAAGGAGAACCCGGTGATGTTGCCGCCGGGATGGGCCATGCTCGGGATGATGCCCTGCGACACGGGATCGTTGACGATCGTGAACACGATGGGAATGGTCGTGGTCGCCTGCTTCAGGGCGACGGCGGCCGGCGTTCCGTTGCCGAGGATGATGTCGGGCGCAAGCTGCACCAGTTCTGCCGCATAGCGGCGGGTCGCGGCGATGTCGCCGCCGCTCCATCGCCATTCGATCTGAAGGTTCTGCCCTTCGCTCCAGCCGAGTTGCTTGAGGCCCGCACGGAACGCGGCGACGCGCGTCTGCGCGACGGGGTCATTCTCCCTGGTGCTCATCAGCATGCCGAGGCGGCGTACCCGCTGCGGAGACTCGGCCCGAGCCGCAAGCGGCCACGCGGCAGCAGTGCCAAGCATCGCAACAAATTGGCGCCGCCTCATTTGCCCCCCAGAGGGAAATAAGATCCCTATTGTCCGCTGATCAAGCTTATCACAAACCTCCCGCCGACGATGAAGAGATAGCAGCCGAAGGCTATTTCCAGCATACGATTTGACATCGCATGTGCGGCTTTGACGCCGAGCGGCGCGGTCCAGAGGCTCATCGGCATCACCAGAAGCGCGCCGATCAGCGAGACATAGCCGAAAGTGAGCGGCATCTGCAGCGCGGCGACGCCGGGGAACCGCGCCGCCACCGGCCAGCCGGCATAGACATAGCCGATTGCACCGGGGATCGAGATCAGGACCGCCAAGGCGGACGAGGTCGCGACCGACTGGTGGATCGGCCGGCCGTAGATGGTCATCAGAAGATTGGAGAACAGGCCGCCGCCGACGCCCATCAGGGTCGAGAGCAGGCCGACGAGGAAGCCATAGATTTTCATCAGAAAACCCTTCGGCATCTCCGTTCCAAGATTCCAGCTGTCGCGCGCCAGCCACAGCCGCAGGGTGGCCGACCAGGCGACGGCGACGAAGACGTATTTGAACAACCGCTCCGGCGCGAACCGTGCAATCGCGCTGCCGGCAACCACGCCGATCACGATCACCAGCCACCAGGCTTTCAGAATATCCATGTCCACCGCGCCCCGGAGGTAGTGCGCCCGGAACGAGCGGATCGAGGTCGGGATGATCACGGCGAGCGAGGTGCCGATGCAGAGCGGCATCCGCACCTCGAGCGGCACGCCGGCCAGCCGGAAACATTCATAAAACACCGGCACCAGGACGGCGCCGCCGCCGATCCCGAACAGGCCGGCCAGAAATCCCGACAGCGCACCCGTTGCGATCAAGAGCAAGGCGAGCTCAACCAGCTCCCTCACGTCGAGTCCGGCCATCGTCATGGCTGTTTCCTATTCCCGAACAAAGCGTTCTTGAATCGTGCTTCAGGTATACCAGCGAGCAACACCGCCCCGACCGTGTCAACGGCTGCATTTGCAGGCCTCCCGTGTAGGTGTGAATGCTGGTTCGGAATGGCTGATATTCTTCGTTGCGCTCGATGATTCAACTCCGTAAATAAGGCTCAATCTCGCGATCCCCGACGGACCCCCGGATTCCCAGAAATCTCGCGGTCCGCAACACGAAGCCGCCAATGACCGCCAGGATCGAACGACCGCTTTCGCCGCATCTGCAGACCTACCGCTGGACGCTGACGATGATGCTTTCCATCGTCCATCGCGGCACGGGACTTGCGCTGTATGTCGGCACGCTGCTTTTGGCCTGGTGGCTGATCGCGGCGGCATCCGGACCGACGGCCTACGCCAATGTCCAGGCCTTCACCTCGAGCTTCATCGGCCGGCTGATCGTGTTCGGCTATACTTGGGCGCTGATGCACCACCTGCTCAGCGGCATCCGCCACTTCTTCTGGGACCTCGGCTATGGGTTCAAAGCCAATGAGCGGGAGGCCCTGACCTGGGGCGCGCTGATCGGCGGCATTACGCTGACGGTGCTGATCTGGATCGTGGCCTATGCGACCGGAGGCGGACGATGAGCGCGGAAGGCACCCCCGGCGCGCCGTCGATGCGCACCCCGCTTGGCAAGGTCCGCAATCTCGGCGCCTCGCATTCCGGCACCGGCGATTTCTGGCGCCAGCGCCTCACGGCGGTCGCGATGACGCTCCTGATCATTCCGGTGCTGGTCATCGTGATGATGCTGCTCGGCCGCAACCAGGCTGGCGCTGCGCAGATCCTCGGCTCGCTGCCGATCGCGGTCATCCTGATCCTCTTCATCATCGCCTCGACCTGGCACATGAAGATCGGCATGCAGGTCGTGATTGAGGACTACATTCACAATGAGAAGCTGAAGCTCGCCTCGGTCATGGCCAATAATTTCTTCTCGTTTGCGGTGGCGCTGGCCTCGATCTACGCCATCTTCAAACTGTCTTCGGGAGTTTAGCCCATGGCCAGTGAGGGCAACGGCAAGGCCGCCAACGGCTCAGGTCCCGCCACCAACGGCAAGGCCTATCCGATCGAGGATCACACCTACGACGTCGTCGTGGTCGGCGCCGGTGGCGCAGGCTTGCGCGCCGTGGTCGGCTGCGGCGAGGCGGGGCTGCGCACGGCCTGCATCACCAAGGTGTTCCCGACGCGCTCGCACACGGTGGCGGCGCAGGGCGGCATTTCAGCTTCGCTCGGCAACATGCATCCCGACGACTGGCGCTGGCACATGTACGACACCGTCAAGGGGTCGGACTGGCTCGGCGACCAGGACGCGATCGAATACATGGTGCGCCACGCGCCCGAGGCCGTCTACGAGCTGGAACATTGGGGCGTGCCGTTCTCGCGCACCGAGGACGGCAAGATCTACCAGCGCCCGTTCGGCGGCATGACCCTGGACTACGGCAAAGGCCAGGCGCAGCGCACCTGCGCCGCCGCCGACCGTACCGGCCATGCCATGCTGCACACAATGTATGGCCAGGCGCTGCGGCACGCCGCGGAATTCTACATCGAGTTCTTCGCCATCGACCTGATCATGGACGATCAGGGCACCTGCCGCGGCGTGATCGCGCTGAAGCTCGACGACGGCACCCTGCACCGTTTCCGCGCCCAGACCACGATTCTCGCCACCGGCGGCTACGGTCGCGCCTACGCCTCCTGCACCTCGGCGCATACCTGCACCGGCGACGGCGGCGGCATGGCGCTGCGCGCCGGCCTGCCGCTGCAGGACATGGAGTTCGTGCAATTCCATCCGACCGGCATCTACGGCTCGGGCTGCCTCGTCACCGAAGGCGCGCGCGGCGAAGGCGGCTATCTGGTCAATTCCGAAGGCGAGCGCTTCATGGAGCGCTATGCGCCCTCGGCGAAAGACCTTGCCTCGCGCGACGTGGTCTCGCGTTCGATGACCATCGAAATCCGCGAGGGCCGCGGCGTCGGCAAGAGGAAGGACCACATCTTCCTGCACCTCGACCATCTCGATCCCAAGGTGCTGGCGGAGCGGCTGCCCGGCATTTCCGAATCCGCGCGCATCTTCGCCAATGTCGACGTGACGCGCGAGCCGATCCCGATCGTGCCGACCGTGCACTACAACATGGGCGGCATTCCCACCAACTATCACGCCGAAGTGCTGACCAAGAAGAACGGCGACGATAACGCCATCGTCCCGGGCCTGATGGCGGTCGGCGAAGCGGCCTGCGTCTCCGTGCATGGCGCCAACCGGCTCGGCTCCAACTCGCTGATCGACCTCGTGGTGTTCGGCCGCGCCGCGGCGCTGCGGCTCGCCGAGAAGCTCACGCCCAACGGCCGGCAGCCGGAGCTGCCGCAGGATTCCGCGGAGAAGGCACTCGGCCGGCTCGACCATTTCCGCCATGCCGCCGGCGGCACGCCGACCGCGAAGCTGCGCGACAGCATGCAGCACGTGATGCAGAACAATTGCGCAGTGTTCCGCGACGGCGACGTGCTCCAGGAAGGCCAGAACCTGATCCACAAGGTCAACAGCGGCATCGGCGACATCTCGGTGTCCGACCGCTCGCTGGTCTGGAATTCCGACCTGGTCGAGACGCTGGAGTTCTCCAACCTGATCGCGCAGGCCGTCGTCACGATGGATTCGGCCGCCAACCGCACCGAGAGCCGCGGCGCGCATGCGCGCGAGGATTTCTCGGCGCGCGACGACAAGAACTGGATGAAGCATACGCTGGCGTGGATCGATCAGGGCGGCAAGACCTCGATCGATTACCGCCCGGTGCACGACTACACCATGACCAACGACGTGCAGTACATCCCGCCGAAGGCGCGGGTGTACTGATTATACTCGTCATGCGCGGGCAAGAGCGCGAAGCGCGTCTTCAAGCAAATTGCCCGCGCATCCATCTTTCGAAGAGGATGGATTGCCGGGTCAAGCCCGACAATGACAAGGGAGAACCGCAGGGGCAAGTCTTATGGTTGAATTCGCACTTCCGAAGAACTCGAGGATCAGCGGCGGCAAGGTCTGGCCGAAGCCGCAGGGCGCGACCGAGTTGCGCGAGTTCAAGATCTATCGCTGGAATCCGGACGACGGCAAGAATCCAAGCACCGACACCTATTATGTCGACACCAATGATTGCGGGCCGATGGTGCTGGACGGGCTGATCTGGATCAAGAACCACATCGACCCGACGCTGACGTTCCGCCGCTCCTGCCGCGAAGGCGTCTGCGGCTCCTGCGCCATGAACATCGACGGCCAGAACGGGCTCGCCTGCATCCAGTCGATGCACGACGTCAAGGACGGCGCGGTGAAGGTCAACCCGCTGCCGCACCAGCCGGTCGTCAAGGACCTGGTGCCCGACCTCACCAATTTCTATGCGCAATATGCCTCGATCGAGCCGTGGCTGAAGACCTATTCGCCGACCCCGCAGAAGGAATGGAAGCAGAGTCACGAGGAGCGCGAGAAGCTCGACGGCCTCTATGAATGCATCCTCTGTGCCTGCTGCTCGACTTCCTGTCCGAGCTACTGGTGGAACAGCGAGCGTTTCCTGGGCCCTGCCGCGCTGCTGCAGGCGACGCGCTGGGTCAAGGACAGCCGCGACGAAGCCACCGGCGAACGGCTCGACGATCTCGAGGATCCGTTCCGGCTGTATCGTTGCCATACCATCATGAATTGCGCCAAGGCCTGCCCGAAAGGCCTCAATCCATCGGAAGCGATCGCCGAGCTGAAGATGAAACTGGTCGAGCGGCAAGTCTAGACGCGACTTGCGGCACACTTTTCCTGATCCCTCCCGCGACCCGCGGTGAGGGATCATTTGCATGAAGGGAGTGCCTGATGTCCGACGCGCCCATCATCCTGCATCACTTCGACGCCTCGCCTTTCTCGGAAAAGATCCGCCTCATCTTCGGCATCAAGAAGATCGCGTGGACCTCCGTCCTGATCTCGCGGATCATGCCGCGCCCCGACCTGATGCCGATGACCGGCGGCTATCGCCGCACGCCGGTGCTGCAGATCGGCGCCGACATCTATTGCGACACCCAGTGCATCATGCGCGAGCTGGAGCGCCGCTTCCCGGAACCGTCGCTGCTGCCGCGCGGCACCGAGGGGCTGGCCTGGGGCAGCGCGATGTGGACCGACCGTCCGTTCTTCCAGAACACGGTCAACCTCGTGTTCGGCTCGCTCGCCGACAAGGTCCCGGCCGACTTCATCGCCGACCGCGAAAAGCTGCGCGGCGCGAAGTTCGATGTCGCGGCGATGACTTCCGCGATCCCGCAAATGCGCGACCAGTTCCGCGCGCATCTCTCCTGGATCGATACGCAACTCGGCGACGAGCGGACCTGGCTCGCCGGCGAGACACCCAGTCTCTACGACATCAACGCCTACATGAACCTCTGGTACGCCCGCTCCAATCTTGCGGATGCCGACGATTTGCTCGCCGAATTCGACCACACCCGCGCCTGGGCCGGGCGGCTGCGCGCGATCGGCCACGGCACGCGCACGGAAACGTCGTCCGCGCACGCGCTCGATCTCGCGGCAAAATCGGCGCCGCAAACCGCCGAGCTGCACGACCCCAACGATCCCAACGGCCGCAAGGTCGGCGACATGGTTGAGGTCGCGCCTGATGATTACGGCAAGATCCGCGTGGCCGGCGAGATCGTCGCGCTGTCGCCGCAGCACATCGCCATCCGCCGCCACGATCCCAGGGCGGGCGAAATCGTCGTGCATTTTCCGCGCGCCGGCTTCATGGTTTTTCCGGCTTAAACCTGGTTTGCCGCCGGATGAAAACCGGCTATCCATGCGCGGCTTCGACAGCGTTCGACTCTTCAAGGACCTGCTTTGACACCCGACAACGATGCCTCGCCGGCGCCATTCGGCGCGTTGGCGCCGAATGCGGCGCAGGCTGCGATCATTTCGCTGGCGCATCGCTCGCGCCTGAAGCGCGGCGCGTTCCGCCCGATGCTGTCGCGGCTGGTCAATCTGTTGCGCGCCGGGCCGGTCGATGTGTCCTATCAGGGCGCGTCGTTCCGTTTCTATCATCAGGCGAGCGCGACCGAACGCGGCGCGCTGTTCAATCCCGGCTACAATCTCGAAGAGCTGGATTTTCTGCGTGCGAACACGCCCCTCGGCGGCGTGTTCGTCGACGTCGGCGCCAATGTCGGCACCTATGCGCTGGTACTGGCGCGCCATGTCGGCCCAGAGGGCAAGGTGATCGCGGTCGAGCCGCATCCGGTCACGCATGCACGGCTGAAGTTCAACGACGCGGCTTCCGGCAACACGCAAACCACGCTGGTGGCGGCAGCCGCAGGCCCCGCCGACGGCGAATTGATGATCGAAACCGACGGCGACAATCTCGGCGCCAGCCACATCGTCACCGGCGCCGCCGGCGCCAACGCCATCAAGGTGCCGTCGCTGCGGCTGCAGCGCATTCTCGAAGAAGCCGGCGTCGCAAAAGTGGACGCGTTGAAGATCGACATCGAAGGCTTTGAAGACCGCGCGCTCGTGCCGTTCTTCAGGGAAACCTCGCAAGCATTGTGGCCGCGCACGGTGGTGATCGAACATCTCTCGCGCGACGAATGGCAAGAGGACTGCATCGCCGACATGATCTCGCGCGGCTATCGCGAGGCCGGCAAGACCCGCAGCAACACGTTTCTGCTGCGCGGCTGATTTTCCGCGGGAACATCGCAGCATCCGCTTCGTTATCGCACTCCACAACGGAGATACGATGCCGACGCCGATCGAGCCTCCCGAGATTCCGCCGCCGACGCCGGGCACGCCGACCGAGCCGCCGCGCGAGGATCCGGCCGGAAATCCGCAACCTGAAGTGCCGCCACCGATGCGCGAGCCCGGTGAGCCGCCACGGCCGGATGAGCTGCCGGGCAAGATACCGGACGAGTTTCCCGTCCGCGGACCGAACGGACCTTCCACGCCCAATCCCGCAACCGATCTCGCCGGCGCAACTTGAGTTGCAATTGGAGAGCAGCCGCTGAATGCGTCATGAACAACGGCCAAATTGTTCGGCTTGTCATGAGAAATAAATCCGAATCAGCATTTGAACACTGCCACAATCCGGCCTAACGCTTGGTCGTTCATCGCCAGTCTTCAGAACCTTTCCGGGAACCGAGATCACCATGATAAAACTTCGCCTCGTGCTGCTTGCCACGACCGCTCTCACAGCGATGCAATTTGCCAGCACAGCCTCGCACGCGCAAAGCGCGCCGATCGTGGTGGCGCAGGCCAAGGAAGAACTCGGGCCGGACGGCAAGCCCAAACAGCCGCCAAAGGGCGCGCAGCCTCCCGCGAGGCCGGCAGCTCCGCCTGCGCCTCCGGCAAGGCCCGCTGCCCCGCCACCGCCGGTAGCCAAGCCCCCGGCTCCTCCGCCGCCACCGCCTCCGCCGCCCAGACCGGCCGCGCCGCCGCCACCTCCGCCGCCGCATGCAGCGCCGCCGCCGCCCCCTCCGCCGGCAGCCAGACCGCCAACTCCGCCGCCTCCGGCAGCCAGGCCGGCAACGCCTCCGCCGCCACCCCCGCCGGCCGCAGCCCCCGCACGTCCAACGCCGCCGCCTACCGCCACGCCGCAGACCTCAACGCCACCGGCAGGCGGCCCGCAGGGACGCGAGGAACGTCGCGACGAACGCCGGGAGCATGGTGGCCAGCCGCCAGCCGCCGGCACGCCTCCAGCAGGCGCACCCGTTGCTGCGCCCACCACGGCCCCGCCGGGCCGCATCCAGCCGGCACCGACTCAGGCTGCGCCCGCCCCGCAGACCCAGCCCGCCCCTGCGGCACCGCCTCCGCCTGCAGCCGCCGGTACTCCGCCCGGCCGCCCAAACAGCGCACCGGCTGCCGGCGCAAACCCGCCCGTGCCTCCGCCGCCGAATGCCGCCGCGCCCAGTGTCGTCCCCGGCGCCCCGAACGCTGCAGTGCCTCCCGGGCGGGCCCAGAATGCCCCACCGACGGTGACCCCGGCCTTCCGGCGTGCACCGACGGTGACCGCTCCGCTTCCCGTGGTTCCGCCGCCCGCCGCCGCGCTCGCGCCGATCGCACCGGGCGCCGCCGCGCAGGGGCCGCGCCGCCTTGACGACTTCCGCGGTCAGCGCCACGAGGTCCAGGAGGGCGGCCGCACGGTCATCACCGAGCCCGGCCGCATCATCATCCGCGATCCGGGCGGCCAGGCATTCGTGCGTCACAACGAGGTGGATCGCTTCCGCTTCGGCGCGCGCGACATCCGCACCGAGGTCGTCCGCGGCGAGAACCGCACCATCGTGATCCGTCCCGACGGAACGGAAATCATTACGGTAGTCGGAGCCGACGGCCAGTTGATGCGGCGGATCCGGCGCGACCGCGATGGCCGCGAGGTCATCATCATCGACAACTCATATCGCGATCCGCGCGCCGTCGGCGGCTTCTTCGTCGACCTGCCGGCGCCGATCGTGCGTATCCCCTATGACCGCTACATCGTCGACTCCGACGGTGCGCCGCCGGAACTGCTGTACGACACCATGATGGCGCCGCCGGTGGACCGGATCGAGCGGCGTTATTCGCTCGACGAAATCCGCTACAGCCCGAACGTGCGCATGTTGATGCCGAGCATCGACGTCAACACCATCAACTTCGACCTCGGTTCGTGGGAGATCCCGCCGGACCAGGCCGAGAAGCTGCAGGCAATCGCCGACGGCCTCAACCGCGCCATCCAGCGCAACCCGCGCGAAGTGTTCCTGATCGAGGGCCACACCGATGCGACCGGCAACGACACCGACAATCTGTCGCTGTCGGACCGGCGCGCGGAATCGGCGGCCGAGTTGCTCACGCAGCAGTTCGGAGTGCCGGCCGAAAACCTGACGTCGCAGGGTTATGGCTCGCAATATCTGAAGGAGCAGACCGACGGGCCGAGCCGCATCAACCGCCGCGTCACCATCCGCCGCATCACGCCGCTGCTCAACGGCAACACGGCCTCGCTGCCGCCGCCCCCGCCCGGCACCGCGCCACCGCGGTAAGACAAAGGCGGATCGACGCAAATGCAAATGGCCGGGAGCGATCCCGGCCATTTTTGTTTTTGCATGACTCTTTCCGTATCGTCCCGGCGAAGGCCGGGACCCATAACCACAGGATTTTGTTATTGCAAAGGACGCGGCTCCAGCGTGCTCTACACGAACACCTGTGGTTATGGGTCCCGGACCGCGCTTCGCTTGTCCGGGACGGCAGTTAGAAAAATTCGTCCACTCAGCCCTTGTCGCTGTCGAGCTTGAACATCTCGGAGCCCTCGCCGATCGATAGCAAGCCGGTCTTCGAATAGAGATCGAGCTTGGCACGGCTATCCCGGATGTCGAGGTTGCGCATGGTGAGCTGTCCGATACGATCTGCCGGCGTGAACGCCGCATCCTCCACCTTCTCCATGCTCAGCCGCTCCGGTGCATAGGTAAGGTTCGGACTCTCGGTGTTGAGGATCGAGTAGTCGTTGCCGCGGCGCAGTTCGAGCGTGACCTCGCCGGTGACCGCGCGCGCCACCCAGCGCTGGGCGGTTTCGCGCAGCATGAGCGCCTGGGAGTCGAACCAGCGCCCCTGGTAGAGCAATCGGCCAAGGCGCATGCCGCTGATGCGGTATTGCTCGATGGTGTCCTCGTTGTGGATGCCGGTGACCAGGCGCTCGTAGGCGATGTGCAGCAGCGCCATGCCCGGCGCTTCGTAGATGCCGCGGCTCTTGGCTTCGATGATGCGGTTCTCGATCTGGTCGCTCATGCCAAGGCCATGCCGGCCGCCGATGGCGTTGGCCTCGAGGAACAGCGCGACAGGATCGGCGAAGGTCTTGCCGTTCAGCGCAACCGGTTGCCCCTCCTCAAAACGCACGATGACTTTTTCGGCCTTGACGACACAGTCGTCGCGCCAGAACGGCACGCCCATGATGGGATTGACGATCTTGATGCCGCTGCCGAGGCTTTCCAGATCCTTGGCCTCGTGGGTGGCACCGAGGAGATTGCTGTCGGTGGAATACGCCTTTTCCGCGCTCATCTTGTAGGCGAAGCCGCTGGCGGTCATGAACGCCGACATTTCCGCGCGGCCGCCGAGCTCGTCGATGAATTGCTGGTCGAGCCAGGGCTTGTAGATGCGCAAGCTCGGATTGGTCAGCAGACCGTAGCGATAGAAGCGCTCGATGTCGTTGCCCTTGAAGGTGGACCCGTCACCCCAGATGTTGACGCCGTCCTCCTTCATGGCCGAGACCAGCATCGTGCCGGTCACGGCGCGACCGACTGGTGTGGTGTTGAAATAGGCGATGCCGCCGGTCGAGATGTGGAAGGCACCCGATTGGATGGCGGCAATGCCTTCGTGAACCAGTTGCGTACGGCAATCCACCAGCCGTGCTTTCTCGGCGCCGAACTCGCGTGCTTTACGCGGAATCTCGTCGTAGTCGGCCTCGTCAGGCTGGCCGAGATTGGCGGTGTAGGCAAAGACGCGGGCGCCCTTTTGCTTCATCCACAACAGTGCCGCTGAGGTGTCGAGACCGCCCGAGAAAGCGATGCCGACCTTTTCCCCCTTGGGCAGGCTTTTCAGGATCGTACTCATGGAGTTTCCAATCGGTCGAAAGTGCTGGGTTCGTTTGCGGCTCGCGGACGAAAATATCGAATTCCGCGCGGTTCTATAGTCAGAACGCCTTGCTGGGCAAGCCGCTCAAGGCCCGATCGTCAACTCAATCATCGGCTCAATCATCAACTTGGGCCTCGACGATGCGGTGTACGAAGGTCCGCTCCGACTTCGACCAGCGGTCAGTCAACCGCCGCCGCCAGACGAAGGCGGGCCAGGCAAGACGTGTCAGCGTGGCGTCGATGCTATCGTCGGTCAACCTGGTCCGCTGCCAGCGATAGATGTAGCCGTGCGCCAGCCAGATCACCAGAAACGTCACCAGCCCGGCGGCGGCTACGTCGGTGAAGAAGTGGCCGCCGAACGCCATGCGAAGCAGGCTGGTCACGACGCCGAACAGCGTCGCCGCGGCATAGGCGAGCGGACGCCAGGCCGGTGGCGTTAGCGCAGCCGGAGCATAGGTCCAGAAGGCAGTCGCGCCTTCGCCGGAGAAGAACGAGCAGTTGCGGTCGCAGCTTCCGCGCGGATCCCACCACGCCACGAACTTCTCGGGGCCGTTGAACTGCGTGACCACGACCGGACGCGGCCGGCCCCAATAGCTCTTGAAGGTGAGATTGGTGAGGATACCTGCGGAAAGCACGAGCGTGAGGAGGAGAAAGGTGATCGCCCGCCCGGATATCAGCAGCGTCCGATCCGGCCACAGCAGCTTGATGATCAACGCGATAATCGCCGGCAACGCGAGGAGCCATGCGATCCACATCGCAGCATCGCGCGCGAACTCGGCCAGCGTGTTGAACTTGAGCGGGAAGGATTTGGTCGCCGCATCGTAAAACAGCGCGGCCAGCTTCAGGTCGAGCTCGGGAAAAAACCCGAACAGCAGGCCTACGAAAGCCGCCAATCCCAGCGCAATGAAGAGTCCAATCCGGTTCATGGGGAGCGGGTTTAGCGGAGGAAATCTGGCATGGGAAGGCTTGCGCCGGGCGTCAAAACGGCGGTGATCGCGATGGTATCGGCGGCGGCGGCAGGCGGCGCGGCGGCTCGCGCCAGGCGCCCGCGTTGCGGCCCGCGATCATCCAGTAGACGATTCCTGCGACAATGCCGGCACCGGTCATGATTTCCATGTGCCGCCGCACGATGCCTTCGAAGCGCAGCGTTTCGGGATCGAACGGCACGAGGCCGAGATAGCAGGCCAGCCCGACAAGGGCGCCGCCCACCGCATAGGCGAGCGCACTGCGGATATAGAAGGCTTCGGTGATCAGCGCGACGATCATGGCCGGCAACAGCGCAAAGCCGGAGATGAAGATGAAGCCGAACCCGATGACGATGTCGAGCGCGCCCTGATCGATCGGCCGTGAGCCGAGATCGCTGAACTCGGGGAACATGACGGCGCCGACGATGATCATCCCCGCCACCAGACAGGCGGCGAGAAAGGCGAACGCGATCACGAAGAGCCGGCCGATCAAGGCCATCCCGTTAATCCGTCATCGCCATCGCGCGCAGCGCCTGCCGCTCGCGCACCGACAATTTCTCGGTCTCCGATTTCAACTGACCGCAGGCGGCGAGGATGTCGCGGCCGCGCGGCGTGCGCACCGGCGAGGAGTATCCGGCGTTGAAGATATACTCGGAGAATTTTTCGATTCTATCCCAATCCGAGCATTCGTACGCAGTGCCCGGCCACGGATTGAACGGAATGAGATTGATCTTCGCCGGGATGCCCTTGAGCAGCTTCACCAGCAGCTTCGCATCATCGAGGGAATCGTTGACGCCTTTCAGCATCACATATTCGAAGGTGATGCGCCGCGCATTTGACGCGGCCGGATAGTCGCGGCATGCCTGCAGCAATTCGGCAATCGGGTATTTGCGGTTCAACGGCACCAGCTCGTTGCGCAACTCGTCGCGCACCGCGTGCAGCGAGATCGCAAGCATCACGCCGATCTCCTCGCCGGTGCGCAGGATGTTGGGCACCACGCCCGAAGTCGACAGCGTGATGCGGCGGCGGGAGATGCCGATGCCTTCATTGTCGGCGACGATCAGGAGCGCGTCGCGCACCGCCTCGAAATTATAGAGCGGCTCGCCCATGCCCATCATCACGACGTTGGTGACGAGGCGCGTGCCGTTCTCGCGATCGGCCCAGTCATTGAGGCGATCGCGCGCCACCATCACCTGGCCCGCGATCTCGCCCGCGGTGAGATTGCGCACCAGCCGCTGCGTGCCGGTATGGCAGAACGAGCAGTTCAGGGTGCAGCCGACTTGCGAGGAAACGCAGAGCGTGCCGCGGTCGGTCTCCGGGATATAGACGCACTCGACTTCGTGCGGCCGCTCGACCTTGTCGCCGCTCGGCAGCCGCAGCAGCCATTTGCGGGTGCCGTCGTTGGAAATCTGCTCGGCCACGACTTCGGGCCGATCGACCGTGAAATGTTGGGCGAGTTCCGTGCGCATGTCCTTCGACACACTCGTCATCTCGTCGAAATTCTTCGCGCCGCGAAAATAAATCCAGTGCCAGAGCTGCTGCACCCGCATCTTGCGCTGCGCCGACGCCACGCCGATCTCGCCGAGCCGCTCGGCAAGCTCCGCGCGCGACAATCCGATCAGCGACGGCTTGGCCGGCGGCACATAGGATTCGAGCGGGGTCTTCTCCAAAAGCATGGAGGCGCGGGAATCGGCCCCGGGCGGGCGGGTCTGGATATCGGTCATGGCAACCACATAAGCCTTCCGGCGCGAGCTGGAAAGCCATGAAATCCGTCAGTTTCAGGTAAAACTAGCGCTTGCAGTCTACCGCGATGCGGTCGAGCGCCTGGGACAAGCCCTTCATGGAGAAGGTGTCGGTCGTCTCCGTGCCCTTGGCCGACATGCCCTTCACGGTCGCGTCCGCCGAGCGGCGCATGGCCTGGACCATCTGGTCCTCTTCGGCGGCATTCTTGATCCAGAGGCCGTCGCCCTGGGTGTACATCGAATACGATGCGCCGCCGACCTCCAGCGTCGATTCCGATCCCGGCTTCAACGCATAGCCGATCATGATGGAGACTTCGTTGGAAACCTTCTCGGCCGGACGAGTCGAGACGAAGGCGTAGGCCGGATCGCGCGGCCGGTTCGGCGGATTGGTTTTCGACGTGGTGGGTTTTGCCAGCGCGAAGCAGACGCGCTTGCCATTGGGTGTCGCGCTGTAGGCGCCCCAGGTGCCGAACTGGCCGATCAGGGTCGGCTCGGTGCCGCCTGTCATCGATGGCGGCGGCTTGGCGGGTTCCGGCTTGGCCGCGGCGCTCTTGGTCGGCGCGGTCGGCGCACTCTTCGCGGCCTCGTTTTTCGCGGCCTTGGGCGTTGGCGTCTGCGCGAAGCTTGCCGCTCCGCACACCAACGCACCCGTCATCACCGTGGTGGTCAACAGCCGCCGAAAGAACATGATGCGGTCTGGTTCCCTCATCATTGTGACTGGAAGATGGCTCGGAGCGAGTCAGTGAGTCGTCGCGCAGCTGCAGCCATAGCCGGGAAACCGCGGCTTGGGAAGGCAGTTAGCTCTGGATCGCGGCTCAGCCCTTCGCGCGCGCCGCCCTTTGCTGTTCCCACTGCGCGTCGGTCCATTGCAGCAAATCTTCGGCGCCCGACGAACGCAGATGCGCGCCGCCATCCTGGACTACCATCTCACCATTGATGTAACCGGCCGCGTCCGAGATCAGGAAGCTCGCGAGATTCGCCAACTCGCCGTGCTCGCCGGCGCGGCCGAGCGGATTGCGCGAGGCCCAATTCGAGTCGCGCCCTTCGGGGCGGAGCTGTCCCGTTGCGCCCGGGGTTGGAAACGCGCCGGGCGCGATCGCCACCAGACGTACGGCCTTCGGTCCCCATTCGACAGCGAGACTCTTCGTCATCGCCAGCACCGCCGTCTTCGCCATGGCCGAGGGCACGGTGAAGGCGCGGCCGGTGATGGTCGATGTCGAGAGAATGGAGAGCACCACGCCCTTGAGCCCGCCTTCGATCCAGCGCTTGCCGGCAGCGAGGGTGCAATACATCGTGCCATGCAGCGTTGGTGCGAGGATCGCGTCAGCCGCACGGAACGATAGATGTTCGGTCTGCGCGATGAAGGTTGCGGCGGCATTGTTGACGAGGACATTGATCGGCGCGTCACCAAATACCGCGTCCATCATCGCCTCGACCGCGGCGCCGTCGCGGATATCGCATCTCGCGGTGCTGACCTTGCCGCCCGGCGCCTCGCGCATCTCGGCCGCAGTCGCTTCCAGCAATTCGAGCCTGCGGCCGCAGATGATGAGCTCCGCGCCGAGCTCGAGAAAGCGGCGCCCCATCGCGGCGCCGAGCCCGGAGCCGCCGCCGGTGACCAGAATGCGTTTTCCCTTCAGCAGGCCCTTTTCAAACATGGTTTGACTTCCTCCCAATGTCGCGCGCCGTATTGTCGGGGCGCTTCAAATCCGGCATGGAGTATCGAGCCTTCCTTGCCGATCCGAAAGCCAGGTGTTTCCATGAAAGCCATTCTCTGCTCGCAATACGGCCAACCCGACGACCTCGTGCTGGCTGATGTGCCCGATCCCGTGGCCGGCGCCGGCGAGGCCGTGATCGCGATCAAGGCGGCGGCGTTGAATTTCTTCGACATCCTGATGATCCAGGGCAAATACCAGATCAAGCCGCCCTTCCCGTTCTCGCCGGCCGCGGAAATCGCGGGCGTGGTCGAGAGTGTCGGTGCCGGCGTCACCAATTTTAAGGTCGGCGACCGCGTGGTCGCGTCCTGCGGCCATAATGGCGCGCGCGAGAAGATCGCGCTGCCTGCCGCTTCGATCGTGAAGATTCCCGACAATCTCGACTTCGACCGCGCCGCCGGCATCATCATCATTTACGGCACCGCGCTGCACGCGCTGGAAGATCGCGCGAGCCCGAAGGCCGGCGAGACGCTGGCGGTGCTCGGCGCAGCCGGTGGCACGGGACTCGCCGCCTGCGAGCTCGGCAAGCTGATGGGATTGAAGGTGATCGCCTGCGCGTCGTCAGACGAGAAGCTCGAATTCGCCAAACAGCACGGCGCCGAGCTGACGCTCAACTACGCCAAGGAAGATTTGAAAGAGGGCCTGCGCAAGCTCACCGGCGGCAAGGGCGCCGACATCGTGTTCGATCCGGTCGGCGGCTCTTACGCCGAAGCGGCCCTGCGTTCGACCGCATGGGAAGGCCGCTTCCTCGTGATCGGATTTGCGGCCGGCGAAATTCCGAAGATGCCGCTCAACCTCGCGCTGCTCAAAGGTTGCGACATCCGTGGCGTGTTCTGGGGCCACTGGGCGCGGCTCAACCCGGAGAAGAATCGCGCCAATCTGGAGAAGCTGGTGAAGTGGACGGCGGAGGGAAAAATCTCCTCCCATGTCGACCGCACCTTCCCGCTGGCGCAGACCGCCGACGCCCTGAAAGTGCTCGCCGGACGCCAGGCGATGGGTAAGGTGATCCTGCATCCGTGACCGCCAAATCTACAAATTGGTAAATTCTTGGTTAACGATGCCGGAGGTCGCCGCCACCTTGGGGTGCGACGGCCCGCTTCAGTCGAGGCATGTTGCAGAAAGCCTTGATTTGTCGGCATAACTTCAATGCCGGCGGCGGACGTCACGCACCAAATTAAGCCCGCGTTAACCATAAATCTCGCTGTGGTTATCGCCCCTTGCCACAAAGAAATCAAAATATCTCCCAAATCGTGCCGGTGATGGCCGCGTTTTGGGCCGATTCCGGCGGCGATTTAGGGACCATCAGTAGCGGGGCGCTCGTGGCCAACACAGTCAAGAAAAAAGCGGCGCCAGGGAAGCCCCGATTGTTGCGTCACAGTAGTGGGGAACTTCACCATGGTGGATCAACCAGCACGCTATCGGTCCTACGACCCTGACAGCGAAGGTCTTGAAGAGGACATCACCAGCAGCGGCATTCGACCCAGGCCTTATGCTTTCGGAAGAAGCGCCCAGACGGATTATCAATCGAACAATTCCGTCCCGCTGTTTCTCAGTGATCCCGATGGTGAACCCGACCCCGCGGAATTCGAATACGACATGGAGGTGCGCGAGCCGCGCCGGTTCTCGATCTCGACGAAGATCCTGTTGGCCACCGTTGCGGCTTCCGCGGTCGCGGTGGTCTGCGCGTGGTTCTCATCGGATGCGACGCGCGAACTGCTGATCAGCGCGAAGGCGTCGATCTCGACCGTGCTTCCCGTTCCTTCCGCCAACGCGCAGCCCGATGCTCCGACGCAACTGACGACGCGCGACATCCAGCTGAAGGATCCTGCGCGGGTGTCGGCCAACCAGGTACCGGGCGCGCCACGGCCGCCGCAACAGGTCGCCATGCTGCCGTCTCGCGAAGAAATCTCGACGGCCTATCAGGCCGCCGTTCAGAACCGCGCTCCGGCCGCACCACCGCCGGCGGCTGCCGCAGCGCCAGCGCCGGTCGCAGCGCCTCCGATGGCGGCCCTGGCGCCACCGCTTGCGCCTGCGCCGGTTGCGCCGCCGGCTGTCCGGCGCATGGATCCGGACGAGCTTGCGAGCCTGATGCAGCGCGCCCGGGGCTTCCTGGCCACTGGCGATCTGATGTCCGCCCGGCTGCTGCTCGAGCGTGCCGCCGACGCCCAGGAAGTCGACGCCGCGCTGATGCTGGCGCAGACCTACGATCCGGACGTGCTCGGCACCTCCGATGTCCGCAACATCATTCCCGAGCCCGCAAAGGCCCGCGCCTGGTACCAGAAGGCCGCGCAGCTCGGTTCGGCCGACGCGCAACGCCGGCTGGCGCAACTACCAAACTAAAACTTCATACTGGTCAGGGGACAACATGCGACGCTTATTTGGACTGGCACTCGTTGCCATGATGATGATGTGCGGCTTTTCGGCCCGCGCCGACGAAACCGAGTATGACCCGGCCAAGGTCAGCGACAGTCTCAAGGCCATCTTCCAGTTCGGCTCGGCGGACACCAAGAAGGCGCTGAACGCCAATACGGTGACGCTGATCACCGGCACCATCGGCGGCACCTATGTGCAGGTCGGCGCCGACCTCGCCTCCGTGCTCGACGACGGCAACAAGCTGCGCGTGCTCCCCATCGTCGGCCGCGGCTCGGTGCAGAGCGTCGCCGACATCCTGTTCCTGCAGGGCGTCGACCTCGGCATCGTCCGCGCCGACACGCTCGACTATCTCGAGCGCAAGGGCTTTGCCAAGGACATCAAGAAGCAGTTCACCTATGTGACCAAGCTTTATAATGAGGAGATGACGGTGATCGCGCCGAAGTCGGTGCACAACCTGAGGGACCTCGAAGGCAAGACCGTCAGCGTCGACCTGCCCAATGGCGGCACCTTCGTCACCGCGCTGACGGTCGCCGAGCGGCTCGGGATGAAGGCCAACTTCGTCTATATCGAGCAGCGCATCGCGATGGAGAAATTGAAGGCCGGCCAGATCGACGCCGTGATCGTGGTGGGCGGCAAGCCGTACAAGTCGGTCTCGAACTTCAGCAATGACGGCCGCTTTCATCTCGTCAATGTGAGCTACGACAAGCCGCTGCAGGCCGACTATCTGCCGGCCACCCTGACCTCGAAGGACTATCCGAACCTGATCGCCGAAGGCGAGCGGGTGGACACCATCGCGGTGCCGGCTGTGCTGGCGGCCTATAACTGGGTGCCCGGCTCCGACCGCTATCGCAAGCTCACGCAGTTCGTGGACGCGTTCTTCGCGAAGTTCCCGGCCCTGCAGAATCCGCCGTTCCATCCGAAGTGGAAGGAAACCTCGCTGTCTGCGCCGCTGTCCGGCTGGACCCGTTTGCCCTACGCGCAGCAGTGGCTGGACAGCCACAACGTCGCACCGGTCGCACGAGGCCGCTTCGACGAGTTCCTGAAGCAGAATCCGGCGGCGGCTGCGAAGGGCGCGCAATCGGAAGCAGAGCGGGAAGCGCTGTTCAAGCAATTCCAGGCCTGGCAGGCCGACCAGGCGGCCAGGGATACCGTAAAGCCGGAAAATGCGCGGGCCCAGGTCCGCACCAGCAAGCAGCAATAAGCGATCAACGACAAGCGGCGCGCACGGATCAGCCTGGCCTCACGGCCGGGCTGATTTGCGTTTGAGGCTTCACGCTTCCTCTATCCCCCGCTTCAACGCCGCCCGCGCTGCTTCGCGATGGTCCTCGGTGATATGAGTCGCAACCAGCCGGATCGCGGTGGCGAGGATGGCGGCGTCATCGGTGAAGCCGAGCACCGGCATCATGTCCGGGATGAAATCGAACGGCAGAATGAAATAGGCGATCGCACCGAGCAGCGCGACCTGGACATGGCGCGGCGTCTGTTTGTCGAAGGCGCAGTAATAGGCCGCAAGCACATCCTCGGTGAACGGCAGTTTGGCCGCCACTTTCTTCAGCTTGATCCAGAAGCGCTTGCGCACGCTCTCGCGGTCTTCCGCAAGGCGGTCGGCCGGCTCAAAGCCTGCGCTGGTGTCGGATGCCATGTTGCTTTCCTTCGGGATTGGTTCCCTCGGGCGTCGTCACGCGGCCAATCGCCGCGGCAGCCCCGTCCACGAGTTGGGGATGCCAGTGACTTGCCGCAAGGAGGAATCAGCCGACGCCCAATGCCGCGGCGATCGCGTTCATCGCCTTGGCGAGGTCGATATCCTTCGCCGTGACGCCGCCGGCGTCATGGGTTGCCAGCACCACCTCGACGGTCTTGTAGACGTTGCGCCATTCCGGGTGATGGTCGTGCTTTTCCGCCACCAGAGCCACGCGGGACATGAAGCCGAAGGCCTCGTTGAAATCCTTGAAGACGAAGGTTTTGGCAATCGCCTCGCGGCCTTGCACCTCCGCCCAGCCGGGCAGGCTTGCCAACGCCGATTTACGTGCTTCTGCGGTGAGCCGCTGCGCCATCTTGACCTCCATTTTCAGCCGAACTTTACCCTGACACCCGCGAGAGCGGTAACCATGACGCAGATGTAACCTCGGCCGGGCAAGGAATTTGCTACGATATAACGGTATGGGTGCCGGCCGGTTGCCGAATTTGAGCGTCAAACCATTGTTTGCAAGGTCGATGACTGAGGAATTCGTGAACGGCGCCCCGCCGCCGCCATCGCCGCGTTCCGCGACGCGCCGCCTGTTTCTGGTGACGCTCGCCGGCGTGCTTGCCATCGTGGGCGCGCTGGTCGCCGGCTATTATTTCGCGGTTCGGCCGGTGACACTCAGAATCGCGGTCGGCCCGCCCAACAGCGACGACGTCAAGGTCGTGCAGACGCTGACGCAGGCCTTTGCGCAGCATCGTTCCTATGTCCGTCTGAAGCCGATGCAGACCGACGGCGCGACCGCAAGCGCCGAGGCGCTGTCGGACGGCAAGGTCGACCTCGCCATTATCCGCGGCGATCTCGACGTGCCCAAGAACGCGCAGGCCGTCGCGACCCTGCGCAAGAATTTCGTGGTGCTGTGGGTGCCCCCGCCGGCCAAAGGCAAGGGCAAGAAGTCGGGTCCGAAGATCACCAAGATCGGCCAGTTGGCCGGGCGCCGTGTCGGCGTGGTCGGCAAGACCCAGGCCAATGTGAATCTGCTGAAGGTCATCCTGCAGCAATATGGCGTTGACCCGGCCAAGGTCGAGATCGTGCAGTTTCCGGCCAGTGAGGCGGCGGAAGCGATCCGCAAGCAGAGCGCGGATGTCTATCTCGCCGCGGGTCCGCTCAACAGCAAGATCACGCTCGATGCGATTGCCGCGTCCTCCAGGGACGGCGGCACGCCGACTTTCCTCTCCATCGATGCCTCCGAGGCGATCGCGCAGAACCATCCGGCCTACGAGGCCGGCGAAATTCCCGCCGGCACCTTCGGCTCGGCGGACCGGCCCGAAGACGAAGTGAAGACCATCAGCTTCTCCCACCACATCGTCGCACGCAAAGGCCTTTCCGAGGAAACGATTGCCGCGTTCACGCGGCAGCTGTTCGCGATCCGCCAGCAATTGATGTCGGACTTCCCGCTCGCCGCGAAGATCGAAACGCCCGATACCGACAAGGACGCCGCGATCCCCGTGCATCCAGGTGCTGCCGCCTTTGTCGACGGCGAGGAGAAGACTTTCCTCGACCGCTACAGCGATTTCATCTGGTGGGGGTTGATGGCGCTGTCGGCGATGGGCTCGGTCGGCGCCTGGTTCGCCGGCTATCTGAAGAAGGACGAGCGCAACAACAACTCGACGCTGCGCGAAAAGCTGCTCGACATGATCGCGCTGGCCCGCAAGTGCGATTCGACCGATGAGCTCGACCGCATGCAGGCGGAAGCCGACGTCATCCTGCGCGAGACGCTGCAGTGCTTCGAGCACGGCGCGATCGAAGAGGGCTCGCTGACCGCCTTCAATATCGCGCTCGAGCAATTCCACCACGCGGTCTACGACCGCAAGATGCTGCTGGCGAGCCTGCCGCAGAACCTGCAGCGAACGAGTGCACAACTCCGCGCCACCGGCACGCTGTAAGGCGTCCGTAAGTCTCGGGCGCCTTGTTGACAGCCCGTTTCTGTTATTGCCCCGTCATAGAACCTTTCTAGGTCTGTCGGCGCCCACCCGCGCATCCCCGACGACCGACCAGGAGGCTTGCATGACGATCAGAATCCCCCGCACGACGTTCGGCCTTTCCCGCCGCCGCTTCCTTTCCACCGCTGCCGCCACCGGCGTCGGCCTGGTCGCAATGCCCTATCTGTCCCGCGCCGCCGACCGGCCGGTGCTGACCCATGGCGTGCAGTCCGGCGACGTCGGCGCCGATGGCGGCGTGATCTGGTCGCGCGCCGACCGTCCGTCGCAGATGATGGTCGAGGTCGCCACCACCGAATCCTTCAAGGATGCCCGTGCCCTGCCGCCGATCAATGCGCTGCCCGAGAGCGACTTCACCGCAAAAATGCTGGTGGAAGATCTCCCGAGCGGAACGGACATCTTCTATCGCGTGCGCTTCCGCGACCTCTCGCATGTCGACATCCTGAGCGAGCCGGTGGTCGGCCGCTTCCGCACTGCTCCCTCCGACAAGCGCGACGTCAGCTTTGTCTGGGGCGGCGACGTCGCCGGCCAGGGCTGGGGCATCAATCCCGACGACGGCGGCATGTTCACTTTTTCCGCCATGAAGAAGAACAAGCCGGATTTCTTCCTGCATTCCGGCGACACCATCTATGCCGACGGCCTGATCCCCGCCGAAGTCAAGCTGCCCGACGGCAAGGTCTGGAAGAACAACACCATTCCGGAAAAGGCCAAGGTCGCCGAGACGCTCGACGAATTCCGCGCAGCGCACAAATACAATTTCACCGATGACAATGTGCGCAGCTTCAACGCCGAAGTGCCGATCTTCGTGCAATGGGACGACCACGAGGTCACCAACAACTGGTCGCTGTCGAAGGACCTTCCCGCGGCCTACAAGGAGCGCAACATTTCGCTCTTGGCGGCGCGCGCCGCACGCGCCTTCCACGAAATGTATCCGATGCGCGAAAGCATCGTCGAGCCGGGCCGGGTCTATCGCACGCTGAGCTACGGCCCGCATCTCGACGTGTTCATGCTGGACGAGCGCAGCTATCGCGGCCCGAACGGTCCGAACCTGCAGGAAAACTATGGTCCCGACGCCTATTTCCTCGGGCCGGAGCAGATGCTGTGGCTGAAGCGGGGGCTGCTCAATTCGCGCGCGACCTGGAAGGTGATCGCTTCCGACATGCCGCTCTCACTGATCGTCTATGACGATGCGGCCAACAAGAAGGGCTCGGAAGCCTTCGCCCAAGGCGACGGCCCGGCGCGCGGCCGCGAACTCGAGATCGCCGAGATCCTGCGCTTCATCAAGACCGCGCCGATCAAGAACACGGTGTGGCTCACCGCCGACGTGCACTACGCCGCCGCGCACTACTACAACCCGAACAAGGCGCAGTTCCAGGATTTCGAGCCGTTCTGGGAGTTCGTCTCGGGCCCGCTGCACGCCGGCACCTTCGGCCCCAACGAGCTCGACAACACCTTCGGTCCCGAAGTGAAATTCGTCAAAGCTCCGGGCGCCGACAAGCAGAACCTGCCGCCATCCGCCGGCATGCAGTTCTTCGGCCATGTCAAGATCGAGGGCGCTACGGGGCAGATGACCGTCACCTTGCGCGACCGCGCCGACGTCGCGCTGTGGTCGACCACGCTCGACCCGAAGATGGCCTGATCAGACACAACCAAGAGCTAGAACCCTCTCCCCGCGAAGAGCGGGGAGAGGGAGAATGACAGTCGCTTCAACCTGATCTCCTAAGCTTTGGATCAGGACTCGCCGCGCCCGAAGCGTTGCAGCACGGCAAGTAGTGCGTCACTCGAGCAAGGCTTTGGCAGACGCGGTCGGTCTGCGAAGACGGCATCCACCCGATCGCCGCCATAGCCGGTGACAAAGGCGAACGGAATTTTCAGCACCGCTAATTTTGCAGCGACATCGAAGCTCTTTTCCCGCACCAATCCGACATCGAGCAGCGCAAAGTCCGGAGCGCGCTCGCCGATCATCATCAGCGCGTGCGCGACGCTTCCCGCGCAACGCACGATCTTGACGCCAAAGCCGAGGATCGTGTCCTCGAAATCGAGCGCGATGATCGGATCATCCTCGACGATCAGGACGTCGTTGGGCAGGCCGTCGGGCAGGGCGGGTTCCATGATCGCGCCAGTACAGGATCGTTCTTGGGAAGCAGGACCGCCCGCGGTCGACGCCCGGGCGGCGCATCGACGGGTTCCCGCATGAAACCTGCCCGATCCATGCGTCCCTGTCTGTGCACTTGTGGACATAAGTCGGGAACCAGAACGCCTATCGTCGCTTGATGAGGAGACGAGGAGTTCCCATGCTGACACGACGAGACGCCGCGGCCGAGGTCAGTGACCGGCCGTACAACAATCTGTTGCGCCGCCTCAACCGGGCGGATTTCGCGCTGATCGAGCCGTATCTGACGCTGGTCGAGGCCGAGGCGAACGACCTGCTCTACAATCCCGGCGCCCATGTCGAGATCGTCTATTTTCCCTGCGGGCCTGGTCTGGTGTCCTATCTCGTGCCGAACGAGGACGGCCGCGACGTCGAGACCATCCTGGTCGGCCGCGAGGGCGCCGTCGGCGGCATTGTCAGCCACGGCTATCTGCCGGCCTATACCCGGATCTGCGTCAAGTTCGGCGGCCCCTTCGCGCGGCTGCCGATCGCCAAGTTGGAATCTGCCAAGGCCAATTCCGCGACGCTGCGCAACGTCTTCGCGCGCTACGCCGACTGCATGCTGGCGCAGATCTTCCAGTCGACCGCCTGCAACGCGATCCATTCGATCGAGCAACGCACGGCGAAGTGGATCGTCTCGGCGATGGAGCGCACCGACGGCAACGACACCGTGCCGCTGACCCATGAGCAGCTCGCGACCCTGCTCGGCGTCGGCCGCTCCTACGCCAGCCGGGTGATCCAGTTCTTCAAGGCGGAGGGCATTGTCGAGACCCGGCGCGGCGCGATCGTGGTTCGCAATCGCGACGGCTTGCAGATGCGCGCCTGCCTCTGCAACGAGTCGGTCAAGACTCATTTCGAGGAAGTCCTGCGCGGCGTCTATCCGACCGAAGAGACCGGCCACAGTTCGGTTTAGGGCGTTTAGGGCGCCCTTCTTCACCTCGCCCCGCCTGCGGGGAGAGGTATCCGTCGCGATCTTATTCGCGTTACAATGCCCGCATGAGCGGGGCGGTCCTTCACACCATCTTTGATATCTTGGCGTGGCTCGCGGCGTTCGCCGCCATCTGGTGGCTGTCGCGCGTCCGCGGCCTGCAATTTCCATCGCAGTCTTTCGAGCTGCCCTACATCGCGGCGCTGGTGTTCGGGGCCGGCATCGGCGCCTATCTGTTCGGCACGCTGAATCTCTGGCTGTCAGGCCAGCCCGGCCTCGCGCGCTCGGTCGAGGGCGCACTCGCCGGCGGCATTGTCGCGATCGAGCTCTACAAGTGGAAAAACGGCATTACGATCCGCACCGGCGCGCGTTTTGCGCTGCCGCTTGCCCTCGGCATCGCGATCGGCCGCATCGGTTGCTACGCCGCGGGCCTCGATGATTTCACCTATGGCACGCCGACCGCACTGCCCTGGGGCCATGATTTCGGCGACGGCATCCTGCGCCATCCGGTGCAACTCTATGAGAGCTTTGCAATGGCGGCCTTCGCCGTCTTCTACATCACCGCCGTCTTCCGGCGCGACGAAACCATCCTCACCAACGGCTTCTACCTCGCGCTCGCCTTCTATGGCCTGCAGCGCTTTCTCTGGGAATTTTGGAAACCCTATGGCGGATTGATCGGGCCTCTGACATTGTTCCACCTGCTGTCGCTCTTCATCCTGCTCTATGCCGTCGTCATGCTCGCGACGGCGCCCGCCGCGAGGTCCAGTCATGAACGCGCCGCTGCGTAAGTCCCGCCCCTATATCTTCTGGGGCCAGACCCAATCGCTCTGCGAAACCTGCCTCGCACTGGTGCCGACCAAGATCCAGATCCTCGGCAACGAGGTCTGGTACGAGAAACGCTGCAAGGAGCACGGCGTGCAGTCGACCTTGGTGTCGGACGATTCGGCCTATTGGCGGCTGTGCAAGGACTTCATCAAGCCCGGCGACCGGCCGCTGAATTTCCAGAGCCGCACCGAATATGGCTGCCCCTATGATTGCGGGCTGTGCCCCGACCACGAGCAGCATTCCTGCCTGGCGCTGATCGAGATCACCGAGCACTGCAACCTGACCTGCCCGGTCTGCTTTGCCGAATCCTCGCCGGCGCGGACGAGCTTCACGCCGCTCGCGAAGATCGAGAGGATGCTGGACGCACTGGTCGAGAGCGAGGGGGAGCCTGACCTGGTGCAGATTTCCGGCGGCGAGCCGACGCTGCATCCGGATTTCTTCGAAATCCTCGATGCGGTGCGGGCGCGGCCGATCCGCCATGTCATGATCAACACCAACGGCCTGCGCATCGCGCGTGAGCCGGATTTCGTGGCGAAGCTTGCGGAGAACAAGCGCGGGCTGGAAGTCTATCTGCAGTTCGATTCGCTGGAGCGCGACGCGCTGATCAATCTGCGCGGTGCGGATTTGCGCAAAATCCGCCAGCAGGCCCTGGAGAATCTCGAACAGCATGGCGTCTCCACCACGCTGGTCGCAACCATCAAGCGCGGCGTCAACGATTCCGAGATCGGCGACATCGTCCGCCATGCGCTCAAATGGAAATGTGTGCGCGGCGTCACCCTGCAGCCGGTGCAGGACGCCGGCCGCAACGAAAATTTCAACAAGGACACCGACCGCATCATGCTGTCGGAAATCAGGAAGCACGTGGTCGAGACCGGCGTGTTCGGCGACACCGACATGATCCCGCTGCCCTGCAACCCCGAGAGCATCTCGATCGGCTACGGCCTGCGCAACGGCGAAAAAGTGCTGCCGCTGACCTCGCTGATCCCGCGCGATCAGTTGCTGTCGGTGATGCCCAACACCATCAGCCCGGAGAAGTACCCGATCCTGCGGGAGAAATTCATCGACCTGTTTTCGTTGTCGTCTGGACCGCTGAACACGAGCGAGCGCGTGTCGGAATTGCTGTGCTGCCTGCCGACCTTCCAGGTGCCGGAGGGGCTCGGCTACGAGAACGTCTTCCGCGTCACCATCGTGCAGTTTCTCGACCGCTTCAATTTCTGCGTCGGCAACGTCAAGCGCTCCTGCATCCATTTCGTGACAGAGAGCGGCGCGATCATTCCGTTCGACACCTACAATCTGTTCTATCGCAACGGCAAGATCGACGGCATCCGTGCCGCCTTGGCGGGTCAAACCTATCGCGTGCGGAAAGAGGAGCTTGTGCCGCGATGAGCGATCTTGAGCCCCCGCCCCCGCCGCGGCCTCCGCCGCCGCTTCAACAGCGCAGCGGCTGCGCGACGGCGTTGATGGTCATCTTCGGGGTCATCCTGCTCCTGCCCGGCCTTTGCGCGCTCATCTTCAGCGCTGTCGCGTTCACCGGCGGGAGCTTTCCTTCGGACTTTGTGTCCCTCATCGTCATGGGCCTGCTGGTGGGATTTGCGGGTGTGATGCTGATCCGCGCCGCCATCCGCGGGCCCCAATCATGAGCACCATCCCCGAACCACCGCCACCGCCACCGCCACCGCCACCGCCACCGCCGCCGCCACCGCCGCCGCACCGCCGCGGCCCTCGCCGCCCGCGCAACGCAGCGGCTGCCTGACGGCTTTCATGATCCTTGCCGGGCTTATCCTGCTCCTGCCCGGGCTCTGTGCCGTGATCTTCGGGGTCGGCGAGCTCAGCTCATCAAGCACTGATCCGGTGATAATGGCACTTGTTACGCTCGGCCTGATCCTGGGCGGCCTGGGCATCGGGATGATCTGGACCGCCATACGCGGGCGGGCGCGATGACGGTTTTGCGACGCCTGCAGGGGTGTTTTGCCCCCAAATTCAGCTAACCAAATGCCAAACAACCCATTGTTTTTTGGCGTTTTCTGAATATATTGCATCGCAACGCGTAAGGAGTCGCCCGGTCCTATTGGCCGGGCTTCCTTTTTGGGGATCGTAACCCCCCTCGATTCCGTTTTTTAAGCGTGGTCCGGAAGGGCTGATCCCGGTTTCCGGTGAGATCGCGCTGTCATCGCACGACCCTAGAAGAAGAGCCATGAACCTTCGCAACGTCGCCATCATCGCCCACGTCGACCACGGCAAGACCACTCTGGTCGACCGCCTGCTGCAGCAATCCGGCACCTACCGCGACAATCAGCGGGTGGTCGAGCGTGCCATGGACTCCAACGATCTGGAGCGCGAGCGGGGCATCACCATCCTGGCCAAGGCCGCCTCGGTGCAGTGGAAGGACACCCGCATCAACATCGTCGACACACCCGGCCACGCCGATTTCGGCGGCGAGGTCGAGCGCATCCTCAACATGGTGGACGGCGCGCTGGTGCTGGTCGACGCCGCCGAAGGCCCGCTGCCGCAAACCAAGTTCGTGGTCTCCAAGGCGCTGAAGGTTGGGCTGAAGCCGATCGTGATCATCAACAAGGTCGACCGCCCCGACGCGCGCCCGACCGAAGTCATCAACGAGGTGTTCGACCTGTTCGCGGCGCTCGATGCCAGCGAGGAGCAGCTCGATTTCCCGATCCTCTACGGGTCGGCGAAGCAGGGTTGGATGGCCGAGAGCCCCGAAGGTCCGAAAGACCAGGGCATGCAGCCGCTGTTCGACCTGATCGAGCGCCATGTTGCGCCGCCGACCGTCGAGGAAGGCCCGTTCCGCATGATCGGCACCATCCTCGAGGCCAATCCCTATCTCGGCCGCATCATCACCGGCCGCATCACCTCCGGCAGCATCAAGCCGAACCAGCAGGTCAAGGTGCTGGGCGGCGACGGCAAGCTGATCGAAAGCGGCCGCATCACCAAAATCCTCGCTTTCCGCGGCATCGAGCGGACGCCGCTCGACGAGGCCGAGGCGGGTGACATCGTCGCCATCGCGGGCCTGACCAAGGGCACGGTCGCCGACACCTTCTGCGATCCGAGCGTCGAGACGCCGCTGACGGCACAGCCGATCGATCCGCCGACGGTGTCGATGTCCTTCATCGTCAACAATTCGCCGCTCGCCGGCACCGAAGGCGACAAGGTGACCTCTCGCATGATCCGCGACCGCCTGCTGCGCGAGGCGGAGGGTAATGTCGCGCTGCGCGTGACGGAAGCTTCCGACAAGGATTCCATGGAAGTTTCGGGCCGCGGCGAATTGCAGCTCGCGATCCTGATCGAGACCATGCGCCGCGAGGGCTTTGAGCTCTCGGTGTCGCGCCCGCGCGTCGTGCTGAAAAAGGACGAAGCCACCGGCCAGTGGCAGGAACCGGTCGAAGAAGTCGTGATCGACGTCGACGAGGAGCATTCCGGCGTCGTCGTGCAGAAGATGAGCGAGCGCAAGGCCGAGATGATCGAGATGCGGCCCTCCGGCGGCAACCGGCTGCGGCTGGTGTTCTTCGCGCCGACCCGCGGCCTGATCGGCTACCAGGGCGAGTTGCTCACCGATACCCGCGGCACCGCGATCATGAACCGCCTGTTCCACGGCTATGCGCCGTTCAAGGGCGAGATCCAGGGCCGCCGCAACGGCGTCCTGATCTCCAACGACCAGGGCGAGGCTGTCGCCTACGCCATGTTCAAGCTGGAAGACCGCGGCCCGATGATGATCGAGCCCGGCTGGAAGGTCTACAAGGGCATGATCGTCGGCGAGCATACCCGCGACAACGATCTCGAGATCAACGTGCTCAAGGGCAAGCAGCTCACCAACATCCGCACCACCTCGAAGGACGAGGCGGTCCGGCTCACGCCGCCGATCCGGATGACGCTGGAAAAGGCGCTCGCCTATATCGAGGACGACGAACTCGTCGAGGTGACGCCGAAATCGATCCGGCTGCGCAAGAAATTCCTCGACGCCAACGACCGCAAGCGCGCGGAAAAAGCCAAGGAAGCGGTGGCCTAAGCAAAGTTTCGTGCCCCGGACGCAGCGCAGCGCGAGAGCGGTGCGCTGCTGAGCCGGGGCCCAACCGCTTGGCAACCATGTGGGTCCCGGCTCTGCGGCGCAGCGTTGCACGCTGCACCGCGTCCGGGACACGATCGGCCCGGCTTCAGCGTCCGCGGCGAACATGCTAGAGCCCAGCCATGGCGTCCCTCCCCTCTTCCGTCGACATCGCCATCATCGGCGCCGGTGCCGCCGGCCTTGGCGCGGCGCATGCGCTGAAGGATTCCGGCCTCTCCTTCCTCGTGTTGGAAGCGCGCGACCGCGTCGGTGGCCGCGGCCACACCATCATGGCCGCCCCGGACGTCGTGTTCGACGTCGGTTGCGGCTGGCTGCATTCGGCCAATGAAAACTCCTTCGTCAAAATCGCCGAGGAGCTGAATTTCGAGGTCAACAAGGACCTGCCGCCATGGCGGGAGCGCGCCTATGGCAAGGCCTTCCCGCAGGAAGAGCGCGGCGATTTCATCCACTCGCTCGATGGATTCTTTCAGCGACTCCACGAAGCCGCAAAGAGCGGCCACGACAGCGCAGCCGATCTCTATCTCGAACCCGGCAATCGCTGGAATCCGATGATCGATGCGATCTCGACCTACATCAATGGCTGCGAGCTGGACCAGGTCTCGGTCCTCGACTTCGACGCCTATGAGGACACCAACCTCAATTGGCGGGTGCGGCGCGGCTATGGCGCGCTGATGGCGGCCTATGGCGCGACGCTGCCGCTCGCGTTCAATTGCGTCGTCACGCGGATCGATCATTCCGGAAAACGCCTGCGCCTCGAGACGTCACAGGGCGCGCTCGCGGCAGACAAGGCCATCATCACCGTGCCGACCAATCTGATCGCCGATGAAGCGATTCGCTTCCACCCCGCACTGCCGGAAAAGGTCGACGCCGCAGCAAAATTGCCGCTCGGCCTCGCCGACAAGGTGGTGCTGGCGCTGGCCGAGCCCGAGGCGCTGCCGAAAGAGGGCAATCTGCGCGGCGCCACCATGCGCACGGAAATGGGAACGTATCACCTGCGTCCCTTCGGCCAGCCCTGTATCGAAGGCTTTTTCGGCGGCCGCTTCGCGCAAGCCCTGGAAGACGCCGGCGACGGCGCCATCGCCGCACATTCGATCGACGAGATCGTCTCCTTCCTCGGCAACGACTTCCGCCGCAAGCTGAAGCCGCTGAAGGAATCACGCTGGGCCCACGACCCCTTCGCCGGCGGCTCCTACTCGCACGCCCTGCCCGGCCATTCCGGCAAGCGCGCGGTCCTCGCCGCGCCGGTCGACGGGCGGCTGTTCTTCGCGGGTGAGGCGACCTCGCCGAACTTTTTCTCTACCGCGCACGGGGCAAGAGATTCGGGAGAGCGGGCGGCGAAAGAGGCGTTAGGGATAATGGTTGCACCATAACCCCCGTCATTCCGGGGCGATGCGAAGCATCGAACTATGGTGCGCAATTGCGCACCTGAGAATCTCGAGATTCCGGGTCTGCGCTTCGCGCATCCCGGAATGACAGCCACTAGTTTACTCGAGCACCCTCGCCCGCAATCCCGCATCCGGCACGATGCACGCATCGTACTTGCCGAAAATCCGGTAGCGGTTTTTGGCGATCAGATTGTACACCGCATCGCGCAACGGTCTTGGCACCGCGAACAGCACGCGCACCCAACCCCACCCCGGCAGACACGACAACACCGTTAGCGCCCCGTCGGATTTGAAATACGCCATGCCGTCATGGATCACGGCGTTGGTGTCGGGATCGTCGGCGTCGATGCCGAGCGCCTGCGCCAGGCGCGTGCCGTAGGCCGACTGGATCGGCGTGAAGCGGAAGCGCGCGGCCTTATCGCGAGCGACGATGAAGCGGACCCAGCGCGAGCAGAATACGCAGACGCCGTCGAACAGGATCAAATCATCATCGGGCCAGATACTCATCGACTATCCAATGTCAGCAGCGCCACCAGCATCAGCACGATCGCAGGACCCGTCTTGACCAGCGCGCCGAGCGGCTCGATCCAGAGATCGGGCGTCAGCAGCGCGGTTCCCGCCATATAGCCGAGCGACACGAACATGCCGGCGATCAGGCCGACGGCGCAGGTGCGGCGGAAGGCGATCAGGATGCCGACGCCGAGGTCCATCAGGCTGGTGATCGCGGCGAACGGCGTCACCAGCCAGCGGGGGAAGCCGTGTTCGGCCAGGATCGCCTTGGTCGCCGGGAAGGAGATCACCAGCGCGATGAAGCCGGACGCCACCCAGAACAGCACGAGGCTTGTGAGAACAAGCGCCTTGACCAGGAAAAGCCGCGCGAACCATTTGTCCTGGATGGTCGCCGAGCGTTGCCCCACCATTTGCGCGATCGTCTTCGGCACGATGCCGGCCGCCGCCATCCAGGGCATGGGATCGCCAATGACGCCGCGGCGCAGTTCGGCGATCGCGGTGGAGCGCATCGGTGGCGTCCAGCCGAGGCGGCTTGCGAGATCGCCGAGTTTTGCGCCGAGATCGAGCAGGAAGGTCGGCATGCGGATACGCGTCCAATCCGCCGTGCCGAAGGCGAAGCGGAACTGGTCGATCACGCCGCCCAGTGAAATCTTCTGGGGTTGAATTAGGTCCCATGCGATCGCGTTTGCCGTTGCGTCGTCGCGCGCCGCGAGCCACGCAATGGTTTCGGCGATATCCTCAACCGCGACCGGCTGGAATGGCGTCGCCGATTCCTCGGCCGGCAAATCCAGCGGAAACGCCGCCAGCGCGCGGACCATGGCGCTGCCGCCATAGGCGGAAGGTGCGATTACCAAGCCGGGCCGCAGGATCGCGTAAGCGATCCCGGAGGCCGCGATCAGCCGCTCCGCCTCGCGCTTGGTGGTCGCAAATACGGTGTGGTCCTCGCCGGCCGCGCCGGGGATCGAGATATGGATCAGCCGGATCGCCCGCCCGCTGTCCTTGATGGCCTGCACCAGCCGCTCGACGAAATCGCGGTGCACCGCGCGGGTGTCGCTGCCGGGACCGTCCTGCAGCACGCCGAGACAATTGACGACGACATCGACGGCGCGCTCGCGCAGCAGCCGCGCCAGCGCGGCGCAGGCCATCGACAGGATCGGCAGCTCCAGATCGAGCGCATTCAAACGCTGCGACGCGGAGAAATACCGCGCCACGCCGACGGTCTCAAAGCCCCGGATGCGCAGATCGTCGGTGACGTAGCGCCCGATCAGGCCGGAGGCGCCGAGCACCAGGATTTTGCGGGAATTACTCATCAGAAAGGCTTTGCAATCATCAGATACAGAATCGTCATCACCGAGCCGAAGCCGGGAATGCCGAACCAGAACCAGCGGCGAAACAGCACAAAATAGCGCGGCGGCAGCGGCTGGCCTTTCTCCGCCGCCACGCGCGCGAGATTGCGCATTTCCCTCTGCATGAAGATCACCGGGATCCAGAACGCGCCCGCGACCGCATAGAGCACCAGCGCCGTGGCAAGCCAGCCTTCCGTGGGGCTGGTCGACGACAATTCCATCAGCACGGCGCCGGTGACCGGCTGCGCGATCACGGCGGTGAGCGTGAACAGCATGTCGGCGATGACCACGACCGCAGCGGTGCGTGCGATGAAGGCGGCGTCACCGCTGCGATGGGCCATCAGCATGAAGAAGGCGATGCCGCCGCCGGTGCCGAGGATGACGATGGCGCCGAGCACATGCAGATATTTGACAATGAAATACAGCGTCATCGTTTCTTCGCCGCCGCCTGCACCTTCAACACGCGATCGAGTTCGGATGCGGCGAGCTTAATGCCGCTTTCGGTTTCCGGCAGCCAGTGTCCCTCGCCGCCCGAAGCCGGCAACACGCGGAAATCGGCCTTGCCGCCGCCGGCCCGAAAGGCCTCGACCAGCTTCTTCGAAAATTCCGGCGAAAAATATGTGTCATTGGCAGCGACCAGCCAAGTCACCGGTACCTTCGCCTGCTTGCCGAAGGCTGCGGCCGCGGCCATCAGCGTATGCGGCGCGCAAATCTGGTTCTCGAAATCATTGGCGTGGCCGCCGCGGCCGGGCGCAAAGGCGATGATGGCCGAAACCGCCTTCGTCTCTCCGCCTGCCAGCGCCAGCGCGCCCCAACCGCCGGCCGAATGGCCGATCACAATCACGCCATCCGGGCGCACGAACGGCTGCGTGCGCAAAAAATCCATGGCGAGCCGGATCTGGTCGGCGGTGGCGCGGCCCGAGCGGGCATAGTCGGCCTCGTCGCAGCCGCCCTGGTCCTCGAGGTAAGCGCCGCCGGTAGCGCCATGCCCCAGCCGTTCCGGCACCAGCACGGCAAAGCCGCGCGCCACCAGGAACGCAGCCAGCGCGCGGTATTCCGGTTGCGGCATTTGCGCGCGACGCAGCGCGTTTTGCGTGGTCGCATGCGCGATCACGACCAGGTGAAACGGTCCGTCGCCGGGCGGACGAAACAGCATGGCGCGCGCGCCATGCTCGGCGGCCGGCGTCGGCACCAGCCAGGGCTGCGCGCGATCAGGTTCGCCATCCGCGCCTTGCGGGCCATAGGGCAGCGGCGTCTGCTGGGCGAGAAGCAGCAGCGCCAGCAACGCAGAGAAGGCTTTCGGCAGACGCATAGGGGCTCAAACACCGCGGGCAATCGAACTCGTCCAAAGTCTATCCGAGAACGAATCAGCGCCCGCGAATCTTTTGGCGAAGCGGCCGCGCGTCGCCTTTACAGCGCATAAACGCAACGCGCGAGCGGCTGATCTGATGTCCCGCGCATCAGCGAAATGCCGGTTAAGGCGGCGCTCTGTCCTTTTTCGGCACACCCATGTCAAAAAACTGATGCACAAAGTCCACAGGTTAACCGATAATTAACGATAGACCTTGAAGGTGGCGCGCCGAGTTGCTTTGATAAGCAGCTATGAGCACTACCCTAATCGAGGTTCGGCCGGCCAAGGCTGCGGATGCTTCCGCGGTGGCGTCGACCCATGACGAGGCCTGGCGGGCGGCCTATCAGGGCATCATTCCCGGTGCCGAGCTCGAAAAACTCATCAACCGCCGCGGCCCGCAATGGTGGGACTCGGCGATCCGCAAGGGCAGCCGCGTCAGCGTGCTGGTGTTCGGCGACAAGATCGCGGGCTACGCCAATTACGGCCGCAACCGCGCCCGCAGCCTGCATTTCGAAGGCGAAATCTACGAGCTTTACCTGCGCCCGGAATTCCAGGGGCTCGGCTTCGGCCGCCGGCTGTTCGCCTCCGCCAAGCGCGACCTCGGGCAGAGCGGGCTGAAGAGCATGGTGGTCTGGGCGCTTTCCGACAACGATCCCGCCACCGAGTTCTACCGCGCGCTCGGCGGCCGTATGGTGGCGCGCTCCTCGGAGCGGTTCGGACCGAAGTCGCTCGACAAGGTCGCCTTCGCCTGGACGAACTGACGTTGTCCTGCGGTCTATTGCTTGCAACCTGTCGTCATTGCCGGGCTTGACCCGGCAATCCATCGTTTGAATAAGCTTTTATTGAGGTTCGATGGATACGCGGGTCAAGCCCGCGTATGACGAGTGTAGATTGACGGTCCGCGCCGCCATGAACGAGAGAGCCATCCATGCGCATTGACGCTATCTCCATCGGGATCGATCCGCCGCGCGAGGTCAACGTCATCATCGAAGTGCCGGTTGGCGGGGAGCCGATCAAATACGAGATGGACAAGGAGGCCGGCACGCTGGTGGTCGACCGCTTCCTGTATACGGCGATGCGCTACCCCGGAAATTACGGCTTCATTCCGCACACGCTGTCCAATGACGGCGACCCCTGCGACGTGCTGGTCGCCAACACCCGCGCCATCGTGCCCGGAGCGGTCATGAGCGTGCGGCCGGTCGGCGTGCTGCTGATGGAAGACGAAGCCGGCGGCGACGAGAAGATCATCGCGGTGCCGTCGTCGAAGCTGACCCAGCGCTACGACAAGGTGAAGAGCTACTCCGACCTGCCCGACATCACGCTGCAGCAGATCCGGCACTTCTTCGAGCACTACAAGGATCTCGAGCCCGGCAAATGGGTCAAGGTGCTGCGCTGGGGCGGGCCCGAGGATGCGCACAGGCTGATCGAAGACGGCATCGCGCGGGCGAAGAAGAAGTGAGTTTGTCGTCGTTCCGGGGCGCGAGCGGAGGCGAGCGAACCCGGAACCTCGAGATTCTCAGGTGCGCAATTGCGCACCATAGTTCGATGCTTCGCATCGCCCCGGAATGACAGTTAGACCCCCGGCTTCGGCAGCCCTGCAATCGCACACGCCGCGCGCAGCGTATTCACCAACAGGCACGCCACCGTCATTCGCCCGACGCCGCCGGGCACGGGCGTGATCGCGCCGGCGACCTGCAATGCTTCGGCAAAGGCGACATCGCCGACAAGCCGTGGCTTGCCGCCATCCGCGGCCGGCAACCGGTTGATGCCGACATCGATCACGGTCGCGCCCGGCTTGATCCAGTCGCCCCGCACCATCTCGGGTCTGCCGACGGCGGCATAGACCAGATCGGCGCGCGCGGTCAGTTGCGGCAGATCGCGCGAGCGCGAATGCGCTGATGTCACCGTGGCGTTTTCGTTCAGCAGCAATTGCAGCAGCGGCCGGCCGACCAGGTTCGAGCGGCCGATCACGATCGCGTTCATGCCCTCGAGCGAGGCATGCACGCTCTTGGCCAGGATGATGCAGCCGAGCGGCGTGCAGGGCGACAGCGCCGCAAAGCCGCCGGCAAGCCGGCCCGCATTATTCGGATGCAAACCGTCGACGTCCTTGGTGGGATCGATGGCGTTGATGATGGTCTCGGTATCAATCGATTTCGGCAGCGGCAGCTGCACCAGGATACCATGCACCGCCGGATCGCCGTTGAGCTCCGCAATCAGCGCCAGCAAATCACTCTGCGAGACGTCGGCCGGCAGCCTGTGCTCGAAGGAGGCCATGCCGGCTTCCTGGGTCTGCTTATGCTTGCTGCGGACATAGACTTCGCTGGCCGGGTCATGGCCGACCAGCACGACGGCGAGCCCCGGCAACAGCCCGTGATCGCGCTTGACCCGGGCAACTTCGCCGGCGACGCGCGCGCGAAGCTCGGATGCAATGGCTTTGCCGTCGATGATTTTGGCGGTCATCTCAATCCTTCTTCGCTGCGGTAAGTCGCCGCAAGGCTTCGCCGAGCCGCGCGGGATCGCCGTCAATGCCGATCTGCTTCATCCGCGAGGTCGCGCCCGACAACACCCGAACGCTGGCCTTGGGCACGCCGAGGGCTTTCGCCAGAAGCTCCGTCACTGCGCGGTTGGCCTCGCCACCTTCAGCGATGGCGCGCACCCGCACCTTCACCACGTTGCGGCCGTTCGCGAGTGTCTCGATCCCGTCAAGGTCGTCGCGGCCGCCACGCGGCGTCACCCGCAGGCTGACGCTGATGCCATCCCTGGAATAGCGCCAAGGCTCCATGGAGAAGCCTCCATCGCACCCGTGCGATCAAATGACGTTGGGGTAGATGTAGTAGATGATCACCCGCTGGATGAACATGATGATCAGGATTAGGATGATCGGCGAGATGTCGAGGCCGCCGAGGCTGGGCAGGAAATTGCGGATCGGCGCCAGCACCGGTTCGGTGATCCGGTACAGGAACTCCGCCACGGCCGCGACGAACTGGTTGCGCGTGTTGACCACATTGAAGGCGATCAGCCAGGACAGGATCGCGGAGGCGATCAGCAGCCAGACGTAGAGATCGAGGACGATCATGACGATGTCGAGAACGGCGCGCATGCAGGGGGCTCTAACCTTCGATCGCGGGTGCGGGTCTTTGCGGTAGATATCGGTTCCACCCTGCCCAAACAAGGGAAGCCGCCCGCGAATCGCCCCCGAAAACCAGCGATTTTCGCCCATCCTTAACGGGCCTTTCCTTGACTTGGTTCGGTTGCGGATTTAAATGGCGCCCTGTCCGCCGCCTCTCTTTGAGAGGCCGCCGCGGAGGGGCCATAGCTCAGCTGGGAGAGCGCGTCGTTCGCAATGACGAGGTCGGCGGTTCGATCCCGCCTGGCTCCACCAGCCTTCGCTCGCTTCGCGAGCTACGGCTCGGCAAGCCACGCCGGGTCTCACGCAGCGAAGCGAGCGAAGGCTGTCGCGTCGTAGCCCGCAGGGCGAAGGCGGACTTCGGATGAAATGCGTCTACATCCTCGAAAGCCTCGATTCTGAACATTTCTACGTGGGCATCACCGACGACGTGCCCGTCCAACTCGCCAAGCATAACGCCGGTGAAGTGCCACATACCGCCAAGTACCGGCCTTGGCGGCTCAAGACCTACGTCGCGTTCAGTGATGAGAAGCAGGCCTTCGCTTTCGAGAAATACCTGAAATCGGCCTCTGGCCGAGCCTTCGCAAAGAAGCGCCCATGAAAGGGCGAAGGCGGGCCTTGGCAAGCGTCTCCCCTAGATCAACTCACCTCCCCGTAAACCTTGGCGCCCGCTTCTCCACAAAACTCGCCACACCCTCCCGAAAATCCGATCCCCGCAGCGCCACCACCATTTCGCGATTCGCTTCGATGGTGGCTTCCGCCAGCGTCTGGAACGGCACGTCGTAGAGCTGGCGCTTGATGACGGCGATCGCGCTGGGCGAGACAAAATCGGCGAGATCGCGCGCGTAGGCAAAAGTCTCCTCGCGCAGCTTCTCCGGCGGACAGAGCCGGTTGACCAGCCCCATCCGCAGCGCCTCGTCGCTCGACACCCGCCGCGCCGACATCAAGAGGTCGAGCGCGTTGGCATGACCGACCAGCCGCGGCAGCATCCAGCTGATGCCGTGCTCGGCGATCAGCCCGCGCCGTGCAAACGCCGTGGTGAAGACCGCGCCTTCCGCGGCAAAGCGCAGGTCGCAATAGAGTGCGTGCACGAGACCGATGCCCGCGGTCGCGCCATTGAGCATCCCGATCACGGGTTTGGGGATCGACGGATAATAGGCATAGCGCGTCTGCCAGTCGGGCCGCCGGTTCATGTCGAAGGGCGGGATGTTTTCGGCGCGCCGCATCGCGTCGGGATCGATGGTCTTGAGCGCCTCCATGTCGGCGCCGGCGCAGAAGGCGCGGCCCGCACCGGTCAGCACGATGACGCGGACATCGTCGTCGCGGCTTGCCGCCATCATCGCCTCGCGCACCTCGTGCTCCATGATCCCCGTCCACGCATTCATGCGGTCGGGGCGATTGAGCGTGATGGTCGCGATCTTATCGCTGACCTCATAGAGAATCTGCTGATAGGCCACTGACGTCCTCCCGTGCTTGTCCTGTCGCAAGCTTCGAGAAGCAGCCTAGCACATCAAAACATTTGAAAGTTTTCCGCGCGGCGGAAACGGCGGCGCGCTATTCGGCAGCCTGCGCCAGCATCATCGCCGGTGTCAGTCCCAGCCAGCCGTCGATGAAAGCCTTCAGCCAGGCGCGCTCGACCACGTCATGCACGGCCCGTCCGTCGAAATGCGCGTGACGCGGCTGCGCGCCCGGCTGCTCTGTGTTGCCGTGGGTGGTCCAGCAGCACATCATCCTGAAGGTCACGTCGGGATGAAACTGCAAACCGAAAGCGTTGCCCCAGCGGTAAGCCTGCATGGGAAAATCGTCGCCCGCAGCCAGCAACTCGGCGCCGCGCGGCAATTCAAAACCTTCGCGATGCCAATGATAGACCTGCGCCGGCCAGTCCGGGCAGAGCGCGCGACCTGCTTCGGTCGGGCGGATCGGGTAATAGCCGATCTGGGTCAGCCCCTGCGGATGCGGCGCGACGGCGGCGCCAAGCCGCTTCGCCAGCATCTGCGCACCGAGGCAGATGCCGAGAAACGGCCGCTGCTCCCGAAGCGGGACTTCGATCCAGTCGATCTCCCGGCGGACATAGTCGTCGCCATCATTGGCGCTCATCGGTCCGCCGAAAATGACGGCGCCGGCGTGCTCGTCCAGCGTTTCCGGCAGAGGGTCGCCGAAGCGCGGGCGGCGGATATCGAGGCCATGCCCGAGCGCGCGCAGCACATTGCCGATGCGGCCGGGCGTGGAGGATTCCTGGTGCAGGACGACCAGCACCGGCCGCGGGGGCCGGGTGGTTTCGGCATTCGCGGCCGGTCGCAAAAGCAATGGTCGTTGCCTCGTCATCGAGCTGCAATCCTAGCTAAGCAGCGGTTAACATCGTGTGAGGGCGCGCACACTTGAGACCCAAGCAAATGGCGGGCCAGGCTCAGCGCTTGCGGAGCTGGAAGCCGCCGACCGCGCCGAGGATGAAGCCGCGCGGAAACAGCCGGAGCGCCAGCGGCACCAGCTTGATGCCGAGGCCGGGCAGCACGGCGCGCCGGTTGGCCATCAGCCCGCGATAACCCTGTTTGGCAACATCGGCCGGCGAGACGTTCAGGATCGCGGAATCGAAGCCGGGCCGAAATCCCGCCCGTGCCTGGAATTCGGTCGGTACCGGCCCCGGACAGAGCACGGTGACGCGCACGCCTTGCGGCTTCAGTTCCTGGCGCAGCGCCTCGGTGAACGACAGCACGAAGGCCTTCGAGGCGTAGTACATCGCCATGCCCGGCCCCGGCAGGAAGCCCGCGATCGAACCGACATTGAGGATGCCGCCGCGATGCTTGATCACGCTCGGCGCGAAGCGCAGCGTGAGATCAGAAAGAGCGCGAATGTTGACGTCGATGATGCCGAGCTGCTCGGCGCGATCGAGCTCGGCCGCCCGGCCGAACAGGCCGAAGCCCGCATTGTTGACGAGATACTCGACCTCGGCGTCCGCCGCGCGCAGCGCCGCTTCGATCTTGTCGCCGGCATCCCGTGCCTGCAGATCGCAGGGGATCAGGATCGGCGCCTTGCTGCCTGCGGTTGCGATTTCACCCGCCAACGCGTCGAGCCGCTCCGTCCGCCGTGCCACCAGAGCCAAACGATGACCGTTCGCGGCAAAGACGCGCGCCAGTTCGGCACCTATGCCCGCTGAGGCACCGGTAATCAGCGTCACACGCTCGGTCACGATTCAGAGCTCTTGAGTCACTTAAGGGAATGCAGCGGTATCACGGCGACGAGAGCATAGGCGCGCGGTGGGATGCAAGCCATCCCATGGGCATGGCGGCGTGCGCAAACGCATAAGGCGCGACGATGTGCCTTATTTGCCGAATAGATTAAAGTTCCTTCATGTGCGCGAACAACGCGCGCTCGGCTCAATCAGCCGAGACGGGGGCCGAGCGCCGCTCGGCGACGCGATGCTTCAGCTCGATCCGGTCGGGCGAGGAGATGCCCAGCAGATCGGATGCACGCCAGACTACATTGTCCTCGAACTCGGTGACGTTGCCGTCGGCATAGGCGAGCTCCCACATCATCTCGACGATGCGGAGCCGGCCAGCGTCATCGACCGAGCGCATGATGACGCTGGTGAAGTGGTAGAGGTCGACCGCCTCGCCTTCGACCAGCGTCGCCGACGCGATCAGATGGTCCGCAGTGCCGGGATCGAGCCCGAAGCGGCTTTCGATAAGACTGTGCAGCTTCTTTTTCTCGATCTCGGACGGCTCGCCGTCGAGCGAGACGACATGGATCAAGAGTGCGGTCGCCGCGAGCTGATAGCCGGTGTCGTCGAAGCTGCGCTCATGCGCATGCGGGGAAACCACGTCGGCAATGAATTGGCGCAATCCGTCGAGCATCGTCGTCTCTGTCGAATGAATCTGACCTTAGGAGCTATATGGCGCGGAAGGGGCGCCCGCGCAATCCGCGCGATTTCGCCGCATGCATTAAGGTTAGGCAATCTGACGCCAACCGTCATTCCGGGGCGAGGCGACAGCATCGAACCCGGAATCTCGAGATTCCCCGATGCGCAATTGCGCATCTGCGGTCTGGTGCTAACGCACCATCCCGGAATGACAGACCATCACGGTATCTCGTACACCACCATCTTGTCGGCGATGCCGCGCAGCGCCGCCTGCTTCTGGATCGGCTTGATCGCCTCTTTCTTCAGGATGGTGGCGACCTCGGGCGCGTCGATCACCGGCCCGGTGATGTGGATCTCCTGCGAGGTCGACAGGCTCTGCACCCGCGCCGCGATATTGACGGTCTGGCCGAAATAATCCTGACGCTCGTTGAGCATGACCGCAAGGCAAGGGCCTTCGTGAATGCCGATCTTGACGACGAGGTCCTTGCTGCCGCGCGCGGCATTGAGCGTATCCATCGCCGCGCGCATCTTCAAACCGGCGGCGAGCGCGTGTTCGGGCCGGATGAAGGTCGCCATCACGGCATCGCCGATGGTCTTCACCACGGCGCCTTTCTCGGACGCGATGATTTCGAGCAGCGCATTGAAGTGGGCGCTCACCATGTCGAAGGCGACGAGATCGCCGACCCGCTCGTACAGCGCGGTCGAACCCTTGAGGTCGGTGAACAGGAAGGTCAGCGAGGTTATCTTGAGCCGCTGGTCGACGTTGAGATTGTCGGCCTTGAACACGTCGCGGAAGGTCTGGTTCGACAGCATCCGCTTGGCGGTGAGGAACGGCCGCCGCTTGCCGAGCAGGTCATGCAGCGCATCGGCGGCAATGAACACGGTCGGCAACACCCGCACGCCGGCCTGGTTGTCGAGCTGCAGCCGCAGCGGTCCGGGGCGCATGGTCGTGCTGCCGGTCGGTGGATGCGCCTTGTTGTAGATCAGCGAGAGCTGCTGGCGTTCCTTGGTCGGCTCGCCCTGCACGTCGATGAACTGCGCCGAATGCGTCACCGGCTCGAACACGATGATGAATTGCGCCGGCAGCTGCAGCGACAGCACCGCCTTCTCTCCCGCCGGCACCTCCAGCGCATCGAGCGTCACCTGGTCGGTCAGCGAGGCAAACGAATCCTCGTTGAGGTCGATGCCCGAGCTCCAGAACACCTGCTTGAAATATTCCCAGAGCGGCAGCGTGTGCGGATCATGCGCGGCAATGCGCCGCACGCGGCGCGCCACGGTGAAGGCGACCTCGACCTGCTCGTCGACGGAGCACTCGTAGCCGCAGGCGCACAGGCCGCAATGGTAATCGTCGGGACGCAGCGATTTCAGCGTGTCGTGGGCATCGAGCACGCCGCTGCACCCGGGGCACAGCACGTTCCAGGACAAATCGAACAGGCCGAGCTTCGAGGCCTGCAGCAGGCCCGAGATCGTCTTCTCCTCGTCGAGGCCGGTCCGCCTGGCGAAATCGAGCGCATTGATGCGGTTGAGCTCATGGTCCTTGCCGTTCTTGATCAGCCCCACGATGGCCTCGGCCACCGCGGGATCGGCGGACTGCTGCAGCAGCGAGAGCTGGGCTTCGATATCGCTCATGAATGACCTGACGGGGACTTGTCCCCTTGTTAGCGCGGTTTGATGACAAACAGCGGCGAGCGGTCGGGCTGCGTCGTCACCACGCCGACCGGGATTACAGGCGTTCTGTCGACCAGTTCCACCCGAAATGCGCCGATCAGCCTGGCAAGCGCCAGCGTGGCCTCGACCTGCGCGAAATGCGCGCCGATGCAGACCCGGGGGCCCGCGCCGAACGGCAGATAGGCAAAGCGGTCCGGTGGCGGGTTGGGCGCCATGAAGCGCTGCGGCATGAAGGCGTTGGGATCCTTCCAGAGCTTTTCGTGCCGGTGCAACAGCCACGGCGCCATCAGGATCACGTCCTTTGCCTTCACATTGCGCCCCGCGACGGTATCGGGCGCATAGGCGGAGCGTGCGATCAGGAAGGCGGGCGGATAGAGCCGCATGGTCTCGTCGATGACGGCGCGGGTGAATTTCAGGCGCTCGAGATCGAGCGTATCTCCGGCATTCTTCACTTCAGTGGCGATCTCGTCCTGCGTCGCGGGATCGAGCGCCAGCAGATACAGCGCCCAGAACAGCGCGGTCGCGGTAGTCTCGTGGCCGGCGAGGATCATGGTCGCGACCTCGTCGCCGAGCTGCGCGTCGGTAAACGCTCTTCCGGTCTCGGGATCGCGCGCGGCTTCCATCAGCTCGAACAGGTCGCGCGGCGGCGCGCCCTCCTGCTTACCGGCGGCGCGGCGTTCGGCCATCAGCATCGCGACAAAAGCGGTCCAGCGCTTGCGAAAGCGCGCGCGGCGGAAGTCCTGTGGGGTCTTGAACCACAGCGGCAGCGCCATATCGAGCAGATGTGGCCGCGCCAGCCGGGCGCCATATTCCATCACGAAATCGCGCAAGGCCGCGCCGTGCCGCTCCATCCCGAACGAGAACATGGTGCGGCCGGCGATCTCGAGCGTCATGCGCTGCATGGCCTCGCGCAAATTGACCGGCGTGTTGCTCTTCGCCTTCAGCTCGGTAATGGTCTCGTCGGTCACGTCGATCATGTGCGGGACCAGCGTCGACACCGCGCGCGGCGTGAACGCCGGTGCCAGCGTGCGGCGCTGGTGCTTCCAGGCGCGGCCTTCGGCGATCAGCAGGCCCTGACCCAGCATCGGCCGCAGCACGCGGAAGCCGATGGGCGTGCGCGTATAATTCTCATAATTGTCGACCAGCACATGCTTGATCGCGTCGGGCGTATTGAGAATGAAGCTGGAGCGGCCGAAGAAATTGCCCTGGATGACGTCTTCCTCGTAGGCACGCTGGCCCCAGGTGGCGATGGCGCTGTCGCGCATCATCCGCATCCGCTTGAGGAAGCCCAGATCGTCGGGGGCGCGCGGCGGCTGCGGCGGCACGAGGCGGTGCCGCGTGACGGGCAGATCGTAGACTTCCGCTATGCTCATGCGACGGCCTCGTGACAAGGGGACATGAGGGACGGGTAGATAAGTAGTTAGTCAATTCCACGACGGCAATCCTGCAGGCCACCATCCTTGTTCGCTGAACAGCCCACGACATTACAGCGGACCCCGGCAGCGGCCACGAAAACCCTGTCAAGCACTGGACACGACAGGACTTTCGCGGGCATCACTTCCTTCAAGGGAATCAAACCATGGCAGGCCAACCGGAACCGGATATGACTGACGCGCCCCAACGCCCGCCCCTTTCCACCGATGGCATCACCGCACCGCTCCGCCACACGATCTTCCGGCGAATCTGGCTGGCGAGCCTGCTTTCCAATCTCGGCATCCTGATCCAGGGGGTCGGTGCGGCCTGGGCGATGACCCAGATGACGCCGTCAGCCGACAAGGTCGCGCTGGTGCAGACCGCGCTGATGCTGCCTATCATGCTGATCTCGATGCCGGCCGGCGCGATTGCCGACATGCATGACCGCCGCATCGTGGCGATGGTGTCGCTGGCGATCGCGCTGACCGGAGCGACCACGCTCACCGTACTGACTTGGCTCGGGCTGCTCGGGCCCAATCTGCTGCTGACCCTGTGCTTCGTGGTCGGCGCCGGCATGGCGCTGTTCGGACCAGCCTGGCAATCCTCGGTCAGCGAGCAGGTGCCGACCGAGACGCTGCCGGCGGCGGTGGCGCTGAACGGCATCAGCTACAACATCGCCCGCAGTTTTGGTCCGGCGATCGGCGGCGTCGTGGTCGCAGCACTTGGCGCCGTGGCAGCCTTCGCCCTTAATGCGCTGCTATACCTTCCGCTGCTCGTGGTGCTGTTCCTGTGGAATCGGGTCCACGAACCCTCACGCCTGCCGCGCGAAAAACTCAACCGCGCCATCGTCTCGGGCGTGCGCTACATCACCAATTCGCCGGCGATCAAGACCGTGCTGTTGCGCACTTTCGTCACTGGCCTGATCGGCGGCTCGCTGTCGGCACTGATGCCGCTGGTGGCACGCGATCTCCTGCATGGCGGCGCGCAGACCTATGGCATCGTCCTCGGCGCCTTCGGCATGGGCGCGGTGATCGGCGCGCTCAATATCAGCGAGATCAGGAAGCGGCTGAGCGGCGAATCCGCGGTGCGCGCCTGCGCGATCTCGATGGGCGGCGCGATCGCTGCCGTGGCGCTGAGCCGCGAGCCGGTCCTGACCGCAGCGGCCCTTGTGATCGCCGGTTCGGTGTGGATGCTCGCGGTCGCGTTGTTCAACATCGGCGTGCAGCTCTCGGCGCCGCGCTGGGTCGCGGGCCGCTCGCTCGCGGCATTCCAGGCCGCGATCGCCGGCGGGATCGCGATCGGAAGCTGGGGCTGGGGCCATCTCACCGATGCCTATGGCGTGGAAACCGCGCTGCTCATCTCCGCCGGCCTGATGCTGGCCTCTCCGCTGCTTGGTCTGGTGCTGCCGATGCCGCGGGTCGGCGCCCGCAACGAGGTGACGGACGTGCTGGCCGATCCCGAGGTGCAGTTGCAGCTCACCGCACGCAGTGGGCCGCTGGTGGTTGAGATCGAATACCGCGTCGCGCAGGACGATGCGCGCGCCTTCCACAATGTGATGCAGGACGTGCAGCTGTCGCGCCAGCGCAACGGCGCCTATGGCTGGTCGATCGCGCGCGACATTGCCGATCCCGAATTGTGGACCGAGCGCTATCATTGCCCGACCTGGCTCGATTACTTGCGCCAGCGCAACCGCTCGACCCAATCGGAGCGCGCGCTGCACCAGCAGGCCATCGCCTTCCACACGGGTCCCGATCCCATTCGCATCCGCCGCATGCTCGAGCGCCCGTTCGGCTCGGTGCGCTGGAAGGAAGATACGCCCGACCGCGCCGCCAACGAAGTGCTGCCGGTGGTCGCGAGCGCGGCTGGGAGCAGCACTTAAACGATCTGCGTCGCGCCGACCGGCGTCTTCATCGCATTCGACAGCACCTGCAGCGCCTGGCTCAGTTCAGCGCGGTTGCGCGCGGCCCCGAGCGAGACGCGCAGGCCCCGCGGCGCGCCCTCGCCGACGGCGAACGCATCTTCGTCGACCACCGCCAGGCCATTGCGCATCAGATGCGACAACAGATCGGTGCCGGCGAAACGCGAGGGCAGCGGCATCCAGAGGTGATGGCTGGCGGGCCGCGCCGCATAGGTAATTCCTTTCAGGAAACGCGCGGCCAGTTGCTGGCGCGCGGCCGCCTCGTTGCGGATGGCGCCGATGATTTCGCCGGCCACACCGGAACGGAACCAGTGCGTAAGCAGCGCCACCATCAGCGACGGCGGCATCTGCAAGCTTGCCTGCAGATTGCCGCGCATCTTCCGCTCCGCCGCAGAATCCGGGGCGAGCAGATAGGCAACACGCAGCGCCGGCGCGATGCATTTGGCGATGCTGGCGGCGTAATAGGTGCGTTCGGGAATGAGGGTCGCGATCGGTGAGAGCTGCGGCTCCAGCGGACCATAGACATCGTCCTCGATCAGCACGGTCGACCGCTTTCGGATGATCTCGGCCACCGCCGCGCGCCGCGCGGGTCCCATGGTCGCCGTGGTCGGATTCTGCTGCGTCGGCACCAGATAGACCGCCTTCGGCTTGTGCTTGCGGATAGCATCGTCGAGCGCCTCCGGCTGGACACCCTCGCCATCCATGGCGACGCCGACGAGACGTACAATCAACCGCGCCGCGGCCGCCTTCAGCCCCGGGAAGGTCAGCGCTTCCGTCACCACGACATCATCAGGCGAGGTCAGCGCCAGCAGCGCATTGAAGATGATCGCCTGTGAGCCCGGATAGATCACGATGCGCTCAGCCGAGGCCTGCGGCACGCGCGGCTGCAGCCAGCCGGCCGCAGCCTCGCGCTCCTGCGAACTACCGCCGGGCCGGGAATAGCCGAGATAGGCGGAAAAGCCGGCCCCGGTGCGGATCGCCGCCAACCCCTGCGCGATGCGCAGATCGAGATTGGCCTCGAGCGGCTGCGGCGGCAGGTTCATCGACAGGTCGATGTTGACGGGCGCAGGCACATCAGCTGCGGCGCGCGCCGTGGTCTCCGAGACGAAGGTGCCCTGCCCGACACGCGCCTCCAGCAAACCGCGCCGCCGCGCCTCGCCGTAGGCGCGGGTGACCGTGGTGAGATCGAGATCAAGCGCGGAAGCCAGCGCCCGGTGCGTCGGGAGCTGCTCGCCGCGCACCAGCCGGCCGCTGGCGATATCGGCCGCCAAGGCATCGGCGATCCGCAGGAACATCGGGCCTTGCCATTCTGAAAGCGTAGGGACCCAGTCCATACAATTAGCCGTATTGTCTTTGATTGTAGGTAAACAAATGCATATTGTATGGAAGAACGGACGTCAAGGATCACGGCGATGCCCGAAGCCATCTCCCTCCCCAAAGCGCTCGCGCGCGGTTTCTCGATGAAGTGCCCCAATTGCGGGCGCGCCCATCTGTTCGGCCGCTTCCTGAAAGTGGTCGACTATTGCGCGGTGTGTGAGGAAGATTACACGCCGCAGCGCGCCGACGACTTTCCCGCCTATCTCGTCATCGTCGTGGTCGGCCACCTCGTGGTGCCGGGGCTGCTTGCGGTGGCGATCGCCTATGACCCGCCGGCCTGGCTGCAGCTCGCGATCTGGCTGCCGATCACGCTGTTCGCCTCGCTCGGACTGCTGCAGCCGACCAAGGGCGCGATCGTCGCGCTGCAATGGCAGACCGGGATGCACGGGTTCGAGCAATCGAAGCGGCGGCGGGAAGCGCTCCATCCGCCGGTCGCAGCACCGGCGCGCGTCGCTGTGCGAAACTAGCCAACTCGTCATCCGGGGCGCGTGTAGCGCAAACCCGGAGTGACGACGGGAATCACTGACCGTGGTCGGTCAGCACCTTGTCGCAGCCCTTCGACAGCCGCGCCCGGTTCTGCTTCAAACAGGCCAGCACGACCTGGTCGCCCTGCTGCATATATGGCCGGCAGAAGCGCGAGACGTCGCGCGCACAGGCGTCGTGCCCCTGTTGCTGCGCGCTCGCGCCGGTAGCCAGGATAACAAACGGAATAACCAAAAGAAATCGGATCATCTTACGCCTCCAAAAGCCCGGCCAGCGTGACCATCGCCTTCTAGAGCGCGCCATCCCCTGCCGCAATCGATTTATGCGCCGAAAGCTTGCAGCGAAACGGCGCAGGCCGGGGGAAGCCTGCGCCGTTCGGTCCAGCGCGAACACGAAAGTACGAATTACCGATCGTTCGTGGCGACGCTTTTGGACTTACCGGAAAGCTCCTTGTCCACCGCCGTGCGGCAGCCGGGAGAGAGCTGGGCCATGTGCTGACGCATGCAGGCGGAGGTCTGCGGAATGTTCGGGATCGTCGCGCTGCAGAGCCTGAAGGCATCGCTATAGCAGGCTGATCGTACCTCGGCGCTGAAGGCAAAGCTCTGCGTCGAGATCACGGAGGTGCTGAGAGCGATGGCCAGCACCAAGCCGGCCTGGCGGATCTTGCTGGTGAAAGAAGCGGTCATTGTCATCTCCTGTGGGCGCGCCCCGGCGGGCCCGTTGTTTCGATGACCCACCATGCGCGGATGCCGCCGCTCCCACTGTGATGGCCCTCACTTGGATCAGGCCTTGTGTGACGATGGTCACTCGAGGGCTTATCGGCCGGAAATCGCTCGCGGAACCGGCCCGTGTTGGGAAGGAATTAACAATTCCTTCGCATTAATGGCGGCTGCGAAGGCGCGTGCCCGTTCAGTTGCGTTTGTAGAAAGAGTAGCGATGCGTAATGCGTTGGGCCTGATGCTGGCCAGTGTTGTCGTGGCGGTTGCGATCGCCGGAATTTGGTATTGGACCTCTGCGCCGCGTGCCGATGCGGCTCCCCCCAAAACGATTGCCGCCAGGCAAAGCGAGCCGCTCACCCCGGCCGCCGCCAGGCTCGCCGCAAAAGACGACGTCGACGTCACGGCGTCGCTGAACAAGCCCGCGCCGGCTGCACCGCCTGCGATGCCGGTGGCCCAGAAGTCCACCTGCGCCAATCCCAATGCGCTCGGCGTTGGCCGGGTGGTCGAGATCGACACCACGGGCGGACCCGGCTTCGGCTTCGAGAATTTCAAACAGTACGACTTCCTCGAGCCCAAGGAAGTGGTGCTGACCTTCGACGACGGTCCGTGGCCGGGCAATACGCCGGCCGTGCTGAAAGCGCTCGACGACGAATGCACCAAGGGGCTGTTCTTCTCGATCGGCAAGCACGCGACCTATCACCCCGAAATCCTGCGCCAGGTCTATGCCGCCGGCCACACCGTGGGGACGCATACCTGGTCGCACGCCAATCTGAACGGCAAGAAGATGACCGAGCAGATGGACAAGGACGAGATCGAGAAGGGTATCAGCGCAGTAAAGTGGGCGCTGGGCGGCCCGAGCCCCGCGCCGTTGTTCCGTTTCCCGGAGTTGCAGCACAATGAGGCCACGATGGCCTATCTCGGCTCGCGCAACATCGCGATGTTCTCGACCGACATCAATTCCTTCGATTTTCGCAAGGCCTCAAATCCCGAGAAGGTCGTGACCACCGTGATGACCAAGCTCGACAAGCTCGGCAAGGGCATCATCCTCATGCACGACTTCCAGAAGCACACCGCCGACGCGCTGCCGACGCTGCTGCGCAAGCTGAAGGAAGGCGGCTACAAGGTCGTGCAGGTCAAAGCCAAAACGCAGCTCGCGTCGCTGCCGGAATATGACGAGGCGGTGGCCAAGGAGCTGAAGATACCGGCCAACGCGAGCACGCGCCCGGTCTCCAGCGTGGTGCAGACGGTTTCGAAGTAGCTCGGCCCGCAAAAAGAAAGCAATCCAGAGCCGCCAGGAAGCGCCGCTGGATTGCCTTGCCGTTCGCGCCAAAGCCGGGGAGCAGCGCGACGGGCTTACCAGTAAATGCCGTAGCGATGCAGCGCGGCCACGATGCGTCGGGCGGTAATACGGCCGGGATAGTGGGGCCATCGATGCATCCGGGCCTGACGATACATCTGCGCCTGGCGGTAGCGAGGCGAGCGATGATAGGTCGGCTCGTCCGAAGGCAGCGTGGTGGTCGCCGTGGTTGCCGGTGGCGGGGTGGTCGCGGCCGGCTGCGTGGTGGCGGCCCTTGCCGGAGGTGTGCTCTCGACGGGGGCCGGGCGGGTGGTGTAGCGCGGCGTTTCGGCGGCCTGCGGCGTATCAGCGGCTGGCGTATCGTTGTAGGCCCGCAGCGCGTCGGCCGCGCGGGGCTCCGGAGCAGGAGCCGGTGTGGCGTTCGGGGCCTGGGTGGTCAGGCTGGTGCTGGTGGTCAGGCTACGGGAATTGCCGGCCTGGGCGGCCGCGGCGGAGGCGATAACCATCGCCGCGATCAAAGCGAATTGGCGCATGTGAAGTCTCCCCTTTTCACTAAGCTGAGCCGGATGGCTTGGTGCAGAACCTAGGCCCTTTGCGCACAGTCTTATGTGAGGAAGATCACCCGCGAGGCTCATGCCGAAATCGGGATCGAACGCAATTTCGCGCCTGCCTCGGCTGTTGCCGGCTTACCTCACCGAAGCCTTCAGTGAACCGCTGTTCCCTGACTCGCGTTGACTCGCGCGAAAGGCGGGTGCCATCGTCAAAAACGGTAGTGCCCGAAAGGGCTAATCAAGGGAATGCGGTGCGTTCGGCGCATGATCCGGAAAATCGCGAAAGCGGTTTTCCGAAAAGATCATGCGCAAACAAAACGAACTATGCCACAGCTGCCCCCGCAACTGTAAGCGGCGAGCCAAGGACCATTTAATGCCACTGGGACCATCCGGTCCTGGGAAGGTGGTCGGAGGCCGTGACCCGCGAGCCAGGAGACCTGCTACCAGTCGTGAGTCATGTGCGAACGCGTCGGGCGGGGTGCTCCGAAGCGTTGTGAGAGCCGTTGGGATCTGCCGTATCAGGGGCGAAAGGCAGATATTCGCGGCCAGCGTGCGTGACGGTCTGGCTTTTCGCCGTTGAGCACAACCGTGTCTATTTCAAACATCTCTGGACGTCTTGCGCCGTCGCGCGTCCGCGCGCGTTCCCTTCCCATCTCGCTCGGACTGATCGTCCTGGCTTCCGCCGATGCGCCAACCGCATCGGCGCAAAACTCGCAAACGCTGAACCCGGTCGTGGTCTCGCCCACGACGCTGCGGGCCGCCCCGAACCGGGCCGGGAATGAAGCCGAGGGCTTGCCGAAACGCGCCAAGCGCACGGCGCGGCAGACCGCGCCGAAACCGCTGCCGGCCACGCAGCCGGCCGCCGCCAGCACCGAAGCCGTGCCGGTATCGCCGGGCAGCAGCACGTTGGTCGTACCAACGCCGCTCAACGGCAACCTCGTCGCCGGCAGCGCCAGCCGGCTCGGCCTCACCGTGCATGAGACGCCGGCGTCCGTGGACATCGTCACCCAGCAACAGATGCGCGAGCAGGGCTATCGCACCACCACGGAAGCCGCGATCGGCGCGGTCGGCGTGCTCGCCGGCGATCTGGGCGGCGCGCCCGCGACCTTTTCCATGCGCGGCTTCAAGGGCGGCGAGATCAACGTTCTCTACAACGGGATCTGGATCGGTCCGGGAGACATCACCTCGCGCATCATGGAGACGGCCAATCTCCAGCAGATCGAATTCCTCAAAGGCCCGTCCGCGATCATGACCGGCCTCAACGCGATCGGCGGCTCCGTCAATTTGGTGTCGAAACAGCCGATCACGGGACCGATCAGGAGTGAGCTGGACACCTCGATCGATACACTCGGCACCTACCGCACGCATTTCGGCTCTGGCGGCAGCACCAATGTGCAGGGGCTCGACTATCGTTTCGATGTGAGCTCCTCGAAGATCGCGAGCTTCATCGACGGCGACTATCAGAACCTCAACAACGTCTCGGGCCAGCTCAATTACCGCGTCAACGACGCATTCAGGGTGTTCGCCGCCGTCGACTACAAGCGCGATGACGGACACGCCTATTGGGGCACGCCGCTGACGACGACGGCGTTTTCCGGGCCGTTCTCCACCCACAGTGTCGTGGCGGGATCGGCGGTCAACACCTTCACCGGCGATCTCATTTTTCCCGCGACGGTAGATTCCCGGACCACCAGGACCAATTACAACATCACCGACAATTCCGTCGGCGCCCATGAGCTGTGGTTGCGCGGCGGCTTTGAACTGGCGGTCACCGAGGACGTGACGATCAAGGACCAGACCTATCAATACGGCGCCAAACGGCACTGGATCGACAGCGAGACCTATGCTTTCGACCCTACCGATTCGACCCTCGCCCGCGACCGCTTCTTTGTCACCCACAAGCAGGAGGTCTATGGCAACAACCTCGATCTCAACTGGAACACTTCTTTCTGGGGCATGGAGAACCGTTTCGCCGGGCAATTGCAGGCGAGCCGGAACGACATCCAGTTCACCCAGGAGGGCGATTTCGACAATGTGTTTCCCAAGGACACCGGGTTGTCGGTACTCAATCCGGCACCGGCGACGTATGGCGTCATGTCTCCGGACGTTCGCAACAGCCGCCTCGACACCGTTGCGTTGTCGGTCGGGGATCGTCTGAAAATCACACCCTGGTTTGCCCTGATCGGCGGCGTCCGCGTCGATGATTTCACGCTGACGCGGGACGGCATCAATTTCGACGCCTCGATCCCCGCGGGCCAGCCCTTCACCAGGAACTGGCAGCCGGTGTCCTACCGCGCGGCCGCGACGTTCGAGCCGGTCAAGGGGTTGATGTTCTACGGCATGTACGCGACCGCCTACGATCCGGCCGCGGCGGGCATCTTCTCGATCAGCCCGGGGAACTCGCTGCAATTGACCAGCGCGCGCATCTACGAGACCGGCACCAAGGTGATTTCCGACGACAAGCGGGCGGAAGCGAGCATCGCGGTCTATGACATCGAGCGGCAAAACGTCTATGTCCAGATCACGGATGCGCTCGCAACATTGGCCGGCAATGTCCACACCCAGGGCGTCGAGATCGCGGGCGCGGTGCGCCCGATCGAGAACGTCAAGCTCTGGGGCAATGTTGCCTTCACGGATTCGAGATATGGCAATTTTGGTGGGTTCACGGGCAATACACCATCGGATGTCGCACCCGTGATCATCAACGTGGGCGCCTCATATCGCTTCGACAGCTGGCGCTGGCCGGTGGAAATCGGCGGCTCGATCCGCCATGTCGGACAGCGTTATTTGTTCGAGGACGACCTCACTGCCATGCTGCCCTACACCACCGCCGATCTTTACGCTTTTGTCGACATTCCGGGCCGCGATCTGTGGTGGCAGGGACTGGAGAAGATGCGCGTGAGTTTTCGCGTGCGCAACGTCACCAATGCGCTCTATGCCCAGTTCTCCGATCCCGGTCTGCCCGACCAGGTCATCCTCGGCGCGCCCCGCACGTTCGAGCTGGCCGCCTCGGCGAAGTGGTGAGATGCGGCTGCTCGCGACACTGCACCGCTGGTGGGGTGTCGCGTTCTGCCTGCTGTTTGCGATGTGGTTCGCGTCCGGGATCTTCATGCACTTCGTGCCGTTCCCGGCACGCAGCGAAAGGCCGGCGATGATCGAGATCGACGCCTCGCCCGCGGGCGCCGAGCTGATCGACTACGATCAATGGACGGTCGCGCGCGACTTCGATTCGGATCGCCCGCTATTCCGTTATGCCCTGAAAGACAACGCCGGCACCGACATCTACATCTCGTCGCGATCGGGCAAGGTCGTCCTCACCACCACGCGAAACCAGCGCCTGGCGAACTATGCCGGCAGCATCGCGCATTGGCTCTACCCGACCGAGCTGCGCCATCACAGGCGGGCGTGGAGCGCGCTGATGTGGTGGCTGTCGGGGCTTGCGACCATCGGCGCCGCGCTCGGCGTGATCATCGGCCTGGTGCAGCTCTGCAAGGGCGTTACCTACCAAGGCCTGCAGCGCTGGCACCACATCTCCGGCCTGATCTTCGCGCCGTTCCTCCTCGCCTGGATTTTTTCCGGCTTTCTCTCGATGGATGACGGAAGCTTGTTCGCGCACGGCGACGCGCTGTTCCGCGCGTTGCACAAGCTCGACTTCGAACCGCTGAGCTCGCACCCCCGGCTGCGCACGAGCATGATCGTTGCGCTCTGCCTGTGCGGCCTCGCCTTCAGCATCACCGGCGTGGTGCTGGCGTGGCGAAGGCTGATGAACAGTGCGTCCCGGCGGCAAGTTGCGCGCCGCGATCGCTGAAGTGCTATTTCTCTTCGGACTTCGCGGCTTCCCTGGCCAATCGCTCAGCCCGCAATCGCTCGTAGTTCTTATGGAAGGCTTCCTGCGCTTTTTCGTATTCAGTTACGGCCCGTCGCTTGTCTGCGCGTGGAAAAGCCTTTGCCGCCTGTCGTTGCGCCAGGTCTTTCGTCGTTCTATCGGCCATGGATCACCGGCTGCATTATCGACGCCGCTGCTTGCGGCTTGCAGATTCCCGAACGCTTTTGGTTTTAGCCGTGCGCTTCGACGCTGGCCGCGTTTTGCGGGGTTGCGCTTTACGCTTCGGCTCGGGTTGCGGGTCGCGGACAGGCTCGGGTTGCGCGACCGGCTGGGGTTGCGTATTGCGGACCGCCTCGGCCAGCATCTCGAGCAGCTCGGCCCTCGTCTTTTTCTTATCACTCATAGATCACCTCCGCGACCGATGAGACCACGGTAGCGCGGCCACTGTGCCCCGCAAGAAAACCCGCTGATTAAGATTGCCGGTTAAGCTTAATGGCGGCGGGTTCGATCCCGGCTCTGTGACCGTGCCCGTTGCAGATACAGTGGTACCGACCGATGGGGTGCGCAAGGCTCGGTCCGGCGACAGCAAGCCATACTGGCGCCGAACTCTCGCCACAGGGAGGAGGCAATGAGCACGTCAACCTGTTCGTTCTGTCACAAGAAGCAAAGCGACGTATTGCAGCTCGTCGCCGTGCCCCCGGCCTATATCTGCGACGAATGCGCGATGCTCGCGGTCGAAATGATCAGCATTCAGCATCCCGACTGGCGCGAACGCCTGATGAGCACACTGGCGCGCCTTCCCAATCGATCCAGCGAAACGTGACGGCCGAACGCGGCTACTCCCGAACGCCCCCTGAAAAAAACAAAGGGGAGGCAAGTGCTCCCCTTCTCTTTGTTCGCGGACTTCTTCATTTGCTTAACCGCTTCAACAGCGTCTTCGCGGCTGGGCCCGAGTAAATGGCCTCACGCGGCCCGTCCAACTTTCTTCATCTTGGCGAGCTTCTCGAGCAGCTTCTTGGCGGCCGGACCCGAGGAAGCTGGGTTCTGTCCGGTGATCAGCGGGCCTGCTTCGACGACGTGAACGCCCCAGTTGCGAATCTTCGAAAAGGTGGCGCCGAGCTTCAGCATCTCGTCTTCGACCAGGAATGGCACCACCTTGGTGAGGCCGACGTCCTCTTCCTCACCATTGGTGAAGCCGGTAACTTCCTTGCCCTCGACCAGAACCTTGCCGTCCGGCGCCTTGACGTGGCGCAGCGCCCCCGTGGAATGGCATACGACGGCGATCGGCTTGCCGGCGGCCAGGAAAGACTCCAGCAGCTTGATGGAATTCTTGTCTTCGGCGAGATCCCACATCGGGCCGTGGCCGCCCGGATAGAAGACGGTGTCGTAATCTTCCTGCCTGACGCTGTCGAGGCGAAGGGTCTTGTCGAGCTGGGCTTCCGCAGCCGCGTCGCTCTCGAACCGGAGCGTGAGGTCGGTGCGGAACTCAGGTTCGTTGCTCTTGGGATCAAGCGGCGGACGGCCGCCCTTCGGCGATGCCAGCGTGATCTCGACGCCAGCGTCCTTGAAAACATAGTAGGGAGCGGCGAGCTCCTCGAGCCAGAAACCGGTCTTGCGCCCGGTATTTCCGAGTTGATCGTGCGAGGTGATGACCATCAGGATTTTCATTGACTGCTCCTATTGCTGGCGGGGGTTCGCGCCCAACAGTGATTTCGCACAGGAGCCGGGAGATCGCCCGTTAAGCGCTGTTAGCGGCTGTTAGTTCTTGCGAGCCACATTTGGGTCTACCGCACCCGGAAATCAGCGTGCGAAAACCGACTTCGCGAGTTGATCAAATCTGCTTCGGATTTTTCAAGATCGCACCGGCCAGACACGCTTCGTGGCTGCGCCACGCGAAGCCCGATGATTTGGCTGGTGCCGCAAGAGGGACTCGAACCCCCGACCCCGTCATTACGGATGATGCAAATCGGAATAATCCTCAGTAACCATAGATCACGATAGATACCCAGGAAGTGCCCGTTTCTATTGGGTTTCTTTGATTTATAACTACCCTTAAATACCGTTCGCGTTTACCGCGTAACAGCCGGCTTTGTTTACCCCTGTTACCCCAGCTAGGAAGCCATGGCACTAACCACGGAAGCCGTCCGGAAGCGCAAGCCGACCGACACTCGGCAGGAGATCGCCGACAAGGCCGGCCTGTACCTCGTCATCCAGCCGAGCGGCGTGAAGTCGTGGGCGTTCCGAGGCCGCGTCAACGGGCGGCCGAAGAAGATCACGCTTGGCACCTTTCCCGGGGTCGATCTGACGGCCGCCCGGGACCTTGCTGGTGCCGCGCGCAAGGCGGCCCATGCGGGTGTTGTCTTCGCCCCGCCCGAACCTTCTCCTGACCCGGAAGCCGCCCCAGCGACGCCGGAGGGCCGCTCCGTCAGTGAGGTTTGGAAGCAGTATCGCGCGCTCCGGCTGGAACCCGAATGCCGCGAGACAACCGTCGCGGAGCACGCGAGGATTTTCCAGAACCACATCGAGCCCCTGCTCGGCTCGCGCGACATCGGCACCATTGCCAAGACTGATCTGTTGCCGATCGCCGACGCCGCGCTTGTCCGTGGCTTCGAGGCGCGCAACAAAACCGTCGCCGTGATGACGGGGTTTTTCGGATGGTGTCACGAGGAGCGCGATCTGATCGACAAGTCCCCGCTGCGCGGTCTAAAGCAGCGCTCGGCGAAACAAACCAACGGCCTGAAGCGCGCTCTCGCCGATGCCGAGATAAAGGCGTTCTGGAAAGCCTGCGACGCCATCGACGGCGAGAACCTGTCATCGACTAAGTTTGGCGCGATGTTCAAGCTGTTGCTGTTGACGGGCGCTCGCCGCAACGAAGTCGCCGGCA
>CAWDJS010000034.1:0-83476 GCA_963802585.1 uncultured Alphaproteobacteria bacterium | reverse complement strand
CGGCACGAGCGGGGCATCGTGATGGGGTCCGAGCGTAAGCCCTAGCAACTCGAAAATCCGGCGGCTGATCTTCTCTTGCGCCTCTCGAAGAGCTTGTGAGTTCGCGATCATCAACTCGTTTGTGTACCTCGCGGAGACGCCTTGCAGACTGTGCCCCATGAGGAACGAAATCAGCATCTCTGAAATCTCCAGCGAGACCGCGATGCTGCGGAACGTATGCCGGAGCGCGTTGCCTGAGACCGGAAGGCCTGAGCGATGGCCAGCTTGACGAACGCCCGGAAAGACAAGATCGGGAGCAGCGATCTCGTGATGCAGTTTCTTTCGTTCGATCACCCGGACCTCGCCGCGCTTCATCCCGCGAAGGCCCTTCATTGTGATGGTTTGCGGAGGCGCGTTTATGGCCATCGCCAGCGCGAAAGCAATCTCGCCCGTGATCGGCAGCGAGATATCGTTTCCGGCTTTCGCGTTCCGAATGATCAAGCGCCGCGCGTCGAGATCGATATCACTCTCGCGGACCATGGCAAGCTCAGTTGGCCGACAGCCGGTCAACAGCGCGGCGAGATGGTAGCCCTTATGAACCGGGTTTTCGATTTTGTCCCATGCCTTGCGCCACGCACCGAAGTCAGGGAAGTCGAGCACGGCCTTTGAGACCTTGACCTTTCCCAGCCTTATGCCCGAAGTCGGCGAGGCCGCCGGGTTGAGCGTGCGATCAAGCCGCGCCTCTTCGCGATAGCAAGCCCTAATCAACCGGGCGCAATGGTCCGCCGTTGTCGGGATGGTCTTCGAGAGTTTTGCGTGCCATGTTTTAACCGAGCGCGGGTTCTGCGACATCTCGACGAGGGTCCATCCTTCCCATTGCGGCATGATGTGCAATTCGGAGAGTTTGCTCGCGTTGGCCCACCATCGCGGCGGCTTGCCTTTGGCTTCGGCTTGCGCCTTGAGATGGGCGAGGTAGTTTTCAAAAGCCGTGCGGAACGGCATCGCTTGGCGCTTGCCCGGGGCAGCGGTGCCAGCGGCGACCGCGCCCGAATAGATCAGGGCTTGCTTGCGCGCCTCATCCACGTCCATCGCAGGCCAGTTGCCGAGCGTCTTGAAGACCGACGACCGCTTGCCCTTCGTCCGGCTCTGTTGACGGAAGCGCCAGACGGTAGACTTGGCACCGAGGAAGATGGTTAGGCCGAAGACCTTGCTGTCGGGATAGTAGCCCAGACTGCTCGGCTCGTCGTCGGCGAACTCGCGCAACGCTTCGATGTGATTGTCATCGAGCAAGCGCGGGTTGCGCTTTGCGTTCGGGTCAGTGTGAACCGGGGCTTTGCCGCTGTGCGTGCTCTGAAATCGTTGTGCCATCGTGATGTCACCGTGATGCCATTTGACTAGTTCGGATGCTGGGATTTTCAGCCGCCGAGACATCACAGATAACAAGAGAAGCCCGCGAAACATGGGCTTTAGTCAATGGTTTCGGGCGTATCTCGTAACGTGGTAAAAATTCAGCTGATTAGATTGGGAAGCTGCCGTTCTACCATTGAACTACGCCCGCAAATCAATGACTTGGCGGAGGGAAAGCCGTCCGCCGGGCCGCGAAAGCCGCCCCGACATCCTTATACCGATCTTTCGATGGAGTGCCAGCGGCAAGACAATTCGCGCTGCTCAAGGTCATTTCGGCTGCTGTGACTGGCATGAAGCGCGGCATGCCGGCGGGTTAGGCCGACACGCCGCGCTCGATGGGCGGGGCGGCTCAACATCCCCGGCAGATGGTGAGCTTGCGGTCGACCGCCCTGTCCTCCTCGCCGATCGTCTCGAGATCGCCGGGGTTTTCCGACGGGACATCTTTCAGGGCAGGCTGGCGATGGCCGATCGGCGCGCCGGCGGCCAGTCTGAGATCACGCGGCAGCAACGAGGCCACCGGCGCGGTCCTTGGAAGGGACGGCGATCGCGCCGTTCCGATCGTCTGCGCATCGGCCGGGCGGGTGCTCAGCAGGGCCGTCACTACAAGTGTTCTGAACAAGTGGTGCATCAGGTATCTCCAGAGCTCGACGTATTTTTTGTGATGCGGGCGGTCGTGCACGCGCGGCCGACCTCCCGATTTGCGTTGGGGGAGATGGCGCGAAGGCCTATCCGGCAGAGACCACGCGGTTCGACCGCTTGCCGGCGCGGGCGTTCGGTGGCGACGACGCACCGGTCTGCGCGTCCGGAACCATTCCGGGACTGGCAGCCATGTCCTGCAACGTCTTGCGATCGACCTTGCTCAGCGCATTCCGGGGCAATGCGTCGAGCACGAACAGCTGCTCGGGGACCTTGTAGCCGGCGAGCCGGGTCGAGAGATTTTCGAGGATGTCGAGCACGACGGACGGACGTTGCCCCTTGGCGAGTTTCACGAAGCCGAACACGCGCTGGCCGAGCACGGCATCCGGCACGCCCACGACGGCGGCTTCCTCGACCGCGGGATGCGCGGCGACGATGGCCTGTTCCACTTCGACCGGCGAGATGTTGGTGCCGCCGCGAATGATGATGTCCTTCTTTCGGGCAACGAAGGTGAGCTCGTCTCCCTCGCGCCGCATCAGATCGCCGGTATGGTACCAGCCGTCCCGGATGCTTTCGGCCGTCGCGCGCGGATCTTCCCAGTAGCCGGCAAACAGATTCGGTCCGCGGACCAGCAGTTCACCGGTCTCGCCCTCGGCGACTTCATCGCCGTATTCGTCGACCAGGCGAATCTGGGCGCGGTCCACGATCTGCATCAGCGGTCCGGGACGCCGGCCGAAACTCAGATTGCCGATCGATTCCGATGCGGCCCAGAAATTGTGGAGCGGCGCGCCGAAACTGGCGTTGACCTTCAGTTGCAGATCGATCGGACAGCCGTCGCCCCCGCTCAGGCAAAAGCGCAGCGAAGCCAGGTTGCGCCGCCGCTCGCCCACGCTCGTGAGCATCGCCGCGTACTGGGCAGGAAAGCCAACATGAACGGTACAACGATGGCGCTCCATGGCATCGAGCACGGTGGCCGCATCGAAACTCTCCATCAGCACGAAGCGCGCGCCGGCTCGAATATTCGTCAAGAACATGAACAAGCCGCTGGCATGCGCAAGCGGCAACGGCATCGCCATCACGTCCTCACGCGACCATCCGGAACCATCGATCAGCAAATCCGCCGACTCCGAGAGCGTCGTGGCGGTATGAACGACGAATTTCGGCTGACCCGTGGTTCCCGAGGTCGTGATGAGCACCGCGGGCTGGTCGGCGCTGGGAAGCGCCGGCGCATCGGTACTGCCGTCGCTCTCAAAAAGTTTCTCCCATGGAATTCCGTCCTTCCCGCGGGAGGGACCGTCAACCACGAAGCGCCTGTCGCGCGGGAGGACCGCGGCATCGAGCGGGGCGACGTTCTCGTAAAGAGCGGTCTCGCCGATATAGAGCGCAGGCTTCAACCGCTGCAGAAGCGGCTCGAGCTCGGCGAATTTGAACGCCGTCCGCAACGGAGCCGCGATCGCGCCGAGACGAAAGCAGGCATAGTAGGCCACGAGGTATTCGGGACGGTTCATCATATGCAGGACCACGCGATCGCCCGGCTTGATGCCACGCGCGGCCATGCCGCGCACGAGCCGCTCGGATTCCGCTGCAATGCTTTGGTACGTCCAGGGCTTTTCGCGAAAGACGAATGCCGTTGCCTGGGCGCGGGCCTGCACCTGGTTCATGAGCGCTTCGATCGGAGTTGGTTTCATCGGCTGGTCTCCAGTTGACATGGAGCAGCCAGATAGCGGCGCCTGCGCTACGCCAGGGTTTCAGCCACCGCCGAAAATCGTTGCCGCTGTAACGGGGCGGCTCACAAAGCAGGCACGCCGCAACACGACCGCGCGACCCGGCGTCCGTACATGAATGGGCCAGCCGGGATCGGCACGGTGCCTCGTGGAGGGCCCTTCGCCCCCGGGCTTAACCGAACCGCAAGATTCCAGGTGCGGCCGTCCATGACAGTGTTATGATGCTTCCGGGCTGGGGTGGCGTTATGGGGCGTAGTTACGCGATCTTCGATACCGGCGTGGGGCGTTGCGGCATTGTGTGGAGCGATGCCGGGATCGTTGGCGTGCAATTGCCGGAAGCGCGCGAAATCGAAACAAGGCGGCGGTTGTACCAGGTCTATCCGGAGGCGCGCGAGCAGCGCCCGCCGCTGATGGTCGAGGCCGCGATCGAGGGCATCGCGGCGTTATTGCGCGGCAAGGCCAGCGATTTTTCCGACGTCGCCCTCGACATGGAGGGCGTCACCACCTTCAGCCAACGCGTCTACGAGTTCACCCGCACCATCCCGCGCGGCGAAACCCGCACCTATAACGAGGTCGCGGCCTCGTTGCGCCGCACCGGCGGCGAGCTTTCGGTGGCGCAGGCGATCGGCAGAAATCCCTTCATGATCATCGTGCCCTGCCACCGCGTGCTGGAGACGGGCCACTACGCCGACAAGAATTCCCCGTTCGGCGGCACCATTTCCAAGCGGCATCTGCTGTCGATCGAGGGCACCCGCCCGATCGCCAGCAAAAGCCTGTTCGACGTGCTGCTCCCCGTTGCCCCGCCGCGGCCCCATAACTAAGTCAGGGGCATGAGCTCCGCCACGCTGCTGCAGCGCCCGACCATGACGGTTTCCGATTTCCGCTGTTCGGCGGTTGCGGGCGAAAAGCCGTTTGTCGAGCTGCACCGCTGCCACTCCATTTCCTTCGTCCGCAAGGGCAGCTTTGGCTATCACTGCCGCGGAAGGTCGCATGATCTGGTGGCGGGATCGGTGTTGATCGGCAGCCCCGGCGCCGAATTCGTCTGCACCCATGACCATGTCTGCGGCGACGAATGCCTGTCGTTCTTCTTCGCGCCCGAACTGGTCGAGACGATCGGCGAACGCGCCGAAGCCTGGCAGGTCGGCGCCACGCCGCCGCTGGCGGAATTGATGGTGCTGGGCGAGCTGGCGCAGGCCTCGGCCGACGGCCAAAGCGACATCGGCCTCGATGAGGTCGGGCATCTGATCGCGCAGCGGCTGGTCGAGGTGGTTTCGGGCAAGGGCAGGAAGCCGGCCAAGGTGACGGCGCGCGACCGCCGCCGCGCGGTCGAGACGGCGCTCTGGATCGACGCCAATTCGCACCGGGAGATCGAGCTGGAAGATGCAGCGCGGCAGGCCGGCGTCAGCCCGTTCCATTTCCTGCGGCTGTTTTCCGGTGTGCTCGGCGTCACCCCGCATCAATATCTGCTGCGCTCGCGGCTGCGCCATGCGGCGCGGCAGCTCGCCGACGATGACAAGGCCGTGACCGACATCGCGTACGACGTCGGCTTTAACGATCTCTCCAATTTCGTCCGCACCTTCCACCGCGCCGCTGGCGTGTCGCCGCTGAAATTCCGGCAGGCCTCGCGCGGGGAGCGCAAGATTTTCCAAGAACGCCTCGGGCTGAATTGAGTAATTGATCTCCATCTCGCGCGCCTTGCGCGCTGCCATGGGAGATCATCATGTACGACCATCTCGGAATCAAAGTCGGCAATCTCGATGCCGCCGTGCGCTTCTATACCGCGGCGCTGGCGCCGCTCGGGTTCGTGCTGTGCTCGAAGGACGAGAACGGCGCGGGCTTTGGGCCAAAGGGCGAGCCGGCGCTGTGGCTCTACCTGCACAAGGACCTGAAGAACACCGGCGCGCATATCGCCCTCCGCGCGCCCGACCATGCCGCGATCAAGAAATTCCATGCTGAGGGCCTGAAGGCCGGCGGCCGCGACAATGGCGCGGCCGGACACCGGCACGACTACAGCCCGACCTATTACGCCGCGTTTCTGCTCGACCCCGACGGCAACAATGTCGAGGCGGTGTGCACGTAACAGGAGAATCCCATGGCCTCCATTCACAAGGAAATCCCCCTCGCCGCGCCCGCCCATGACGTCTGGGACGCCGTGCGCGATTTCGGGGCGCTGCATACGCGGCTGGTGCCGGGCTTCGTGCGCGACACCAGGCTTGACGGCGAAGCACGCATCGTCAGCTTCGCCAACGGCACGGTCGCGCGCGAGCTGCTGGTCGATTGCGATGATGAGAGACGGCGGTTGGTCTATGCCGCCGTCAGCGAGCGCGTGAAACAGCATTCCGCCTCGGTGCAGGTGATCGCCGACGGCGAGGCGCGCTGCCGGCTGATCTGGATCGTCGACGTGCTGCCGCATGAAATTGCGCCCTACATCGTCGGGCAGATGGATTTGGCCGCGGCCGCGATGCAGGCGGCGGTTGACAAGGCTCGCGCCTAGCCGATGCCAAGGGAGCCTTGTCCACAACTGTGACCTTTCTCACAGAAGCCACGGCGCGATCGTCATAACCGTCACCTTGTGCGTCCACTCGGCACCGCATCGCGGCGCAGCGCACGCAGGGAGATGAGCTATGAAAGGTGCCGACAAGGCCATTGGCCTGGCTGCCGCGGTATTGTTGCTGTTTTCGCTCACGTCCACGCCCGCAAAAGCCCAGTTTGGCTTCGGCGGCGGTGGTGGCGAAGGCGGCGGCGACATGATGACCCAGATGGCGCCGATGCTCGAAATGATGAAGGCCAAGCTCGGCAAGCGCCGCTTTGCCCAGCTGATGCAGACCATGGGCCCGATGATGGATGGCAGCGGCGGTGGCGGTCTTGGCGGCATGATGGGTGGCGGCGGCCTTGGCGGCATGGGGGGCATGATCCCCGGCGGCATGGGCGGTATGATGGGTGGCGACATGATGGGCATGATGGGCGGCGGAGGCGGCGCCAACATGATGAGCATGATCGGACCGATGATGAGCATGGTGAACATGGGCGGCGGCGGTTTTGGCGGCGGCCGTCGGCACCGTCGGCACTGACCGAAGCGCCTTTATTCGCCGACGACCGATAGCGCCGGGCGAACGGCGGCGACGCTCGCGCGTTTCGGCCCCCAGCGCGTCAGGATCACGCTCAGGCACGACAGCGTGCCCAGCACCACCATCGACCAGGCCGCCAGCACGAAGAAACCTTGCGCGGTCGCGCCGTACTTCGACAGCGAGACACCGCCGAGCGCGATGAAGACCAGCCGCGCGGTCTGCGCCAGCACCGGGCCGATCATCTTGGCGGCGCCCTGCGACGAAAAATACATCGAGCTCGCAAGACCGATGAAGGCGTAACACGGCGCGGCCGTCGACAGATATTGCCGGCTGGTAGCGCGCACGCTTTCGTCCTGGGTGAAGATGTTGACCCAGAGGTCGGGAACGACCACGATGACGCAGGCGATGGCGCCGACCGCGATGAAGGCCATCGATCCCGCGGTCCAGGCGATCCGGCGCGCGCGGGCGACGTTGCCGCCGCCGATGGTCATGCCGATCATCGGCACCGAGGCGATGCCGAACGAAAACGACAGCGACGTCAGCAGGAACTCGAGCCGCGCGCCGATGCCGTAGCCGGCCAGCACCGCGGTGCCGAAGGCCGCCAGCATGTGGGTGAAGATCGAGATCGTCAGCACCGATTGCAGCGGCGAGAAGCAGGACACCGCGCCGACTTTCAAAATGTCGAAGAACATCGCAGCCTGAATGCGCAGGCCTTTGAATTTCGGAGTCACGCGCGCGCGGCCCGAAAACATGTACCAGCCCATCACGGAGATGCTGATCGTGTAGGCGATGAGCGAACCGGCCGCGACGCCGCGCATGCCGAATTGCGGGATCGGGCCAAGGCCTAAGCCCAGCGTGCCGCCCAGGATGATCTGGCAGACCGCGGAATTGAGGATCATGGCAGACGGCAGCTTCATGTTGCCAGTGCCGCGCAAGATCCCGGCCATCGAATTCATCAGCCAGGGCAGCACGGCGCCGCCGAAGAAGATCTGCACATAGCCGATCGCCTGCGCCAACACATTGCCGCGGCCACCCATGACTTCGAGCAGATGCGGCCCGAAGATCAGCATGACCAGCATGAATACAAGACCGAAGCCGATCGCATTCAGCAACGCATGCGTGGCGAGTGTCGACGCGCGATCGACATCGCCGGCACCGAGCGAGCGTGCGATCGACGACGCCACGCCGCCGCCCATCGCGCCGCCCGACATGGTCATGGTCAGCATCACGAAGGGAAACACCAGCGCCATGGCAGCCAGCGACTCGACACCGAGCCGGCCGATATAGGAGGTCTCCGCGATTACCGTGCAGGTCCCGGCGGAGAACGCGATCGCATTGGGCCAGGCGAGTTGCAGCAGCGTCGGCAGGATGGGGCCGTCGACCAGCGCATTGCGCACCGGCGGCGGCGGCGGCGGCAGCGGGCGTTCTTCCTCATCGACCGGGATTTCGGCGATGCCGAGATCGGACATTTCTACTCCCTGGGCCCGCTCGTCGGCGTCCTGACGGGGTCCCTAGCACGCCCGGTGCGCGATTCTGCCTGCCCAGGATGCATTGGGGGGCTACCGGGAACGCAGGCGCAGCATGGCCCCTAGCCGATCACCCATGTGAACGGCGGACGGCCGTCGCGCGAGGGCCGCAGGCGCACGGGAATATGGCGGCCGCAGCCGAAGGCCAGGCCTTCGAACAGGCCTTCCAGCACTTTCGCGCAAGCCGGATGATAATCGGCGACATCGGCCATCAGCTTCCAGCCCAGTTGCCGGATTTCGAACGCGCCTGCGGAGGCGGAAATCTCCGACGTCTCGTCCTGCGCCTCGAACAGCGCGCGCAGGAAGTCCGCAAACTCCTTCGCGCCGCCCCTCCTCTGCGCGAGCGCCTGCGCGACCTCGTCGAAATACTGCATGCCGATCAGCTTGCCGGTGAGATGCAGCAGATGGCCGCCCTCTTCGGGCCCGAACAGCTGCACCATCACGGGCGCGGCGGTCTTCACATATTCCATCGCGTAGTTGCGATAGGCCTTCTCCAGCCGCGGTTTTGGCCAGCTGTCGACGGGCAGCGCCGGCGCCTTCGCCGGATCGAACAGCGGGGCCTCGATGTGGCGCGCGAACACCAGCCGCGCATCCAGTTCGAGCGGATGATCATATTCGTGGTAGTAGCCTTCGAGCCCGTCCTGGCCGTCGACGCTCTGCTTGGTGCAGACAAAGCCCACTCTCAAATCACCGAGCGCGACACCGTTATTGGCGTGCCAGCCGCGCAGCATCGCTCTGGAAACCTCGCCGGGAATGCCGCAGATCGCCGTGCCCTTCCAGGCCCAGCGCGGCGGCGGATAGCGGATCCAGGCCTTGCGGTCGTTCTCGTACATATATTCGACATGCACGCCGCCGATCCAGTTCGACAAATAATGATACTGCGCGGCCGCGACCGCAGGCGGCAGATGATCGATGCCGAGTTTTTTCAACCCCGGCAGGAAACGCTCCTGCTGCTGGCGGCGAAACACCCGGAACATGAATTCCGCGGCGTCATGCCTGTCGCGCCGCGTCACCACCGTCAGCGCGAGGCCGGTGAAGAACGCATGATAGAGATCGGCGACGCTACGCCAGCGCAGCCATAATGCTTCCTGGGCGCTGCCTGTTTTCTCGTTCACGACAATCTCCACGTCGTCCCGGCGAAGGCCGGGACCCATAACCACCGGCTTTGATTTTGCGAAGAGTCTCTCCCCGCCTGCTTCAACGATAGATTCCGCGGTATGGGTCCCGGCCTTCGCCGGGACGACGGCAGATTTTCACGCGACAATCGTCAAACCTTGAAATGCTTGCTCAGCTTCAGCCCCTGCGCCTGGTAGTTCGAGCCGATGCGCTGGCCGTACATCGCATCGGGGCGCGACAGCATCTTCTCATAGACGAGGCGGCCGACGATCTGGCCGTGCTCGAGGATGAACGGCACCTCGCGCGAGCGGACTTCGAGCACCGCGCGCGCGCCCTTGCCGCCCGCGCCGGCATAGCCGAAGCCGGGATCGAAGAATCCGGCATAATGCACGCGGAATTCGCCGACCAAGGGATCGAACGGCACCATCTCGGCGGCGTAATCCGGCGGCACCTGCACCGCCTCTTTCGACGCGAGGATATAGAACTCGCCGGGATCGAGAATGAGATTACCGTCCGGGCGCGCCTCGATCGGCTCCCAGAACTCGCCGACCGCATAACCGCCGCGGCGATCGACGTCGACGACCCCGGTGTGGCGCTTGGCGCGATAGCCGACAAAGCCGTTGGAATTTTCGCCGGAGAGATCGACCGAGAGCGCGACGCCGCCGGCGAGATCGGCGTCGTCGATGTCAACGAGACGCTCGGCTTCATGCAGCGCATCGAGCTCGTCGGCATTGAGGATGGCGTCACCGGTGCGGAAGCGCACCTGCGACAGCCGCGAACCCTCGCGCAGCAGCACCGGAAACGTCTTCGGGCTGATCTCGGCATAGAGCGGCCCGTGATAGCCGGCGCCGATCATGTCGAAGCGGCGCGTGCCGTCGGCAATAACGCGGGTGAAGACGTCGAGCCGGCCGGTCGAGCTTTTCGGATTGGCGGCGGCGACGATCTCCTTCGGCAGCGCGAGGCTCTCGATCAGCGGCACGATGTAGACGCAGTTGGTCTCCAGCACCGCACCGTCGGAGAGATCGATTTCATGCAGCTTCAGTTCGTCGATGCGCTCGGCCACCGTGGCGCCAGGACCGGGGAGAAAACTCGCGCGGACGCGATAGGCCGTGTCGCCTAGCCGTAAGTCCAGGCTCGCCGGCTGGATCTGGCTTTCGACAAAGGGATATTCCGGCAGGATCAGGCCATGATCCGCCATCGCCGCGATCATGCGGTCGGGCAGAATGCCGTTGGCGTCCTTGGGCAGCGAAAATGGCACGCGAAAATCCTTCGAGCCCTCTTAAAACCCCTTAAATCAGGCCTTTTACGGCCTTATCCGATGACCGCCTTGACGAAAAGGTCGGCGGCGAATAAGAGCATGACTTATCCCGTGGTGATTTGAGCCGGCCGGCTTGCAGCCACGTTAAATAAATCGCTAAACAGGCCGGGGACACGTGTGATCCCGGCCTTGAGGAATACTCCCAGGCCGGTTTTTTTGTGCCCGCTTTCGGCGGGCACGATGGAGGTCACATGTCGTCCAAGTCTATCGCCGCAACGGCGCACTACCGCCCCGAAACCCGCCTCGTTCATTCCGGCACCCTTCGCTCCCAATTCGGCGAAACCTCCGAGGCCCTGTTCCTCACGCAAGGCTATGTCTACGACACCGCCGAGCTGTGCGAGGCACGCTTCAAGGGCGAGGACCCCGGCTTCATCTATTCGCGCTATTCCAATCCGACGATCGCGATGTTCGAGCAACGCATGATCGAGCTCGAAGGCGCCGAGGCCTGCCGCTCGACCGCCACCGGCATGGCCGCGGTGACGACCGCCGTGCTGGCGCCGCTGAAGGCCGGCGATCATGTGGTGGCCTCCAAGCAGCTGTTCGGATCGTGCCGTTACGTGGTCGAGGATTTGCTGCCGCGCTACGGCATCGAGGCGACGCTGGTCAACGGGCTCGACCTCGACGCGTGGAAGAAGGCAATGCGGCCGAATACGAAGAGCTGCTTCCTGGAAAGCCCGACCAACCCGACCCTCGACGTGCTCGACATTCCCGCCATCGCGGAGATCGCGCACCAGGCCGGTGCGCGGCTGATCGTTGACAATGTGTTCGCGACGCCCTTGTGGCAGAGCCCGCTGCAGCTCGGCGCCGATGTCGTGGTCTATTCCGCCACCAAACATATCGACGGCCAGGGCCGCTGCCTCGGCGGCGTCATTCTCTCCTCGGAAGCTTTCATCGCCGAGCACATCCACAATTTCATGCGCCAGACCGGACCGTCGCTGTCGCCGTTCAATGCCTGGGTGCTGCTCAAGGGCCTGGAGACGCTGGCGCTGCGCGTGCGCGCGCAGACCGACACTGCAGCGAAGATCGCGGAGGCGCTCGCCACGCATCCGAAGGTGTCGCGGTTGGTCTATCCCGGTCGCGCCGATCATCCGCAGGCTGCTCTCGTCAAGAAGCAGATGCGCGCCGGCTCGACGCTGGTCGGCTTCGAAGTGAAGGGCGGCAAGGCCGGCGCATTCCGCTGCCTGAACGCGTTGAAGCTCGCCAGGATTTCCAACAATCTCGGCGACGCCAAGAGCCTCGTGACGCACCCGGCAACGACGACGCATCAGCGGCTGAAGCCGGAAGCCCGCGCCGAACTCGGCATCAGCGACGGCTTCATCCGCTTCTCGGCCGGGCTGGAGCATGCGGATGATCTGATCGAGGATCTCGCGCAGGCGCTGGAGAAGGCGTGAGCGGAAAGACGCGAGAACGGAGCAACAAACTCCGCTGTCGTCCCGGCGAAAGCCGGGACGACAGGCATTTTTCCGAGACACAACTCCGCCTTCTCGCGACATGATTTGCCCGAGTCTTGCTCAGTCATCACCCTCTTGAAAGAACGAGGGCGCAGGGAACACCGGATGCACCAGTCGCACCCGCGGCTCGCATGCAAAAGAAAAATGCCGCAGGTACCCGAAACATCGGCACTCCCTGCGCAATGGTTTTACGGCTTATACGTGGTCTCCTCGGAGTACCGGGCTTGTTAGCCTCCGTCCCCCCGGGCTCTTGAGCCTAAGGGTTGATCCCAGCGTCGGGGGATCGGGACAACACGACTTCGCTCGTCCGCGAAGGTGCACTTCGTCCGAATGCGCCACCGCGTCCATCGCATCCCGCTGCCAACGTCCGTGACGATCGCGATACGCCCCTCCTGTGGAACGGGACGGCGCGATACAATCACATTTTCTGATTTTTAGAAACAGCGCCAAGCTCCGACAAGGTAACGCGACGGGCAATTTGCGTATGACAGATATGCGCGAATTGCCCGTCGTGCTCTGCTGTCGTCCCGGCGAAGGCCGGGACCATAACCCAGAAGGCGTTGTTGTCTGGGCGAGCTGCGGCTCCAGCCTGACCTCTCCGAAACAGTGGTGGTCTATGGGTGGCCTTCGCCGGGACGACGGGGAGTTTGCGGCTCCGGATCCCGGGGCTGCGCGAGCGCTCCGGGATGACGGCCTGACGGCCGTCACATCGGCCGGTACGAGCGCACTTCGCCGGGCACGTTGACGCCGAGCCTGATCTGGCCGACCGACTTGATGATGTCGTCGCCGAGGAGCTGGGCGAAGCAGGCGTAGCCCCAGTCGTTCATGTGCAATCCGTCGGCGATGACGAAACTGTCGACCGGGAGCGCCTGCTTCTCGTGCCATTCGCGCATCACCTCGAAGCGCGGGAAGATGCCGACATGACGCAACGCGGCGACACGGTTGAGCAGCCTCACCATCCTGCTTGCGCTTTCGGCGCGCTCATAGACGCGCGGCGAATATTGGGGATCGACCAGCACGATGTCGCTTCCCGCGGCCTGGATGCGCCCGACGCCGTCCTCGACCATCTTCGCGGTTTCGGCTGGATCGAGATCGCGCAGCACCGCATTGGTGCCGACCTGCCAGATCACGAGATCGGGCTTCCTGTCGATCACGGCGGCCTGCAGCCGCTTCATCATTTCCGGCGCGTCCTCGCCGCCGATGCCGGCATTGACGACGGTGATGTCGGCGGTCGGATATTGCCGCTTCAACTGCGCCGCGAGGCGGTTCGGATAGGTGAACTCCGGCGCGCTCGACCCATAGCCCTGGGTTGATGACGAGCCGAAGGCGATGATGACGACCGGCTGGCCCGCGATCAGCTTGTTGGCCACATGTGGAAGCGAGCCCAGCGGCTGCACGCCGCCCTTCGGCGCCGAACACGGCACGCGCGAGAAAATGTCGCTCGCGGATTTCGCGACCTGCCTCACCTTGTCGATCGCTTTCGCCGTCAGCGTCCTCGGCGGACTGATCTGCTCCGGCGAAGGCTCGCTCGCAGGCGTGGCCGAGCCCGTGGTCTGCGCCGCCGGTGTGGCGGATTGCGACAGCTGCGCCGGCGTGGCCTGGTTCAGCGCGGCATGGGTCGCGACCTGCGCTCCCGCTGCCGCCGGCATCACAAGCAGCAGCGCCAACAATGCAAGCGCGCGTGAAAGGAAGTGAGAACTTGAAAACATGTTAACCAAAAGCCCTAATTCTGCTGCGTCGGTCCGAGATGCGCCGCGCCGACCACAAAGGTCGACAGCGCCCGGCCGAGGCAATCATGCACGCGCTTCGCCAGCTCGAGGCCCTGATGCGCGCTGAAGAGGTCGAAGTCTCCCTGGTCATTCCACTGGTGCATGATGGCGAAGCGATCGAACAAGGGTACGTCGTGCTGCTGCGCCACCGCGCGCATATTATCCAGATAGGGCGGCACCGAAATCATCGTCTCGGTGCGCGGACTATACTGAGGATTCATCAACACCACATCGGCTCCCGCATTTTGCAACGCAACCACGCCCTCGTCGACTGCGGTGCGAAAATCATCGGGATCGATGGATCGCATAGCATCGACCGTGCCGGTCTGCCAGATAACCAAAGTAGGCCTTTTTCCTTCCATGAACTTAACAAGGCTGGTTGCGACTTCTTCCGCGGTTTTGGCGGCCTGTATTTCTACGGAGACGTTGACGGCAGGCTGCGACAACTTGTCCTTCAGCGCAGCTTGCAGGCGCGCCGGATAGGCGTTGCCGGCATCGGTGCCGATGCTCGAGGAGCGGCTGCCGACCACCAGGATGTTCAGCGGCTGGCCGGCCTTCACCGCTGCCTCGACTTTCGGCAGCGAACTCTCGCTTTCGAGCAGGGTGGCCGGCACATCGCAACTTGCAGGGGCATCTTCCGCGCGCAACGGCCCCGCGGCGAAAACAGCCGTCAGCAGAGCCAGGCCAAGGAAGAATCCCGACCGCATCAACCCCCTCCCGCCAGATCGGCGTTGCCGCGAGCGCCCTTGCGCGAAGTGCTTTTGTCGGCCTCGTGCTTGTACCACGAAATCAGCCACGCCACGCCCCACATGATCAAGATGCCGCACAGGGTTACCAGCGTGTGCAGTGCGGCACCGCCGCCGCCTTCGGCGAGAATGAAATGACCGGCGAAGGCGAGGAACACGCCGAGGCAGAAAATCTCCAGCGAATGCGAGCCGCACAGGATCAGCGGTTTCAGCCAGCGCGATTTAAGGCCGGGCCAGTCCTTCGGCAGGAAGCGCACGGTGATCGCCGCGAGCGCGAGGAAATGCGCAAAGCGCAGCACGTCGAGATCGGTCTTGTCGATCGGATAGATCCACTGCTCGATCCGGCGCGGCACCCAGTGGCTCATCTGCGGCACGTACCAGGTCAGCGTGACATAGAACGCCGCGACGAGGTAGGCGATACAGACCCACAGCGTGATGCGCGACGACAGGATGCGCGACATGCGCGTTGCACCGCCGAGCGCGCACCATGCGCCGAACACGAACAGCAATTGCCAGGCAAGCGGATTGAAGGCCCAATAGCCGTTCGGATAGGACGTGAAATAGAGATCGAACTCCCAGGTGACGACGTAGAGCAGCGCCGACAGCGCGAGCGTCACGTCGGGCTTCCAGCGCATCAGCGCGAGGATCAGCGGCAGCGCCAGCATCAGCACGATGTAGAGCGGCAGCACATCCATGTTGACGGGACGGAAGCGGAGCAGCAGCGCCTGCACGATGGTGACGTCGGGCTGCTTGAGGAAATCCATGATGCCCATTTCTTCCGAGTAGAGCGGGTTCTCGAAATGGGTGGCGACGTAGGAGATCTCGGCGAGGAAGATCGTGAACAGGAACACATGCGCGACATAGATCTGCCAGGCGCGGCGCAGGATGCGCGCGGTCGCGATCACAAAGCCCTGCTCCAGCATGGCGCGGCCATACACGAAGGCGGCGGTGTAGCCGGAGATGAAGATGAAGATCTCGGTGGCGTCGGAGAAGCCGTAATTGCGGATCGTGAACCAGGTCAAAAGGCTCGGCGGCAGATGGTCGATGTAGATCAGCCACAGCGCGAGGCCGCGGAAGAGATCGAGCCGCAGTTCGCGCTCGCCGATGGCAGGCAGCGAGATCGCGCCCGCGCGGGCGGGCTTGGCAATTTCGCGCGCGGCCTCCGCGGCTCCGGCCAAAGGAGGGCCTGCAACTTGGTCGGCAATAGAGGTCATCAGGCACCGTGTCAGGACCGGCGGCATGAGCCGGCGCGAGAGGGGATTTTACCGGCTGCGCCGCGGCTAAGCAAAGTAACGATGTCGATCGGCGGCGGCTTGCGGGCCTTAATTCGGAACTGTGTTGAAACCGCGATGGCGGCGGCCGCCGCCGGATTATCCGCCCGGTTGGTTCCAGGGCGGATTTTCGGTTATCATGACCATCATGTATCGCGCCGTCACCCGCCAGATCGAAGTCACCGTCGAGCCGAATTTCATGCCGGAGCGCTCTTCGGTGGAAAAGCGCGAATATTTCTGGTCCTACACCATCGTCATCACCAATTCCGGCACCGAGACGGTGCAGCTTCGCACCCGCCACTGGATCATCACGGACGCGACCGGCCACCAGCAGGAAGTGCGCGGCGAAGGGGTGGTCGGCGAGCAGCCGGTGCTCGCGCCCGGCGAGCGCTTTGAATATACCTCGGGCGTGCCGCTCCCGACCGCCTCCGGCATCATGGCCGGCCGCTACATGATGGTGAGCGAGACCGGCGAGCGGTTCGAGATCGAGGTGCCGGCGTTCTCGCTGGACAGCCCGGAGGCGAAAAGGGTGTTGAATTGACGCGCGCCAAGCGCGTCATCCCGGGACGCAACGCTCGTCATCGCCGGGCTTGACCCGGCGATCCATCTCCAAAAAAGTCTTTCCAAGATTGATGGATGGCCGGGTCAAGCCCGGCCATGACCAGGTTTACGCGTTGCCCTCTTCCACGCCCGCTTCCTGCGGCGTGAATTCGTACACCGAGCTGCAGAACTCACAGGTCACCACGACCTTGCCGTCTTTCACCATCTCGGCGCGGTCCTTTGCATCGAAGCTCTTCAGCATCGAGGACACGGCCTCGCGTGAGCAGGAGCATTGCGCATGCAACGCGAGCGGCTTGAACACGCGGACGCCGCGTTCGTGGAAGAGGCGATAGAGCAGGCGCTCGCCGGAGAGGTCGGGATCGATCAGCTCGACGTCCTCGACGGTCGAGATCAGCGACTGGCCTTCGACCCAGGCGTCGTCCTCGGCGACGGTGTGCGGCACGGTGCCTTCGGGCGCATCGCCCGGATGCAGATCGGCTTGCCGCGCGCGCTCCGGGGCTTTCGGCAGGAATTGCATCAACAGGCCGCCGGCGCGCCAGCGGTGCTTGCCGCCCTCGCCGCCGCGCCACTCCTCGCCGACCGCGATGCGCACGCGGGTCGGGATCTGCTCGGAGCGCAGAAAATATTCATGCGCGGCGGCCTCCAGGCCTCCGCCATCGAGCGCGACCAGGCCCTGGTAGCGGCTCATGTCCGCCCCCTGGTCGATGGTCATGGCGAGATGGCCCTTGCCGAGCAGGCTGCCGGAATCCGCGTTCGCCTTGAGCCGCTTCGCGTCGTAGCGCGCATAGGCGCGCAGGCGGTCGGGCGCCTGGAAATCCACGATCAGGAACGACACCGGGCCGTCGCTCTGGGTCTGCAGGATGAAGCGGCCGTCGAATTTCAGCGAAGAGCCGAGCAGCGTGGTGAGCACGATGGCTTCGCCGAGCAATTTTCCGACCGGCGCCGGATAATCGTGCTTGGTCAGGATCTCGTCGAGCGCCGGGCCCATGCGCGTCAGCCGGCCGCGCAGGTCGAGCGCGTCCACTTCAAACGGGATCACCGCGTCGTCGACGGGAACTGCCGACGGCGCGCGGATGGGAGTGGCGAGGGTGATTTTGGTGTCGGAGGATTGGGACGTCATGGCGCTTTATCTGGGGTCGTGAGGTACGGAACGAAAGGGGTTGAGGAGTTCATGCTGTCGCCCCTGCGAAAGCAGGGATCCATAACCACCGACTTTTATTGCGGCAGAAAGCGTCTGCCACGCTGCTCTACAGAGACATCACGCGGTATGGGTCCCGGCGTTCGCCGGGGCGACACCGTGTGTGAGTTTACCCCACCGCGTCAAAACACCAGGCCAGAATGCCCTTTTGCGCGTGCAGGCGATTTTCGGCCTCGTCGAACACCACCGATTGCGGGCCGTCGATCACTTCATCGGTGACCTCCTCGCCGCGATGGGCCGGCAGGCAATGCATGAACAGCGCGTCGGGTTTCGCAAGCGACATCAGTTTCGAATTGACCTGATAGGGCCGCAGCACATTGTGGCGGTGCTCGCCCTCCTTGTCGCCCATCGACACCCAGGTGTCGGTGACGACGCAATCGACGCCTCGTACGGCGGCTTCCGCATCGCTGCCGAGCACGATCGGCGCCTGCGTTTCCTTGATCCAGTCGCGCATCGCCTTCTTCGGCGCGAGCTCGGGTGGCGTGGCGACGTTGAGCTGGAACTTGAAGCGCTCGGCGGCATGCGCCCAGGACGCCAGCACGTTGTTGTCATCGCCGGTCCAGGCCACGGTCTTGCCCTCGATCGGCCCGCGATGCTCCTCGAAGGTCATCACGTCGGCCATCACCTGGCAGGGATGCGAGCGCCGCGTCAGCCCGTTGATGACGGGCACGGTGGCGTATTGCGCGAGTTCCAGCAGCGCCTCGTGGTTGAGGATGCGGATCATGATGGCATCGACATAGCGCGACAGCACGCGCGCGGTATCCGCAATGGTCTCGCCGCGGCCGAGCTGCATTTCCGCGCCGGTCAGCATGATCGATTCACCGCCGAGCTGGCGCATGCCGACGTCGAACGACACGCGCGTGCGGGTCGAGGGCTTTTCGAAGATCATCGCGAGCGTCTTGCCCTCGAGCGGCTTCCGGCCAGCCTCATGCGCCTTCAGCTTCGCCTTCATGGCGCGGCTCAAGGCCAGCATGTTGCGCAGCTCCGGCAGCGGAACCTCGCTGATATCGAGGAAGTGACGCGGCTTGTCCATCACCCCGCCGCCTTCAACGGTGTCTTGTTAGAAGGATTCTTGGACAGCGCGGCGCAGGCGTGCTCCAGGCTCTCGATCGACTGGTCGAGCTCGGCTTCGGTGACGATCAAGGGTGCCAGGAAACGTACGACATTGTCGCCGGCGCCGACGGTGAGCAGCTTTTGCTCGCGCAGCGCCGTGACCAGATCGCCGGAGGGAACGACGGCCTTGACGCCGACCAGAAGCCCCTCGCCGCGCACTTCCGACAGCACGGATGGATAGCGGTCGACGACGGAAGCAAGCTTCTGCTTCAAGAGCAGCGACATCTTCTGCACGTGGTCGAAGAAGCCCGGCTTGAGCATGACATCGAGCACGGCATTCGCCGCCGCAACGGCCAGCGGATTGCCGCCGAAGGTCGAGCCGTGCGAACCGGGCGCCATGCCTTGGGCGGCCTCCGCGCTCGCCAGCACCGCGCCGATCGGGAATCCGCCGCCGAGCGCCTTCGCCAGCGACATCACATCGGGCGTGACGCCGAGGCGCTTGTAGGCAAAGAGATCGCCGGTGCGGCCCATGCCGGTCTGCACCTCGTCGAAGGCGAGCAACAGGCCGTGCTGGTCGCACAGCTCGCGCAGCGCCCTGAAGAAGGCATGCGGCGCCGAGCGCACGCCGCCCTCGCCCTGCACCGGCTCGATCAAAATGCCGGCGGTGTGCGGGCCGATCGCCTTCTTCACCGCCTCGATGTCGCCATGCGGCACCTGGTCGAAGCCGTCCATCGGCGGACCAAAACCTTCGAGATATTTCGCCGAGCCGGTGGCGGCGAGCGTCGCCAAGGTGCGGCCATGGAAGGCGCCCTCGAAGGTGATGATGCGGTAGCGCTCGCCATGGCCCCTGGAGAAATGATAATGGCGCACCAGCTTGATCACGCCCTCCATCGCTTCCGCGCCGGAATTGCAGAAGAACACCAGGTCGGCAAAGCTCTGCTCGCACAGGCGGCTTGCGAGGATCTCGCCGTCCGGGCTCTTGAACAGGTTCGACATGTGCCAGAGTTTTGTCGCCTGCTCCTGCAGCGCCTTGACGAGATGCGGATGGGCGTGGCCGAGCGCATTGACCGCGACGCCCGAGGTGAAGTCGAGATAGCGATCGCCGTTGGTGGCGATCAGATAGCAACCTTCGCCACGCGAAAAGCCGAGATCGACCCTGGCGAAAACGGGAAGCAGATGCGACGTGGCGCTGGTGCTCATGGCGGTCACTTCTCGGGGTTAGAGAGCCTGGCCGGCCGCGATGCGCGCATTGGCGCCGTCGCATCACTGACCGCCGTCGAAACAAAACGTGCCGCCTTTTCAGGGCGGCACGCGGGAACATTTTAGGCGCAAGGAAGTCGGTGTCAATGCTGCCTCACGGTGGTTTTTGCGCGTCTGTCCAGTCCGTAGCATTCCGGTAGTGTGGAAAAAGCGTTTGCAATGCCTGGGTGACGGAACATGTGGACTGTGAGACCGGACTCTTGCGCGGGAGTCACGGCATATTGTAGCGTCTTGGCTGTCGGGTACGACATCTCGTGATGCAGTTCTGATCCCCTGAGTTCTGGTTGTTTGGCGTAAACGTCCGGACGCGATTTTCGCGCCCGGCGAGGGCTAAGGGATTCTGCATACTGGGATTTTTCTAAGATTTGGCATCGCAGCGCGGCCACGGAGCGGCCGGCGCCAAAGCGAAGGAAGAATGCGATGACGGTATTGACCTGGTCCGACGAGCGCGTCGAGCAGCTGAAGAAACTCTGGGAAGCCGGGCTTTCGGCGAGCCAGATCGCCGCGGAACTCGGAAATGTGACGCGAAATGCCGTGATCGGCAAAGTGCACCGGCTCGGCCTGTCCGGCCGCGCCAAGAGCCCGTCGACCGCGGTGCCGCGGCAGCGCAAGGCCCGCCCCGCCCAGCAGATGATGCGGGTGTCGCGGCCGATGTCGCGCGGCAACACCGCCCTGGCGCAGGCCTTCGAGGTCGAGCTCGATCCCGACCCGATCGCCTATGACAATGTGGTGCCGATGAGCCAGCGGCTGTCGCTGCTCGAACTGAACGAAGCCACCTGCCACTGGCCGGTCGGCGATCCCGCGAGCCCCGATTTCTTCTTCTGCGGCGGCAAGGCGCTCGCGAGCCTGCCCTATTGCGCGCATCACTCGCGCGTCGCCTATCAGCCCTCGGCCGACCGGCGCCGGCAGCCGAACAAGCCGCCGCAGCGGTAATCGGAACAGCGAACCGACGTCGTCCCGGCGAACGCCGGGACCCCATAGCCACCAGCTCGCGTGGTTATTCCGAGCTGGCGCTCCAGTGCGTTTCAACAATCAAGATTTGTGGTTATGGGTCCCGGCCCCCCGTGCGCAATTGCGCACTAGGCCGGGACGACGGCGGAGTTTGCTTCGCTTGTCAGGGACGACAGTGGCGTTTGTTCGATGGCGGAGAGCTTACTCCGCCTTCGCGAAACGGTCGTCGAGCGCGTAGCCGGCGCCGCGGACGGTGCGGATCGGATCCTGCTCGCGGCCGGGATTGAGCAGCTTGCGCAGGCGGCCGATATGCACGTCGACGGTGCGCTCATCGATGTAGATGTCGCGGCCCCAGACGCTGTCGAGCAACTGCTCGCGGGAGAACACACGGCCGGGATGCTCGAGGAAGAATTCGAGCAGGCGGTATTCGGTCGGACCGAGATCGATCGGACGGCCCGAACGCGCGACGCGGCGCTTCTCGCGGTCGAGCTCGATGTCGCCATAGGCGAGCACGGTGGCGAGCCGCTCGGGGCTCGCGCGCCGCAACAGCCCCTTCACGCGCGCCAAGAGCTCAGGCACCGAGAACGGCTTCACGATGTAGTCGTCGGCGCCGGTGGCGAGCCCGCGCACGCGCTCGCTCTCCTCGCCGCGCGCGGTCAGCATGATGATCGGCAGCTGCTTGGTCTCGGGCCGCGCGCGCAGGCGGCGGCACAGCTCGATGCCGGACAGGCCGGGCAGCATCCAGTCGAGCACGATCAGGTCGGGAACGCGCTCCTTCAGCCGTGTATCGGCGTCGTCGCCGCGCGCGACTGTTTCGACGTCATAGCCTTCGGCATCGAGGTTGTAGCGTAAAAGCGTGGTTAGCGCTTCCTCGTCTTCAACCACCAGAATGCGCGCGCTCATGGCTTGGCTTTCTCCTGATTGCCTTGTCTTAGTTGCCCGGGACCGTCGTTGCAAAGGTCGTCATGTCGCCCTTCGGGCGCTTGTCCATGATCTGCTGGCCTTCGATCATGTAGAACACGGTCTCGGCGATGTTGGTGGCGTGGTCACCGATGCGTTCAATGTTCTTGGCGCAGAACATCAAGTGGATGCAGAACGAGATGTTACGCGGGTCTTCCATCATGTAGGTGAGCAATTCGCGGAACAGCGAGGTGCAGATGGCGTCGACTTCCTCGTCGCCCTTCCACACGGTCATCGCCGCCGGCAGATCGTGCGCGGCATAGGCGTCGAGCACGGTCTTGACCTGCGACTGCACGAGGTCGGTCATGTGCTCGAGCCCGCGGATCAGCTTCAGCGGGTGAAAATCGCTCTCCAGCGCCGCTACGCGCTTGCCCATGTTCTTGGCGAGGTCGCCGATCCGCTCGAGGTCGGTGGCAACCCGCATGGCGCCGACGATTTCGCGCAGATCGACCGCCATCGGCTGACGGCGGGCGATGGTCAGCACCGCGCGTTCCTCGATGGTGCGCTGCAGGGTGTCGATTTCGGAATCGGCCGCCACCACGCGCTGGCCAAGCGTGATGTCGCGGCGGACCAGGGCGTCGACGGAATCCACGATCATGCGCTCGGCAAGACCGCCCATTTCCGCGACCAGCCGGGTCAGTTCCTGCAGGTCGGTGTCGAACGCCTTGGCGGTGTGTTCAGAAGCCATTTCCTATCTCCTCAACCGAACCGGCCGGTGATGTAGTCCTGGGTGCGGCGATCGCTGGGTGACGTGAAGATCTTGTTGGTGTCGTCGAACTCGATCAGCTCGCCGAGATACATGAACGCGGTCTTGTCGGAGACGCGCGCGGCCTGCTGCATGTTGTGGGTCACGATCGCGATGGTGTAGTTCTCGGACAGTTCCTGAATCAGCTCCTCGACCTTGGCGGTCGAGATCGGATCGAGCGCCGAACAGGGTTCGTCGAACAGGATCACCTCGGGCCGCACCGCGACGGTGCGGGCGATGCAGAGGCGCTGCTGCTGGCCGCCGGAGAGCGACAGGCCGGAAGCATTGAGCTTGTCCTTGACCTCGTTCCACAGTGCGCCGCCGCGCAGCGCCTTCTCGACGCGGCCGTCCATCTCGGACTTGGAGATCTTCTCGTAGAGGCGGATGCCGAAGGCGATGTTCTCGTAGATCGTCATCGGGAACGGCGTCGGCTTCTGGAACACCATGCCGACCCGCGCGCGCAGCAGATTGAGGTCGAGCCTGGGATCGAGGATGTTGGTGGTGTCCAGCATCAGCTGGCCGACCGCGCGCTGGCCCGGATAGAGGTCGTACATCCGGTTGAAGATGCGCAAGAGCGTCGACTTGCCGCAACCGGAAGGGCCGATGAAGGCGGTGACGCGGTTGCTACCGAGCACCAGGTTGATGTTCTTCAGCGCGTGGTTCTCGCCGTAATAGAAATTGAGGCCCCGCGCGGTGACCTTGGCGGCAGCGTCGGGACGGGGCGCCTGCGAAGGCACGGGATTACTCACGGATACAGACAGGTCGTTCATTTTGCGCTCCTCTCGGCGCCCAGGATGCGCGCACCGATATTCAGGGCGAGCACGGTCAGGGTGATCAGCAGCGCGCCGCTCCAGGCGAGCTGCTTCCAGTAGACATAGGGGCTCTGCACGAAGTTGTTGATGGTCACCGGCAGATTGGCCATCGTCTTGGTGAGATCGAGGCTGAAGAACTGGTTCGACAGCGCGGTGAACAACAAGGGCGCGGTCTCGCCGGCGACGCGCGCGGTCGCCAGCAGCACGCCGGTGATAAGACCCGACCGGGCTGCACGATAAGCGATCCGCTTGATCACCAGCGAGCGCGGCAGGCCGAGCGCGCTCGCCGCCTCGCGCAGAGGATTAGGCACCAGCGCCAGCATGTCCTCGGTGGTGCGCAGCACGACGGGAATGACGATCACGGCCAGCGCCAGGGCGCCGGCGATCGCCGAGAAGCCGCGCATCGGCACCACCACCGCGCCGTAGATGAAGAGGCCGATGATGATCGACGGCGCGGAGAGCAGGATGTCGTTGATGAAGCGGATCACCGAAGTGAGCCGGTCATGCTTGCCGTATTCGGCGAGATAGGTGCCGGCGAACAGCCCGAGCGGGGCGCCGATGCCGACCCCGATCACGGTCATGATGACCGAGCCGATGATAGCATTGCGCAGACCGCCCGAGGTCGATCCGGGCGGCGGCGTGTCAGTGGTGAAGACCTGGAAAGTGAGCCCCAGGAGGCCGTTGTAGAACAGGGTGAACAGGATCAGCGCGAGCCAGGTGACGCCGATCAGCGCGGCGCCGAAACAGAGCGCGCGGATGACGATGTCCCAGCGGCGGCGGCGGGCATAGATTGGATTGACTGACGTGGCCATGTTACTTCCCCGCCTTCATTTCCAGCCGCATCAGCATCAGCCGCGCGGCCGAGAGCACGAAGAAGGTCAGCACGAACAGCAGGAGCCCAAGCAGGATCAGAGCGGACTGATGCAGGCCGTCGCTTTCGGCGAACTCGGAGGCGATCGCCGCCGAGATGGTGGTCCCCGGAGCAAAGATCGAGCCGTTGATCCGGAAGGAGTTGCCGATGATGAAGGTGACCGCCATGGTCTCGCCGAGCGCGCGGCCGAGCGCCAGCATGACGCCGCCGATGACGCCGACGCGGGTATAGGGGATCACCACGTTCTTGACCACTTCCCAGGTGGTGCAGCCGACGCCATAGGCCGCCTCTTTCAGCACCGGCGGCACGGTCTTGAACACGTCGACCGAGATCGCGGTGATGAAGGGCAGCACCATGATCGCGAGAATGAGCGAGGCGTTGAACAGGCTGAGATAGGAAGGCGGCCCCCCGAATATCGTGTTCAGCACGGGAATATGGGCGAACAGGCCGATCATGAACGGCTGGAACGTGTAGGCGAGGAACGGCCCCAGCACGAAGAAGCCCCACATGCCGTAGATGATCGAGGGGATGCCGGCGAGCAGCTCGATCGCAATACCGATCGGGCGGCGCAGCCATTGCGGGCAAAGCTCGGTCAGGAAGATCGCAACGCCGAGCCCGACCGGGATCGCGATCAACATCGCGATGAAGGAGGTGACGAGCGTGCCGTAGATCGGCCCGAGCGCGCCGAGCACCGGCGGATCCGCCGAGGGCGCCCAGCGCTGGGTCCACAGGAATGGCAGTCCATATTCCCGGATCGCCGGCCAGGCGCCGATGATCAGCGAGATGATAATGCCGCCGAGGATCAGCAGCACCGAAATCGCGGCAAGCCGGGTGATCCAGTAGAAGGTGACGTCGCCGAGCCTGAAGGCGCCGAGCGCCTTGGCGCGATCGTACGGTCCGGCGGCTTCCATTACCTCGCTCGCGTCGCTTTGAACGGCCATGTCTGCCACGCCAATCCCCTGTGTAACTTACGCTGTCCGGGCCGTGTTGGAGTATGCCCGCTGTTGCTTTCCACCCTGATTTGGCGGGAGGAGGCGGCAAGCCCGGTAGCGGCTGTTGAGGTGCGCCGGCCGGGGGGCCGCAAATTCATAATTCAAAGAAGGTGCTTCCGCGCTGGAAGACCTCGAACTCCTCCCCCTTGTGAGGGGGAGGAGTTGAGTTGAGAGCTTAGCTCTTGATGTCGGCCGACCAGGTCTTCTCGATCAGCTTGACGACGTTGTCAGGCATCGGGATGTAGTCGAGTTCTTCGGCCGCCTTGCCGCCATTGGCGAAGGCCCATTTGAAGAACTTGAGGGCCTCGCCGGAGGCGGCCTTATCCGCCGGCTCCCTGTGCATCAGGATGAAGGTCGACGCGGTGATCGGCCAGGACTTGTCGCCGGGCTGGTCGGTCAGGATCACGTAATAGCCGGGAGCCTTGGTCCAGTCGGCGTTGGAGGCGGCCGCCTGGAAAGCTTCGACGGTCGGCTGAACCGTCTTGCCGGCGTGATTGACCATGCCGGTGTAGGTCAGCTTGTTCTGCTTGGCATAGGCATACTCGACATAGCCAATCGAGTTCTTGGTCTGGCTGATGTTGCCGGAGACACCTTCGTTGCCCTTGGCGCCGACGCCAGCGGGCCACTCGACGGCGGTGCCCTCGCCAACCTTGCTCTTCCAGTCCGCGCTCACCTTCGAGAGGTAGTTGGTGAAGTTGAAGGTCGTGCCCGAACCGTCGGAACGGCGAACCACGGTGATCGCCTCCGAAGGCAGCTTGACGTTGGGATTGAGCTTCTTGATCGCCGGATCATCCCACTTGGTGATCTTGCCAAGATAGACGTTGGCCAGCGTTTCGCCGTCGAATATCATGTCGCCCGGCTTGACGCCGTCGATGTTCACGACCGGAACGATCGCGCCCATCACCATCGGCCACTGGACCAGGCCGTCCTTGTCGAGCTGCTCGACCTTGAGCGGCATGTCGGAGGCGCCGAAGGTCACGGTCTTGGCTTCGATCTGCTTGATGCCGCCGCCCGAGCCGATCGACTGATAGTTCAGACCATTGCCGGTCTCCTTCTTGTAGGAGTTGGCCCATTTGGAATAGATCGGGAACGGGAACGTCGCACCCGCTCCGGTAATGTCGGCGGCAAACGCCGACGTCGATGCGGCGACCAGGCCGGCAGCGACGATAGCCTTAACGAAATTCATGCTGATCTCCATTGGGTGAGCGAAGCGTCGTTCACGCCCGATCGCGCTCACGCCGACCGTTTAGGAGCGGTCCGTTTTGCTTTTACGAAGGTTGGATGACAGTTGGATGACAAGACTAAAGTCTTGTTTAGACTAAGGTTTAGACCAAAACGGCGGTTTTTGGCTGGGGAAAACAGGCGGTAAACGTAGCGCCATGCTTGGGCACGCTTTCGATCAAAAGCCGGCCCCTGTGACGGTTAAGAATATGTTTCACCAGCGATAAACCGAGGCCCGTCCCGCCCTGCGAGCGGCTGTCGCCAACGTCAACCCGATAGAATCTTTCGGTCAACCGCGGCAGATGTTCCGGGGCGATCCCCGGGCCAAAATCGCGCACCATGACCCGGATCTCGGGGGCGCCCTCGCCCGATGTGGCGGAACTCAGGGAGACGATCACCTTGCCGCCAGAGGCGCCGTACTTCAACGCGTTCTCGATCAGGTTCTCGAACAGGCGGAGCAGTTCCTCGCGGTCGCCCGCGATCGACACCGGGGTCTCCGGCAGGTCGATCTCGACCTCGACCTGGCGCTCGCGGGCGAGCGGTTCCAGCCCGTCGGCGACCTGGCGGATGATGGGCACGATGTCGATGGAGGTGTCGGGGCGGACATGGGCCGACAATTCGACCCGCGACAGCGACAACAGGTCGTCGATCAGGCGCGCCATGCGGGTCGCCTGCGCATGCATGATGGTGAGGAAGCGCTCGCGCGCCTTGGTATCGTCCTTGGCCGGCCCCTGCAGCGTGTCGATGAAGCCGGACAGTGCCGCGAGCGGCGTGCGCAATTCATGGCTGGCATTGGCGACGAAGTCGGCGCGCATTTCCTCGACCCGGCGCAGCGGCGTCTGGTCGTGGAAGGTCATCAGCATGCATTTGTCGATGCCGCCGAACGCGCTCGGCACCGGCACCGGCGTGATGATCAGCTCCATCCAGCGGTCGACGGGGACATGATCGAGATAGGTGGTGCGGCGCGGCTCGGTGGTGGCGATGGCCTCGCGCAGCGCCATGATGATTTCCGGCGAGCGCAGCGCGAACTGCGCCAGCTCGTTCTTGCGCAGCGCCGGCGCAAGCTGGGCGGCGGCGGCATTGAGGTGGATGACGCGGCCGGCGCGGTCGAGCAGCACGGCGGGATCCGGCATGCCCGCAACGACCGCGCTGACCGCAGCGGCGTCGACCGGATTGACGCCGCGCACATCCTCCCGCGAGGTCGTGACATGGTTGAGCCGCCACGGCACCAGCGCGGCAGCGGCGATGCAGATGAACACGGCGCCGGCGCGCAGCGGCGACAATTCGTCTGACAGCACCAGCACGGTGAGCGCGGCGGCGGCGACCGCCAGGATGAAGGCTGAATGCCGCAACCGGTCCGGCCACGGCGAAAAGAACGAAGACGACGATGAGGAAGGAGCATCAATTGCCATCTGGCCGGCTTCTCCGTGTCTGTCCTCGTCAGGCGTGCGTATCTCCACGCTCTCTTACATAAGCAGCTTCGCGCGCCGGACCAGCCTCCAGCGCCTGCGCGGCCTGGCGCAGGCGCTTCGATCGGGCGCCGAGGATAACCTCCCGAAACGTCAGCAACATTACAGATATGACAAAGGGAGCAATATAATACAGCAGGCGGAACAACAGCATGCCGGCCAGCAGGTCCTCCCGGTCCATCTGCCAGAGGCCGACCAGCATGGCCGCGTCGAACACCCCGAGCCCGCCGGGGGAATGGCTGGCGAAGCCCAAAAGCGTGGCCGAGACGAAGATCACGGCGACCACGACAAAGCCGAGATTGGGCTCGTCCGGCACCAGCACGTACATCGCGAGCGCGCAAAAGCCGAGATCGACGATGCCGATCGCGATCTGCAGCAGCGTCAGCGGACCGCCCGGCAGCACCACGGTCCAGGGGCCGCGGCCGACATGGCGCGGCTGGGTCCAGACCCAGACCACGTAGGCGACGAGCGCGAGGATGATGGCGATCGCGACCACGCGGTTGAGCCAGGCCGGCAGCTGGTCGATCGCGGCAGCGGCCTCGGGATGATAGGTGATGCCGAGACCCAGCACCGCGGCATTGCCGAGCCAGAAGGTCAGGCCGGCGAGGAAGCAGATTTTTGCGACGTCGATCGCATTGAGCCCGTAGCTCGAATAGATGCGGTAGCGCACCGCGCCGCCGGTGAAGACGCTGGCGCCGACATTGTGGCCGATCGAATAGCTCGTGAAGGCTGCCAGCGCATTGACGCGGTAGGGGATATCGCGACGGCCGATGGCGCGGACCGCAAACCAGTCGTAGAAAGTCAGCGTGAAATAGCCGGCGGCGACGAACAGAGCAGCGAGCGCAATCTGGCGCGGCTCGGTGCTCTTGATGGCCTCGATGACCTCGAAGGTGTCGATGCCACGGAGCATATGGTAGAGCACATAGCACGCGATCCCGATGACGGTGACGCTGATCGCAACTCCCAGCCGGTGCAGGACTTGCTTCTGGCGCAGAACCAAGATCGCTCTGCGTATCGCTTCCAGCATCGAGTGCCCCGTGTGCGAGTTCGTGGTCGCCAGGCTAGCGCGGTGGATCGACATTCGCGCTAATTCCCTGCGCTCCGGAATGATACGAATGTCGGGACCGGGACACCAGTTCCCGGGCGTGACGTGGTAGCGCGTTTTGGGCCGCAGTGGAATTCGTCAAGTGTGAATAAAGATACACGCCGTCAATATATTAGGTGGCGTTGATGGCGGCCAAATGCATCATTTTGCGCCCCGGTTCCGCTTTTCGCGAGGCGCGCTGCCTTGACGCGCGCGGGACAGCCCGTGTTTTCGCGGGCAAATACGGCGTTTGGGGCCAAAGCCCGCCACGGGCATGCGACGAAAGCCGAATGCCTCATAAAACGGCTGTTTGCCCGGCACCGCATACAGGACGATTTCCGGTGCGCGGCAGGAGATGCATCCGCCGCGCCACGAAACGTCAGGCCTGCCCTACGCCGCAGGCTTCGCTGCCGGCCGCGACACCACCCGCTCGCGCAGCCAGGAGCCGATGGCGCAGCCGATGAGATAGCAGGCGAACAGGACGAGGCCGAGATCGAGCCAATAGCCGAAACGGCCGGGCACGACGCGGCTGACCGCGAGGGCGACCAGTGCTGCAGCGGCAAGGGCAAGCCAGCGCGCCATCACCCTGGAGACGCTGGGCCCGCGATGCACCACCGCGATCCAGCCCATTGCGAGCCCAAGCAGGAACGAGGCGGTGAGCCAGCCCCAATGGAACATCACCAGATACGCCATCCTCACCTCACCAAAAATTCGATGCGGCGGTTCTGCGCCTTGCCTTCGTCGGTATCGTTGCCGGCGACCGGCTGGGTCGAGCCATAGCCGACCGCGGTGAAGCGGCTCGCCGGCAGCCCGGCTTTCACCAGATAGTCGACGACGGCCTGCGCGCGCTTCTCCGACAGCGCCTGGTTGAAGGCGTCTTCGCCGTCGCCGTCGGTGTGGCCGGCGACCTCGATGGCGGCGGTCGGACAGCGCAGCGCGATCTCGATCAGGCGATCGAGCAGCGCGGTCGAATCCGGATCGAGCGTGGCGCGCCCCTGCTCGAAGCGGATCTTTCCCTTCGCGAGCAGGTCGGAGAACAGCTGCTGGCACACGGTGGGATCGACCGGCGCAGCAGCCGGTTTGACCGAGATTTCCGGCTTGAACTGAAAACCTTGCGGAAAATCCTTGCCGAGGCCAGCGCGGATTTGCGCCGCCGCGCCGTCGTACAATGCGTCGCCGGAGAGTTTTACCTCGCGGTCCGATACCGCCAGCGTGCCGGTCGACAGCCGCGACAACGCGCCGAGCGCCGGAACCACGGCGGCGGAAAAGCCCGCGGGCGCGCCGACGCTCGCCTTGAGATTATCGACCACCTTCTCGCCGAAGAATTTCCGCTCCGCGGCCTGCGCGATCGCGGCGTGCATGTTGTTGTCGGGGACATAGCCTGACAGCGTCAGCGTCGCCGCGACCGGATCCTTATAGGCCTGGAAGATATAAGGCGGCGCCTTGACGTCGTTGGCTGTGACCTTGAAACCTTCGGGGAGATCCTTGAGCGCGGCCGCGATCGCCTCGCGGCCGCCAAGCTCGCGCGCCATGCCGGACAGCGACACGCCGGTATCGGAAATGGTGACCTTGCCGTCCTTCAGTTTTGCGACCTGGTCGAGCAGGAGCCCCGCGGCGGCATCGAAGTTTGGCGGCGCGCCGCGCGCGAGCGCCATCTGGTCGACCAGTTCGACGCCGTTGATCGCAGCGCGTGCGGCCTCCATCAGCCTGCCCTTGGTGGCGGGCAGCGGCGCACTGCCGCCGAGCGTCACACGGACGACATCCCGCTCCGCCGACCACACGAAGGGTTTGGCTTCCGGCACCAGGCGGGTTTCGTCATTGACCAGCCGGACGCCGGGCACGGCCTCGACCGCCGAAAGCGCGTTTTTGCGGCCCTGCTCCGAAAACGCGTCGGCGCCGAGCGTGACGTCGCGGCCGGCAACCGTGATCCGGGTCTTGTCGAGCACGCTATCCTTGAGGGCGGCACCGCTGCGCCCGGCGAGGTCGGCTTCCAGGGGTGCGGTGCCGGTCCAGGCCGCAATGGCCCAAAAGGCGACCAGGGGGATCACGCCCGGCCACCATTTGCTACTCCACCTGAAAAGACCGTGCATCCGATGTCCCGCGCGAGCTGCGCCAACAACTCTATGATTCCAGTGCCGCTTTTGCCTTCGACCTGCCAGCTGCGCGGTTGTGGCACAGGCCTGCGGAACCGCAAATCTTAAGACACCGGAAATACAGAGAAAACAAACCCTTGCGGGGCTGTCAAACCGGAAATAACAGAACACGGTAGCGTGCGGAACATCAGCGTATAACCGTTTGTTCAGCCCTTCTTCGTTAACTGCCTGGATAATATCCCGATCGGCCAACCATCGCGCGCAATGAAGCAGTTTCGCAACACCGTCATCCGGGCCGGATTGGGAGCGCTGTATTTTTCCGGCGCGCATTATTTGCTGCGTCCGATCCTGTCCGGCGTCGGCGCGGTGTTCATGCTGCACCATGTGCGGCCGGCGCGAAGCGACGATTTCCAGCCAAACCATCATCTCGGGGTGACGCCCGCCTTCCTGCGGGCGACGCTGGTGCATCTGAAGTCGCGCGACATCGACATCGTCACCATGGACGAGATGCATGAGCGGCTATTGAACCGCAACTTTGCCCGCCGCTTCGCCTGCTTCACTTTCGACGACGGCTATCGCGACAATCGCGACCACGCGCTGCCGGTGATGCGCGAATTTGCCGCGCCCTTCACCTGCTATGTCACGAGCGATTTCGCCGAAGGGCTCGGCCGGCTGTGGTGGACCGCGCTCGAGATGGTGATCGCGAGGGCCGGCGCGATCGAGGTGACGATCGGCGGCTCGCCGGTTCGCATGGCCACGCCAACTGCCGCCGCCAAGCAGGCGGCGTTCGACCGGCTGCACGACTGGCTGCGCAGCCTGAGCGAGCACGACCTGCAGCGCGAGGTGGCCGCCCTCTGCGCGCGGCATGGCGTCGACCAGGCGGCCATTTGCCGCGACCTCTGCATGTCCTGGGACGAGCTGAAATCGTTTGCCGATGATCCGCTGGTCACCATCGGCGCGCATACCATCAGCCACTGCAACCTCGCCCACCAGAGCGAGGAGACGGCCCGCGAGGAGCTGACGGTCAGCCGCACGCGGATCGAGGAGAAGCTACAGCGCCCGGTGTTCCACCTCGCTTATCCCTATGGCGACAGGTTCGCGGCCGGCGCGCGCGAGTTCGCCCTCGCCCAGACCGCGGGCTACAAGACCGCGGTGACGACCCGGCCCGGCATGGTGTTTCCGGAAAGCGCCGGCCACCTCACCGCGCTGCCGCGGGTCTCGCTCAACGGCAATTACCAGGACAAGCGCGTCCTGCCGGTGCTGACCTCGGGCGCCGCGACGGCGATGTGGAACGGCTTTCGGCGCGTCGACGCGGCCTGACGCCGTGCCGACGCATCTGCGCTCAGCCGAATCCGCGTTTGATCGGAGTAGCTAGTCGATAAACGACGCCGTCGTCTCCTCAAGCAGCCTGGAGGGGCCGCGCGAGGTGGCCGGCAGCAACAGGCTGGCGGCGAGGATGTGGAGCAACAGGATGGCGAATGCGATCACGCCAAGCCGCTTCATCTCGCCCGGTCTGGGCATTGGCACCGAACGTTGACGCGCCGGCGCTTTTTCACTGATTGGCATAGTCACGGTCCTCCAGGGGTTGCGGAAAGGCGGTGCGCTGGTCGCCGTGGAACATCAGATGACGGTATTGCCGCAGGACGCGGCGCGACTGGATCCGCCGGGTGTGATGGAGGGCGCCGAGGATCGATTTAAAAAGCCCGGTGCCGAAATGAAAAATCGTGACAGGGCTTGCGCCTGCCGCAGGAAATGACGCGTGCTTCAAGGCCTGAACTCCGCCGTGCGTTATCGGGCGCAATATCGGGCGGCTTGCCGCCAGGTGCTTGGCGGCCGTATTGATATTTCCTTGTCTTTTCCTTGATTTTTCTGTCGGGCATCTGCCGCGTCGGCGCGGCGTGACCGGCGCCGACGCGGCCTCGCTCCGCCGATTACACGACCAGTAGGCCGCCCGACACCAGGAGGATGCCGAGGATGACGCGCCGGAAGGTCTGCTCGTTGCAGTTCCGGAACGCCAGGATGCCGAGCGCCGAGCCCGCAAGCAGCGCCGGGATGCTGAGCGCGAGATCGATGAACACCTTCGACGACAAATCGTGATGGATCAGCAACAGCGCCAGCGCAAAGATCTGCATCGCGGCGATGAAGGGCTGCACCAGGCCGCGCTGCTGGTTCTTCGGCACGCCGTGCATGTCGCACCAGATGGTCGGGATCGCGCCGGGCATCGCGGTGAGCCCGCCGATCAGGCCGCCGCCGAAACCGACCAGCGCATTGCGGCCCTGGTTCATCTGCTGCAGATAGGTGATGCTCGGCCGGAACAGCATGTAGCCGGCATAGAACGCAACGAGCAGGCCGAAACCTTCCCGGAACGTTCTGGTGTCGGCCACCTGCAGCAGCCACACGGCGATGGGAACGCCGAGCAGGCCGCCGAACACCAGGATCAGGCTCTGCTTCCACTGGATGTTGTTGCGCAGCGCCCAGAGATTGGTGGCCTGCACACCGACGCTGCACGCCATCATCAGCGGCACCGCCTCCATCGGCTCCAGCACATGCAGCAGGATGGCGCCGGCGACCGCGGAGAAGGCGAAGCCCGCCAGCCCCGAAACGAAGGCGCCGAAGAACACGGCGACGCTGAGCAAAAGAAATGACGTCACGTCGGCCATGGGCTGGACCTCCGGCTGATTGCAATCAAAAACGATGGATGAAAAGTGCTAGTCGATGGACGACGCCCGCGCGTCCTCCAACGGAGCCACCTGCCCGCGCGTCGAGGCCGGCTGCAGCAAGCTGCCGGCGACAACGTGGAGAACCAGAATCACCACCGCGATCGCGGCGAGCATCACCATCTCGCTCGGCATCGGCCATCGCAGCGGCCGTCTGCGATCCGACGATCTTTCACTGATTGACATGGTCACGGTCCTCCAGGTTCGGTTGCGGAAAAGCGATGCGCTGGTCGCCGTGCGAAATCAGATGACGATATTGCCGGAGTGCGCGGCGCGACTGGATCCGCCGCGAGTGGTGGAGGGCGTCGAGAACGAATGCGAAAATGCTCCTGCGCCGGGATGGCCGGATGGAAATCAGGGGCCGCGCGGTTTCGATCCCGTCGGCCGAATAGGACGCATGGGTCATCCAAAAAACTCCGTCATTAAAATTACACCTGCAAATTCCACCCGCGCGGACCATGATGCAGTGCGAACGCATCGCCTGTGCGCCGCATCACAGCTCCAGAAAAAGTGATCGAACGTGATGCGCGTTGCGAATCTGCGCGCGGGATTTCATCTCCAATTCGCCGAAACGTCTTTCGAAAATATTTGGTCTGCTCTGATCGTCGTAACGGATCGGGTTTGCCACGGCGCTCGTCAATGCGACGTCAAGGCAGCGTTAATGCGTTGAGGTTCGCGCGTTATTGCCAGGCGTCGCGGGATTCGGCCCGTCGATGGCGGGTTTCGGCGGCAGCTGACTGTTGTCGCGGTCGGCCTGCTGCCTGATCGCGGCGACCTCCACCGCGCGGCCGAGCTGGCTCGCGATCATGCCGGCCGCCTCGGTGCCATCGGGCGAGCCCTGGTCGAATTGATCCGACCACAGTTGTGACCGGCTTGTGACATCGATCAGCTCGACATTGACCCGCCATCGATCCTGCTCGGCCTTGACGCGGCCATGCACGGCGTAGCGGACGTTGAGGCGGTTTCCGACATCGACGATGTCACGGGAGGCTTGCCAGAATTGATGCGAGGTCAGGCGCGAGATCACGCGCAGATTGGGCACGCGCGAGAGCTGGTCGATGACATTGTCCGACACCAGCTCGGCCATCGCGTCGTCCTGCTTGTCGGCCGCCTCGAACGGCAGCACGACCACCGGCGCCGGCTCGAGCCTGGCATTCGTGCTGCCGACAATGTCGACCGTCGCAACCGTCCTGCGCACCGGAGTCAAACGCGGATTTCCGAGCAGCAACGCGCCGGCGAACAGCACGCTGACCGGGACGATGAACCACAGCGTGCCGACGCCTGCGCGCCACGGCGACGCTTGCCGGTGTGGCGGCGTCGCCATGACAGCCGACACGGCAGTGAGACCAGCCGTCGACGGCATGTTCTCCATCACGCCAGGCGGCGGCACGATTTCGCTGCTGCTCTCCGCGAGCAAGGCCAACGGCAGGGCCGGCCGCGCCGGCTCGATGGCGCCGCGCCGGATATCCTCGATCAGTTCCGACGTCGCCGGCTCCGGCCCGACATCGAGCTCCTTCCGCAACAGCGCGATCAACGTCTTGGCATGCACCAGCGCAACCTCGGCACCGCGGTGGCGCGCCGAGATGCGAAGCAGCCGGCGCTGCCAGTCCTCGCGCAGCGGATCAAGCGCGACCAATCGTTCCGCCGCATCGATCGCCGCGTCACCCTGTTCCAGCAATTCCCGCTGCTCGGCGCAGCTTTCCAGCACGCGCGCGGCCTCGGCCCCGAACCGCGTCCGCACGGTCTCGAGCCAGGCCGCGAAATCCTCGCTGTCGATCTCCAGCTCGCTGAGAAAAGGTCCGGCATAAAGCGCGGCCGCGCGATCGAGATCATCAAGATCGGTCGACCGGCTCAGCTTCTGGAATTCGAGCGCGTCGACGCCGACGCGGTCCATGCGCAAGCAGACTGTATCGCCATCGAGCGCGATCGGCTCGCTTTCGCCGAAGCTCTTGCGCAGGGAGAGGATGGCCTGGCGCAGGCTGAGACGCGCCTGCCGGTCCGGACGATCGCCCCACAGCAGCGTCGCGAGCTTTTCCCGGCTGACGGAATGCTCGGGATGAAGCGCCAGATAGGCGAGCAGCGCCACGCCTTTTCTCGACGAGATTTTCAGTTGCGCCGGTGGTTCGCCACAGATGGCCGCCGAAAACCGGCCGAGCAGCCGTAGCCTGATCAGCGGAGGCGCGGTCATATCCTGGCGGCCCTTGCGCTGCGAACGTTCACCGATGACGGCATCGAGTGACGGCGGCAAACTATCATGGCCGCTTCCCGCGAGTATGAATGGCTTCACAAATTTGCCCTGCGGCCCGGCGTCCGCTGGGAGATAAAATCGTTACGCGACAAAAGCCGGCCACTCACGCCTTGGCTTGACGTGGCCGATTCGCGCGCTCAGAACACAGCATGAGAAAAGGGGAGAGAATATGTTCAAGGATCTGTTCTCGCTGAAAGGCCGCGTCGCGCTGGTGACCGGCGGCTCGCGCGGCATCGGCAAGATGATCGCAGCCGGCTTCCTCGCGCAAGGCGCGGCAAAGGTCTACATCACCGCGCGCAAGGCGGGACCGTGCGAGGCGACCGCGAAGGAACTGACGGCGGAATATGGCGGCGAATGCATCGCGCTGCCGATCGACATTTCCACGGTCGCGGGCTGCGAGCAGTTGGCCTCCGAACTCATCAAGCGGGAGCCGAAGCTCGACATTCTCGTCAACAATGCGGGCGCAACCTGGGGCGCCGACTTCGACGAATTTCCCGAAAGCGGCTGGGACAAGGTGATGAATCTCAACGTGAAGTCGCTGTTCTTCCTGACCAAGGCGCTGGCAAAACCGTTGCGCGCAGCGGCAAGTGCCCAGCGCCCGGCCAAGGTGATCAACATCGCCTCGATCGACGGCATCTTCGTCAATCCGACGGAGACCTATTCCTATGCGGCCAGCAAGGCCGCGGTGATCCATCTGACGCGGCGGATGGCGGCCAGGCTGATCAAGGAGCACATCAACGTCACGGCGATCGCGCCGGGCGCGTTCAAGTCGGACATGAACCGCGCGGCGCGCGACCATGCCGACGAAGTCGCCCAACGCGTTCCGGCGCGGCGCGTCGGAACCGACGAGGACATGGCCGGTGTAGCAATCTATCTCGCCTCGCGCGCGGGAGATTATGTGGTCGGCAACACGATCGCGGTCGACGGCGGCGTGGTCTATGCGACCGCGGGGAGTGAGATTGCGGGGTGAGGTGGACTAAGAAGCGGCATCGGCGGTGAGCTCTCTCGCCCACCACAACTTCACTGTCATGCCCCGGCTTGACCGGGGCATCCAGTACGCCGCGGCCCTCTCGATTCCTTCCGCGCGGCCTCTGGAATACTGGATCACCCGCCTTCTTCGCGGATGATGACGGCTCGGCAAGACCTCAAGTCTCGATCTTCACGTATTCGAAATCGCCGGGCTTGTTGTCGATGCCGACTTTCGGCGCTGAAATCCACGGCGCAAATTGCCCGGGCTCGGTGACCGGCGTCATCAGCGAGGCGATGAAATCGCCGTCGCCGGTCGAGGGGACCCACTCGCCCTTGCGCTTGGCCCACGTCGCATCGTCGATCAGGATTCCATCCGGCGTCGCATGCACGTCCTTGAACTCGCCGATGGCGCGGTGGAAGGCGACATTCGGCAAGGTCAGCTTGAAGTCGTAGCCTGCGGACGAGATCACCTTGTTCCAGCGCAGCAGGCCCTTGACGCAGTCCTGGGTGTAGTCGTCGCGCAGCCGCATGTTGAGCGCGGTCAGCGCCGGCTCGTCGACCCGCTTGATCACGCCGTCGATGAATTTCAGCACCGGATAGGTGTCGTTTTGCAGGCGGTGGTCGTCCTGGATCTGGGTCTCGTGATAGCGGCCCTTGATGCCGGAATTGAAGGCGTTCGCCGCATTGGTCGAGACTTCCGAGCCGAACAAATCGAGCGACAGCGAATAATGCAGGTTCAGCTTCTTCTGAATGGTCGGCAGGTCGATGACGCCGAGCGCGCGCACTTTCGCGACGTCGCTGGGATCGGTGACGCCGGCTTGCTTCATCGCCTCTACGGTCCGCTGCACCACGCGGGTTATGCCGGTCTCGCCGACGAACATGTGATGGGCCTCTTCGGTCAGCATGAAGCGGCAGGTGCGCGACAAGGGATCGAAGCCTGACTGCGCGAGGCTGTGCAGCTGCATCTTGCCGTCGCGATCGGTGAAATAGGTGAACATGAAGAAGGACAGCCAGTCCGGCGTCGCCTCGTTGAAGGCCCCTAACATGCGCGGAGAATCCGCGTCACCGGAGCGGCGGCGCAGCAACTCGTCGGCCTCCTCGCGGCCGTCGCGGCCAAAGTATTTCTGCAGGAGATAGACCATCGCCCAGAGATGGCGGCCTTCCTCGACATTGACCTGGAACAGGTTGCGCAGGTCGTAGAGCGAGGGCGCGGTCTTGCCGAGATGGCGCTGCTGCTCGACAGAGGCGGGCTCAGTGTCGCCCTGGATCACGATCAGCCGGCGTAGCATGGCGCGGTATTCGCCGGGCACCTCCTGCCAGGCCGGCTCGCCAAAATGCTCGCCGAAGGGAATCTTGCGGTTCTCTTCCTGGGGAGCAAGGAGAATGCCCCAGCGATAATCGGGCATCTTCACGTAGTCGAACTTGGCCCAGCCGCGCGGATCGACCGAATAGGCGGTGCGCAAATACACCAGGGATTGCTGAAAACCCTCCGGCCCCATGTCGCTCCACCAATCCATGTAACCGGGATGCCAGCCTTCGAGGGCTTTGAGCACCTGCCGATCCTCGGACAGATTCACGTTGTTCGGAATCTTGGTGGAGTAATCGACGTTCATGATGTTCACGTTCATGGCGTGCTCCTTTATTCGGTCTCGCGTCCCGGACGCGATGCAGCGCAAAGCGGTGCATCGCAGAGCCGGGACCTATTAATGGCGGTCCGCGTCGTCGTGGGTCCCGGTTCTGCGCAACGACACTTCGTGCCGCAGCGCGCCCGGGACACGATCCTTACACTCGCGTCATATCGAACTTCGGCTTCTGGCCGCTGCCATAGCGCCGCAAGGCGCCGTCCTCGCCGACCGCATTGGGACGCTGGAAGATCCAGTTCTGCCACGCGGTCAGGCGCGAAAAGATTTTCGATTCCATGGTCTCCGGACCGACGAAGCGCAAATTCGCCTCCATGCCGGTGAGGCTGTCGGGCGAGAAAGAGGCGCGCTCCTCGAAGAACACGCGGATCTCGTCGTCCCAGTCGATGTCGTCGAGCGCGAAGGTAACGAGGCCGAGCTCTTCCGCCGCCTCCGCATCGAGCGTCGTGCCGATGGTGGCTTCCGCGCGGTCCAGATCGGATGGATCGGCCTGGAAGCGCGATTGCAGCCGGGTCAGGCCATGGCTCATCGGATAGGGCCCGAAATTCATCGCCGACAATTGCAGCGACGGTGGCGGGCGATTGTCGCCCTGCCGCGAGCCGATCAGCATGTAGGAGCGGTCGGCAGCGAACACGAGCTCGGCCAAGGTCCCAACGAAGCAGGAGCCCGGCTCGACCAGCGTCACCAGCGTGCGCGAGGTGACGTCGATGCGCTTCAACACGCGCTTCCAGAACTGCCTGATCTCGTTGACCAGCCAGTGCGCCTTGTTGGCGTCGAGGAAGGCGTCATAGCTCAAGACATGCGCGGGATCGCCATGCGACTTGAACACCAGCAAGGCGACTTCCAGCTCGTTGATCCGCAGATGCAGGATCGCATCGTCAAGCTCGCGCGCGACCTGCAGCGGCCAGAACGAGGCGCCCTGCCCGATCATCCCGTCGATGTCGGCAGGCGCGGCAGCCTCGGGGGCATGAAGCGAGATCGTCGCCGTCCGCGCGGCACGGTCGATGTCGACACTGACAAAACCGTAGCGCACGCTGTTCTCGTTGATGGTGCGTGACAACGGCGCGAGCTGAATGCCCTTGCCATTGCCGTTGCGCTTCGAGGCAGCAGCAAATTCCTTCGTCCGCTCGGCGATCTTGCCTTCCAGCTTGCTGTTCGGGGCGATTTCGTCGACCAGCCGCCATGCGACCGCCCGCTTGCCCTTGATGCCCTCCTCGATGGTGCAGAAGAAATCGGCGTGGTCGCGGCGCACCTTGCGCTTGTCGACGACGCGCGTCAGCCCGCCGGTGCCCGGCAACACCGCGAGCAGCGGCACTTCCGGCAGCGCCACGGCGGCCGCGCCATCGTCGGCGAGGATGATGTGATCGGTCGCGAGCGCGAGCTCGTAGCCGCCGCCGGCCGCGGTGCCGTTAACGACGGTGATATAGCGCTGGCCGGAATTTTCGCTGGAGTCCTCGAGCCCGTTGCGGGTCTCGTTGGTGAATTTGCAGAAATTGACCTTGTGGGCGTGGGTCGCGCCCGCGAGCATACGGATATTGGCGCCGGCGCAGAACACGCGGTTCTTGGCCGAGCGGATCACGACCACCTTCACCTCGGGGTGCTCGAAGCGCAGCCGCTGCACGGCGTCCGCAAGCTCGATGTCGACGCCGAGGTCATAGGAGTTGAGTTTGAGCTGGTAGCCCTCGAACAGGCCGCCATCCTCATCGACATCCATGGTCAGGGTCGCGGTGTCGCCCTCGACCGCGAGCTTCCAGTGCCGGTAGCGCGACGGATCGGTTTGAAAATCGATGTATTTCGCTCCCCTCGCGAGGACGCGATCTTCGCCCGCCATGAGCCACCCTTGAGCTTTTTATGCATTGACAGACATGCACTATAATGCATGTTGAGAGCGTCGTCCAGCCCGAAATGCAAAAACATGCATTTTGTTGCATTTTGTTTCATGGGCGGCCGATGGCGGCAAAAGTCACCCAGTCGGCCTTGGAAAGGGGCTGCTGCTCCAGCCGCGCCTTCAACGTCGAAGCCAGGACATCAATCGGAAAGTTGTCGGCAAAGCCATCGCCTGCCGCGGTCGCCTTGCGTGCCCCAAGCGCGCGCAGCTCCTGCGACGCCTCGCCGAACAGCCTCCCCGCCGAGCCCGGCTTTTCCATCCGCAGCCGCAGATTGCCGTTGGCGATCAGGATGCAGGCGCGGAGCAGAATGCGCTCGCGTCCGCCCTGCGGCGCGGCCGCCCACACCGTTTCCAGGATTTCGCGCGCTTCCCAGAAATAGCCGCGGTCGTTGAGGGTGAGGCCGTAGCGCAGCGCCGGATGGCGCGCCGGCACATAGCCGCGGAAAGCCGACGGCACCAGCAGTTTCACCTGCGCCAGCGTCTCGTAATCGGCGTCGGCTTCAGAGGTCTCGCCGGGCACATAGGCCCATTGCGGCAGCGGCAGATGGGTCATCGCCGGCCGGCCCCGGCGAATGCGTCAGGCAGCGCGCCCCTCCTGATGCCTGCGCAGCACGGCATTGGCGAATTCCGAGATCGCATTCAGCGTCGCCCCAGGCGCCTCACGATACGGCGAATGTCCGGTCCCAGCCAGGATCGTCACGTCGACCGGACAATAGCACTCTTCCTGCGCAATCTCGACCTGCCGCAGCGTGCCATACTGGTCGTCTGCACCCTGGATCAACGCGATCGGTACACGGATATAAACGAGATATTCGGAGATATCCCAGCTGCGGAATTGCGGATCGAGCCAGGCGCCGTTCCAGCCGTAAAAGGCGTTGTCGACGTCCTTGTGCCAGCGCGCCAGCTTCTCGCGCAGATTGGTGGTCTCGTAGATTGTCTTGATCGCGGCGATCGATGTCACCGAAATGTCCTCGACGATGAAATGCGGCGCCATCAGTGCCATCGCGCGCACGCGGTGATCCTGCACGCCGCCGGCATAGATCGCCGCGATCGAGGCGCCGTCGGAATGGCCGACGAGCAGGCCGCGGCGAAAGCCGATTTGTTCGAGCAGCTTTGGCAATACATCCAGCGCCTCGCGATGCATGTAGTCGACCGGTCGCGGCAGTTTGACCGGCGACGAGGCGCCATAACCCGCACGCGAATAGACGAACACGCCGGCGCCGGTCGCGGCCTGCAGCTTGTCGGGGAAATCGCCCCACAACGCGGTGGAGCCGAGCCCCTCATGCAGCATGATGATGGTCGGCGCTCCGTCGGGCGATGGGCCAAGCATGCGGTATTCGAGATCGGAGTCGCCGATGCGCAGGAAGCCGGAGGGGGCCAAATTCATTTTCGCTGCTCTCACTTCTCGTCATGGCCGGGCTCGACCCGGCCATCCATCCCTTTAAACAAGACTCTTGCGAAGATGATGGATGCGCGGGTCAAGCCCGCGCATGACGACCTGTGTTAGTTCGTCGCTCCATCCCGCAACTTGAACCGCTGGATCTTTCCCGTCGCGGTCTTCGGCAGCGAATCCACCGCTTCGATCCAGCGGGGATATTTCCACACGCCGATCTTCTGCTTGACGTGATCCTTCAGCGCCTCATCCAGACCATCCGCCTTCGCATCGGGGCGCAGCACCACGAACGCCTTCGGCTTCAACAGCCCTTCCGGATCGGCTTCAGGCACCACAGCAGCTTCCAGCACCGACGGGTGCGTGATCAACGCGCACTCGACCTCGAACGGCGAGACCCAGATGCCCGACACCTTGAACATGTCGTCGCTTCGGCCGCAGAAGGTGTAGCGGCCGTCGCTGTCGCGGACATATTTGTCGCCGGTGCGGGTCCAGTAGCCTTCGAAGGTCGAGCGGCTCTTGGCGCGCTGGTTCCAGTAGCCTTCGCCGGCGGAGGGCGCATGCACCAGCATCTCGCCGACTTCGCCGTCAGGTACGTCGCCGCCGTTTTCGTTGACGAGACGCACCTCATAACCCGGCACCGGACGGCCGGAAGCGCCGTATTTGATGTCGCCGGGCGCGTTCGACAGGAAAATGTGCAGCAGTTCAGTCGAGCCCACGCCATCGAGGATGTCGACGCCGAAACGCGACTTCCAGCTATTGCCGACCGATTCCGGCAACGCTTCGCCGGCCGAGGTGCAGATGCGCAGCTTTGTGCCGCAACGCGCCGCTTTCGACGACTCGTCGTTGAGCATCGCTGCGAACAGCGTCGGCACGCCGTAGAAGATGGTCGGATTGTATTTGTCCATCAGCGCGTACATCGCCGCCGGCGTCGGACGCTCGGCGTTCAACACCGTGGTCGCGCCGACCGACATCGGAAACGTCAGTGCGTTGCCGAGGCCATAGGCGAAGAACAGCTTTGCGGCGGAGAGACAGACGTCATCCTCGCGGATGCCGAGCACCTGTTTCGCGTAGGTATCGGCGGTCGCGGCGAGATTGGCGTGCAGATGCCGCACGCCCTTGGGCATGCCGGTCGAACCCGAGGAATAGAGCCAGAACGCCGGCTCTTCGGCGTGGGTCGCGACCGTCGCAAAGCTATCGCTCTCGCGCGCCAGCTCCTCGGACAACAGTTTATGCCCGTGCGCACTCTTGCCGGAGACGATGACGCATTCGAGATCCGGCATCCGCCCGACGATATCCTTCACGGCGGGATACAACGCCTCGGACACGAACAGCACGCGCGCGCGGCAGTCCGCGAGCACATACGCGTATTGCTCCGTGGTCAGCAGCGTATTCAGCGGCACCGGCACGATGCCGGCGCGCATCGCGCCCAGGAAGACGATGGGAAAGTCGACGGTGTCGAGCATGATCATGGCGACCCGCTCTTCACGGCGGACGCCGAGACGGCGCAACAGGTTGGCGGCGCGGCAACTCTGCCGCTGCAGCTCGCCATAGCTCAGCTCGGAAACCGTGTCGGTATAGGCGAGCTTGTCGCCGCGCCCCTCCTCGACATTGCGGTCGAGCAGCCATGTCACCGCATTGTAGGAAGCCACGGCGCCTCTCCCCGGATTATAAGAATTATAGTGCATAGAAAGCCATCAGGCTTGCTTGCTGTCAATCCTTCTCGGCATTATGTTGCCGGAATATGACCGAATCCAGCGATCCCGAATCAGGCTTCCTCGACCAGCTCGGCCAGCGCGTGCGCACCATGCGCGCGCTGCGCGGCATGTCGCGCAAGGTGCTGGCGAAAGTCTCCGGCATTTCGGAACGCTATATTGCGCAGCTTGAAAGCGGCAAGGGCAACGTCTCGATCGTGCTGCTCCGGCGCGTGTCGAACGCGATGGGCGCACATCTGGAAGACCTGATCCCCGCAACCGACTCCGCGCCGGACTGGCCTGTGATCCGCGATCTCCTGCGCAAGGCGACGCCGGCGCAGGTCGCGCAGGCCAAGGACATGCTCGCCGGCCACGGCGCCTCCACCCATCGTGCCTCGTTCTCCGGCATCGCGCTGATCGGTTTGCGCGGCGCCGGCAAATCCACGCTCGGCAAAATCCTGGCGAAAAAGATCGGCTGGAATTTCGTCGAGCTGAACAAGGAGATCGAGGCGCAGAACGGACTTTCGGTGGCCGAGATCATCGCGCTCTATGGCCAGGAAGGCTTTCGGCGCATGGAGCAGAGCGCGCTCAACCAACTGCTGGCGCGGAAGGAGCTGATGGTGCTGGCCACCGGTGGCGGCATCGTCTCCGAGCCGCTGACGTTCGATCTGATCCTGTCGTCGTTCTACACCATCTGGCTCAAGGCCGAGCCGGAAGAGCACATGATGCGCGTGCGCCGGCAGGGCGATCTGCGGCCGATGGCCGACGACCGCTCGGCGATGGCGGAATTGCGCAACATCCTGGTGAGCCGCGAGCCGCTCTATGCGCGGGCGTCGGCGACCGTCGATACCGCGGGCCTCTCGGTCGATGCCGCCGCCGCGCGGCTGATCGATACCGTACGGCCCGTGCTGCAGAACGAGGCAAGGTCGTTCGGGCTGAGGACGGTGGCGGTTTAATCAGTTCGCGACCAGCTGACAGGCGTGCTCGTGAAACAGCAGATAGCGCCCCGGTGCAAGGTGGTGCGGCACGTGCTCGCGCCACCATCTGGCGGCATCCGGGCTCGATGCCTCAAGAATTTCGACCGCCGGCGCACCCTCGACCGCATAGCCGAGGGCGTGCTCGGCCCGCCCTATCAAGAGTCCCCACATCTGGCCCAGCCAGCTCGATGGCCCGGACAGGACACCAAAGCTGTAGGCGCTTTGCAGCTTGGTGTAGCGCGTGAGCGGCAGTTCGAGCCCGACCCATTCCTGCCGCACCCAGAACGGCGCTTCACCGGGCGGCACGGCGACGATCCGGATTTTTGCAGTCGGCTGGTTCACACGGCGGTCCCTAGCATGTGCACGTGACCTTAGTGTGTGTGGCGGCCGGTTGCGTTCAAGGCGGGTCGCAAGCTTGCGACTCATGACGGGGACGAACGAACAACGTCATTCCAACGTCGAGGGGCGGCGGGCCGCGTGGCGCACACCGTGAATCACAATGTGGTCCTCGGTCACTTCGTAGAAAATCAGATACGGATAGGGAGAGACGACCATTCGCCGAAGGCGGCCATTGCTCGTGAGCTGGCCGGCATGTGGATGCCGCAATAAAAGATTGATGATCGCCTGGATACGCGCCCGCACATGACGGGCACCAGGCGCCGACCGATCTTCAATATACGCCAACACTTCGTTGAGTTCGGCCGCCGCGCGGAGAGTGTAGCGCAGTTTCACAGGTCGTATTTTGCCCAGATGGCACGAACCTGTTCGTCAGTCGCGAATTCGCCGCGATCCGCCTGCGCCAGGGATTCCGCAAGCGAAGCTTCGTCAGCGGGGCTCAATTGAACCACAGGCTGATCCTTGCCCGCTAGTTGCAAGAGAATTCGCGCGAGCTCGTCCTGCACCTCGGGAGGCAGGCCGCGCACCGTCTCAACCGCTTGCTCAAGCAATTTGGTCATAGCTTAATAGTAGTTTGTCCGCCCGCGGCACGGAAGGCCTTTGCGGAGCAATCAATGACTCTTTCGGCGGCTCGGAGGCGGTCGGATACGAGCTAGATCTTCAAAGTAACCTTGCCTTCACGCTCTCCGCGCCTTGGCGCAGCAGCGGCAGGAAGCGCGCGACCATCTCCCCCGTCGAGATGCGATCGACATGCGCGCCGATATTGATCGCGGCGACGATGGCGCCGTCGTAACGCTGCACCGGCACCGCGATCGAGCGGAAATGCGGCTCGGCTTCGCGGTCGACCAGCGAGTAGCCCTGTTTGCGATCTGCGGCGATGGCGGCGAGCAGGCGTTTCGGGTCGGTCACCGTTTGCGGCGTCAGCGGCTCGCGCCGCATCGCGCCAATCCTCTCCTTCAACTCTGCATCGCCAAGGCGAGCCAGCATGGCGCGGCCGACCGCGGTGCAGAAAGCCGGCAGGCGATAGCCGATGTCGACGCCGCCGCTGAAGATGCGCGCCGGACTCGCGCGCGCAATGAACACGACCTCATCGACGTCGAGCACGGCGAGCGAGCTGATCTCGCCAGCCTGCGTAGAGATATCGTCGAGCACGGGCTGCAGCACGGCCACGAGCTGGTTCGAGCGCAGATAGTGGCCCGCCAGCGTCAGCACATGCGGCGTCAGTGCAAACAGCTTGCCGTCGCTTGAAACGTAGCCAGCGTGCTGCAACGTGAACAGGATGCGCCGCGCGGTGGCACGCGGCAGGGCGGCGGCACCAGCGACTTCACTGAGCGTCATCGGCGCTGTGTGTTCGCCGAAGACCTGCAACAGCCGCAGTCCGCGGTCGAGGCTTTCGACAAAGTCGGTGGCCCTCGCCTCCCCGTCTCCGCGCTTCAACTTGGGCATGGGCGCTTCCGGCTGGGCCTTGATAAAGTGTCGCTTGCCGTCTTCAAAAGCTATGCTACCATATTGAACATATGTTCAATAGACGAACAAAGTAGCCGCGAGTGCTTTCCAAGGCAAGCCCGTTCAGATGAGGTGACGCGCCATGATGAGCCAGGAACAGAACGACCTGATCACCCGCATCGGCCCGAAAGACCCCTGCGGAAAGCTGATGCGGATGTACTGGCAGCCGGCGGCGCTGGTCGATGAGCTGCAGGGTCCACGCGCGATCCGCCCCGTGAAACTGCTCGGCGAGAATCTCGTGCTGTTCCGGGACGAGCAGGGCCGCTACGGCCTGATCGATCGCCATTGCGCCCATCGCGGCGCCGATCTCGCCTTCGGCCGGCTGGAAAATGGCGGGCTGCGCTGCGCCTTCCACGGCTGGCTGTTCGACGTCACCGGCCAATGCCTGCAAACTCCGGCCGAGCCGAAAAACTCAAAACTCTGTCAGGGCATCAAGCAGCGCTCCTATCCCGTAATCGAGAAGAGCGGCATCCTCTGGGCGTATCTCGGCGAAGGCGAGCCGCCGGCATTTCCCGAACTCGACTGCTTCGTCGCGCCCGACAGCCACGTCTTCGCGTTCAAGGGCCACTGGGCCTGCAACTGGCTGCAAGCACTCGAAGTCGGCGTGGATCCGTCGCACGCCTCCTACCTGCACCGCTTCTTCGAGGACGAGGACACCTCGACGTCGAACACCTACGGCCGCCAGTTTCGCGGCGCGTCGGCGAGCAGCGACATGCCGATGACGAAGATCATGCGCGAGTACGGCCGCCCCATCATCAATGTCGAACATACCGAATACGGGATGCGTCTGATCACGCTGCGCGAGATCGACGCCGAGCGCACCCATGTGCGCGTCACCAACCAGGTCTTCCCGCACGCCTTCGTCATCCCCATGAACACGGAAATGACGATCACGCAGTATCACGTGCCGATCGACGACGAGAACTGCTACTGGTACTCGATCTTCACCAGCTTCACGACGCCGGTCGACAAGAAAACCATGCGCGACCAGCGGCTCGCGACCTACGAACTGCCCGACTACAAGTCGCGCCGCAACAAGGCGAACGATTACGGCTTCGATCCGCACGAGCAGGCGACCGCGACCTATACCGGCATGGGCATGGACATCAACGTCCACGATCAGTGGGCGATAGAATTGATGGGCGCGATCCAGGATCGCACCAAGGAGCATCTCGGCACGGCCGACAAGGCGATCGTGCAATATCGCAGGCTTCTGCGGGAGCAGATCGAGAAGGTCGCTGCGAGCGAGAAGCCGCTGCTGTGCCTGGACGAGGCGCATGCCCGCAGCATCCAGGGACCGGGCACCATGGACGGCATCGGGCCGACCCAAGGCTGGGAAATCTACTGGATGGAAGTCGACGTGAAGCGGCGGCGCGGCGCGCCCTGGGCGGCGCCGGTGCCGAGCGAGATTGCGGACAAGGTGCGGCATTTGTCGGCGGCGGAGTGATTGGCTTGTCCAAAGTCGTCATTGCCGGGCTTGACCCGGCAATCCATCCCTTCGAAAAAGATTCTTTAATGATGGATGCGCGGGTCACTTTGCTTGCAGACGGCGCTTCGCGCCTTTTGCCCGCGCATGACGAACTTTAACTAAGGGGGCAGTGTTGAGTTTCGTCGAGCGTCACGGGCTGTGGTCCGCCGAGCAGAAGGAGGCGGCGAAACGGCTGGCCACCATTGTCGAGCAGAACAAGCTCGAAACCATCCGCCTCTCGTTCGCCGACCAGCACGGCATCCTGCGCGGCAAGACCCTGATCGCCAGCGAAGCACTTGCCTCGCTCGAAAGCGGATGCAGCATCACGACAGCCTTGCTGGCCAAGGACACCTCGCACAAGACGGTATTCCCTGTGTTCACCGCCGGCGGCGGCTTTGGCATCAAGGAAATGGAAGGCGCCGCGGATGCCCTGATGGTGCCCGATCCCACGACCTTCCGCGTGCTGCCGTGGTCACCGACGGCGGGCTGGGTGTTGTGCGACATCTATTTCGGCAACGGCAAGCCGGTGCCATTCTCGACGCGGCAGCTCTATCGTTCAGCGGTCAACAGCCTGGGCCAGCGCGGCTATGATTTCGTCGCCGGCCTCGAGGTCGAATTCCATCTGTTCAAGCTCGACGACGCGCACATGGCCCCCGGGGACGCCGGCCAGCCCGGCCGGCCACCTTCGGTCAGCCTGCTCTCGCACGGCTATCAATATCTGGCCGAGCAGCGCTTCGACCAGATCGAGCCCGCCATCGACATCCTCCGCCGCGATATCATCGCGCTCGGCCTGCCCTTGCGCTCGGTCGAGGTCGAGTACGGCCCGAGCCAGTGCGAGTTCACCTTCGCGCCGAAGAAGGGCATCGAGCCCGCCGACAACATGGTGCTGTTCCGCAGCGCCGTGAAGCAGATCGCGCGCCGCCATGGCTATCACGCCACCTTCATGTGCCTGCCGAAACTGCCGAGCGTATTCGCCTCCGGCTGGCATTTGCATCAATCGCTGGTGTCACGCGCCGACGGCAAAAACGCCTTCATGGCAACCGACGGCAACGAGGTCTTGAGCCCGCTGGCGCGCAATTATCTCGCGGGCCTGCTCGCCCATGCGCGCGCGTCCACCGTGTTCACGACCCCGACCATCAACGGCTACAAGCGCTATCGCTCCTATTCGCTGGCGCCCGACCGCGCGATCTGGGGCCGCGACAACCGCGGCGTGATGATCCGCGTGCTCGGCGGCACCAACGATCCCGCCACGCGGCTGGAGAACCGCATCGGCGAGCCCGCCGCCAATCCCTATCTCTATATGGCCTCGCAAATCCTCTCCGGCCTCGACGGCGTCGACAACGAGCTCGATCCGCCCCCGTCGGCCGACACACCCTACGAGACCCATGCCGATCCGCTGCCGAAATCGCTGCGCGAGGCCGTGTTCGCGCTAAAGGACGATCCGTTCTTCCGCAAGGCGCTCGGCGAAACATTCATCGACTATTACGTCCACATCAAGAATGCCGAGATCGAGCGCTTCCAGGCCGAAGTGTCGGATTGGGAGCAACGCGAATATTTCGAGATGTTTTGAACGGGTACCGGCGCGGCGGTACGCCACGGCAGCCCACGGCGCCCAAAATGGTGTATGCTTGCGTCACCAGAATGATTGTCCGATTGCAGAACGCCCGGAGTTTTTCAAATGAAGCTTTCGTCCATTGCATTGATCACAGCCCTGTCCCTGCCGGCCAGTGTCGCGCTGGCCCAGACCCCGGCCACCGGAAATGATGCGCCCGCGCCAGCGGCATCGCCGTCTCCTGCCGCACCCTCCCCGGAAGCGAAGCCGGCGCCCTCCGCCTCGCCCAGCGCTTCAGCACCGCCGAGCAGCGGGAAAAAGACGGCGAGCACCAAGAAAAAGACTAGCGTCGGCCCGAGGGCAATGACCCAGCAGGAGATCGATCATTCGGTCGAAAGCGGCACGGTGCCCTCGCGCTATCGCCGGCAGGTTCCGAAGGAATACCAGCAATACGTTCCGTTCGATAAACAGTAGAGCGAACGGCCTGGGCGGGCTTCGGCCCGCTGCACGTTGCCGCCGGCTCGGCCTAGATCCCGAGATAGCGATGCTGCAGATCGGGCTCCGCGATCAGCTGCTCGGACGTGCCGCTCCACACGGTGCGGCCGCGCTCGATGATATAATGGCGGTTGCAGATGCGGGTGAGGTGCTCGACATTCTTGTCGATCACCAGGATCGATTGCCCGCGCGCCTTCAGCATCGACAGGCAGTTCCAGATTTCCTCGCGGATCAATGGCGCGAGCCCTTCGGTCGCCTCGTCGAGGATAAGTAGCCGGGGATTGGTCATCAGCGCGCGGCCGATGGCCAGCATCTGCTGCTCGCCGCCGGAAAGCTGGTTGCCCATGTTGCCGCCGCGCTCGGCGAGCCGCGGAAACAGCGCGTGGATCTTGTCCAGCGTCCAGGGCTCTGGCGCGTTGAGACGATTGGCGGAGGCAGCGACCAGATTTTCGCGCACCGTGAGGTTGGGGAAAATTTGCCGGCCCTCCGGGACCAGGCCGACACCGAGCTTGGCGATGCGGTAGGACGGCAGGCTCCGCACCTCCGCGCCCGCAAAGCGGATCACGCCCGCGCGCGCCGGCGTGAGCCCCATGATGGAGCGGATGGTCGTGGTCTTGCCCATGCCGTTGCGACCCATCAGCGAGACCATCTCGCCCGACTTGATCGACAGCGAAAGCCCGAACAGCACCTGGCTCAGGCCGTAGCAAGTCTCGATGCTGTCGACTTCCAGCAGCGCGTTCTCAGCCATGGCGCACCACCACATGCTGGTCGCCGAGATAGGCGCGCCTGACCTCCTCGTTCTGGCGGATGTCCGATTGCACGCCCGAGGCGATGACGCGGCCATAGACCAGCACCGTGATGCGGTCGGCGAGCGCGAACACGGCTTCCATGTCGTGCTCGACCAGCACGATGGTCACCTCCTTGCGCAGCTCCTGCAACAGCTTCACCATGCGCGCGGATTCGGTGACGCCGAGGCCGGCCATCGGCTCGTCCAGCAGCAACAGTTGCGGTTTTGTGGCGAGCGCGACCGCGAGCTCCAGCTCGCGCTGCTCGCCATGGCTCAATCGCGAGACCAGCACATTGGCGCGGTCGGCAAGTCCGACCCGCTGCAGCGCCGCCTGCGCCGCATCGCGCAGGCCCTTCTCCTTGCGCGCATCGGCCCAGAAGCGGAAGGAGTGGCCGTGATGCGCCTGGGCTGCCAGCGCGACATTGTCGGCCGCGGTGAAATCGAGCAGCAGCGAGGTGATCTGGAACGAGCGCGCCAGCCCCAGCGCGCTGCGGCGATAGGCCGGGAGATGCGTGATGTCGCGGCCGGCCACGGAAATACTGCCGGCGTGCGGCGCGAGATGTCCCGTCAGTTGGCTGATCAGCGTGGTCTTGCCGGCGCCGTTCGGGCCGATGATGGCGTGCAGCTCGCCCTGCGCAACATCGAGCGTGACATGATCGGTAGCAAGGATGCCGCCGAAGCGGCGCACCAGATCGTTGACGCGGAGCAGAGGTTCAGCCACGGGAAAACCTCCCGAGCATGCCCATGATGCCGCCGCGGCCGAACAGCACGACGAACAGCAACAGCGGTCCCATGATCAGGGCCCAGTATTCCGTGATTTGCGACAGAAATTCCTCGAGCAAGAGATAGACCACCGCGCCGATCACTGGGCCAAACAGCGAGCCCATGCCGCCCAGGATCACCATCACCATGAGGTCGCCGGAGCGGGTCCAGTACATCACCGCCGGACTGACGAAATCGGTGTTGTTGGCGAGCAATGCGCCGGCCAATCCGCACAGCGTGCCCGCGATGACAAAGCACACCAGCTGGTAGCGTTTGGCAGGAAAGCCGATCGCCTGCATGCGCTGCTCGTTGGAGCGCAAGCCCTGCACCACCATGCCGAAGCGCGAATTGACGATGCGCCAGATCAAGAAGATAACGGCCAGGAGACAGGCGAGGCAGAGATAATAGAACTGCACGCGGTTTCCGAGATTGATCAGGCCTGCGAAATCGCTGCGCTTGTAGACGGTGAGCCCGTCGTCGCCGCCGTAGCGCGCCAGCCCCGAGGCGACGTAATAGGCCATCTGCGCGAAGGCGAGCGTGATCATGATGAAATAGACGCCGCGGGTGCGCAAAGACAACGCGCCGATGACGAGCGCATAGAGCGCGGAGGCCGCCAGCGCCACCGGAAACTGCAGAAAACCGGAACCAACGCCCTCCTGCGCGAGGATGCCGACGGCATAACCACCGATACCGAGATAGGCGGCGTGGCCGAAGCTCATCATGCCGCCATAGCCCATGATGAGATTGAGGCTCGCGGCAGCCAACGCGAGAATGACAATACGCGTGAACAGCGTGAGGATAAAGATATTGCCCGTGAGCTGCGAATAAAGCGGCAGCAGCACGAGGCCGGCAACGACCAGCGCCGACACGGCGTTGCGGACATTGAGCGAAATCTTCATCGTCTGGTGGCCGGAAACAGCCCCTCCGGCCGCAGCACCAGCACGATCGCCATCAGGAGATAGATCAGCATCGAGGACAAAGCGGGCGCAGCCGTTGAGGCGGCGGCGCCGCTCAGCACCTGCCGGAGCAGATTGGGCAGGAAGGCGCGGCCGAGGGTGTCGATCAGGCCGACAAAGATTGCCGCCAGAAACGCGCCGCGGATCGAGCCGATGCCGCCGATGACGATGACGACAAAAGCCAGGATCAAAATGTTCTCGCCCATGCCGATCTGCACGGTGAGGATCGGCGCCTGCATCAGGCCGGCAAGACCTGCGAGTGCAGCACCAAGCCCGAATACCAGCGTGTAGAGCAATTTGATGTTGATGCCGAGCGCACCGATCATTTCCCGATTCGAGGCTCCTGCCCGGATCAGCATGCCGACCCGGGTGCGCATCACGCCGAGATAGAGCAGCAGCGCCACCGCCAGCGCGACCACGATGATGGCGAGCCGGTAGGCGGGATACTGGATGCCGGGAATGATCTGCACCGGCACGGTCAGCCAGGGCGGCAACGACAGCGCGAGCCCCGCCGGCCCCCATATCCATCGCACCGCTTCGTTGAAAAACAGGATCAGGCCGAAGGTCGCGAGCACATGGTCGAGATGGTCGCGGCCGTAGAGATGCCGCAGCACCACGAATTCCAGCACGATGCCGAGCAGCAGCGAGGCGCCGAGCGCGAGCACGATGCCAAGCAGGAAACTGCCGGTCCACGCCACGAACGTCGCCGCGAAATAGGCGCCCATCATGTAGAGCGAGCCGTGCGCCAGATTGACGAGGTCCATGATGCCGAACACCAGCGTCAATCCCGCCGCCAGCAGGAAGAGCAGCAGCCCGAACTGCAAACCATTCAAGATCTGTTCGACGACGAGCAGCATGCGTCCCCACGCCAGCAAGCAAAAGCGGCAGCGTTTTTAACGCTGCCGCTACGCTTAAGCAAAAACCGTGCTCACTTCATCGGGCATTTGTCGTGGAAGCGGTCCTGGTCGTCCTTGACGATGGTGGCGACCGTCTTCAGCGAAAGCAGGCCGTCGGCATCCTTGACCACGTCCTGCAGGTAGAAATTCTGGATCGGGATGTGGTTGTTGCCGTATTTGAACGGACCGCGCAGCGACTTGAAGTTGGCCTTCTCCATCTCGGCCTTCATCGCGTCCTTCTTCGAGGTGTCGCCCTTGACCGCCACCACCGCGCTGTTGACGAGCTGGGCGGCGTCATAGGCCTGCGCGCCATAATAGGTCGGGCGCAATCCAGTGTACTTCTTGCGATAATCCGCGACGAACTTCTTGTTCTGATCGTTCGGCAGGTCGTTGACCCATTCCTGCGCGCCGGGCACGCCGATCGCGTTGTCCTTCTGCAGCGGCAGCGACAATTCGTCGATGGTGAAGGCGGTGTAGAGCGGCATCTTCTCCTTGATGCCGGCCTGCGCATACTGATTGAGGAACTGCACGCCGGCCGCGCCCGGATAGAACACGAAGATCGACTCCGCGCCCGAGTTGCGCGCCTTGGTGAGCTCGGCCGAGAAGTCGAGCTGGGTCGGCCACACCGTATATTCCTCGCCCACCACCTGGCCCTTGAACGTGCTCTTCACGCCCGCAAGCATGTCCTTGCCGGCGGCGTAGTTCGGGCCGATCAGGAACACCGATTTCACGCCCTTCTGGTTCATGTAGAGGCCCATGGCCTGCGGCGTCTGGTCGTTCTGCCAGGAGGTCGAGAACACGTAAGGTGAGCACAAATCGCCCGCGAGCTGCGAGGGACCGGCATTGGCCGAGATCAGGAAGGTCTGCGAATCCACCGCGGTCTTCAGCGAGGCGAGCAGCACGTTCGACCAGATATAGCCGACGATGAAATCGACCTTGTCCGACTGCACCAGCTTCTCGGTCTTCTGCTTGCCGACATCCGGCTTCTGGCCGTCGTCTTCATAGATCACCTCGACCGGCTTGCCGGCCATCTTGCGGCCGAGATGGTCGAGCGCGAGCTCGAAGGAATTGCGCATGTCGTTGCCGATCACGGCGGTCGGGCCGCTGAAGGTCGAGACAAAGCCGATCTTGATGGTGTCGCCCGCCAAAGCCGGGCCCGACAGCGAAAGCGCCATGGCGCCTGCGAGCCAAAATGCCTTTTTCATATTTGGTTTCCCCTCCTCATTACCCCTGAACAAAGCCAGCCGGGCGAAGCGCCAGTTGCGAGCTGTTTTGTGCGCGAAATCGCCAACCGCCAGCAAGCGCCAAGCCGGATTTGGGCCATAGAACCTTCGGCCCAGTCGCAGCCGGGCGCCCGCTGGCCTGCACCATAGTTCGCAGCCATCAGGGAAGGCAAGAAATATAGTGCCGGTTTTGGGGCCAGGTTTGTCGCAGCAGGCCAACTCCGTCCCCCCCAAAACGACAGCCATCATTCGCGGCAAGCCTGCGGTCCTCAGCGCACCGGCAACCGGAGAAGCTCTCGCCGAGTTGATCGTCGATGGTGTTGCGCAGCGCCGATCTGGCCCCTCCGATCCGATGCGGCTTCGCGCGCGGGGTCCGTCGCTGCTGCGCACGAACTGCCGGGCTTGCACTCTGCCGCTCGCGTTCGTCAAATCAAGTTGATCGCCGAACAACGAAGTTTCCTCAATTGAACCGTCGAACCCTGTCAGCGTTTGCCGATGGGCGATCGATAACGCAGGACAGGTTGCGAAACGTGAATGAGAACGAGCTGCGCGAAGCGCTGAGCAAGGTACCCGAAGTCGCCCTTATCTTCTGGATCATCAAGATCGCCGCCACGACGCTGGGCGAAACCGGCGGCGATACCGTCACGATGACGCTCGACTGGGGCTATCTCGCCGGCAGCGCGCTGTTCCTCGCCGCGCTGATTGCGCTGGTGGCGGCGCAGATCATGGCGAAACGGTTCCATCCAGTCTTGTATTGGGCCGCCATCGTGGCCTCCACCACCTTTGGAACCACGATGGCTGACTTCGCCGACCGTTCACTTGGCATCGGTTACACCGGCGGCTCTCTGCTGCTGGCATTGCTGCTTGCGGTGACGTTGACGGCGTGGCGATGGTCGGAAGGAACCATCAATGTGAATACGGTCGCGACCCCGAAGGCCGAGGCATTCTATTGGGCCGCGATCACCTTCTCGCAAACACTCGGCACGGCGCTCGGTGACTGGATCGCCGATACCGGCGGCCTGGGCTACGAAGGCGGCGCGCTGATCTTCGGTGCTGGCCTCGCAGTGATCGTCGCGCTCTATTACACGACCAGCGTCTCCCGCGTGCTGCTGTTCTGGGCCGCCTTCATCCTGACGCGGCCGCTCGGCGCCACCGTCGGCGACTACCTCGACAAGCCGGTCAGCGATGGCGGGCTCGCGCTAAGTCGGCCGCTGGCTTCGGCTGCGATCGCGGCCTTCATCATCGTCTGCATCCTGGTGCTGCCTCAACGTGCCGGCACGCATCCCGGCGCTGATGAAGCCGAGCCGGGATTTGCGGACAACAAGGCATGATTGGCGTTGAGAGCCCCTCATGTCACATTTTGTCGGTCGATTCCCGGCAGAATTGCTTGAGCCGTTTCCCAACCACCAATGTGTTCAGCCCAAGGAGTCGTTAAATGCAAAAGATCCTTCTGGGACTCGCGCTGTTGCTGGCCGGCGCCTTCGCGCAGGCCGGCGAAACACCGGCGCCGGCCGACGCCAAGGTTTATTTCATCAACATCAAGGACGGCGACACCGTAACCTCGCCGGTCCTCATCCGTTTTGGCCTGTCCGGCATGGGCGTTGCGCCCGCGGGCACCCAGGCTCCCAATACCGGCCATCACCACCTGATCATCGACGATACGATCGAAGGCGCCCTCGACGAGGCCATCCCGATGGATGAACACCACCTGCATTTCGGCAAGGGCCAGACCGAAGCGTCCGTGCCGCTGCCGAAGGGCAAGCATACGCTGCAGCTCATTCTCGGCGACTGGACGCATATCCCGCACAAGCCGCCGGTGATGTCGGAACGCATCACCGTCGATGTGGAATAGACGGGGGCGCAGCCAACAAGGCTACGCCCACTCCCCCTTGCGGAACACGGGCACGCGGCGGCCGTCGGCATGGATGCCGTCGATATCCGTCTTGTCGGAGCCGATCATCCAGTCGATGTGGATCAGGCTCTGATTGCCACCTTGCGCCGCGATCTGCTGCGGCGTGAGTTTGGTGCCGTCGATGAAGCATTTCGAATAGCACTGGCCGAGCGCGATATGCGAGGCGGCGTTCTCGTCGAACAGGGTGTTGAAGAACAACAGCCCGCTTTTGGAGATCGGCGAGGAATGCGGCACCAGCGCGACTTCGCCGAGCCGGCGCGCGCCCTCGTCGGTGTCGAGCACCTTGTTCAGCACTTCCTCGCCGCGCGACGCCTTGGCCTCGACGATGCGCCCCTCCTCGAATTTGACCTGGATGTTGTCGATCAGCGTGCCCTGGTACGACAGCGGCTTCGAGCTCACGACATGGCCGGAGACGCGCCGGCAATGCGGCGTGGTGAAGACTTCCTCGGTCGGGATGTTGGCATTGCAGGCGATGCCGTTTTTGGCGGTCGAACCGCCGCCTGCCCATTCATGGCCGTCCGCCAGCCCGATCGTGAGATCGACGCCTGGCGCGGAATAATGCAGGTCATGAAAACGCTGGCCGTTCAGCCATTCGGTGCGCTCGCGCAGGCGCGCATTGTGGGCATCCCAATTGGCGATCGCGCCGTCCTTGTCGACGCGCGAGGCGGCGAAGATCGCTTCCGCCAGTTTCGCCACCGCAACGTCCTCGGCATCCTCTGGGAAGACCTGCTTGGCCCACGGCGGGCTCGGATAGGCGATGATGTTCCAGTTGGTGTCGAAATTGACGATCTTCTCCAGCGCCGGCTGATACGCCTTCGAATTGGCCTTGCTGGCGCGCGCGACCTTGGAGGGATCCTCGCCCGACAGCAGCATCGGATTGTCGCCGACGATCGCAAGCCGCGCGGTGTTTTCCGAAAACGCCTTTGCCATGCCCTCATAGAGCCAGCCGGCGGCGCGGTCGAAGCCTGCGTCTTGGCTGAAGCGATAGCGCGCGAGCGTCAGCTCCTCGTCGGAGAAAAACGGCGTCACCAGGCCTGCACCGGCCTTGTAGGCATGCTCGGCGATCTTGCGCACCAGCGGCAGTGCCACCACCGGTGCGGTGAGCAGCAGGTCCTGCCCTTCCCGCAAGCGAAGCCCGACTTTCACTGCGACCTCCGCGAGGCGGTCGAGTTTGACGGGATCGATGGAAGCGGAGACGTTGCGCTGAAGGGTGTTCATGGGAAACTCGCTGCCAGGATGATCCGCCCGTTATGGGGATATTTCGTGGCAGATCAAGGCCCGCTTCACAGCCTCGGGCCCCTGTTCAGCCAGGTGGCCGGACCGCGATCCGCGCGCTCAGCTCGGCGCGCACGCGCTCGATCACCTTTCTGTAGTCGCCGGCCGCGGTCTGGCGGAACAGCCTCGCGCCCGGATACCAGGGGCTGTCGTCGCGATCGAGCAGCCAGCGCCAATCCGGCGTGCAGGGCAGCAGTATCCACGTCGGACGCCCCAACGCGCCGGCGAGATGGGCCACGCTGGTGTCGACCGTGATCACGAGATCGAGGCAGGAGATCAGCGCCGCCGTCTCCGCGAAGTCGGCGAGATCGGCCGTGACGTCGGCGATCATCTTGCGTTCGTCGAGCACCGCGAGGTCGTCCGGTCTCGGGTCCTTCTGCAGGCTGACAAAACACGCATCGAGGTCGAGGATCGGCGCGAGCAGGTTTAGCTGTAACGACCGGTTGCGATCGTTGCTGTGCTTCGGGTTGCCCGCCCAGACCAGCCCCACCCGCAACCGATCATGCGGCCCGAGGCGCTGCTCCCACGCTGTTACGCGTTCCGCCGGCGCACGCAGATAGGAGGCCTCGGCGGGAATGCTCTCGAGCCTTGTGCCGAAGGCGAGCGGCAGGCTCGACATCGGGCAATGGAAATCGCAATCCGGCAGCGCGGGAGCGGATTTCGGCAGGCATTGCGCGACGCCCTCGATGTCGGCAAGCAGAGAACACAGCGCATCCTGCACGACGAGGATAACGCGCGCGCCGCGCGCGGCCAGCATCGGGATGTAGCGCACGAACTGGATGCTGTCGCCCAATCCCTCTTCCGCGCATACCAGGACGGTCTTGCCCGCGACCGGTTCGGCGCCGAGCCACATCGGCCGGGACAGCTTCGGATAAAAGCGCGAGAAGGCCGGAATCTTCCAGCGCGCTTCGCGCCCGGCCCAGCCGGCCTCGAAATTCCCGGTCAATAGATGGACGAGCGCCAGATTCCACGTCGCCACGGCGTAGCCGGGATCGGCCGCGATCGCCTGGCGGCTGGTCGCGATCGCCTCATCGAAGCGGTGCAGCTCGGCCAGCGCCACCGCCTTGTTGTCGAGCGTTATCGCCGAGTCCGGCCTCAGCGCCAGCGCGCGGTCGTACCATGCGATCGCCTCGTCGTGGCGCGACAGGGCTCGCAGCACGTTGCCGGTGTTCTCGCAAGTGTCCGCACCGGGATCGAGGGTGTGCGCCCTGCTGGCGTCGGCCAGCGCGTCCTCGAACCGCTGCAGTCTCGCGAGCGTGAGCGCGCGCAGGCGGAGCGTCGGCAGATGATCCGCTTCGAGCTCCTCGCTCAGGTTGAAGCAGGAAAGCGCCTCTTCGTCGCGCGCCGCCTGATGCAGCAAGAGCCCCGCCTTGCGCGCGGCGTCCAGATGGCGCGGATCGAGCCTCAGTGCGTGCTGGTAGCTCGGGATCGCATCCTGCGGCCGGTCCAGCTCGACCAGCACGTCGCCGAGATTTCGCCAGAGATCCGCGTCATCCGGTTTGAGCTGCACGGCCTTGTCAAAGACCTGGAGCGCTTCCTCGCTCCGTCCCTGAGTCAGCAGCGTGGTGCCGAGACTCCTCAAATAGAGCGGTTTGGGGTCGCTGCGGATCGCGCGCGACAGCCATTCCACCGCCTGATCATGGTGCCGATGCTCGAGCGACAGCAGCCCCATGAGATGCAGAGTATCGGCGTGATCGGGGTTCTGGGCCAGCGCCTCCCGGCAGCAACGCTCGGCGTCGACATGGTTGCCGATGCGCATCAGTGCGCGGCCGGCTTCATACATCAAGGCGGCCGCATCCGAACGAGGGGCCTGCTCGCTTGTCGCCGCGGACCACGTTGCGATGTGCGCCGCGAGTTCAGCACGCATGCGGGCAACCACGCCCGTGTAGTCGCGCACTTTTGTTTGCCGGAACAATCGCGCCGTCGGATACCAGGGGCTGTCGTCGCGATCGAGCAGCCAGCGATAATCCGGCGCATGACACAGCATGATCCAGGTCGGGCGCGCCAGCGCGCCGGCAAGATGGGCCGTGCTGGTGCAGACGGAGATCACGAGATCGAGGCATGACAGCAACGCCGCGGTCTCGGCGAAGTCGGTGAGATGGGCCGTCAAATCGACGATGTTGGTCTCTGCGAGCAGCGCGCGGTCATCCGGCCGCGGATCCTTCTGCAGGCTGACGAACATGGCATCGAGGTCCAGCAGCGGCAGCAAAGTCCGCAAATTCGTCGACCGGTTGTTATCGTTGGGCTGCCTGGGATTGCCGGACCAGACCAGGCCGACCCGCATCCTGTCGTGCGGGCCGAGACGCTGTTCCCAGGCGCGCGCACGTTCCGCGTCGGGCGCCGGCAAATACGGTGTGCGGGATGGAATGGTCTCCATCCGGGTCCCGAACGCCAAAGGCAGTGTCGTGACCGGACAGTACAGGTCGAACGAAACGTAGACATCGGCCGATTTCGGCAAGCATTGGCCGACGCCTTCAACTCCGGACAACAAAGGCACCAGCGCATCCTGCACCAGCAGGATGACGCGTGCGCCGAGCGCGGCCAGCATCGGCACATAGCGCACGAACTGGATCGTATCACCTAATCCTTCGTCCTGATGGATTAGGATAGTCTTGCCTGCGATCGGTTCCTTTCCGAGCCACAGCGGCTGCGAGAAATTATATTTTGTGGGCGCCTGGCTTGGCGGCATTCTCCAGCGGGCTTCGCGTTGCGCCCAGCCGGCTTCGAAATTTCCCTTCAGGAGCTGCAGGAACCCCACATTGAATTCGGCTTCCGCATTTTTGGGATCGGCGGCCATCGACTTAAGACAGATCGCCAAGGCCTCGTCGCATCGGCTGAGGTCGACCAGCGCAGAGACCTTGTTGTTGGAGGCAGCGGAAAAGTCCGGCCGCAGGCTGAGTGCCTTGTCGAGCCAGATCAGCGCCTCCTCCGGCTGGCCATCTCGGCGGAGCAGGACGCCCAGATTGTTGCAGATTTCGGCGTCGGAGGGATCGAGCGCGTGCGCGCGTGCAAGCTCCGTCACGGCCGCTTCGAAGCGCGAGAGTTGGTTCAGCGCGATCGCGCGCATCTGCAGCGTCGGCACATGGTCCGGCCGCACCCGATCCGACTGCTCGAAACAGACAAGCGCCTCGTCTGGCCTTCCCGACTGGATCAGCAGGACACCTGCCTGGAAGGCCGCATCCGCATCGGTAGAATCAAGCTTGAACACGTGCTGGAACGCGCGGATCGCTTCGTCGTGGCGTTTGAAGTCGGCAAGAATCTGAGCGAGCGGCTTCCACGCCTCGGCCGAGTCGAGATCAAGCTCCGCAGCCTTGTTGAAGACCCTGAACGCCTCCTCGAGCCGGCCCTGGCGCTTCAGCGTATGGCCGAGACTGACCAGATAGCGCGGCTTTGCGTCGATCCGGATCGCGCGCGAAAACCATTCGACAGCATGGTCGTTCTGCTCGGCATGCAGCGACAGCAGGCCCATCAGATGCAGAGCGTCGGCAAATTCGGGATTGGTGGCCAGCGCCTGCTGGCAGCAGACCTGCGCGTCGAGGATCTCGCCTGCCTCCAGATGACGATGCCCCAATTCGCAGAGAGAAGCGGGAGTCTTGGGGATGCCCGAAGCCGCGTTGGACTTCTTGCCGGCGGCCCTGCGTTCGCGAAGATTCATTGGCACTTGTCAAATTGGCCCGGTTACGAACGCATAGATGATTCTGCGGCAAGCGAGAAGGACGGTTCAAGCGCCGAGCTTCACATCCGGCTCGGCACGGCCGCGCGCGCCCACGTCCAGAATGAAGGTGCGTCCATGTTCGGGGTCTCTGGCGCGGGCAGCCTCGTCCATGCCTTGCCAGGCGGATGTGACCAGAAGCCGCGACAAATCACGGCCGACAAAGGCCGGGCAGCTCGATTGACGCGCGGGAACGCGCAAGGAGCGCAGGCGCCGGCCGCTGGTGTCGTAGACATCGACACAGCCGCCGCCCCAGCGCGCGTTCCAGATCAGACCGTCGGCATCGACCACGGCACCATCGATGCCGCCGGCGCCCTGGTGACGGATGAACGGCACGGGATCGCCGACCGGCAGGCCGGTCGCCGCATCGAGCGGGACGCGATGCAGGATGTTGGTCGCGGTGTCGGCGAAATAGCCGGTCTCGCCGTTCGGCGAGAAGCAGATCGCATTGGGAATGGTGATGTCGCGATAGAGCCGCAAGAGGCGTCCGCGATGCAGGGCATAGATTGCGCCGGCACGCGGCTCGGCCTTCCGTCCCATGGTGCCGAGCCAAAGCGTGCCGGAAGGATGGACGCGGGCGTCATTGGAGCGTGTCGCGGGATTGTCCGCCTCGAGCGGCGCGAACAGTTCCGTGCGACCGTCGACGATCTGGCGGATGTAAATCCCGTCCTCGGTGACAAGAAGCTGGCGCCCGGCATCGATCCGCGCGAGTGCGCTCGCCATCTTGTCGAGCGTGTGGATCTTCACACGTCCGCTTGCGATATCAGCCTCGAACAGCCGCCGCTCCAGGATGTCGAACCACCAGGCGGTGTCGGTCGTGGCATCATAGGTCGGGCCTTCGCCGAGATGACAGCGCTCAGCCGCCAGTGTGGTGGTCGGCACTTCCTCGATGTCTTCCGGCGCCATTGCGGGTCACGCAATCGAGAAACGATAGACGGTCTCGTGCCGGTAAAGCCTGCCGGGATCGAGCCGCGCCGACGGAAAGTCGGGACGATTGGGCGTATTCGGCCAGGTCTGCGGCTCCAGGCAGAACGCATCGGATTGCCGGTAGAGCCGGCCGCCCTTGCCGGACAGCGTGCCGTCGAGGAAATTGCCGGAATAGAATTGCAGGCCCACCTGGTTGGTCAGCAATTCCATCACGCGCCCGCTACGCGGCGACTCCACCCGCGCGGCCAGCCGCACGCCTTCGCCGGGCAGCAAACAATAATTATGGTCGTAGCCGCGCCCGCGCCGCAGTTGCTCGTTATCTCCGCGGATACGCGAACCGATGGCGTGCATTTCGCGAAAGTCAAACGGCGTCTCGTCAACCGGATGCGGCGGGCCCGGCAGCGGGATCGAGGTCGCATCCGTCGCCAGGAAATGATCGGCAACGATGCGGATACGATGGTCGAGAATTTGGGATTCCGACAGCGCGCCGTCGAGATTGAAGAAGCTGTGGTTGGTGAGGTTGACGACCGTCGGACGATCGGTCGTCGCCTCGAAGGTTACCGCCAACTCGGTTGGACCGGTGATGCGATAGGTGACGCGCGCCTCGAGCTTGCCGGGAAAGCCGCCCTCGCCGTCGGCGCTGCTGTAATCCATCGCCACCGCCGGCTCCGGCGTCTCCTTCGTCTCCACAACGCGCCAGAGTTTTCGGTCAAAGCCGTCATTGCCGCCATGGAGCATGTTGGGGCCGTTATTGACGTCGAGCTTGACGATCGCGCCATCCAGCGTGAATTGCCCGCCGGCGATGCGGTTGGCATAGCGCCCGATGGTCGCACCCAGGAATTTGCGCTGGGCGAGGTATTCGTCGAAGGCGTCGTGGCCGAGCACGATGTCGTCACTGTGCTTTTCGCGGTCGGGCACATGCAGCGTGTGGATCACGGCGCCGAAGGGAATGATGCCGGCTTCAAATCCTTCCGCGCCGCGCAGCACGACGCGTTCGACTTCGGTGCCGTCGGGCATCCTGCCGAAGGAGCCGCGTTCGACTCTGGGCTTGCTGGTCGCATTCATGATCAGAACTCGAAGGCCTCGACATTGCGGTGGCGACCGAGCAGGAAGGCATCGGCGACGATCTGCAAGGGCGCGAGGTCGACGTCGCATTCGCCGTTCGCCGCAAGATCGACAAAGCGGCGATAAAGCGCCGGATATTCTTCTTTCATCGCATCGACCACGCCCTTGTCGCCGTCGCTCATCCTGGCGCCGCCGCCCGACAGGACCATCGGTCCGCGATCGGTTTCGATACGGATATCCCAGGTCTGCGGGCCGGTCTGGCGGAAATCGAACTCTACCTTGATCGGCAGGCCCGTGGCATCGGCCATCTCCATGTCGACGACGATCGGCGCTTCGCGGTTGGCGGGAAAGCCGAGCTCGGCACGGGTGACAAACACCGGCCGCGGCAGGATGCGGGTCAGGATCGATAGCGCGTTGATGCCGGGATCGAACACGCCGAAACCACCAGCCGCGAAAATCCAGTCCTGGCCGGGATGCCAGACCCGCACGTCTTCTTTCCAGATGATGGCGACCTGCTTGATCTTGCGGCCGGCAAGAAGCTCACGCGCCGGCTCGACCGCAGGTGCAAAGCGCGAATGCCAGGTCGCGAACAGGGATTTGCGCGCCGCCTGCGCCACCGCAAGCAACGGCGCGATCTCGCTGACGGTCGCGCCCGGGGGCTTTTCCAGCATCACATGCTTGCCTGCTTCGAGCGCGAGCCGCGCCTGCGCGCTGCGCACCTGCGGCGGCGTGCAGAGCGTGACCGCATCGATTTCCGGCCCGTCCTTCAACAATCTTTCGAGGCTGGCGAAATGCGGCACTTCGGAGGATGTCGCCACCGGATCGGCGATTGCCGCCAGCTCGACACCCGGCACCTCTGCAATCGCCGGCACATGCCGCGTGGTCGCGATCTTGCCGAAACCTACGATGGCGAGACGAAGTTTTGTCATTTATCTTCCTTGTTGTCCTTGTCGTGCGCCATCGCGGGATCGTGCAGCGTCGGGTCGACCGAGCTCGCGCCATGCCTTCGCATACCATTGAAGATCACCGCGGTCATGGCCTCGTTCGCTGCCTTCGGATTACCTTCCGCGATCGCATCGACGATGCGCTGGTGCCAGCTCAATACCGTCTCGCGATCATCGGGATCGGTGGGCGCGCTGAGCAGGAACGAAGCCCGCAGTGCCGCGGAGATGACGGCGTCGACCGAGCGCATGAAGGGATTGCCTGACGCACTGGCGACCGCGATATGCAGAGCGAGATCGCCATCGGTGAAGGCGTCGGAATCAGAAGGCGCGCGCTGCATGATGTCGAGGGCACGGCGCAGCTCGGCTATATCGGCCTCGGAGCGCCGCGTCGCGGCGAGCGCCGCCGCGCGCGGCTCGATCGCGAGCCTGATCTCGGCGAGATCGGAAAGGAAGCGCCGGTCGATACCGACATCGAGATGCCAGGCCAGCACGTCGGCATCGAACATGTTCCAGGAGCCGCGCTCGCGCACAACGGTGCCAACGCGGGCCTTTGTCGTGAGCAGGCCCTTGGCCACCAGCGTCTTGACGCTCTCGCGCAAGACCGGCCGTGACACGCCGAATTGCGCGGTGAGTTCGGCATCGCCCGGCAGCCGCGCGCCCTCGGGATAGCGGCCGGCGATGATGTCGATGCCGACGCTGCGGGCAACCTGCTCATGGTTGGAATGGGCACGTCGCGTTGGAATGACCACCAGGCGGGAGCTCATGATTTTACTCCTTCCCCACGCGGGCGCGACCGGCCGGCTATTCGGACGATGGCCTGCTGCAGGGCGATGAAGGCAAACAGCAGGATGCCGGTTGCGATCTTGGTCCACCAGCTCGACAGCGTCCCGTCAAAATTGATGTAGGTCTGGATCAGCCCCTGGATCAGCACACCGATGAAGGTGCCGAGCACGGAGCCCTGCCCGCCCGTCAAAAGCGTGCCGCCGATCACCACCGCGGCGATGGTGTCGAGCTCGACGCCGACGGCGGAAAGCGAATAGCCGGCCGCAGTGTAGAAGGAGAATACGATGCCGGCGATGCCCGCCAGCACGCTGGACAGCATGTAGATGCGCACGGTCAACGAACCCACCGCGACGCCCATCAGCGCGGTCGCGGTGCGGTTGCCGCCCAGCGCATAGACATTGGCGCCGAAGCGGGTGCAGTGCAGCAGCACCATGCCTGATATCACGACCGCCAGCATGATCAGCGCGATCGCGCTCAATCGCCCGCCGCCCGGAAGCATGATGGCGAAGTCGGATATCGCGGAATAAAGCGGCGCGGTGATCGGCGTCGATTGTGTCGACATCAGGAAGCTGACGCCGCGTGCGACGAACATGCCGGCGAGCGTGACGATGAACGGCGGCATCTCGAAGAAATGGATGATGGCGCCCATCGCCGCGCCGAACGCGGCGCAGAGCAAGAGCAGCAGCACGAAGGCGAGCATCGGCGGTATGCCGAGCCGCTCGATCGACAGCGCCACGAACACCGTGGTGAAGCCGATCACGGAGCCGACCGAGAGGTCGATGCCGCCGGAGATGATGACAAAGGTCATGCCGGTCGCGACTACGCCGAGGAAGGCGTTGTCGGTGAGGAGATTGGCGACGACGCGGGTGGAGGCGAAATTGTGAAATTGAGCGGCGCAGACCGCAAAGCCGGCCAGAAACACCAGCGCCGTGATCGCAACCGGAGGCAGCCGCGTCATGCCTTCCGCCTCCGTAACGTCGCAGCAAGGCCCGACAGCTTTGGCGATTGCAAGAGCAGCACCACCATCACCACCGCGGCCTTGACCACCAGATTGAACTCCGGCGGATAGCCCGACAGCAGGATGCCGGTGTTCATGGCCTGGATGACCAGCGCGCCGCAGACCGCGAGCACGAGACTGAAGCGTCCGCCGAACAGCGAGGTGCCGCCGATCACGACCGCGAGGATGGCGTCGAGCTCGAGCCAGAGCCCGGCATTGTTGGCGTCGGCGCCCATGATGTCGGCGGCTGTGACAATGCCCGCGAGCGAAGCGCAGAGACCGCACCACATGTAGACAGCGATGATCAAGGGCCTGATGCCGACGCCGGAAAGCTCGCTCGCGCGCGCATTGCCGCCGGCCGCCTCGATCAGAAGTCCCAGCGACGAGCCGCGCACCACGAGGCCGGTGACAACAACCATGAGCGCCACGAGCACGATGGGCGTCGGGATGCCGAGCACGGAGCCGGTGCCGAACCAGGCGAGGTCGGGCGATGTAAAAGTGACGATGCGGCCTTCGGTGATGAGCTGGGCGACGCCGCGGCCGGCGACCATCAGAATGAGGGTCGCGACGATCGGCTGCATGCGCAGCACCGCGACCAGGAAGCCGTTCCAGGCACCGCAGATCAACCCCGCACCGAGCGCGGCCGATACCGCGACCGGCCAGGGATAGCTGTCGGCAAGGCTCGCCGCGATCGCGCCCGAGATCGCGATCACTGCGCCCACGGACAGATCGATGCCGCCGGTGGCAATCACCAGCACCATGCCGAGCGAGAGCAGCGCCACCGGCGCGCCGCGGTTGAAGACATCGACCAGGCTGCCGAACAGCCGTCCGTCCTGCAGGCGCAGATCGAAGAATTGCGGCGAGACGACGCGGTCGATCAGCAGGATGGCAATGAGCGCGAGGATCTGGGCGAGGCCACGGCGGGGCAGGCGAAGCGGCATGTCAGGCGCCCTCCGGCGCGTGGTCCGCGGCAATCGCCGAGACGATCGCGGGCACGCTGATCGCGCCGTCCTGCAAGGTGCCGACATGGGCGCGGTCGCGCAGCACCACGACGCGGTTGGAATAGGCGACGATCTCGTCGAGCTCGGAAGAGATCACCAACAGCGCCAGCCCGCGGTCGCAAAGCTCGCGCACCAGGCGGATGATCTCGGCATGCGCGCCGACATCGATGCCCCGGGTCGGCTCGTCCAGCACCAGCAAACGCGGCTCGGTCGCAAGCCAGCGCGCCAGCAGCACTTTCTGCTGGTTGCCGCCGGACATGAGCCCGACCGGGCGCTCCGGTTCAGGCGGGCGAATGTCGAGAAGCTTTATGAAGCGCGCAGCGATCGCATCCTGCTCGCGGCGCGACAGCGGACGCGCGATGCCAAGCTTGGCCTGCAGCGCCAGCACGATGTTCTCGCGCACGGTGAGATCGGCCACGATGCCGTCGGTCTTGCGCTCTTCCGGGCAATAGCCGAAGCCGAGCCGCACTGCGTCGCGCGGCGAATGCAGCCGAATGATTTCGCCTTCCACGCTCGCCGTGCCGCTGTCGGCGCGCTCGGCGCCAAACACCAGCCGCGCCGTCTCGGTGCGGCCGGAGCCGAGCAGGCCAGCGAGCCCAACCACTTCGCCGTGGCGCAGCTCGAGATCGAACGGCGCGATCGTGCCGGCCTTGCCGTAGCCCGTGAAAGTGGCGCAGGGCTTTCCCGGCGCGCGATCATGCGCGGCGCGCTCGCCGGTGGTCTCGCTCAGTTCGCGGCCGAGCATCATGTGGATCAGATCGATCCGTGGCAGCGAGGCCGTCGCGCGCTCGCCGATCAGCTTGCCGTTGCGCAGGACCGTGATGCGGTCGGAAATTTCATAGACCTGGTCGAGGAAATGGGTGACGAAGATGATGCCGATGCCGCGTGCGGCGAGTGCGCGCATGGTCTTGAACAGCATCTCGACCTCATGCCGGTCGAGGCTCGCCGTCGGCTCATCCAGGATCAGCACCCGCGCGGAAAGATCGACGGCGCGCGCGATCGCGCAGACATGCTGGATCGCCACCGAATAGACGCCGAGTGGCGCTGCGACATCGATATGCAGGCCATAGCCGGCCAGCAGCGCGGCGGCGCGGCGCTTCATCTCACCTTCGCGGATGAGGCCGCAAAAGGTCGGCTGCCGCCCGAGATAGAGGTTTTGCGCCACCGACAGGTTCGGCAGCAGGTTCACTTCCTGATAGACGGTGGCGATGCCGGCCGCGAGCGCCTCCTTGGTCGTGCGCGGCGCGATCTCGTTGCCTTCGAGGCGGATGATGCCATCGTCGCGCGACAGCACCCCGGTGATCACCTTGATCAGGGTCGACTTGCCGGCGCCGTTCTCGCCGAGGAGGGCATGGATTTCGCCCGGCCGCAGCGTGAAGTCGACGTGATCAAGCGCGCGCAGGGCGGCAAAACTCTTGGCTAGCCCGCGCACTTCCAGAAGCGGCCGAGGCGCGCTCGTGTCATTCATGGATGCAATACTCTCGCCTGTGTCCGCCATCGCCTGGCGGACACGTGGCCATCATAGCCCGATCGGAGCAGATTCTGAGGTAAGTATCGCACGAGCAGGCTTTCGCGCTGACGTTTACGCATCGTCATGGCCGGGCATAGCCGTCCGAAGGACGGCGTCGCTTCCGCTCGCCTATGTCCCGACCATCCACCTCTTTATGCGAAGCCAAGACGTGGATGCCCGGCACAAGGCCGGGCATGACGAGTTGAAGTGTTAGGCAAACGTCCAACTCAGTAGCCGAGGCCCTTCTTGCTGTCGTACTGCTTCTGGGGATCGTCGGTCTGGGTGTAGAGCTTGGACTCGGTCTGGATCCATTTCGGCGGCGTGGTGCCCTTGTCCTTGTAAGCGATCAGCGCATCGAGGGCGGGGCCGGCCATGTTCGGCGTCAGCTCGACGGTGGCATTGGCCTCTCCAGCCATCATCGCCTTGTAGATGTCGGGCACGGCGTCGATCGACACGGTGAGGATGTCCTTGCCCGGCTTGAGGCCGGCTTCCTTCATCGCCTGGATCGCACCGACCATCATGTCGTCATTGTGCGCGTAGACCGCACAGATGTTCTTGCCGCCGCCTTCGGCCTTGATGAAGCTTTCCATCACTTCCTTGCCCTTGGCGCGGGTGAAGTCGCCGGTCTGGCTGCGCACCGTCTTGATATTCGGATGCTTGGCGATCGCGGTATCAAAACCCTTCTTGCGGTTGGTCGCGACGCTGGCGCCGACCGTGCCCTGCAGCTCGACGACGTTGCACGGCTTGTCGCCGACCGCCTTCGCAAGCCAGTCGCCGGCGACTTCGCCTTCATGCACGCTGTCCGAGGTGACGGCAGTGAGGTACAGCTCCTTGCCCGACGGATCGATGTCGCGGTCGAGCAGGATCACCGGGATTTTGGCCTGGCTCGCTTCCTTCAGCACCGCATCCCAGCCGGAGGAAACCACCGGCGCCAGGAAGATCGCGTCCACGCCCTGCGCGATGAAGGAGCGGATCGCCTTGATCTGGTTTTCCTGCTTCTGCTGCGCGTCGGCGATCTTCAGATTGACGCCGCGCTTAGAGGCTTCGGATTTGGAGACGGTGGTCTCCGCCGCCCGCCATCCCGATTCCGATCCGATCTGCGAGAAGCCGACCGTGAGCTGGGCCGCGGTCGCGGGAGCAATGAACGCCGCGCCAGCGAGGGCGAGGCTCACCATGATTGTTTTCAGGGCCATCAGACGCTTCCTCATATCTTGTGATTGAGGCGCCCAAATCAGGTATTTGGACACCGATGCCAGCTTGAATTGCCGGTCGATCGGTACCGTTCCACAGCTTAAAGGTCTTTTCTAGTCATATTATTTTACTTTTCAGCCGAAACCTTCATTCCAGCGGCATGTTGGCGAGCCCGATCAGGCCCGGCGATTCCTCGAGGATGAGCCAGGTCGGCATTTTCGCGAGCATGGAGGCAAAGCGTCCCTTGCTCTCGAAACGCTGGCGGAAGGCGGAAGCCGCAAAGGCCTCCTTGAAGCGCGGCAGGATTCCGCCGGCGATATAGACGCCGCCGAAGGCGCTGATGGTCAGCGCAAGGTCGCCGGCGACGCTGCCCAGGAATTCGCAGAAGCGATCGAAGGCGCGGACGCAGATTTCGTCCGACTTGTCCATCGCGCGCCGCGTCACGTCGGCCGGCGACAGCATGAGAGGCTCGATGCCGCGAATCGCGCACAGCGCTTCATAGAGATTCACCAGCCCCGCGCCGCTCAGCACGCGCTCGGCCGAGACATGGCTCCAGCGCTTCCACAGCATCTGGATGATCGCGAACTCCTCCTCGGTCGATGCAGCGAGCGTGGCGTGGCCGCCCTCGCCCACCACCAGCGTCCAGCCATCGCCGTTCGGAATGAGCGAACTCATCCCAAGCCCGGTGCCGGGTCCGACCACGCCGATATTGCCATGCGGATTGGCAATGGCGGGGCCGATGGCGAATTTCTGCTGCGGCGTGAGATGCGGAATGGCGTGGGCATTGGCGGCGAAATCGTTCACGACGGCGAGCGTGGTCAGATGCAGGCTCTGCTTCAGATCCTCGATGGAGAACGACCACGCCTTGTTGGTCAGCGATATACGGTCGCCAAGGACGGGGCCTGCGATAGCGAGCGCACCGGCGAGGTTGGTGCGTTCGGCCTGCGGCAGCGCCTTCAGGTAGTCTTCCATCGCGTCGTGCAGCGAAGGATAATGCTCGTTCTCGACATGCTTGAGCTGCCGGTATTTGCCGCCCTCCGCGATCGCAAACCGCGCATTGGTGCCGCCGATGTCGCCGATCAATCTCAACCCGGTCAAGGAGAGCTCCATTCCGAAGATCGTCGTCGCCCGGCTTGACCGGGCGACCCAGTATTCCAGATACATCTGAGCTTATTCGAGACGCCTCTGGAATACTGGATGCCCCGCTTTCGCGTGGCATGACGGCGAATCTGACACACGAGCATAATTCGTCACATGCTCGCTGGTTTCACGGCTTTGGAAGCACTTCAAAATGAAAAAAGCCGCCCCAAGGGACGGCTTCTTGATTTCTACGACATTCGATCAGTCGCAAGTGCCGCTATCAGTAGCACCGCATGACGTTGATGGTCTGCTCGCTGCCGTCGCGGCCGGTCGTCTTCACGGTCTCTACCGGGCAGCTCGACACATAGGGCTTGTCGGAGGGCGCGACATTCGGCGGGAAGCGATGGGCCCAATCCCAGGGAACGTCGTAGGTGGTGGTGTAATGCACATCCTGCGACGTCTGCGGCGGCACGTCCGCATAGGGTGCGCCACCCGACGGGTAGGCTCCATCGCCGTAATCGCCCGGCCAGAAGGTCCCGCCAGAATTTCTACGGTGATGCCGGAACGCCGGTCCAATCGGCCCACGGACCATCGCGCGCGCCGAAGCAACCGATCCACCCGGCGCGGCTCCGGACCTCGCAATTGCCTCGCTGGCAGGAAGCATCAAAGCGACGGCGCCGAGAGACGCGATCAACGCGCTATACATTCTATACGTCATGATACGCACCAATTCGTTGGTTGCCGGGCAGCTCCCCAACGCACGCTAAGCCCGGGCTTTCGCGCCGGCAAATGCATCCTTAATCGTTAGTTAACCAATAATGTGAATAGAACAGCATTTCCAATAATCGCGCTATTTCAATGGGATAGAACCCGGCCGACCGCAACATGCTCACTGTATTCGCCGCTCGCCCTGCGGCGTCCAGATCGTGGCGGAGAGCAATGGCCTTTCGGCCGCAGAAAACCGCACGCGCGGATCATCAAAGAAAGGCCCTAGCGAGCGGCCGATCAGCTCGGCGTCCGGATGCGCAATCTCGAACGAGACGAGGCTGCAGCCGAGTTCAGGCATCTTGGATGCCGGATGCGGGCCGCGCGGCCACTGGATCAGTGTCGGGAAAGCGCCGCCGAACGGCATCGACCCGTCATCAGGGACCGAGATCTGCCAGGCCAGATCGCCGCGCGTCACCGCGACCGCAGGCCCCGCGGCATGCGGTATCTCGCGCAGCGCAGTTTCGATATCGTCGGTGGCAAGCACCCAGGTCACAAGACGCGGCGAGACAGCGAGTTCGGCACCCAGCCTGGGATCATCAAGGGAAAACCAGCGCCGCCGCGACAACGGTGACGCTGCCGGATCGGGCGCGATGATCTCGAGGAACAGCGTGTCGCCGAGACGAAGCAGATGGTTGTGCGTGCCCATCAGCGGATGCGCGCCGCCAACGGGGATGGATACGCCCAGCGCGGCCTCGGCATGCGCGACGCCATCGGCCAAACTGCCGGCGGCGATTGTGATATGGTCGAGCTGAAACAAGGCACTCCCTTTGCAGGATTGATGGCGCACCGCTGTAGCAGATAGGCCGATCGCGGGAAACTTCAGGCCCGCGGGATGCCGCGATTAAAAAATGGAAACCATGCATTTCGCCAAAGCGCCCTAGCCGCCTGATGCGACGTTGCTTAGCTTTCGGGTTCAGAAGCCCTGCTCTCGTATGAAAATCGGATCAATGACCCAACCCCTCGAATTTGGACTGGACACTTTTGGTGACGTCACCAGGGACAAGAGCGGCGCGCCGCTGCCGCATGCGCAGGTGATCCGCAACGTGATCGACGAGGCTGATCTGGCCGATCAGCTCGGCATCGACTTCATCGGGCTGGGCGAGCATCACCGCGCTGACTTTGCGATCTCCTCGCCGGAGGTCGTGCTGGGGGCGATCGCGTCCCGCACCAAACATATCAAGCTCGGCTCCGCGGTGACGGTGTTGAGCTCGGATGATCCTATCCGCGTATTTCAACGTTTTGCGACGGTGGATGCGGCGTCGAACGGCCGCGCCGAGGTGATCGTCGGCCGCGGCTCGTTCACCGAATCCTTCCCGCTGTTCGGCTTCGATCTCAAGCAATATGAAGAGCTGTTCGAGGAGAAGCTCGGTCTGTTCGTCGAGCTCCTGAAGCAACAGCCTGTGACCTGGCAGGGCAAGCTGCGCGCGCCGCTCAAGGACCAGTCGGTGTATCCGCCGGTCGAGCACGGCCGGCTTAAAACCTGGATCGGCGTCGGCGGCAGCCCGGAATTGGTGGTGCGCGCGGCGCATTACGACCTGCCGCTGATGCTTGCCATCATCGGCGGCGATCCGAAGCGCTTCAAGCCCTATGTCGATCTGCATCACCGCGCCTATGAACAATTCGGCCGGCGCGCGAAGCCGATCGGCGTGCACTCGCCGGGCTATGTCGCCGAGACCGACGAGAAGGCGCGCGAGGAACTGTGGCCCGACTACAAGACCATGCGCGACCGCATCGGCAAGGAGCGCGGCTGGCCGCCGATGGGCCGCGACGAGTTCGTGCACGAAGCCGATCACGGCTCGCTCTATGTCGGCTCGCCCGAAACCGTGGCGCGCAGGATCGCCGCAACCGTCAAGGCGCTCGGCCTCGCCCGCTTCCAGCTGAAATATTCGGCCGGTCCGCTGCCGCATGAGAAGCTGATGAAGAGCATCGAGCTCTACGGCACCAAGGTCGTGCCGCTGGTCAAAGAGATGCTGGCGGAGGTGCCACAGCCAGCGTAAGCGCGCGCTGAAGCACGCTCAAATCACAAAGAACCCGTGCGTCCCGTCGCGGCGGAGCTGCTCGACCAGGCCGAACTCCCAATCGAGATAGGCCTGCATCGCTCTCTCGGCGACTTCGGTGCCTTCATAGGGCCGCCGGTAGCGGTGGGACGGATCGGGTTTGGGCAGGATGAGCGGCGGGCCCGATTCCAGCGGGCCGTCATAGCCGCCGTCGAGCACATACACTTCCCACGCCATCTGCGCGAGCCAGGATGCCGTCATGTCGGCGCGGACGCTTTTGTCGTCGGTGAGCAGGATGCGCGCGCCGCGCACGGGCGCGGCCATATCGATCTCCTGCACGAGCTGGCCGCCGGGATAGTGACGGAAGCCGGCGAGATGGCCGGCCGTGTACTCGTCCGCCTCGCGCACGTCGAAGCGATAGAGCGTGCGTGCGCTGTCCGCCGAGAGCGCAGCGGCTTCGCTTGGAGAGAGATGCCGGACGCCGGCGCGATAGGCGACATCGCGGGCGTTGTCCTTTGCACCGTCAAACATTCCGATGTCGCCGCGACGGTCGGCGCCATGCTCGAGGCTGTGCCGTGCCAGCGTCCAGCCGATGGTACCGTTGCGCAGCGCCCGCACCTTGTTGGGCAGGCCAGCATTGATCAGCGATTGCGTGCCGATGATCGAGCGGGTGCGGCCGGCGCAGTTGACGATGATGGTGGTGTCGGGATCGGGCGCCGCGCGGCCGGCGCGAAGCACCAGCTCCGCACCGGGCACGCTTAACGAGCCCGGAATGTTCATGGTCGTGTATTCGTCGAAGCGGCGGACATCGAGGATGGCGATGTTGGCCTTGTCGGCGATCAGCGACGCCACCTCGTCCGCGCCGAGCGAGGGCGTATGGCGGCGCGCCTCGACCAGCTCGCCGAACGCCTTGGCGTAGGAATTGACGTCCTGGAAGATTTCGTACCCGGCCTCGCGCCAGGCCTCAAGGCCACCCGCCAGCGCGCGGACATTGGTGTAGCCGAGTGCGTTGAGGTGAGCGCCCGCTTGCACCACCAGTCCTTCGCCGTTGTCATACAACACGATCGGCACATTTTTGCGCGGCAGCCGCGGCCCGGCCTCGATCGCGATCCGGTCCGCCGCCATGTTGGCGGCGAACAGCGGGTGCCCGGTGGCGAAGGCGCCCTCGTGCCTGATATCGAGCAGCGCGATTTCCTGGCGCAGCAGGAGCGCACGGCGAATGTCCTGCGGGGTGACGGTTGATGTGGTCATGAGGATAGCTCGCGAAGGTTGGCGCCCGGCTTCGTAACCTCAAGCAGGCCGATCGGCAATCATGCGAACCGGCCAAACGAACGGTTTGAATTTGTCCGGCTTGACGAGCCGCGCATTCTATGGTGTTCTTCTTTTGTTCCTGTCGAGCATTGGTTGTGTGCAGGGGGCTTCATTCACGATGTCAGCGCCGCGTCGGCCGAGACTGTCTGGCTTGTTTTCCATAAAGACGACAAGACCCCGAAGGAGTTTGTCCATTCGCTCATCCGGACCGTCTTTGCCAAATCCGAGCGCGACGCGCGGGCAACGGTTGCGCAGATACACCGGGAAGGCATGTCCGCGTCCGGCCCCTATCCGGCTACGGTGGCGAAGGTATTGCTCGATGAGTGCGAACGGCGCGTGCGCGAGGCCGGACATCCCTTGCGCGTGACCGGCGAGGAAGCGACAGATTCCTCCGACGAAGCCGAGGATGCAACATTCGCCTACGCGTGCGAGGCCCTTGATTGGCATTTCTCCGGCACCCCGCCGAGCGCGCTGGTCACGAGATTGCGGCGGTTTCCGCTGCACATGCAGGCCGATGTCCAGGTCGCGCTCGCCAGATTGTTCGCATCTCCGGTCGATTTCTTCGGCATTCACGAGGAATACCGCAACGACCTCGACTTCGCGCAGCTCTTGAGGGATGGCCGGCAAGCGAAAGCACTGGCGCCGCCGCAATATCTCGACGTCGACGTCGGCGAAGCCGCGCCGGTGAAGTGCCTGCGCAACGGATTATGGCTGTGCGAGCACGGCGAACTGCCTTATGTCGTCGTCCTTGCCCGCTTCCGAGAATACAGCCCGGAACCACTCCTCCGCGTTGAAATAGCGGTGCTGGCCGGCGATGCCGGCGAAAGCTTCGCCGAGCATTGTTTTGCGGAGCTGGAAGCGGCGGTGCGAGAGGCACACTCCTATCGCGGCAAGGTCTTGTCCTTCGATGCCGACGACGAATATCGCGGCAGGTCGGTCGGCCTCATGGTGCATCGGCTCCCTCCCGTGCACCGCGAGCAGGTCATCCTGAGCGAGCCAACGCTGAAGCTGCTCGATCGCAACGTTCTGCGGTTTGTCGAAAGCCGTGAAGCGCTGCGCAGGCTGGGTCTTTCGACGCGCAAGGGCATCCTGCTTTACGGACCGCCGGGCACCGGCAAGACCCACACCATTCGTTACCTCGCGGCCAATCTGCCTGGCCACACGACCTTGATTATCACGGCCGCGCAGATGGGCTGGCTCGGCGCCTATATGGGTCTGGCGCGCCTGCTGCAGCCGGCGATGGTCGTGATCGAGGACGTCGATCTCATTGCTCGCGACCGCAATGATATGGACGGTCCCTGCGAGGAGTCGTTACTCAACAAGCTGCTCAATGAAATGGATGGGTTGAAGGAAGATGCAGACATCCTGTTCGTGCTCACCACGAACCGGCCGGAAGAGCTGGAAACCGCGCTGGCCGGCCGGCCCGGCCGCATCGATCAGGCCATCGAGGTGAGACTGCCCGACGATATCGGACGCGGCAAGCTGGTCAGGCTCTACGGCAGGGGCCTGACACTTGACGCCGCCATTGTCGACGAAGCCGTGCGGCGCACGGCGGGCGTCAGCGCGGCCTTCATCAAGGAACTGATGCGGCGGATCGCCCAAAGCGCGATCGCGCGCGACGGCGGCCATTCGGCCATATCCGCCGATATCGATGAAGCACTCGACGACATGCTGTTCGCCGGCGGCCGACTCAATGTGAAGCTGCTCGGCGGCGCGCAACAAATGGCCGAGGCGTAAAGCCTCCGGCGCGGGTGCTTTGTCGCCTATTGGAGCTCGGCGCCGCGCCGCTCCGGGATCAGGAGCCACATCGTGACGAGATCGACGACGTAGAGCGCCGCCAGCAGCGTGATGGCGAACTCGAATCCCTTCGCGGATGCGACGAGGCCGACCAGCAGCGGACCAAAGCCGCCGACGGCGCGGCCGATGTTGAACAGCACGTTTTGCGCGGTGGCCCGCGCAGCGGTCGGATAGAGCTCGCTCATCAGCGCGCCGTAGCCGCCGAGCATGCCGTTGACGAAAAAGCCCATGACCATGCCGGCGAACAGCAGCGCGGTCGGATCGGTGAGCCGCGCGTAGAGCAGCACCATCACCGCCGCACCGGCCATGTAGATGAAGAAGGCCGTGCGCCGGCCGACGCGGTCGGCAACCTGACCGAACACGAAAATGCCGATTGCCATGCCCGCGATCGTGGCCGTGGTCCAGATCGCCGTCTGCGTCAGCGCCAGGCCGAACCGCGTCGACAGATAGTTCGGCAGCCAGATCATGACGCCGTAATAGCCAAAATTCTGCACCGAGCAGAGGATCGCCACGCCGATCGACAACTTGATCGTCTCGACATCCTTCACCAGCAGCCGGAACGAGGATTGCTGGGTGTCGGCCTTGGTGCGGTTCAGGAACAACTCAGGCTCGTCCAGCGTGCGGCGAATGGCATAAGCCGCGACGGCCGGCAAAACTCCGAGCAGGAACATGCCGCACCAGCCGATCACGGGCAGCAGCAGCGGCGTAACGATGGCCGCCATCAGCACGCCGCCCTGCCAGCCGAGCCCGACATAGGACGACACCCGCGCCCGTTCGGCGGCCGGACCGGCTTCCGCGACCAGCGCCATACCGATGCCGAACTCGCCGCCAAGGCCGAGGCCGGCAATGGTGCGGTAGATCAGGAGGTCGTAATAGCCTTGCGCCAGCGCGCACAAGCCGGTGAACACCGCGAACAGACGATGGTCCAGGCCAGCACGCGGACCCGGCCGAGCCGGTCCGACAGCCAGCCAAAGCCGAAGCCGCCGAGCACGGCCCCGAACAGCGTGGCCGTGACCAGCGAGGCGCCTTGCGCCTGCGTCAGTCCGGGATCGGCGGAGATCGGCCGCGGCATGAAGCCGAGGATGAGCAGGTCGAAGCCATCCGTCGCATAGCCGATGGCGGATCCGAGAACGGCGTTGCGGCGTGCGCGCCGGACGCCGGTTTCGGTCGCGACGTCTCCGACGCCGAGTGTTGCCTGGCTCACGTTCACATCCCCTTCGTTGCCGGATTGAACGAAGCAAATCCGTCCGATCGGGTGCAACAATTATCTTGGGCGGATGGCCCAAATGTCCACATCAAACCGGGGCTTCGGCCGCGCCTGTCATCGGCATCGCCCGGTGTTTCCTTGGCGTTGACTACACATGGGGTAAGCTCGCCCGGTTGCCTGGAGAACCGATGCGTTGCCTTGTCTCGACCCTGCTCCTGCTGTCGGCCCTGTCGGCATCGAGCGTCCGCGCCGACGAATGCGATGCGAAGGCCAGGGAAATTGCCGGCAAGATCGATCTGGATGCGGGCCCGCGCGGTGCCGACAATTCCATTGCGCTGAGCGCCCGCGGCGATGAGGAGGATGATTACGGCGCCTATCTCCTCTGCAAGGGACCGCTCGGAATGACCTTGCGCTACCTCAGCCCGCCGTCTCCCGGGCCCAAATGGTACGAGTTCGTCGGCCGATCGGCTGCGATCCTGACGGGGGTCAAGACGGCCTCGATCGTGCTGGAGGCGAGGAACTGCGTTGAGAATGCGCGCCTGCGCGACGGCGTTTTCCGCTCACCCGGCTCCGCCCTTCGGATCATGTGCAGCGTGAGCACGAAAGACGCCCGCGCCGACCTTTCCCTGGCTGCGCGGTAATCGTGCAGTTATATCGATGTTTGGGCATTTCCCGGCACTTCGGGCGATGGACGGCTGGCTCGGCGAGACCATCGCATTGCAGGGTTCGGGGTTGAACATGAAGAAGCGATCAGATTTGCCCGTGCTTTTCGCTCTCCGGATAGCTGCGCTCGTGTTGTTGCTGTCGGGCATGTCGCGGGCATCCGCTGCGCCGGCCTTCGAGGTCGAGGCGATTTGTCGAACGGCGATTGCGTCGATCACGGGTCGCGATCCGAAGATGATGCAGGTAAGTCTGACCGCGGACGGCGTCCTGTTCCTGACCTACGTCCGGCCGATAGACAATTTCGCCTGGACCTATAGATGCCGGATAGAAGGCAATCGCGTCCTCTGGGCCACCGATCCCGGGCGATGGCGCGACGATCCGAGCGACACGAAAATCTTCTTCGAGATTGTCGATGATGGCAAGCAACTCCGCATCATTGAAGATCATGGCGATGGATCCAGCAAAAGGCAGTTGTTCGATCGCAATGCGATAATGTGAAAGCGGCCAACTAATTGCCCCGCGAAACGTCGTGCCGCCGGCCGCGGCACCCGGCACTCCCTTTCTGCAACCAACACTGGCCCGATTAAAGTCTGCACAGGTACCTTGCATAGCATGGTACCTTGTTATATACAGGACATGTCGCTCGCAGGAGTTCGATGACGGAATCGACGACCCAAATTCAGCTCAAGAAAGGGGCGCTGGAGATGTGCGTGCTGGCGTTGCTGGCCCGTGGCGAAAGCTATGCCTATGAGATCGCCTCTACGCTCGCGGCGGGCATCGGCATGGGCGAAGGGACGATCTATCCACTGATGCGCCGCATGCAGGATGACGGGCTGGTCGCCACGCGCCTTGTCGAGTCGAGCAGCGGTCCGCCGCGAAAATATTATCGGCTCACGCCCGCCGGCCGCGCCGCACTGGCGGTGCAGAAGCGCGAGTGGCGGGCATTTGCGGACGCGGTCGCGCAGCTTCTCGGAGACGGCAAATGAACAAGGCGGCGTTCCTGCGCATTCTGCGCGACGGACTTGCCGGACTTCCCGGGCAGGACATCGACGAGATCGTGGGCGACTACGGCGCCCATTTCGACGAAGGCCTTGCCGCCGGGCGCAGCGAGCAAGACATCGCCACCGCGCTCGGCGATCCCCGGCGACTGGCGCGGGAGCTGCGCGCCGAGACCGGGCTGCGGCGCTGGGAAAACCACCACAGCCTGCGCAATTCCGCATCCGCGCTGCTGGCGCTCGGCGGCCTCGCTGCGGTCGATATCCTGCTGCTGTTGCCGCTGCTGTTTGCCGCGGTACTGACCGTTCTCGTCCTCGGCCTCGTGATTTTCGTCCTCGGGATCATCGGGATCGGGCTGCTGTTGAGCGTCTTCAAGCACGCCGCCACCGCGCCGGTCTCCACGCTCGTGCTGCACGCGCTGGCGAGCCTCGGGCTGATCTGTGCCAGCACAGCCATCGCGACGCTGCTGCTGCTCGCCCTCAACGGCGCGATCCGAAAACTCGGCGGCTTCGCGCGGCTGCATTACCGGCTGCTCAAACCGGAACAGGACCTTGGCCGAGAGAACGGAGAGTGAGATGTGTAAACTGCCGACAGCAATGCCGACCACCCGCCTCGATCGCCGCCACTTCCTGGCCGCGCTTGGCGCCGGCCTGATCGCGTCACCTCGCGCCTTTGCGGAACCATCGCCGGAGCCGATCGGTCGGCGCCTTGCGCAAGCCGAGCAGGACGGCAAGGTCAGCGGCCTGCATGCGCTCCTGATAAGCCGAGGCGGCAAGCTCGTGTTCGAGCACTACGGACAGGGCGAGGATGAGGCGGAAGGCCGGGGCTTCCTCGGCACGGTCGTCTTCGCCCCTGAGGTGGCGCACGATTTGCGTTCGGTGTCCAAAAGCGTGGTCGGTCTTGCCTACGGCATCGCGCTCGCAGCCGGCAAGGTGCCGGCACCCGAAGCCAGACTGTATGATCAATTCCCGGAATACCCCGATCTCGCCAGCCAGCCGGGCCGCGATCGCCTTACCATTCATCACGTGCTCAGCATGACGCTCGGGCTCGACTGGGACGAGCTCACGATTCCCTATGGCAACCCGCGCAACGCCGAGAATGCGATGGAGGCAGCTCCCGACCGTCTCCGCTTCATCCTGGAGCGGCCGGTCGTCGGCGAGCCCGGCGCGAGATGGAGCTATTGCGGCGGCGCCACCGCGCTGCTCGGCCGATTGATCGCGAAAGGCACCGGCGAACCGTTGCTCGCCTATTGCCAGCGCGTCCTGTTCGATCCCCTGGGTTTCGGTCCCGCCACCTGGGCGAAAGGCCGGGACGGCGAATTCCGCGCCGCCTCCGGCCTGCGCCTGCTGCCGCGCGATCTCCTGAAGGTCGGCCAGCTCGTGCACGCCGGCGGCGTGTGGGACGGCCGGCAGCTCGTGCCGCGCGACTGGATGAAGCGCGCCATCACGCCTGTGGTGACGATCGAGGATGGCCGCCGCTACGGCTATCACTGGTATCTTGGCGCTTCCCCCGTCGGCGCGTCCCAGCGCTGGCAACGCTGGATGGGCGGCATCGGCTGGGGCGGTCAGCGGCTGTATGTGTTTCCCGAGCTCGACCTCGTGGTGGCGCAGAACTGCGGCAACTACGACAAGCCGGGCACCGAACAGCGGCGCATCAACGACGCCATCATCAGCGAGATCGTGCTGCCGGGTTTCGTCTGAGTTTCGCGCGTCGCCAGCCTTCCCAAGCGCGGTGATTGTAATGCCTCTCGACTTTCGCTAGACGCTCCTTGCCCAAAGGGGGAAGAGAGAGTATGGCGCGTAATATTCTGATCCTTGGAGCCTCGTATGGCTCACTGCTGTCGACCAAGCTCTTGATGGCCGGTCACAACGTGACCCTGGTGTGCCGAAAGAAGACGGCAGAGCTCATCAATCGCGACGGCACCGAGGTTCGCATCAAGCTGCGTGACGAGCCGGCGCACCGGGCGATCTTTTCGCGCGATCTTCCCGGGAAGGTGGACGCGACAACGCCCGCCGACGTCGATCTTTCGCGTTACGATCTGGTCGGTCTTGCCATGCAGGAGCCGCAATACACCAACCATACGATCCGAGTCCTGATGATCAAGATCGCCGCGGCGAAGCTGCCTTGTCTCTCGATCATGAACATGCCGCCCCTGCCGTATCTGAAGCGGATTCCGGCGCTTGAGGAAATGGACCTGGAGGAGGCCTACACCAACGCCCAGGTGTGGGAACGCTTCACACCGGGACTGGTGACGCTCTGCTCGCCCGATCCGCAGGCCTTCCGTCCACCCGAAGAGGCGGCGAATGTTCTGCATGTCGGCCTGCCGACGAACTTCAAGGCAGCGGCATTCGCAGATGAGAGCCACAACAAGCTGCTCCGGGAGCTGGAAGCGGACATCGACGCGGTGAAGCTGGACGGCCAGGATGTTCCGGTGAAGCTGAAGGTTTTCGATTCGCTGTTCGTCCCGCTGGCCAAATGGTCAATGCTGCTGACCGGCAATTACCGCTGCATCACGCCGCAGGAGCCGCGGTCGATCCGCGACGCCGTGCACGCTGATCTGAAACTCTCGCAGTCGATCTATGACCATGTCGATGCCGTGGCCCGGCGTCTGGGGGCCGACCCGGCAGATCAGGTACCTTTCGAGAAATACGCCAAAGCGGCGGAAAGCCTTCTCAAGCCCTCGTCGGCAGCCCGCGCGGTGGCCGCTGGAGCGCCTTTCATCGAACGGGTCGACCTGCTGGTGAAGCTGATTTCGCACGAGCTTGGCGCGCCCAATGCCGAGATCGACCGCACGGTCGAGACCGTCGATCAAAAACTCAACGAGATGATCGTGGAGGACGGCTCCGACGCGCCGTGACGCGTTCGTTGCAGTTCGAAAGACGGCGCGCCCGGAACGATTCTAGCCGCGGATATGCGCAACCGTACCCGGTTTGACTTGGGGCAGGGCTGCGAGCACCGCCGGCATCAGGGGTCGCAGTACCGCGACGTCGTTGCTCGGCGCATGAACGACGATCACGGCGAGCGAGAGGCCGGTGAAGTTTTGCTGATATTCGAGATTGCTTTCGACCGTAAGCAGAAGATCGAACTTGCTGGCCGCCCGCTGCAGCAGTTCGCCGTTCTTGATGCCGGACCATCCCATTTCGGCGATGGTCTTGACCTCATGCCCCGGAATGTCGTTGCGCAACGCGCGAGGAACACACTCGTCAAGCAACACGTGCATCGGCGATCAGATGGGCCTTGGCCTGCTCAAGCGCCGCGATCGCTATCTCGCGCGACACGGTCGGGAAATCATCCAGAAATTCCTTCAGCGAGTGGCCGCCCTCAATATAATCGATCAGGGCCTGCACGGGCACACGCGTTCCGACAAACACAGGCGTTCCACCCAGGATATCTGGGTCAGAGTGGACCACGGAGACTTCCTTCATAGGCATTGCCTCGTCAGAGCCGCGAGCAGTCTCAAAATGGCGCGCCCGGAACGATTCGAACGTCCGACCC
>CAWDJS010000033.1:0-17563 GCA_963802585.1 uncultured Alphaproteobacteria bacterium | reverse complement strand
CCGCACCATCGGGGGCGGGGTGGCGATCGGGTAAGGGGGCGCGATTGGCGCTGCATGTGCTAATTCAGGCTGAATAAGCGCTACCTCGCCGTAAGTTTTGGGGGCGCTGTGCTCACACAGCGTCTGCGCCGATGACAGCCTGCGTGCCGATTGGGTCGGTTTGCATTCGGTTAGCTGTGCATTCCGCTCGGGCTCTCTTGTTCGCATACTAAAGCCGTTCCCGGCTGATTTGAATCGGTGGGATTCCCAAAGGGTTAAAGATAGGCGAATCTTGGTGCATTGATTCTCCTTTTGCGGAGCGGGGGATGCCGAAGGCCTATTCTGGTGACCTGCGGGAACGCGTTATCGAGGCCGTGGCTGCGGGCGCATCGCGGCGCGAGGCAGCCGAACGTTTTGAGGTGAGTGTAGCATCGGCGGTCAAGTGGCTACAGCGCTGGCGCGACAATAACAGCGCCGCGCCGAAGCCGCGCGGCGGAAGCATTTCTCCGCTGGAAGAGTTTGCGGAGCAGATACTCGATCTGATCGCCCAAAAGCCGGACCTGACTTTGGTGGAGACCGTCGCTGAGCTGCGCAAGCGACGGATTCGAACCAGCCGTAGCTCGCTCTGGCGTTTTCTCGATCGCCACGGAATCACCCTTAAAAAAAAGCCTGCAAGCTGCTGAACGGCAGCGAGCGGATGTGGCGCGAGCACGCCGACGTTGGATCCGAGAGCAAGGGATGCTTGATTCCGCCCGGTTGGTGTTTATCGACGAGACTGCGGTTAGCACAAACTTGGCGCGGGTCAGGGGACGTGCGCCGAAGGGCGACAGGGTGATCGGCACCGTTCCGCTTGGATCATGGAAGACGATCACCTTCGTGGCTGCCTTGCGCCACAATAAGATGACCGCCCCAATGGTGGTCGAAGGCGCCATGACTGGAGAGATGTTCCTCGCCTATATCGAGCAGTGTTTGGTTCCCACGCTCCGGCGCAACGACATCGTCGTGATGGATAACTGCCGCGTGCACATGGGGCCCGCCATTCGCCAGGCGATCGAGAAAGCGCATGCGACGCTGCGCTACCTGCCGAAATACTCGCCCGACCTCAATCCAATCGAACTGCCCTACAGCAAATTCAAGGCGTTCCTGCGTAAGGTCGCCGCGCGAACTGTTCCGCGCCTCACGAAAGCTATTCGCTCATTCATCCCACGGATCAGTCCGCGCGAATGTGCTAACTATTTCAGGCATGCAGGTTATGCTTCATTATGAACGGAATCCGCTTTAATGCGTCGCTAGGTTGATCGCCACAACCTTTTGGCGAATTTGGGTCGCGAGGACCAGGCGCATATGGCAGAGGACCTTGAGCTTAAAGCTATCAAGACGATTATCGAGCTAATGAAGCCGCTTGATGAAACCGGCCGAAGCAGGGTTCTCGAATACGTGTTGAAGCGCCTAGACATGAGTGCGCTCCAAACGGAACCGCCGATTATTTCCGAAAACACTTCCGCACCGACCGCATATGCGGGTCGTAGCTCCGCTATTGTAGACATTCGAACTCTCACAGCGGAAAAACAGCCTCGCTCGGCAAACGAAATGGTGGCGTTGATCGCCTACTACCTTTCTGAACTTGCGTCTCAGCCTGAAGCGTCGCCGACCGTGAACGTAGAAACGATCCGCAAGTACTTCAAAATGGCGGCGTTTCCGATGCCTCGCGTTCCTAAGGCCGCTCTCACGAACGCCACGGCTGCGGGATACCTCGAAAACGTAAGTCGAGGCGAATACCGCCTCAACCCGGTGGGGTACAACCTCATTGTTCACGGGTTGCCGCGATCCAGCGCGTCGCGGCCGGTTACTAAAAACCGTCGCAACAAACGTGGGTAGGGGCGATCATGGCCCCTCGCCCGGCCAAGATCGCGGTCGCGACGCCGATCGAAAATCTAATAGTTAAGACCTTGGCGCGTATTTTGCCTGCCGCTGCCGCTTCATACGAACAAACTTTGCTGGATCTCGCTGATGTGCAACGTCGCTCATATCGCGGCATAGCGCACGAACTTAGAGAGGTGCTCCGCGAAACATTAAACTATCTTGCGCCTGATGTGGACGTGATGGCTGAAAAGGGATTTGAGTTAGAGGCTGACATGAAGCGTCCGACGCAGCGGCAAAAGGCGCTGTACGTTTTTCGCAAAAGAAAACTCTCGAAAGAGGAAATGTCCGCGCCGGAATTGACCATCAATTTAGCCGAGGAACTCAGCGCGAGAATTACCCGCGACGCTTACACGCGGGGCGCTAAAGGCGCACATACTCTTAGCTCGGCTGCAGAAGTTCGACAATTGAAGATGTGGATCGATGCTGTGCTCGGTGAGTTGCTAGAAATTCACAGGCCGAGACCTTTGCAGCAGTGGGTTATCAAGAAAACAGAGACTATGGAAATTGACATCAAGGCCCAATAATTCACAGGCTATTTTTTCCGTAGCTACCTTAAGTGATGCCGCCCATGCCGTTCCCCGACTAATTGTTCATATTTGTACGTTTGGTGTGATCTGAGGGATGCGACCATCACGGTTAGGCCGGTTGCTTGCTTTCTGTTTGATATTTATGCAATCTTAGATAGTTTATCCAACTTCTGGTTCTGGAGAAAATAATGTCAGATGCATTAGGGGTCGATAAGCAATCGTGTGATCCCATTCCCCTAGCCTTGGAGCGCGCGCTCTTTGTAAGATTTTGGATCTGGCTTGGTATAGTCGGTAGTTTGATCTTCGCTGGTGTTACCGCCATTTCGATCTTAGTCGCGCAAAACCTCTCCGCGGTGAGCGAGAGCGCCGCTCTGAAAGCAATAGACCGGCTCACAGGCAAAATAAACGATCTCGAAGCGCGTGCAATTGACGTAACGGCTCAAAGCAGGTTGAGTCAAAAAGAATCCTATTTGGCAGCCGCCACGGCCAAGAGTTCAGCGAAGGAGGCAGAGGAGCAGGCGCGCATCGCAGAGGCCGAACTTCAGAAGGTCAAAGGTCAGTTAGCGGCCCAGGGCGCAATATTGAGTGCCGCCAATAACATCCAGGCCATCACAGAGACGCTTGCGACGAAGCCTGGCTTTGCAGAATTGGTCGCGGCGAACCTCCTTGGTCAGCTGAAACAGACTCAGTTATCGAAGACTGAAACCAAAGACGCCCGATTGGGTTCGGGAAACTCATTGGAATGCTGAAAAGGATTTGTTGTTATCGGTCTAACGATATTTCAGGAAGCGTTTGTGATCAAATGCGGCCAATTGCTTGCCGACACTATTCGGTGAACCGACTGTGATTTGCCTTAACGATGTGCGCTGAGGACGTTATTTCGCGATCAGGTCAATCACGACCAGGACTGCACGGAAGCCGCCCAGCATGTGCTGGAGATGCGGTATCGCCACGAAGCTGATGGACGCGGTCGAAAACACTGCGAATGCCCGGGCTTTTGGGACGTTGAGCGTGCAATCATCGGTTACGGCAAAACCTTTCTACGCAAAGCGCGGTTTCAAGATTGTTCGGGAAGGATTCTTTGGTGAAGAGCCGACCATCCTGATGTCGAAAGATATTCCGCGGCCGTCCGAGTAGCGCGTCAGTCATCTGGCCGGCTCGATGGTGTCGCCGTAGACGTGATCCAATCTCCATCCGAGATCGCAATTTCCCCTTGACTATTTGTTCACGTTTTGTACCTATGATCGCGTCCGTGCCAAGGAGGCTTTCATGGACAACAGGCTGAACAAGATTCGGAAAGAGATGAGCGCCCTGCGCGCGGACATGCTGCGCGCCGAGGACGTCATTCGCGACCAGGTCAATCACGACCAGGACTGCACGGAAGCCGCCCAGCGCGTGCTGGAAATGCGCGCGCGGATGACGGCCATGGTGGCCGAGTGGAAGCTGCTCGGTGGCTACGTGCAACTGCCGACGGTCGAGGAGCGGCTGAAGGAAAAGCGCGGCGTACCTGCGCGGCGGCCGCGATATGCGCGGCCACCGATGACGCAGAAACGGCGGCGGGTCGCGAAGTCATAAGCCCTTCGCAAGCGACGAGACATTTCTCCGTGTGAGCCACGTGATCACTTTGAGTAAACCACTCAAGAGTCAAAAAAGGCCTTGAAACAAGCGCTTTGCGCACGTTCCTTCAAAGCTCCGTCAGAGGCTTGATTTATGTTGGTGCGCCCGCGCCGGAAGAGTCATAACATCTTGCAAAGTTGCCGGCGATGAGAGCGCCAGTTGCGCTCCCGCCCCCTCGAAATGAAAGGAGCACGTCAATGCAGAGACGACGCTTCAAGCAAACCCTGCCTCTTGAAGAGCGGCTTCGTCTCCAGGCCGAAGCCGATCGCGAACGCGCCGAACAGCTTCCGCCCGGCAGAGAACGCGAAGAGCTTCTGGTCAGAGCGCGGCGCGCCGACACCGCTTCGCATTTGACGGAATGGCTGACTTCGCCGGGGCTGCAGCCGCCGCGGTAGAGCATAATCCGGAAAAGTGGGTACCGGTTTTCCGATGAGATCATGCTCAACCAAAAGCGGAACGGATGCCGTGTCCTGGTCGTTGGTCCTCCGAGGAGGAACGTCATGGACGGCCTGACCAAGAAGGAGCAGCGCGACCGTTCGAAGATCCACATGCACGAGGCTTACGAGGTCAAGTGCTGGACCAAGGCTCTTGGCGTTTCGAAAGAGCAGTTGCAGAAGGCGGTCGACAAGGTCGGCAACTCAGTCGCAGCCGTGCGCAAGGAATTGGCCGTCCAGGCGGAATGAGATTCGTCGCGTCGCTGCAGACCAGCGCAGCGAACCCGGCTATTTCAAAGATCGAGATCGATGACCATTTCTCGGCTAATCCTCTTCGCGAACTTTGAAATCTCGGCAAAGGCCTGTTGGCATTCGGGGTCTTGCGCAATAGCTGCTTGCAACTTCTCTTGGGCCGTCTGGTCGTACTGCACAACGACTAACCAGTCTCCGACATTGGGGCCGGTTTCAAAGCGGCTCAGCCGATAGGTGATCCCGTGTTTGAGATAGGCGGCCTTCAACTTCTTGGCCACGGGTGCCACAACGTCGATGGTACCACCACGATAGTGGGAGATGCTTGACACTGTCATCTGTTCCCTTTCCGACTGGGTTGACCGCAACTCTCTCAGCATCACCGCTCGCCCGGCCATCACGTCGAGGGCGGATCGCTGGCTGAAATCTTCGTCGCTCGCAGTGCCGCCGCCCGGACCGATCCGCCGTAAATCGTCTCGCCTGACTTGCTGCCCATGCGAGAGAGGATGCGCCCGGCCACGATGGACAGGCAAGCCGCTATGGGTTGCGATGGATAGCGTACCGGGCACAACGGAGGCGACAACGCCTGCCGGCTGTGACGATCATACAGCAGGGCAACTGACGGCGCGGGCCGGTCTCGGCGTGAACGGACCCAAGTGCAACGATACGTCCAGTGTTGGATGAAAACCGGATCACAAGGGGTGAGGGTGCAGCCGCCGAGCGGATCGATTCATCAACGAGCAATCCACCAACAAAAAGGCCTCCGGAAAACCGGAGGCCTCTTGTCTTTCGCTGCGCTCACCTCACGCCGCGTTGGCGGCCTTGGTGTTCACGCCCTTGCGCATCGCGATGGTGTTGAGCTTGGTGTTGGCCGCATGCTCCTCGTTGAGATTGGTGGTGAGCAAGCGCACCACATCCTCATGGCCGAGCTTCTCCGCCCACGCCACCAGCGTGCCATAGCGGCACATTTCATAATGTTCGACCGCCTGGGCGCTGGCGATCAGCGCCGCATCGAGGATGGCCTTGTCCTCGACCTCGCCCGCGACCTCGTCGGCTTCCTTGATGATGCCGTCGATCGCCGGGCACTGCGTCGCGCTCGGCTTCTTGCCAAGCTTCTCGAACACCTTGTCGAGCCGCTCGATCTGCTTGTAGGTCTCGTCGAGATGCGACTTGAAGCCGGCCGCAAGGTCGCGGTTGGTGGCCTTGTCGATCATCTTGGGCAGCGCCTTGGTGATCTGCTGCTCCGCGTAATAGATGTCCTGCAATTGATGAAGGAACAGGTCGTCCATCGACCGGATGTCCTTGCTGAAGATTCCCATTTTTTGTCTCCTGATTTGGGTGGGTGTGTGGGCCCAACGGCACCGCCGCGCAATCGTTCCTGAGCGGCGTGCCCTATCTCACGCGGCGGATGGCGCACGTGCGCAGTGTCCACTTTTGGACCGAACGCGGCGCTTTAACGCCGCACATGAATTGAATGTGCAGCCGGGAACGAGACCTGCACGGGCTACGTTCTCCCTGATGGATCGCCTGTTTCTTGCCATCATCGTTTCCGGGCTGCTGCTCGCCGCGGTCGCGACCTCGCTGTTTGTCGCGACTGGCGGCGGAAACACGGTTGCCGTCGTGAATGCGCCGCCCGTGACGATCATGCCGACGGAGAAGCCCGCTCCCCGCCGCATTGAGGATAACCGAAAGCGCAACTGATTTGCCCGACGGGTGCCGGGTGCGCAGTGTAATTCGCTCGCAGCAGCCAAAAATGACCCGAAAATCCGTTGCGCCTGAAAACTGATTTCACGAACCATTTCAACCGAATCGGGTTGTCCGGCCCTTCCGCGGAAAAAATTTCACTTTACGAAAATCAGGACTAATGCATTTATCCTTGCGTCCGCTTCCGCCAGAGGGGCGCTTCGCGATCGTCACGGACGTAGGAAGCGGGATGCGATGGACGTTTCGCCTCAGGCGCGTTTTGCGCGCGGACGAATGAGGCGGAGCGGACGGCAAAATCGTGTGGTCCTGATCCCCCGATGCTGGGATCAAGCTTGTGGATGATCAGCAAGCGACGGTGGCTAACAAGCCGGACACCGGGGAGAGCGCGCCATAAGCCGTAAAACCATTGCGCAGGGAATGCCGGGTGCCACCGGCGTACCTGTGGTTAACTCGTGTGCTTTCTGCGCTATCTACATCGCACACGAGGCTGCGGGTGCGGCGAGCGCCCGGCATTCCCTGCGCCCTCTCTTCTTCGAGGGCCAACGATCGATGCATCACCCGGGCGAAAACGCGCCGCGGGAATGCGACGCTTACCCTCTCGGCTGGCTTACCCTCTCGGCTGTTTGACACTCCAATCCGAACGCAAATTCGATGTCGTCCCGGCGAAGGCCGGGACCCATATGTGGACGGCCCCCGTGGCACAAGAGCTTTTTGGTGAGATCGGGTCGCTTGCATCCATATGTCCGGCCTGTTGATGCGATCGTGGTGATCGCTGGCCAAGATGGTTTGCGCGATGCGGGCTCCAAACAACCTGGCGACCTGTTGGCGGCCAATGGGTCCCACGGATTGTCCCGCATCGTTAATCGACCGATCGCTCCATCTGCTCTTGCAGCTTCCGGGGCGGCTTGGGAGCGTCCGCTCCGGCCGGCCAATCTGTGTTAGGCGGCGAGTGCCGGGTCGGCATTCATCCGCGCAGCGTCGTAACTCTGGCCTGTCACCATCAGCTTCCAGGCGATGCGGGCCACCTTGTTGGCAAGCGCCACGGCCGCCAGCTTTGGCGGCTTGCGCTTGATCAGGGCGAGGAGCCAGCGCGAGTGCTGGCCGCGGCCGTTCCGGGCCTGCTGGATCACTGCCGTCGCCCCGATCACGAGCAGGCGCCTCAGGTCCTCGTCACCCGCCCGCGTGATCTTGCCGAGCCGGGTCTTGCCGGCGGTGGAATGGTCCTTTGGGGTCAGCCCGAGCCAGGCCGCGAAGTCACGACCCGAGCGGAACGCGCGCGGATCAGGTGTCTTCATCACCAGCGTCGTCGCAATGATCGGGCCGACCGAGGGGATCTGCGCCAGACGCCGGCCCAAGGCATCGGCCCGGTGCCAGGCCATCAGCTTGGCCTCGATCTCCTTCAGCTCGCCCTGGAGCCTGGCGTATTCGCGGCCCAGCACCGCAACTAGCTCCCGCACCAGGGCAGGAATTGTCTCGGCCTGCGCAATCTGCGCCAATAACGCTTCGATCTTGTCGACCCCCTTCGGCGCGATCAGGCCAAACTCCGCTGCGTGACCACGGATCATATTGCCAAGCTGGGTGCGCCGGGCGATCAATCCGTCGCGGATACCTGTCAGCATCAGAGCGGCCTGCTGCTCAGCCGTCTTGACCGCCACAAACCGCATGCGCGGTCGGCTCATCGCTTCACACAGCGCCTCTGCGTCCCGCCAGTCATTCTTGTTCCGTGCCACATAGGGCTTCACCAGTTGCGGCGCCATCAACTTCACCTCATGGCCAAGCTTGCAAAGCTCGCGCGCCCAATATTGCGAAGCCCCGCAGGCCTCCATCCCGATCACCGTCGGAGGCAGTTTGGCAAAGTACTCCAGCACCTGCTTGCGCGAGAGTTTCTTGCGCAACACCGGCTGTTCGGCCGCATCAACCCCATGTAGCTGAAAAATATGCTTCGACGTATCCACTCCAATGCGGATAATCTGGCTCACGGACGGCTCCCTTGTCTGAGATTTGCAACAACCTCATTCTGGCACACTGATGCCGTAGGGGGCCGTCCACACCATCAACCACAGGCCTTGGTTTTGCGAAGAACGTCGACCCGTTTGCGTCCCACGCCAGATCACGCGGTATGGGTCCCGGCGTGCGCCGGGACGACAGCTGTGGCTTGTCCCACCACGCCGCTGGCGCCGCGCCCGCATCGTTGCTACATTACCCCCGCGAGGCTGTGTCGCGCGTCAGGAGCCAATATATCCCCGGGGCCTTATCGATCCTTTAGGGAACTGTCCCTGGCCGGGTCCGTGGATCCGGACATATGGTGCCCACCTACTTTCGTAGGGAACTCCGGGATCGCGTGCTTCAACGGCGTCTACGGCTTCGCACTTACGTTTTCGCGTTGTTTCCCGTCATCGCTAGCGTCTCTGGAATACTGGATCGCCCGGACCCTGTGCGCAGTCGCGCACAACGCGGGCGATGACAGCGGAGCAGGGGTGTGAGATGTCCGCGAAACCATCGAAGGCCGAGCTTCGCGCCACCGCGCTCGCCAGGCGCGAGGCGTTGAGCGACAAGCAGCGCGAGGCGGCGGCGAAGGCGCTGGCGAAGCGCGGGCTGCCGCTTCAGATCACCGCGGGCATGGTCGTCTCCGGCTATTCGCCGATCAGGAACGAGATCGACCCGGTGCCGCTGATGCAGAAGCTCGCGCTGCAGGGCGCCAGGCTGGCGCTGCCGGCCGTGGTCTCGCGCGGCAAGTCGCTGATGTTCCGCGCCTGGTCGCCGGGTGACCGGCTGATGCTCGGCGCCCTCGGCATCCCCGAGCCGTCGCCGGCGGCGGCCGAACTGGTGCCCGACGTGATGCTGGTGCCGCTCGCCGCCTTCGACCGAAGCGGCCACCGCATCGGCTACGGCGCCGGGCACTACGACTACACCTTTGCGCATCTGCGAAAGCAAAAGGTCATCATCGGCATTGGCCTCGCCTTCGCGGCGCAGGAAATCGATGGCGTTCCGGCGCTGGCGCACGACGTGCCGCTCGATTATGTGCTAACGGAAAAGCGCGTGTTCGATTTCCGGAGCGGTTGAGTTGCGAATTTTGTTCGTCGGTGACGTCGTGGGCAGGGCGGGGCGCACGGCTGTAGCAGAACATCTGCCCGGCATGGTCCGCGACTGGGCGCTCGATCTCGTCATCGTCAACGGCGAAAATGCCGCCGGCGGCTTCGGCATCACCGAGCCGATCTACCAGGAACTGCTCGACGCCGGCGCCGACGCCATCACGCTCGGCAACCATGCCTGGGACCAGCGCGAGGCGCTGGTGTTCATCGAGCGCGCGCCGCGGCTGATCCGCCCGGCCAATTTTCCGAAGGGGACGCCGGGCCGCGGTTCGGCGCTGGTCGAGACCAAGCGCGGCCAGCGCGCGCTTGTCATCAACGCCATGGGCCGCGTCTTCATGACGCCGTTCGACGATCCCTTCGCCACCATCGCACGCGAGCTCGAAGCCTGTCCGCTGCGCGAGGCCGCCGACGCCATCGTGGTCGACTTCCATTGCGAGGCGACCAGCGAGAAGCAGGGCATCGGCTATTTCTGCGACGGCCGCGTCAGCCTCGTCGTCGGCACGCATACCCATGTGCCGACCGCCGATCACCAGATTTTGGCCGGCGGCACCGCCTACATGACCGACGCCGGCATGACCGGCGATTACAACTCGATCATCGGCATGCAGAAGGACGAGCCGCTGCGCCGCTTTACCTCGGGCATTCCCTCCGGCCGTTTCGAGCCCGCAGGCGGCGTGGCGACGCTGAGCGGCGTGGCAGTGGAGACCGACGATGCGACCGGTCTCGCCCGCAAGATCGCCCCGGTGCGGATCGGCGGAAGGCTGGAGCCCGCGCTGCCGGGATTCTGGAAGGACTAGAACCCGAAGAACTTCTCGCGCAGCGCGTCCTCGTATTTTTCCTTGGCGTCGAGGACGGCACTGCGCTTCTCGTCCTCCTCGAAATGCGCCTCTTCCCATTTGTCGAGTTCTGCGATGGTGTGATTGACGGAAGCGAGCTCCTCTTCCTTCCGGATCGAAGCGATCCAGGTTTCCACTGCGTTCTTGTAGTTGGCCTGCAGTTCGTCGAGCTCCGGATGTTCGCTCATCGTGTCCCCTCGCGGCTGGCTGATCCCAGAAGCCGGATTCTTAGTGAGCGGAGATGAAGGGACGACAACAGCGCGATGCGGAATCCTGGAGCATGATCCGGAAAAGTGTGTAGCGGTTTTCCGAAACGATCATGCTCAATCAAAAAGATAGAGTGGGATGACGATTCGAAGAAAATTCATCCCGCTCTGGGATCAGGACTGCCGGAAGCCCATGCGGAACGCGCCCCAGTGGCGGCCGCGAATCAAAATCGGCGAGGAGAGATCCTTCATCAGCACGAAATTGCCGCCGCCCATGTCGCGCCGGTAGGTCTGCAGCAAAAACGGTTTGGTGTTCGCCGCGACCTTCTTCACCGCGCGATCATTGAACAGCCGCCGGTTGCGGCAGTTGGCGTTGTTCCAGACCGGGTCCTTGCCCTGCGGCTGGCGATAGTTCGGATTGTGGGTCGGCAGGTAGCCGCCGCGCGCCCAGGCGACGCAGAACACGATGCGCGGATCGGATTTCTGGATCGGGTCCTGGATCGCCGGCAGCATGCGATCGGTGAACTCGACATATTGGGTGAGATATTGCTTGGGGTCGGTGCCGGGAATTTCGCGGTAGTTCTCGTCCATCAACTGGTCGAGCCGGATCTCGCCGCGCGCAATCGCGTCCTCGAAGGTCTGCGAAATCCGCCGCGCGGTCTCGACCACGACGCGGATCAGCGGCGCGTCCGAGGTTTCGACGCCAGAGTCGGCGATCATCGCGATCAGGTTTTCGGAGACCTCGAGCAGCTTGCTGACGCGTTCGTCGGCGTGCTTGAGGTCGCTGGAGGAGAGATCGACGCCCTTGACCATGGCACCGAGCTCGGCGATGACCGCGTCGCAATGGGCGAGGTTGGAGGTCGCGGCTTTTGCAACGCCGTCGATCTCATGGCCGACCTTGCCAAAACCGTCCTGCACGCGGGCGATGATGCCTTGAATCTGGCTCGCGCCTTCGCCGGCGTTTTTCGCCCGCACCGACGCTTCGCCGCTCTCGCCGATCAGGCTGCCGACCTGGCCGTCGAGCCCGCGCACGGTGTCGCCGATCTGCTTCGTCGCCTGGCGGGTGGCTTCCGCGAGATTCTTCACTTCGCTCGCGACCACCGCAAAGCCGCGGCCGGCATCGCCGGCGCGGGCGGCCTCGATGGTGGCGTTGAGCGCGAGCAGGTTGGTCTGTTTCGCGATCGCCTCGATCGAGGTCGAGACTTTTGCGACCTGCGCCAGCGCCGAGGAGACCGCGCCGAGCCTGCCCTCGATGCGGCCGACCGCCTCGATCAGCTCGGCGATGTGCCCCACCGCGGTTTCCACGGCGGTGCGCGACTGCGTGATCTCGTCGACCGCGGCGGAGGCCGCCGACTGTACGGCCTTCGAGGCGCCGGCGATGTCGTGGTTGGCCGAAACCATGGTCTCGGCGGTCTTCTGCAGATGGCCGAACCGGTCCGATTGCGCCGAGACGCGCTGCGCCACTTCCTGCACATTGCCGGCGACGTCGGCGAGCTCGACGCCGAGGCCGCCGATGCGGTTGGCGAGCTGGTCGACGAGGCGCTCGCTCTCCGACGGCGTTGCGGGGGATTCCGGTTTGGGTAGCGCGCTCATAGCTTGTATGCGGTGCGGAAACCGCCCCAATGCCGGCCGCGGACGCGGACGGGAACGTCGATCTCGCGCATCATCACGGTGTTGCCGTTACCCATGTCGCGCGCGTAACTCTGGATCAGATAGGAGCGCTGGTTCTGGCCGGCCGCCAGCCCCGCGGCGTCATTGAAGATGCGTCGGTTGCGGCTGTTGGCGGTGTTCCAGGCGACGTCGCCCGGCCGCTGCGGCTGCGAGTAGATCTTGTTGTGAACCGGCAGATAGCCGTTGCGGTCGACCACCGCGCAGAACGCCATCCGCTTGTCCCTGGCAACGAAGGATTCCTGCAGGGAGGGGAGGACGCGGTCGGCCCAGTCCAGGAATCGGGTGCGGTACTGCACCGGATTCGTGCCTGATATCTCGACATAGTTGGTGTCGAAGAGATCCTCGATCGAAACGGCCGCGGTGGTAACGCCCTGTTCGAAGATTCTGGTCAGCTCGCTGCCGGCTTCCAGCGCGCGGGTGACGGCCTCGACGTTCTCCTCGCGGATCGACCACAGGACGTCTTCGACCTTGTCGGAGAGCTCCGCGCTCAGCGCCTCGAACCGCGCCAGCGCGCCGGCCTTGGTCTGTTCGCTGATGCGGATGCGACAGGCGCCGATGCCGTCAAGGTTGGCGTTGAGGCTTTGATGCAGTGGCAACGCCGCTGCATTCGGTCCCGAGATCAGGATGCCCTGCGAGGAAATCTCGTAGACCGGGGCGGCGAGCCCTGCGACCTCGATCTTGATATGGCAGGGCAGGCGCTCCTGCTTGCGGCGGTCCTCGCTCTCGCCTTGGCGCAGCAACACGGCGCTGCGGGTCTTGAGCTTGTGGGTGAACATCGTCACCGCCTTGCCGGCGCTGGCGACGCTCTCGCCATGCGCAGCGGCTTGTCTGGTCGCCACATCGATCTCGGCGGCGCTGTCGCCGACCCCGACAATGAAATGCGAGGCGGAAGCGGCATTGTCCGACATCTCGCCGGTGGTGCGGTTCTGCTCGGCGACCGCGCCATTGACGTTCTCGAACACCGGGCGGATCGCCTCGATCGCCTGCGAGATGCGGTGCACGGCATCCGCCGAACCGGCGGCGTCCTTCTGCAACGCCTCGATCTTCTTGCTGATCTCCTCTGTCGCGCTCTGGGTCTGCACGGCCAGCGCCTTCACTTCGGTCGCAACCACCGCAAAGCCGCGGCCGGCTTCGCCGGCGCGGGCGGCCTCGATGGTGGAGTTGAGTGCAAGCAGCGTGGTCTGGCGCGCGATCTGTGCGATCAGGTTGACGACATTGCCGATCGCCGCCGAAGATTCGCGCAGGCGGTCGACGTTGGCGCGGGCTTCTTTCGCGGCGGCGGCGGCCTCATCGGCGAGCTTGCCGGCGTCGCGCACCTGCACGCCGATGCCCTCGGCCGAGCGGGTGAATTTCTCGCTCACTTCGGCAAAGCTGGTCGCGGTGCCCCGCGCGTCATTGCTGCGCCCGCTCAGTGCCTCGGTGCGCTCACGGATGGTGGCGAGGGTTGCGGCGGTGGCTTCGGCTCCGCCGGCGACCGATTGCGCCGCGCGGTCGAGCTGCCGGATCAGGCCGCCGAGCTCGAGATCGAGCAGCTCGAGGATTTCCCGGGCGGAGTTCGGCAGGCGCGGCGGGGGTGTCGTCAGCCGCAGACGGAACCTTCGTCTCGACGACAGGCGCAGCCGCCCCCGGCACTCGTTTTTTGAATAAACCGAACGCCATGATCTCTCTGGGAGCAAGCGGGAGTTGCAGTCCCTAGCTTTGCACTAAGGCGTGAAGTCAGGGTTAACGATTGCCTCATATTCCATCAGGCGGACACTACTTTGGTACCGAGACCGCCCCAAATCTTTGATTTTGGCAGGTCTTGCGCCTATAACGCCGCGCCCTCAGCCCCCTCCATCCGTTAACGATTCCCTAAAGAGATACCGCCATGGCCGGCCATTCCCAATTCAAGAACATCATGCACCGCAAGGGGCGGCAGGATGCCCAGAAGTCGAAGCTTTTCGGCAAGCTGGCCCGCGAAATCACGGTCGCGGCCAAGCTCGGCACCCCCGATCCCGCCATGAACCCCCGGCTCCGCGCCGCCATCGTCGCCGCGCGCCAGGAGAACATGCCCAAGGACAACATCGAGCGCGCGATCAAGAAGGCGCTTGGCAGTGAGAGCGATAATTACGACGAGATCCGCTACGAGGGCTATGGCCCCGGCGGCGTCGCCGTGATCGTCGAGGCGCTGACCGACAACCGCAACCGCGCCGCTTCCGACATCCGCTCCTTCTTCACGAAATCCGGCGGAAATCTCGGCGAAACCGGTTCGGTCGCCTTCATGTTCGATCGCACCGGCATCATCGAATATGATTCCGGCGTCGCTTCCGACGACGCGATGCTGGACGCCGCGATCGAGGCCGGCGCCGACGACGTGATCTCAGGCGAAACCGGCCACGAGATCTACGCCTCGCAGGAAAGTTTCCGCGAGGTGGCGAAGGCCCTGGAAGCGAAATTCGGCGAGGCGCGCAAGGCGGCGCTGACCTGGAAGCCGCAGAACACGGTTTCGGTCGACGACGAGACCGGCGAGAAGCTGTTGAAGCTGATCGACCTGCTCAACGAACATGACGACGTGCAGAACGTGTTCGCCAATTTCGAGGTGTCGGACGCGCTGATGGCGAAGATGGGCGGCTAGCGAGAAGCCTGGGTAAGGCGTTCTGTTTCTGTTTCGCTTGGTGCGCCGAGCCGCTATCAATGCTGCATGATAGCGCAGCCGATTCGCATTCCGATCCGTATCCTCGGTATCGATCCGGGGCTCCGCCGCACCGGCTGGGGCGTGATCGAGAGCGACGGCAACCGGCTTTCCTTTATCGGCTGCGGCTCGGTGGAACCGCGGGATACATTGCCGCTCGCGAGCCGCTTGCTTGCAATCCATGAGGGGCTGGCCGCGGTGCTCCGTGACCTCACGCCGGCGGAAGCCGCGGTCGAGCAGACCTTCGTGAATAAGGACGGCGTCGCCACGCTGAAGCTCGGGCAGGCGCGCGGCGTCGCGATGCTGGCGCCCGCGATGTTCGGCATCACGGTTTCGGAATATGCACCGAACCAGGTGAAGAAGACCGTGGTGGGCGCCGGCCACGCCGACAAGAACCAGATCGCAATGATGCTGAAGATCCTGTTGCCGAAAGCCGAGCCGGCCTCGCCGGATGCTGCCGATGCCCTTGCGATCGCGATCACCCATGCCCATCATCGCGGCAGCGCGACGCTGCGGCTGAAGGTGGTCGGGATATGATCGGCAAGCTCAAGGGTCTGATCGACTCGTATGGCGAGGACTTTGTCGTCCTCGACGTCGGCGGTGTCGGTTACCAGGTGCATTGCTCGGCGCGCACGCTGCAGGCGCTGCCCTCGCCGGGCGAGGCCGCGGTGCTGTCGATCGAAACTTACGTCCGCGAGGACCAGATAAAACTGTTCGGCTTCAGGAGCGATGTCGAGCGCGAATGGTTTCGCCTGCTGCAGACCGTACAGGGCGTCGGCGCCAAGGTGGCGCTTGCGGTGCTCGGCACGCTGCCGCCTGATGAACTTGCCAATGCCATTGCGCTGCGCGACAAGGCGGCGGTGTCGCGCACGCCCGGCGTCGGTCCGAAGGTCGCCGAGCGCATTGTCACGGAACTGAAAGACAAGGTGCCGGCCTTTGCCAATGTCGATCCGGCCATCGTCAGCCTCTCCGGCGCAATCGATGACCGGCGCGCGCCGCGCCCTGTTACCGACGCAATTTCCGCGCTGGTCAACCTCGGTTATGGCCAGCCGCAGGCGGCGGCCGCCATTGCGTCGGCCTCGCGCAGCGCAGGCGAACATGCCGAGACCGCGCAGCTTATTCGGCTGGGCCTGAAAGAATTGTCGAAATAGACTATATCCGCCGGGCACCGACCGACGAAGGAATGCGTTCTCCCCCATGCTGAGCAAGAAAGACAAGGAACTGATCGACGCCGCCACTGACGCGATCAGCAAGCGCTATCGTAATGACTGGCAGGAAGTTGGTGCAGCCATGCGCACCCGCGACGGCCGCATCGTCACCGGCGTGAACATCGACGCCTATATCGGGCGTATTGCGGTCTGCGCCGAGGCGATCGCGATCGGTCGCGCCATCACCGAGACCGGTGACAAGGGTATCGACACCATCGTGGCCGTGCGGCATCCGAAACCCGGCGAACCCGGCAAGATCGCGGTGGTGTCGCCCTGCGGCATCTGCCGCGAGCTGATCCACGACTATGACGCCAAGGCGCGCGTCATCGTCCCCGACAATGGCAAGGCGCCGAAGGTCGCCAAGATCGGCGAGCTGCTGCCGAACAAATACCGGCGAGGCAACGAGTGAGCACGCCAACGCGCATCGTCACGCCCGAACGCCGCAATGAGGACACCGGCGATACCGCGCTGCGTCCGCAGATGCTGTCGGAGTTCGTCGGGCAGGCGCAGGCGCGGGCCAATCTGTCTATCTTCATCGAGGCGGCACGCAAGCGCGGCGAGGCGCTCGATCACGTGCTGTTCGTCGGCCCTCCCGGCCTTGGCAAGACCACGCTGGCGCAGATCGTGTCGCGCGAGCTTGGTGTCGGCTTTCGCGCCACCTCGGGGCCGGTTATCGCGAAGGCCGGCGATCTCGCCGCGCTCCTCACCAATCTCGAAGAGCGCGACGTGCTCTTCATCGATGAAATCCATCGCCTCAGTCCGGCGGTCGAAGAAGTGCTCTATCCCGCGATGGAGGATTTCCAGCTCGACCTCATCATCGGCGAGGGGCCGGCGGCGCGCTCGGTCAAGATCGAGCTCGCAAAATTCACGCTGGTCGGCGCCACCACGCGCGCGGGCCTTCTGACCAACCCGCTGCGCGACCGCTTTGGCATTCCGGTGCGGCTGAACTTCTACACCGTGGAAGAGCTGGAGATGATCGTGAACCGCGGCGCCCGCGTGCTCAAGATCGGCATGACGGCCGATGGCGCCAACGAGATCGCGCGCCGCGCCCGCGGCACGCCGCGCATCGCCGGCCGCCTGCTGCGCCGCGTCCGCGATTTCGCTTCGGCGGCGAATGCCGACTCATCGACCGCAAGATCGCCGATCACGCGCTGAGTGCGCTGGAAGTCGACGCCGCCGGCCTCGATGCCATGGACCGGCGCTATCTCACGACCATTGCGATGAACTATGGTGGCGGTCCGGTCGGCGTGGAAACGCTCGCCGCCGCGCTGTCGGAGCCGCGCGATGCGATCGAGGACATCATCGAGCCGTTCCTGATCCAGTGCGGCTATCTGCAGCGCACCCCGCGCGGACGCCTTCTCACCTCGCACGCCTTCCGCCACCTCGGCCTTGCCGAGCCGGCGCGCGATCCCGCGCAGTTCGGGCTGTTCGGCAATGGCGAGGAAG
>CAWDJS010000032.1:0-120717 GCA_963802585.1 uncultured Alphaproteobacteria bacterium | reverse complement strand
CCGCCGCGCCGAGTGCCGTCAACGTGCTGTGGCGAAGCCTCGTGGCGCATCAGCGCTACGATACGTTGCCGACGGGACCACTCGATTTGGTAATACGGCCGCCCTGTCCGCTCGGGATCGATGTGACGGACTTCGACCGCCATACGGAGATTTTTCAGGCGTCTTACCTTTGGGCTCGACAAGCTATCGTGGCGCTGGAAGCAGAGGGCAACCCGGCAATGGCCGCCATCCTCGCTGCCGGAAAGCCAGCAACAATGCGAGGTGCCGTGCTCGTCGAGCTCGCCAGTAGTGCTCTATCCAGCTGAGCTACGGGTGCGTCTCGCCGTCCACTTCGCCGATTGGCCGCGTCTGTTGAGGGTCAAAAGCGGTCCTGACGGTCCCGAAAACCGACTTCCGATCTTCCCTCAACAACGCACATCAAACGTCGGGGCGGCCACTTCTGAAAAGTGCCAAAAGCAGAAATCGGTGGATCACTAAGCTGGCGCTGGATCTTATGTCACGACGACAATCCAGGCTGGCTCCTTCTCATCAACCTAAACCCGAAGGAATTAAACGCTCGGTCCGTTTCTTTCGCGCGGAAAGATCAATCAAGGACCTTATTCGTCACCCTTAGTCGCTGTGCGAGGACCCTCATCAACTTGAGGGCGAAATACGGGGTTTGGCTCACAAGAAAAAGAAATTGCTTTTCCGAAATGGGCACAAGCTCAACGTCGGTGATCGCCATGGCAGTCGCGCTCCTTGGCTCGCTGTCAATCAATGCCATTTCACCAAAAAGGCTCTTGGCGAGGCTTCCCGGCCGCGCTTCCTTGCCATGGGCGGCGGCGAAATTCACCGCGGCGGCGTAACGGGCGGGATAGTCCGGCTTTATCGCCTCCCTTGCCGATGTGATAGCGACCGTGAATTCGCGGGTTATTGTGCTCGGACTTGAGGTGGCGGGTCAAACTCAGCCCTCGGAGCGTATCCGAGCTAGGTCCGTTCTTCCCCCAACAACAGACATGAGGCGACTGCGGCAGCATTTCCGTCTGGTGCCAATTCCGGACTCATGCAGCGCGGCAAAAATCAGCGCACTATTCGATCACCTCGTCGGCGCTTGCGAGCAAAGTTGTAGGGATGGACAGATTCAGTGCTTTGACGGTCTTGTTATTGATGACGAGGTCAAATCGGGTGGGTTGCTGAATCGGCAAATCGCCGGGCTTTGCTCCTCGCAGAAGGCTATTTACGTAGGGAGCGGCTTGCTTAAAAAGATCGACGTTGTTGACGCCATAAGACATCAATCCACCTTGTCCGGCGTAGTAGCGGTAGGGATACGATACCGGAACTCTAAAACGCGCCGCTAGCGCGACGATGTCTCGGCTTTGGTTGGCAAAAGAGGAATGAGGGGTAACGACGACAGCTCCGGGTACTCCGGATGCTGCTAAGCCTGCAAAAACAGATTCGATGTCCTGAATGTTTGTAACCTCGCTTTTGACGATGCTTACTTTCAAGGAACGAGCGGCTTCCTCAAAGGGGTTGAGGAAAAAGGCCCGATCCGGTTGCTGAGTTTGCGGATATACCAGCATCGCTGCCCGCCCGAGGTTTGGAACCATTTCTTTGAGCAGTTGCAGCCATTTCCCTCCAAGGGAGGGCACTGTATTGGTGACGCCGGTAATATTGCCATCCGGTCTCGCAATGTTTGATACGATGCCACTGGCAACCGGGTCTGCCACATGCACAAAAACAACAGGAATAGACTGCGTCCTTGCGTGAAGCGCGCTCACTACGACGGCTGACTGTGCAAGAATTATATCCGGATTGAGAGCAAGGACATCCTTCGCCACGGCGAGGGCGTGTTCGTACCCCTGATCACCTGCAGACCAGAATTGATCTACTCTTAGGTTACCGCCTCTTTTCCAGCCAAGCGAAGTCAACGTTTGATCGAACGCCTCAAGGGCGTTTTGGTATTCTGTCGAGGGCTTTATCGCGAGGACAATGCAGAGTCGACGTTCTAAGCGCTGACCTACAGCAACTTGCGAGAAAATAGCCGAAGTGCTCAAAAGCACGAGGAATTTCCGGCGTTGTATCATGTGCCTCACCAGCCGATCAGCGCTCGCTCTCGAAGACTAAACACCGATACGATAGAAGCATTCCTTTCTAAATTTTTGAAGTCGCCTTTGGGTCAACAGCGGCCCTAACGTCGCCGAAAACCAGCTTCCGCTCTACCCCCGAAAGCCGACTCAAGTCGGACATTGCTGGTGGTCCGGTTCGTGCCATGTGTGGACGGCTCCGGATTGGCAAGGACTTTCTTCACGTCGCCAGAATTTGCTGTGATTTTGGCCTTGGACGATCACGGCGCTTTGACGATCTGCTTACATGCGGGAGGCAAACCGGCCAGCGTCAGCGCCGGTTTCGGTTTGGGCGGCGGCGGATGCAGCGTCGATTGGTTGAACCAGAAGTCGAGCTCGTGACCACAGCCGTCGCTCGGCCGCGGCGGGGTCTGCGGCTTGCATTCCGCACTGCCCGCCGGACAGGCGATTTGGACATGAAAGTGCTCGGCGTGACCGTACCAGGGACGCACCTTGGAGAGCCAGGCGTGATCAGCTCCGGCCTCGCGGCATAGCGCCTTCTTGATCGCGGCATTGACTAAGATGCGGGTGACCGCCGGATCCTGCGCAGCCGTGCGGATGAGCTTGGTATGCCTATGGGTCCACACTTCCGGATCGACGTCGAGCAGATCGGGCGCGACCACATCGGTGGCCGAGCCAAACTCGCGCTCCTCGCGGCTTTGCACGTGGTCTGGCATTGGCCTAAACCAAATATCGACGTCGAGGCCGACTTGATGGCTGGCGTGGTCGGAGAGCATCGGACCGCCGCGCGGCTGCGACATGTCGCCGACCAGAAGACCGTTCCAGCCAACCTTTTTCGCGTTCTCGGCGAACCTTTCGATGAAGCGAACGAGTTCCGGATTGCCCCAGTTGCGGTTACGCGACAGCCGCATGACTTGCCAGGTAAGCCCAGTGATCGGCAGCGGCACAGCGCCGGCGAGGCAGCCGTCGAAATAGCCGCCGATCGAACGCGGCGACCCGGGAAACGGTGTCGATTTGCGCGCGAACAGTTCCTTAGCCGGCGTGGACGGCGCGTCCGGATTTTGCAGCGGCGGCAGAGGCTCGGGATTGAGCGAGCCGGGGGGCGTCGGGTCAATCAAGTGTTTTTCCTGCGCGACGGCAGAACCCGCAGCGGCGAGGATGAGGACGGCGAGCAGGCGAGCGGGAGCGTACATCAGCGACTCTTCTTGTCGTCGTCAAGCAGGCGCAGATCCAATATCCTGACGATACGAACTGGTCTACCCAATCAACGGACATCGCAAGACCGGCCCAAGCGGTCCGTTTTGCCAGTAACGGACATTGTTATCGCTCGGTGACTCAGGCAAGCTTGTTGGCAGCAGAGGTGGGGTCGTGGGACACCTGTACAACTACTTCTTTCTAGTCGGTTTTCTTATTGGCATCGCCATTGTCTTTCTAGCGAGCGAATTTGGATGGCGACTGGGGCGCACGAACCGAGGGTCACGCTGCGAGCGGCAACATTTCCGCACTGGAGCAATCGCTTTTAGGATTGCTCGCTTTGATTGTTGGGTTCACTTTTTTGATGGCGCTCACGCGTTTCGAAGCGCGGCACGAAGCAGTTCTCAATGAAGCGAACACGATTAGCACGACGGCTTTGCGAGCACGCCTGTTGCCAGAACCTCATCGGACGGAATCACTGAAGCTACTTCGAGAATATGCCCAGATACGGATCGATTACATCCCGACGGGCAAGTCTTTTGCGGAACTACCGACTCTTATTGCGCGTTCGAACAATATCCAAGAAGCGCTATGGCAGCAGGTGAAAGCACTTTCGGCTAAGGATAATAATATGGTGCCAACTGGCTTATTTATCCAAGCGCTTAACGAGATGATCGACAACCAAGGAAAGCGTCTTTCAGCACTGCGAAACTATATTCCTGACGTTGTGTTGCTATCGCTTTTCGGGATAGCTGCTGTCGCCTGCGGCTTTGCGGGTTATGCGAGCGGGCTTGACCCGCTCCGGACTCGACTGCCTGTCTTCATTACCGCTTTTCTAGTTTGTAGCGTCATATTTGTAATACTTGATCTTGACCGCCCAAATGTTGGCTTCATTACCATCAGTCAGCAACCAATGATCGATACGGTAGCAAGCCTTTCAGCTTTTAACGAGTAAAGTTGTTGGTCTACGCTGTCGGCACTAGTCCGAGTTGGGTCTGCGCCGATGACTTCTGGTGTGGCCCGGTAAACAGACATTCCCAGTGTCCGTTGGCATGTCTCAAAGGTGCCAACTGGGGAAGAACACCATTCACATTGCGATGCGTCGCAACGTGGGATTTACTAGCGGTCTCCGCGGTGATGGGAGGCAATCATGTTCAATCCTACTCAAATTGTCATCCAAGCGTTTGTCGGGGAGCTTAAAAATAGGTACGGCCAAATCTATGGAATCCTTGAGCCCGCTTATCCGGACATCATTGGTTTTGTTGGACGCCTCGCGTTAGAGAATATTGCCAATAGTGACGCGGCCTACCACGACATGAACCACACCATCATGGTGACGTTAGTCGGCCAGGAGATCTTACTTGGGAAACACACCAGCGAGGGCGGCGTTACCCCACGCGATTGGCTTCATTTTATGATTTCTCTCTTATGCCACGACATCGGCTATGTACGGGGAGTATGTCGGGGCGACCGGGATGGACATTATATTTGTAACGAAGACGGTGATCTCGTGCCCATTTCCGCGGGGGCCACGGACGCATCCTTGACCCCCTATCATGTCACGCGATCTAAAGTCTTTGTCCGCGAGCGCTTCGGCAAAAGTTTGACCCACATCGATGCGCGAGAAATTGAGGCAAACATCGAGCACACCCGGTTTCCGGTACCGGAGGACGAACAGCATACCAGCACGGCGGATTATCCAGGCCTGCTTCGTGCCGCGGATTTGATCGGCCAATTGGCTGACATTGACTATCTGCGCAAGACGTCCGCCTTGTTTGCAGAATTCCAGGAAACCGGCGCGACCGAGAAGCTCGGATATCAGACTCCGGATGATTTAAGAGCAGCGTACCCCGCTTTCTTCTGGCAGGCGGTACGTCCCTATATCGGCGATGCGCTCCGGTATTTGCAGGTCACGCAGGAGGGCAAGCAATGGATAACTAACCTCTATGCGCACGTTTTCTCAGAAGAACACCGGGGAGCATTCGGTGCCCACTGAGGTAGTCTCCATACCCGCGTCTCCGCCACGTCGGGTCATTCCTGACCGAATCGTGCTGTCCGCGTCATGTCCGGCTTACCCCGATAGCTACCGTGGAGCGGACATCTCGGTTCGGCAGCTTCGTGCCAACAACCGACATCAGCGCGTTGGACAGGGTCAATTCGCTTTACGAAGAACCATTCGTTTCATCTCGGCAAGGAGGCGATAGCCCTCCGCGAGCTGCAACAGGGACTCCCTCTCGGCCCCCCCCGGCAAGCCAGCAGCATCTTCACGCAGTGCTTTCGCTAGTTCGTCGCACTGGTCAGGGGTTAAGTGTTCCTCTTGCATCACGGCTCTCAGGCAATCGATTTGGGCAATTCCCAACCAAATGGCCCGAGGCGTTCCCGGATGGCTTGTTGTCCCGCGCGGAGCAGTTTGTCACGCTCACGTCACCCGAAGCTATGCATATGCGGCAAGCTCTCCAAAATCTTTAGATTGCTGCCGTTTTTGCATAGTCGTCGCCCGTTTGGTCCCCGAGCGTATCCATCTGGTTTGAGCTGCTGCCACGGCGTATTATGAACGACCGCTATTGTCCCTTGGGCCAGCTGGACCAGGTTTGACCTTGATGAAATCATTCGCACTTGCGGGACGCTAAGGCTCGAAAGACGAACGGAATTTGTTCTGATCAATCTCGCGACAACAAACGACTTTTCCCGCCTATGGGAGACCGAAATGCCATGGAGCAAAGTGGTTACGTTTACCGATCCGTTTCCATGCCAAGCGGCCCTTCAATCTACCAGCCAAGCCGAGGTCCTCCCCACCGCGCGGGGGAGCTTTCGCGTCGAAGCGACGCAAATCGGCATGAATAAGTTGCGGATGCAGCGTTTCGAGGTGGCTCTACCGCAGATAAACACCTTAATGGTAGCGCCGGACCGTAAATCTATCGGCTTCCTCATCGAAGGAAACTCATCGAACTTGCAACACTGCGGCCTTGAAGTCATACCAAACGACATTCTCGTTTACGGTTACGACGTGTTGCACCAACGATCCGCAGCCAACTTTCGGTTCGGGACAATGTCTCTGCCAAAGTCGGATTTCCCTGTCCTATGCAAAACGCTCATCGGCCAAGAATTTTTGGAAAAACCCCGGACCTCGAAGCTTCGTCCCGATCCCGCTCTCATGACGCGACTGCTAGCGCTGCACAAGATTGTGGGACAACTTGCCCACGAAATGCCCGATCTATTGGAGCAGCCGGAAGTGCGGCGGTCACTGGAAGAGCGGCTAATTCACGTCATGGTGCGGTGCCTTGCCGAAGGCGTTAGCGTGCAGAACGCCAACGGTGCCCATCGCCATGACGCAGTCATCGCGCGGTTCGAGGAATTTTTGGAGTCAAATCGCGACCGCCCTCTTTATCTCACTGAAATCTGTTCGGCCGTTGGCGTTGCTGAGCGAACCCTTCGCGTCTGCTGTGAAGAGCGTCTTGGCATGGGACCAATCCGGTTTCTCACCCTGCGCCGAATGCACTTCGTGCGGCGCGCGCTCTTAAGCGCAGAGCCATCTAAGTCAACCGTTACCAGCATCTTGGCCGATCATGGCTTTTGGGAGTTCGGACGCTTTTCCGTCGCCTACCGCACGCTGTTCGGGGAAACACCTTCAGAGACATTGCGGCGTCCCGCCGAACATGCCGTCGTCGACGTCGACCGACCGTTATCCCTTTCAGTATAGGATTTTCTAGGCGCCGGACTTGGCCGTTTGAGCCAGTCAATTTGATGCGGTGTCCGTGTTGGGTCAAAAACGGAAGTCGCGGCATTGTGGCTGGATGTCTGTTTTTCTCCGATGAGCGGACATCACCAAACTGTCTCCGCATGTCCGAAAAGGGCCAAGAATCGACAAGTGACGACCGCAACGGGTTGTTCGTTTCATGTTATCAATAGTTGCAGTTCGTTTGAAAGTTCAAGATGTCACCTCCAAGGTGGCGATACTACAATCTTGGATACTTGCAATGGTTCAAGATCGGCTTGTTTGGGCTTCTGATTTCAATCGCAATGGCCAGCGCGACCGCCGCCGCCGGCTTCGCTATCTAGTGGATTATGAAGTGAGGCGGTGCTGAGCCTTTCGATAGGGCATAACCTTAATTCCCTTGACCTAGATCAAGCGAGGTCGATGGCAGCGCCCGAAGTTCGCGTCATGACGCGCGATACTTGGCTTTTCATCTCCATTGTTTGGTGCGTCAGTCTGTTGGGCGCATTCCTTTTGATGATCTACGCGCCCTGATGCCGTCGGAGATTCGGTCAGAGTATAAGGGCGTGCTCATCACCGTTTCAGAAAGCGATGAGGCCAGTTACTATCGCTTCTGGTTTCAGATTGGTGGTCATACATTCCACGGCAAGACCCAAACTAAGCTTGCAGGGGTTGCGATCAAGCGCGCTCACCGGGTCATCGATCGCAAGCTGAAGGAAGCCGAGCCACCGCCATGAAATTCGTCTCCGCTCGCCCCCTTGCTGATCCTGACGTTGCCGCGCGCAAGCTCATCGAGATCGCCAACGCGGTTGAAGTCGCACAGGACGCGCGCATTCATATCGAGAAGATCAACGGCCCGATGCTGTATCAGCTGAAGGCGACGCCGGCGGAATACAAAGCTGGCCTCGATCGCGCCATCGCCAACGGCTGGCTGGTGCTGCACGAGAGCGGTACTTTCGTGAAGTTCACCCAGGCCGGTGCGGAGCTGTTCGCGTGATGATGCGACGGCCGCGGTAACCTTTAATGGTTAGGTTAAATCCAAGCCGTTGTTGCAGTGCTTTGGCGTCGAAGCGATGCTGGCGCGCCTGCCAACTTGACCGAACATCCCCATTTTCAAAGGTCAAATTTCAATTGTCGGGTACGGGTCGCCGCAAGAATTAGCGTTTGGGTGCGGCGACCCGCTTTTTCTAGCTCGGAGCATGTTTCGTGGCATCAGCAGGAAAAGATGTGGCCAAAAAATCCCGTGGCCGCCCGGCTACTGGAAAGGGCACCCAGATCGGCGAGCGGTGGCCTTCGCAAGCAATTGAGCAAATCGACGAGTGGCGCCATCAGCAATTAAACCTTCCTGGCCGGCCCGAGGCCATCCGCCGCCTCGTTGAAATCGGGTTGAAGGCGAGAGGCAACTAGGATGGAATACGTAGCCCTTGTAGAACAGCTCGATCTTTCGCATTGGCTCATCACCGGCGGCGTAGCGTTCGTCCTGTTCGGTGTCGTGGGTATCGTCGTCCGCCGCGCTAGGGGCTAGGTCCATGTGGCGATGGTTCAGGAGTTTCTTTTGGCGGACCCTGGATCAATTGATGCCGGATGATCGGCCGGTCTTTCTGACGTGGCTGATCCTGATATTGCTCGTCATCAACGGAATCATTGTCGTACAACGCTGGTAACGTGCCTTTCGAGATTAGGTCAGGATGGACCATGCGCGGCACGCTGAAGCCAGCTTCGCATTGTGGGCCTGGAGGCCTATATCCTATTCATGCCCCGCGAGCCGATTGAACTACCGCCGGCCGTCGCGCAGACGTTGTTCCTACGCATCGAATGTTCAGTTAGATCGGCCCATTGCCTCTTAACCATTGTGGAGTTGCGTCATGCGTTACTCGCCTTCAATAGTGCCAGGGCGGGACGATAGCGAAATTTATTTGGTCCTGGTTGACTTCGGCGGCCACCTCTTGAATTCAAGTTCGGCGACAATCATGAACTGCAGAATGCAAATGTTGTCCTGACGCGACGAGCCGGCATCAGGGACGCCGACCATCTGTCGCACCGCGCGCCCTTTCAGTGACCTGGCTCGGTGAGCTCCATTGGATTCCGTAAAAATACGGGAATAATAATGTAAAGATCGTCCCCTGATTGAGGGGGAATACTCGCCTTCGCGGAGGCATACCCAGATTGGGGGGCGCTGGCCGTTGACGTTAATATTACGAACGCAATATTAACGGCTGCTAAGCGAGGATGGACCCGATGCGCGGTCGCAACGCGGGTTCGAGATGTACAGAAATTATCGAAACCTGATCCCATCACCGGGATCGTCACTGATGGCACTTGGCGGCGTGCTTTCGGCCGCGACGATCATTCTGTTTCTCACCGATCTGCAAACGCGCTATTGGGACAGGATCTCTGTCGCAAAAAGCAATACCCAGAGCTTCGCAAAGATCCTTGCGGAGCAGACGGCGCTGACATTCGAGGATGTCAATCGCGTCTTGCTTGAAGCGGAAGCTATCCGGAACAACAGCCTGGCCGGCAAGTATGCCGACCCCGGCGCCGTGAATACGGCCCTGCGTCAACTGCAAAAGAGCTCCTCCGTTGTCGTCGCCGTCGGATGGACCGATGCGTCTGGGGAAGTGCTCGCCCACTCCTACAACCATGCGCCGCCGCGCGCCAATATTTCCGAAATGTCGCATTTTATCGCCCAGCGTGATCGCAGCAGCGAAGGGCTATTTATTGCACCCCCCTATCATTCGGCGGCTGGCGACAAATGGTACACCGCGGCGTCACGGCGGCTTAGCAATGCCGACGGCAGCTTCGCAGGTGTCGTTACCGCGCCGCTCGATCAATCCTATTTCACGCAGCTCTATCGTTCCATCAATCTGGGTACTAACGGCTCCGTTCTGCTGCTGCATCACAATGGCCAGCTCCTCGCGCGCGAACCAATCTTGGATGCCGCGATTGGCAAATCCTATGTGCACGGTCCGTTGCTCAGCGAATATCTACCGAGATCGGAGACGGGATCCTACGAAACAGTAAGCGTCGTCGATGGCGTGCCTCGTGTCGCTGGGTATGCTGGTGTACGTGGCCTGCCGCTGGTCGTTCTCGTCAGTTTCGCCCGCGCAGACGTATTAGGGCCATGGTACCGGCATATCTATGCGTTCGGTCCCCTGGTTGTTGCGATCGTCACCATCATCATGTTCGGTACGTCCTTGCTCGCGCGGCAGACTACCGCTCTGGCGGCGAAGACGCGGATGCTGGTGAGGACAAATGCGCGTTTCGATGCAGCGCTCAGCAATATGCCGAACGGCCTCAGCATGTTTGATGCTAGTCGAAGGTTGCTGGTCTCGAATAGCCGTTACCGCGAGATGTACGACCTGACGGAAGTGCAGGTAAAACCCGGGACCCCACTGAGCAGCATCGTCAGCAGCTATCACACCGAAGGAACCGATTTTAGCCTCGATCAATTTCTTGAGGGTGCAGAAGAGCGTGCGCCTCACATCCTCATGCTCGCCGACGGACGGATCATCAAGATAACGCGAACGCCGATGAAGGATGGCGGCTGGGTCGCGACCCACGAGGATATCACGGAGAAGCGGCGGGCCGAGGCGCTGCTGGTCGACAATACCGTGGAACTGAGGCAGGCAAACGACCGCTTCGATGCCGCTATCAGCAACATGTCCCAGGGTCTATGCCTGTTCGATGCGGAGAAGCGGCTGGTGATTTCGAACCGCCGTTACCAAGAAATATACAATTTGCCGGACGAACTGGTCGGGCCCGGCACGCCATTAAAGCGGATTTTGCGATTCTACGAGGACCGCGGTGACTACGGCGTCGTGAACATCGATCACTATACCGACGTTATTCTAACGGAGCAGATCCAGACTTACGAACCGGCCGACGGCCGCAAGATATTCGTTCAACGCAAGCTGCTGCCCGATGGGGGCTGGGTCGCCACCCATGAAGACGTGACCGAGCAGAAACGAAGCGAGCAATTGCTGGCCGAGAAGGCCGCCGAGCTTGAGGCGATGAACGTGCGCTTCGACGCCGCGCTCAATAACATGTCCCAGGGGCTTTGCATGTTCGATGCGGAGCAGAGGGTTGTGGTTTCAAATGCACGCTATGGCGACATCTATCATCTCGGCCGCGAACAGGTAAAGCCGGGAACAACGCTCGCGCAAATCCTAAAATTTCGCCGCGAAAAGGGTACCCATTTTTCCGGCGTGACGCCGGATTCCTATCTCACGCAGAATGTGAAAAGAGAAAAGGAAGTCCTGGAGCTCGCCGACGGGCGCGTGGTTATGATCGCTCGCCATATGATGGCGGACGGCGGCTGGCTTACTACGCACGAGGACATCACAGAACAGGCCCGCAATGAGAAACGGATCGCGTTCCTCGCGCAACACGATCTCTTGACCGGTCTTGCGAACCGCGCGGTGTTCTCGGAGAAACTCGAAGACACTGCCAAACGGCTCGCGCGTCATGGTACTACCTTCACCGTGCTGATGCTTGACCTCGACAAGTTCAAGAATGTGAACGATACGCTCGGGCATCCCGCCGGCGATCAGTTACTTGTCGAAGTCGCGCAGCGCCTTAAGTCCTCGCTTCGCGATACCGATGTCCTGGCCCGCCTGGGCGGCGATGAATTCGCCATCATCCAGGAAAGCGAAAAGAACCAGACCGAAGGCGCCATCGCGCTCGCACTGCGGATCATCGGGCTGATCGAAAAGCCGTTCGATCTGGACGGCAACACAGTCGGCGTCGGGACCAGCATCGGAATTGCGTTCGCGCCGGAGCATGGCATAGATGCCGAGACCCTTTTACGAAAGGCTGACCTTGCGCTGTATGCAGCCAAGTCCGGCGGGCGCAACGACTTCCGCGTATTCCAGCCCGAATTAACGGCGGCCGCGGACATGCAGAGGTCGATGGAAAGCGAGCTGCGCGAGGCGTTGTCGCGAAGCGAATTCGAGTTGCACTATCAGCCGGTGATCGATACGCGGACGCGCCGCATTTGCGGCGCTGAGGCTTTCGTGCGCTGGCATCATCCATCGCGAGGACTTCTCACTCCCGATCAATTTCTGCCGCTTGCGGAATCAACCGGCTTGATGCCGCCGCTGGGAGGATGGATCCTGCAGCAGGCATGCATCGATGCAGCCGCCTGGCCGGCACACATCAAGATCGCCGTCAACATCTCCGCCGTTCAATTCAGCGAGGGAAACCTCTTCGACCTGATCCTGTGTGCCATGGTCGAGTCCGGCCTCTCGCCGGAGCGGCTGGAACTAGAAATCGCCGATACCTCGCTGCTCGAAAAAAGCCAAGCGGCGCACCTGCAGACCATCAGGCAACTGAAGAATCTCGGTGTCTCGATTGTGCTCGATAATTGCGGGGCCGGATATTCCTCGGCAAGCTACCTGACGGGCTTCCCGTTCGACAAGATCAAGATCGACCGCTCGGTGACGCAGGGGTTCGCGAACCGCCGGGATTGCGCCGCGGTCGTCGCTTCGGTGCTCGCCTTGGCGCATGGCCTCGATATTGCGACCGCGGCCAAGGGAGTTGAGAACAGCGAGCAGTTCGAGACCCTGGTGGCCGCCGGAGTCGATTTCGCGCAAGGTTATCTTTTCGGCCGGCCAGTGCCGCATTGCGAACTCGATCTCGATGCGTTGGCTCCGTCCACGAGGAACGTCGCTTGACCCAGAGCACGCAGGAAAATCTGTTTAATCAACTTGAGGGCGTGCTGGCGGGCAACGATATGTCGCGGCGCGCCGAAATGTTGCGGCGGGTCACGGATCTGCTTATCGAGGGCTCGGGCAGCTTTTCCGACGAGCAGATCGGACTGTTCGACGACGTCATGGGCAAGCTGGTCGAGCACATCGAACTTGCTGTGCGTGCCGCGCTCGGAGACCGGCTCGCCCGGGTCTCCGACGCGCCAACAAAGATAATACGGACCCTGGCATTCGACGACGCGATCGAAGTGGCTGCGCCTGTTCTGGAGCACTCTGTCCGGCTCAATGACGCCGCTCTTGTGGAGAACGCGCGCAGCAAGAGTCAGGGCCACCTGCTGGCTATTTCCAGGCGAAGCGTCCTGACTGAGTCCGTGACGGATATTCTGGTTAACCGCGGCAACCATCAGGTCATTGCCAGCACCATTGATAACCGCGGTGCAAGGTTCTCAACATCCGGCATGTCTACTCTCGTAAAGAAGTCAGGAGATAATAGCGATCTCGCACTCCGGGTCTGGTCGCGCTCCGACATCTCGCGCCAGCAACTGGTGAAGCTGTTTGCGCAAGCGTCCGAAATCGTCAGGGCCACGCTTGAAGCGGCCGATCCGCGGCGAGCTGCGCTGATTCGGAGCGCTGTTGCGAAGGCATCTGAAGCGATTCAAGCCGAGGTGCGCGCGGTTTCCGGCAACTATGCACAGGCACTGGAACATGTGCGGACGCTGCATTCGCGTGGGCAACTCGACGAGGCGCGATTGCATGTTTTCGTTCGCGAAGGGAATTTCGATAAAACTGTCGTCGCGCTCTCGCTCATGTGTGGTCTCCCGGTCGGGTTGATCGAGCGAGCGCTGGTTCAGAGCGAACCGGAACAGCTTCTTCTTCTCGCGAAAGCCATCGATCTGTCTTGGGAGACCGTGAAAGCCATGTTGGCTTTACAGGCCGGTCGTGGCGGCCTGGCGAATAATCGAATGGATCAGAACTTTGCATACTTTTTCCGGCTGCAGCCAAAAACTGCCCGGGCCGCTCTTGAGTTTTACCGGCTTCGGGAGAGGGCACATGGAATTTCCGTTCACTAGACCCGCGTGTTGAGGATTCCCGGTTCAGGGTAATTTCGCAAAAGAATGGTCAGAGATTGTCGATGACATTCAAATTTGTGTCGCCTCAGGAAATCCATTCAGCCAGCCAGCGCGCGCTGGCCTACTACTGGGGCCGGCTGGCGGCCGGGAGGCGGTTTCCGGCTTTGGGCGAGTTGAAGCCCGACCCGGACATGCATGACCCCAAACAGCTCGTGATATGGAACGTCGAAGGCGAGGGACCCGACCGGAAATTCAGAGCGCTTTATCAAGGTGAAAACGTTGCGGAGGCATTCAATTCAGCCTGGGCTGGGAAGACAATGGAACAGGTCGTTCCAATGTCGCTCAGGGGATTGACGCTGGACGCTGCCAGGGAATGCGCGACCAGCGGCTGCCTTGTGTACATGATCTTCTCCACGATCGATGCGAACAATCGGCGGGTCGATTGCCATAGACTCTTGCTGCCGTTCGGGAACAATGGTTTGAAGGTCCAGCAAGTTCTGGCTTCCCTACAGTTGACCAGCGTGCCGACACGAAAGAGGATCCTCAATCACTTTCGGATCCAAGCCGACGTACTATTCTCCGGCAAGATCAGGTCCGGTTTCACCAACGCGAAACCCGAATTGAAGTCTATATCGAGGAGCGGCGAAAGCCGAAGGGCTGCACGCCGCGACATTCGACGAGCGGCAAGGATCAGCTTCGCGAACCAAAACTTCACTTGCATGGTCCGCAACATCTCTGCAACAGGCGCGTTGATCGAGGCAACGAACCTGGCGGCAATTCCGGACAATTTCGGGCTCATCATGGAGATGGAGTCGACAGAGCGGTATTGCACGGTGGTCTGGCGCAAGAAGGCGCGGATCGGCATTCAATTCAAATGAACCGCTGCCTGCGGATTCAACGAAAATCGCATGCGGCCGCCGGCAACGCCAAGAAGAACCCGTTTGAAAAACCGCTTTAATTTTTCGCTTTCAAGTAATGACGGTCCGTAAGTGCTTGATTTAAGTGGCGCGCCACGGCCGATGAAGATGGGCACTTATATGAGGCTTCGCCAGTCAAGAGGTTTTTTGCGAGAGCTTCGCGTTCTTGCTTCCCAAGAGCCTGTGTCTGCATTCATGGCATGATGGTCCCCTTGCTTGGCCGTGCTTTTGGAGTCAAGCCCCAACGCCCCGCAGGGGTTGCGCCTTTGGGCGCAAGGGCTTGACGGCGAAAGCACGCGCCGAGCGATAATGGTCTGGGCCATGTCAGGCGCTCGCGGGTTTCTCAGCGAACGAGTTAATCTCCCCTTTTGTCGTTAGGCGTTCTTCGGTTGAAGTTACGTTTCTAGTTGGTCCATTTGATCCAAGGCGGAGCCCTTATTGAGATATGCGGCGCTCGCCGCATCAACTTATATCCGGTCGGGATTGCGCCCGTACCAAGGTCCCTCATGCCTCGTTGCGAGGGTAAAGGGGCTCCAAGGAGGATGGGACCCATCTATTAGACGGCGTCTTGCAGCCATGTGCCCAAACGGTCACTCATCCACCTTGGATCGGCATGTTCCTCTTATCGGTCTTCAGGATTCCATCCGTGCTCTTATCAGTTCAGAACGGCGCCCGTCGGCACCACGCCGGTCTCCAAATAGCGCCACAGGGCGATCAGCAACTTGCGGGCCACCGCGACGATGGTGATGCGCCGGATGCGACCCTTGAGGGTCCCGACACGCTCTCGGAACCAGACACTCAAAGGGCTGTCGGGCTGATGACGAAGCCACAACCATGCCAGCTCGATCATGGTTGAGCGGGCCTTGGGATTGCCGGCCTTGCTGATGCCCTGATCCCGGCACTTGGAGCCGCTCTGGAAAGGACTCGGTGTGAGGCCCACATAGCTCGCCATCTGGCGGCGATTGTTGAATGGGCGGTAGAACACCTCGCCAGTCAACACGGTGGCAATCTCCGCTCCGATAGCCTTGAGCTTGACGAGATTCTGGATCTTCTTCGCGTTGGTATGCGCCGACACGTTCTCGGTCAACGCAACGGCGTCGCGCTCCGTCTCAATTTCCTTAAGCATCCCCAGTATGAGCTCCAGGCGCTGCAATTCGCGCGCGATCTCGGCTTTGAGCCGCGGCGGCAACTCGCGTCCGTCACCGGTGTGCAACTGCTCCAGCCGCAGCATCCGGTCACGCCGCATTGGCTCGTAGTCATAGATGCCGTGGATCGCACACAGCCCCTTGATGCGGTTGACGTGCTGGCCACGTTCAGCGATCAGCCGATCACGCTCACGGTGCAGCCGACGGTCGTCCTCTTCGGCGACACTTGGCACGCACAACACACTCCACACCTTCGGCTCACCGCGCAGATATGCCATCAATGATCGCAGCAACCGCTTGGCATCGATGTGATCCGTCTTGGCTCGTCGTGCGCGCCGATCCACCTGCACGCTCGCCGGATCAATCACGTGGCTGCGCACGCCCTGGCGTTCGAGCAGACGGTGGAGCCAGAACCCGTCATAGCCCGCCTCGTAGCATGAGATCATTTCCACCGGTCGGCCCACCTCTCGAGCAACGCGCGCGCGGACCCGCTCCATCAGCTCCAAAAGCCCCTTCCAGTCACACTCATCCAAGGTGTACCGGCTGATCTTGTCGGACAGTGCCGTCGTGACCGCCACGATCCAACTCTTCTTGCTCAATTCGATTGCCAGAAGACAGCGGACCGGGTCATGATCGGCTGCGACGGGCGGCAGGGTGTCTACTGTCTGGGCTTCCATCAGTGCCTCCTATGCGTTGGTGGTAGGTAGCAACCGAGATGGTACCAAACCTCCCGTCCGTCGCGCCCGCATAGGATCTATTGCTTCGCCATCGCGTTATGAGGATACATCCGGACTTGCGAATAAGCACGCGGAATTGGCCGCGGCTTGTCGGAAACACTACGCCGAAACTCCCAACTCAGGCGGCGGCCCGTTTGGTCGGGCGGGAAGCCGACGCTTTCTTCGGCGGCGGCAGCAGCAGGTCGGCCGGCACGCGGAAGCGGGCGCGCAATCTCTGCACCATCGCCATGCTCAGCCCCTTCTTGCCGCTAAGAACTTCACTGACGCGGCTCGGGGTGCCCAGGATCGGCACCATGTCGGCTCGCGTGAGGCCATGCTGGTCCATCAGGTGACGGATCATATCCGCGAGGCTCGGCGACCGGCGGGGCCATTTGCGCTCCTCATAAGCCGCAATCAGACGCGCCTGCGCTTCCAGCCGCACAATATCGGTTGGATCATTCGAACCCCAAAGCCGATCAACCAGCGCGCGGGCACGCGCAAGCTCGGCATCGCTGTCGATCAAGATCATGGTTGCATCCATTACACGGTCTCCGCATCTATCTCGTCGTATTCGGCATGCGTCCCGAAGAACCGGATCATCAAGACGCTCGCCTGATATTGTACGCGGGCAATCAATCGATAGTCGTTGCCCTTTATGTTGAACACGACCCGGCCGGCTTTCAGAATGCTCGCCTTCGGATAAGAGGCCTTAACGTCTTCGGGATTGCGCCATTCGGCGCGGGTGACAATGTCTAGCCAAGCATCATATTGCGATCTTGCAGCTTTGATCCCTCGATGGCCGGCGTGGTCGGAAAAATAGTTTTCGACCATATCCGTGCCCATGACGATCATCTATCGAGCATGGCACAAAATTCCAAAAATTGGAAGATTAGATTTGCCGACGAACGGTAGCGGGGTCATTTCGGCGAGCGGGATCGGAGAATCGGGCGCGCCGGGGATAGCCCGGCGTGCTCTACCGAAATGGCGCACCCGACACGATTCGAACGCGTGGCCTCCACCTTCGGAGCGCAGCGGTCCCTTAAGAAGGTTCGTCTCTCTTCTAAGTAGATCTACAATGTTTGTACGACCTCGCCGCGATGCTTCATTGGGGCTGGCGCAATCGGAAAAAATTCTCTTGCCGCCGTTGATGTCCGGAAGCCTTCGAACGGCCGCCGCGGGGCGCGACTGTACGCGGGGGCCCTCCGGTGTTCGCATTGACGCGGATCGTCGCACGGCTAATCATGGACAATCTCGGCAGCCACAAGGGCAAAGCTGTGCGCGCCCTCATCCGCACGGCCGGCGCCAAGCTCTTCTTCCTGCCCAAATACTCGCCCGATCTAAACCCCATCGAGCAGGTCTTTGCCAAGCTCAAACACTTCTTACGAAAAGCCGCCGCGCGAACCACCGAAACCATCTGCGCGGCAATTGGCAAAATCCTCGGAACCTTCACCCCGGGGGAATGCGCCAACTACTTCAAAAACTCAGGCTATAGACAAACCTAAATTCATCACGCTTTAGGCGATTTGCGAGACACAATTAGGCAGCTTGCTGCGTAGTGTTGCCAACGGCATCTTGGACGTTGTGCGCGTGCACTTGTCTTCGCGACTTGGCTCGCTTCTTGTTGAGCATCGCCTGAGCGAAGCCGTTCCACTTCTTCATCGCTGCCCGCTTCTCTGGCATATAGTTCCAGCGGTCGTAGCTTTTCGAACTGACATCCTGAAGAGTGTGATTTTGTATTCGGTCACGGATCTCTTTTGACAGCCCGGCTTGTCCGGCCAGTGTCTTCCAAGTTCTGCGCAGATCGCGGTTGGTGACAACCGGAATGACCTCGCGTTCGCGTTGGCGCCACATGAAGGAGTAAAGAGTCCCGTGGCTAACCGGCTTGGTGGGGTCAGTTGCGGATGGAAAGAACCAGCCGTGAGCATTTGGCTTGATCAATTCGATCAGTTCAGCCGCGACGTCAGGGACGGGAATGGCGTGCGGCTTGCCATTTTTTGTCTTTGACCAGTCGATAATTTGCTCCTTGGCATCCCATTGATCAACATGAAGACGCGCGATCTCTTCGACCCGCTGTCCTGTGAGCATGAGAATGCGCACGGCGCGGGTGTAGGGCGGATGGACCGGCGCGTCTGGGCACTCGAGCCAGCGATAGAGACGCACGAACTCTTCTTCGTCCAACCAACGCGTTCCGACTTTCTTGGGCTCAGTGGGTATACCGGCGGCCGGATTGTTAACAAGACGGAATCGCCGTTGAGATGTGCTCCGGTAATCGTGCTCGGCTTTCATGCCCCAGCTATATGCAGACCGAATGTAGCTGCGGACGTGGTCCGCCATCGAACGTTTGCCACGGTCATAGATTGGCCGAATGAGGTCCGTGATTTCTTCTGGCTCGATGTCACGAGCCTGCCGATTGCGGCCAAGCGTGTCAGCAACCTTATTGAGGCTCTTCTCGGCTTCCTTCCATGACGATTTTCCTGAGGCCTTCAAGTGGGCAACGTACGCTTCAAAGAGATCGGCGACGGTGCCGGGGCGGGTGTCGCCAGCGAGCTTGATGCTGCGGCCCTTCTGAATCATATCAGCGAAGTCGCGAGTGAAAACTTCGCGGGCTTTGCTGAGAGACATTGACGGATAAGAGCCTAGCTTTTTTTTGAGGCGTTTCCCGTCTCGCCACTGCTGTGCCATCCAGTCTGCTGTGATGCGAGTAGGCATTGGCTTCATCACCAGGACCAATCGTCCCGTTCCATGCCCCTCTCCATCGACGAGGCTGAGCTCTTTGCCCGTGTGCTCTAACTGCTTTAGTGCGCGGCGGATTTCTCCATCAGTAAGACTTGGCACTCGGCTCTCCCGTCGGTTCTCAGGTGGGGTCGTTAGACGGCTAGCAGGGGTTGGCGATTGGGGTCGCAAGGGTCGCTAATCCCCTTAAAACCGACCCCAATATGCCATAGCGCGCCAAACTGCGACAGGAGGAAAAGAGAAGTAAAATCAATGGTATTAATTGTGATTGAACGTGATCGAAATGGGTGGAGTGGGATGGTTGTGCACCAGGATCAGCGCGGTCGCGGATAATTCCAGCGCGCGCTTGATCACTTCGCGCGGGTAAACTGGCGTGTGGTCGATGGTGCCGACCTGCTGCACCTCGTCGGCGATCAGCTGGTTGCGCTTGTCGAGGAAAAGCAGCCGGAATTGCTCCTTGTCGGCGAAGGCCATGCTGGAGCGGCAATAGTCGATGACATCGTTCCATGACGACAGCGCGACGCTGCGCTTGATCTCGCCTTTGGCGATGCGGCTGGCGGCGGCCGCGATCAGCTTGAGCTGATTGACCGAGGCGTCCTTGATGCCGTCGATCTCGCGCAGCCGCGCTTCCGGCGCATGGATGACTTCGGCGAATGAGCCGAATTTCTTCAACAGCGCCTTTGCCAGCGGCTTGGTGTCGCGCCGGGGAATGGCTGGATACAACGCCATTTCGAGCAGCTCATAGTCGCTCAGCGCATCCGGTCCTGCGCCGTAAAAGCGTTCACGCAGCCGCTCGCGATGGCCGTGATAATGCGGCTTCTCGTCGGCTGCGTCCTCGGGTTTGTCGGTTTTCGCGGGCATCGGCAGCAACCTTGCCGTGCCCGACGGTTTTTGCAAGAGCGAGCCGGCCGCAAGCCGGCGCTCTCAGGGGCGCTTGAACCTTAGGTGGAAATCCCTGGGTACGTCGGGATGCCCCGCGCCGCGGCCCAGTCACGCGGTGTTTATCCTCTGTTACCGCCCCGGAAGCTTCAAAGTTGGCGCCGAGGTCCTAGATCAAGTTGGGATGATGTTTGTCATCTGATGCCGCACTTATGGTCTCACCGAAGGTTGGAGCTGATATGGGCGAGGTTGTTCGATTTATCCCAAAATCCGAGCGCGAACGAGCCCGCCTCATTCGAGAAGCTCGCGCGATATATGACAGCATCTTCCCGCCGGCTGATCGGTTCAGCGGGCGGCAGGACAAGCTGGCGGCAAGTCATACGGTCGGCGGCGCCAAGGCCGATCGCCGCGACGGCGTTTTCCTGTCGTGATGAAGATCATCGCCGTGCTCTGCAGTCTCGCCTCTCCGGCGAGTTGCCATGAGCAGATCGTCACCACATCGGACTTCGCCGACGTCTCGATGCAGTCCTGCCTGATGGGCGCGCCGCAGCTCGCCGAGTGGATGAAGCAGCATCCGGCCGAGCGCTTGGCGGCATGGCGCTGCGTGGTCGGCAAACAGGATGCCAGGGGAATTTAGGGCGGAAAGCAGTTTTCCCTGGATCCTCGATGCCGTCGACCTCGCGCAGCCGGGCTTCCGGCGGGCGGATCACTTCCGCAAACGAGCCGGATTTCTTCAACAGCAGTTTCCTGCCGGCCGCGACAAGAGCAGCGGCTCTTGATCGCAGCTGCGTGATGAGCCGCCGGCAAGAATTGCGGTTCCTGCTCGAACCGACCACATTACCGCGGTCGGGCTGGGGGTATTGCCGACAGCCGTATTTCAGCAAGGGGCATGTCCACGTGAATTCATCTGGTGGAAAGCAAGCGCCAATGGGCCGCATGGGCGAGACGCAGGAGGTCGTCGATGCTGTAATGTACCTGGAGCAGGCGGCCTTCGTCACCGGCGAGATATTGCATGTCGATGGCGGTGCCTCCGCCGGCCGCTGGTAGGAGACGTATCATGTGGCCCGATAGACGCATCCTTGAACTGTTTCGGATCGAGCACCCGCTCGTGCTGGCGCCGATGGCGGGATTCACTACCGTCGAGCTTGCGGCCGCGGTCTCGAACGCTGGCTGCATCGGCTCGATCGGTTGCGCGGCCATGAGCCCGCAGCTCGTCGCCAAAAACATCGCAGAGCTGCGGCGGCTGACCGACAAGCCGATCAGCGTCAATTTTTTCTGCCACGGTCCGGCGAAGGCCGATGCTGCGCGCGAGCAAGCCTGGCACGAGAGGCTGTCGCGCTATTATCCGGAGCTGGCCGTCGATCCCGGCACGCAGCCGCGGCGCGTCGATCTCGCGCCTTTTGGTGAAGCTGTTTGTGCCGTGGTTGAGACGGCGAAGCCGGAGGTGGTGAGCTTCCATTTCGGCCTGCCGGAGCCCGCGCTGGTGACCAGGGTCAAGGCGGCAGGCTGCAAGGTGATCTCATCGGCGACGACGGTCGATGAAGCTTGCTGGCTGGAGAAGCGTGGCGTCGATGCGGTCATTGCCCAGGGTTTTGAGGCCGGCGGACATCGGGGCATGTTCCTCGATCCGGACCGCAACCGCGCGGTCGCCTCGCAGGTCGGCACATTGGCTTTGGTGCCGCAGATCTCCGACGCGGTCGGTGTGCCGGTGATCGCCGCCGGCGGCATCGGCGATGGGCGCGGGGTTGCCGCGGCGTTTGCACTTGGCGCCTCCGGTGTGCAGCTCGGGACCGCCTTTCTGCTTTGCGCCGAGGCGGCAACGCCTCCGGTGCATCGCGATGCCCTGCGGCACGCCAGCGCATATCGGACGGTCGTGACGAACGTATTCTCCGGACGGCCAGCACGGGCTCTTGTCAACCGCCTTGCCGCCGAGATCGGTCCCTGCTCCGACGCGGCGCCGGACTTTCCGCTACCCATGGGCGAGCTGCCGCCGTTGCGGGCTGTGGCGGAGCGGAGCGGAAGCAGCGATTTCACGCCGCTCTGGTCAGGGCAGGCGGCCGCACTTGCGCAGGAGATGCCCGCCGGCATGCTGATCGAGGCCATCGTGAAGGGCGCGACCGAGCGCCTGCGGAAGCTTGGGCGAAGCTAGATCACGCCACCGGCGGCTTTTCGCCGTGGCGCTGCGACAGCGTGAAGATTTCCACACCGTCGGCGGTGACGCCGACCGAATGCTCGAACTGCGCCGACAGCGAGCGGTCGCGGGTCACCGCGGTCCAGCCGTCGGACAGGATCTTCACATGCGGCTTGCCGAGATTGATCATCGGCTCGATGGTGAAGAACATGCCGGGTTTTAGCGGCACGCCCTCGCCGGGCCGGCCGATATGGATGATGTTCGGCTCGTCGTGGAACAGCCGGCCCAGCCCATGGCCGCAGAAATCGCGCACCACACTCATGCCCTGCGGCTCGACAAAGCTCTGGATGGCGTGGCCGATGTCGCCGGTGGTGGCGCCGGGCTTCACCGCCGCGATGCCGCGCATCATCGCCTCATAGGTGACTTCGATGAGCCGCTCGGCCTTGCGCGCGATCGGGCCGATCGCATACATCCGGCTGGAATCGCCATACCAGCCGTCGAGGATGAAGGTGACGTCGATATTGACGATGTCGCCTTCCTTCAGCGCGCGGTCGCCCGGCATGCCGTGGCAGACCACATGGTTGATCGAGGTGCAGGTCGAGTAGCGATAGCCGCGATACATCAGCGTCGCCGGATAGGCGCCATGGCCGAAGGCGAACTCGCGCACGAAGTCGTCGATCTTGGAGGTCGGGACGCCCGGCTTGACGATGTCGGTGAGTTCGTCGAGGCACTTTGCCACCAGCGCGCCCGCCTTGCGCATGCCGGCAAAGCCGCTCGCGCCGTGCAGCTTGATCTGTCCGGTCTTGCGTAAGGAAGTGTCGGTGGCTTCGATATAGCTCATGGGCGGATTCTTTGGGCGGGTCGGTTCAGGTGAGGGAACGGCTGATTTGGATGGCCTAATTTAATGATCCGAGCCGCGGGTGCAAGCCGGGTTTGCTACGGTAGAGCAGGTCTAAAGGCATGATTTTCAGCCGGAAACCTCAACCACGCTCTCGACCGGCAGGGCGCCGCCACGGACCCGGATTTCGCGAACGGGGTAAGGCACCTTGATCCCCTCGCGCCTGAAGGCGTCCCACAGCGCCAGCATCACCTCGCTTTTGACGCTGTCCATGCCATCGGGGTCGGCGATCCAGAAGTTCAGCGAGAACTTCATCCCGGTCTCGGCAAATTCGGTCAGCAGGCAATTCGGCGGCTTGCCCTTGATCGCCAGCGCCGTGCCGGAGGCGGTATCGATCGCGAGCTTGCAGACCAGCCGCGGATCGGCGTCGTAATTGGTGGCGAACGCGATCTTCACCAGCGTGTTCTTGTCGGTATAGGTCCAGTTGGTGACCCTCTGCGTCACCAGGTCCTCGTTGGGGATCAGGAACTCGCGCCCGTCGCCGGCCGCGACCGAGATGTAGCGCGTCTTCATCGCGCTGATGCGGCCGGAATTGTTGCCGATGGTGACGAGGTCGCCGGGCTTGACGGATTTGTCGACCAAGAGAATGAGGCCGCTGATGAAATTGGCGACGATCTTCTGCAGGCCGAGACCGATGCCGACGCCGGCTGCTCCCGTGAACACCGCCAGCGCCGACAGGTTGATGCCGACGGCGCTGAGTGCGACGGCGATGGCGATCACCATCAGCCCCATGCGGATCATCTTGATCAGCAGCACTTGAATCGACGGCGTCAGCTCGGCGTGGCGGTTGATCCGGCTTTCGGCGAAATTGCTGGCGATGTTGGTCAACCACAGCGCGAGGATCAGCACCGCGCCGGCCTTGATCACGAGCAGCGGCGTCAGGCGCAGGCCGCCGATCTCGATGGCAAAGGAATCCAGCGTATCGGCGGCCCAGTCGAGCTGGCCGATGATGCTGAGCGCCGCGACGATCCATGCCGACAGCGACACCAGCCTGACGATGAATTCGTTGCGGATGACCGAGGCGGTCACCCGGATGATCAGCCAGGCGAGCGACAGTTTGGCCGACACCATGAGCATGTAGCTGCGGCTCGGCCAAGTCGAGTGGTACATGGCGACGCGCGCGGCGACCAGCACGATCGCGAACGTCGCGGTGGAGGCGCTGGCGACCAGCACGCGGGCGAAGTGACGCAAGGTTGGTGGCCAGCGCATCGCGAGCTTGTCGATGTCGACCCGCGCGCGGATGATGACATCGACCGCACGGGCGAGCCCCGCCGCCGTCAGCATCAGGCCGAACTGCAGATAGAACCAGGGCGAGGTGACCTCGGCGCCGACCGAACGCAGGGCCGCTTGCGCTGCTTCGACAATGTCCTTGAAGTCCATGTCCATCGGCGAATTCTCTCAGGCCCCGATCAGGTGGCTTGATTCGAAGGGGTGGCAGATTCCCGCAAGCGCGGGGCCGCCACAGTGCCAAACCCAGGGTAAGGCCGCAATTCCGGGCACTTTGCCGCGTTGCGAGAATTGGGGTTGGCGTCCAATCATGGCGACGATAAGGATGCAATTGCAAGTATTTGAACGGATTTTTCGGTTACCGCATGGCTTCTCTCGACCAGGTCAGCTTGGCCATTCTGCTCGGCGCCATGCTCGTGATGGCGGGCATCCTGTCGAGCCTGCTCGCGCTGCGCTTCGGCGCGCCGCTGCTCTTGGTGTTCCTCCTGATCGGCATGCTGGCCGGCGATTCCGGCCCCGGCCACCTCGAATTCGACGACGTCCGTACCACCTATCTCGTCGGCTCGGTGGCGCTGGCGCTGATCCTGTTCGACGGCGGCCTGCGCACGCGCTTCCAGAGCATCCGCACGGTGCTCGCGCCCTCGATGGCGCTTGCGACCATCGGCGTGCTGCTCACGGCGGCGATCACGGCGCCGGCCGCGAAATACGCCCTCGATCTCAACTGGACCGAGGCGCTCCTGGTCGGCGCCGTGGTGGCCTCGACCGATGCGGCGGCCGTTTTCCTGCTGGTGCATGCGCAGGGCCTGCGGCTGCGCCCGCGCGTGGGTGCGACGCTCGAAGCGGAATCAGGCAGCAACGATCCCTTCGCGGTGTTCCTCACCTTGATGCTGGTCGAGTTCATCTCGGTCGGCCACAGCTCGGCAGGCCATGTGCTGATGGAGCTGGTGCAGGAGGCGGTGCTGGGGGCGATCATCGGCGTGGTCGGCGGCCGCATCATGGTGATCGCGCTCAACCGCGTGGCGCTGCCGCAGGGCCTGCATGCGCCCTTCGTCACCACCACGGCGCTGGTGATCTTTGGCGTGGCGCAGCTTTCGCACGCCTCCGGCTTTCTCGCCGTCTATCTCGCCGGCATCATCGTCGGCAACCGGCCGACGCGCGCGCATAATTCGGTGGTGGCCTTCCTCGATGCCGCGACCTGGCTGGCGCAGATCGTGATGTTCGTGCTGCTCGGGCTTCTGGTGTCGCCGCACCGGCTCGGCGCCAGCATTGGACCCGCGGTCATCGTCGCCTTCGTCCTGATGCTGGTGGCGCGGCCGGTCGCGGTGTTCCTCTGCCTTGCGCCGTTCCGCTTCAACTGGCGGGAAAAACTGTTCATCGCCTGGACCGGCTTGCGCGGCGCGGTCGCGATCTTCCTCGCCTCGATCCCGATGCTGGTCGGGCTGCCCAAGGCCTATCTCTATTTCGACGTCGCCTTTGTCGTCGTCATCATCTCGCTGCTGCTGCAGGGCTGGACGCTTGCCGCCGCCGCGCGGCGGCTGCATATCGCGCTGCCGCGCAGCGATCGCGGCCCGCGGCGCGTCGAATTGGATCTGCCCGGCCAGCTCGAGCAGGAGCTGGTCGGCTATCCCGTTCGGCCGAGAAGCCTGTATTTCCGCCGCGGCCTGATCCCGTCCTGGTCCAAGCCGACGCTGGTGATCCGCAACGAGCAGATTTTGACGCCATCAGAAGCCGATCCGGTCAAGCCGGGCGACTACATCTACCTGCTGGCGCCGCCGGAGCGCGCCGAGGCGCTCGACCGCTTCTTTGTCGACATGCAGCCGAGCGCAGCGCCCGATCCGCATCTGCTCGGCGATTTCGTCGTCTCCGGCGAGCACACACTGTCCGAGCTCGCCGAGATCTATGGCGTCAAGGTGGCGGAAGATCAGGCGAAGCTGACGCTGTCGGATTATTTCGACGTCCATCTCGACCATGCGCCCAAGGAAGGTGCGACCGTGCCGCTGGACTCAATCGTGCTCGTGGCGCGCAATCTTTCCGGCGGCCGGGTCAATGTCGTCGGCCTGCGCCTGCCGGAAGACGAAGACGGGGCGGTGCCACCAACGCGGATGCAGTCGCTCAAGCGCAAGCTTGGCGAGCTCTGGACCTCGGTCGCGGGGATTTGAGCGCATGATCCGGAAAAGTGGATACCGGTTTTCCGACAAGATCATGCGCAAAATAAAAGGCGTTTTCGGCTGTTGAGCAATGGCGAGACTATCTCTAGTCTCAGAACCAAAGCGCATAGGAAACGCAGGAGATTTTAACCATGGCCGCCCCGACCGATGACGAGTTCGGCTTTGCCCCGGACTATGATGCGCCCGTCCCCTATATGCAGCGGACGCGCGATTATTACACCGCGATCGGCTACACCACGCCCTATCGCTGGGCGCATTATGTCGAGGCACCCTTCCAGAAGCTGAGGAAGCCGCTGTCGCAGTCGCGCGTCACTATAATCACGACCGCCGCGCCGTACGATCCAACCAAGGGCGATCAGGGGCCCGGCGCGGCCTATAATGGCGGCGCCAAGTTCTACAAGGTCTATGACGGCGATACCGCCAAGCAGCATGATTTGCGCATCTCGCATATCGGCTATGATCGCAAGCACACGTCAGCGACCGACAACGGCACCTGGTTTCCGCTGCCGCAGTTGTTGAAGGCGCAGGCGAGAGGGCGGATCGGCGAGGTCGCGCCGCGCTTCTTCGGCGCGCCGACCAACCGCAGCCACCGCGTTACCCTCGATACCGACGCGCCGGAAATCCTCGCGCGTTGCCGCGCCGACAAAGTCGATGTCGCCGTGCTGGTGCCGAACTGCCCGGTCTGCCACCAGACCACGGCCCTCGTCGCGCGCCATCTCGAGGCCAATGGCATTCCGACCGTGGTGATGGGAGCGGCCCGGGACATCATCGAGCACGCCGCGGTGCCGCGCTTCCTGTTCAGCGATTTCCCGCTCGGCAATTCCGCCGGCAAGCCGCAGGATGTCGAGTTGCAGGCGCTGACGCTGGAGCTCGCGCTCGGCCTGCTCGAAAGCGCGACCGGCGCGCGCACCACCATGCAGTCGCCGCTGCGCTGGAGCGAGGATGCGTCCTGGAAGCTCGACTACAACAACGTCGCGCAGATGAGCCCGGAAGAGTTGGCGCGTCGCCGCGCCGAATTCGACCGGCAAAAGGAGATCGCCCGCGGCAACCGCGCGGCGTGACTTTTTGTACCTTCTCCCCTTGTGGGGGAAGGTGGCGTGGACGAAGTCCGCGCCGGATGAGGGGTTCTATCCACGTGCTCGATTCGCGGAGACAGACCCCTCACCCGGATTGCATCTGACGATGCAATCCGACCTCTCCCGCAAGGGGAGAGGTGCAGAACTCCTGCACTATTCGCCGCTTTGTTGAGTCATGGAGAAGCTGATGACCTACTGGGTGAAGCGGATCATGCTCAAGAGCGGAGAGATCGTCACTGAACGTGAACTGCGGCACGACGAGAATCGTTTTGCGGGCCCGGCTCCGATCGTAGGTGACAAGATGATTGTTACGTGCCGTGGTCGGAAGTTTGAGGCAAGAGTGATTTGGGGCAACTGGTCTGGACGCGAGACGAGCGAGGAGACAACGATCGTTCCTTTGCGTGTAGAGGAAATATAGGCAGCGCAATACCGGTTCAGTTCAACTTTGTTTCCAACAACAAAAACAATCAGGAGGAACCCGACGTGACGCGACCGTTCGAAGGCGTGAAGATTCTGGACTTCACGCAGGTGCTGGCCGGCCCCTATGCGAGCTACCAGCTTGCACTGCTGGGGGCCGACGTCATCAAGGTGGAGCGGCGCGGCGGCGAGGATATGCGCCGCACGCCTCTCAGCCGGGAATGGGCCGAGCGCGACCTCGCGCCCGCCTTTCAGGCCGTCAACGGCAACAAGCGCAGCCTGACGCTTGATCTTTCGAAACCCGAAGCCATCGCCATCGTGAAAAAGCTCGCCGCAGAGGCCGACGTGGTGATGGAGAATTTCCGCCCCGGCGTGATGGACAAGCTCGGTATCGGCTACGAGGCGCTCTCGGCGCTTAACCCGCGGCTGATCTATTGCGCGATCTCGGGCTTTGGCCAGACCGGTCCCGAGCGCAACGGCGCCGGCTATGACGGCAAGATCCAGGCGATGAGCGGCATCATGGCCATCACCGGCCATGAGGTGACCGGGCCGACGCGCGCCGGCTTTGCCATCTGCGACGTGCTGTCCGGCGCCACCGCCGCCTTCGGCGTCTCCAGTGCGTTGTTCCAGCGCAGCCATACCGGTAAGGGCCAGCTGATCGATGTCTCCATGCTGGAAGCGTCGCTCGCCTTCCTGTCCGGGCAGATCGCCGACTATTCCGTCGCCGGCCATCGCCAGCAATTGTCCGGCAATCAGGCCGTGAGCCGCAAGCCGACTGCGAATCTGTTCAAGGCGGGCGACGGCTATCTGCTGCTCGCCGTCAACAATGAGAAGCAATACCGCGCGCTGATGACGGCGCTCGGCCGCGAGGACGTGTTCGACGACCCGCGCTTCGTCGACTGGTTCGCACGGCAGGAAAACGAGCCGGCGCTGCGCGCCATCATCGAGGCGCAGCTTTCGAAGAAGAGCCCGCGCGAATGGGAAAAGATTCTGGATACCGCCGGCGCGCCCTGCGCCTCGATCTGGAAGGTCGAGGAGGTGATTGACCATCCGCAGATCGTCGCGCGTGGCGCGCTACAGGAGATCGACACGCCCTATGGCCGCCTGCGCTTCGCCGGCAGCGGTTTCCGCCTGGCCCATGGCGTCGGCAGGCTCGAGCACATGGCGCCGGAGGCCGGCGCGCATACGGACGAGGTGCTGAGCGCGATCGGCTATGACGCCAAGGCGATCGCCGAGCTGCACGCGAAAGAGGTGGTGTAACTCCTGGCCGTCATTCCGGGGCGACGCGTCAGCGTCGAACTATGGTGCGCAATTGCGCACCCGGTTCCCCGATGCGCAATTGCGCATCTGAGGTTCGCGCTGCGCGCGCCCCGGAACGACGATTAACTCAACACCTTCACCCCGCCGAACGAGCTCACCCGCCCGCGCTGCAGCAGCACGATCTGGGTGGCGAGCTGGCGCATTTCGGCGGCGTCGTGGCTGACATAGACCATGGGAATCCGCGCCTCGTCGCGCAGCCGCACGAGATAAGGTAAAATCTCCGCGCGGCGGCCTTCGTCGAGCGCGCCGAGCGGCTCGTCGAGCAACAGCAGCCGCGGTTTTGCCAATAGCGCGCGGCCGAGCGCGACGCGCTGGCGTTCGCCGCCGGACAATTTGCCGGGGCGGCGATCCAGCAGATGGCCGATGTCGAGCAGGTCGGTGACGCGCTTCTTCTGCTCGGCATCGTCAGCGAGCCCGTTCATGCGCCGGCCGTAATCGAGGTTTTGCCGGACATCGAGATGCGGAAACAGCCGCGCGTCCTGGAACACATAGCCGATGCGCCGCCGCCAGGTCGGCACATGGATGCCTTTTGTGGTGTCGTCGACGATCTCACCGTCGATCGCGATGGTGCCGCGGTCAGGCCGCAAGAGCCCCGCGATCATATTGACCAGCGAGGTTTTTCCCGCGCCCGAGGCGCCGAACAGGCCGGTGACGCGGCCCTCGCTTTCGAAGGCGGCTTCCAGCGAGAACTCGCCGAGCTGTTTTGTCACGTCGACCTTCAGCATGGTCAGTTTCCATGCAGGCGCTGCGTCGCGCGCCGCGCGAACACCTCCGCGCCGATCAGTGCCGAGACGGCAATCGCGACCGAGACGACAGCCAGCCGCAGCGCCGCGGTGTCGCCGTCGGGTGTCTGGATCAGCGAATAGATCGCCGACGAGATGGTCTGGGTCTCGCCGGGAATGTTCGAGACGAAGGTGATGGTGGCACCGAACTCGCCGATCGCCTTGGCAAAGCCGAGCACCATGCCGGCGAGCACGCCCGGCAGCGCCAAGGGCAACGTGACGTTGAAGAACACCCGCCATGGCGCGGCTCCTAGCGTCTCGGCGGCCTGCTCCAGCCGGCGGTCGACCGCCTCGATCGACAGCCGGATCGGCCGCACCAGCAGCGGAAACGACATCACGCCGCAAGCGAGCGCAGCTCCGGTCCAGCGGAACGCGAACACGATGCCGAGATGATCGGCCAGCCACGCGCCGATCAGGCCGCGGCGTCCGAGGGCGAGCAGCAGCAGATAGCCGGTGACGACGGGCGGCAGCACCAGCGGCAGGTGGATAGCCGCATCGAGCAGCGACTTGCCCCAGAAATCGCGCCGCGCCAGCAGGTAGGCGAGCGCGATCCCGAGCGGGGTTGCGACCAGCGTCGCCACCGTGGCGACCCTGATCGAGAGCAGGATCGCGGTCCATTCCGTGGGCGTGATGTCGAACACGTCTTTATCCCCTCATCCTGAGGAGCGCGAAGCGCGTCTCGAAGGATGAGGCCACTGTCGGGCCTCATGGTTCGAGACGGCGCTTGCGCGCCTCCTCGCCATGAGGGTTTGATCCAGGTCGGTCACGTCAGGACGTCGGCTTGATCAGATAGTTGAAGCCGTATTTCTCCAGCACCGCCTTCGCCGCCTGCGAATGCAGATAGTCGAGATATTCCTTGGCCTCGGGCTTCGCGGTCGATGTCGCCGCCACCGGATAGATGATCGGCGGATGCGAGTCGGCCGGGAAGGTGCCGACGATCTTGACGCCGGGCTCGACCTTGGCGTCGGTCGAATAGACGATGCCGAGCACGGCTTCGCCCCGCGCCACCAGCGTCAGCGCCGCGCGCACGCTTTCCGCCATCGCGAATTTCGGCTCCGCGGCGCTCCATGCGCCGAGTTTCTCCAGCGCGGCCTTGGCGTATTTGCCGACGGGCACCGACTTGACGTCGCCGGTCGCGATCTTGCCGTCGCCCGCGAGCTTGGCGAGATCAAAACCCTGGCCGATGCTGACGTTGTCGATTTTCGAATCCTTTGGCGCGATCAGCACGATGCTGTTGCCGAGCAGGTTCACCCGCGTCGGCTCGTTGATGGTCTTCTTGGCTGTAGCGTAGTCCATCCAGTCGGTGTCGGCGGACACGAAGACGTCGGCGGGCGCGCCCTGTTCGATCTGTTTGGCCAGCGTCGAGCTCGCCGCATAGCTCGCGGAAACCTTCACGCCGGTCCTGGCGGTGAAGGCGGCGTCGATGTCGTCAAGCGCGTTCTTCATCGAGGCGGCAGCAAACACGGTGAGGGTCTTGTCCTCGGCTCCGGCGGGCGAAAACGCCGCGCCCCACACGACGACGAAGGCAGCGAATAATCCGGCAAGACGGTACATCATGGCGCTCCATGCATGTTCGCGCTGGCGCGGGTCTCCCGCGCACGCAAATCAGGCGTCGGTTCAAATCAAGGATGGGCGAGAGGCGGAAGCGCCGTTCCGTCCGGTCCCTAACAGCTTACGGCCGTTCGAGATTTCGCTGCCCGGACCATAGCAGGCTGGCCGCTCGCGTAAAGGCGTCGCTTTGTCTACTTTTCGCCTATTCCGACGGCAGGATCGCAACCGAGATGGAGGCGTCCCTGGACCCCGAGATCTGCAGCACGAACGGACTCGCCGAAAGCTCATACTTCATGGTCTTGCGGATGCCGTCGCAATCGGTCGCGCCGCTGAACGCCTTGGGTTTCAGGAAATGGCCGTCCTGCACCACGTCGACCCAGGCGCCGGCCGAAAGGCTGATGGTGTAGACGCCGGCCTTCGGCGCGGTCTTGAAGCTGGTGAAGCCGGCGAAGGTGCCGTCCTTCGGTGCGCGCTCCGGCGGGGTGGGCAGCTTCGCGTCGGCCGGCGCGACTAGGCTTAGGATCAAGCCAATCAAGGGCGGCGCATTCAACTCGCTACCCGAGCTGAGTTTGGCGCGATCGCGATCCGTCACAGTGAGCGCGGCCCGCTCACGATCGATGTTCCATTTGAACTTGTCACAGCCGCTCGGATCTTCGGCCGCCCACACCGGGGCGGCGGAGAGCAGCAGCAACGCAAAAGCCGACGCGCCGCGCATCATGATCAATCCACCGCAATCATGACATCGGAGGCCTTGACGACCACGGTGACGGTGTCCTTGGCCTTGATGCCCAATTCATCGACCGCCTCGTTGGTGATCGAGGAGGTCATGATCTTGCCGCCGCCGATGTCGACGCGGACATGCGAGGTGGTCGCGCCCTTCTTCACTTCGACGACGGTGCCCTTGAGTTGATTGCGTGCACTGATGCGCATGAGGATTCCCACAATTGATGAAGCCGCGCGCGAAAATGCCGCGCGAAGTGCGGCTGTTTGATGAAATGAAAATTTGGGACCGTCGTCCGCATCGAGGCCGCACGCTTGCGGCGTGGCGGCGTCAGATACTAGCCCATGGAGCTGGTGTCAGGATAGCCCGCTAACGATCACGTCACGGCACTTTGGCGTCCGGCGCGTTCAGCACGCCTTTGCAGCCCGCTGGCATCTGCGCCAGCTTGATGCCGGCCGTCAGTTTTGGCGGCTCCTTCGGCGGCGGTTCGGGCTTCGGATGGATGATCGAATCCTTGAACCAGTAGGCGAGTTCGGAAGGCTTGCAGCCGTCGCCGCCGCCTTGGTTCGCCTGGCCGTGGCATTCGGTGGCGCCGGGCGGGCAGCGCATACGGATGTGGAAATGGTAGTCGTGGCCGTACCAGGGCCTGACTTTCTCCAGCCAGCTGCGGTCGCCCTTGGCCTCGCGGCACAGCGCTTTCTTGATCGCGGCATTGATGAAGATGCGCTGCACGGCCGGCTCCATCGCCGCGTCGCGGATCACCATCCAGTGCTGCGGCGTCCAGGCCTTCGGATCGATATCGAGCCGGTCATTGCGCACCATCATGACCGCCGACATCTCCTCGCGGTCCTCGCGCGAGAGCAGATGATCCGGCATCGGCGTCAGCCAGACATCGGCGTCGAGTCCCAACTGATGGCTGGCATGGCCCGACAGCGCCGGTCCGCCGCGCGGCTGGCCGATATCGCCGATGAGGATACCGGGCCAGCCGGCATCCTTGTGCGCATTGACGGAGAGGCGCTTGAGCAGCGCGATCGTGTCGGGATGGCCCCAATAGCGGTTGCGCGACAGCCGCATCACCTGCCAGGTGTCGCCGTTCATGGGCATCTGCGCCGCGCCTGCGATGCAGCCCTTGGTGTATTCGCCGATCACCTTGGTCGGTTGCGCCGAAGGCAGATATTTTCGCGCAAACAGCTGCTTGGCGGCGATCTTGGGATCGTTGGGGTGCTCCAGCGGCGGCAGCGGCTCTGGGTTAACCGTGCCCTTGTCCTGCGCCAGCGCGGAAAAGGTGCCAGCGGCGACTGCGATCAGGAGCGAGATGAGAATCGGGCGCGCTTGCATTTGTTCACTGTATTCGCCTGCGACAGGTAGAGGGAAGGGGCCCCCGGCGTTAGTCGCAATTGATTGATGGTCCCGCGCTATCATTAGCCTTAAGGCCGGTTCGCAAGGCCGCGCAGCCAAAAGCCTTTGACAGGCGGCGCTGCACGACGAATCATACCTCTGTTTTTTAGAGTTCAGGGCAGTGGGCGTTATTATGAAAAGCTTTTTTGGCGGGCGGCTCGCAACGCTGGTTGTGGCCGCATTTCTGCTGCTGGCGTGGTCGCCGGCGCGGGCCGATGTCGTGGTCCAGATCGACAAATCCGCGCAGCGCATGTCGGTCAGTGTCGATGGCGTCATGCGCTACAACTGGCCGGTCTCGACCGGCCGCAATGGTTATGGCACCCCGAACGGCACCTTCCATCCGCAGTCCATGATGCGTTCCTACTTCTCGCGCAAATATTACAATGCGCCGATGCCGCACGCGATTTTCTTCTATTACGGCTTCGCCATCCACGGCACCAACGACATCTCGCGGCTCGGCGGTCCGGCCTCGCATGGCTGTGTGCGCCTGCATCCGTCGAATGCGGCAACGCTGTTCACGCTGGTCCAGCGCAGCGGAGCGCGCAACACCACGATCGAGATTTCGAACTAGTCCTGCTGCGTCACCCTCATGGTGAGGAGGCGCGTTCGCGCCGTCTCGAACCATGAGGCCCCGATGGTGGCCTCACCCTTCGAGACGCGGCGAAAACGCCGCTCCTCAGGGTGAGGGGATATAGCCGATTGCGGCCATCAATGATGCAGCCGGCGGGCGTTGGCGCTTAACTGCGCGATAACCCTCTTGGGTGTTGATCAAAATTCGTGCGCACGAAATACAATCGGCGCTTTCGCTGGGCATTCCCGGCGCGTGTCATGCAACCGTCATCGAGCGACAACGATTTATCGTTGCGAGGCGCCATATTTCGTCCAGCGCAGGTCGTTGTGCAACCTCGGGTAGGTCGCCGCGCGCGCATTCGCCTTTCAAATGGGCGGCCGGAACCAGGCTGGTTTTGCGATCGTTCCTCGTCAAGCGAGGTTCTGCGGCAAGAGGATACCATTTTTTCAGATACTTGGCCGAGAAGGGCAGGCGCGGAATGCGAGTTCGAGACGGTCAATGCAGCGGCTTCGGCCAACACGACACAAGAAACGGAAATCTGCCCTGAGTGCCCGTGTCTTCGGGCGGCCCGGCAAAGCGAGCCCCCGGCGCTCTCACGGAAGATCGCGCGCGCCCACAGAGGCGGCCGACATCGAGCGCACGCGTGCGGAAGCCGAGGCCGCGATCGCGGAAGCGCGGAAGTCGCACGAGCGGCTGCGCGAGGCGATCGACCTCCTGCCGCAGGGCATCGTCTTCCTCGACGACGAAGGCCGCTACATCCTCTGGAACAAGAAATACGCCGAAATCTACAGCCGCAGCGCCGACCTGTTCGAACACGGCGCCCGGCTCGCCGACACCATCCGCATCGGCGTCGAACGCGGCGACTATCCGGAAGCTGTTGGACGCGAGGACGAATGGATTGCCGAGCGGCTGGCAAAGCTCAGCCAGCCCGGCGAGCGCCACGAGCAGAAGCTTGCCGACGGCCGCGTCATCCTGATCGAGGAGCGCAAGACCGAGGCCGGCGGCGTCATCGGGTTGCGCGTCGACATCACCGAATTGAAGCAGCGCGAGGCGTCGTTCCGTCTGCTGTTCGATAGCAATCCGGTGCCGATGATCGTCTGTGCGGTCGACGGCGAACATGTGCTCGCCGTCAATGACGCCGCGGTGGCGCATTACGGCTATAGCCGCGGCGAATTCGAGAAGCTCACCATCCGCACCCTGCAGGCCTTCGACAGCGAGGCGCCCTGGGCCGGCGATCTCAGCAGCGACGAGCAGACGGCGCGCACCTGGAAGCACGTCAAGGCCGACGGCACGCTGATCGATCTCGCGATCTATTCGCGCAACCTTTCCTATAACGAGCGCCCGGCCGTGCTGCTGGCGCTGATGGACATCACCGAGCGCAAGCGCGCCGAGGCGCGGCTCGCCTTCCTCGCCCAGCATGATGGCCTGACCGGATTGCCGAACCGCAACCTGTTGCGGCAGCGGATGGATGAGATCCTCTCGCACATGCGGCGCAGCGCGGAAAAGGTCGCCGTGCTGGTGCTCGGCCTCGACAATTTCAAATCGGTCAACGACACCCTGGGACACGGCGTCGGCGACAAATTGTTGCGCGGCGTAGCAAAACGCCTGCGGTCGACACTGCGCGACGAGGACGTGCTGGCGCGGCTCAACTCGGACGAATTCGCCATCGTCCAGACGGCTCTCGCGCGGCCCGAGGACACGGTGCTGCTGTCGCGCCGGCTGTTGGAAGCGATCACCGATCCCTATCTGCTCGACGGCCATTCCGTCATCATCGGCGCCACCATCGGCATTGCCATGGCGCCAAGCGATGGCGACGATTCCGAGAAACTGCTCAAGAACGCCGACATGGCGCTGTCGCGCGCCAAGACCGAATCGCGCGGCACCTTCTCCTTCTTCGAAGCCGGCATGGATGCGCGCGCCCAGGGCCGCCGCAAGACCGAGCTCGACCTGCGCGATGCGATCCAGAACAACGTGCTCAAACCCCACTACCAGCCGCTGATCGACCTGACCTCCGGGCGCATCACCTGCTTCGAGGCGCTGGTGCGCTGGCCGCATCCCGAGCGCGGCATGATCTCGCCGGGCGAGTTCATTCCGGTCGCGGAAGAGACCGGCCTGATCAATTCGCTGGGTGTGTTGATGCTGCGGCGCGCCTGCATGGATGCGGCGGTCTGGCCCGACGACGTCCGGGTCGCCGTCAATCTGTCGCCGGCGCAGTTCCGCACCTCCAACCTGCTGTCGATCGTGATGGATGCGCTGAAGCAATCCGGCCTGCCGCCGAAGCGGCTCGAGCTCGAAATCACCGAAACCCTGCTGCTGGAGAAGAGCGAGCAGGTTCTCGCCTCCCTGCATGCGCTGCGCGCGCTCGGCGTACGCATCTCCATGGACGATTTCGGCACCGGCTATTCGAGCTTGAGCTATCTGCGCAGCTTCCCGTTCGACAAGATCAAGATCGACCAGTCGTTCGTGCGCGACCTCGACGCCAACCGCGACGCGCAGGCGATCATCCGCTCGATCACGAGCCTCGGCATGGGCCTCGGCGTCATCATCACCGCGGAAGGCGTGGAGACCGAGGCCGAGCTCTCCTGCTTGCGCGCCGAAGGCTGCCACGAGGGCCAGGGTTTTCTGTTCAGCCGCGCCCGGCCGAATGCCGAGGTCGTCGGGCTGTTGAAGGCGCAATGCGACGCCGATGCGGTCTCCGATTTGCGGGCGGCGATGGTGGCCTGACCGCAGTCATCGTCATTGCGAGCGAAGCCTTGTAGGGTGGGCAAAGCGAAGCGTGCCCACCATGCCAACGTGGATTTCGAAGTTGGTGGGCACGGCGCAAGCGCGCCTTTGCCCACCCTGCCGGCTTATCGCTTCCGCTTGCCCAGATGATACGTCAGCGCCAGCGCCACGCAGTGGCGCAGCTCCGCCTCGGGTAGCTTCTTGTCCGCGTCCAGCAGAATCGCGCGGTTGCCGCCAAAGCTCAGCTCCGGATAGAGCTCGCGGAAGGTCTCGACCAGATTGGTCTGGCAATGGAAGTAGACCGCAACCTGGTCAGCCGATTTGACGCGATCGATCCGCACCGTGCTGCCGCTCCTGCTTTCGCTGGTGAGATAGCTCACTTGACCCCACTTCAGCGCTTCCTCGAGGCGGCCGACGCCGTCGGTCTTGCGCGCGGTGTCGAGGATCAGGGCGCGCAGCGCCAGCAATTTGCTTTTTAAGGGCTTGGGATAGGAATCCAGCACCGCAGCCACGGCTGGATCGATCCGATCCACGCCCCGTGGCTTGGCCTTCGTCTTGCTTGCCGTGCTCTTCATGCTGCCGAAGATAGAGCACGGCTCGGGCAAGGTGAACGGCTATTTCCTGCGCGTTGCCTTCGCCTTGGAGCGCTTGGTCGCCTGCCGCTTGCGGGTGGCGGCGGCCTTCTTCGCCGAGGCCGAGCGCGCCGCCGCTGGTCGCCTGGCAGCAGCCATGCCGCCGCGCGGTCCGCCGATCCGGCCGCCGCGCTTGGACGAGACGTTGGTGTCGGGGACCCCGCGCCCGGAGCCGCTCTTGTTGCCGCCACCGGTCTCCTTGTTCACCGTCGCCCAGGCGCGCTGCTCGGCTTCCTTTTTGCCGACGCCGCGGTCCTCGTAGCCTTCCTCGATGTGTTCGGCCATGCGTTTCTGCTTGCCGGTATAGCTCGACTTGTCGCCGCGCGGCATGATCGTCTCCCTTTGCGGTTGGCTCATCACTGCAACGCCCGCCCAGCGGCAGGGTTCCTTTATCGCGACGTTGGCGGCTTCGCGAGATTGGAGGCGAGGATCGCCTTGCCGGCGTCCTCGTAATGCGTGTCGCGCGCCTGGATCTGCTGCGCGATCGCATGCATGTCGCGGAACCGCCGCTCGAACGGATTTTTGGCGAACACCGCGGTCGCGCCCGACATGTGATAGGCGGTGTCGACCACGGCGGCCGATTGATGGATGGTCCAGGTCGCGGCGATCCGGATCGCGATGCGATGGGCTTCGGTGACGCTGGTGCCGGCTTCCAGATCGCGCCAGACCTCGGCGGCGGTCGCATAGAGATAGGCGCGCGCCGCGCGCAGGCTGGCCTCGGTGCGGCCGATCACGCCCTGCACCGCATTGTTGTCGCGCATCGCGCCCATCCCCTGCGGGATCTTGGCTCGCGCGAGGTCGGTCGCGGCATCGAGCGTGGCACGCGCCACACCGATCGAGGTCGCGGCAAAGCCCATGCTGAACACGGCATTGGTGGTGAGCTTGTAGAGCGGGCCCTTTTCCCTCACGGCGCTGATGTCGTCGCGCAGGGCTGCGAATTTTTCCGGGACGAACAGGTTCTCGACCGAGTAGGAATTGGTGCCGGTGCCCTTGAGCCCGATCACGTCCCAGACGTCGTACATGGTGGCTGACGACATCGGGAACAGGATGGTGCGGATTTCCGGCGCGCCGTCTTTCCTTTTGCGCAAGGTACCGTCGGGCTCGACGACCTTCACATGCGAGCCGAGCCAGCTCGCCTGCCGCGAGCCCGAGGCAAATTCCCAGCGCGCATTGGCCAGGTAGCCGCCGGGAACGACCTTCACTTCGTGGGCGATCGCGCCCCAGGCGAGAATGCCGGGCGGCGTGTTGAAGATTTCGTTTGCGGCATCCGGCTCGAGATAGGCCGCCGTCATGGCGCAGACGGAGCATTGGCCGAGGCACCAGGCGGTGGAGGCGTCGGCCTTGGCGATCTCCTCCTGCATCCGCATAAAGGTTTCGAGCGGAACCTCGTGCCCGCCGACGCTGCGCGGCAGCAGCGCCCGGTAAAGCTCGTTCTCGATCAGCGCCGCGGTGACTTTTGGCGTCAGCCGCCGCGTCCGCTCGATCTCGTCGGCTTCGCTTGTGATGAGCGGCTGCAGCGCACGGGCGCGCTCGACCAGGCCAACGCCGGGAGGCTTGTTCATCTCGTTTCCTCGCCCCTCTTTATCGAGTGATCAATTGTTGCCGGCAACATTGATCTATCCGGCGCGCGAGAGCAAGAGCACTCTCAGGCGGTGGCGCGGCCGAGTTCGAGCGCGGGCCTGCGCTTGGACGGGAAACTCAGGGCGACGGCAACCGCGGCCAGCCCGATCGCGAAGGAACCGGCGTGCAGCCAAGTGTAGCCGTGGAACGTGTCATAGACGTAACCGCCGGCCCATGGTCCCAGCGCCATACCGAGGCTCGCGAAAGCCGACACCGCGCCGAACACAGTCCCCATGATGCGCGCGCCGAAATATTCGCGCACCAGCACGGCATAGAGCGGCATCACCCCGCCATAGGCGAGGCCGAACACCACCGACAGCGCGTAGAACTCGCCGAGCTGCGCCACCGCAAGATAGGTCGCGATGCAAAGCGCCTGCACGAACAGGCCGCCGACCAGCACCGGCTTGGCGCCGAGGCGGTCGGCCAGCGCGCCGAGCAGCAGGCGTCCGCCGAGGCCGGAGAAGCCGGCGAGGCTGTAGACCGTAACCGCGGTCAGCGGCGCGATGCCGCAAACCACCGCATAGGACACCATGTGGAAGATCGGTCCTGAATGCGCCGCGCAGCAGGCGAAATGCGCGCCGGCGAGCGCGATGAATTGCGGCGTGCGGAACGCCTGCGCCGCGGTCCATTCGGTTTCCGGCTGATCGCTGGCATTGGTGGCCGCCGTGCTTTCACCTTGCGGCGCCGGCCGCACAAGGAAGGAAGCCGGGATCAGCAGCGCCCATGCGGCGATGCCGATGACCAGCATCGCGGTGCGCCAGTCATAGGCCGTGATCAGCCAGCTCGCGGAAGGCGCGACCGTCAGCGGCGCCACGCCCATACCGGCAGACACCAGTGAAACCGCAAGGCTGCGATGCTGCGAGATCCAGGCGCTCGCCACCGCCATCATCGGCGCATAGAAACTGCCGGCGGCAATGCCGATCAGCCCGCCGAACAGCAACTGGAATTGCCACAGGCTCTGCGCCCGGCTCGCCGTCACCAGCCCAAGGCCGAGCAGCACGCTGCCGCACAACACCACGATGCGGGTGCCGAACCGGTCGGACAGCGTGCCCCAGAAGAACGCGGCCACGCCCATGAAAAGGAAATCCAGCGTCGCCGCCGCCGAGACGCCCGCGCGCGACCAGCCCATCGCTTCCGAAATCGGCTGCAGGAATACCGCGAGCGACAGCATCGAGCCGAAGCCGACGCAGGTCATCAGCGCGCCCGCGCCGACGACAACCCAGCCATAGTTGAAACGGGCGGTTCTGCTCATGCGTTTCCTCGCGCTTTTGGTTTTGTTGGGTGCGCGCGAACGATGGTCGTCCATTCGGAGCCGAATGACAAGCTACCCGCACTGCCACGCCGGCCCGATCGGCGTCCAGCTCCAGCACGGGCCATAGCTGCCACCATTGTAGCGGCCGCGGTAGAACCCGGGACGGCCGAAATAATATCGCTCGCCGTTATAGCCGTAATAGTAAGGCGTATAGTCCGGCTCGCCCGTTGCGGCGCCCTTGGCGCCGAACACCGGTACGGTGTTGTTGGGCGGCTGGTGATAGCCGGGCAGGAAGCCGTAGCCATGCCAGCGCGTGTAATGTCGCTTCTGAGCGGGCGCGCCTGACGTGACGGCCGGCAGCAGCGACAGGAGAATGACGATTGAGACGGATGATATTCGCAACATCGCCGAACCATAGTCGTTCTTCCGTACGAAGGCGATTCACATTCCGGAGCGTTTTGACCGCGTGAGGCGTTGCGCCCGCACAAACGCGGAACAGCCACGTGCAATTATCGTGCTTCTTTCAAACGGCGCGTCTTAACCGGCTCATGGGATGCGGTATATCGTTCCCGTCGGCCCATCCATCGTCCTGTCGATCGGAGCGTACCCGTGAAGACCTATCAGCTTTTCATCAACGGCCAGTATGTCGACCCCGCCAGCAGCGAGTGGTTCGATTCGATCGATCCCTATCGCGGTGAGCCCTGGGCAAAGATTCCGCGCGGGTCCAAAGCCGATGCCGACAAGGCCGTGCAGGCGGCCAATGACGCGATGTGGCGCGGGCCCTGGTCGAAGATGACGGCGTCGGCGCGCGGCAAGGCGATGCACAAGCTCGGCGACCTCGTCGCTGCGAACGCAGAACGCCTCGCCGAGGTCGAGGTGCGCGACAACGGCAAGCTCATGGCCGAGATGCTGGGACAGCTTCGCTACCATCCGGAATGGTGGTGGTACTTTGGCGGGCTCGTCGACAAGCTCGAAGGCGGCCTGGTGCCGATCGACAAGGCGGATACCTTTGCCTACACGACCCATGAACCGGTAGGTGTCGTTGCGGCGCTCACGGCCTGGAACTCGCCGCTGCTGTTCGTGGCCTGGAAATGCGCTGCGGCGTTGGCCGCCGGTTGCGCCGTCATCGTCAAGCCGTCGGAATTCACCTCCGCCAGCACGCTGGAATTCGCCGCGCTGACCAGGGAAGCCGGCATTCCCGATGGAATCTTCAATGTGGTCACCGGCTTCGGGCCCGAGATCGGCAGCGAATTGATCTCCCATCCCGGCGTCGCCAAGATCACCTTCACGGGTTCGGATACGACGGGCGCAAAGGTCTATGAGACCGCGGCGCGCAGCCTGAAGCGGGTCTCGCTCGAGCTCGGAGGCAAGTCGCCCAACATCGTGTTCGAGGATGCCGATCTGAACGCCGCCGCGGCCGGCGCGATCTCCGGCATCTTCGCGGCGACCGGCCAGACCTGCATCGCCGGATCGCGCCTGCTGGTGCAGAGCTCGATCGAGGACAAGTTCGTCGAGCGCGTGCTGGAACTCGCGCGGTCCGCCAAGATCGGCGATCCCATGAAATCGGATACCAACATCGGCCCCGTCACCACGCCGGCGCAGTACAGGAAGATCCTCGATTATATCGACATCGCGAAGGCGGAGGGGGCGCGCTGTCTGCTCGGCGGAAAGCCGGCCTCGGGCGAAGGCATCGTCGGCGGCCAGTTCGTCGAGCCGACCATTTTCACCGATGTCGACAACTCCATGCGGATCGCGCGCGAGGAGGTGTTCGGGCCGGTGCTCTCGATCATCAGTTTTGACACCGAGGAAGACGCCATCCGGATCGCCAATGACACGATCTACGGCCTCGCGGCCGGCATCTGGACCCGCGACCTCGCGCGCGCCATCCGCGTGCCGAAACTGCTGCGCGCCGGAACCGTGTGGGTGAACACTTACCGCGCCATCAGCTACATGATGCCGTTCGGCGGCATGAAATTTTCAGGCGTCGGCCGCGAGAGCGGAATCGACGCGGTCCGCGAATATCAGGAAACCAAGAGCGTGTGGATCTCGACCGCGACGGATGTGCCGGCCAACCCGTTCGTCATGCGGTGACTTTTCGTCATCATTCCGGGGCGCGCGACTTGTCCGCCGAAGCGCGGAGCGCGTAGGCGGAAGCGCGAACCCGGAATCCATCTTGCCGCCGGCGCTGTTGATGAATGGATTGCAGGTTCGCGCGGCTGAACGGCCCCGACGGAGTACTGGCGTCTCGCGATATCGATTCCAGAAGAGCTGTTGCCTGATCCGCGCGCGTAGCTTCACGCTGACAATCCTCGACGGGCGTGCTATAATCAATCATGGCGTTGCGCACTCCCTCGCTCGAAGACATGATCGCCGATTTCCGCACGCGCCGTGGCGTCTACGTCGTCGGCGCTGGCGCTTCCTCTGGCATTGCGCCGTTTGGCGCACAGTTGTTCAACGCGACGGGCGCGAGCTATTTTAATCGGGGCGGCTTCTCCGTCACGCCCGCAAAGCCGATCATCCTGAATAAGGCCATCCGCAACCGCATCATGAGCGGATCGCCGGCGGACGTTTTAATCCCCAACCGGTCCATCCGGCCGGGGACCGAAGAGCCGCCGTTTGAGTTTGTGCTTTCAACAATGCCGGAGGAATACGCTCACTGGTCACTTCGCGCTCGACTCGCAGGTATTCCGCGCGATGATTTCGACAGCTACACGGTGTTTCAACGATTCCACGCGTCGCTGATCATGAACTACAACCTTGATGGGCTGGCGTCGTTATGTGGTCCGCAGCATCGAATCTTGACACCACACAGCACGATCGCCGAATGGTTCGCTGGCCCCGAGGCCGCAGAGATTTTGGCCGATACGGGCGGCGGGGATTGGTGGCCGGGAATCGAGGATGACGCTATCATCTGCGTCCCCGAGGTGATCGAACACGAGCAGCGCTACAAGCTGGCTTGGAGCGAAGCCGCGAATTCTTCGCCAGATTTCATTGCGGTGATCGGTTACAGCTTCGGGTCTGACGACGGCTTTTCCTTCGACTATTTCTGCGATTGGTTTCGGGGCTTTTCCGGTCCGATCTACGTGATAGCGCCAAACCCGGCAGAGCTTCGGTGCCGCGTTGCTGACGCGCTGGATGCGCCCAAGGTCTACGGTGTGGAGGCCTATTGGAATTTGCTCGCGCACGCCGTCGTCACACGGCGCCCATATGGACAAATACTATACGCCGCTTGCGAAGAGATGTTGGCCGAGTTCGGACGTGACGACGTCGCATTCGCCGCTGACAAGATGTATCGGGCCGGAAAGCTCTGGCGGTGACGCGTGTCACGGCCGTTCGCTCGCCGCGTGCGGCAAGAGCGGGCCACCTCAAATCGACCGCGCCCCGGAATGACGACGAAGTCAGCTATCCACCTTCAGCGCGGCAATGAAAGCCTCCTGCGGGATGTCGACCTTGCCGAACTGCCGCATCTTCTTCTTGCCTTCCTTCTGCTTCTCCAGAAGTTTGCGTTTGCGCGTGATGTCGCCGCCGTAGCATTTGGCGGTGACGTCCTTGCGCAGCGCACGCACGGTCTCGCGCGCGATCACCTTGCCGCCGATCGCCGCCTGGATCGGGATCTGGAACATATGCGGCGGGATCAGCTCCTTCATCTTCTCGACCATGGCGCGGCCGCGCCCCTCCGCGCGGGTGCGATGCACCAGCATCGACAGCGCGTCGACCGGCTCGCCGTTGACGAGAATCTGCATCTTGACGAGATCGGCCGGCTTGTAGTCGGTGAGATGATAGTCGAACGACGCGTAGCCCTTGGAGACCGATTTCAAGCGGTCGTAGAAATCGAACACCACTTCGTTCAGCGGCAGGTCGTATTTCACCATGGCGCGCGAGCCGATATAGGTCAGCTCCTTCTGCGCCCCGCGCCGGTCCTGGCACAGCTTCAGCACGCTGCCGAGATATTCGTCAGGCGTCAGGATGGTCGCCTCGATCCACGGCTCCTCGATCTCGGCGATCTGCACGACGTCGGGCATGTCGACCGGATTATGAATCGAGATCTCGCTGCCGTCGGTCAGATGCATCTTGTAGATCACGCTCGGCGCGGTCGCGATCAGGTTGAGGTCGAACTCGCGGCTTAGCCGCTCCTGGATGATCTCCAGATGCAGCAGCCCGAGGAAGCCGCAGCGGAAGCCGAAGCCGAGCGCGGCGGAGGTTTCCATCTCATAGGAGAAGCTCGCATCGTTGAGGCGGAGCTTGCCCATCGCCGCGCGCAGCGTCTCGAAATCGTTGGCATCGGCCGGGAACAGGCCGCAGAACACCACCGGGATCGCCGGCTTGAAGCCCGGCAGCATCTCGGTCACCGGCTTCCTGTCGTCGGTAATGGTGTCGCCGACTCTCGTGTCGGCGACTTCCTTGATCGCCGCGGTGATGAAGCCGATCTCGCCGGGCCCGAGCTCGTCGACCTGCTCCATCTTCGGCGTGAAGAAGCCGACGCGCTCGACGTCATAGGCCGCGTTGGTGCCCATCATGCGGATCCGGCCGCCCTTTTTCATCACGCCGTCGACGACGCGAATGAGCACGACCACGCCGAGATAGACGTCGTACCAGCTGTCGACCAAGAGCGCCTTCAAGGTCGCGTCGCGATCGCCTTTCGGCGGCGGCAGGCGGGTCACGATCGCCTCCAGCACGTTGTCAACGCCAAGCCCGGTCTTGGCCGAAATCATCACGGCATCGGAGGCGTCGATGCCGATCACGTCCTCGATCTGCTGCTTGACCTTGTCGGGCTCGGCCGCCGGCAGGTCGATCTTGTTCAGCACCGGCACGATCTCGTGGCCGGCATCGAGCGCGTGATAGACATTGGCCAGCGTCTGCGCTTCGACGCCCTGGCTGGCGTCGACCACCAGCAGCGAACCCTCGCACGCGGCGAGCGAGCGCGAGACTTCATAGGCGAAGTCGACATGGCCCGGCGTGTCCATCAGGTTGAAGATGTAATCCTTGCCGTCCTTGGCGTGATAGTTCAGCCGGACGGTCTGCGCCTTGATGGTGATGCCGCGCTCGCGCTCGATATCCATGGAATCGAGCACCTGCTCCTTGCCCGCCATTTCGCGATCCGTGAGCCCGCCGGTCATCTGGATCAGGCGGTCGGCCAGGGTCGATTTGCCATGGTCGATATGGGCGACGATGGAGAAGTTGCGGATGTTGGGAATGGGGGCGGTCGTCATGGGCGCGGGATAGCATTGCCAACTCGGTGCGGCAACCATATTGCTGGATTTTAAAGGGTTTTGTTCACGCCAAGCTGATTCCACTTGCGCAAAAAACGCGCTACGCGTGATCTCATGTCGACCGCCTCTTCCTTGCCCGCAACCGCCGGCCGCCGGCGCCGCCGCTTGCGTTTCCGCCGTCTTGCCGCGTGGCTGGCCTCGCGCGCCACGCGCCCGGATACCGCCCTCTGGCTCGTGATCAGCTTCGCGCTGGTGCATGGCCTGATCTGGACCAAAATCCTGATCGAGCTGAAGGCGGCCCAGGACGTTCACATGGACGTCGCAGAAGCCTTCGCCTGGGGCCAGAAGTTCCAGCTCGGCTACGGCAAGCATCCGCCGCTCGCGGGCTGGATCGCCGGGCTGTGGTTCGATTTCTTCCCGGTGCAGGACTGGGCGACCTATGCGCTGGCGATGGCGACGCTCGGCATCGGCCTCATCATCTGCTGGTTCATCGCGATCCGCGTGGTCGATTATCGCCGCGCCTTTTTCATGGTGGTGATGCTCGCGCTCTACCCGATCTTCAATTTCAAGGGATTCAAGTACAACCCCGATCTGTTGCAGCTCGTCACCCTGCCGCTGCTGGTGCTGGCCTATCTCAATGCCTTCGAGAAGCGCAGCTGGCAGAGCGGCATTTTTCTCGGGCTCGCCGGCGCGCTGGCGCTGATGACCAAATATTGGGTGCTGACCATGATCGGCGCCATCGGCCTTGCTGCGCTGATCCATCCCGACCGGCTGAAATTCCTGGCCTCGCCCGCGCCATGGGTTGCGATCGCGACGCTGGTGGTGGCCATGATCCCGCATCTGGTCTGGCTGAAGCAGGTGGACTTCGTGCCGCTGACCTATGCCGGCGATGTCTATGGCCTGTCGAACCGCGCGCAGAGCGCGCAGCTCGTGCTCGGCTATGTCGGGCATAATCTCGCGCTGCTCGCGCTGCCGGTCACGCTTGGCGCGCTCGCGCTGGCCTGGCCGCCGCGCTGGCTCCCGCGGGCGTGGTCGCGCGGGCCCAATACGAGCGTCAATCTCGCGCAGGCGCTGAACGTCTGGTGGATCCAGGCCATTGTCGCGATCGGGCCGCCGCTCGGCGGGCTGATCTTCACGGTCTATATGAAGACCGATTGGGGCATCTCGCTGTTCTTCCTGGTGCCTTTGGCGCTGGTCGCAATCCCGCGCTTGCGCATTCCCGCCGGCGCGCTGTTCCGCCTCACCGCGATCTGGCTGGTGGCCTCACTCGCGACGCTTGCCGCAGCGCCGCGCATCGCCGTGCTCGAGATGGAGCACAATCCCAACAGCGCCAACAGCTATGGCGCGCGCGCCCAGCTGGCCCGCGAACTGACCCAGATGTGGCACCAGCAGTTCGGCTCGCGCTGGGCCGTGGTCGCCGGCACCACCGAGATCGGCGAGCCCATGACCTTCTACAGCCCCGACCATCCCGCGCCGCTGACGCCGGGCGAAGTCTGGTCGTCGGGATTGACCTCGCTGGAGGAAGCGAAGCGGCTCGGCTTCATCGGCATCTGCGACACGACGGACGGGCGATTGCCGGTCTGCGAGAAATGGATGAAGGAAAATGCGCCGGACGCGCCGGAGCAGATCGTCACCACGCAGCGCTTCTTCCGCGGCCATGCCGGTCCGTCGACCGCGTGGAAAGTCTATATTCAGCCGCCGGGGAAATAGTTCCGGCCGAATAGTTTCATGGCAATCGATAGCACGGCGGCTGGAAATATCCGTCATCGGCGCTACACTCTCGTCATCAACGGCGGAGGTTCCCCATGAAGCACCGAGGCATTTCCTTTTCGGTCACTGAAATGGAATTTCCGGGCGGCTGGAAATGGGCTGTTGGCAAGGGCAGGACGATTTCAGTTGGCGTATGCGCGACCCGAACCGCGGCAATCCGGCAAGCCCGGACATTCATCGACGCCATTGTCGATTGGGTCGCTGCGTAGGCGCGCGCGAAAATCACGCGAATTGGGCCCGCCGCGGCTCCGCGCAAAGCGGCGGGACTAGGCTTGCGGGCGCCGCGCCGGTCCCCGCTTCGGGGCGCTCCTCAGTCAGAACCGAAAACCGCGCGAGTTGGGCCGGCCCGAACGTGGTCGAGATCGCGACATCGGCGGCGTCGCGTCCGCGCGCGATGACGATGCGTCCGATCCGCGGGTGGTTGTGGCGTGCATCGAACGTGTACCAGCGGCCGCCGAGATAGACCTCGAACCAGGCGCTGAAATCCATCGGCGCGGGGTCGCGGGGTACGCCGATGTCGCCGAGATAGCCGGTGCAGTAGCGGGCCGGGATGTTTATGCAGCGACAGAGCGTGACGGCGAGATGCGCGAAGTCTCGGCAGACGCCGATGCGCTCCTGATGTCCTTCGGCGGCCGTGCGATCGCAGCGGGCGTGGTGGTAGCCGAATTCGAGACGCTGGTGAACGTAGTTGCAAATAGCCTGGACCCGCTGCCATCCGCCCTGGATATTGCCGAACAACGACCAGGCGAGATCGCTCAGCCTCTCGGTATCGCAGTAGCGGCTGCCGAGCAGATAGACCAGCGCCTCATCGGGGAGCCGATGGATCTCCCACTGCGCGGCCTCGGGCGCAACCTCATCCGGCATGCCGCTGTCGGCGATGACGAAGCGGTTGCGAATTTCGAGAAGGCCGGGCTGTGCCACAAGCCGGGTGCAGATGTTACCGAAGGCATCCAGATAGTCGCGCAATTCGACCGCCGGCGACAGCTCGATGCGGTGATCGGTCAAGAGATCGGGCTGGCGTGACGGATGCACGCTCAGCATCAGCACGACCGGGACGTCCTCGGCGCAATTGAAAGCGATGTCGTAGCCGGCTTCGATCTTCACGTTTCCTGTCTCCAATTTCAGTGAGGAGCTAAGTCCGGTCGGGCGCGCCGGTTCCTATCGGGCCGCAGCGAACCTGCTGAAATTGAGGGCATAACTGCGCAAGGCCGCACGGAGCGCCAAGCCGAAGGTAAAGGCTTCGCAAATCGTTCATTGGCGCTACAGTCATGACGAGCACGTCGACATCCCATGACCGTATTCTCAGTCCATCACACCACAACGTATCGCTACAAGAATCCGGTGCTGCCGGGTCTGCATCAGCTCATGTTTCGTCCGCGCGACAGTTTTGACCAGAGACTGCTCGACTGCCGTTTGGAAATGACGCCGCAACCCGCCGAGATCAGGTGGATCCATGATGCGTTCGGCAATTGCATTACCCTGGTCGACTTCACCGAGAAGACCACCCTGCTGCGGTTCGAGACTTTCATTCGTCTCGACCATACGCCGGAGAATGCGCCCGACTTTCGTATCGAGGAATACGCGCGCAACCACCCGTTTAGCTACGAGGACGAAGAGCTGCCGGACCTCGCGCCCTATATCAGGCGCCAACATGCGGAAGATGAACGTATCGAGCACTGGCTCGATACGTTCGTCGTCAGAGGGACGAGCAGGCCCACTGGACAACTGCTGATGACGCTCAACGAAGCGATTGCTGAAAGCTTCTCCTACAAGCGCCGAGCGTCTCGCGGCACGCAAACCCCTCGCGAGACCATCGAGCGTCAGGAAGGCACCTGCAGGGATTTTGCGTTTCTGATGATGGAAGCGGCGCGCGTGCTGGGCTTCGCCGCGCGTTTCGTCACCGGTTACGTCTATGTGCCCGATCGCGATGGGCCCGTTCGCCTCGGCGGAGGGTCAACCCACGCCTGGTGCCAGATCTACGTTCCGGGTTCGGGCTGGGTGGAGTTTGATCCCACCAACGGCATCGTCGGCAATCGCGACCTGATCCGTGTCGGCGTCGCCCGCACGCCAAGGCAGGCCGTGCCGCTGTCCGGCAGCTATTGGGGCGATCCGGAGGATGAGCTGGGCATGGAGGTGTCGGTCAACGTGAAGACCGGCTGAAGCCGGAGGCGGCGCCGCGAGAGTTGCCTCTCCCCGCGCGCGGGGAGAGGCCGGATCGCATGCAGCGAAGCGGAATGCGATCCGGGTGAGGGGGACTCTCCGCGAGTTCACATCTCACCGCATTCGCCGAGAGCGAGCGTTGACCCGACGGGCAAATCACTTGCGCGATTCTGACTTTCGCCGTGCGCAAAGGCGCTGCCGGACCTTACGAATTCGCGTGCGTCCAAAAACTAATTTCACGAGCCGATTCAGACCGATCGGGCGACCGGCCCTCACGCCACGAAAATTTCTCTTTACGAAAATCAGAAATTGTGCCCATAATCGCGCCATCCCGCCTCATCAAGAGGGGCGTTACGGCCAATCGTCACGAAACGTGAGGCGGGGTTGCGGTGGACGCGAAGGCTTGCGGCGACGATCGCGAGCCAATGCGGACGGCGAAGGCGTGTGGTCCTGATTCCCCGATGCTGGGATCAAGTTGGCGGAAGATGATTCCGTCGACGACGGTGGCTAACAAGCCCGGACACCAAGAGCGCGCTATAAGCCGTAAACCATCGCGCAGGGAATGCCGGCATGTTCGGCGTACCTGTCACGACTTGCGTGCGTGCTTACTACCATTTTGCACGCAAGGCTGCGGGTGCGTTCGGCATCCGGCATTCCCTGCGCCCTCTTGATTTCGAGGGACACGCTTCATGCATCACTCGGGCGCGTTTCGCGCCGCGGGAATGCTGAGTCACATCCCCTCCGCTGTCATGCCCCGGCTTGACCGGGGCATCCAGTACGCCGCGGCTTCTCGATTCAAGCAGAGGCGTCTCTGGAATACTGGGCGCCCGGTCAAGCCGGGCGACGACACCGAGTGATGTTTGAAATTCGAATTGCAATTGCTCGCGCCTATCGACGCCGGCCTGGGACCTTACGTCCCCTCCTCGTTGAACTTGCTCTCGACGAGCTCGGTGATCGCCGCAATCGCGGCTTCCGCATCGGGGCCGATCGCCGACACCGTCACCGTCGTGCCCGGTCCCGCCGCGAGCATCATCAAGCCCATGATCGAGTTGCCGCCGACGGTCTCGCTGCCGCGGGTGACCCAGACCTCGGCCGTGAAGCGCTCGACGGTCTGGACGAATTTGGCGGAGGCCCGCGCATGCAGGCCGCGCTTGTTGATGATGAGAAGCTCTTTGGAGACGGCGCCCGCAGGCACGTGCGAGCCGGGGATATTCTCCGCCGGCGCCTCGTCGTCGTCGGTCATTTGCCGGCGAGGACCCGGCTGGCGATGGTGACGTATTTGCGGCCGGCTTCCTGGGCCATCGCGATCGCATCGGGAAGCGAGCGCTCCTCGCGGACCTTGGCGAGCTTGACCAGCATGGGAAGATTGATGCCCGCGAGCACTTCCACCTTGGGACGGCTCATGCAGGAAATGGCGAGGTTGGAGGGGGTGCCGCCGAACATGTCGGTGAGGATGGCGACCCCGTCGCCGGTATCGACGCGGTTGACCGCCTCGATGATGTCGCTGCGACAGAGATCGCTGTCGTCTTCGGCGCCGATCGTCACCGCCTCGATTTGTTTTTGAGGACCCATGACATGTTCGAGCGCCGCCCTGAACTCGTCGGCAAGCCGCCCATGGGTCACCAGTACAAGACCAATCATCGGAAACTCCTCGCGGGCGCTTTTTGGTGCACCGCACGAACGCGCCACTTTGACCATCCAGAGCCCCTGCGCAAGAGGGGATGTTTGCTGGTCTCCCGGAATCTGGCTTGCGAGAAGGGGGAGCAGCGCCGGTCTATTCGGTCGCTAATGTGGGGCTGATATGGTTACCAATCCCCTTAAAGCAATCGCCCGAATCGTTAAGAGATTTTAAACCGCAGGCTGTTGTCAGCGCCGCGACAACCAGTGGCAGGGGTGAAAAGCCGCACCTGACGGGGATTCGCGGTATTCGGACACCAAAAATGCTGGTCTGGAGCGCTTCCTGCGGCGGCAGGCGTTCGGCGTCGGTCGCCTGCAAATCAACCACAAGTCCAACTTCCGCCTCATCGGTGAACTCGCAGCGCCGGATTCCGAGGCCGCGGATCTCGATTAGGCCGGCCAATTCCCGGACAGGCCGGACCACACATTGTCCGCCAACTGTGTCGAGCCGGACACGGTCGTCGGCCACCAAAATGGCCTGGGGAAGCTGTCCGGAGCGCCCGGCGAGGATGAGGTCGAAGGCGAGGCGCGACTTGCCGGAGCCCGAGGGGCCGCGGATCAGGACCGCGCGGTTGCCCACCTTCACCGCGGAAGCATGGACGCTCGGGGCCTCGCTGACGGCCGGTTGCTCGGTCGGTTTCATGGCGCCGGGAGCCTGACCACGAAGCGCGCGCCGGTCACCGTCGGCTCGTCGTCTTCGCCGACAGGGCCCATCCGATTCTCCGCCCAGATGCGCCCGCTATGGGCCTCGATGATCTGCTTGGAGATCGACAGCCCGAGGCCCGAGTTCTGGCCAAAGCCCTGGTGCGGCCGGTCGGTATAGAAGCGCTCGAACACCCGCTCCAGCGCGTCGGGGCGAATACCGGGACCGTCGTCATCGATCACGATCTCGATCTGGGTGCGCAGGCGGCGGCACAGGATGCGTACCTTGCCGCCGGAATTGGAGAAGGATTGCGCGTTGGAGAGCAGATTGGAGATCACCTGGCCAAGCCGCGAGTCATGACCGGGCACCGAGAAGGTGTCGTTTGCGCCGCGGCCCTCGAAACGGCATTCGACGCCGACGTCGTGGCCAAGCTTGGTCTCGTTGGCGACCGTGGTCAGCGTGGTCAAGAGGCGGCGCAGGTCGACCGGCGCCATGTCCTGCCGCTGCAGCTCGGCATCGAGGCGGCTGGCGTCGGAAATGTCGGAGATCAGCCGGTCGAGCCGCTTGACGTCGTGCTCGATCACCGCGAGCAGCCGGGAGCGGCTGTGCTCGTTGCGGGCGAGCGGCAGCGTCTCCACCGCCGAGCGCAGCGAGGTCAGCGGGTTCTTCAGCTCGTGCGCGACATCGGCAGCGAACATCTCGATCGCCTCGATGCGGTTGTAGAGCGCGTCGGTCATGTCGCGGAGCGCCCGGGAGAGATGGCCGATCTCGTCGCGGCGGCGCGTGAAGTCGGGAATTTCCACGCGCGTCTTGATGCGGCCGCGGACGCGCTCGGCGCTATCGGCCAGCCGGCGCACCGGGCCTGCGATGGTGCTCGCAAGCAGCAGCGACAGCACGATCATGACCACGGAGGCGACGCCGCCGACCTTGAGGATCGCGACCCGCTCGGCGGTGACCATCTGGTCGATGTCGTCGCCCTGGGTCGACAGCATCAGTACGCCATGGATGGTGCGCGAGCGCAGCACCGGGACCGCGACCGAGACGATCACCTCGCCGCGGTTATTGACGCGGACCATGCTGCGCTTCTGGCCCTTCATCGCGTCGGCGACTTCCTCATAGCCCATGCCGCCGGTTTCCGGACCGAGCTCGCGGTAGAGCGGCAGGTCGCCGCGGTTGATCCAGGTGCGCACGGTGATGAGCCCGCGCTCGGCCAGCCCGGGCGAGGCCGGTGGCGGCAGCGGGAAGCGCATGACGTTTTCGAGATTGCGGCTGTCGAGCAGCAGCCCGCCGGTCGGGTCATAGATGCGGGCGCGGGTCTTGGTCGGCGAGATCAGCGTATGCAGCACCGGGGCGACGCGTTCCGGATTGATCGGGAAATCCAGCGCCGAATCCTCGTCCGGCCCCTTGATGGTTTCACCGGCCTTGAGGTCGAGCAGCCGGTCCGGATCGATGGTGATGGTGTTGGTCTGCACCGTCGCCGAAGCCGCGATCGCGCCGGCGATGATTTCCGCCTGCACCAGCAGGCTCTGCGCCCGGGCATCGATCAGGCCGGCGCGGAATTGCGAAAGGTAGAGGATGCTGGCTACGAGGGCGAGCAGGCCTGCGATGTTGAGCGAGACGATGCGCCGGGTCAGGCTCGAGAAGGAGAGCGTGAACAGGAACTGTCCGGCCCGGCTGAGCCAGCCGAGCGGCCGCATCCATGCCCTGACCTTCGGGCCTTCCGGGGCAGCACCTTCCAGCGTCAGCGACGAAGAACCGTCCTGCGCATTCAGACCTGGATCGGGCTGCGTTCGGTCAAGCAAGGGCTAACACTGCGTTCGATGGTGGCGCCGATCGCATCCTACCCCAGACCGGCGTTGGCGTCAGCGCGGCTCCCCGCGCGAAAATCAAGCTTCCTTGAAGCGGTAGCCGACGCCGTAGAGGGTTTCGATCATCTCGAAATCGTCGTCCACCACCTTGAACTTCTTGCGCAGCCGCTTGATGTGGCTGTCGATGGTGCGGTCGTCGACATAGACCTGGTCGTCATAGGCCGCGTCCATCAGCGCATTGCGGCTCTTCACCACGCCGGGCCGCGTCGCCAGCGCCTGCAGGATCAGAAATTCCGTGACGGTCAGCGTCACCGGCTCGTTCTTCCAGGTGCAGGTGTGGCGCTCCGGATCCATCCGGAGCAGGCCGCGGTCGAGCGCCTTGGCATCGTTCTCCTTCGGCGCTGCGGTCGGATCCTTCGGCTGCGAGCGGCGCAGCACGGCTTTGACGCGCTCGACCAGGAGCCGCTGCGAGAACGGCTTGCGGATGAAATCGTCGGCGCCCATCTTGAGGCCGAACAATTCATCGATCTCCTCGTCCTTGGAGGTGAGGAAGATCACCGGCAAATCCGATTTCTGGCGCAGCCGGCGCAATGTTTCCATGCCGTCCATGCGCGGCATCTTGATGTCGAGGATGGCCAGATCGGGCTGGCTGGTGCGGAAACCATCGAGGGCGGAGGCACCATCCGTGTAGGTCATGATGCGGTAGCCTTCGGCTTCCAGCGCGATCGAAACGGAGGTGAGAATGTTGCGGTCGTCGTCGACCAGGGCGATTGTGGGCATGAGCCTGCTTTCAGTTGTAGTCGTGGCTGAAACGGCGAGCATTCCGGTGATGCGCCGCATAATTGGGCTTCGGAGCGGCCAACGAGCAATGCAAGCTGGGCTGAAGTGTGACCGAGTTCCGACAGAATGCCTCACCTAGCCGAAGCATCCCAACCCATCTGGGTGCCGGTTTAGCCGAAAAAAGCCCTGCTTTGCAATAGGATGACGAGGGAATATCGATGCAGCCGACCCCGGATTTTAACCCTTCCAGGCTGGCCAAATCCTTGCTCCGGCGGAGCCGGCAGGGCGCTTTGGCAACCCTGATGGCCCAAAGCGGCGATCCCTATTGTTCACTGGTGAACGTAGCGAGCACCCCCGACGGCGCCCCGATCTTGCTGATTTCCCGCCTTGCCGTTCACACCAAAAACATCCTTGCCGATGCCCGCATCTCGCTGATGCTGGATGAACGCGCGCCCGGCGATCCGCTCGAGGGCGCGCGCATCATGCTCGCGGGGCGGGCCGAGGAGGCGGACAATGACGATCGGGAAATGCTGCGCCGGCGCTATCTCAACGCGCATCCGTCCGCGGAAGCCTTCGTCGATTTCAAGGATTTCTCCTTCTTCCTCATCCGCCCCTCCGGCGCCCATCTCGTCGCCGGCTTTGGCCGCATCATTGATCTCAAGCCCGGGCAATTCCTGACCGAGACCGGCGACGCCGCGGCTCTCATCGAAGCCGAGCAAGGCGCAATCGAGCATATGAATGACGATCATCGCGACGCCATGAATCTCTACGCGACCAGGCTGCTCGGCGCCGAGCCCGCCGACTGGCGCTGCACCGGCTGCGACCCCGAGGGGTTCGATCTGCAGGCGGGATCGGCCGCATTACGGCTGGAATTCCCGGCGCGGATCACCACGCCCGGCGATTTGCGCAAGATATTGGTCAAGCTCGCGGAAGAGGCCCGGGCCAAGGTATGAGCTGCCACCGTTGAACGCATTTGCGCGCTGCGGCGACCCAAAGCAGGTCCGGATATCCCGTGAGAGTTTTGATGAAATCACCAAATCGTTTGGCGCTGATGCTTTGTCTCGCCATCGCCGCCGGCGTCGCCTCGCCGGCCTGCGCCCAGGGCCTGTTCGCGCAGAGCGGCAAGGTCATCGAACTCATCCGTGCCGGAAAATATAATGAAGCGCTCCCATTGGCGCAGGGCATGGTCGCCGATCAGGAGAAGCGCCCGCCCAGCCGCGACCTTGCCGGTGCGCTCAACAATCTGGCGGAGGTCTATTCGGGCATGGGGCGCGATGCCGAGGCCGAGCCGCTCTACAAGCGTGCACTTGCCGTCATGGAGAAGGCCGTCGGGCTCGAGTTCGGTCGATATCGCGATCGAGCTCAACAACCTTGCCGCGCTCTATCAACGTCAGCTTCGCTATGCCGAGGCCGAACCCTTGTTCAGGCGTGCCCTGGCGCTCTCCGAGCGATCGCTTCCGGCCAATCATCCCGACCTTGGTCGTGCCCTCAACAACCTCGCCACCAACTATGAGAAGCAGGACCACCATGCGGAGTCCGAAGCGCTGACCAGGCGCGCGCTCGCGATCTACCAGAAAATTCCAGGCGCCGAGCCGGCGGTCGCGACGCTCCTGAACAATCTCGGCCAGATCCTTAAAGCCGAAGGCCGCTACCCCGAGGCTGAGCCGCCGATCAGGCAGTCTCTGGCGATCCGCGAGAAGGCGCTGGGGCGCGACCATATCGACGTCGCGCGCTCGCTGACCAATCTCGGCGACCTCTATCAGCGGCAGGACCGCCTTGCCGAGGCTCAGCCGATCTACGAACGGGCGCTCGCCATCCGCGAACGCACCGTCGGACCCGATCATCCCGATACCGCGATAGCGGCGAACAACCTGGCCTCGCTCTATCAGGCCGAAGGCCGCACCGCCGACGCCTTGCCGCAGGTGGAGCGGCTGATGACTTTTGGGCGCGCGCAAATACGTGCTGCGCTGCCTGTCCTGCTCGATGCGCCGAACAAGCAGCTGATGCCTGCGGAAAAGGCCTTTGACGAGGCGCTCGACGTGATCCAGCGCGGCACGCAATCTTCCGCGGCCTCTGCGGTCAACAAGCTCGCGGTTCGCGTCGCGGCCGGCAGCGGTCACCTCGCCGAGCTCGTGCGCCGGGATCAGGATCTGGCGAGCGAAGCGGATTCACTGGACAAGGCGATCATCGCCTCGCTCTCCAAGCAGGGCGCGCCGCGCGATGCCGCGGCCGGGCGCGGGCGACTCGCCGCCATCGCTGCCGAGCGCGCCAGCCTGCAAAAGACCTTTGCGACGGAGTTTCCCGATTACGCCGCGCTGTCGAATCCCTTGCCGATGAAGGCCAGGGAGATTCAGGGGCTGTTGTCCGGCGACGAAGCGCTGGTGCTGTTCGCGCTGGCTGAGAAGGATTCCTACGTGCTGGCGCTGACGCGGGAGAATTTCGACTGGCAGCGGATTCCGCTCGGTGCGGATGCGCTGTCGCAGAAGGTCGCAATTCTCCGCCGCGGCCTCGATGTCGGCAAGGCGAGCGACGCCTCCGGCAAATCCGGGCTGTACGATCTGACGCTCGCCAACGAGCTTTATGCGGCGCTGTTCGCGCCGGTCGAGGGACTGGTGAAAGACAAGCGCAGCCTCCTGGTGGCGCCGTCCGGCGCGCTGACGGCGCTGCCCTTCCATCTGCTGGTGACCGAGAAGCCCGCGGCTGCGATCCCCGACAAGATCGAAGGCTATCGCGATGCCGCCTGGCTGTTGAAGCGTCAGGCGGTGTCGGTGCTGCCGTCCGTCTCCAGCCTGAAAGCCTTGCGCGGCTTTGCGCGGCGCGATCAGGCGGTCAAGCCGATGACCGGCTTTGGCGACCCCGTGTTCAATCCGGCCGAAGCCGGCAGCGAGCGGCGCACCGCATCGCGCAACGTGACCAACCTTGCCTATTCCGATTTCTGGCAGGGCGCCGGCGTCGATCGCGGCAGGCTCGCGCTGGCCTTGCCGCAGCTTCCCGATACCGCCGATGAATTGAACGCAGTGGGCAAGGACCTTGGCGTCGCCTCCGCCGATATTCATCTGGGCTCCGATGCCAGCGAGACCACGGTGAAGCGCGCGCCGCTCGCCGACTACCGCATCGTCTATTTCGCCACCCATGGATTGGTTGCCGGCGACGTAAAGGGCCTTGCCGAGCCCTCGCTCGCGCTCAGCATCCCCAAGGTGCCGTCGGCGCTCGATGACGGCCTGCTCACCTCGAGCGAAGTGGCGCAGCTCAAGCTCAATGCCGACTTTGTGGTGCTCTCGGCCTGCAACACTATCGCCGGCGACAAGCCCGGCGCCGAAGCGCTGTCGGGGCTGGCGCGCTCCTTCTTCTATGCCGGCGCGCGGGCGCTGCTGGTGACGCATTGGGCGGTCGACTCAGCCGCCGCCACGCGGCTCACGACCTCGACCTTCGACCTGCTCAAGGCCGATCCCAATCTCGGCCGCGCCGAGGCGCTGCGGCGGGCGATGCTGGCCTATCTGAACGACACGTCTGCACCCCGGAATGCCTATCCCGCGATCTGGGGCCCGTTTGCGCTGATTGGTGAGGGCGCGGCCCGCTAGTCATACTATATTGCGTCGCAGCATGATGGCTGAGGCATCACGCCATTTCGGAATAAACCAATTCCGAACGGATCGGCTTGGCAACGTGCGCGTTCATCAGTAATAGGTCGCCGGACCGGGGCTACATTGGCTATATTGTTGGCGGTCACTCCGCGGCGGAGGCGCATCTCGGCGCTGGCCGTGCGGGATCGAGGAGGGTTCTTCGTGCAAGAGACGGGCGTGCATAACGGTGCCTTTGGTGCCGACAAATTCGGCTTAAGAAAACTCAAGGGCGTGAACTGGAATTTCGGTGCACCCCAGCTTTATGAGCACTCGCTGCGCGCAGGCGAAGCGGTGGTTTCGGCCGATGGTGCGCTGTGTGCGGATACGGGTGTGTTCACCGGCCGCAGCCCGAAGGACAAGTTCACCGTCCGTGACGGCCTGACCGACAAGACCATGTGGTGGGCCGGCAACCAGTCGATCACATCAGAGCAGTTCGAGGCGCTCTACCAGGACTTCCTCAAAGCTGCCGAAGGCATGACGCTGTTCGCGCAGGACCTCTATGGCGGCGCCGATCCGAGCTTCCGCATCAAGACCCGGGTGTTCACCGAGCTCGCCTGGCATTCGCTGTTCATCCGCACGCTGCTGATCCGCCCCGAGGCGTCGGAGCTTGCGAGCTTCGTGCCGGAATTGACCATCATCGACCTGCCGAGCTTCCGCGCCGATCCCAAACGTCATGGCGTGCGCTCGGAGAACGTCGTGGCCATCGATTTCGCCCGCAAGATCGTCCTGATCGGCGGGTCTTATTATGCCGGCGAAATGAAGAAGAGCGTGTTCACCACGCTGAACTACTACCTGCCGGAAAAGGGCGTGATGCCGATGCACTGCTCGGCCAATGTCGGACCTGCCGGCGACACCGCGATCTTCTTCGGCCTGTCCGGCACTGGCAAGACCACGCTCTCGGCCGACCCGAAGCGCACGCTGATCGGCGACGACGAGCACGGCTGGGGCGCCGACGGCGTCTTCAATTTCGAGGGCGGCTGCTACGCCAAGTGCATCAAGCTGTCGCAGGAGGCCGAGCCCGAGATCTATGCGGCGAGCAAGCGCTTCGGCGCCGTGCTGGAAAACGTCGTGCTCGACGCGCACACGCGCGAGCCGGATTTCGACGACGGCTCCAAGACCGAGAACACCCGCTCCGCCTATCCGCTCGAGTTCATCCCCAACGCCTCGCGCACCGGCCGCGCGCCGCATCCCAAGAACGTGGTGATGCTCGCCGCCGACGCCTTCGGCGTCATGCCGCCGATCGCCAAGCTGACGCCGGCGCAGGCGATGTACCACTTCCTGTCCGGCTACACCGCCAAGGTCGCAGGCACCGAGCGCGGCCTCGGCAACGAGCCGCAGCCGGAGTTCTCGACCTGCTTCGGCTCGCCGTTCCTGCCGCTTGACCCCTCCGTCTACGGCAATTTGCTGCGCGAACTGATCGCCAGGCACAATGTCGATTGCTGGCTGGTCAACACCGGCTGGACCGGGGGCAAGTACGGCGTCGGCCGCCGCATGCCGATCAAGGCGACCCGCGCGCTTCTCACCGCTGCGCTCGACGGCAGCTTGCGCAATGCCGAGTTCCGCACCGACAAATATTTCGGCTTCGCGGTGCCGACCTCGCTGCCAGGTGTCGAGCCGCACATCCTCGATCCCATCAAAACCTGGAAGGACAAGGCCGAGTTCGACAAGACCGCGCGGGCGCTGGTCGGCATGTTCCAGAAGAATTTTGCGAAGTTCGAAGCGCAGGTCGACGCCGACGTCCGCGCCGCCGCGCCCGACGTGAAGCTCGCGGCGGAATAAGTTTCCGGCATTGCGGATAATAAAAAAGGGCAGCTCGATGAGCCGCCCTTTTTGTTTCTACGTGTTTCGCCCCCGCCGATCTGGCGAGGCGCTTAACCTGCCATTAACCACGTCCGTCCTGTAGTGCCTGCGACAATCCACCGCAGGGGAGGGCAGGCATGTCCGACATCATGAGCGTCATCGCGAACTCCTACGCCACCGCGCCGCTGTCGCCGACCACCACCAAATACACCAATGTCGATCCCAAGCAGTACGAAGGGACCTGGGAAGGGACCTATTCCAACAACCAGAAATTCAAGATCACGATTTCCGACGTCAACGGCTTCCGAGCCCAGGTCAAATATCAGAGCGGCACGACGACGCAGTACCTGCAGGTGCTGATCGGCAATTCGTCGTTCCGGATCGGCGATTCAAAATTCGTGCTGCAGGGAACGGGCAAGGCACTTGTCGCGAATGCGGTCACCGATCCCGTCACCGGCAACACCAGCCTGGTTCAAGGAAACGCGACTCTGGACAAGTGAGTTGTCGAAGGCTCACGCCTTGAAATAACCCATCTGCGTCGTGGTCGCGATCAGCTTCCCGGAGGGCGACCACAACTCGCCGGTCTGGTCCTGATAGCTGCGGTTGAAGATTTTCGCGTCGGCGCAGGCCAGCACATGGGTGATGTCTTCGGCGGCGAGATCATCGACGCTGACATGGAAATACGTCGTCAGCGTCACCGTGCCGAACGGTACCAACTCGCGGCGCGCATGAAACACCCGGGCGAAGAATGCATCCGACATCGAGACCAGCGACAGCATGTCGATCTTCCGCGGTGCGCGGTCGCCGATCCATAATCTGGAATAGGCGCTGGCCGGCACGCCCCTGGCCGAAGCAAAATTCGGATCGCCGTCGATGAAGCGAAAGTCATATTGCTTGACCCAGGGTGCCGCGACCTTGGTGTAGGGCGGAATCGTCTCGAACGGTTTTGCTTCAGGCATCTGCGCGGCCTGATGCGACCAGGACGGCCGGCGCTCGGCGAACACGGCGGTCGCAAGCGCAGCGACATCGCCGCCGCCCTGGCTGAGTTCAACGCACCAATGCTGCGAGGAGCGGTTGGCCTTGACCAGCCGGACATCGAGATCGAATTCGCCCTCCGCAATTGGCGCGCAGTAATTGACGGTCAACGCCAGCGGATCGCCGGCCCGCTGCGGGTGCTCGATCAGCGCACGCAGGATGGTCGCGGCGGTAAAGCCGCCGAACGGGCCGACAAAGGCATAGTAGTCCGGGCTGGTCCGGCCCTGCCAGCGGCTGTCGCCGGCAGTGACGGCGGTGGCTTCGTCGAACAGGTGCTGGGTTCTGGTGAGCATGCGTTTCCCGGTGTTCCGTCATTGCGAGGAGCGAAGCGACGAAGCGGATGAATTTATGGATTGCTTCGCTTCGCTCGCAATGACGAAGGTGACGGCAGATAGTATGATCGCCATCAGGCCAATTTCAATGACGCCAGAGGTAATGGATTTCGGCTCAGGCCCGCACCCCGCGCACGCCTTGTCCCTGGCTCGCAACCGGCGCGGGGTGCACCGGGACGTTCCAGATCTCTTCGGCATATTCGCGGATGGTGCGGTCGGAAGAGAACCAGGCCATGCGCGCGACGTTGAGGATGCTCGCCCGCGTCCAGGCCGGCACCACCTGCCAGCGCGCGTCGACGCTGCGCTGCGCCTCATAGTAGGAATCGAAATCCGCGCTGACCATATAATGATCGAGATAGCGCAACGCATGCGCAATGGATTCGAACCGGCTCGGCTCGTCCGGCGAGAACTCGCCGCTGCCGATCGCGTTGATGGCGCGCGCGAGCTGCGGCGATTTGCGGATCACGTCGCTTGCATCCAGCCCCTGCTTGCGGCGGATCATCACGTCGCCGGCTTCCATGCCGAAAATCGCGATGTTCTCGGCACCGACATGGTCGCGGATCTCGATGTTGGCGCCGTCGAGCGTGCCGATGGTGATCGCGCCGTTCAGCGCCAACTTCATGTTGCCGGTGCCGGAGGCTTCCATGCCCGCGGTCGAAATCTGCTCGGAAAGATCGGCGGCAGGGATGATCACCTCCGCCAGGCTCACATTGTAGTCGGGCAGGAACACGACCTTCAGCCGCCCGTTGATGGCGGGATCGTTGTTGACGACCTCGGCGACATCGTTGATCAGCTTGATGATCAGCTTGGCGTAGCGGTAGCTCGCCGCCGCCTTGCCGGCGAAGATTTTCACCCGCGGCACCCAGTCCTTGCCGGGCTCGTCCTTCATCGCCTGGTACAGCGCCACCGTCTCGATGATGTTGAGCAGCTGGCGCTTGTATTCGTGGATGCGCTTGATCTGCACGTCGAACAGCGCCGACGCGTCGACCTTGATGTTGAGGCGCTCGCCGATCAGCCGCGCCAGCGCGATCTTGTTGTGCAGCTTCACCTTGCGGAACTGCTGCTGGAACGCGTTGTCGCTGGCGCGGGCTTCGAGGAGCTCGAAGCGCGAGAAATCGTCGGTCACCTCCTCGCCGCAGACTTCACGGAGCAGGTCGGTCAACTTCGGATTGGCGAGCATCAGCCAGCGGCGGAAGGTGATGCCGTTGGTCTTGTTGGTGATGCGGCCCGGATAGAGATGGTTGAGGTCGTGGAACACCGTGTCCCGCATCAGGTCGGAATGCATGGCCGAGACGCCGTTGATGCGGTGCGAGCCGACGAAGGCGAGCTGGCCCATCCGCACGCGGCGGCCGCTCCGCTCGTCGATCAGCGACACGGAGGCGCGGAAATCGACATCCCCCGGGCAGCGGTGCTCGGCGAGGGCCAGATGCGCCGCGTTGATGCGGTAGATGATCTCGAGATGCCGCGGCAACAGCCGCTGGAACAGTTCGACCGGCCAGGTCTCCAGCGCTTCCGGCAGCAGCGTGTGGTTGGTGTAGGACAGCGTCGCGACCGTGATCTTCCAGGCTTCGTCCCAGCGGAAATTGTGCAGGTCGACCAGGATGCGCATCAGCTCGGTGACCGCCAGCGACGGGTGGGTATCGTTGAGCTGGACGGCGACCTTCTGCGGCAGGTTGCGGAGCTGGCCGTCAGAGCCGAGATGGCGCTTGATCAGGTCCTGCAGCGAGGCCGAGACGAAGAAATATTCCTGGCGCAGGCGCAGCTCGCGGCCCGCCGGGCTCTCGTCGTTCGGATAGAGGAACTTGCAGATCGCCTCGGCGCGCGCCTCCTCGGAGCTGGCACCGACATAATCACCGGTATTGAAGACGTCGAGTTTCAACGGATCGGGCGAGCGCGCCGACCACAGCCGCAGCGCGTTGACGTGGTTGCCGCGCCAGCCGACGATCGGCGTGTCATAGGCCACGGCCTGCACGGTTTCGGCAGGACGCCAGATCACGCGATCGCGGCCGTCCTTTTCGACATGCTCGACGCCGCCGCCGAAATGGACGTGATAGGCGACTTCCGGCCGTTGGAATTCCCAGGGGTTGCCAAAGCTGAGCCAGACGTCCGGATATTCCTGCTGCCAGCCATTGCTGATGATCTGCCGGAACAGGCCGAGATCGTAGCGGATGCCATAGCCGATCGCCGGGATGGCTAGGGTGGCCATGCTCTCCATGAAGCAGGCGGCAAGCCGCCCGAGGCCGCCATTGCCGAGCGCCGCGTCAGGCTCGCATTGGCGGAGCACGTCAAGGCCCGGCCCGATATCGCCGAGCGCGGTCTCGAACACCTTCAAGAGGCCCATATTGTTCAGCGCATCGGTGAACAATCGGCCGATCAGGAACTCGAGCGAGAGGTAATAGACCCGCTTGCGGCCGGCGTCGTAGCTCTCCTTCTCCGCATTAAGCCAGCGGTGGACAATGCGGTCGCGCAGCGCCAGCGCCGCCGCCTTGTACCAGTCATAGCGCGTCGCCATGCTGGCTTCCTTGCCGATGGCAAGGCGGAGCTTGGTGAGAATGGCGCTCTTGATCTCGGCGACAGCGAGCTCGTCGACGGGCTGGACGGGCGCCTGGGGATGAAAGGATGGGTCTTGCACTCTCGAACCTGTAAGCTGAAGTCCCGCCAATGATACGCTGGCTGCGGCGGGACCGGAACCCGTCGCGCAAGCGGTATCTGCTCACGATTTATGCAAAGATCGGGCCGATTCGGACAGACATCGTGCAGCGATTTCGATGCTATAATCCGCTTCAATCGCGACTTTCTGGGGAGGATTTTGCGTCATGAGACTGATCGTCGAGATCATCGCCGCGCTGTTGCTGGTGGTCTGCGTCACCGCGACCAGCGCCGCTTTCGCCGCCGGCAAGATCGGCCGCACGGCCGATGGCCTGGGCTGCAACATCTCGCTCCCGCAAAACGCCTCCCCCGCCGCGCGCTGCGCCGCGATGCGCCGCCAATGCGGCGGAAAATTCTGGGCGAATTACTGCAGCGGCAGGATGTTGTCGGCGAACTGAGGTCGCAGAGAAAGTCTTATGTCGTCGCCCCGGCGAAGGCCGGGGCCCATAACCCCAGGCGCCTGGGGGCAGCCACGCTGTTCCGACGAATGAGCGCTTCCAGATCTTATTACGTCTACATCCTCGCGAGTAAAAAGCACGGCACGCTCTACATCGGCGTTACAAATGACCTTCGCGCTCGCCTGGAGTTACATCGCGCCGGTAAGGGCTCTGAGTTCGTCAAAAAGTATGGCGTCACGCGCCTTGTTCATATGGAAGAGTACCCCTCGCCTCTGGAAGCGATCCAGCGCGAGAAGCAATTGAAGAATTGGCATCGAGACTGGAAGGTGCGGCTGATCGAAGAGCACAATCCGGATTGGAGCGATCTCTCGCATTTACTTTGACATTTGTGGTTATGGGCCCCGGCCTTCGCCGGGGCGACGTAGCTGCTGGCTTTCGCCAGGACGACGCGGTCTAAATTTCAAGCGCTGGAACGAATTAAGAACACTTTAGCAAGTACTTGATATATAATGGCGATTCGAAACACCATCGACACAATATCTATGGTCTGACAGCTCACGCGAGGACTACATGTCCACCATCGCCTTCGATCAATTCGCTCTCACCCGCATCGCCGATTTCGCGCGGACGCTGTCGCGGCTGCACAAAACCTCCCGCACCCGCGCGGTCGACGACGACCAGCTTGATCGCGAGTTCAATGCCGTGTGCCAGTCGGTGTGGGGCTACACCACCGACGATATCTCCGACGATCTGTTCTCCGACGCCGACCATGCCTTCCTCGACACGCTCGATGAGGCGCAGGCGCGCATCTTCGCGGCCGAACAGGGCTATGACCTCGTCGACGACACCGGCATGCTCACGGACTGGTGGGGCTTTTGCTGGATGATCCTGGCCGAGAAGCGCGGGCTCTTGACGCCGGAGATCCGCGCCGCGGCGCGAGCTGCAATCGAAGAGAAATATCTGACGGCGCCGAATGTGATCGGCGTGATCGTGGGGCGGTGATGGGCGCCCCGGAATGACGGCTACGCCGTCAATTCGCGTCCGCGCGCTTGTCGCGCGGCGGCGCCGGCTTCGGGATGCTGGCGGTGGTCGCAGGCTCCGCGGACGGATTGACCAGCGACGCCGGAAGGTCGGTTGCGGCGACTTCCGCGCTGACAGGCGCGACCCTCATCTCGCCCAGACGCGTGCGGACCTCCGCGGTCAGCCCGGGATAGGACGCGACCGGCGTGAACTCCGCGGTCTGGTCGTTGCCGATACGGACGCCGGAATAGGCGACGAGGCCCGTGGTGGTGGCAATCACGTCGCCGGGGCGGAGCGAGGTGTCGAGCGTGAGATCGACCGGGGCGAGGCCCGCGGGGTCGCGGCCGTTGCAGGTGCAGTCGGCGCGCAGCGCCTTGCGATAGGCGTAGGCGTTCTCGCTGTCGGCATAGCGCTCGCCGCTCGCGGCGGTGGCGCCGTCGATGACGGAGCCGAAAAACACTTTGGTCGGGCTCGCCGGGCAGAACGACTGGCACATCGCGACCGGCGAGGCGCTGGCGCGCATCAGCGGAAAATATTTGCCGTCGCAGCTGCGCACGCAGAAGGCGGGACCGGAGCTTGCGACTGCCGTGCGCGGCGCCGCCTGCTGCTGGTTGTTGCCGAAGGGGTCGGCGAAGAAACTCGCTTGCGGAGCCGTGCGCTGCTGCTTCTGCGCACCGCCGAAAAAGAAGTCGAACAGATTTTCGGCCGAGACGGGGTAGGGGACGAGCGCGACGGTGCCGGCCACAACAACGGCCGCGACAAGTGCGGCGCGGTGCCGCACGCGCGAAAAAGGCATACTCGTACGCAACGCTTACTCCACCCGACGCAACGGAACACGGCCAAGGCATACGGCCTTAGCTTCGGATTCACCTTAAGGCGCGTTGGTAAACGAGCGGTGAGCGGCCGGTGGATTGACGAAAAGAAATGCGACGGCCTCGTGCTTGGATGCAGCGCTTCGCGCCCGGGACATGAGCGGCTCAGCTGTTCAAGAACTCCGTCGCCTTGTAGAGCGAGCGGAACGCCAGCCCGGCCTGCGCAAACGTCTCGGTCGCGCCTTCCTCGCGGTCGACCATGGTCAGCACCAGCGCGACCTCGGCGCCTTCCCCGCGCACGGCTTCGACGGCCTTCATCGCGGAGCCGCCGGTGGTGGTGACGTCCTCGACCACGACCACGCGCTTGCCCTTCAGAGTCTCGCCTTTCACCAGCCCCTCGATCGCGAGCCGGGCGCCGTGCTCCTTCGGCTTCTTGCGCACGAAGAAGGCCGCGATCGGATGGCCCTTGATCCAGGAGAGCTGTGCGATCGCGCCGGCAAGCGGGACGGCGCCCATCTCGAGCCCGCCAATGAAATCGAGATTGTCGTCCTTCAGCGCCTCATAGGTCAACTCGGCGAGCAGCGTCGCGCCCTCGGGGTCGAGCATGGTCGGCTTGAGGTTGAAATAAAAATCGCTCTTGCGGCCCGAGGCCAGCGTGATCTCGCCGCGCCCGAACGAGCGCTTGCGGATGATCTCGAGAAGGCGGGCGCGATTGGCAGATTTGGACAAGGTCTGATCCGGTCGTTTTCCAAGGGAGCGGCAATTTATCGGGGCTTTCCGGCACATTCCAGCGCCGTCGGCCAGCCGTCAACAGCGGCGGGCAGCGATCCCCGGGGCCACAACGGGCCCGCTTTGCCGCGGGATTGCATGAATGCTAGAGACGCTTGCCTGAACAAGAGATGAAGGGGTTTGGATGACCATCGAACTTCACACCTGGAACACGCCGAACGGCCGCAAGATTTCGGTCGCGCTGGAGGAAATGGGGCTGCCTTACAAGGTGATCCCGATCAACATCAGCAAGGGCGAGCAGATGGCGCCGTCGTTCCTCGCCATCAGCCCGAACAACAAGATCCCCGCGATCGTCGATCCCGACGGGCCGGATGGAAAGCGCGTCAGCATTTTCGAATCCGGCGCCATCCTGCTTTATCTCGGCGAGAAGACAGGAAAATTCCTGCCGAAACCTCTGGCCGAGCGCATTCCGGTCTATGAATGGCTGATGTGGCAAATGGGCGGCTTCGGGCCGATGCCGGGCCAGGTGCATCACTTCATCGCGCTCGAGAACGAACAGGAGCGCGCCTACGGCCTGAATCGCTACATGAAGGAGACGCGGCGGCTCTATGACGTCCTGAACAAGCGGCTGGCGGACCACGAGTTCGTCGCGGGGCCGTTGTCGGTTGCCGACTTCGCGATCCTCGGCTGGGCCTGGCGCCATCCACGCCACAAGGTCGATCTCGCCGATTTCCCCAACGTCAAGCGCTGGTACGAGCAACTGATGGCGCGCCCGGCCGTGAAGCGCGGCATGGAGGCGAAGCTGGATTAAACCTCGTCATTGCCGGGCTTGACCCGGCAATCCATCTTCTTAGTAAAGTGCTTTGTCCGCTTTCGCGGACGATGGATGCGCGGGTCAAGCCCGCGCATGACGAGCGTCGTTACGCCTTCCTTGCCTCGAACGCCATCCGCACCGCAAGTCCCGCGAGCACCGTGCCCATCAGATAGCGCTGCAGCAGCATCCAGGTCGGGCGCTGCGCCAGAAACAGCGCGATCGATCCGGCAGCGAGCGCGATCATCGCATTGACGCTGACGCTGATGACGATCTGGATCGAGCCGAGCACCACCGACTGCCACAGCACGCTGCCGGCAGAGGGATCGATGAACTGCGGCAGCAGCGCCAGATACAGCATCGCGATCTTGGGATTGAGCAGGTTGGTGACAAAGCCCATCGCGAACAGTTTGCGCGGGCTGTCGACCGCGAGCTTCTTCACCTGGAACGGCGAGCGGCCGCCGGGCTTGATCGCCTGCCACGCCATCCAGAGCAAGTAGGCCGCGCCGGCAAAGCGCAGCGTGTCATAGGCGAGGGGAACGGCGAACAGCAGTGCCGTGATGCCGAACGCCGCGCACAGCATGTAGAACACGAAGCCCAGCGCCACGCCGCCGAGCGAGACGATGCCGGCCGCGGGTCCCTGCGTGATCGAGCGCGAGATCAGGTAGATCATGTTCGGCCCCGGCGTCAGCACGAGGCCAAGCGAGATCAGGGCGAAACCGAGCAGGGATGAGATGGCGGGCATCTTTGAACTCGTGGGGATGAATGCCGCTTTTCTAACGCACGTACCGCCGCGAGGCCATTTCGAAGTTCGCATGGGAGATGGCCGAATATTTCAGGCGTGGTACCTCGCGCGCATCATACTCCGCCGTCATCGCCCGGCTTCGCGGGCGATGACAGTTGTTGTATGCGCGCGGGCCAAAGACCCTAATGCGCCTCGTCCCAGTTATTCGCGGCGCGGGCGTCGACCTGCAGCGGCAGCGAGAGATTCACCGCGGGGAAGGGCGCGTCCTGCATCACGCGCTGCACCACCGGCAGCGTGGCCGCGACTTCGCCGTCGGGCACCTCGAAGATCAATTCGTCATGCACTTGTAAGAGCATCTGCGCCGAGAGCTTCTTCTCCGCGAGTGCATCTTCCATCCGGATCATGGCGCGGCGGATGATATCGGCCGCAGAGCCCTGCAGCCGCGCGTTGATCGCGGCGCGTTCGTTGAAGGAGCGGATCGAGGCGTTGGACGCCTTGATGTCGGGATAATAGCACTTCCGCCCGAACAGCGTGGAGACGTAGCCGTTCTTGCGGCAGAACTCCCTGGTCTCGTCCATGTAGGCGCGGATGCCGGGGAAGCGCTCGAAATATTTCTTGATATAGGCCGAGGCCTCCTCGCGCGCGATGCCGAGCTGATTGGCCAGTCCAAAGGCCGAGATGCCGTAGATGATGCCGAAATTGATCGCTTTCGCGCGGCGCCGCACCTCGCTCGGCATGTCCTTGATCGGCACGCCGAACATTTCGGAGGCGGTCATCGCGTGAATGTCGAGGCCGTCACGGAACGCCTGCCGCAGCACGGGCACGTCGGCGATCTCGGCCAGCAAGCGCAATTCGATTTGAGAATAATCCGCCGACACCAGCTTGTGGCCGGGCGTCGCGATGAAGGCGCGCCGGATTTTCCGGCCGTCCTCGGTGCGAACCGGGATGTTCTGCAGATTAGGTTCGTTCGACGACAGCCGCCCCGTGGTGGTCGCGGCCAGCGCATAGGTCGTGTGCACGCGATGGGTCTGCGGATTGACATAGGTCGGCAGCGCGTCGGTATAGGTCGATTTCAGCTTGGAAACCTGGCGCCATTCCAAAATCTTGCCGGCAAAGGCGTTGCCCTGTTCGGCCAGGTCGTCGAGGATCTGCGCCGAGGTCGACCACGCGCCGGTCTTGGTCTTGGTGCCGCCCGTAATCCCCATCTTGCCGAACAGGATGTCGCCGATCTGCTTGGGGCTGCCGACATTGATCGGCTCACCCGCGATCTCCTGCAACTCGGCTTCGACCCGTGCCGCGGTCTGCGCGAAGTCGCCCGACAGGCGCGACAGCACCTGGCGGTCGATCGAGATGCCGCGCCGTTCCATGCGCGCCAGCACGGAGACCAGCGGCCGCTCCAGCGTCTCGTAGACCGTGGTCACGCGGTCGGCGACGAGGCGCGGTTTCAGCACCCGCCACAGCCGCATGATGACGTCGGCGCTCTCGGCGGAATATTCGGCGGCCTTGTCGATCGCGACCTGGTCGAAGGTCAGCTTGCCCTTGCCGCTGCCGACGAGGTCGCCATGCGCGATGGTGGAGTGCCCGAGCCAGAGCTCGGCCAGCGTATCGAGGGAGTGACCGTTGCGGCCGGCGTCGAGCGCATACGACATCAGCTGCGCGTCGTCGGTGTTGCGCACGGTGATACCGGCCTGCGCAAACATCACGGCGTTGAACTTGATGTTGAAGCCGATCTTGAGAATGCCGGCGGATTCCAGCAGCGGCTTCAACGCCTCCAGCGCCTCGCTCTCCTCGATCTGGTCCGGCGCCAGTCCTGCATCGAACAGGCCGACGCCATCTCCGGACCGTTTATGCGCCAGCGGCATATAAGCGGCGTCGTTCGGCGCCAGCGCCAGCGCGATGCCGCAGATGTCGGCCTGCATCGGATCGATCGAGGTCGCCTTGGCGTCGATCACGAAACGGCCGGCGTCGCGCGCCCGCGCGATCCAGGCGTTGAGCTGATCCATCGTGCGGATGGTCTGATATTTGGCGCGCTCGAACGGCAGTTTTCGCGCAGCTTCCTTGCGTGCCTCCGCGAGCGAGACCGGCGTGCCCTTGAGGCTGGAGGCCTTGTCTTCCTTGCCGCCGGTCTTGGCGGGGGCAGGAGCTGCGGGTGCGAAAAGATCACCGGAGGTGGCAGCAGATTTTGCCTGTGCGGGCGCAGCCGCAGCATCGCTCTTGCCGCCAACATCCGCCGTGACAGCGGACGGATCGATCTGTGAATACTCCGCCACGCGTTTGGTGAGGCCCGAAAATTCCATCGCCTTCAAAAACGCGACCAGCTTGCGCGCGTCGGGCTCGTGAACGGCGAGATCGTCGAGCGGTACTTCGAGCTCGACCTTGTCGTCGAGCAGCACGAGCTGGCGCGAAATCCGCGCTTTCTCGGCATTTTCCAGCAGCGCCTCGCGCCGCTTCGGCTGCTTGATCTCGCCGGCGCGGAACAACAGCTGCTCGAGATCGCCATATTCGACGATCAGCTGCGCGGCGGTCTTGACGCCGATGCCGGGTACGCCCGGCACGTTGTCGGTGGAGTTGCCCGCCAGCGCCTGCACCTCGACGACCTTCTCCGGCGGCACGCCGAACTTCTCGATCACCTCGGGAATGCCGATGCGGCGGTCCTTCATGGTGTCGTACATCACGACCTTGTCGGTCACGAGCTGCATCAGGTCCTTGTCGGAGGACACGATGGTCGTGGTGGCGCCGCGTTCGGTCGCCAGCCGCGCATAGGTCGCGATCAGGTCGTCGGCCTCGAAGCCGATCTGCTCCAGGCACGGCAGGTCGAAGGCGCGGACCGCGTCGCGGATCAACGAAAATTGCGGGATCAGATCGTCCGGCGCCGGCGGCCGGTGCGCCTTGTAGTCGGGATAGAGCTTGTTGCGGAAGGTGATTTCCGACTTGTCAAAGATGATGGCGAGGTGCGTCGGCCGGTGGTCCTCGGGCATCTCGCGCAGGAGCTTCCACAGCATGTTGCAGAAGCCGAGCACCGCATTGACCTGCAGCCCGTCGGATTTGCGGTTCAGCGGCGGCAGCGCGTGATAGGCGCGGAAAATGTAGGAGGAGCCGTCGACCAGGAAGACATGGTCGCCTTTGCCTGAAGCTTTCGCCGGAGCCTTGGCAGGCGCTTCGGCGGGAACCGGCTTGGGGGCGGCAGGGGGCTTGGCGGCTGCTTTTTGCTGGGATTTCGGCATGGCTGCAATTTAAGAATTTTTGCGGCGATTGACAGCCTCGGGAGGGCGATTTTTGCCCAGCTGCCAGCTCTATCCACGCTGTTAGAGGGGCTACTCCGCCGCCTGCAGCGCGGGTCCGGCCTTCCTCGGCGCGATCCAGAATGCATCCGGCCGCTCGAACAGGAAGTACGCGTGCGCCCAGAGTGCCATGCGCCAGATCACGAGCGCGCCGGCGACGCCGACAACGGTGACGGTCAGCGAGACCAGGCCGATGTCGGGAATGATCCCGGTCTTGAGCAGCAGCGTCCGCGTCGAGGCCATCGGCAGGAAGAAGGCGAGATAGATCACGATCGAATGCTCGCCGCAGAAGCGCAGGAAATTGAGCCACTGCATCCGCGCGAGCAGCGTGCCGATCGTAATGATGGCGCAGGCGCCGCAAAGTCCGAGTGCGAGCGAGATGATCGGCCATTCGCTGACGCCCAGCGCAACGAGCCCGCCATTGACGAGCGCCCATGTCGCAAGACCCGCCAGCGCCAGTGCGGGATGTGCTCGCGCGCGATCCGACAGCGCGAACACATAATCCGCAAACAGGTAGCCCGAGTAGATGTAGACGAACCGCGCGCAGAACTCGTCGATCGCGGTCCAGCCGGTCGCGACATGCGCGCTCTCGAGCAATGCCGCCGCAAGCCACACCAGGATCGCGGGCGCATTGCGTGTCAGTTTTATGACAACGAAGAAAATCGGCAGCAGGTAGATGAACCAGAGCGTGCCGAACGGCTCGATGAAAGATTCCAGATACAGCAATCCGACATGACCCCAGCCCTGCTCGGCCGCGAAGGCAGGCGCCTTGAAGCCGAACTGGATCGTCACCCACAGCACATAGAAATAGGCGAAGTGCACGACCTTGCGGTCGAGATAGGTGCGCCAGTCGCGGCCGATCACGAGGGGCAGGAAAAGCCCGGAAATCAGGAAGAAGTCGGGCATCCGGAACGGCTTTGCGAACATCACGACCGCATGCATGAAGCCGGTCTGGCCAGCGGCCAATTCCACGCCCAGCACCGAATGCATCATCACGACCATGACGATGCAGATGCCCTTGGCGTAGTCCACCCAGTCGACGCGGGCGTTCGCTTGTGTCCCGTTTGAGGTCATCACTGTCTCGTTTCGCCGCATCATGCCGGGAAGCGGTTTCTGTCCCCTTTATTCATTCGAGAGATATGCCGTTTTCCGCTTTCCCACTGCGGCCCAAATGTTTTAAGAGGCGGTCGCGTTAACCATAAAGGGCGGACTGATTCATGCGGATTGCCATGATTGGCACGGGCTATGTGGGGCTGGTTTCCGGCGCCTGTTTTGCGGATTTCGGCCACGAGGTCACCTGCGTGGACAAGGATGCCGGCAAGATCGCCGCGCTGCATCGCGGCGAGATCCCGATCTTCGAGCCCGGGCTCGACGCGCTGGTGGCCGCGAACGTCAAGGCGAGAAGGCTCGACTTCACGACCGAGCTCAAGGAGCCGGTGGCGCAAGCCGATGCGGTGTTCATCGCGGTCGGCACGCCGTCGCGGCGCGGCGATGGCCATGCCGATCTTTCCTATGTCTACGCCGCGGCGCGCGAGATCGCCGCCGCGCTCTCCGGCTTTACCGTGGTCGTGACCAAATCGACCGTGCCGGTCGGCACCGGCGATGAGGTCGAGCGCATCATCCGTGAGGCCAATCCGTCGGCCGACGTCGTGGTCGCCTCCAATCCGGAATTCTTGCGCGAGGGCGCGGCGATCCGCGATTTCAAATTCCCCGACCGCATCGTGGTCGGTACCGACGACGAGCGCGGCCGAAAAGTGCTCGGCGACGTCTACCGGCCGCTGTCGCTGAACCAGGCGCCCTTGATGTACACCAAGCGGCGCACCGCCGAGCTGATCAAATACGCGGCGAACGCCTTTCTCGCGACCAAGATCACTTTCATCAACGAGATGGCCGATCTCTCGGAAAAGGTCGGCGCCGACGTTCAGGAGGTCGCGCGCGGTATCGGGCTCGACAACCGCATCGGCCCGAAATTCTTGCATGCCGGTCCCGGCTTCGGCGGCTCGTGCTTCCCGAAAGACACCCGCGCGCTGGTCAAGATCGCGCAGGACTATGACGTGCAGCTTCGCATCGTCGAAGCGGTGCTCAGCGTCAACGACAACCGCAAGCGCGCGATGGCGCGCAAGGTTTCCAACGCCGTCGGCGGTTCGCTGCGCGGCAAGACCGTGGCCGTGCTCGGCCTCACCTTCAAGCCCGACACCGACGACATGCGCGAGGCGCCGTCGATCCCGCTGGTGACCGGCCTGCTCGACATGGGCGCGAAAGTGCGCGCGCATGATCCGGTCGGCATGGAGCAGGCGCGCAAGGAACTGCCCGAGATCGAATATGTCGACGATGCCTATGCCTGCGTCAAGGGGGCGGACGCGATGGTGGTGGTCACCGAATGGGTGCAGTACCGCACCCTCGATCTGGAGCGACTGAAGCAGGAATTGAAGCAGCCGATCGTGATCGACCTGCGCAACATCTACCGGCCCGAGGACATGGCGGCGCACGGCTTTATCTACGAGAGCGTCGGCCGCCCGCCGCTGTTGGGAAGTTAGCTCTGTTGTCATACCCCGCGTAGGCGGAGTATCGAGTACTCCCGGTCTTCGTGATCGGTGACATCTGAGTTTACTGGATCACCCGCCTTTTCGCGGGTGATGACGGGTTCAAGATATTGCCCCGCACCTTCGACACGCCCCTTCCGATCGACGCGGTGCTCGACGATCTCGCGCGCACGCTGCAGGGCCGCAACGCCGCGGTGCTGGTGGCGCCGCCCGGGGCCGGCAAGACCACGCGGGTGCCGCTGGCGCTGCTCGATGAGCCCTGGACGAAGGGCAAAAAGATCATCGTGCTGGAGCCGCGGCGGATCGCCGCTCGCGCCAGTGCCGAGCGCATGGCGAAGACGCTGGGCGAGCGCGCCGGCGAAACCGTCGGCTACCGGGTGCGCTTCGGCTCCAAGGTGTCGCGCGCCACGCGCATCGAAGTGGTGACCGAGGGGATTTTCTCCCGCCAGATCCTCGACGATCCCGAGCTCGGCGGCATCGCCGCGGTGTTGTTCGACGAATTTCACGAGCGTTCGCTCGACGCCGATCTCGGCCTTGCACTGGCACGCGACGCGCAGACCGGCTTGCGCGAGGATTTGCGGCTGCTGGTAATGTCGGCGACGCTGGACGGCGCGCGGGTGGCTAAACTGCTGGGCGATGCGCCGGTGGTCGAGAGCGAAGGCCGCGCCTTTCCGGTGGAGACACGCTATCTCTCGCGCAAGCCCGACATGCCGCTGGAGCGGCAGATGGCCGACAGCATCGCGCAGGCGCTGCGTGCCGATCCCGGCTCGGTGCTGGCGTTCCTGCCGGGCGCAGCCGAAATCCGCCGTACCCAGAATTTCCTGGAGGAGCGCGTCAAGGATGCGAGCACCGAGATCGTGCCGCTGTTCGGCGCGCTCGACGCCGCCGTACAGGACCGCGCCATCTCGCCGGCGCCGAAGGGGCAGCGCAAAGTCGTGCTGGCGACCTCGATCGCCGAGACCTCGCTGACCATCGAGGGCGTGCGCATCGTGGTCGATTCCGGCCTGGCGCGCGTGCCACGCTATGAGCCCGACATCGGCCTGACGCGGCTGGAAACCGTGCGCGCCTCGCGCGCCGCGGTCGACCAGCGCCGCGGCCGCGCCGGGCGTACCGAGCCCGGCATCTGCTATCGGCTGTGGGACGAGCCGCAGACGGCTTCGCTCGCCGCCTATACCCAGCCCGAAATCCTCTCGGCCGATCTGTCCTCGCTGGTGCTCGATCTGGCGCAATGGGGCGTCAGCGATCCCGCAACGCTGTCGTTCCTCGACCTGCCGCCCGCTCCGGCACTGAAAGAGGCGAAGAGCCTGCTGGAGGAACTCGGCGCGCTCGACGCCGACGGCCGCATCACCGCCGAGGGCAAGCGGCTGCGCGCCTTGGCGCTGCCGCCGCGGCTGGCGCGCATGATCGTGGATTCCGATCGCTTTGGCGCCGGCGCGAACGCGGCGGAGATCGCGGCCATCCTCACCGAACGCGGGCTCGGCGGCGACAGCGCTGACCTCGACCACCGCCTCGATCAATTCCGCCGCGACCGCTCACAGCGCGCCTCCAGCGCCCGTGACCTCGCCCGGCGCTGGGCGTCGCAGGTGGCGTCTTCCTCGCCGCCGGAAAGCGAGGAACTCAGCACCGGCGTGATGCTCGCCTTTGCCTTCCCCGATCGCGTGGCGAAAAATCGCGGCAATGGCAGCTTCGTGCTCGCCAATGGCCGCGGTGCCGCGGTCGAGCAAACGTCGGCGCTGGCACGCGCGCCCTATGTCGCGGTCGGCGAACTCACCGGCACGGCGGCGGCCGGACGCATCCTGCTGGCGGCGCCGATCTTGCAGGACGAGATCGAAGCTCGCTTCGCCGAGCACATCGAGAGTTCGGACGAAATCATTTTCGACCGCAGCGCGCTCGCCCTGCGCGCCCGCCGCAGGAAGACGCTTCACGCCATCACGCTGTCGGAAGCGCCGCTCGCGCTGTCGCCCTCGGCGGACACCGCGCGCGTCTTCGCTGACGGTTTGATCGCCGCCGGCCTCGACAAGCTGCCGTGGTCGAAATCATCAAAACAATGGCGCGACCGCGTGATGTTCCTGCGCAAGGCGGAGGGCGAGAGCTGGCCCGATCTGTCCGACGATGGGCTGATCGCGAGCGCCGCGGAGTGGCTGGCGCCCGCGCTCTACGACAAGATTTCGCTCAAGGATTTTTCCGCCGGCGATCTGTCGGAGGCGCTGCTCACGCTGCTGCCCTGGGAATTGCGCGCGCGGCTGGAGCGCGAAGCGCCGACCCATTTCGAGGCGCCGACGGGCACCATGCTCGCGATCGATTACGAGGCCGAGCAGGGGCCGACCATTGCCGTGCGCCTGCAGGAATTGTTTGGCCTCAACACCCATCCCTCTATCGCCAAGGGCAAGGTGCCGCTGGTGCTGGAATTGCTGTCGCCGGCGCAGCGGCCGGTGCAGGTGACGCGCGACCTGCCGGGCTTTTGGCGCGGCAGCTACGCGGCGGTCCGCTCCGACCTGCGCGGACGCTATCCCCGGCATCCCTGGCCGGAAGATCCGGCCACCGCACTGCCGACGCGCCGCGTGAAGCCGCGCGGAACCTGAATCAAGCGCGCATTGCGCTCAGCGCTGGCGACAGCCTTCAAACAGTGATTAGATTTGGCGCCGGGATCACGGGCGTCACTGCATTTGGGGAGGCAGCCTTGGAGATCAACAACGCATCGCCGTCGCTTTACAACGAGGATTTGGCGCCGGCGAAGGTGCGCAATTGGGGCGCTTTCAGCATCTTCAACGTCTGGACATCAGACGTGCATAGCCTGTGGGGCTATTATCTGGCCGCCAGCCTGTTCCTGCTCTGCGGCAGCTTCGTGAACTTCATCCTGGCGATCGGAACAGGCTCGCTGGTGATCTTCGTCCTGATGAGCCTGATCGGCAATGCCGGGGTCAGGACCGGAGTGCCCTATCCGGTGCTGGCGCGCGCCTCCTTCGGCGTCTGGGGCGCCAACATTCCGGCACTGGCGCGGGCCATCGTCGCCTGCTTCTGGTACGGCGCGCAGACCGCGGCCGCCTCAGGCGCGATCGTCGCGCTGCTGACGCGCATGGACACTTTCAAGTCCTTCCATGAGACCACGCATGTGCTCGGCCATTCCGGCCTCGAAGTGATCTGCTTCGTGGTGATCTGGGCGCTGCAGCTCCTGATCATTCAGCGCGGTATGGAGACGGTGCGGCGCTTCCAGGACTGGGCGGGACCGGCGGTGTGGCTGATGATGCTGGTGCTCGCGGTCTATCTCTGCATCAAGGCCGGCGGCATCTCGGTGATCGCCCCGATCCCGCAGGACGTGCTGCTGGAAAAGACCAGGGAGGCCGGCGTTCCCGGCGTTCCCGGGTCGCCTGCCGCGCTCTGCGCGGTCGCCGCGACCTGGGTCACCTATTTCGCCGCGCTCTATCTCAATTTCTGCGATTTCTCGCGCTATGCGCCGGACACGGCCGCGCTGCGCAAGGGCAACATCTGGGGCCTGCCCGTCAACCTGATCCTGTTCTCGCTGGTGGCGGGCATCACCACCATTGCTGCCTTCCACGTCTATCAGGAGGTGCTGCTGCATCCCGAGCAAATCTCGGCAAAGTTCGACAGCTGGTTCCTGGCGCTGCTCGCGGCGATCACCTTTGCGGTGGCGACGCTCGGCATCAATGTGGTCGCCAATTTCGTTTCGCCCGCGTTCGATTTCTCCAACGTCTTTCCAAGACATATCGACTTCAAGAAGGGCGGCTATATCGCAGCGCTGATCGCGCTGGTGCTTTATCCCTTCGCGCCCTGGGAAGGCAGCGCTGCCGCGTTCGTAGGATCGATCGGCGCCACCATGGGGCCGATCTTCGGCATCATGATGGTCGACTACTATCTGATCGCGAAGGGCAGGGTGAACGTGCCGGCCCTGTACCAGGAGGACGGCGAATACCGCTATCAGAATGGTTGGAGCGTCAGCGCGCTCATCGCCGCCGCAGTCGGCGCACTGTTTTCATCCATCCTGCCGAACTTCACCTCGATCCTGCCGGACTGGTGGACGGTATATGGCTGGTTCTTCGGCGTCGCGATCGCGGGCACGGTCTATTATGGCCTGCGGGTGGCGATGCCGAGCCCGGTCGCGAAGCCGGCATGAGGTTTTCGCTCTCAAGCCCGCCTCTGCGTTAACACTTCGCTCATCCTTTTCGCCAAAATGGCAGCTTCGGTCTGCCGCCCTTAGTCGTGTTGTCGCGGGCGGCGTGCTGAGATCGGGCGCGGGGGCGTGAGAGCGAGTGTGGCGTGATGCGTAACATTGTGATCACCGCGGCCGTCATCGCCGGCCTTGGCCTCTTCATGGCGCAGATGGCGGAAAAGCTGACGCCGGCTTCGGCCTCTCCCACGACCGTACAGCTGGCCGCCGCCGTCGCGCCGCCGGTGCAGACGGGCCTGCGCAGCCTCAACATTCCCCGCGACGCCCGCGGTCATTTTGCCGCCGAAGGCCGCATCGATGGCCAGCGCATCGGCTTCATGGTCGATACCGGCGCCTCCGTCGTGGCGTTGAATGAATCCTCCGCGGCGCGCTTCGGCCTGCGCCCGACGCCCGGCCAGTACACCGCGATCGTCACCACGGCCAACGGCAAGGTGAAAGCGGCGCGCGCGCAGATCGCCATGCTCGATCTCGGCGGCCTGATCGTGCGCGATGTCGACGCCATGGTGCTGCCCGATGAGGCGCTGTCGGAAAACCTGCTCGGCCTGTCCTTCCTGTCGAAGCTGAAACGCTTCGAATATTCCAACGGCCAGATGGTGCTGGAGCAGTAAGGCCTCAGGCCCTCGCTGTCGGGCCTTCGGCATGCTATATATCGCTCATGAACGGCTCGGAAGCTATTGAGACTCTACGAAAATCCCAGAGCGCCCTGCGCGAGCGCGGGGTGCTGCATGCTGCCTTGTTCGGTTCGACGGCGCGTGGCGACAATCGAGTCGGGAGTGATATCGATATCATGATCGAAATCGATCCTGAGGCCCGCATGACGGTCTTCGACTATGTTGGCCTCAAGGAATATATAGCAGACCTCTTTGATGGACCGGTCGATGTTGTGAACCGCGACGCGCTGAAATCTCATGTCCGTCCGGCCGCAACGGCCGATGCCATCTATGCCTTCTGAGCGCGCGGCCGGTCCGCTCCGCGATATCCTGCATCATATCGATTTGGCGAGCCAGTTCGCCGACGGCTTTGACCGCGAGAGCTTCAAGGCCGACTTGCGGTCCGTTTATGCGGTTACGCGCTGCCTGGAAATCATCTCCGAGGCCTCGCGGCGCTTGCCGGATGAATTAAAATCCCGACAGCCGGCAATCGCATGGAAAGAGATGGCCGCCGCTGGAAATGTCTATCGTTACGACTATGAGGATGTCGCCACTCAATTCGTGTGGGAGACCGTGCAACGGGCCTTGCCACCACTGAGAGCGGTGGTCGAAGAGGAGCTCAAGCGGCTGAACCAGTTTCCGGCCGAATAATAATCATCCAAATCTCGTCTTCCGCTTCCCTTGCGCATTCGCTAATGCCTGCTCAGCCGACTTCCCGCGTCCCCGACGAGGCCGAAATGTTTCCGAAGCCGAAACCCGTGCTCCTGCCCAATACCTACGCCTTTGAATCCGAGCCGATGGTGAAGGCGACCGGCTTTCGCGAATACGACGCGCGCTGGCTGTTCAACAAGGAAATCAACCTGATGGGCGTGCAGGCGCTCGGCATGGGGCTGGGCGCGCTGATCACAGAACTCGGCGTCAGCCAAGAGATCGTCACCGGCCATGATTTCCGCGGTTATTCGGCCTCGATCAAATATGCGCTGATTTCGGGCCTGATGGCCGCGGGCTGCAAGGTGCACGACATCGGCCTTGCCGTGACGCCGATGGCCTATTTCGCGCAGTTTGATCTCGACGTGCCCTGCGTCGCCATGGTCACCGCCTCGCACAACGACAATGGCTGGACTGGCGTGAAGATGGGCGCCAACCGGCCGCTCACGTTTGGTCCGGACGAGATGACACGGCTGAAACAGATCGTGCTCAACGCGGAGTTCAGGAACCAGGCTGGCGGCTCCTATCTGTTCCACGAGAATTTTCCGGCACGCTATATCGCCGATCTCACCAACCGGCCAAAACTGAAGCGCAAGCTGAGGGTCGTGGTCGCCTGCGGCAACGGCACGGCGGGCGCGTTCGCGCCGCAGGTGATGGAAAAGATCGGCTGCGAGGTGGTGCCACTCGACACCGAGCTCGATTACACCTTCCCGAAATACAATCCGAACCCGGAAGACATGGAGATGCTGCACGCGATCCGCGATGCGGTGCTCGCGCACAAGGCAGATGTAGGCCTGGGCTTTGACGGCGACGGCGACCGCTGCGGCGTGGTCGACAACACCGGCGAGGAGATTTTTGCAGACAAGGTCGGTGTCATGCTGGCGCGCGACATGTCGGCGATCCACAAGAATGCGCAGTTCGTGGTCGATGTGAAATCGACCGGACTGTTCCTGACCGATCCCGTGCTGCAAAAACAGGGCGCCAACACGACCTACTGGAAGACGGGCCATTCCTACATGAAGCGCCGCACCCACGAACTCGGCGCGCTGGCGGGCTTCGAGAAGTCCGGCCACTTCTTCTTCAACAAGCCGTTCGGCCGCGGCTATGACGACGGCCTGGTCTCGGCGCTCGCGATCTGCGACATGCTCGACCGTGCGGCCGGCAAGACAATGGCCGATCTGAAAGACGCGCTGCCAAAGACCTGGTCGTCACCGACGATGTCGCCGCACTGCGCCGACGAAGTGAAATACGATGTCGTCGACGCCGTGGTGAAACACTTCGAGGCGGCGCAGAAGAAGGGCGAGAAGCTCGCCGGCCAGCCGATCCGCGATCTCGTCACCGTCAACGGCGTGCGCGTCACGGTCGAAGACGGCAGCTGGGGCCTGGTGCGCGCTTCCTCCAACAAGCCGGAGCTCGTCGTCGTGGTCGAGAGCCCGGTGTCGGAAAAACGCATGCGCGACATGTTCGAGCTGGTCGATGGCGTGCTGCGCACGCATCCCGAGGTGGGCGAGTATAATCAGAAGATTTGAGGGAAGAGGCAGAGCGCCATCCCAACTCCGTCGTCATGCCCCGCGAAAGCGGGGCATCCAGTACGCCGCGGCCTATCGATTCCAGCACAGCCGTCTCTGGAATACTGGGCGCCCGGTCAAGCCGGGCGACGACAGCTTTTGAGACTACGCCGCGACCAGCGACGCAATGAAGCCGCCGACTTCGGCCTTTAGCCGGTCGGACTGTGACGACAATCCGTTGGCGGCGTCGAGCAGGCGCGAGGCGGCGGCGCCGGCCTCGTTGGAGGCGCGGGTCACGTTCTGGATATTGCCATTGACTTCGCGCGTTCCGTTGGCGGCCTGCTGCACGTTGCCGGCGATTTCGCGTGTGGCCTGGCCCTGCTGGTCCACCGCGCTCGCAATCTCGCTGGAGATCTGGTCGATCTCGGCGATGGTGCCGCCGATTGCCTGAATCGCGGTGACGGCGTCGCCGGTCGCGGCCTGGATGCCCTGCACCTGCGCCGAAATCTCCTCGGTCGCCTTGGCGGTCTGGTTGGCGAGCGCCTTCACTTCGCTGGCGACCACCGCAAAGCCCTTGCCGTGCTCGCCGGCGCGCGCTGCCTCGATGGTGGCGTTGAGCGCGAGCAGGTTGGTCTGGCTGGCGATGTTCTGGATCAGCGTCACCACTTCGCCGATCTTATGCGTGCCGGCGGCGAGCCCTTCGACCACCGCATTGGTGCGGCGCGCCTCTTCGGCGGCCTTGCCGGCGATCTGGGCCGAGCGGGTCACCTGCTGGGCGATATTGTTGATCGAAGCCGTCAGCTCTTCGGTCGCGGCCGCCACCGTCCCGACATTGGTCGAGGCCTGCATCGAGGCCGCCGCCACCGCCGCGGTCTGGCGGGCGGTTTCGGCATTGCTGCCCGACATCGACGCCGACATGCCCTGCATCTCGGACGCGGCCACTGCGACCGCCTCGACAATGCCGCCGATCTTGCGCTCGAAACCGGCCGCGAGCTCGCGCCGTGCGGCATCGCGATCCTGCTTGGCGCGGCGCTCGGCTTCCGAGCGTTCGCCGGTGGCGCGGGCTTCGGCCGCCTGCGCCGCCTCGGCCTCGGCAGTCTTGCGCGCGGTGGTCTCGAACAGCTGCGCCAGCTTGAGGGCGAGCGCGATCAGCACGCCGGCCTCGAGCAGGAGGATCACCGCGTGCAGCACGACGCGGCCGAAATCGCCGCCGCCGGGATAGATCGCAGCCGGCAGGATGAAGTTCAGCGCAAGGTGATGCAGCGCGACCGCCACCGTGCCGGTCAGGATCGGCCGATAGTCGCAATAGGCGACGAGGCAGGCGAGCGCGGCAAAGAAGTACATGTGCATGTCGATCTGCCAGGGATGTCCCGACATCTGGAACACCAGCAGCGACACGTCGCCCATGATGGCGACGCCGAACACCAGTCGGGTCGACAGCCCGTTGCCGGAAAGCTTCCACGACGCGGTCGCCGCGACGGCCATCGCGGCCATCAGCAGGCAGGGCATCAGCCAGTCCGTCCCGCGCATCAGGCCGATGGCGGCCGAGATCGGCAGATGCAGCCAGAGCAGCGCAAGCAGGAGCTTGCTGGTGGTGTCGCGCAAATTCGCGAGATCATCGCTCTCGATGGTCATTCCCGTTTCCTCAATGAGCTAATTCGAGACGCAGGAGGCGATCGCCTGCGGGTCCATGGCGAGCCAGACGCCGGCCTTGCGGAGCCGAGTCAGACCGTCATGTCGGTCCGGCCGAACCACCAGAAGCGACGGCACCGCCGTCATCCTCACGATCGCAGCATCGGCGGAAGCGGCGGCGAGAAAGGCTCGCTCCGAACTCCACCAGGGCGGAAATGCCACGGCCACAATTTCGGTCCCGGGACGAACCTGTAATGACAGCGCGGCGACCGCGACAAAGCTCGCGATCAGCAACGCCGCAGCGTTAAGCCAAACGGGCCATCGCGGTGATGAGATGGTTGTGCCCCGCTCCATCGTCCGCGAGACTACGTGCTCCGGGCTAATGAGCGGTAAATGATCGGTTAGTTTTGCAAATGGTCGCGTGAGATTGTACTGCGGTGCGCGAGGTCGCACATGCGGTTCAATCGAAGATAGCAGGCACGCCTTACGCCGCAGGGACCGGCAGCGCGGTGACCGACTTGATCTTCTCCATTGCAAAGCGCGAGGTGACGTTCTTCAGCGGTACGGTTGCGATCAGCTTCTTGTAGAAGACGTCGTAGCTCTGCATGTCCGCGACCACGACGCGGAGCATGTAATCGACGTCGCCGGCCATGCGATAGAATTCCATCACCTCGGGCATCGCGCTGACGGCATCGGCGAATTTCTTCAGCCAGTCTTCGGAATGGTCGGCGCTCTCGACCGAGACGAACACGGAGATGCCGAGCCCGATCTTGTTCTGATCGACGAGCGCGACGCGGCGCAGGATCACGCCATCGGCTTCCAGACGCTGGATGCGCTTCCAGCACGGCGTTGACGACAGCCCGACCCGGTCGCCGATCTCGGCGACGGAGAGGGAGGCATCCTCCTGCAATACCATCAGAATCTTGCGGTCGATGGCATCGAGGCGGCGGTTGCTTTCATGTATCTGAACGGCAAGATCGGTCATGAGAAGAAAGTTCCACAGATGAGGTTTATCCACCTCATATATAGAAGAATCTTCTATCGCAAGCTCAACTTTAAGTCATCCTGGCTGCCGACGCGGCGTGGCCCTGGCGCAAAAGCGCTTCAACTTCAGCACGTTGCGGGGCGGCGAAGGCGCCCCCGAAGCGGGTGCATTTCAGCGCTGCGGCGGCCGAAGCGAACCGCAGCGCCTCCCGCAGCTCCTGCTTTTCGGTGATGGCGAGGGCAAAGGCGCCGTGGAAGACGTCGCCGGCGCCGAGCGTATCGACGGTATGGACCGGGAAAGCCGGCGTCTCCTGCAACTCGCCATGCTCATCGAGCCAGATCGTGCCGCGCGGCCCGCGGGTGCCCGCAAGGAAGGAGGGCGTGAGCCTGGCGATCTTCTTCAGCGCCTCGCCTTCGTCGCTCTCGCCCGCCGTCTCCTGCAGCGGCTCGGAAGAAAACACCAGATGCGTGGAGGCGGTGAGCAGGCCTTCACTGAGCGACATGGCGCGGTCGACATCGACGATCACGGGAATGCCGCGCCGCACCGCCTCGGCGCAGAGGTCGGTGCAAAACTCCGCGCAGCGGCTTTCGGTCAGCACCGCGTCGCAATCCTGCAGCAACGTGTCGGCCGGAGGAAGTTTCACTTTCCAGAGCTCGGGAGCGCGGAAGGTGACGATGGTGCGCTCGCCGGTCGGGTCGATCATGATGGCCGAGATCGGCGTCACCACGCCCGGCATGTGCACGATGTGCCTGGTCTCGATGCCTTCATGCCAAAGCTGCTCGAAGATGTAGCGGCTTTCGGTCTCGCGTGCATCGCCGATCGGACCGCAGAGCGAGGCGCGGCCGCCGAGCCGCACGATGCCGATCGCCGCATTGAGCGAATTGCCGCCGCATATCTGTCCGAAATGATCGGCATTCGCTTTCGAGCCACGCGCCGGAACGCCCGGCACGCGAAAGGTGAGATCGCGAACCGGCTGGCCGATGCAGAGAATGCGCGGCGGGATCTTTGGCGCCCGGTCCTGAAAGTTCACGCTCGCGTCCGCCATCTCGGTTCAGGTCCTCAACCAATCGACGCGGGCAGCCGTCAGTTCCTATGCGCCTTCGTTTCCTTCGCCATGCACCCAGCGGCCGAGCAGATGATGGGCAATGGCGAACGGATGGGGCCCTGCGAGGCCCTCGGGATGTTTTCGCGTGATCATCAGCCGCGCCTCGTCGCGGTCGAACCAGCGCGCGTCTTCGAGTTCGGTGCGGTCGACCACGATGTCCTCGTTGGTGGCGCGCGCGGTGCAGCCGATCATCAGCGACGACGGATAGGGCCAGGGCTGGGTCATGTAATAATTGACATCGGTGCAGCGGATGCCGGCTTCCTCGAATACCTCGCGGCGGACGGCGTCCTCGATGGTTTCGGCGGCTTCGACAAAGCCGGCGAGGCAGGAATACATGCCGGGAAGAAAACGCTGCGCCCGGCCGAGCAGGCACTTGTCGCCATGCGTCACCAGCATGATCACGACCGGATCGGTGCGCGGGAAATGCTCGGCCTTGCAGCTCGGGCATTCGCGCTTCCAGCCGCCTTCCTTCATCGCGGTACGCTGGCCGCAATTGGCGCAATAGCCGTGGCGCTGATGCCAGTTCACCATCGACTTCGCCATCGCGATCGCCGACAGCTCGTCGGGCGGCACCACGCCCTGCATCGCCATGCCGCGCAATTCAGAGACGGCGACGTCGTTGCGGGTGACGAGTTTTTCCGCGGCCGCCGCCGCAATGCCCATGCCGAAGATCGCCGCGCCGTCGCGCAGGCCGAGAAAGATCGTGCCCGGATTGGCGCCGAATTTCAGCGCTTCCTCGACGGAAAGCAGGGCGCGCGCGGCTTCGCCCTCCTTCTTCACCACCAGCGAGTCGCGGTGCACCACATAGGCGCGCGAACGCGGATCGCTCTCCAGCGCCATCAATTTCTCGTCCTTGGTGCGCAGATGCGCGGCGCGATCGAGGATGTTGTTGACGAAGCCCGGCTGCCCGAGCGGGAAGGATTCGGATGCTGACATTTCCTGTTTCAACCCAACCAGATTTTGCGGCGTAGCGCGCTGATGAAATGTTGAACTTCGGCGGCGTCATGGGCGAGCGGCGGCACCACGCCCCAGACCGGGCGCGGCCAGGCAGGATCGCTGGAGCGGCGCGCGATCACATGCACATGAAGCTGCGGCACGACATTGCCGAGGGCGGCGATATTGAGCTTGTCGCATTTGGTGATCTCCTTCAGCGCCTTGGCGGCGCGGGAGACCTCGGTCATGAGCTGCGCCTGCTCGACCTCGTCGAGATCGATGATCTCCAGCTTCTCCGGCCGGCGCGGCACCAGCATCAGCCAGGGGTAATTGGCGTCCTTGATGACGAGCACCTTGGACAGCGGCAGGTCGCCGATATCGATGGTGTCTTGGCTCAGCTGGGGATGCAGCGACCAGGCGGATTCAGGCATCGGTCTTCCGGAATGGTGCAATTGTTATGGCCGGCAAGAGCGGTCGGCAAGGGCGGTTGGTGGGCAACTAATGCTTTTCTCTGTTCCCTTACAAGCCCCGCAAATGCCTGCCTGCCCGCTTGCTTTCCGGCCCTTTTGGCCCCAAATAGGGACCGGGAGATTGGCGGTGGACGAGCCACTCGCCAACCGGGTCAGGTCCGGAAGGAAGCAGCCCTAACGAGGTCCGGATCGGGTCGCTCGTCAGTCTCCTACCTGTTTTTCGAGCGAATCACGCCGGCAGCGAAGTTCGCGCCGGCCCTTTGCTCCTTTCCGCAAAAGCCGGCCAAGAGACATCACATTGCGGATCGACCGATGACCGACGCTGGCGCTCCCGACCACAAGCCAGACAGCGCCGACGGTGGCGGCGGCGCCACCAAACCCTATCGCGTGCTGGCGCGTAAATACCGTCCCGCGAGCTTTGAAGACCTGATCGGACAGGACGCCGTGGTGCGCACGGTCTCGAACGCCTTCGAGACCGGCCGGATTCCGCAAGCCTGGATCCTCACCGGCGTGCGCGGGGTCGGCAAGACCACCACTGCGCGCATCCTTGCCCGCGCTTTGAATTACGAGCTGCCGGATGGCTCGGTGAAGAGCCCGACCATCCACATGCCTGTTCTCGGCGTGCACTGCCAGGCGATCATGGAAAGCCGGCACATGGATGTGCTGGAGATGGACGCCGCCTCCCACACCGGCGTCGACGATGTCCGCCAGATCAATGACAGCGTGCGCTATGCCCCGGCCAGCGCGCGCTACAAGGTCTACATCATCGACGAAGTCCATATGCTCTCGACCGCGGCGTTCAACGCCTTCCTGAAGACGCTGGAAGAGCCGCCGGAGCATGCCAAATTCGTGTTCGCCACCACCGAAATCCGTAAAGTCCCGGTCACGGTGCTGTCGCGCTGCCAGCGCTTTGATTTGCGCCGGGTCGAGGCGGACGTGCTGATGAAGCACCTTTCGAATATCGCGCAAAAGGAAAGCGTCGAGATCGAGCCGGAAGCGCTCGGCATCATCGCGCGCGCCGCCGAAGGCTCGGTGCGCGACTCGCTGTCGCTGCTCGACCAGGCGATCGCGCATGCGGCCGGTTCCGTGCGCGCCGAACAAGTGCGGCAGATGCTGGGGCTCGCCGACCGCACCCGGGTGATCGATCTGTTCGAGCAGCTGGTGGGTGGCGACATCGCCAGCGCCTTCAAGGAATTTCGGGCGCAATACGACGTCGGCGCCGATCCGATCGTCGTGCTGTCCGATCTCGCCGAGTTCGTCAATTTCGTCACCCGCATCAAGGTGGTGCCTGGGATCGCCGACAATGTCGCCTACAGCGAGACCGAGCGGCTGCGCGGGCGCGACTTCTCCGCCAAGCTGTCGATGCGGGTGCTGTCGCGGATGTTTCAGATGCTGCTCAAGGGCATCGCCGAGGCGCAAACCGCGACCCGTCCGGTGATAGCGGCCGAAATGGTGCTGGTGCGGATCGCCTATGTCGCCGACCTGCCGACGCCGGACGAAGCCATCCGGATGATCGGGCAGAATGGCGGCACATCGTCTGCGGCGGCATCGAGCGTGCCGTCGCGCAGCCAGCCCGCACCAACGGCATCGGCCATTGCATCGGCCCCCGCGCGTGCTTCCGCGGCGCCGCGCACGGCTCCTGAAGCTTCCGCACGCCCGCAGATGATGGCGCCTCAGCCTGAAGCGCAATCCGTGCCCGCGCGAAAAATTGCGAGCTTTCCGGAGCTGGTTGCGCTGGCCGGCGAGAAGCGCGACCTCATCACCAAGTCCGCGCTGGAGACCGATGTGCGCCTGGTGCGCTTCGAGGATGGGCGGCTGGAGATCGCGCTCGAGCGCAACGCCCAGCGCACGCTGGTCAACGATCTCTCGCGCAAGCTCGAGCAATGGACCAACCGGCGCTGGACCGTGGTCGTTTCCAACGAGGCCGGCCAGCCGACGCTGCGCGAGCAGAGTCTCGTCGCGAGGTCCGAGCGCGAACGCGCGGCCGAAGCCGATCCGCGGGTGAAAGAGGTGCTCGCGCGCTTTCCCGGCGCCAAACTGGTGGAAGTGCGGAAGCTTGCCGCCGAGCCGCCGGAATCCGATGTTAACGGGGTGGGCGAAGAAGGCTTTGCCGGCGACGAAGCGCCTGACGATTCCGACAACGATTTCTGAGTTTCAAAGGAAAAACCGATGCCCGATTTTCTCGGCATGATGAAGCAGGCGGCGCAGCTGCAGTCGAAGATGCAGGCGATGCAGGACGAACTCGGCCATGTCGAGGTCGAGGGCATTTCCGGCGGCGGCCTCGTCTCGGTGCGCATGAATGCGAAGATGGAAGTGAAGGGCGTGAAGATCGACCCCTCGCTGCTGAAGCCCGAAGAGTGCGAGATCGTCGAGGACCTGCTTGTGACCGCGTTCGGCGACGCGCGGCGCAAGGCCGAAGCGGCGATGCAGGAAAAGATGCAATCGCTGGCCGGCGGGCTCGGCCTGCCGCCGGGGATGCTCGGGGGACTTGGTTCGTAAAAAATGCCCGCGGTTGCCGGTCCTGAAATCGAACGCCTGATCCAGTTGCTGGCGCGCCTGCCAGGGCTTGGCCCCCGCTCGGCGCGGCGCGCGGCGCTGCATCTGATCAAGAAGCGCGAAGCGCTGATGACGCCGCTGTCAAGCGCGCTGCAGGTGGCGATCGACAAGATCCAGGTCTGCAAGACCTGCGGCAATATCGACACGCAAAATCCCTGCACGGTCTGCACCGATCCGCGCCGCGATCCCTCCATCATCGTGGTGGTCGCCGATGTCGCCGATCTCTGGGCGCTGGAACGCGCCAATGCGACCAACGGCCGCTATCACGTGCTCGGCGCCACATTGTCGCCGCTCGACGGCGTCGGCCCGCAGGACCTCACCATCGACGCGCTGGTCAGGCGCGCCCATGAGCGGGAAGTGACCGAGATCATTCTCGCGCTGAATGCAACCGTGGATGGGCAGACCACGGCGCACTACATCACCGATTTGCTGCAGGAGGCCAATGTCAAGGTGACGCGGCTCGCCCATGGTGTTCCCGTCGGCGGCGAGCTTGATTATCTCGATGAAGGTACGCTATCTGCTGCGATGCGCCAGCGCACGCTGTTCTAGCCAAAAACGGAACTTCCTCACATGACGAAATCCCGATTCGCCAAACGCTGGGCTTGTGCGTGCATCGTGGCGGCAACACTCATCGCGTTACCTGCCTTCGCGCAGGACGCGGAGACGGCGCCGTCGAAACCAGGCAAGCCGATCAATGCCGGCGATGTGCTGGCGGGGGAACTCACGGCGATGCGCGTCAAGGGCGGCAACAAGGGCAAGCGGGTTGCGACCTATCAGATCACCAGCGAGCCGCGCCGGCTGCCGCCGCCGAGCGGGCTGTGCAATCTCGAGACCGGCCCGGAGACGTTCCAGCTCGTCACCAGCAGCAATTCGCAAGCCGCGCAGCTGAAGGGTCTTGTCGGCAAGGAAATCTCGATCAAGGTCGAGGAAGTCTCCTGCGCGCAGGATGCCGGCCAGATGACCGAAGCGGTCGTCACCAAATGGAGCGTGGTGACGAAGCACTAAACCTTCACCGGCCCCAGCTCGTCAAAATGCCCGCGCCGCTGCAGCCAGATCAGCAGGATCAGGCCCGGGATCGCGACCAGCCCGCAGATCACGAAGAACAGCGGCCAGCCCGTGGCCTTCGCGACAAAACCCGCGCCCGATGAAAGATAAGTACGCCCGACCGCTGCAAGCGCGGTGAGCAGCGCATATTGGGTCGCGGTGTGCAGCGGGTTCCGGCACAGCGCCGAGAGATAGGCGACGAAGATCACGGTGCCGATCGCGCTGGTGAAGTTTTCACAGGTGATCGCCAGCGCGAGCGCCCATTGGTTGATCCCGACCAGTGCGAGCCAGGAAAAGGAGAGATTGGCGGCGGCCTGCAGCACGCCGCCGATCCACAAACTCGCCGCCAGCGAATAGCGCCGCGCGACAAAGCCGCCGGCGAATCCGCCGATCAGCGTTGCGGCCAGCCCGACGCCCTTGACGATCGCGGCGTAATCGTTGCGGGAAAAGCCGAGGTCGATCACGAACGGCGCCGTCATGCTGCCGGAAAACGCGTCGGTGAACTTGAACAGCACGACGAAGGCGAGTGCGGCGATCGCATTGTTGCGGGTCAAAAATTCCGAGAAGGCGCCGACTGCGGCATGGAGCACGCGGGTGAAGGCGCTTTCGTCATGCGTCGCGGCCTCCGCGCGCACCGAGGGTTCAGGTTCAGTCGCGGCGAGCGCGGTGACGCAGCCGATCAGCACGAAGGCCGCCATCACGACATAGCCCCACATCCAGGCGGCGGAGCGCGGCAGGCCGGTGCCCTCGAAGCCGGACACGATGAACAGCGCGCCTGCGGTCGAGACCAGCATGCCGATGCGATAGGCTGCGACATAGGAAGCCATGCCGGCGGCCTGCTCGCTTTCGGGCAAGCTCTCAACTCGAAAGGCGTCGACCACGATGTCCTGGGTCGAGGAGGTTGCGGCCACCAGCAGCGCGGCGATAGCGACGAACAGTGGTGAGCGCGCAGGGTCGGCGGCCGCAAGCAGCAGGATCGCGGCTATCAGGAACAGCTGCGAGAGCAAGAGCCAGCCGCGGCGGCGTCCAAATTTCCGCGTGAAGAACGGCACATGCAGCGCATCGACCAGCGGCGCCCACAAGAATTTCAGCGTGTAGGGCGTGCCGACCAGGGCAAACAGCCCGATGGTGCCGAGATCGACCCCGGCCTCGCGCATCCACACCAGCAGCGTCGAGCCGGATAGCGCGAGCGGCAGCCCGGAGGAAAAGCCGAGCAGCAGCACGATGAGCACGCGCGGCTGCAGGTACACGGCGAGGCCCTCGCGCCAGGAGGGGGCGGATGCTTCAGCGGGAGTCTCGGAGGTCGCTTCGGGAGCGGTCATGCTGCCGTTGGTAGCAGATTCTCGGGAAAATGCTTCCCCACGTGTACCTCGTAGGATGGGTTGAGCGCAGCGAAACCCATCACCGTCTCCACAAGCACGATGGGTTTCGCCGGCGGTCAACCCATCCTACGGAGGCGCTACTCCCCCGCCTGCAGCTTGCGCAGGGGGAACAGGTCGTCCGCACCCGGCTTGACCAGCCGCGGCGGCTCGGGCGGCGGCTCTTTCGAAAAATCCAGCTCTTCGATACGGCCGGCGCGTTTTTCGATCTTGTCGGCGGAGATCAGGATCTGGCGGACGTCCTCGTTCGCGTCGCCAAAATGCTTCTGCAGCTTCAGCACGCGATCGCGCAACCGCGTGAGGTCGTCGCCGAGATGCATCACCTCGTTGCGAATCTGGTCGGCGGCGTCGCGGATGCGCGCGTCCTTCAAAATCTGTTGCATCACCTGGATCGCCAGCATCAACAGCGACGGCGACACCAGCACGACGCGGGCGCGATAGGCCTTCTGGATCACATCGTCAAAGCCGTCATGGATTTCGGCATAGACCGATTCCGACGGCACGAACATCAAGGCCGTGTCCTGGGTCTCGCCGGCGATCAGGTACTTTTCGGCAATGTCGTTGACATGCTTCATCACGTCGGTGCGCAGCCGCTGGCAGGCGTATTTGTTCTCGTCATCGGTGCGCGCATCGTGCAGCGCGGTCATCGCCTCCAGCGGAAATTTGGCGTCGATGCAAAGCGGGCGCTGGTCGGGCAGGAACACCACGCAATCCGGCCGCTTGCCGGTCGAGAGCGTGAACTGAAACTCGTAGGAACCCTTCGGCATCCCGTCCTGCACGATGGCTTCCATCCGCGCCTGGCCGAACGCACCGCGCGCCTGCTTGTTGGCGAGCACGTCGCGCAAGGTCGTGACCTGCGTGGTGAGGTCGGTGAGGTTCTTGTGCGCGTTGTCGATGATGCCGAGCCGCTCATGGAGCTGACGCAGGCTGTCCATCGTGTTGCGCGTGGTGGTTTCCATTGACTGTCCGACGCGATGCGTCACCGAATCCAGCCGCTCGTTGACCGCGCGGGCCATGTCGGCCTGCCGGCTGGCCAGCGCCTGTGCCATCGCATCGACGCGGCCGCCGGCTTCCGCTTGCGCGCGCAGCATCTCGTTGAGCCGCTGCTCCAGTTCGTCGGCGCGCGCGGCCTGGGTGGTGGCGTGCTCGGCCCCGCGTTTTCCGGAGCGCGCCACTACGATTGTGATCGTAAGGAGCAGGAGCAGCGTCGCCGCGGCGAAGCCGATGACGACGTCGGTGATGTGGACCGGCCAGCCGCCGACCATGAAAAGAATCGGGTTCATGCCGTCATCTCTAGCCGATTCGCGGGCCGGCGCGAACGAAGAGGGAACATTTATGGTTAATTGTCGCTAAATTTTTATGGTTAACGCGAACCTAATTTTTATGGTTAGCGGAGGGTTAACGGGTTCCCGTTTGCATTGACCGAGCGTTGTCAGCCGCTTAAATCGCGCCTCATGGCCTTACGTGAAATCATCATCCTGCCGGACAGGCAGCTGCGTCTTGTCTCCAAGCCGATCGAGAAAGTGACGCCGGAGATCCGCAAGCTCGCCGACGACATGTTCGAGACCATGTACGAGGCGCCCGGGATCGGGCTTGCCGCGATCCAGGTCGCGCAGCCGGTGCGGCTGATCACCATGGATCTCGCGAAAAAGACCGAGGAAGGCGAGACCACTCCGCGGCCGCGGGTCTTCATCAATCCGGAGATCGTCTCCTCGTCGGAGGAGCTTTCGGTCTATGAGGAAGGCTGCCTGTCGATCCCGGAATATTACGAGGAGGTCGAGCGGCCGGCCCGGGTGCGCGTGCGCTTCACCGATCTCGACGGCAAGGTGCATGAGGAGGACGCCGAGGGCCTCTACGCCACCTGCATCCAGCACGAGATCGACCATCTCAACGGCGTGCTGTTCATCGACTACCTGTCGAAGCTGAAGCGCGACCGCGTGAACAAGAAGTTTTCCAAGGCCGCCAAGCGCGCGGAGGAGTAGGGCCGATGCCCCTCCGCCTGATCTTCATGGGCACGCCGGCGTTCTCCGTGCCGACGCTGCTCGAACTGGTCGCGCACGGCCATGAGATCGCTGCCGTCTACACCCGTGCGCCGAAGCCGGGCGGGCGCGGCATGAAGCTGCAGCCGACGCCCGTGGAAGTGGAAGCCCGGCAGCTTGGCATTCCCGTGCTGACACCGAAGACGCTGAGGACGCCGGAAGCGCTTGAGGAGTTTCGAGCGCATGGGGCGGATGCCGCGGTCGTGGTGGCCTATGGCATGATCCTGCCGCAGGCCATCCTCGATGCGCCAAAACTCGGTTGCTTCAACCTGCATGCCTCGCTGTTGCCGCGCTGGCGCGGCGCCGCGCCGATCAACCGCGCCATCATGGCCGGTGATGCCGCGACAGGCGTCATGGTGATGAAGATGGATGTCGGCCTCGACACCGGCGATGTCGCCATGGCGGAGCGGCTGCCGATCGCGGATTCGATGACGGCCGCTGATCTTCATGATGCGCTGTCGCCTCTCGGCGCCGACCTGATGGTGCGCGCGATGGCGGCGCTGGAGCGCGGGAGCTTGCGGCTCGTCAAGCAGAGCGAACAGGGCGTGACCTACGCCGCCAAGATCGAGAAGGCGGAGGCGCGAATCGACTGGAGCAAGCCCGCGCGCGACGTGCTCCGCCACATCCACGGTCTCTCACCGTTTCCAGGCGCATGGAGCGAGATCGTGGGCGGGGGCGAGGCCGCGCGCGTCAAGATTTTGCGCTGTGAACTGGCGAAGGGATCGGGCGACCCGGGCAGCGTGCTCGACGATCATCTCACCATCGCCTGCGGCGAAGGCGCGATACGCATCATCGAATTGCAGCGGGCCGGCAAGGCGCCGATGAAGGCGGTCGAGTTTTTGCGCGGCACGCCGCTGAAGGCGGGGGCGCGGCTTAATTGATGCCCCGCTACAAGCTCATCATCGAATATGACGGCGCTCCGTTTGCGGGCTGGCAGCTGCAGCCCGATCATCCCACCGTGCAGGGGGCGCTGGAAGCTGCGGTCAAGGCGACCTGCGGCGCGGATGTGCGCGTGCATGGCGCGGGCCGCACCGACGCCGGCGTGCATGCGTTGGGCCAGGTGGCGCATTGCGACATCGAAAAGCAATTCACACCCGGCCGCCTGCGCGATGCTTTGAATGCGCACCTGCGCCCTCATCCGATTTCGGTGCGATCGGCGGAGATCGTGCCCGAGACCTTCGAGGCACGTTTCTCGGCCGTGAAGCGGCATTATCTCTATCGCATCGCCAACACCCGCGCGAACCTCGCGCTCGATGTCGGCCGCGTCTGGCGCGTGCCGCGGCGTCTTGATTCGGATGCGATGCATGCTGCGGCGCAGCGCCTCATCGGCAAGCATGATTTCACGACGTTTCGCGACACCGAGTGCCAGGCCAAATCGCCGGAGAAGACGCTCGACCGGCTCGACGTCACGCGCGAGGGCGATGCGATAAGCATCGTGACGTCCGCGCGCTCGTTCCTGCACAGCCAGGTGCGTTCGATGGTGGGCTCGCTGGTCTGGGTTGGCGGGGGCCGCTGGAGCGCGGACGATCTCGGCGCCGCGCTCGCCGCGCGCAACCGCGCCGCCTGCGGCGTCGTCGCCCCGCCCGAGGGGCTGTATCTCGTGCGGGTGGATTACTAGGCGGCCTTGCGCCATACGATGTGCGTAGCGCCTGGCGTCACCACATGCTCGGCTTGCTTGTAGCCGAGGCTCACCAGATCGATATCGGCGAAGAGACTCTCGCCCGATCCAAGCAACGTCGGCGCCATCGCGAGATGCAGCTCGTCGACCAGCCGCGCACGCAGATATTGCTTGATGGTCGCGACGCCGCCGCCCAGGCGAATGTCCTTGCCATCAGCGGCCTGGCGCGCGCGCTGCAGCGCCGCCTCGATGCCGTCAGTGACGAAATGAAAGACCGTGCCGCCTTTCATCTCGAGCGGCGCGCGAGCATACTGTGTCAGCACAAACACCTCGCAGTGATAGGGCGGCTCGTCGCCCCACCAGCCCTTCCAGCAATCGTCCGGCCATGGCCCGCGCACTGGCCCGAACATGTTGCGGCCCAGGATCCAGGCGCCGATATTCTCAAAACCACGCGCGGCAAAATCATCGTCCGGACCCGTGGTGCCGCCGTCCTTGCCGAACAGCGTCCTCTGCAGCGTCCGCGTCGGGAACACCCACTCATGCAACGCCATCCCGCCGACGCCCATGGGATTATCGATGTCCTGATTGGGGCCGGCGCCATAGCCGTCGGCCGACACGCTAAAACAGCGGACTACGAGTTTGACCGGTTCGGCCGGCAGGTTCGTCAACATGGCTTGCCCCCTCGGAGTTAGTGATGCTTCGACCTAAGGACGAACGAGGTGGCAATGATCAGACAGGGATGCGGCGATCTTCTTGAAATTATTGCGCCTCATGCGGTGGATTTTGACGTTTGCGTCTCCGAGCGTCAGCCGAAATACCGGTCCAGTATCCCGCGATAGACTTTCGTCAACGTCTCGATATCCTTCACCGACGCCCGCTCGTCGATCTGGTGCATGGTCTGGCCGAGCAGGCCGAACTCGATCACCGGGCAATAGCTCGCGATGAAGCGCGCGTCCGAGGTGCCGCCGGTGGTGGAAAGCTCCGGCTTGCGGCCGGTGACCTCCTCGATCGCGGACACCGCGAGATCGGTGAAGGCGCCGGGCTTTGTCAAAAACACGTTCGAGTTCGACGGCTCCCAGACAATCCGCGCCTTGATGCGGTTGCCGGCGGCCTTCGTGAGCCGCGTCTCGACCAGCTCGCGCAGGCTCGCCTGTGTGTGCAGGTCGTTGTAGCGGATGTTGAAGGTGGCGCGCGCCTGTCCGGGAATGACGTTGAAGGCGCCGTTGCCGACGTCGACCGACACGAACTCCAGGTTCGACGGCTGGAATTGCGCGCTGCCGTGGTCGAGCGGCTCGTCGCTGATCGCCACGATCAGCCGCGAAATATCCGGCACGGGATTCGACGCGCGATGCGGATAGGCGACATGGCCCTGCACGCCCTCGACGACGAGTGTGCCGGATTGTGAGCCGCGGCGGCCGATCTTGATGCAGTCGCCCATCTCCTGCTGGTTGGAAGGCTCGCCGAGCACGCAGTGATCGAATTTCTCGCCGCGGTCGGCGACCCATTTCAACAGTTTTACCGTGCCGTTGATGGACGCGGCTTCTTCGTCGCCGGTAATCAGGAACGAGATGGAGCCTTTGCCGTTTTCTCGCGGCTTGCCGCCATGATCGGCCAGATATTGCAGCACGGCCGCTATGCTGCAGGCGATGCCGCCCTTCATGTCGACCGCGCCGCGGCCGTAGAGAAAACCGTCCTTCACCTCGCCGGAAAACGCGCCATGGCTCCAGGCGGCTTCATCGCCCGCCGGCACCACGTCGGTGTGGCCGGCGAAGGTTATATGCGGCGCTGCGTCTCCGATGCGGGCATAGAGATTGTCGACATCGGCGGTGCCGGCTTCCGAAAAGATGACGCGGTGCGTCTCGAAGCCATGCTGCTTGAGCAGCGTTTCGAGCACGCCGAGCGCGCCGGCATCGACAGGCGTTACGGAAGGGCAGCGGATGAGCGCTTGGGCAATCGCGAGGGCATCATTCATGCCCCCCGATTAACATGCATGCCGGGCGGCGGGCTACCGGTATGCGGCACCATTTCGATCTCGCTCTGCTGGTCCCATTTCTTGCCCGGCTGCCGCCGCGCTGGCTCCTCGGCCAGCGGGTCTGGCCCAAAACGATTGGTCCGTTGCGTGCCCCTGAGGCAATACATTTCGATGAAGCCCCAGACGGTGAACGCGAACACGGCGAACGCGACCGGAAACAGCAACCAGGAGTCCGGCAGCCGGTCCTCGAATTGATTGTAAAGTCCGGGGACGAAGAAGAACGGAACGATCCACCAGCCGCTCTTGTCGCGGTCATGCAGCCGCTTTATGGACGCTGCCAGAAACACCCAGAGAAACAGGGGCGTTCCAATCGCATGCAACAGGGCAGTTGCCGCATCGGCGCGCGTCAGTGCGCGCCAGGTGGCGGGATCGAACAGGGCAAAGATTTCGTCGACGCCGACATCAAGGTATTTGGGGCCGCCGAGCCAGCCGCTGATGCAGGCGAACAGGAAGATGAGAAAGAACATCCAGCAAAAGATGACGAGGCCCGCCAGAAAGAACTTGGCGCGGTTGATGCGGCCCTCGAAGCTGAACAGAAACCAGACCCAATCCATCGTGACCTCCGGACCGCGGCAGGTCCGCGGTCCGGAGATTGGTCGCTTTTCCAGCGGTTTAGGTTCGGCTAGTCCCGCAGCAGTTCGTTAATGCTGGTCTTGGACCGGGTGCGCTCGTCGACGCGCTTCATGATGACGGCGCAGGCCGTCGAGGGGCCCACCTGGCCGTTCTTCATCGGCTTTCCCGGCAGCGCGCCCGGCACCACCACGGAATATTCCGGCACCTCGCCGACAAAGACTTCGCCGGTCTCGCGGTCGACGATCTTGGTCGAAGCACCCAGGAACACGCCCATCGCCAGCACCGCGCCCTTGCGCACGATGACGCCCTCGGCGACCTCCGAGCGCGCGCCGATGAAGCAATCGTCCTCGACGATCACGGGCTCGGCCTGCAGTGGCTCCAGCACGCCGCCGATGCCGACGCCGCCGGAGATGTGCACGCGCTTGCCGATCTGGGCGCAGGAGCCGACGGTGGACCAGGTGTCGATCATGGTCCCTTCATCGACATAGGCGCCGAGATTGACGAAGGAGGGCATCAGCACGACGTTCTTGGCAATGAAGGCCGAACGGCGCACGATCGCGCCGGGCACGGCACGGAAACCGGCGTCGCGAAAACGGTTTTCGCCCCAGCCGTCGAATTTCGACGGTACCTTGTCCCACCAGCTGGCCTTGCCGGGCCCGCCGGCAATCGCGCTCATGTCGTTGAGACGGAACGATAGCAGCACGGCCTTCTTCAGCCACTGATGCACTTTCCACTTGCCGCTTGCCTCGCGCTCGGCGACGCGGGCTTCGCCCTTGTCCATCAGCTCAAGCGCGTGATCCACGGCCTCGCGGACCTCGCCCCTGGTCGAGGTTGAGATGCCGTCACGCGCGTCGAACGCGCTGTTGATGGTGGATTCGAGCTGGGCTGCGGACATCGGGATTTCCTTGGGACGATCTTTGTTTTGAGCGGCAGGGGAGGCTTTTTCGGGATTTGGGGGGTGAGAGTCAAGAACACAGTCGTCATGGCCGTGACAAGGCCGGGCATGACGAGTTATGTTGTTGCGACCAGCTTCTGCAAAAACCCCGTCAGATCATCCGTGACATGATCGACATGGGCGTCGTTGCGGCCTTCCAGCTCCCAGTCCTCGCGCACGACTTCCCTGGTGCCGTCGGGTACCACCAGCACCGTGGTCATGCCGAGCCGGTGCGGCACCACGAGGTTGCGCGCGAGGTCTTCGAACATCGCGGATTTCGCGGGATCGACCGAATGAAGCGCCAGGAACTTCTGGTAGGTCCCCGGTGCGGGTTTTGGCTCGAGTTCGGCGGCGACGATGTCGAACACACCGTCGAAATGCGAGGACAGCCCGAGACGCCCGAGCACAGCATCGACATGATCGACCGAGCCGTTGGTCAGGATCAGCTTGCGGCCCGGCAGTTTCGTGATCGCTTCGCCCATCGCCGGATTGGGCTCCAGCGGCGAGTGGTCGATCTTGTGCACATAGGCGAGGTAATCGTCGGCGCGCACGCCATGCTCGGTCATCATGCCGCGCATGGTGGTGCCGTAGCGGCGGTAATAGTCCTTCTGGATCAGCCGCGCTTCTTCCGCCGACACCTTCAGCCATGCGGAGACGAACTCGCCGATCCGCGCATCGACCTGCTGCCACAGGTTGACGTGATGCGGGTAGAGCGTGTTGTCGAGGTCGAACACCCAGGTGTCGACATGGGTGAAGCTGCGGGGAGATTTCATCACGGCATCGCAAAGCGCAGCGTCTTGCCGCCGGCGGAAAGATCCACCGCCGCAAATCCCGTCGCGGCGAAGCCGTGGGTGGGGCAATCGCCCTGCTCGTTGGTTTCGAACTTGCTCTCGCGGGTGCAGAGCGGCATCGCGCCGCCCCAGTTCAGCGGCTTGTCCTTGATCTTGACGGTACGGTTCTCGGCGTCGACAGCCTCCGCAAAGCTGAACACCTGCTTCGGCGTGCCGGTCACGTCGGGATGCAGGCACTTGCCGGGCTCGATGCGGTACCAGCCGCGGCTCACCACCGACTTGCCGTCATCGGTCGCGACCGCCGCCATGATCCTGTGCGGCGTGTCGTTGCACCAGGTCAGCCCCGTCGCGGACGGCGACTGCACGGCGTCGATCATGGTGGTGAAAAAGTTCGGCGACTGCACCACATCCTGCGTTAGCCCGCGGCTCTTCAGGAACGCGGCGAGCGCCCCTTGCGTTTTCGGCCCGTCGACGCCGTCGATCGGCGCAGCATCGTAACCGGCGATCACCAAGAGCCGCTGGATGCCGGCGAGCCGCGCCTGCTCGTCGTCATACTCGCTGTCCTCGGCCAGATACGTCACGAGATTGCCGTCGTCGCCTTGCGCCGGCGTGACCTGCGTGAATTGGGCCTGGGTCTGGCCGCTGCGGCACTGGCGCGCGGCGGCGATGACGAAATTGCCCTGCGCCACGCACAGCGTGTCATTGCCGTTCTGCGGGATCGGCGAGGCGCCATAGACCGGCAGCGCGCGGGCATTGAGCAGGATGCGGTCGGCATTGAGCGTGCCCTGCACGACGACGCGGCAGGCGGCGGGATCGATGCGGAACCAGCCGCGCGTCGCGGTCGCCGCCTTGTCGTCGATGCCGATCGCGGCCTCGACCACATAGCTCATGCGGTTGCAGAGTTTTAAATCGGCGAACGCCGGCTCGGAGGAGAGCAGGAGGGACACGGCCAGTATGGGGAGCGCGAGCAGCGTTAGCTCCAACAAGGACGAGCACTGGTGCCGCATAACACCGTCGTCATGCCCGGGCTTGACCCGGGCATCCACGTCTTTGCCACAAGCCCGCTTAGCGTAAGTCGTGGATGGCCGGGTCATATCATGAGCTGAGACGCGCTTCGCGCTTCTGCCCGGCCATGACGAGGGATGGTGTGGTGTCCTCACTTATGGATCAGCGTGCCCGTGCCCTGATTCGTGAACAACTCTAGCAATACGGCATGCTGCATCTTGCCGTCGATGATGACGACGCCCTGCACGCCCTGTTCCAGTGCATAGATGCAGGTTTCGACCTTCGGGATCATGCCGCCGGAAATGGTGCCGTCGGCGATCAGCTTGCGTGCATCCTTGATCGACAATTCCGGGATCAGCTTCTTCGATTTGTCGAGCACGCCGGGCACGTCGGTGAGCAGCAGCAGGCGCTTGGCCTTCAACGCGCCGGCAATCGCGCCGGCAAAGGTGTCAGCATTGATGTTGAGCGTCTGTCCGTTTTGCGAGGTCGCCAGCGGCGCCAGCACCGGGATCAGCTCATGGCCGATCAGCTGGTTGAGCAGCGTGAGGTCGACCTTGTCGGGGTCGCCGACAAAGCCGAGATCGACCGCCTTCTCGATATGCGAATCCGGATCGACCATGGTTCGCGTCGTCTTCGACGCCTTCACCATGTTGCCGTCCTTGCCGGAGAGGCCGACGGCCTTGCCGCCCGCCTCGTTGATGTAGCCGACCAGCTGCTTGTTGACCGAGCCGGCCAGCACCATCTCGACGATCTCGATGGTGGCGGCGTCGGTGATGCGAAGGCCAGCGGCAAATTCCGAGTGGATGCCGAGCCGTTTCAACATGGTCGCGATCTGCGGCCCGCCGCCATGCACCACCACCGGATTGACCGCGGTCTGCTCGAGCAGCACGATGTCGCGCGCAAACGCCTTCGCGGTGTCCTCGGCGCCCATGGCATGGCCGCCATATTTGATGACGATGGTTTCCTCGTCATATTGCTGCATGTGCGGCAGCGCCTCGGACAGGATGCGGGCCTGATCGAGCGGGCTGATTTCGGTCATGAGGCTGATCTCTGGTTCGGCGGGTCGGCCGGGTTCTATCCGATTGCCGGGCGCCGCGCAAAGCGCCTGTTTCGTTGCGCGGCTGTCACATCCGGCGCGGCCAAAGGGCCGAAAGCGCGAGCACCAGCCAGCTCGCGATCAGGAGCGTGCCGCCGGTCGGCGCGGCCATCGGGAAAAGGCTGTGGCCGGCATATTGCCGCAAGGTCAGGTCGCCCGCGAACAGGCTTGCCGCGATGACAAAGCCGATGGCCGCGGCAAGGCCGATCCGCGCGTGCAGCACGCCGCGTTCGGTCAGCGCGACCGAGCCGAGCACGGCACAAGCATGGAACAGCAGCATCGAGGAGGCCGCACCCAGCCGAGAGGCGTCCGCGAGATGGGCGGCGCCCGCCGCCAGCATGACGCCACAGGCGCCCATCAGGCCGGCGAGCGCGACCAGGACGCGTGAGGGGTTCATCAGCTGCGCTCTTCCAGGAGCCGCACCATCGCCGCGCGCAATTCCGGCATGCCGGCGCCCGAGCGCGACGAAGTGGCGAGGATCTCGGGAAAGGCCGCGGGACGTTTGGCCAGCGCCTCCGCGGTTTTGGCGCGGCAGGCCTCGAGCTCGGCGGCCTTCACCTGGTCGGCCTTGGTCAGCACGACCTGGTAGCTCACGGCTGCCTTGTCGAGTGTCTTGAACACATCGAGATCGACGTCCTTCAGCCCGTGCCGCGCGTCGATCAGCACATAGACGCGCGCCAGGGACGCGCGCCCTTGCAGGAATTTATGAATCAGCGCGGTCCAGGACGCGACCTGCGCCTTGGGTGCTGCGGCATAGCCGTAGCCGGGCATGTCGACCAGCCGCAGGCTGGTCTTGCCGGGGATTTCGAAGAAGATCAGCTCCTGGGTGCGGCCCGGCGTGTGCGAGGTCCGCGCCAGCCCGTTGCGGCCGGTCAGCGCATTGATGAGGGAGGATTTGCCGACATTGGAGCGGCCGGCGAAGGCGACTTCGAGCCCGGCCATCGGCGGCAGCGTCTCGATCGAGGGAGAAGCCCAGACGAACTGCCAGTCGCCGGCGAACAGCTTTCGCCCCGTTTCGATCAGCTTCGCATCTGGGTCGGCGGTCATGCGAAGATTTCCGGTTTGCGTCCGTCATTCCGGGATGGTCCGAAGGACCAGACCCGGAATCTCGAGATTCTCAGGTGCGCAATCGCGCACCATAGTTCGCCTCTTCGAGGCGCCCCGGAATGACGTCGTATTGCGAGCGGCTCGCTCGCAATAGACGTCACGTCTTCGACTCGGCCTTCTTCCACATGAAGGTGGATTTGAGATTGTCGAACAGCTCCACCTTCACGCCATTGCGGCGCATGATGAAGCTCTGCTGCAGCACCGACAGCGTGTTGTTCCAGGCCCAGTAGATCACGAGGCCGGCCGGGAAGCCCGCGAGCATGAAGGTGAAGATCAGCGGCATCCAGCCGAAGATCATCTGCTGCGTCGGATCCGGCGGCGTCGGGTTCAGCTTCATCTGGAACCACATCGTGATGCCCATGATGATCGGCCAGATGCCGAGCGCGAGGTAATGGCCGAACAGCGGCAGCTGCGTCGGGTCGAAGTGCAACAGGCCGAACAGAGTGAAGAGGTTGGTCGGATCGGGCGCCGAGAGGTCCTTGATCCAGCCGTAGAACGGCGCGTGCCGCATTTCGATGGTGACGAACAGCACCTTGTAGAGCGAGAAGAACACCGGGATCTGGATGGCGACCGGAAGACAGCCGGCGATCGGGTTGATCTTCTCCTTCTTGTAGATCTCCATCATCTCCTGCTGCTGCTTCACCTTGTCGTCGGGATAGCGCTCCTTCAGCGCTTGCAGCTGCGGCTGCACTGACTTCATCTTCGCCATGGAGGCGTAGGACTTGTTGGCAAGCGGGAAGAACAGGAGTTTCACGATCACGGTCACGAGCAGGATCGCGATGCCGAAATTGCCGACCAGGCGATAGAACCAGTCCAGCCCGAGGAACATCGGCTTGGTGATGAAGTAGAAGTAACCCCAGTCGATCAAGAGATCGAAATGGTTGAGCGCGAGCTGCTTGTTGTAGCCGCCGGGCCCGAAGATCCAGAAATTGAGGCCGACCACGTTCGCTTCCTTGGCGCCGGCAAACAGCCGCGTGCTGACGCTGCCGGTGCCGCCGATCGCGATCGTCTGCGGGTCCTCCAGGTAGTCGGTCTGGTAGGTGTGGATGTTGTTGACCAGATTAGAGGAGAAGCGGGCCTGCAGCTGCGCGCTGGTATCCGGCAGCAGCGCCGAAGCCCAGTATTTGTCCGTGATGCCGAGCCAGCCATCGGTGGCCTTGAAGGTGACGTTCTTCTCGTCGTCGATCTTCTTGTAGGTAAATTCCTTCAGGCCATTGTCGCCGAGATAGCCGATCAGGCCTTCATGCAGGATGTAGTAGCCGGAGACCTGTGGCGTGCCATGGCGCGAGATCAGCGCGAACGGATACAGCGTCACCGGGGCATTGCCGACATTGGTGACTTCGTCCTTGATGGTGAAGAGATAACGCTCGTCGACCGAGATAGTGCGGCGGAAGGTCAGGCCCTCGCCATTGTCGTATTTCAGCACCGCGGGTGAGGACGGCGTCAGCGAACCGATGCTCTCCTGCTGCCACATCGTGTCCTGGTCGGGCAGGCGGATGGTCGAGCCGGCGGCGCGGACCCAGCCGAACTCGGCATAATAGGGAGCGGCGGTGCCCGACGGCGAATACAGCACGATCGGCGGCGAGTTGGGGTCGACGGTCTCGCGGAATTTCAACAGCGCCAGATCGTCGATGCGCGCGCCCTTCAGCGAGATGCTGCCGATGACGCTCGGAGTCTCGATCTTGACGCGGGGAGTGGATTCGATCGCCGCATTGCGGTCGGTCGTCGGCGCGTTGGTAGCAGTCGGCGCTGCCGCCGGTGTCGGGACGCTGCCGGCTTGCGGTGGCGTGCTGGTGGGCGAAGCCTGCCCACTCGGCTGCGTCGCGGCCTTCTGCAGCTCGGCGGCCTGCTGGGCGGCGCGCTGCTTCTCCATCTGCGGGATGTTGTAGAAATATTGCCAGGCGATCAGGACGAGTCCGGACAGGATGACGGCGAGGATGGTGTTGCGATTTTCGAGCATCTCTTAGGTCCCGTCGTTCAGTCCGGTTTGCGGCGTGTGCGCGGCTCGCGTTTGCGCTCCTGCCGGTCGAGGCGTTGTAGCGCCGAACGGAGGTCGCCGAGCATAGTATTGAAGTCGCAGGTCAGGGCCGCACGGCGCCCGACCACGACATAGTCATGATGCGGCCCCATCGCCATGACATCGAGCCGCCGCACCGCTTCACGCAGGCGGCGGCGGATGCGGTTGCGCTCGGTCGCGGTGCCGTTCTTCTTGGTGACGGTGAAACCGACCCGGATCGGACCTAAATCGTCGCGGCGGCGACCCTGCAGCGTGAACGCAGCAGCGTTAACGCGCGCGCCATTGGCAACGGCGAGGAAATCCGCCCGCTGCCTCAGCCGATCCATGAAAGGTCTCCGGAAGAGGCCCGGCTCAGGCGCTCAGGCGCTTGCGGCCACGCGCGCGCCGCGCGGCGAGGACCTTGCGGCCGCCGGTGGTGGCGAGGCGGGCGCGGAAGCCGTGGCGGCGCTTGCGCACCAGTTTGCTGGGTTGATAAGTCCGCTTCACGGGTCTGTCTCCGCTGACCGGGCAATCTGCCTGTTAAGAGTTGAGAGGAAGTCCGAATGACAACCGGCCCGAAACGGCCGTTTCCGGCCCCAACGGACCGCCCCCGGATACCCGGGTCATCCCTGACAATTGGCGCGGCTTATATGCGAGCGACCGGTTTTCGTCAATGTTCGCGGCCCATTTAGCCGGCTTTCTTGCAAACGTCGTAATAGCCGAGAATAGTTCGACTTTTGCGGTGTTTTTGAGGACGAGGATGGCAGTTCCCGTGGCCCAGCCCTACATCAGCGAAACGATCGACATTAGCGATCCGTAATTTGACCGGGTGCGGCGACGGACCCCATCCTCAAAGGGTAGGCCAGCGAAGGCGAGCAATGTGGCAGTGACGGACGACCAGCCGACCACGGAACAGCCGCCGCGGGGAAAATTGCCGCGCCGCTTGGGGCTGTCCGGCAAGCTCTTCCTGCTGACCATTCCGCTGGTGGCGATCGCGTGCATGCTGATCTATGTGCCCGCGATCGCGAACTTCCGCATGAACCGGCTCAACGATCGCCTGGCCGCGGCCAACACCGCGGCACTGGTGCTCGATGCGGCTCCTTCCGGCATGGTGCCGGATTCGCTGGCGCGGCAGATCCTGACCAGCATCGGCGCGCGGGCGGTGGCCATCAAGCTCGGCCAGCAGCGCCGCCTGCTCGCCAGTGCCGACTTGCCCGCCTCAATCGACCATGACATCGACATGCGCGCCATGACGGTGTGGGACGCCATATCGGGCTCGTTCCACATGATGCTGGAGACCGGCAACCAGACCATCCGCGTGGTCGGCCCGGCCCCCGGCGGCGCTCAATTCATCGAGACCGTGGTCGACGAAAAGCCGCTGCGGCAGGCGATGTATCGATTTTCCCGCAATCTGCTGATCGTCGGGTTGCTCATCGGAATCCTCACCGCCGGGCTGGTCTATGTCTCCCTGCATTTCCTGTTCGTGCGGCCGATGCGGCGGCTGACCGCGAGCATGGTCGGTTTCCACGAAAACCCGGAAAGCGCGGCGCGGATCATCGTGCCGAGCCAGCGCGGCGACGAGATCGGTGTGGCCGAGCGCGAGCTGTCGGACATGCAGCGCGATCTGGTGTCGATGCTGAACCAGAAGAGCCGGCTCGCCGCGCTCGGCCTCGCCGTCTCCAAGATCAACCACGATCTGCGCAATCTGCTGGCGTCCTCGCAGCTGCTGTCGGACCAATTGGCGAGCGTGCCGGATCCGCGCGTGCAGCGTTTTGCGCCAAAACTGATGCGCTCGCTGGAGCGCGCCATCGCCTTCTGCCAGTCGACGCTGTCCTACGGCCGCGCCCAGGAGGCCGCGCCCGACCGTCGCATGATCCCGATCGAGCCTGTGGTGGCGGAAGTGCGCGAGACCGCGGGGCTTGCGAGCGACGCCTCGATCGCCTGGATCACGGCGATCGAGCGCGGGCTTTCGGTCGATGCCGATCCCGACCAGCTGTTCCGTGTGCTGCTCAACCTCGTGCGCAACGCGGCGCAGGCGCTGGAGAGCCATCCCCGAAACGATCCCGCCAGCATGCAGATCCGCGTCACCGGCCGGCGCGAGGGCGCGGTCGCGATCCTGGAAGTGTCCGACACCGGCCCGGGCGTGCCGCAAAGGGCGCGCGACCACCTGTTCGAGGCGTTCCAGACCTCCGGCCGCCCCGGCGGCAGCGGGCTGGGCCTGGCCATCGCCGCCGAGCTCGTCCGCGCCCATGACGGCGAGATCCATCTGGTCGAGGGCACGCTCGGGGCCACGTTCCGGATCGTGATCCCGGACCGGCCGGTGGAACTCCTGACCATCCGCCACGAGCGGGCACGGGCGTAACCCCTTGTCATTCAGGGGCGCGCGTTAAGCGCGAACCCGGAATCTGGAGATTTGGTACGAGATTCCGGGTTCTCGCTGTCGCGATCCCCGGAATGACACGAGGAAATGCCCCGTTCCGGACCTTGCCAATCGGTGCCGGAGCGGGTAGCTAGTGCGCTCTTTCGCGGCCATTCCCGGCAGTTTGAGGGAACGCAGCGGGCGACCAGCCCGCGATGCATGCGAAGCACGCGCCCGTAGCTCAGCTGGATAGAGCATCAGACTACGAATCTGAGGGTCGGACGTTCGAATTGTTCCGGGCGCGCCAGCTAACCTCCTCAAGAACAATGAATTTCCAGGCTGGCCTGAAATGACCCCAGACTAAATTTTCTGTTTAGTCTGGGATTTAGTCTGGGGAAATTTTTCGCCCCGCGCTTCGCCACTCTGTTCCTAATTGGAAGTACGGCCTGTTGCGGTTCGGTTCGCTGTCGTCAGCAGCAAGCGATCATAGACCTCTTCAGACTGCGTCTGACTCGCGCTTCGGACGCCACGAGACGGGATCTGCGACCCAGCGGTTGATGTCGGATTCATGCCAGCCGGTCCCGTTGGTGCTGATTTTTAGCTGAGCGGGGAACGTGCCTTCGGCGATCTTGCGGTAGATGGTGGACCGCGACAGCCCGGTCCTGGCGAGGACGGTTTTCAAACGGATGATCCGGTCTGGTTCGCGCATGGCCGCGCTGCCTCCTGCTGGCTGTTTCTGATTGCTGCTGATCCAGACAGGAAAAGCCGTTGCGGGCGCGCAATAGAGTTTTTCGCGTCGCCGTACTATGGCGTAGAGCCGGCAGAAAACAGGATGGGTCAAATTCCGATGCCCCGGCCTCTACCGAGATCGATGCCATGGGCGAAAGCCAACTCGTGTCCTAGCCGGCGGCCTGTTTCGAATGAGATGCCGAGCTCCCGCTTGCGGTTGGCGAGGATGGATTCCATTTGCGGATCGCGTTCGAGGCCTCTCGCCATGTCGCCCATCGCCGAGCGCGTGGCCCTGCAGCCGGACATGTCGCCCGCCTGATACTGGTGCTGGCTGGTCTGCTTGAGCTCCTGCCAGCGTTGCACAAAACGGTCGGCGCGGCGGCTCGGATCGATGCGCAGTTCCGTTTCGAGTTGGAGCGCGCGGATGGCGCGGTTGACTCGGCCGCCAGCCGCCTCGCGGGCGAGCTCTGTGTTCTTCTTGTAGGCAGCTTCGGCATCGCGCGAACCATAGGGCCGCACCTCCTCGAAGGCTCGGCGAGATTTTTGTAGTTCTTTCACCTGCTCGGGAGTTGCCTCACCGCCCATCTCCTGCGCCTCGAAGATCGCATCTACGGCGCGGGCATGGCGCACGAGCGCCTGGGTGCGCAACCGGCGCATTTCCTTTTCCGGGTCTTCCGCGACCTTCCTTTCCGGCGCTTCCGTCTCGCGCCGCAGGGCTTCCGTACCGCTCCTTTCCCTTTCCGGCGTTTCCCGCTCTGGCCTCGGTCCGCCATCCGGGCCGGTCATATCTGAAGGAGGGCGCAGCCCGTCGAACATGTTGCGTACCTTCTCGGGCACGACCTTGCGCACGATCTCGGCGACGCGCTCGCGGAAGGTGATCCCACGCCGCTCGGCGTAGCTCTGCGCCGGATCGGCACGGTCGTAGTCCGAGGCCATGTCCTTGGCCCGGTCGCGCGACAGGGTACGGACGAGCCGCCCCTCGCCCGCAAAATCGTCGCGACCATAATGCAGCTCCACACCCTCGCGGTGCCGCGACAGGGCGACATAGCTGCTGTGGGCATCCATCCCGGGCGTTGCCAGCACATGGGCGCGGTCCACCGTCACGCCTTGTGTCTTGTGGATGGTCGCGGCATAGCCATGGTCGATCTTGTTGTAATCCTTCAGGTCGAACTGCACGGATCGGCCATCGTCGGTCTGCACGGTCAGGGATTGGGCGCTGACCTGCTCGATGGTGCCGAGCGTGCCGTTCTTCACGCCAAGGCCGCGCTCGTTTTGCAGGAACATGAGGCGATCCCCGCCGGCAAAATTTCTCGCGCCGCGCTCGACGGTCAGGCGGACGTCATCCCCCAGATCGCCCGCAGCCCGCATCCGCCCGCGCGCCGCCTCGTTGAGTGCGCGAACCTCGTCATTAGTATGGGTGAGGATGATCCGGCTCTTCTCCGGTGACGCCCGCCGGTCGCGGTCCCAGCGCTCGATCAGATCGCCGCGCGCCTGTTCGCGGGTTTGGGCCTCATGCACCATGCCTTGGGAGCGATAGGCCTCCAGTGCATGGCCGGTTTTGCCCGTCGCCAGATCCCGCGTGGCCTCGCGCTGCCAGTCCTCCTGCTGACGGCGCACCTCGCCGATTTCCGTGCCGACGTGGCGCTCATGGATCGACCGGAACGCCGCTCCGGCCTCGATGGCTTGTAGTTGTTGGGGATCGCCAACCAGCACGACCTTGGCGCCGGCTTCGGCAGCATGGGACAGCACGCGCTCCAACTGGCGCGTGCCAACCATGCCCGCTTCGTCGATCACCAGGACATCGCGCGACGTGAGCAGGTCGCGGCCCTGTCCCCAGCCATGCTCCATGCTGGCAATGGTGCGTGACGCAATGCCCGATCCGCTTTCGAGATTTTCCGCCGCGATGCCGGACAGCGCCACGCCCCGGACCTCATAGCCTGCCGCGTCCCAGGCCTCCCGCGCCACGCCCAGCGTTGCGCTCTTGCCAGTCCCGGCATGGCCGACCACGATTCCAAGATCGCGGCTGTCCGTGACATGCGCCAGCGCGTCGGCTTGCTGGGTCGACAGGACAAGGCCACGCGCTTCCGCTCGCGCTATAGCGGCTTCGCGATGCGCGTCACGCACTTCATGGCGCTCCCGTTCGGCCATCAGTTCAGCGGCGCGATGGAGGCGCTGCTCGGCCTCAATCATCTCGCGAGTGGTGAAGCGATCCTCGCCGCGAGAGTCCTTGCCGAGTTCGACCAGATCGGGCGCATTGCGCATCGCGCTCGCGACCTCATTGAATTGGTCGATCCCGTCGCTGTGCCGGTGCGCAAACTTTGCCATGTCGCGCTGCGTGAAGGTCGATTGCTGTCGGGTGATCGCGTCCAGGGCAAGAGAGGGATCGGCGATGATCCTCTCGCCGTTGTTCCGCGCGATCTCGCGGTGAATCTCGGCGCGGTCGGCGGCGTCGATCCCTTCACCTTCGATGCCACGAACATCGATGCGTTTGGCAGGCGCGCCGATCTGGCTTTGCGGCTCCAGAGCAATGCCCTGTGCTTCAAGGCTGCGATGATCGATCCGCGCGTCGATGTCCAGCTCGGCCAGGCGCTCGTTGGCGATCTCCGCCCAGCGTTTACGCCAGCGCTCGACCAACTCCGTGCGGTTCCAGTCCCGCACCTTTTGGCCAAAGCCGTTCTCGTCCACCGCGCGCATGGTCAGCATGACATGGGCATGGGGTTTGAGGCTGCCGTCTTCTGCCATGTCCCAATGTACGTTGAGATCGGCGATCATGCCTCGATCGACGAATTCGCCCCCAACGAAGTCGCGGGCAAGCTCGATCCCCTGCGCCTGCGTCATCTCGCGTGGGATGGCGAACTCGACCTCGCGGGCAAGCTGGGCGTCCTTGCGGACTTCGAATGCCTCGACATCGTTCCACAGCCGTTCGCGGTCGCTCAATATTTCCGGCGCGTTCTCCGGCAACATCACCTCGGAATGGACGACGCCCCGCTTTGCCGAAAAATCCTGGTCACGGCCGAGCCGCTCGTCGCGCAGCCGCGAGCCAGAGCGGTAGGCGGCCGACGCCACCGCGCTGGAGCCAGACTTGCGGCCAATGACCTTGACGTGAAGATGATAGATCGCCATCGCGATCAGATCAGTGGCACAGCGAAGCGTACGTCGGAACGACGTATAAGCGCGCCCTCCCTCGAAAAATTCTCGGGCGGGACTACGCCGTCTCAAACCGTCCCGGCGACCTTACAGCATTATGTCCAGGGCTCAACTATCATCCCCTCATCAACATTGCTGGAGAACGTGATGCGTAAGCCGCGGGATTTCGACGGGGAACTGAAAGCGCTTCAAGACAAGGCGCGCGACCTCAAGAGCCGCAAGGTGCTTGGGCTCGGCGAATTGGTCATCGCCACCGGGGCAGATAGCCTCAACGTCGATGAACTGGCAGGCGCGCTGATCGTGCTGACTGAGACCAAAGATGCTGGAAAGAGGGAGGCGTGGGCTAGGCGCGGAGCCGCGTTCTTTCAGAGTCGGGCGCGGCGAACTGCACCGGCAGCTGAGCGCCACACTGGCGGCGCTCGGGCGCAACCGGGCGGCGCGCAACCGTCAACAGGCAGCAAGGGCGCGGCATGATATGCGCGCATGGCAAGTCGAGCGCCGCAAGCGCACGCGGCACCTGATCGAACTGGGCGGCCTCGTTGTCAAGGCTCGTGTGGCGGACCTGACTGGCGATGATCGCGCCATCATCCTCGGCGCGCTGCTCTGGATGGCAGACAAGCTCAAAAGCAATCAAGGCGAACAGGCGAGAGCGCTCTGGGCCGCAAAGGGAAAGGAGGCATTCGCTTTGGAACGGGCGACCGATGCGCTCACCATCTCGCAGGAACCGCCACAGGATCGGGCATGACCGATGGCGGGCGGCGCGGAGACTCCAAATATCGCAGCGGTGCCCGCCATCGCGTGGCTTGGCGCCTGTGAATTGGCGCGGGGTCCCGACGCCGATCGGCACGTTAAGCTATTGATCCAATTTGAGGCGTCGCATCCATTGCCGAGGTGTCTCAGACGTGACGCATTCGTTTTGCTTGCCCTCGCTGATCTGGTCGCGATAACGTTCGACAAACTCATGGAGCGACTCCGACGGGGACTTCGCGCTATACGCCGCTTTCGTGTTCAAGATTGGCGAATCTAACGATAACTGAAAGACCTTTGCCTCCGATTCCGTCGGCGAGACCTATGGTAGCGGAATTCTGTTGGAGCAATGCACGCACGATCGATAGCCCAAGACCCGAACCAGGCGGCCGATTCGCTGACGGCACACGATAGAACCGGTCAAAAACGCGCTCACGAAACTCACGAGCGATACCCGGTCCGTTATCGGAAACCCGCACGGCATACTGCTCGTCTTCCGCAAAGGCACATACGATGACCGAACCGCCGTCTGCACTGTATCTGATGGCATTGTCGATAAGGTTGGCGAGGACCTCATGAAGGACTGATTGTTCAATTCTAACAAAGGCTGATTCCACGTGGGCTTCGAGCGCGAGTTCGACGTTTTTCGCCGCAGCTACCGGAGCCAGCAGGCTCATGACGTCGGCCGTCACTGCTAGTAAATCGGCCTGCGCTTGCCGGCTTTCATCGCTGACGACGCTCTCTTCGGCGCGAGCCAGTGCGATCAATTGGGTGACAAGGCGATCCAGATACCTGGTCGACCTATCAATTTCAGCAATCGTTTCCAGCTCTGATGGCTGGCGTACGGCGCTACGCTCGAGCAATGTGAGGTGGACCCGCAATGATGCGAGAGGCGTCTTCATCTGGTGTGAGGCGTCTGCAATGAAATCGCGGATGACCTTGATTGCGATCTCAAGCCGTCCGAAAAGCTGATTGATAGCCTGCACTGGAGGGTGTACCTCGGAAGGAATGCCAGCGAGATCCAGCGGTCGCAGGCTGTCCTTCGTCCTGAGCTGTCGTTCATCGATCTCGCGCCCCAGTTTGACGAGAGGCGTGAGGCCGCGTTTGACGGCAAACCAGCCGAGTACAGTTGCGGTAAGAATGATCCCCGCTTCCAGGGCCGCCAGCGCAAGCAACAGTTCCCGCTGCGTCGCCGTGCGTCCATTCTTGGTTTCGGCGACTTCGACGAGCACGGGCTCCGGCTTGCCGTATGCCCGTTGCGCGAGAGCCGCCAGCCGCACAGGAACGCCCTTGTAAGTAAGGTCGAAGTGATTCACCACGCCGGGCTGCTGCCCCGTCAAGTCGGCGAGCGGCAAATCCTGATAGCCGGTTACCGCCTCCCCGCGATACGACACACTGTAGTAGATGCTGTCATTGGCTCGTGTCTCGAGCATGCCGAGCGCGACCTGGGGCAGATCGACGGTCACCTCATTGTCTTCAACCGTAATGCGTTCGGCGATGGCGCGGACCGAGCCGTCGAGGACGCGATCAAATGCCGTTTCGACGGTTCTGTTGATTAGCAATGATCCTGCTACGCCCAATATGATCGCAAGCACGCTCGTCGGCACCGACAGATTGAGAAGAAGAGCCCGGCGGAGCGAAGGCGTGCGTTGTGGCTTCACCTTTCCTCCATCAGATAGCCGAGACCCCTGACCGTTCTGATTGTTGGTCCGCCGGACCCCAGTCTTTGGCGCAGGCGTGCGATATACAATTCGATCGCATTCGGTGCGACCGGCTCATCGAAGCCGAATATTTCGGAGATCAAGCGCTCTTTTCGCACGAGCTTGCCCGGATGGGACATCAGGATGGCAAGCACGGCGGCTTCCCGTCGACGCAACGACAACGGAATGTCGTGAAGTGTGGCGGTCGACGTCGAGGTCTCGAACGCGAGTGCCCCACAGCGCAAGACAGGAGCCGGCCGGCCTTTGCCTCTTCGCGCCAGAGCCTTCACGCGGGCCTCGAATTCGCAGAGGTCGAAGGGCTTGGTGAGATAGTCATCAGCTCCGAGATTTAAGCACTTGACCTTCTCCGCCACGGCTCCTTGCGCGGTCAGGATCAAGATCGGTGTGTCCGACCCGCTGCTGCGCAACATGCGAAGCACCTCATCCCCGGAAATGTCAGGCAGGGCGAGATCGAGCACGATCAGCGAGTAGGCTTCCGACGGAGCGATCTCGACCCCGCCCAATCCGCTGACCTCGTGGTCGACAGCGATTCCCGCCGGCGCAAGGGCCTTCTTCAGCCCTGCCGCGAGTGATATGTCGTCCTCAATGATCAAAATCCGCAAGGCGATCACCGCGGTGCACAATTGCCAACTCGACCATGTAAGTTCAGACTTATCGTTAGGTCAAAAGCTGTGCCTCGTCCATGAGACCGTGCATCTCGATGTCATCGCTGTGTCGCTCAGCCGCCTGTGCCTGGACGCTGCTGTTGGTTTGCGGTCACGCAGCAGCACAGAATGCGGCGCCGGGATCAGCTTCGAGCGGCGGGATCGACAAGGGGACATCGAAGACCGGCCTGGTCGTGGAAACAACGACCGATATCCCTGAAGTTGCCGACCTGGTCGCGGGATTCATGAGTCTGAATCCGGACATTTCCGTTCAATATTCGAAAATCGTGTCCACCAATCTGTTCAACGGTATTATCCAGCCCGGGAACTCGAATAATCGCGCCGATATCGTCTGGAGCTCGGCGATGGACCTGCAAATCAAGCTCGCGAATGACGGTTACGCGGCTGAGTATCGTTCCGTGGAGACGGAAGGCATTCCCGCCTGGGCCCAGTGGAAGGATCTTGCCTACGGGGTCACCGCCGAGCCTGTCGTGATCGTCTATAACAAGCGGCTGTTGCACGACGATATGGTTCCACACGACCGCGCGGAATTGCTGCGCTTGTTGACCGACCACCAACCGTTATTTCAAGGCAGGATCGCAACCTACGACCCAGAACTGAGTGGAACCGGGTTGCTGTTCATCACCCAGGACGTCCGTATTACGCCTCAGACGTGGAAACTCGTGGCCGCGATGGGACGGGCCGGCGTCAAACTCTATACGTCCTCCAACCCGATGATCGACCGGGTTACGACCGGCGATTTCGTGCTCGCATATAATATCCCAGGCTCGTACGCGCTCGAGCGCGCCAAGCACGACAAGGATCTCGGCGTCATCTTTCCGAGCGACTACACGCTGCTGATGTCGCGGATCGCCTTGATTTCGCGCACCGCGCAGCACCTGCCGGCTGCCAGGCGTTTCATGGACTATTTGCTGTCGCGCGCCGGCCAGGCCCGGCTGGTCGAGCATTCGCTGGGATCGGTGCGGAACGACATGCAACCGGGAATTCCCGGCTACGCCGAAGCCGAAAAATCACTGCGGCCGATCGCGCTGAACATCGGCTTGCTGACCTACCTCGACCAGGCCAAGCGCGCGCAGTTCCTGAAACAATGGAAGAAGACACTTCGGGGCCAATGATTCCTCCTGCGTGACAGGTTGCTGACAGGTAAGACGAGCTATCCTCGCCGTAATAATAACGAGGAGGATCGCCTTGCAGCCGCCCTGCCGACGGCTGTGAGAGGTGTGTCTCCGACTCGAAACACAGAGGGGAGCGAAATATGTCAGCACATGGATGCGGGCCCGATTACGGCGCATGAAAGCAACCCGAAGCAAGGTGAATTGGCGCAGGACAACGCTTTTGGCCGGAGCGGTGGTGGCGGCTGATCGATTGGCGCATCGGAATCATCCCGCTTCCCATCTATGCGTGCTGGTCGGTCTCGTGGCCACACTCGTCTAGACCGGCGAGATCAAGTCCGACGGACCGACCATGATCGCGGTCCTGGTGCTTGGCGGCTTCACCTGCGCCGAGATCGGCAAGCGGATTCCGATTCTGCGAAATATCGGAGCGGCCGCGATCTTTGCGACCTTCATTCCGTCGGCACTTGTCTACTACCACCTGATACCGGCGAAGATGGAGAGTTCGATCATCGAATTCACCAAATCCACCAACTTCCTCTACATCTTCATCGCATCGATCATCGTCGGCAGCATCCTCGGCATGGATCGCGACGTTCTGATCAAGGGCTTTCTCAAGGTCTTCGTGCCGCTCTCGGTCGGGTCGGTGGTTGCTTCGATCGTCGGCACGGCGGTGGGGACGGCGCTGGGTCTCGGCAGCTACCATACCTTTTTCTATGTTGTGGTCCCGATCATGGCGGGCGGGGTTGGCGAGGGGGCTATTCCATTGTCGATCGGCTACGCGGCCCTGACCGGCGTCCCGCAGGGCGAGGTATTTGCGCAGGTCCTGCCGCCGGTGATGCTCGGCAGCCTGACTGCAATTCTGCTGTCCGGTGCGCTGAATTTCGTCGGCAAGAAGTATCCGCACCTGACCGGCGAGGGCCGCCTGCAGCCTCTCAAGGAAGGCGAGTTGGATATCCAGGCGGCGAGCCATGACGACGGCGGGCATGGAGAAGGTGGCAAGGAGAAGGGTGTCGGTGCAGGTCGGAGTTAGCACCATTGCGGCCGCCGGGCTTACCGCCATTACGCTCTATCTGCTCGGCGTCATTTGCTTTCACCTGTTCGGCCTGCCTGCACCGGTCGCCATGCTGTTCCTGGCGGTACTTGCCAAGCTGACGCGCGCGGTTTCACCTCAACTGCAACTCGGCGGTCTCGTGGTTTTTGATTTCGTCCGGACAACCATGACTTATCCGCTGCTTTTCGCCATCGGCGTGGCGCTGACACCGTGGGACAAGCTGATGGCGGCGTTTCATTTCGCGAATGTCATCACGATCGCATCGACTGTCATGGCGATCATGGCGACCGGCTTCTTTGTCGGCCGGCTTATGAACATGTATCCGATCGAGACCGCGATCGTGAACGCGTGTCATAGCGGGCAAGGTGGAACCGGCGATGTGGCGATCCTGACCGCCGCCAATCGGATGCAATTGATGCCGTTCGCGCAGATCGCCACGCGCATTGGCGGCGCGGTCACGATCACCGCTGTTCTGCTGATCCTGGGCTATCTCAAGTGACGGTGTGACGTCGCTCGCTGCGGTTGTTCGAAATCACCCGCGTTTTCGTCTGAAACAAGGATCACGATCCCATGATCAAGAGTTTAGACAGCTTCAAGTGCAAAAAAACGTTGTCCGTCGGTGATGCGACCTACACCTATTATTCACTGAAGGACGCCGAAGGAAACGGCCTTGCCGGGATTGCGCGCCTGCCGTTTCGCTGAGGGTGCTGCTGGAGAACCTGCTGCGCTTCGAGGATGGCCAGTCAGTCAAGCGCGGCGATATCGAAGCTCTTGCGCATTGGCTTGGCGATCGCGGCGCGGCCGGCACGGAAATCGGCTTTCGTCCCGCGCGCGTGTTGATGCAAGATTTCACCGGCGTGCCCGCGGTGGTCGATCTCGCCGCGATGCGGGACGGCATGGCGAAGCTGGGCGGCGATCCGGCCCGTATCAATCCACTGAATCCCGGTCGATCTCGTCATCGATCACTCTGTGGTGGTCGATCACTTCGGCAATGCTCGCGCGCTCGGCGACAACGTCAAGCGCGAATACGAGCAGAACGGCGAACGCTACAACTTCCTGAAATGGGGCCAGGACGCCTTTACCAATTTCCGTGTCGTGCCTCCGGGTACCGGCATCTGCCATCAGGTCAATCTGGAATACCTCGCGCAGACCGTCTGGACCGCCAAGGATGGCGGCAGTGTCGTCGCTTATCCCGACACGCTGGTCGGCACCGACAGCCACACCACGATGGCCAATGGATTGGCCGTGCTCGGATGGGGCGTGGGAGGCATGAGAGCTGAGGCCTGCATGCTGGGACAGCCGGCTACCCATGCTCCTCCCGCAGGTGGTCGGTTTCAAGCTGACCGGCAAGCTGCCCGAAGGCGCCACGGCCACCGACTTAGTTTTGGTGGTCACGCAGATGCTCCGCAAGAAAGGCGTTGTCGGCAGGACTTCGTCGAATTTTACGGCGACGGACTGAAGGCGCTGAGCCTGGCGGATCGTGCCACCATCGCCAATATGGCTCCGGAATATGGCGCGACCATCGGCGTCTTCCCCATCGACCAGGAAACGCTGAACTACCTGACCATGTCGGGCCGGGCGGCCGACCGCATTGCGCTGGTGGAGGCCTATGCCAAGGCGCAGGGCCTGTTCCGAACGTCGGACCTGCCGGATCCGGTCTTCAGCGATACGCTGGAATTAGAATCTCGCCGATATCGTGCCCTCGCTGGCCGGCCCGAAGCGTCCTGAAGGCCGGGTCGACCTCGACGATGCCAAGGAAAATTTCCTGGCCGCGCTGATCGGCGAATACCGCAAGACGGACGAGGCGAAAAAGCAGTTTGCGGTCGAAGGCAGGGATTTCAAGCTCGGTCACGGCCATGTCGTCATCGCCGCGATCACGTCCTGCACCAACACCTCCAATCCGTCGGTGTTGATGGCGGCTGGCCTGCTGGCGCGAAATGCCGCGCGCGGGACTTCGTCAAAGCCCTGGGTCAAGACGTCGTTGGCGCCCGGCTCGCAGGTCGTTGCGGAGTATCTGGCGAAATCCGGATTGCAAAAGGATCTCGACACCCTGGGTTTCAACCTGGTCGGCTTCGGTTGCACCACCTGCATCGGCAATTCCGGGCCGCTGCCGCCGGAAATATCGAAATCGATCAGCGATAATGGTGTGATCGCCGCGGCTGTTCTCTCCGGTAACCGCAATTTCGAGGGCCGTGTTTCGCCCGACGTTCAGGCGAACTATCTCGCATCGCCGCCGCTTGTCGTCGCCTATGCGCTCGCGGGCTCGCTGCGGACGGATTTCGATACCGAGCCGCTGGGAACGGGATCGGACGGCGCGCCGGTCTATCTGAAGGATATCTGGCCGTCGAATAGCGAGGTCCAGCAATTCATCCATGACAACATCACGCGGAAGATGTTCGAAGACAAATACGCCGACGTTTTCAAGGGCGACGCGAACTGGAAAGCCGTGAGGGTCGCTACCGGCATGACCTATCGTTGGAACATGTCTTCCACTTACGTGCAAAATCCGCATATTTCGAGGGCATGACGATGACGCCTGCACCGACCAGCGACATCCTCGGTGCGCGTATCCTCGGCCTGTTCGGCGACAAGATCACCACCGATCACATCTCGCCGGCCGGTTCGATCAAGTGGGAGTCGCCGGCCGGCGCGTTCCTGCGCGGGCATCAGGTTCGCGTCGAGGATTTCAATCAATACGGCACGCGGCGCGGTAACCACGAGGTGATGATCCGCGGCACCTTTGCCAACATCCGCATCAAGAATTTCTCGGTGAAGGACAAGGACGGCAATCCCCCCGAAGGCGGGTGGGCGGTTCACCAGCCGTCCGGCGAGCAGATGTCGATCTATGATGCGGCGATGCGGTATCAGCGGGAGAACGTGCCGCTGGTGGTGTTTGCCGGCGTCGAATACGGCAACGGGTCGTCCCGCGACTGGGCGGCGAAGGGAACCAAGCTGCTCGGCGTGCGCGCGGTCATCGCGCAGAGCTTCGAGCGCATTCATCGCTCGAACCTGGTCGGGATGGGCATTCTGCCCTTTGTTTTCGATGACGGCACTTCCTGGAAAAGTCTCGGCTTGACCGGTACCGAAACCGTGTCGATCCGCGGATTGACCGATGTCACGCCACGCCAGCGCATCACGATCGAAATCACGATGGGAGACGGATCAGTGAAGCGGGTCCCGGTGACATGTCGCATCGATACCCTCGATGAGCTCAACTACTACATGCATGGCGGGATTCTGCCCTACGTGTTGCGCCAACTCGCCGCCTGATGCCACTCGATTGTCCGACAAAGGAGACGGTCATGGCTGGTGCCGGGCGCCGGCGCTGAAAGCAAACGGCGGCTAGGAGACGAACTTGTCTGAGACCGATATCCAACTTCTGTTGACCGCTCTTGGCGGCGTGATGCTTCTGGTGGCGCTCATCGTCACCCGCGTCCGGATGCATCCGCTGATCGCGTTGCTGGTCGTTTCCCTGACGGTCGGCATTGTTGCCGGGATGGACATCGGGACGATTGCCGGAACGACCCTGGTCGGCGCCGGCAATACCCTGGGTGCCGTCGGGCTGATCGTTGCGCTGGGCGCCATGCTGGGGAAGATCCTGGCGGACTGCGGTGTCACCGAGACGATTGCCAACTCGATCGTCAGCCGCTCGTCCGACAGGATGCTGCCGTGGGCAATGGCCTCTGCGGCATTCGTCGTCGGCATTCCGATGTTCTTCGAGGTCGGCCTTGTCGTGCTGCTGCCTCTGATCTTCAGCGTCGCGCGCAAGCTGGAGGAGAAAGGCACCTACAAAGGTTCGGCCTACGTTCTCTTGGGAGTGCCGGTAATTGCCGCACTGGCATCAATGCACGGCATGGTCCCGCCACATCCGGGTCCGCTGACGGCGATTGCCACGCTGAAGACGAGCGTGGGCCCGACTATGCTCTACGGCTTCATTGCCGCGATCCCCGCGATCATTCTGGGCGGTCCGGTCTATGGGCGTTTTATCGCGCCCCGGCTGTCCGTCCGTCCCGACCAGGCGTTGCTCGACCAATTCACCGGCGCCCGCGAGCCGTCCGGCAACGCCGCGACGCCGGCGCCAGCTTCGAGGCCGGGCATCGGCATCGGTCTCGTTGCGGTGCTGATGCCGGCACTGCTGATGCTGGCTCATACGCTGGGCGAGATGCTGCTTGCCGCGAATTCGACCGGCCTGAAGATCACGGCGTTTCTGGGCAATCCCCTGGTCGCCATGCTCGTCGGTGTGCTGTTCGCCTCGATTACATTGGTTTATCTGCGCGGCGGGAACACCGGAAAACTGCGCGAAGTCATCGGCGCCAGCCTGAAGCCGATCGCGGGAAATCTTGCTGATTATCGCCGGTGGTGGTGCATTCCAGCAGATATTGGTG
>CAWDJS010000031.1:0-355496 GCA_963802585.1 uncultured Alphaproteobacteria bacterium | reverse complement strand
ATGAAGGCGCATGGCGGCTTCATCCGCAAAGAGGACCTGACAAACTACAAGACCGTCGAGCGTCTGCCGGTCCGCTGCGATTATCGCGGCTGGGACTCTGGCCCGCCGCCGCCTGCGGCCTCCGGCGTGCACATCACGCAGATGCTGAACATCCTGGAGGACTTCGACCTCCGCGCCCTCGGCTTCGGCACGGCCGAAACCGTGCATCTCATCGCCGAAGTCCTGAAGATCGCCTTTGCCGACCGCGCCGCCGCAAGCGGCGATCCCGATTACATCAATGTGCCGGTGGAGCGGCTGACCTCGAAGGATTATGCACGCGAGCGCCGTCGTGCCCATCCGGCCCGCGCGCAAAACTGGGGCGCGGGCATAAAGCAGCTCGAGAGCGCCACCACCACGCATATGACGGCAGCGGATTCCTTCGGCAATGTGGTGGCGACCACGCAGACCATCAACAATCTCTTTGGCGCGAAATTTTTGATCCCCGGCCTCGGCACCGTGCCTGAAACAATTACATGAATTTGTTTGATCCCCGACCCGGTCATGCTTTGTCGCTCGCGTCGGGAAAGCGCGTCACTACCTCTATGTCGCCCATGATGGCGCTGCGCGACGGCAAGCTGGTGTACGCGCTCGGCCTGCCCGGGGGAAAACGCATCTTCCCGAGCGCGATGCAGGCGCTGATCAACCTGATCGACCACGGCATGAGCCTGCAAGAGGCGGTCGAGGCGCCGCGGGTCTGGACCGAGGGCAATGCGCTCGAGGTCGAGCAGGCGATCCCGGAAAGCGTTCGCGCAAAATTGCGCGCGATGGGACATCAGGTCGTGGAGATGGCCACCGTCGCCGGCGGCATGAATGCGATCCACTTCCACGACGACGGCACGCTCTCGGGCGCGGCCTGCTGGCGCGCCGACGGCACGCCGGTCGCCATCGCTGGCGGGCTCGCGCGTGCCCGGCGTGCGGTTCGGACTGCGGTGAGGCAGCCATGCCTGAGAAAATCCGGATCGCCGTGCTGCATTTCGCGCACGAGACGGTGACGTTCCTCAAGAACGACACCACGCTTGCCGATTTCATCTATCCGGGCCCGCGCCAAAGGCGAGGCGCTGCTCAAGGCCTATCCGAAATCCTACATGGGCGGCTTTGTGAAGATGGCGCGCGAGTTCGAGGGCGTCGAGCTCACCGGCATCGAGTTGCCGCTGTGGCCGAAGACCGGTACGGGCTCGGGCTGGATCACCGAAGAGGCGTTCGAGACCTTTGCCGGCGGGATGATCGCCGGCCTGAAAGCCGAAGGCCCGTTCGACGGCGTCTATCTCTGCCTCCATGGCGCGATGGCGGTGCGCGGCGTGTTTCGGCCCGAAGCCGAGCTGGCGCGGCGGGTGCGTGAGGTGGTCGGGCCGAAAGCCTTCATCGCCGCAACCTTCGATCTCCATGGCAACGAGGACGACGAGTTCCTCAAACACGCCGACATGGGCTTTGCGGTGAAATATTTCCCGCATTATGACGAGTACCTGCAGGGCGAGCGCGCGGCGCGGATGCTGGTGCGCATGATCCGCGGCGCCTACAAGCCGGTCCATGCGGTCAGGAAGGTGCCGATCCTCACCGCGACGGTGCGGATGTGGACCGGCGCCTCGCCCTGGATGGATCTGAGCCAGCGAGCGCTCACCTGGGAAGCGCGCGAGGCCGACGTCTATGTCAACGTGTTCTTCGGCTTTCCCTTCGCCGACGTGCCCGATGTCGGCATCACCATCCAGGTCATGACCAACGGCAATGCCAAACGCGCCGAGGAGATCGCGAGCGACATCGCCGATCTCGCCTGGCGCAAGCGCGAGGCGCTGCTGAGTTCGACGAAAATCTATTCGATCGCCGATGGCGTCGCGGCGGCGAAGCAGGCGATTGCCAACGGCGAGACGCCGGTCGTGCTCGCCGATCACAGCGACCGCTCGGGCTCGGCGACGTTCCTGCTCAGGGAAATCATCGCGGAGGATCTCTCGCACACGATCATCGCGACGATTGCCGACGCGAAGGCCACGGCGAAGCTGAAGGCCGATGGCGCCAAGGCGTGCGATCCCTTCGACATGGAAGTCGGCGGCCTCGTCGATGAATTCCGCGGGTTCGCCTGTGCGCATCCAGGGCACGATCCTGGGCGCTGTTGAAAGCCACGGCCAGTTCTGGGTCGCCATAAAATTCGGTCGCGACAATGATCTGATGCTCTCGACCTATCTGGTGCAGATCATGGACCCGCTCTCGCTCGCCTCACCGCGGCTCGACATCCACGCCTTCAAGGTTTTCGCGATCAAGTCGCGCGTGCATTTCCGAAGGGGTTTTGACGACAACGGCTTTGCGAAAACCATCCTGCTGGTCGAACCGGATCAGCCGTTCCTCGGCACCATCCATCTCGACGCGTTGCCATATGAGAACGTCGATCTGAAGCAATATTATCCGTACGGCGAGCCAAAGTTTCCTGGATAGCTCTCGTGCTGAAGCGGTGGTGCACCTCTCCCCTTGTGGGAGAGGTCGGATCGCATCGAAAGATGCGATCCGGGTGAGGGGTTTCTCTCCACAGGCTCACTCGTGGAGAGAACCCCTCATCCGGCGCTTTGCGCCACCTTCTCCCGCAAGGGGAGAAGGATTTCGAGCGTCATTTCCGCACGCAGATCACGCGCACCACGGCGGCTTTCGCGTCGGTCGATTTGCCGTCCGCGGTGATCTCATTGCTTTTCAGGAATTCGCGCACGCTGTCGGGCGTCACCAGCACTGCCTGACTTGCCGGCGCGGCGCCGGCCGCAGCCGCTGTCGCCACCACCACGGGCTTCAACAGCGCGAGCCCTGCGAATTTGCCGCCATCATCGAGCGCGGGCGCGCCGGAGAAACCGATGGCGGGGAGGGCGACAGTGCGAGATCGCCGCCGGTGCCGACCTGCGTCACCTGCGCCTTCACACTGCTGACCGCGGCGCCGCCGCCCTGGTTCTGCGGATCGGCGATGCCGACAATGTCGACGCTGGTCTTGGCTGCGCCGTCGGCGAGACTGAGCGGCTTCAGGCCGCGCACGCCGTAGATATGGAGCAGCGCCAGGCCGCGGTCCTTGTCGTCGCTGGCGAGGTCGGCGCGGCCAAAGCCCTGAATCGAGATCGCCTGGCAGCCGTCGTTCGCTTCCCGATCGGCGAGGATCGCGCCGTCCTCGGTCACGACCAGGCCGGTGGAGTATTCGACGGTCTTGCGCGGCGCCGGCCCCGCCGCTCCCGTCGGGAACGGATTGAAGGCGCTCGACATCGCGATCACGACCGGCTCGACGGTGTTTTCCACCGCCTGGTCGTACAGGATGGTCATGATGCGGACCTCGTCGCCCTTGAAGGTGCCGCGCAGATAAAATTTCTTCAAATTCTGCAGGCCGGACAGCACGAAGAAGTCCGGCTTGACCACAGTGTAGTCGACCGTGCGTCCCGGCTCCTTCTTTTCCCGATCGGCGAGTTTGGCGGTGGTCGGACCCGCTTCCTTGCGCCGCGTCAGCAGCACCTGGGTGGTGCCGGTCGGCGAACTCCATTTGGTGCCGTTGGCGTCAACGGTCTGCTGCGGCACCAGCTTGGTGGGGATGCCGAGCCGCACGCCGGTGCCGGGGTCGGCGACGATCTTCCAGCCGACATTGTCCTGCCGCCGCCGCGCGGTCTCGGCGAGCACCGCGCGCTCCTGCGGGTTGAGCACGCCGGTCTGTTTGCCGCCCTTGTTCTTCTGGTATTCCTTGATAGCGGCGACCATGCGCTCGCTGACGTCGCCGGTGATGGCGCCGTTATATTCGCCGACCCAGGCCAGGTCCGATTGCAGCGCCATCCGCTCGCCCTGCGCCATGGCATTGGCGGTATCGGCCGGCGTCTGCAGTCCCGGGGGACGGATCGGGACGGTCGCGACCGCCTTCGGCTTGGTGCCGGCGGTCGACGGCGCTACCATCTGCGCCTCTGCCGATGAGGCGGCAGCCAAGGATGTGGTCATGAACATCAAGGTTGCTGCCAGCCACGATCTCATGACAAATCCCGCAGGTGATTGAATGAAGCCAATTAAAGCACATCTGCTTGGTCGGTAACAGCCGGCCGGTGGTTCATGATCCTCATGGTGAGGAGCCGCGAAGCGGCGTCTCGAACCATGAGGCCCGGCTGGTGGCTTCATCCTTCGAGACGCGGCTGCGCCGCTCCTCAGGATGAGGAAACGGACTGGAGAACGAAGAAGGATGCTCAGCGCCGACGAACTCGAACGCTATGCCCGCCACATCGTGCTGCACGAGGTCGGCGGACCCGGCCAGCAGGCGCTGAAGGAGGCCTCGGTGCTCGTGATCGGCGCCGGCGGGCTCGGCGCGCCCGCGCTGATGTATCTCGCTGCGGCCGGTGTCGGCAATCTCGGCGTGGTCGATGACGATGATGTGTCACTCTCCAATCTGCAGCGCCAGATCATCCACACCACGCCCGATATCGGCAGGCTGAAGGCCGACACCGCCGCCGAGCGCGTGCATGCGCTCAATCCGCATGTCCGCTTCGCCGCGCATGCGACGCGGCTCACTGCCGGCAACGCCATGGAACTGATCGGCGGCTATGACCTGGTGCTCGACGGCTCCGACAATTTCGAGACGCGCTATCTCGTCTCGGACGCCTGCTTCCTCGCCGCCCGTCCCCTGATCACGGGCTCGCTCGGCACCTTCGACGGCTCGCTCACCACGATCCGCGCCCATGAGAGGAACGACAAGGGCGAGTTCAACCCGACTTATCGGTGTTTATTTCCAGAGCCTCCGCCGGCGGGCACGGTGCCGACCTGCGCGGAAGCCGGTGTGCTCGGCGCGCTGGCCGGCGTGCTCGGCTCGATGATGGCGCTCGAAGCCATCCGCGAGATCACAGGCTTCGGCGAGGGCCTGGTCGGCAAGCTGCTGATGATCGACGCCCGCAACATGCGGTTCGAGACGCTGCGCTATGCGCGCGATCCGCTCAATCCGCTCAACGGCGATGCGCTGACCATCACGGATCTGAGCGGGCACCGGTGATCCCCGAAGCATCATCATTCAGATGGGTCGAAGGACCTCCGCTTTGGCGCGCGTTCCGGACTCAAGTCGGACGTCGGGTGAGGTCCGAAAAGTGCTAAAAAGCGGAAGTGCGAGGTGAGCTGGAGGTCTCCCTTGGATGATTGCTCGCTTCCTCCAAGCTGCCAATGTCTTGCCCATCAACAGAGCATGGTGGCGAAGGTCGCCACCATGCTGCTGTCGTCTACGTTAGGGCAGCACGTTGGTGAAGCCGCCGCCGACACCGATACCGCCATTGTTGGAGAAGGCGCCGCTCAGGGCCGCGCCACCCGGACCGGCCACTGCACCGGATTGCCCGGTAGACTGACCGATGGACGTGCCGATGCCAGCACTGAGGCTCCCCGCAGGCGTAGCGACCGCAACGCCGCTACCTACCGACGTATTGAGACCATTGGCCGCCGAAGCAGCCGCGGCGTTGCCCAACGCTCCAGCGCCGGTGAGCGTGGTCACATTACCGAGATTGGCACCGCCGCCGATGGCGAGCGTGGAGGCGGCATCAGCCGGTAAAATGCTTCCCACCAGAGCGATGAACGAAACAGTCATCAACAGCTTTTTCATTGTGACTTCTCCTTCTCTTCGGTTGCCGCCACGACGGTTGCCGGGGCGGGCGATGCTGCCGTGTGAGGGGTTTCACCACTCGGCATCGACTTCTTCTTCGGTGCCGACCGGTGCACGGTGTGAGCCCAGACACGGCAGCGCTGCCGGGTCACATCGTATTCGTTGCAAAGACGGTTCTTGCCGATCGCCCCTTCGACCAGCCAAATGTCACGGATAGTGTGGGGCTGCTCCTCGGAGGCTTGCGCCTGCGCGTAGTGGGTGGGGACCAGCGGCAGGGCGGAATAGCTTGGCGCTGGCGACGGCAGGTACTGGTCGCAGACCTCCGGCATCGCGCGGTAGATGTCGCCGTTGAGGCAAAGCCGCGCCACCGCGGCCTTCTTCAGCCCCATGCTCCACAGTGTCCGCGCATCGAGCCGCGCCGCGCAGCCGGGATCAGGGACCGTGGTGCCGAAGCTAAATCCGGTCCCGACAAACGCGCCGCCGCCGGAAACCGACCCGAGGCACGTTTCGAGCCCGGCCGCGGCCAAGCCCGGTGCGACAACGCCCGGCACGTTCCTGACTGTCTGATCGGCCGGCACGGTGCTGTTGGTGGTGATTGCCGCGACGCCGACCCCCGTGCCGCCTTGCCCCGAGATGGCTTGCGAACTCGATGTCGATCTGGCAGTGCCGACGCCCGTCCCCGACGCCGTCGATGATTGAGCCCATGCGGGTCCGCTCGCCGCCATCGCAACGATGGCAGCCAACCAAGGCCGCTTCATGTGTGAGTCTCCGTGCGCCGGTGAAATAAAAATTCACAGCCGCCCGCCGACGGCAACACGAAGAGAAAAAGCTATTCTCGCTTGCTCACGAGTCGCTGTGCGTCGGTGAGCTCTCTAATTGATTTTAATTTATCTTAAATTTTACCATTTTGCATCCGCAGACCTGTTTCTTGGTTAACGGGCGCGATCATCATCACTCGCTACGCCGCCGCCTATGGCTGCGCTCTTGAAAAACAAAGATGCGTCTGAGCGTGAGCGCCTGAACGGCGTTTCGATCGTGCAGGCCGCGCGCATCGATGAAGTCGAATATTTCCGCATCGAGCTCGATACCCACGACATCATCTTCGCCGAGGGCGCGCTCTCGGAAACCTTCGTCGACGACGATAGCCGCGGCATGTTCCACAACGGGCATGAATACCATGCGCTGTATCCGGAACAGGCGGCTCCCGCATACGCCACTTATTGCGCGCCGCGGCTGCAACACGGTTATGAAGTCGAGGTCATCCGCCGGCGGATTGCCTCGCGCGCGGGACTTCCAGGCGCGGCTGATGCGCCCCGCGCCGGTGAACTGCGCGGCTTTGTCGACCACGTCGGTGCGGAATGCATCGAAGGCTGGGCGCAGGCTGTCGATTACCCCGAGGCGGCGGTCTGTCTCGACATCTGTGCCGGCGGCAAGCCGATCGGGCAGGTTCTCGCCAATCGTTATCGTCGCGATCTCGAGCGTGCCGGAATCGGCAGTGGATCCCACAGCTTCGTATTTGCCCCGCCGGAAAATATCCCGCTGGACAGCATCAGCGTGCGGCGATCGCTGGACGGGGCGGAATTGCCGATCGCGCCGCAGGCGACACGCGCGTTGCGGGCCGCCTGAGGGCCACGAACGCGATTGGCGTTAGCCCGGGTGAGCGAAGCGACACCGAGGGTTAGCTCCCGCATGTCGCGGAGTTTATCATCGGGCCGCGCTTCGCACGGACCCGTTGGCTCATGCGGGCTCGACACGTCACAGCATGCTTGGCAGCACGCGATCCGGCGGCTTGTGGTTGTCGAGGAAGGTGCGGATGTTGATGATCACCTTCTCGCCCATCTCGACGCGGCCTTCGATCGTGGCCGAGCCCATATGCGGCAACAGCGCCACCTTGCCCAGCTTGGCCAGCCGCACCAGTTTTGGATTGACCGCGGGCTCGTTCTCATAGACGTCGAGGCCGGCGCCGCCGATCTCGCCGCTCTCGATCAGCTTGGTCAGGGTGTCCTCGTCGATCACCTCACCGCGCGCGGTGTTGACGATATAGGCGTCCTTGCGGATCAGCTTCAGCCGCCGCGCCGAAAGCAGATGGAACGTCGCCGGCGTGTGCGGACAATTCACCGAGATGATGTCCATCCGCGCCAGCATCTGGTCGAGGCTTTCCCAATAGGTCGCGCCCAGCTCTTCGGCGATCACGGGCGCGACGGGGCGGCGGTTATGATAGTGGATCTGCAGGCCGAAAGCGCGCGCGCGGCGCGCCACGGCCTGGCCGATGCGGCCCATGCCGATGATGCCAAGCCGCTTGCCGCCGATTCTGTGGCCGAGCATCCAGGTCGGCGACCAGCCCGGCCAGTTCTTGCCTTCGGTGAGGATCGAGGCGCCCTCGACCAGCCGGCGCGGCACCGCGAGGATCAGCGCCATGGTCATGTCGGCGGTGTCTTCGGTCAGGACCTTCGGCGTGTTGGTCACCGTGATGCCGCGCGCATGCGCCGCCACCACGTCGATGTTGTCGACGCCGTTGCCGAAATTGGCGATCATCTTCAGCTTGCTGTCGGGCTGCTTCAAGAGCTCTTCGGTGATCTCGTCGGTGACGGTCGGCACCAGCACGTCGGCGGTGCGGACCGCTTCGGCGATCTGCTCCTCGCTCATCGGCGTATCGTCGAGATTGAGCTTCGCGTCGAACAGCTCGCGCATGCGGGTCTCGATCGAATCCGGCAACTTGCGGGTGACGACGACCAGAGGCTTTTTCTTAACCGACATGTCCTGCTCACATGAGGTGATTCAGACCTCATTAACCCGGGTGTTCGACACTGCCGTTGCAGCCCAATCCCGGCGTTTCCGTGGGTTCCCGATTGATCCTTGGGAAGCCGTAACAAAGGGCTTCGGGCGCGTCTTGGTGGCTGCCGTTCCGTCCTCTCTAGCAGAAGGCCGGGCCAAGACAAGAACTCCGGCAAACCTCGGCTTTGGTAGGGTCTGGGGCAAACGGGGCAGAGGAATTTAGGGGATCAGGCGCGGGTTTCGGTCGTCAGCTCGACTATTTGGGTTGGACCAGCTCGGCAGGAGACGGGTTGATGGCGTTGAGGCGTTTCGGTTCGGTTGCGGTGCTCGTGGGTGTCCTGCTGGGAGCCTCGGTCTCACCCGGATACACCGCCAAGGACGCCGCGATGACCACCAGCGGTCTGCCGATTCCACGCTATGTCAGCCTGAAATCCGATCACGTGAACGTTCGCGCCGGTCCGACCAAGGACAATGACGTCGCCTGGGTCTTTACCCGCCCGGGACTGCCGGTCGAAATCACCGCCGAGTTCGAGAACTGGCGGCGTGTGCGCGATTCCGAGGGCTCGGAAGGCTGGGTCTATCACTCGCTGCTGTCGGGACGGCGCACCGCGGTCGTCACCATGAAGAACAAGGATGATCTGGCGCCGCTGTACGATCGCGCCGATTCATCGAGCGCGATCGCGGCGCGGCTGCAGGCCGGTGTCGTGGCGCAGGTGAAGAGATGCGATGCGCACTGGTGCCACATCGCCGGCGACGGTTTTGACGGCTGGATCGAACAGCAGCGGCTGTGGGGCGTCTATTCCGACGAGCAGGTGAATTAGAACAGTCTTGTCATTGCCGGGCTTGACCCGGCAATCCATCCACTTTCAAAAAAGCATTTTGCGAAGATTGATGGATACGCGGGTCAAGCTCGCGTATGACGAGTCTTCAAATCAGCGCTTCTTGCGCAGCCGCACGACCATGTCGATGCGTGCGATCTCGTAGCCCTCGGGCACCTCGGGCATTTTCGAGAGCATCAGATGCGGGTCGGGAATATCGACCAGCTCGTGGTTGTTCTCGAGATAGAAGTGATGATGCGCGGTGACGTTGGTGTCGAAATAGGTCTTGGTGCCGTCGACCGAAACCTGGCGCAGCAGGCCCGCATCGGTGAGCTGGTTGAGCGTGTTGTAGACGGTGGCGAGCGACACCGGAACCTTGGCCAGCGTTGCTTCCTCGTAAAGCATTTCAGCGGTCAGATGGCGGGCACCCTTGCCGAACAAAAGCCAGCCCAGCGCCATGCGCTGCCGCGTCGGACGCAGCCCCGCGGACTGCAGCATTTCATTGACGTCGTGCCACGGGCAGCCGGTCAGCGCCGGTTGGCGTCCTGCAGCCATCTCGGCACGCGCGGTGTCGTCGTTCAATTCTGAACGGTTATCGGTCGTTTCCACTTCGGGCACCGCACTCTCAAATCCGGACTATCTCAACGGAATATATGGAGGAAATCCCTTAGATGCAAGTTTTTCGCAACTAGAACCGGCCCAGGACACTCCCCGGGAACTTACGGGAGGATGCGGCGATTTTACCGGCAAAGGGCGCTTTGCCGTTGGCAAAGGCCTATGATAGAGGAGCGCCGGACCCGGTTAACCCATTCGGCACAGCGAAGCGCCAGCAACCCTTAAGGCCCTCTTGGCCTTCCGGAATTCGCGCCGAACCGCAAGTCGATCGGCGCGCTTCTGACTTATCTCAACGGGTCTATTCGCGAAAAAAGCTCAATCGGGGATTGTAGAAGAGGCACCTTGATATGCTCAATCGGCGCAACGGCTATGAATATGAGGATCTGCTGGCCTGCGGCCGTGGCGAGATGTTCGGCCCGGGCAATGCGCAATTGCCGCTGCCGCCGATGCTGATGTTCGACCGCATCAGCGAAATCAGCGAAACCGGCGGCGAGTTCGGCAAGGGTGTCGTGCGCGCCGAACTCGATGTGAAGCCGGACCTCTGGTTCTTCGGCTGCCATTTCAAGAACGATCCCGTGATGCCCGGCTGTCTCGGCCTCGATGCGCTCTGGCAGATGGTCGGCTTTTATCTCGGCTGGATCGGCGGCGAAGGCCGCGGCCGGGCGCTGGGTCTGAGCGAATTGAAATTCGGCGGGCAGATCATGCCCGATGCGCGCAAGGTTGTGTACAACATCGACATCAAGCGCGTGATGCGCTCAAAGCTGGTGCTGGGTATCGCCGACGGGTGGCTTTCGGTGGACGACAATATTATCTATCGCGCCAAGGATCTGAAGGTCGGGCTGTTCAAGCAGGGCACCGCGCCCGCTTGAACGAAAACAGCGCGCAACGAGACACAGTTAAAGGCAGGGACGAGGCGAACATGAAGCGGGTTGTCATCACGGGGATGGGCATCGTCTCATCCATCGGAAACAACACCCAGGAAGTGCTTGCGAGCCTTCATGAGGCCAGGTCCGGGATCACGCGCGCCGAAAAATATGCCGAGCTGGGTTTTCGTTCGCAGGTGCAGGGTGCGCCGACGCTCGATCCGACCGGCGTGATCGACCGCCGTGCGATGCGCTTCCTCGCCGAGGGCGCCGCGTGGAATCACATCGCGATGGAGCAGGCGATCCAGGATTCGGGCCTGGCGCCGTCGGAAGTCTCCAACGAGCGCACCGGCATCATCATGGGCTCGGGCGGCCCCTCGGCGCGCACCATCGTCGAGGCCGCCGACATCACGCGAACCAAGGGCCCGAAGCGGGTCGGGCCGTTCGCGGTGCCGAAGGCGATGTCGTCGACCGCGTCCGCGACGCTTGCGACCTGGTTCAAGATCAAGGGCGTGAATTATTCGATCTCGTCGGCCTGCGCGACCTCGAACCATTGCATCGGCAATGCCTATGAGACCATTCAGGTGGGCAAGCAGGACATTATCTTTGCCGGCGGCTGCGAAGAACTGGACTGGTCGTTGTCGGTGCTGTTCGACGCGATGGGCGCGATGTCGTCGAAATATAACGACACGCCCGCGACCGCCTCGCGCCCCTACGACATCAGCCGCGACGGCTTTGTCATCGCCGGCGGCGCCGGCGTGGTGGTGCTGGAAGAGCTGGAGCATGCCAAGGCGCGCGGCGCGAAGATCTATGGCGAGATCGTCGGCTACGGCGCGACCTCCGACGGCTACGATATGGTCGCGCCTTCGGGCGAAGGCGCCGAGCGCTGCATGAAGATGGCGATGTCGACCGTCAAGACCAAGATCGACTACATCAACCCGCACGCCACCTCGACGCCGGCCGGCGACCCGCCTGAGATCGAGGCGATCCGCAAGGTGTTCGGCACCGGCGAGAAATGCCCGCCGATCTCGGCGACGAAAGCGTTGACCGGCCATTCGCTCGGTGCCACCGGCGTGCAGGAAGCGATCTATTCGCTTCTGATGATGAACAACGGCTTCATCTGCGAAAGCGCGCATATCACCGAGCTCGATCCGATCTTCGCCGACATGCCGATCGTGCGCAAACGCGTCGACAACGCCAGGCTCGGAACCGTGCTGTCCAATTCGTTCGGATTCGGCGGCACCAACGCCACGCTGGTGTTCAAGCGGCTGGATGCGTAAGGTCCGTTTCATCGCAAGCGTGGAGTGAGGGGCGATGCACGACCTGATGAAGGGCAAGCGCGGCCTGATCATGGGCATTGCCAATGATCATTCGATCGCCTGGGGTATCGCAAAGACGCTTGCCGCGCAGGGCGCCGAGATGGCTTTCACCTTTCAGGGCGAGGCGCTCGGCAAGCGGGTCAAGCCGCTGGCGCAATCGCTCGGGGTCGAGCAGGTGCTGCCCTGCGACGTCGAAAATCTAGACAGCGTCGATCAGCTTTTCTCTGGCCTGAAGGCGAAATGGGGCGGACTCGATTTCCTGGTCCATGCCATTGCGTTTTCCGACAAGAACGAGCTGAAGGGCCGCTACGCCGACACCACGCGCGAGAATTTTTCGCGCACCATGCTGATTTCCTGCTTCTCCTTCACCGAGCTCGCCAGGCGCGCCGCCGAGCTGATGCCTGACACGGGCGGGTCGATGATCACGCTGACCTACGGCGGCTCGATGCGGGTGATGCCGAATTATAACGTGATGGGCGTGGCGAAGGCGGCGCTGGAAGCCTCCGTGCGCTACCTCGCTTCCGATTTCGGGCCACGCGGCATCCGCATCAATGCGATTTCGGCGGGTCCGGTGCGCACGCTCGCCGGCTCCGGCATCGGCGATGCGCGCGCGATGTTTGCCTTCCAGCAACGGCATTCGCCGCTCGGGCGTGGCGTCACGCTGGATGAGCTCGGCGGCTCGGCGCTGTATCTGTTGTCCGATCTCTCCGGCGGCGTCACCGGAGAAATCCACTACGTCGATTCCGGCTACAACGTGATCTCGATGCCACGGCCGGAAGAGTTGAAGGATCGCAATTAACCCGCCGCGATCTTCTCGGCGCGCTGGAATGCCGGACGTTCCATGCAGCGGGCGATGTAGGCGTCGAACGACGGACGCGACGGCACCATCTTGAACAGCCGCACGCAGAAATTCAGCGCCGAGCCGATCGCGATGTCGGCGGCGGAAAAATTCGCGCCGAGAATCCACGGCCCCTTGGCGAGCGCCACGTCGAGCACGTCGAACACCCGCTGCGCCTCGCCCCAGCCGGCGGCGACCGGGTTCATCTCGATCTTGGTCGCGATCTGCACCATCGCCGGCTCGACGCAGCCCGGCGCGAAGAACAGCCAGTAGAGATACTTTGCGCGCAGGGGATCGCCGAGGGGAGGGGCCAGCTTCGCCTCGGGACAACGCTCGGCGACATAGGCGCAGATGGCGGCTGCTTCCGCCAGCGTGGCGTCGCCATCCTTGAGCGCGGGCACCTTGCCCATCGGATTGATGGCGAGATATTCCGCCTTCTTCTGCGCGCCAGTCGAAATATCGGTCAGCACGCGCTCGTAAGGAGCCCCGGTTTCTTCCATCAGCCAGAGCGTGGTGAACGAGCGCGAGCGCGGCGACCAGTAGAGCTGCATCATCGGGTATCTTCCCTCTTCCAGCGATAATATTTCATCACCAAGCCGTTCATCGGCTCAACCTGCTCTTTCTCGAAGACAAAACCTTCGCGCTCGTACCAGCGCCAGGCCTTCTCGTTTCCCTCCGCGCAGCGCAGATGGATTTCGTCAGGCAATTGCGTTCGCGTGAAGGCGAGCAGTTTGCGGCCGAGCGAGCGGCCCTGATAGTCGGGAGCGACGAAGAGCTGATCGAGATAGAGCTTTGGCAAATGGATCGCCAGCATCGCCGCGATCGCGCCGCTGTCGTCGGCGACGAACAGGCTCCAGTCATTCTCGATCTCTCGCCGTACACGGGCGCGCAAATTCGCCAGCAGAAAATCGCTCACCTCCGCAAGTCCGGTCGAGACCCAGCTCTCCATCCAGACGCGGGCGATCTCGTCATACTCTTCCGCGCGGGCGGGCCGGATCATGGGGTCCATCATGCGCGCGCGTTTCGGCGCAGGCACAGAAAGCCGCCGAGAGCCCCCAGAGCAGGGCTTAGAGGCAGGTAGGCGAGGTGCAGCCATGAATGGCCCGGCGAACTGGCATGAATCAAGCTGTACAATCCGCTGGCGATACAGAGGATCGACGAGAGGCTTCCGTTCAGCAATTCATCGTGTTTCGCGATGCGTGCCGAAACGTAACCGCCGAGCACGGAGCAGAGCCCGCCCAGAATACTGGACGAGATAATGAACAGCTGGCTTCTCATGAGGATTTCCGTGACGGTATCGGCCGCATTACCGGAAGCCGACCGCGCCGTCGGACCGCCCACGATGTAGATTATCACGGGCAGCAGGATCAGATTTGTAGCCAGGATGTCGGTGATGTTGCCGATCGCAACACCCTTGAAGGATACGCGCTTCATGCTCCGCTCGCTGTTCAATCATGCCGGGCGGTGGCACGCATAGTTGAATAGCGTCCATATCGCAATCAATACTTGAGGCGTTGGTTTAGCCTCCTTGCTGCGCAGCCCGGCCGCGACGCGCGACTGTTGGCGAAGATGCATCGCCCGCGCGTCGTCTCCGCTCCTGCGTCTTGCCGGCCGACAGATACACCACTTCGGAGATTTGCTGGAGCTGTGCGGCAAGCGGACTGCTCTTGCGCCAGACCATGCCGATGGTTCGCGAGGGTTGCGGATTCTTGAAGCGGGTGATCGACACCGGGGCCGAACGTGTTTCCACCGCCACGGCCATTTCCGGGATCAGGGTGACGCCAATGCCGGCGCCGACCATCTGAACGAGCGTCGAAAGCGAGCTTGCGTCCAGCACCTCCCGCGGCGGCGAGGATTGCATCTTGCAGAATGCGAGCGCCTGATCGCGGAAACAATGTCCCTCTTCCAGCAGCAGCAGCCGCATTTCGCGCAACGTCTCGGGGCTCGGCACCGGTGTTCCCTCAGCCTCGCCGGGCCGGACCAGCAGGAAATTTTCCGTGAACAGGGCGACTTCGGTCAACGAGGGCTCGGACACGGGAAGAGCCACGATGGCCGTATCGAGCCGGCCCTCGGCGACCTCCTTGATCAGCTTCGGCGTCAGCGTCTCGCGGACGTGAATGTCGAGCTCGGGATGGATGCGCGCGAGGTTCTCGATGACCTTGGGCAGCAGATAGGGCGCAATGGTCGGGATCATGCCGATGCGCAGCCGGCCGGCGAGCCGGTCGCGCGACGCCCGCGCAAAATCGCCGAGCTCATCGACCGAGCGCAGGATGTCGCGCACGCGATGGACCAGTTCTTCGCCGAATTTGGTCAGTGCCACCTGTCGCGCGCTTCGCTCGATGAGCGCGCTGCCGAGCGCATCCTCCATTTCGCGGATCTGCATCGACAGCGCCGGCTGCGATATCGCGCAGGCTTCAGCGGCCCGCCCGAAATGGCCGTGCCGGGCCAGCGCATCGAAATAGCGAAGTTGTCGAAGCGTCACATTTATCATCAGATTATCTTATCGCTGCGATCATTAAAGTCAATTTTACCTGATGGATTGCGACGCGTACAGTGCTATGGGGAGGACCACCTCCAACACGATCCACCAACCATCATCGGAGAAGAAACATGGACGCAAAAACCGACGAAGGCGCGGGCAAGTGCCCGTTCACAGGCGGCCCTCGCGCGCGCACAAATCGTGACTGGTGGCCGGAGTCGCTCGACATCCAGATGCTGCACAAGAATTCCAGTCTGTCCGATCCGATGGACAAGGCGTTCGACTACGCCAAGGAATTCAAGACTCTCGACCTCAACGCGGTCATCAAGGACCTGACGGCCCTGATGACGACCTCCCAGGAATGGTGGCCTGCCGACTTCGGTCATTACGGCGGCCTCATGATCCGCATGGCCTGGCACAGCGCGGGCACCTACCGCATCACCGACGGCCGCGGTGGCGCCGGCGCCGGTCAGCAACGCTTCGCACCTCTCAACAGCTGGCCGGACAACGCCAACCTCGACAAGGCGCGCCGGCTGCTCTGGCCGATCAAGCAGAAATATGGCCGCAAGCTCTCATGGGCCGACCTTATGATTCTCGCCGGCAATGTCGCGCTCGAGTCGATGGGCTTCAAGACGTTTGGTTTTGCCGGTGGCCGCGCCGACGTTTGGGAGCCGGAAGAACTCTTCTGGGGTCCCGAAGGCACGTGGCTGGGCGACGAACGCTACAGCGGCGAGCGCCAGCTCTCCGAGCCGCTCGGCGCGGTGCAGATGGGCCTGATCTACGTCAATCCGGAAGGCCCGAACGGCAATCCGGACCCCCTCGCAGCGGCCAAGGACATTCGCGAGACGTTCTTCCGCATGGCGATGAACGATGAAGAGACGGTGGCGCTGATTGCGGGCGGTCACAGTTTTGGCAAGACGCACGGTGCCGGCGATCCATCGCTGGTCGGAGCGGACCCCGAGAGCGGCGCCATCGAGGATCAGGGTCTCGGCTGGAAGAGCACGCACGGCACCGGCATTGGGGCCGACGCCATCACCGGCGGGCCCGAGGTCACCTGGACGCAGACGCCGACGAAGTGGAGCAATCTCTTCTTCAAGAACCTGTTCGAAAACGAATGGGAGCTGACCAAGAGCCCGGCCGGGGCAAAGCAATGGGTGGCGAAAGGCGCCGCGGCGACGATCCCCGATGCCTTCGACAAGTCGAAGAAGCATGCGCCGACGATGCTGACCACCGACCTCTCGCTGCGGATCGACCCGGCCTATGAAAAGATCTCGCGCCGCTTCTACGAGCATCCCGAGCAGTTCGCGGACGCCTTTGCCCGCGCCTGGTTCAAGCTCACGCACCGCGATATGGGGCCGGTCGTGCGTTACCTCGGCCCGCTGGTGCCGAAGGAGACGCTGATCTGGCAGGACCCGATTCCCGCGGTCGATCATCCCGTGATCGACAGCAGCGATGTCGAGGCGCTGAAGGCCAAGATTCTCGCCTCCGGCCTGTCGGTGTCTCAGCTGGTGTCGGTGGCCTGGGCCTCGGCGTCCACGTTCCGCGGCTCCGACAAGCGCGGCGGCGCCAATGGCGCCCGCATTCGCCTCAGCCCGCAGAAGGACTGGGAGGTCAACGAGCCGGCGCAGCTCAAGGGTGTGCTGGAGAAGCTCGAAGCCATCCAGAAGGAGTTCAACGGCGCCCAGAAGGGCGGCAAGAAGGTCTCGCTCGCCGACCTGATCGTTCTGGCCGGCGGCGCCGCGATCGAGAAGGCCGCGAAAGACGGCGGCACCGATGTGAAAGTCCCGTTCACGCCGGGGCGCGCGGACGCGTCGCAGGAGCAGACGGACGTGGCATCCTTTGCCCCGCTGGAGCCGCGGGCCGATGGCTTCCGCAACTACATCGGCGGCAAGCGGCAGTTCATGATGCCCGAAGAGGCCATGGTGGACCGGGCGCAATTGCTGAAGCTCACGGGGCCGGAGATGACGGCACTCGTCGGCGGCTTGCGTGTCCTGGGCGCCAATACCGGCAAGGCCAAGCACGGCGTCTTCACCGGCAAGCCGGGGACGCTGACCAACGACTTCTTCCTGAACCTGCTCGACATGGGGACGGAGTGGAGCCACGCCGGCGAAGGCATCTACGAGGGCCGCGACCGCAAGACGAAGGCGATCAAATGGACCGGCACCCGCGTCGACCTGATCTTCGGCTCGCACTCGCAGTTGCGTGCGTTCGCGGAAGTATACGGGTGCGCGGACTCCAAAGAGAAGTTCGTGAAGGACTTCGTCGCCGCATGGACCAAAGTGATGAACGCCGATCGGTTCGACATGGCGCGGCCCAACTGAGCTGCACAGAGTAAAAACAAAAAAGGGCGGCCGAAAGGCCGCCCTTTGCATTTGAGTGTGAGAGCGATTACTCGCCGGCGGCTTCGCGCGGCATCGGGGCGTCGGTCTTGTTGCCCTTTTCGAGATCCTCGCCGGTGGCCTGGTCGACCGCCTTCATCGACAGCCGGGTCTTGCCGCGGTCATCGAAGCCGAGCAGCTTGACCTTGACCTTGTCGCCTTCCTTGACGACGTCGGAGGTCTTCTGCACGCGGTTGGCCGCGAGCTGGCTGATGTGGACGAGGCCGTCCTTGGCGCCGAAGAAGTTCACGAAGGCGCCGAACTCCATGACCTTGACGACGGTGCCTTCATAGATCTGACCGATCTCGGGCTCCGAGGTGATCGACTTGATCCACTTGATCGCGGCCTTCATGGCCTCGCCGTCGTTGGAAGCGACCTTTACCGTGCCGTCGTCCTCGATGTTGATCTTGGCGCCGGTCTTTTCCACGATCTCGCGGATCACCTTGCCGCCGGTGCCGATCACTTCACGGATCTTGTCGGTCGGGATCTTGAAGGTCTCGATGCGCGGGGCGTATTCGCCGAGCTCGGCGCGGGCATTGGTCAACGCCTTCGCCATCTCGCCGAGGATGTGGATGCGCCCGTCCTTGGCCTGGCCAAGCGCCACCTTCATGATCTCCTCGGTGATGCCCTCGATCTTGATGTCCATCTGCAGCGAGGTGATGCCGTGATCCGTGCCGGCAACCTTGAAGTCCATGTCGCCGAGATGGTCCTCGTCGCCCAGGATGTCCGAGAGCACCGCAAAGCGCTTGTCTTCCAGGATCAGGCCCATGGCGATGCCGGCGGTCGGCCGCTTCAGCGGCACGCCGGCATCCATCAGCGCCAGCGACGAGCCGCAGACGGTCGCCATCGACGATGAGCCGTTGGACTCGGTGATCTCCGACACCACGCGGATGGTGTAGGGGAACTCGTGGTGCGGCGGCAGCACCGGGCGGATCGCCCGCCAGGCAAGCTTGCCGTGGCCGATCTCGCGGCGCTTGGTGCCGCCGAGGCGGCCGGTCTCACCGACCGAGTAGGGAGGGAAGTTGTAGTGCAGCAGGAACGTCTCTTTATACGTTCCCGACAGCGCGTCGATGTACTGCTCGTCCTCGCCGGTGCCGAGCGTGGTCACCACCAGGCCCTGGGTTTCGCCGCGGGTGAACAGCGCCGAGCCGTGGGCGCGCGGCAACACGCCGACTTCGCAGACGATGTTGCGCACGGTCTTGGAGTCGCGGCCGTCGATGCGCTTGCCGGTATCCAGGATGTTCCAGCGCACGATCTTGGCTTCCAGCTCCTTGAACACGGCGGCGACGCGGAGCTTGTCGTATTTCGGCTCCTGCCCTTCCGGGAAGAAGTGCGCCATCACCTTTTCCTTGACGGCGCCGACGGCGGCGTAGCGCTCCTGCTTGACCGGGATCGCGTAGGCCTTGCGCAGGTCCTGCTCGGCGAGACCGAGCATTTCCTTTTCGATCGCGGAGTTGTCGATCACGGTGACTTCGCGCGGCTCCTTCGCTGCCTTCTCGGCGAGCTCGATGATCGCGTTGATCACGGGCTGGAAGTGACGATGGCCGAACATGACCGCGCCGAGCATGATGTCTTCGTTGAGCTCCTTGGCTTCCGATTCCACCATCAGCACGGCGTCGGCGGTGCCGGCGACGACGAGGTCGAGCTGGGTCTCGATCATCTCGTCCAGCGTCGGGTTGAGCACATATTCGTCATTGATGAAGCCGACGCGTGCGGCGCCGATCGGGCCCTTGAAGGGTGCGCCCGACAGCGTCAGCGCCGCGGACGAAGCCACCAGCGCCACGATATCCGGATCGTTCTCCATGTCGTGCGAGAGCACGGTGACGATCACCTGGGTCTCGTTGCGCCAGCCGTCGACGAACAGCGGACGGATCGGGCGGTCGATCAGGCGGGAAACCAGCGTTTCCTTTTCGGTCGGACGGCCCTCGCGCTTGAAATAGCCGCCGGGAATGCGGCCCGCGGCATAGGTCTTTTCCTGATAGTCGACGGTCAGCGGCAGGAAGTCGACGCCCTCGCGCGGCGTCTTCGCCGCAACAACGGTGGCGAGCACCACCGTCTCGCCGTAGGTCGCCATCACGGCACCATCGGCCTGGCGGGCGACCTTGCCGGTCTCAAGTCTAAGGGGACGTCCACCCCAGTCGATCTCGACTGAATGAATATTGAACATTTTGGTCTTCTTTCATGGGTTCGCGAAAAAAAGGACGCTCCAAAACAAAAAACCATGCGCAAGACGGCGAGAGGCTGAGCACAACGCGGCGTCAGCATCCGGCGATCCTGCCATGGTTTTCGGTTTTAGGATGGCGTCCATCCTTTCGCTTCAAGTCACGGGCACCTTGCCCGTTGCGTCCAGCGGCCGGATTGCTGCTGAACGTTCGAATAGGAGCATGATGCTTTCTGCTTCATGCTCCGACGCATCGTCGCTTTCGAAAACCGCTAAACGCCGGCTCCGGGACGATGATGCAAAAACGCGCGGCTGAATGCCGCGCGTGCACTTCAAAACAAGCTCAACGGCGAATGTTGTGCTTTTCAATGAGCGTCTTGTAACGCGCTTCATCGGTCTTCTTCAGGTAGTTGAGAAGCGAACGGCGCGTCGACACGAGCTTCAGGAGGCCGCGGCGCGAATGATTGTCCTTCACGTGGCTCTTGAAATGATCCGTGAGGTTGTTGATGCGTTCCGACAGGATCGCGACCTGAACCTCGGGGGAGCCGGTGTCGCCGGCTTTGTTGGCACTCGCCTTGATGACTTCCGCTTTGCGTTGCGCGGTAATCGACATCGTCAAACTCTCTCGTTGCGACCGGAGCTGGCTGTCAGCCCGGTCAGGTTGAACACGCGCTTGGGGATGACTTCGCCATTGTTCACTTCGGCAAGCGCGAGAAGCCGGCCTGCCACCGTGACATAGACTGTGCCGCTACTATTGGGCGCATCCCGTCCGCGCAACAAAACGGCTTGGCCCCTGTGGAGCCTTGCCGCATCAGCCCGAGTGACGGCCAGTGCCGGGATGTCGTCCAGCGCGGTCTCAACGGGCAAAAGCGCGTCGGCGAGGCTACCCTCGCCGGACGCGGCTCTATTACATAAAGCCTCCAACTGTTCCAGCAGAATCATGTCGTTTTCACCGAACGGGCCGACCAGGGTCCGCCGCAGGGCGCAGATATGCCCGAAACAGCCGAGAATTCGGCCGATATCGCGGGCCAAAGCCCGCACATAGGTTCCCTTGCCGCACTCGGCCTCGAACACCGAACGGCTGCTATCTATCTGTTCTACAAGGTCTAATTGGTGAATCTCGACCGGGCGCGGGGCCAGTTCGACGACTTCGCCGTCGCGCGCCAGGTCATAGGCGCGCTCGCCCTGCACCTTGATCGCCGAATAGCGCGGCGGGGTCTGCTCGATCAGGCCGGTGAATTGCGGCAGCAGGGCGCGAATCGCTTCAGCGGTCGGGCGGCTGTCGCTCGTCTTTACGGCCTGGCCTTCGGTGTCGTCGGTGTCGCGCTCCTCGCCCCAGCACACGGTGAAGCGGTAGCGCTTGCGGCCGTCCATCACGAACGGAACCGTCTTGGTCGCCTCTCCCAACGCGATCGGCAGGCCGCCGGAAGCGAGCGGATCGAGCGTGCCGGCGTGTCCGGCGCGCTTGGCCGAAAACAGCCGCTTCACCACGGCGACCGCTTGCGTCGACGTCATGCCGATCGGCTTGTCGAGCACGATCCAGCCATGAATGTCGCGCTTGTCGCGGCGCGGCTGATTGTTGTTCTGGCGTTGCTGCTTGTTGGCGCGCGGATCGTTGTTGCCGCGCGCCTCGTTGCGCACCACATCGGAAAAATTATTTTTCGAAACGTCGTGCAGGTCAGCGTCGATGACGCTCTTGGCGGGGGTTGCAATCATTGATCTTCATCCGAATCGGGTGCGAGGTCTCTTTGCACCGCAGGCGTTCGCAGTAATTTCTCGATACGTTCCGCCTCGTCGAATCGATCGTCGACGTGGAAGCGGAGATCGGGAGCAAATTTTAGGTTAACGCGCCGCGCGACTTCGCCGCGCAGGTACTTCTTGTTGCGATCCAGCGCCGCGATCACGATGTCCGTGTCACGCCCGCCAAGTGGCATCACATAAATGGTTGCGAGTTTCAGGTCCGGCGACATCCGAACCTCGGGCACCGTAATGATGTGGCCCGCGAGGTCGCTGTCGTGGACGTTACCGTGCGCGAGAATATCGGCAACAGCGTGGCGCACCGCTTCGCCGACGCGCAATTGTCGCTGCGAGCCGCCCGGCGTCGAATTTTTTTTCTGATGATGGCGAGGCATTGTCAAAATCCAATTGTCGTCATCGCCCGAAAAAACGGGCGATGACGACATTTCATGTTCCAAGTTAGTTCAGCGACACCCCGATGCCCCGCCTCTACCGGGGCATGACGTCCTGTCTAAGATCCTCGGCGCTTTGTAAGATTTGGACTTACAGCGAGCGCTGGATCGTCTCCACGCGATAACATTCGATAACGTCGTTGGCGCGCATGTCGCCGTAATTCTCGAACGCCATGCCGCATTCCTGGCCGGCTTGCACCTCTTTCACTTCATCCTTGAAGCGCTTCAGTGTCGAAAGCTTGCCTTCGTGCACGACGACGTTGTCGCGGATCAGCCGGACATTGGCGCCGCGTTCCACGGTGCCGTCGGTGACGCGACAGCCCGCAACCTTGCCGACCTTGGAAATGTTGAAGATTTCCAGGATCTGCGCGTTGCCGAGCATGGTCTCGCGCAATGTGGGCGCGAGAAGGCCGCTCATGGCTTTCTTCACATCATCCACAAGGTCGTAGATGATGTTGTAGTAGCGGATTTCGATACCGTTGCGCTTGGCCGCGGCTGCCGCTTCCTTGTTGGCACGGACGGAGAAGCCGATGATCGCGGCGTTGAATCCTTCCGCCAGCGTGACGTCGGATTCGGAGATGCCGCCGACGCCCGCGTGCAGGATGCGCGCCGCGACTTCGTCGGTACCGAGCTTTTCCAGCGAACCCAAAATCGCTTCCAGCGAGCCCTGCACGTCGGCCTTGATGATCAGCGGGAACTCCTTGCGGCCCGACGTCTTGAGCTGCGACATCATCTGCTCGAGCGAGCCGCGCATGCCGGAGATCGAGGCGGCTGCGTTCTCGCGCTTCTGGTGCGCGCGATAGCTCGTGATCTGGCGGGCGCGGGCTTCGTTCTCGACCACGGCCAGACGATCGCCGGCTTCCGGCGGGCCGTTGAAGCCGAGCACCTCGACCGGCACCGACGGACCCGCTTCGTCGACGGTCTCGCCTTTGTCCGAAATCAGCGCGCGGACGCGGCCCATCTCGGCGCCGGCCACGACGATGTCGCCGACGCGCAGCGTGCCGCGCTGAACCAGCACGGTCGCCACCGGACCGCGGCCGCGGTCGAGCTTGGCTTCGATCACCGTGCCTTCGGCCGGACGATCCGAATTGGTCTTGAGGTCGAGCAGATCGGCCTGCAGCGCGATCATTTCGAGCAGGCGATCGAGATTGGTCTTGTTCTTGGCGGAGACCTCGACGTCGACGACTTCACCGCCGAGCGACTCGACCTGCACCTCGTGCTGCAGCAGTTCGGTGCGCACCCGCTCCGGCTTTGCGTCCGGCTTGTCGATCTTGTTGATCGCCACGATCATCGGCACCTTGGCCGCCTTGGCGTGGTTGATGGCTTCGATCGTCTGCGGCATCACGCCGTCATCGGCGGCGACCACCAGCACGACGATGTCGGTGACCTTGGCGCCGCGGGCGCGCATCGCGGTGAACGCGGCGTGGCCGGGCGTGTCGATGAAGGTGATCATCCTGCCGCTTTCGGGCGAAGCCACCTGATAGGCGCCGATATGCTGGGTGATGCCGCCGGCTTCGCCGGAGACCACGTTGGCGTGGCGCAGCGCGTCGAGCAGCGAGGTCTTGCCGTGGTCGACATGGCCCATCACGGTCACGACCGGCGAGCGCGGCTCGGTGTCGGCGGAATTGTCGACCACGTCGAACAGGCCTTCCTCGACGTCGGATGCGGCCACGCGCTTCACGGTGTGGCCCAGTTCCTCGGCGATGAGCTGCGCGGTGTCGGCGTCGATCACGTCGGTGATCTTGTGCATCGCGCCCTGCTTCATCAGCATGCGGATCAACTCGACCGCGCGCTCGGACATGCGGTTGGCGAGCTCCTGGATGGTGATCATCTCAGGAATCGTGACTTCGCGGATCAGCTTCTCCTTCGGCTCGTTCGAGGCATGTCCCTTCAGGCGCTGGGTGCGGCGGCGGAACGAGGCGAGCGAGCGCTCGCGGATTTCATCGGCATCGAGCGCGGTGACGACCGTGAGGCGGCCACGCTGTTTTTGCGGGCCCGGCTTGGCCGTCGTCTTCGGAGGGGCGGCCGGACGCACGACGCCGCCGGGGCCGCGGCGAATCTGGCGCGGGCCGTCGTCCTCTTCCACCTCGGCGGCGATGCCGGGCGCCCTTGTGGTCGGCACCAGCGTAGGCGTGCGTGCCGGGACTGGTGCCTTCGCCGTTGCCGGCGCGGCGGCAGAAGCCGGGCGCGAAGCTGTCGCGGCGGCGGCCTCGGCTTCGCCAAAACGCTTCTTTGCCTCGAGCTCGGCCTTGCGCTTGGCATCTTCTTCGTGGCGGTGGCGTTCTTCCTCAGCCTTGCGGCGGGCTTCGGCAGCTTCGCGCTCGGCCTGTTCGACGCCTTCCCGGCTGGCGCGGCGCTTGGCTTCCTCTTCGGCATGGCGCCGCTCTTCGACTTCGCGCTGCCGGGCATCGGCCAGCGCGCTGACACGGGCGGCGTGCTCGTCCTCGGTCAGGGTCTGCAGCACCACGCCGGAAGGCCTTCGCGGCGGGCCGGATGGAGCCGCGGCCGGACGTCCGCCGCCGAGCGGAGTCTTCGCGGTGGTGGCGGGCGCGGCCGCCTTCGCCACGGCCGGTTCGGGGGCCGTGTGCGGAGCATCCGCAAAGGGGCCGTCGCCGCCGACGCGGCGCTTGCCGCGCTTTTCGACCACGACCTGCTTGGTGCGACCGTGCGGAAAACTCTGGCGCACGGTGCCCGTCTCGACGCGCGGCTTGAGCGTCAAGGTCTTGCTCGGGACACTCAATTTCTTGTCGCCGGGAGTATTCTGGTCGGCCATTCAGTAGTCCTAATTCTGTGGTGCGCGGACGCACCGTCGTTTGAAGCGGTGTTGCTATTTCGAATGCGGGCTCAAGTGCGAGCTCAAGTTCTTGGCCGCGGTTCCGGCAGTCTTGTCGGCGTCGGCCAACCGGTATCGGACCAGTATCTGGCTTCGCGACAGGAAGGTCCTGCTCGCCGGGCCCGCGAGCAGCGCTGCATGTACCACATTTGACCGGCCCAATGCCAAATCCAATTGTTCGGAAGACAGCGCGGTGACTATCGAAAATTCGGTCGTTTCACCCTTATTCCCGGCTTTTTGCCGCGCCACCGCGTCCAGTTTGCGGATTCCGTCCTCGGCGCCGTCGGAGGCATGGATCAGGGCCCGGACCGCGGTTCCGCCCTGCCGGGACGTGAGCGCGGCCTCAACCTTGGCAAAGCCGGAGACGACCTGGCCCGCCTTGGCGGCGATGGCGAGCGCCTCGATGGCGCTGCGGGTGAGCAGGTTTTCGGTATCGGCAGCAAGCGTCGCCGCCACCCGGACGTCGCGCTTGAATCCCTTGTTGAATTGGTGACGCCGGACGGCTTCCGCAACCGTCTGGCGGGAGGCCGAAACCCACAAACCGCGGCCGGGAAGCTTGCGCTTGATGTCGGGCACGACCTCGCCCTGGGGCGAGACGACGAAGCGGATCAGCTCGTCGATCGGACGCTGCTCGCGGCTGACCGCGCACATCCGCAACGTCGCGGACTTTTCGGTCCGCGGTCCGTTGTCGAGATCAGGGTCAGCCAAAGCGAGCATGCGCGGGGCATCTCCTCTACCTAAGCCGGCTCGTCTTCGGAGGCTTCGGCCTCCGAAGGCTGCTTGGCGAGGTCGGCCTCGGTGATCCAGCCGGCCTTGACGCGCGCCTGCATGATCATCTGCTCCGCATCGTCGCGGGAGACGTCGATGCCGTCGAGAATGCCGGGATGCTTGGTTGGCTCGCTGCCTTCCTTGCGCTCGGTCCAGCCGACGAGGTCGTCGGTGGCGCAGCCGGCGAGGTCCTCGACCGACTTGATGTCGTTCTCGCCGAGCTTGACCATCATCTTCGAGGTTACGCTTGGCACCGTCTTCATCGCGTCCTCGACGCCCAGCTCCTTGCGCTTGTTCTCCAACTCGTTCTCGAGCTGGTCGAGATATTCCTTGGCGCGGTTCTGCAACTCGGCCGCGGTCTCCTCGTCAAAACCTTCGATCCCGGCGAGTTCCTTGACGTCGACCATCGCCAGCTCCTCGACCGAGGTGAAGCCTTCGGAAGCCAGCAACTGGCCCACGACCTCGTCGACATTGAGCGCTTCCATGAACACGCGGGTGGAATTCTCGAAGTCGGCCTGGCGGCGCTCCGACTCTTCCTGCTCGGTCAGGATGTCGATGTCCCAGCCGGTGAGTTGCGAGGCAAGCCGCACGTTCTGGCCGCGGCGGCCGATCGCCAGCGAAAGCTGGTTATTGGTGTCGGGCACCACGACCTCGATGCGCTCGCGGTCTTCGTCGATGACGACCTTGGCGACTTCGGCCGGCGCCAGCGCGTTGACGACGAAGGTCGCGATATCAGGCGACCACGGAATGATGTCGATCTTCTCGCCCTGCAGCTCGTTGACCACGGCCTGCACGCGCGAACCGCGCATGCCGACGCAGGCGCCGACCGGATCGACCGAGGAGTCGCGCGAGATCACGCCAATCTTGGCGCGCGATCCGGGGTCGCGGGCCACCGCCTTGATCTCGACGATGCCGTCATAGATCTCCGGCACTTCCTGCGCGAACAGTTTCGCCATGAACTGCGGATGGGTGCGGGAGAGGAAGATCTGCGGGCCGCGGGTTTCGCGGCGCACGTCGAAGATATAGGCGCGGACGCGATCGCCGTTGCGGAACACTTCCCGCGGCAGCATCTCGTCGCGGCGGATGATGGCTTCGCCGCGGCCGAGATCGACGATCACGCTGCCATATTCGACGCGCTTGACGATGCCGTTGACGATGTCGCCGATGCGGTCCTTGAATTCCTGATACTGCCGGTCGCGCTCGGCCTCGCGCACCTTCTGCACGATGACCTGCTTGGCGGACTGCGCGGCGATGCGGCCATATTCCAGCGGCGGCAGCGTGTCGGCGATGGTGTCGCCGACCTGCGCGCCGGGATTGGCGCGGCGCGCGTCTTCCAGCGAAACCTGGTTGGAGGAATTTTCGACGGTCTCGACGACCAGCATGTGGCGTGACAGCCGCAGTTCGCCCTTCTTGGCGTCGATTTCGGCATGCACATCGGTCTCGCTGCCGTAACGCGCCCGGGCCGCCTTGGCGATGGCATCCTCCATTGCCGCAATCACAATGCCGCGGTCGATCGATTTCTCGCGCGCGACTGCATCCGCAATCTGCAGCAGTTCGAGTTTGTTGGCACTGACGGCCATGGCCTAGTCTCCTTCGGTAGAATCGATGTCGCCCCTGCGCGCTCTTGTGGCGGCGAGGCGGTGTTGCTTGGTGTTCTTCGGTGCCGGTTTTGTCCGCGGCTTTACCTTCTGGACTTTCTGGCTCTTCGCATGCGGCGCCGGCGGCGGTTCCAGCCCCAGCTCGCGCTTGAGCTCGCGCTCGGCAGTCTTGCCGCGCCGCATCGATTCCGCGATCAATTCATCGGTCAGAACGAGCCTGGCGTCGGCGATGTCTTCCATGGTCAGAAGCACCTCGGCGTCCTCGCCTTCCCGCACATCGTCGCGACGGATCCGGACCGCATCGCCCTCGACGCCGGCCAGAATGCCGCGGAAACGCTTGCGGCCCTGATGGGCGACCGCCATCTCGATCTTGACGAGATGGCCGCCAAAGCGCTCGAAATCCGAGCGGCGCACCAGCGGCCGGTCGATGCCCGGCGAGGAAATCTCCAGCCGGTAGGCACGCTCGATCGGGTCGGCGATGTCGAGCACCGGCGACAGCGCCCGAGAAATCGCCTCGCAGTCATCGATCTGCATCGAGCCGTCCGGCCGTTCCGCCATGATCTGCACGGTGCAGCCGGCTTCGCCGGAAATCTTGATGCGCACCAGCCGATAGCCCATCTGCTGCAGCACGGGGCCTGCAACCGCCGACACGCGCGCGGCCACGCCCGGCTCGACCACCAGGCGCGGCTCGGCCAGCAGTTCGGCGTCCATGGAACCAAAAGTTGGTTCGGTCATATCCAGCGTCAAACGGGCTCTTCGCTTGTTTTGTCCGGGCCGCAATCGCGGTTCCGGCGGGCTGATCCGAGCCTGTCCGTGCCAAAGCGGCGAGAGGCGGGCTCAGGTAATAAAAAAGAGCGGGTCCCGGGGGGCCCACTCTCAATACGCGTATCGTATGAGACAGCTAAGTCGCGCCTGATATAGCGCTTTTGCTCCAGACCGGCAAGGCCGGACAACATTAAATTGCAGCGCTTGAGGGTAACCTTAAACCTAACCCTTCCTTCACCAAGCCCGCCTAGATTGCCCGGGAGAATTCGCTGCCTGGCCCGGCGTTTAGGGGCGAGGGGCCGAGAGTGGAGGCTCAGGCGGGGCCGCGCGTGACGCGCGCGGTTTGAGCAGTTTGGATGACAATCGCGACGTCCCTGATCCCCGGGCTTGATGAAATCGTCAGGAATGGCGATCCGAAACTGCGCGCCGAAGCCGCGCGCCGGATCGCGGATCTGTTTTTCCAGGACGCCGCCCACCTGCGGCCCAACCATGTCGATCTCTTTGACGAGATCCTGATCGACCTCGTTCCCCATGCCGAGCTGATCGCGCGCGCCGAGCTCGCCGAACGGATGTCGCAGGTCTCCAATGCGCCGAAAGCGCTGGTCGGCCGGCTCGCGCGCGAGAACGAGATTTTGGTGGCGGGGCCGATCCTGCGCCGCTCGCCGGTGCTCGACGAAGATGCCCTGCTCGAGATCGCCCGCGTCAGGGGTCAAAGCCATCTGCTGGCGATGTCGGAGCGGCCAAAACTGTCGCCCGATCTCACCGACGTCATCGTGCAGCGCGGCGACCGCGAGGTGGTCCGCCGTACCGCCGGCAATGCCGGGGCGCTGTTCTCCGAGACCGGATATACCGAGCTGATCAAGCGTGCGAGCCAGGATGGGGTGCTGACGCTGACCGTCGGCCAGCGCGCGGATCTTTCCGATATGCGCTTGAAGCAACTGCTCGCGGGATCGATCGATCCGGTGCGCCGCCGGCTCTTCGACCTCGTCAAGCCCGAACGGCAGAACGCGATCAAGCTGGCATTGGCCGAGATCACTGGTGTGCCACAGCGGTTCGGCAGCAAGCGCGATTTCATGCCGGCCCAGCGCATCGTGCTGGCGCTGCATGAGGCCGGCAATCTCAACGAAGCGGCGCTTCTGGGCTTTGCCAAGACCCATCGCTATGAGGAATTGATCGCCACGCTCTCGGCGATGTCCGGCATAAAAATCCCGACGCTCGACAACGTGATTTCGAGCGACCGCTTTGACCCGATCCTGATGGTCAGCAAGACCATCGGCCTCGAATGGGCGACCGTGCACGCCCTGATCCTGCTTCGGCTGGGCCCGAACCGCGTGCCGGCGCCGTCGGATATCGAGAGCGCCCGGGTGAATTTCGCCAAGCTGATGCCCTCGACCGCCGAGCGGGTGGTCGCCTTCTGGAAGACGCGCTGGTCGGCTTGATGGCAAGCCGCCCTTCCCAAGGCGGCCCGCGGCCCGTTATGGTCGCGAGCCAAGGCGCGCCACAGCGCCACCAGGTTTGGGCATGATCTTTTCGGAAAACCGCTTCACACTTTTCCGGATCATGCCTTGGGGAGAAGATCAGGATGCCGGCAGAAGACGCCATTCAATCGCATGCCGAAAGAATTCGGAACGACGGCTACACCGTGATCGAGGGCGCGGCCTCGTCCGGTCTGGTCGAGGGATTGAAAGCGGCGGTCGAGCGCATCGAGCGCGAGCACAATCTCGGGCCGGCCAGGACTTCGTTCGAAGGCTTCAAGACGCTGCGTGTCAACAACCTGCTCACCTATGACGATATCTTCTGGGAAGTGCCGCTGCATGAGAACGTGCTGCCGGTGGTCGAGCGCGTGCTCGACAAGGAGTGCCTGTTGTCCTCGTTCTGCTCGCTGGTGCTAGGCCCTGGCCAGGAGGCGCAGCCGATCCATGAGGATACGCAGCTCATTCCGCTGCCGCGTCCGCACATTCCGATCACCGTGAATGCGATCTGGGCGCTGTCCGATTTCCGGCACGACAATGGCGCGACGCGTATCGTCCCCGGAAGCCACAGGTATGATTCATCGCCGGAATATGGCAGGGAATACGACGCGGTCACCGCGACCATGCCGGCCGGCAGCGTGATGCTGTTCGACAGCGCGCTGTGGCATGGCGGCGGCGCCAACACCGGCAACGCGCGGCGCTTCGCGTTCTCCTGCGCCTATTGCTGGGGCTGGATGCGGCAGCAGGAGAACCTGCAGCTCGGCATTCCCCAGGAGACGGCCCGGCGCTTTCCGCGGCGGCTGCAGGAGCTTTGTGGCTACAGCGTCTACAAGGGACAGTTCGGCCACATCGACAACCGCGATCCGATCGAGCTGTTGGGCCGCGAGCGCGGCAAGCGCATGGTGTGGGAGGCCACCGATGCCAGGAAGGCGCGGATGGCCGAGACGGCGAAGCCGTAATCATCCAGCGCGCGCAAACCGCAGATAATTCGCGACACGGCCTTCGCGCTCGGCTTTGCGGCCGTAGCGCGTCATGGTGTAGCCGTCCCAGGGCAGCCGCCAATCGTCGGCGCGATCCGCGAGCCAGCGAAAATCCGGCGAGCGCAACAGATGCCACAGCGTCCAGGCGCAGTAATCGTCGATGTCGCTGACGAAACGGAATTCGCCCGCCGGCTGGAGCACGCGGGCCATCGCCGCGATCGTCGCGTCCTGCACGAAGCGCCGCTTCCAGTGCCGCCGCTTCGGCCAGGGATCGGGATGGATCAGGTCGATGCGTGCCAGCGATCGCGGCGGCAGCCATTTGAGCAACTCGGCGGCGTCGCCGGCGAAGAGACGGATGTTGCCGATATTGTTTGCCTCGATCTGCGCCAGGATCTTGGCCATGCCGTTGACATAGGGCTCGCAGCCGATGAAGCCCGTATGCGGGAAGCGTTGCGCCTCGGCGGCGAGATGCTCGCCGCCGCCGAAACCGATCTCCAGGCGGACTGTCTCCACCGGCGAGCCGAACGGCTCCGAAAAATCCGCAGGCGCCGCGGTCTGGATGTCGAGTGCAAGATGCGGCAGCAGATGCTCGATCAGGTCGGCCTGATGCGCACGGAGCTTGTGGCCCTTGCGGCGGCCAAAGAACGAACCCTGCCCCTGCGGCGCGGCGCCGTCATCGGACACAGCCTCGCGCCTGGTGCGATCGCCGGAGGCCGCGCTCATCGCAGCGTCTGATAGAGCCGGTAGAGCAGCCGCGCCCGCGGCTCGAGCGAGGAGATATAGAGCTGCTCGTAATGGGTATGCGCGCCCTTGCCGTCGACGCCGAGGCCGTCGAGGGTTGCGGTGTGGCTCGCGGTGAAGTTGCCGTCGGAGCCGCCGCCCGTAAACGTATCGATCAGCTCGAAGCCGATCTCGGTGGCCAACCCCTTGGCGTGCTCGAACAGCGCGGCGCCGGCGTTGCCCTTCTCGTAAGGTGGCCGGTTCAACCCGCCGGTGATCTTCACACTGACGCCTTCGCGGCGCGATTTCACGTCGAGGATTTTCGCCACCAGTTCGTCGGCAGCCGCGATCGTCGGCACGCGCAGGTCGACTTCGGCGTGGGCTTCCTCGGCAATGACATTCGGCCGCGTGCCGCCTCCGACCACGCCGACATTGACGGTGATGCCGCGCTCGAGATCGTTCATCGCTTCCAGCGTCAGGATCACATTAGCGAGTTCGCGGATTGCGCTGCGGCCGTCCTGGGGTCGCGTGCCGGAATGCGCCGGTGCGCCCTTGATAAAGACTTCGAAGCGTCCGACGCCCTTGCGCCCCGTGACGATCTTGCCGCCGTCGCGCGCGGGCTCGGTCACCAGCACATATCTGGCTCTCTGTCCTTCTTGCTCGATCAGCGCGCGCGAAGTGGGGCTGCCGATCTCCTCGTCCGAGACATAGAGCTGGGTGATGCCGAGCGGCGATTGTGCGTCAGTCGCACAAAGCTGCCGGAAGGCATGGAAGGCGAGATAGGCGCCGCCCTTCATGTCGTAGATGCCGGGACCGAAGGCGCTGTCGCCTTCGACCTTGAACGGCAGGCGCTCGATGAAGCCCATCGGATGTACGGTGTCGAGATGGCTCAGGATCAGGATGCCCGGCGCATCCTGTCCCCAGGCCGACCGCGCCACCAGATGATCGCCGCAGCCGTCCCTGCCCGCGATGCGCTCGACGCGCGCCGGCAGGCCGCGATAGAGATCGGCCACCAGGTTCGCGAGCTTGTTGACCTGCGCCGGCGCGTCGGTCGGCGTCTCGATTTCGACCCAGCTTCGGATGCCGTTCAGAATGGCGGTCGAATCGAAAGGGTTTTGGCCTGTCATTGGCGTGCCATCGGGGAAGGGAGCGCTCTCTCATGCGCTCGCCCCCTTGGGCGCGTCAATGGGTCGCTGGAGCATGATCCGGAAAAAGCCTGCCCCGCACTTGATGCGGGGTGGACCCGGTTTTCCGAAAAGATCATGCTCAAACAAGAATCTAGTATTTTAGCGCTTCTCCGCCGCCTCGCGCGCGGCGATCTGCTCGACCAGATCGACAATGCTGCGGCGGAGCTTCGCATCCGTTATGCGCGTGAAGGCGCGCGTCAGCGCCAGCCCTTCCGAGGTTGCGAGGAAATCGGAGATGTAGGATGGCGAAGTCCCTTCGCCAAAGCCGTCGCCGCTCGCAGTCCCGGTCGGGCCCCCCTCGAACAGGAATGACACGGGGACCTGAAGGATCTCGGAGATCTGCTGGATACGGCTGGCCCCGACCCGGTTGGTACCCTTCTCGTATTTCTGGATCTGCTGGAAGGTAAGGCCCAATGCTTCGCCGAGCTTCTCCTGGCTCATGCCCAGCATAATGCGGCGCATCCGCACCCGGCTGCCGACATATTTGTCAACAGGGTTCGGTGCTTTGGTCGACATTTTCGACTCTCCTTGGGATCAGGCTGACCCGGTCCTAGACTCGCATCCCTCGTGCCCTGCATCCTGCAATGAATGCCGGGCTCGCGGTTACTCGCAAAATAAGATCAGCGTGCGCTTTAGATGTGACATCCGCCGGCTGGGTTCGACGAGAAGATCGAAGCGAATGTCAACGCCAGCGCACTGGCGGGAAGGGCAAGCGGAATCCCGTTTGCCCCACGCGCCAACACCGTCAAAACTTGCCCGGAAGGTCTCTGTCGATTGTCGACAATTTGAGCACGAAGTGACTGGATCAACTGGTCGCGACAGAATGCGAAGCGCCGCGTCGATCTGTCAACTGGTGGAACCACGCAGGTAGAACATTTCTAGTGAGTGTCGGAAAACCGAACACGAATCTGCAGGGCCCGACGGCCGATGTCACCGAGGTCGTTTTGTCATGCGCCTGCGAATGACCAAGATCATGGCAAACGCGACGAGGACAGCGGCAGGAATGTCGCCGGCGCGCGCGTAAACCGTCGGCGGGTTGGCCAACGGCAGCGCCGAATCGAGCACGCCTTCGATGCCGAGACCGAGACGTGCGACAATGCGTCCCAGCGGATCGATGACGGCGGAAATGCCTGTGTTTGCGGCACGTACCACCGGCAGGCCCTGCTCGATCGCGCGCAGCCGCGCCTGCTGCAGATGCTGATACGGACCGGTCGAGATTCCAAACCAGCCGTCATTGGTCAGGTTGACGATCCAGCCGGGGCGGTCGTCGCGGTTCGCGACGGTGTCGGGGAAAATCGCCTCGTAGCAGATCAAGGGGAGCACGCGCGGAGCATTCGGAATCTCCATCGAGCGCCGCACCGTGCCCGGAATGAAGCCGCCCTGAACCTTGGTGAGCTGCTGCAATCCGAGCATCTCCATCCAGTCCTGGAATGGCAGGTATTCGCCAAACGGGACCAGGTGCAACTTGTCGTACACGGAGAGCACATTGCCGTCGTGATCGATGACATAAATCGAATTATAAGCACGCGTTATGCGGGTGCCCGGCGGCTGGTCGGGCGCGCGCACCGAGCCGGTGATCAGCACCGTGCCCTTCGGCAGCAGCGTGGCGATCTGTGCCATCGCGTCGGCCTCGCGCGTCAGGAAGAACGGGAAGGCTGATTCGGGCCAGATCAGCACGGTGGCGTCGCGCACGCCGGTCGACTGCGGCCCCGAGGAACGATCGGACAGCGTCAGGTATTTCTGCATCACCTCCGCCTTGGCGGAGTAATTGAAGCGGACATCCTGCTGCAGGTTGGGCTGCATGATTCGCAGGCGGACCTTTGGAACGAGACGCGTCGGTTCGTGCGACAGGCGCACGGCGCCGAACACGCCCATGGCGACCAGCACCACCAGCGCAGCGACCGGCGCGATCCATGGCTTGCGCCCGCGCGAGGTGCCGTCGATCAGGACTGCGGGCGAGGCGAAGATCGCAACGGCGAGGAAGGTCAGGCCCCAGAGGCCGATCAGCGAGGCGGTCTGCGCCAGCGCCAGCGGCTCGGTCAGCGCGTAGCCGAAATTGTTCCAGGGAAATCCGGTGAGCACCTGCGCGCGCAGCCATTCGCTGACCGTGAGGCTGATCGCGAGCGCGAGGATTCGCGTCGCATCGCGGGTCCAGAGCAGGCGCGCGAGCGCAAAGCCGAAGGCGGTGAAGAGCGCGAGATAGGCGGGCAGGCCGAGCACGGCGAACGGCATCAGCCAGGCGAATGTCTCGGCATCGACGAGGAACGCCTCGCCGATCCAGTACAGCCCGACCACGAAATAGCCGAGCCCGAACCACCAGCCGGTCCAGGCCGCGGCCGGCACGCCGCCGCGACGGCCGGCGCCCGCGCCGTCGATCAGCCAGACCAGGACCGGAAAGGTCAGAAACAGCACCGGCCAGGCGTTGAATGGCGCCATGGCCAGCGTCGACAGCGCGCCGGCGAGAAGCGCGATGCCCGCCCGCTTCCATCCCCAGGCGAGGATGATCGAGAGCCCGACGCCGCGAAGTTTGTCGGCGATGATCACTGCGAGCCGGCCCCGTCTGCGGGCGGCGGCTTGGCGTTGTCGTTGGCCTGGGCGTTATCGTTGGCCTGCGGCGGCGGGTTGGCGTCGGGCGCGGCCTCGCGGCGGCGGCTTTCGCGCTGCGTGCGCGGCGCAGGCCGCTCCTTGCGCGGGGCGATGCGCAGCCGCTTCACCCGGCGCGGATCGGCATCGAGCACCTCGATCTCGAAATTGCCGGGCCCGGAGATCACCTCGCCGCGCACCGGCAGGCGGCCGACATGGCTGACCAGGTAGCCGCCGAGCGTCTCGACTTCCTCGCCCGCTTCGCCGGTGACGAAGTCCTCGCCGATCACGGCGCGGACGTCGTCGAGGCTGGCGCGCGCGTCCGCAATGAAGGAATTATCCGGCTGCCGCACGATCGCCGGCGGCTCGTCGCTGTCGTGCTCGTCGTCGATCTCGCCGACGATCTGCTCGACGATGTCCTCCATCGAGACCAGTCCGTCGGTGCCGCCATATTCGTCGACCACCAGCGCCAGATGAACGCGGGAGGCCTGCATCTGCGCGAGCAGGTCGATCGCGCGCATCGACGGCGGCACATAGAGCAGCTTGCGGATGATGTTGGCTTCCGACAGCGGCAGCGCCAGATCGACCGCGCGCAGGTCGAGGCCGGCGGGCGGCGGCTTCTTGCGCCGGGTCTTCGTCGTCTCCGGCACCCGCGCCGTCGCGGTCATGAAGGCCAGCAAATCGCGGATGTGGACCATGCCTTCGGGATCATCGAGCGATTCATTGTAGACCACGAGCCGCGAATGCGCCGCGCGCTCGAACAGGTCCATCAATTCGCCGAGCGGAATGTCGCGTTTGACCGCGATCATGTCGGCGCGATGCACCATGACGTCGGCGATGCGCCGCTCATGCAGGCTGAGGATGTTGCGCAGCATGGCGCGCTCGACCGCGCTGAAGCCGACCTCGTCGGGCTGCGAGGCATCGAGCACGACCTGCAGGTCGTCGCGTACCGATCCCGGCTTCCATCCGAACAGCGTGCGGATGGCGCGCAGCAGCCAGCTCTCGGCGGAGGGGCGCGCGACCTCGCCCGGCGGCACCACCACGGGCAGGTTGCGCGTGTTGCGCGGATTGTCGTGCGTCGGGTCGGAGTCCGGCATTTCAGCCCACCCGTTCCCGGTCCGCATAGGGATCGGGAATCCCGAGCTGCGCCAGGATCTCGGTTTCCAGAGATTCCATTTCGTCGGCGTCAGCGTCGTTTTCGTGATCGTAGCCGATCAGATGCAGAAAACCATGCACCGCGAGGTGGCTCAAATGATGGTCGAACGGCTTTCCTTCCTCGTCAGCCTCGTGCCGCATCGTCTCATAGGCGATCGCGATGTCGCCGAGCATGGGCGGCGCGTCACCCGGCTTGCGCGCGCCTTCGCCCTGCAGCGCCGGAAACGACAGCACGTTGGTCGGCTTGTCGATGCCGCGCCAATTGCTGTTCAGCGTACGGATGCCCGAATCATCGGTCAGCATGACCGCGAGCTCGGCTTCGCCGACATCGGCCTCGACGGCCTCGGCCGCAGCCGCGATCGCGCGCTGGATCACGGTTTCGGCGTCGGGCTCGCTCCGCCAGCAATCGGCGACGACGAGAACCTCGGTCATGGGCAGGGTAAGTTGCGACATCATATCAGGAAAAATCTATCCGGCGCGCCTCGCCGGCCAGGGTGACATTACATCACTTGCCGGCCGACTTCTGCGGCGCTCCTTCGTAAGCCGCGACGATGCGCGCCACCAACTCATGGCGGATCACGTCTTCGGCGGTGAACCTCACCTGTGACACGCCCTCGACACCGTTGAGCAGCTTGGTCGCCTCTGCAAGGCCGGAGGTCTGGCCGTGCGGCAGGTCGACCTGGGAGGGATCGCCGGTGACGATCATGCGGCTGTTCTCGCCGAGCCGGGTCAGGAACATCTTCATCTGCATGGTGGTGGTATTCTGCGCCTCGTCCAGGATGATGGCGGCATTGGTGAGCGTGCGGCCGCGCATGAAGGCGAGCGGCGCGATCTCGATCTCGCCGGTCTGCAGCGCGCGCTCGACGATCCGCGAATCCATCACGTCGTAGAGCGCGTCGTAGATCGGCCTCAAATAAGGATCGACCTTCTCGCGGAGGTCGCCCGGCAGGAAGCCGAGCCGCTCGCCGGCTTCGACCGCGGGCCGCGACAGGATGATGCGGTCGACTTCCTTGCGCTCGAACAGCATCGCGGCATGCGCGACCGCGAGCCAGGTCTTGCCGGTGCCGGCGGGGCCGATGCCGAACACCAGCTCATGGCGTTTCAGCGCGCGGATGTAGGAATCCTGCGCGGCGGTGCGCGCCCGTACCGGGCGCTTGCGCAGGTTGATGGTCTCGAACCCGGATTTCGCGGTCTTGGCGTCGTATTCGAACAGCGATCCCTGGGCGATCACGGCGCGGATCGCGCCTTCGACGTCGCCCTGGGCAACGTCCTGGCCCTTCACCGCCTGGGCATAGAGCGTTTCCAGCACGCGCCGCGCCGCATCGCAGCCATCGCGCGAGCCGGCGATGGTGATGTGGTTGCCGCGGGAATCGACGACGATGCCGAGCCGGCGCTCGATCTGTGCGAGGTTTTGTCCGTAAGGCCCGACGAGGGCCGAAGCCGCGCGATTGTCGTCGAAGTCGATGACGACTTGCGTCTCGGGCGGTACCTGCATGTCGCGGTCAAATTTGCGGGTGGGAGCGAGCGAAGGCGAATCCGATGCGCTTTTTGGCAAGGGTTCAGGCTCCAATGGTGATTTGGGAGGATGAAGATTGAATGCCGCGGGGTGACGTGACGAGCTCGCCGAGCAGGCTGTAGCGCTCCAGGCTGTCTACCCTGACCGGCAACACCTGTCCGATGATGTCGGGTGATGCCATCACATGCGCGGGCTGCAGGTAGGCGGTGCGGCCGACGATCTGGCCGGGATTGCGGGCGGCGCGCTCGAACAGCACATCGACGGTGGTGCCAATGGCAGCCCTGTTGAAGGCCGATTGCTGGCTGTCGATCAATTCCTGGAGCCGCGCCAATCGCTCGTCCATGTCCGCTGAGGTCACCGTCTCCTGCATGTCCGCCGCCGGCGTCCCTGGCCGCGGCGAATATTTGAACGAATAGGCGCCAGCGTATCCGATTTGCATGACAAGCGCGAGGGTGGCGGAAAAATCCGCTTCGGTCTCGCCGGGGAAGCCGACGATAAAATCTGATGAAAATGCAATGTCTTGGCGGACCTTACGGAAACGCTCGATCACATCGCGGTAATCGCGGACGGTATGTTTGCGGTTCATGGCCGCCAGAATCCGGTCCGAACCGGACTGTACCGGCAGATGCACGAACGGCATCAGCGGGGCGAGGTCGCGATGTGCTTCAATGAGCGAATCATCGACGTCGCGAGGATGGCTGGTCGAATAGCGCAGCCGCGCGATGCCGGGGATGGCGGCGAGATGATGCAGCAACTTGCCGAGCGGCCAGGCGCGCCCGTCCGGCCCCTCGCCATGATAGGCGTTGACGTTCTGCCCGATCAGCGTGAGCTCGCGCACGCCATGGTCGGCGAGCCGCTTCACGTCTTCCACGATCTTGTCGACCGGGCGCGAGACTTCGGCGCCGCGCGTATAGGGCACCACGCAGAAGGTGCAGAACTTGTCGCAGCCTTCCTGCACGGTGACGAAGGCCGAAATGCCGCGGGCGCGGATAGTGTCCGGCTTTGGCTGCGGCAGGAAACCAAACTTGTCCTCCGCCGGGAATTCGGTCTCGATGGCTTTGCCGTCGCGCGCGGCGCGCGCCAGCAGTTCCGGCAGATGATGGTAGCTCTGCGGTCCAACCACGACATCGACGACCGGCGCACGGCGGATGATCTCATTGCCCTCGGCCTGCGCGACACAGCCCGCGACCGCGATCCGCATGTCGCGGCCGCCGCGGGCGGCTTCATCCTTGGCGACGCGCAGCCGGCCGAGTTCCGAATAGACTTTCTCGGAAGCCTTTTCGCGGATGTGGCAGGTGTTGAGGATGACGAGGTCCGCTTCTTCGGCGCTCGCCGTCTCGACAAAGCCTTCCGGCCCCAGCGCGTCCACCATGCGTTGCGCATCGTAGACGTTCATCTGGCAGCCATAAGACTTGATGTGCAGCTTGCGCGGCGGCGTCATGGAACCTGTGTGCGGGATGGAAACGGCGCCATCAGGGCGCTTGAGGCTCAAATATAGTCTAAAGCGGCGAAAATCCAGCGCGGGGACCCTGATTCCGGGCAATCAGGCTGGATAATTGCCTCATATCGTCAAAGGTTTGGTGAGCCCCCGCAGCCTTCAAGGTCGCAGCGTAACCGTCCTGGCAATGGCTGCCGCCGTGGAAGCCGAGGACGGTCATCCCGGCCGCGCGTGCGCCGGCAATGCCTGAGATGCTGTCCTCGATCACCAGGCAACGCTCGGGCGGCGTCTTCATCTTTTCCGCTGCATGCAGGAACAGGTCCGGGGCCGGCTTGCCGTTCCTGACCTCGGTGGCCGAGAAGATATGCGGGGCGAATTTTTCGTAGAGGGCGGTGCGGCCGAGACTGACCCGCATGCGCTGATGGGAGCCGCTGGAGGCCACGCAGGCCGGAAGCGCAATGACATCGAGCGCGCCGTGGATATATCGCACAGCCTGCAGGTCGGCCTCGAAGCTGCGGAACAACTCGTCCTGCAGATCGGCGTGGTAGCCGTCGGGCAGGCGGCGGCCGAGCTCGGCCTCGATCTCGTCGTTGGCCTGCCGCATCGAGCGGCCGAGAAAGCGCGCGAACACTTCATCAGAGGTGATCGGATAGCCATGCCGCGTCAGCACGGTCGCATGCGCGCGGCAGGAGATCACCTCGCTGTCGACGAGCACGCCGTCGCAGTCGAAAATGATGAGATCGATCGGCACGGGCGCGGCGGATTTCAGGTCGAGGACTTGTCGTCGTCGAGCGGGACGCAATAGAGCTCGAGCCGGTGATCGACCAGCTTGTAGCCGAGCTTGCGCGCGATCTCCGCCTGCAGCTTCTCGATCTCTTCGTTGGTGAATTCGATCACCTTGCCGTCGCGCAGATTGATCAGGTGGTCGTGATGGCTGTCGCGCATCTGCTCATAGCGGGCGCGGCCCTCGCGGAAATCATGGCGTTCGATGATTCCGGCGTCTTCGAACAGCTTGACCGTGCGGTACACGGTCGAGATCGAGATCTTGTCGTCGACCGCGACACAGCGACGGTACAATTCCTCCACGTCCGGATGATCGGAAGCTTCCGCCAGCACGCGCGCGATCACGCGGCGCTGCTCGGTCATGCGCATGCCGGTGGCGACACAGCGGGCTTCGATGCCGGTGGCTTTCGGCGCCGGCGGGGATTTCAATGCAGTCATGGGGTCTTTGCCTTGGGCGGACGTTCTGCCACCTCGCGCATTCTACGACAAGTCTCGGCGCATCAGAAGCGCATTCAACTGTTCCCCGCTGGCCTGCCGATAATAGCGTTCGCGGCGTCCGACCACGGCAAATCCGGCCCGTTCATACAGCCGCCGCGCCGGTGCGTTGTTTTCCTCGACCTCCAGGAAGATCGTGCGCACGCCGCGTCCGGCAAGATGGCCGAGATGCGTCAGGAGCAGGTTGCGGGAGAGGCCGCGGCCGCGATGGCTGGCATCGACGGCGATCGACAATATCTCGGCCTCATCCGCGCCGATGCGCGAGACGGCAAAGCCGATGGTCTTTCGCCCGAGTCTCAGGCGATGCACCAGCGTGTTGCGCTCGGCGATCATGCTTTCGAATTCGCCTTCGCCCCAGCCGCGGTGAAAGGAGGCGCCGTGAAGCTGGGCCAGCCGTGATGCATCTCGTTGTGTCGCGGGTTCGATCGAAGGCGTGCCGCCACCGAGCCAATCCGAAAACCACGCCATCATGGCGCAACAGACTGCGAGGCGATCGCATCCTGCGACGGCTTCGCATCGGGCGCGCGCAGATAATACGGTTTTGCCGGCGCGGTATCCGGATTCACCGCCGCACCCAGCCACGCCACCCAGATGATGTCGGGGGCGGGCTGGGCGTCGACCTTGAACGGCGGCGGCGCATCCGATGGCCAGCGCTCGGCGAGAATTTTGGCGGCATTGCCGACCAGATGCGGCGCGCCGAAGCGCGAGGCCTCCAGCGCCTCCTCCATGGAGGCAACCTTTGGCCGGACCAGCGAGCTGCCGTTGCCGCTGACCACCTGCAGATAGACGTGGTCATGCCGCGCATCGATCGCCGAGATCACCGGCTGCTCGGCACCTTCACTGACGATCGGCGCGGCATAGGCGGAGAGCGTGGTGAGGCCGACCACCGGCTTGCCCGCCGCAAGCCCGATGCCGCGCGCCGCCGATAGCCCGACACGAAGGCCGGTGAAGCTGCCGGGACCGCTGGTCACCGCGATACGATCGAGCGCGGCGAACGGAATCCCCGTCTCCTTCATCACGCGCGCAATCAGCGGCATCAGCGCTTCGGCATGGCCGCGCTTCATCGCCTGCGATTCCATCGCGATGACCTTGCTCGTGCCGGTATCGAGCACGGCGGCCGCGCAGGCATCGAGCGCAGTATCGATGGCGAGGATCAGCATCGCTCAAAGCCTAGCATTGTCAGGCGTTCCCGTGGAGTTCCGGTGCTCAACCCCAGCGTTCCGAGCCCGGAACCATCGCGCCCGATATATGACATGTGACGTGCATAATGCAACCTGAGATGTACGTAAGTCATTGAAATTAAAGGAGATTAACTCAAAATTAGTCAAGTCATGGGAGCCTTAACCAAGCCAAGCAATCCCATTCCGGGGTAGGTCCGCGCATTTTCGTTGGATCAAGGCATTCGTTTTATTTGGCAGAAAGAGGCCCCCATGACTTTGTGGCGCAGCAACACCAGGGCGCGCGACGCGCTCGCCCAGGCCGACGCGATCAGCAAATCCCAAGCCGTGATCGAGTTCAACATGGACGGGACCATTGTCACCGCCAACCAGAATTTCCTGGATGCGATGGGATACAAGCTGCCGGAGATCGTCGGCAAGCACCATCAGATCTTCATGCCGCGCGAGGCGCGCGACAGCACCGAATACCGCGCGTTCTGGGCCGACCTCAATCTCGGCAAGTACAAGGCCGGCGAGTTCAAGCGCGTCGGCAAGGGCGACCGCGACGTCTGGATCCAGGCCTCCTACAATCCGATCCTGGATTCGAGCGCCAGGCCGGTGAAGGTCATCAAGTTCGCAAGCGACATCACCTCGCAGAAGTTCCGAAGCATGGAAGATTCCGGCAAGCTGGCGGCGATCGGCCGCGCCCAGGCCGTGATCGAGTTCAATCTCGACGGCACCATCATCACCGCCAACCAGAATTTCCTCGGCGCGCTCGGCTATTCGCTGTCGGAAATCCAGGGCAAGCATCACGGCATGTTCGTGGCGCCGTCCGAGCGCGAGAGCAGCGCCTACCGCGAGTTCTGGGCCGGCCTCAACCGCGGCGAATTCCGCTCCGGCGAATACAAGCGGTTCGGCAAGGGCGGCAAGGAGGTCTGGATCCTCGCCTCCTACAATCCGATCCTCGACGATACCGGCAAGCCGTTCAAGGTGGTGAAATTCGCCTCCGACGTCACCGCCGACAAGCTCAAGGCCGCCGATTTCGCCGGCCAGATCGAGGCGATCGGCAAGTCGCAGGCGGTGATCGAGTTCAACATGGACGGCATCGTGCTCAACGCCAACGCGAATTTCCTCGCCACGCTCGGCTACTCGCTGTCGGAAATCCAGGGCAAGCATCATCAGACGTTCATGCCGGCTGAAGCGCACGGCAGCACGGAATATCGCGACTTCTGGAAGGCGCTCAATCGCGGCGAGTTCCAGTCCGGCGAATACAAGCGCATCGGCAAGGGCGGCAAGGAAGTCTGGATCCAGGCCTCCTATAACCCGATCCGCGATCTCAACGGCAACCCTTACAAGGTGGTCAAATATGCCACCGACGTCACCGCCCAGGTGATTGCGCGCATGCAGGGCGAAAAAGTGCGGGCCATGATGGAATCGGTCGCGGCGGGCGCCGAGGAGCTGAACGCCTCAGTCCGCGAAATCTCCGAAGCCATGACCAAGTCGAGGGAGACGGCCAACCACGCAGTGGATCGCGTTGAAGTCGCCGATCAGCAGGCGCAGCGGCTGAGCTCAGCGGCCGAATCAATGAGCAGTATCGTGCAGTTGATCGGTGACATCACCGGCCAGATCAATCTATTGGCCCTCAACGCCACCATTGAATTGGCTCGCGCCGGAGAAGCTGGCCGCGGCTTTGCCGTGGTGGCGGCGGAGGTCAAGAATCTCGCCAACCAGGCCAAGCAGGCCACCGACAAGATCGAGCAGGAAATCGGCAATCTGAATGGCATTTCCGGCGACGTCGTCTCGGCTCTCGAAAACATCAAGAAGGCAATCCAGAGCGTCAACGAATACGTGACGTCGACGGCGGCGGCGGTCGAGGAGCAGAGCGCGGTCACCGCCGAGATGTCCACCGGCATGCAGCGCGCCGCTGCCGAAGCCGCGGCTATTGGACAGGCGGCTTGACGCCACCCGTCATTCCGGGGCGATGCGAAGCATCGAATCCGGAATCTCGAGATCCCGGATTCGATGCTTGCGCATCGCTCCGGGATGACGGTCACGCGATTGTCTCGTCGCTGAAGCTCCTCGCCAAGCGCGAGTCGCGTCACATCGGCCGGACTTCGACCACGTCGGGCACGAAATGGCGCAGCAGGTTCTGGATGCCGTGCTGCAGGGTCGCGGTCGATGACGGGCAGCCCGAGCAGGCGCCCTTCATGTTGAGATAGACGATCCCGTCCTTGAAGCCGCGGAAGGTGATGTCGCCGCCGTCATTGGCGACGGCAGGACGTACCCGCGTCTCGATCAGATCCTTGATCTGCTCGACGGTCTCGGCATCGGCCTCGTCGAAGAACTCGTCTTCCTCGTCGGACAACTCGTCGCTCGCCGCCGTGCCGTCGGCAAGCAGCGGGGCGCCGGACATGTAGTGCTCCATGATGGCGCCGAGGATCGCGGGCTTCAAATGCTGCCAGTCGCCTTCATCCTTGGTCACGGTGATGAAGTCGGAGCCGTAGAAGACGCCGGTGACGCCGGACACGCCGAACAGCTTTTCGGCAAGCGGCGAGCGCGCGGCGGACTCGCGGCTGGCAAACTCCATGGTGCCGCCGTCGAGCACGAGGCGTCCGGGGATGAACTTTAGCGTGGCGGGGTTGGGTGTAGCTTCGGTCTGAATGAACATGATTTTCTCCGGCGTCGCCGGTTCAAGGCCGGCGCGTTGAGCTTCTTCTAGCAAATGGCGACGGTTAATGCACCGATCAAGGCGCAAATCAGCGGTTCCCAGGCCGCATGGGGCTCAGGCAGAGGAACTTAGGAAAGTGCGTCGATATCGGCATCCGAGAGGTCGCCGGGCACGATCATGACCGGAATCGGGAACGAGCCGGCGGTATTGGCCATGGTGGTGACCAGCGGCCCCGGGCCCTCGGCGCCGGGATTGGCGGCCAGCACCAGCATGGCGATATCGGCGTCGGCGTCGATCACCTGCAGCAGCTGCTCGGTGGTGTCGCCCTCGCGGATCACCCGTTCCGGCGTGATCGCGGCAATACCATTGGCGCGGTCGGCGGCGCGATCGAGCGCCGCATTGGCGTTCTCATGGGCTTCGGCGCGCATGATGTCGGCCACGCCCAGCCATTGCTGGTTCTGGTCCTCGATCTCGATGATGCGCAGCATCACCACGCCGCCGCCGACACGAATGGCCCAGCGGCTCGCGTAATAGACCGCGCGGTCCCATTCCGCGGTGTCGTCAACGACAACCAGGCATTTCGGCTTGTGACCGGCTTGGTAGCTTCGTCGCTGCGTGGTCATGCATGTCCCGGTGGCGATCCCACCGATACATGCTGCCACAAGCCCTCTCCGTTGGGGAGAGGGCATCGCATTGCAGCATTCACTTGCGGATGAAGCCTATGATGTCCTTGGTCTTCTGCATGGTTTCCGCCGCAATCGCGCGGGCGCGGTCGGCGCCGTCGATCAGGATCGTGTCGATGTGACCGGGATCGGCGGTGAGCCGCCGCATCTCGTCGGCGATCGGCGACAGCTTCGAGACGCACAATTCGACCAGCGAATTCTTGAAGCCGGAGAATTGCCCGCCGCCGAAATCGCGCAGCACCTCGGCTTTGCTCTTGCCCGCGAGCGCCGCGTAGATGCCGACGAGATTGTCGGCCTCGGGACGCGCCTCGAGCCCTTTCTCTTCGGTCGGCAGCGGCTCCGGATCGGTCTTCGCCTTGCGGACCTTCTGCGCGATGGTGTCGGCATCGTCGGTGAGATTGATGCGCGAATAGTCCGACGCATCCGATTTCGACATCTTCTTGGTGCCGTCGCGCAACGACATCACCCGCGTCGCCGGACCCGTAATCAGCGGCTCCGGCAGCGGAAAGAACAGCCCGTCATTGGCGCCGTGGGTGCGGATGGAATCGCCAAAGTCGTTGTTGAACTTCTGCGCAATGTCGCGCGACAGCTCCAGATGCTGCTTCTGGTCCTCGCCGACGGGCACATGGGTCGCGCGATAGAGCAGGATGTCGGCCGCCATCAGCACCGGATAGTCGTAGAGACCGATCGATGCGTTCTCGCGGTCCTTGCCGGCCTTCTCCTTGAACTGGGTCATGCGGTTGAGCCAGCCGAGCCGCGCCACGCAATTGAAGATCCACGTAAGCTCGGCGTGCTCGGCAACCTGGCTCTGGTTGAACACGATCTGCTTCTTCGGATCGATGCCGCTGGCAATGAAGGCCGCCGTGACCTCGCGGGTGTTGCGCGCGAGCTCGGCCGGTCCGCCCCAGACGTCGACCGGCACGGTGATGGCATGCATGTCGACGACGCAATAGATGCAGTTATGCGTCTCCTGCAGCTTCACGAAGTTGACGATCGCGCCGAGGTAGTTGCCGAGATGCAGATTGCCGGTCGGCTGGACGCCCGAAAAGACCCGTTCAACGAATGCCATCGTCCGTTCCCGTAAAAATCGATTTTGGCGCTGTCGTTTGCCATTTAAGCGCTAGCTGCGCAAGTCGCGCGGCTCGCCTTGCCTGATCGCATTAACCACCTCGCGCCAGCCCGTGACGCCAAAGGCGGCCAGCAATACGCCATAGGCCGCCATTGCCGCGGCAATCAGAACAAGCAACAGCACGGCCTGCACGAGGCCATGGCGGCTTGTGGCGAAGCCGGCCACGAGCCACAACAGGGCGCCCATCACCAGGGCCGCGGCGAGAATGCGCGGCAGCCGCCGCCGCGCCGCTGCGTCGAGGGAGAAGCCGAAGCTCGTGGCGCCGTGCCGGATCAGCGAAAACGCGTTGCTCCAGGCGCCGCAGGCAATCGCGGCGGCAATGCCGCTGGCGCCGAAGAAATGACCGAGCAGCACGGCGAGAGCGATCGCGACGACGAAAGCCTTCAATGTTGCGACCAGCGGGACATAAGTATCCTCGCGCGCGAAAAAAGCCGGCGAGAGCGCCTTCACCAGCACCTGCGCGGGCAGGCCGAGCGCCAGAAAGACCAGGGCTTGCGAAGTGGATTGCGTGTCGGCCGCCGTGAATGCGCCGCGCTCGAACAATAGCCGCACGATCGGCTCGCTCAGGGCGATCAGGCCGAGCATCGCGGGCAGCGCGAGGCCCACCGCCAGTTCCAGCGCGCGCGATTCCGCATTCACGATCGCGCTTTTGTCGCCGCCATGCAGCGCGCGCGTCAATTCCGGGATCAGCACCGTGCCCATGGCGACGCCGACCATGCCGAGCGGCAGCTCGATCAGGCGATTGGCGAAATACAGCCACGACACCGCCGAGGGCGAGCTTGAGGCGATGATCGCGCCCGCGACGATCAGGAGCTGCGGCGCGGAGCTTGCGACCATGCCGGGAATGGCGCGGGCGAGAAAGCCGCGCATGTCAGCATCGAAGCTGACGCGCAGCGGCGTCGCGATGCGCTCGCCACGGCGCAGCGCCAGGATCAGCAGTTGCAGGAAGCCGGCAAGGCCCACGGTCGCGGCCAGCGCCGGCGCGACAAAATCCGCATCGCGATGGCCGAAGATGAACGCGATCATCACCGCGATCAACGCGATGTTGAACAACAGCGGCGAGAAGGCGGTGAGGAAAAAGCGGCCCTGCGCGCTCGCAAGCGCCAGCAGCACGGTCGCAGGCCCGGCGAAGGCGAGATAGGGCAGCATCAATCGGGCATCGGTCACCGCGAACTGCAGCGTTTCCTGTCCGGCAAATCCCGGCGCGAACAGGGTGATCACCAGCGGCATCACCAGCCCGATCAGCACGGTCATTGCGATCAGCGCGGCGCTAATGGTGCCGAGCACGCGCCCCGCAAAGGCGGCCGCCGCCGCGTCCCCGGCCTCGCGCAGCCGCAGCCAGGCCGGCACCAGCGCGGCATTCAGCGCGCCCTCCGACAACAGCCTTCGTGCAACATTGACCAGCTGAAACGCCACCAGGAACGCGTCCGCAATCGCGCCGGTGCCGAGCAGGGCTGCGATCATGGAATCGCGCACAAAACCCAGCAGCCGCGAGGCCAGCGTGCCCGAGGAGACCGTGAGGAAGGAGCGGATCATTGGGCTTCTATAGCAGCGTTGGCTGTGATAGGCCGCGCGGGCGGCGATGGTGCCAACAGGGTTTTATGCAAGGTCTTTATGAATGGCTGACGCAAAATACGACGTTCTCGGCATCGGCAATGCGATTTTCGACGTGCTGGTTAAGACCGACGAAAAATTCTTGGCAGACCACGGCATGACCAAGGGCGGCATGGCGCTGATCGACGAAGCCCGCGCCGCCGCGATCTATCGCGACATGGGGCCGGCCACCACGATGTCCGGCGGCTCGGCCGCCAACACCATCGTAGGCGTCGCGAGCTTCGGCGCCCGCGCGGCCTATGTCGGCAAGGTCAGGCAGGACGAGGTCGGCAACCTCTATACCCACGACATCCGCGCCGCCGGCGTCGCCTTCGACACCAAACCCGCCGCGGATGGTCCGGCTACCGGCTGCTCCTACATCCTGGTCACCGGCGACGGCGAGCGCACCATGAACACCTATCTCGGCGCGGCGCAGAACCTGCTGCCCGCCGACATCGAGGCGAGCGAAATCGCGGCGGCCAAGATCGTCTATCTCGAGGGCTATCTCTGGGACCCGAAGGACGCCAAGGACGCCTTCGTCAAGGCGGCAACGATCGCCCATGGCGCCGGCCGGCAGGTGGCGCTGACATTGTCGGACGCGTTCTGCGTCGACCGCTATCGTGACGAGTTCGTCGACCTGATGCGCAAGGGCACGGTCGATCTCGTCTTCGCCAACGAGGCCGAACTGCACTCGCTGTACCAGACTTCCGATTTCGACACCGCGCTGAAGGCGTTGCAACAGGACGTCAAGCTCGGCGTCGTCACCCGCAGCGAGAAGGGCTGCGTGGTGGCCTCGAAGGACGGCGTCGTCGCGGTGCCGGCTTCGCCGATCGAGGAACTGGTGGATACGACGGGCGCTGGCGATCTGTTCGCGGCCGGATTTTTGTTCGGGCTGGTGCGTGACGCCGGTTACGAAAATGCCGGCCGGCTGGGTGCATTGGCCGCGGCCGAGGTGATCCAGCACATCGGCGCGCGGCCGCAGGTTTCGCTGAAGGAGCTGGCGCAGAAGGCGGGGCTGCCGGTGTAGTTTAGGCGCAACAAATAATACTCGTCATGGCCGGGTTTGACCCGGCCATCCTCGTCTTTCTTGCCATCGAGGATGCACGTGGATGCCCGGGTCAAGCCCGGGCATGACGACGGAGAGAGGGCTGGAGCTCACGCCGTCTCGCCGCCTTCAGACCAAGCCGCTCCTCGACCGCTTCGGTTGATGGCAGCGAAAGAGGTCGCTGATCTGTTTCCAAAATAGAAAAAATTCAGGCCGGCTTCTAGCCGCTTGATTTCCGTCTCGAACTCAAAGCGCAGCTGCGCGCCTTCCTCGTCGGGCAGCCAGTTCGTCATCTGCGGAAAGATGGTTCGATAGAGCAGGACCGTCTTCGGCTCCCACGGAAGCTTCTGCGCCGCGCGGACTTCGGCGAGAATCTTGTACAGTTCGGCGCGCACCGAGTCAGGATCAGCCCGGTATTCGGGCGTGGGTGTATCCTCGCCGAACAGCTCGGATTGAGGGTCGTCCTGGAAAAGGTCGCTTTGTCGGGAAGAGGCCATATCGCACACAAATTGAAGCCGAATCGAACAAACCATGCGCGATCTTGCTGCGGAGTGCGAGCCATCAGGTGGACTTGTCCCCGAACCTCACGCGCCCTTGATTTGGCTCTTGCTTTTGCCCTGTGACTTTGGCGAAGCCGCATCGGGCATTGCCAAGGCTCCTGCCGCGCCGAGTTCCTCCGCGCTCCGCAGCGGACCCGCGCAGATGCGGGCTAGCAGATCGGCTTGCTTGGGTTCTAGGGCGACCAGCCGACCGAGAACATTCAGTAGATCGAGTAGGTTGGTCGTATATTCGGACAGCCATCCATCTGGCTGAATGGCATCGAGCGGCGACGGAGGGCGCTTGTCGCCAATAAGTGGCTTGGTGCGATCTCGACGACGATAGCTGAACCATTGCCAGAGCACTTGCTTTCCCGAAACTTCGTAGGACCACATTTCCGGCGTGACGTTGTCGATAAAGCCCTCGCCTATCTTCAGTCGGCGTGCTGCTGGGTCATAGTCCATCGAGACCGGAAGCGCCTCTGGTGCAGAAGGAATTGCTCCGTCAGCCAGAATGGTAGGAGCAAGTTTTTTCGGCAGACGTGGTGCCTGCTTGGGGCGGTCCGCTACGGGATCAACAAAACGCTCACCATAGCAATGCAGCCAAATCAGTTCGTTGCCTAGGGCAACGGCTTCGGCAAATAGCTTTGCGTCCGCTGTTACAGGAATCCGGAGGCCCGGCTGAATGAGGTCAGATTGGAACCGCGCCGTAAATGCCGGGTGCGCCATCACTGCGGCAATATATGCCATCACGTCCTCGGCCTTGACCGCGTAACCATAAATCTTCGCGAGGTAAACGAGTAGAGTCGGCTTGATGTTTGATTGCGACGTAGCACGATCTTGCCAAAGCGGATAAACGCGACCTCCCCTGCCGTTGTAGTGATGAAGATCCGGAATGAGATCGGTGAAAGTGACCGCCGGTCCACCCGACGGAGAACGATCTTCCGGAGCGGTCAGGAAAACTTGACGTGAAGAATACCCATTCCAAAGAGTTGGATTTGGCCGATTGATCAGCCTTGTATCGGGAATGATCCATTGGCGGTCAAACGATCTGAAGCCATAACGCGTAGGAGCGATTACGGTAGCATGATCGTTGTTTACAGATTCTAGGCGGTGCTCGTGCCCCGCCAAGCCAGTCTTCGCTCCTTTGGAAAGGGTCTTATCGCCGCCTTCGTGGGGATGAAAAAGCACTTCCTTCCTTGCGTCATCGTTCTCGTGCGTTAGGCGCTTCCAACGCGCACTTAAAGAGTCTGCATCAGGCGCAATGATCCATGTGCGCCCTGGCATGACTCCCGAACCATCATAACGAAAGAACTCGTTAAGGGCCGGCAACGCAGCCCACAGCCCCGTTGCAGACGGCAAAAATGGCGCGCGCCAATCTGATAGGCAATCGACCCAGTCAAGACCACCAAGCGAGAGCGTCGCGAGCGCTGCGAATTTTTCCTCGCGCCGACCCTTTGGCAACGCGTGGAAATGTACTTGGGCGGGTTCTTTGACGTTCTTACCAAGCTTACGAGCAGCGAGCACGATACAGACTGGTTGCTGCACACCTTGAAATATGCGTGTTGCGACCTCAGGCTGATGTCCGTCAGCCGAGCAATCTACGACCCATATTTCTGAGCACGTTCGCCTGAGATCGTCGCGCATCTCGCCAACTTGGTCTCCGGTGCCGGCTCATTCAGCTGATTCTATAGTGAACAATCGCTACTCGAAAGGCCTTAACCCCACAACCACTTCTTCCGTTTGATCAGGGTCGTTGGCATCGATTGATCCAGATGACTACCACCGGCAAATCGGCCATTCGCTGCCAAGCGGGAGACTTTCCTGCCGAGTCTTATTTTCCGATTTTACGAAATTCCTCTTGACAACTTCCCCAAATCAGAAATATACCTCCCCATCCCGCCCCACTCGAGGGGCGTATCCGGATCGTCAGAGACGCGGGGCGGGGAGCGGTGGACGCGGCAGCGTCAGGCGTGAACGTGATTGGCAGGGCGGGTTCGCAAGGATCTGTGAGCGATCGAACGGCGCGCTGACGAACGGCGCCTTGCCCGATGAAGCCTTGGCCAAGACGGGCCTTGCCCGGCGAAGCCTGTTGGCGAAGACGGGTTGCTGCGTACGGCAAAATCGTGTGGTCCTGACGCCTCAATGGTTGGCGTCAAGTCTGCGGAGGCCTGTCATCCCAACCGGGCTCTGACAGCCATATTCGCAGGCGACGGTGTCAAACAAGCCCGATCGCCGGGGAGAGCACGATATAAGCCGTAAAGCCATTGCGCAGGGAATGTCGGATAGCCTCCGCTGAACCTGTATGCTCGTGTGCGTTCTCCTTCTGCTTTTTGCACACGGGACCGCGGGTGCAGCGCGCATCCGGCATTCCCCGCGCCCTCTGATTTCAAGGCGCGAAAGTTTTTGGGCAAACCTCGGGCGCATCGTGCCGCGAGAACGCGGACTCCTGTCCATCCTCGTCATTGCGAGGAGCACTTGCGACGAAGCAATCCATGCCGCAACAAGTGGAGGAATGGATTGCTTCGCTGCGCTCGCAATGACGGCCGCTAGTCCGGCCCCTCACGCCGTCTTCGCAGCCTTCAACCCAAGCCTTGCCTCGGTCGCATCCCGCATCAGAAATTTCTGAATCTTCCCCGTCACCGTCATCGGGAATTCGTCGACGAACTCCACATAGCGCGGGATCTTGTTGTGGGCGATCTGGCCGTCGCAGAACGCGCGCACTTCGTCGGCGGTGAGCGTTTCGCCGGCGCGGATACGGACCCAGGCGCAGAGCTCCTCGCCATAGCGGTCGTCGGCGACGCCGAATACCTGCACGTCCTGGATCTTGGGATGGCGATACAGAAATTCCTCGATCTCGCGCGGATAGAGGTTCTCGCCGCCGCGGATCACCATGTCCTTGATCCGGCCGACGATGTTGCAATAGCCTTCGTCATCGATGGTGGCGAGATCGCCGGTGTGCATCCAGCCATTCTGGTCGAGCACTTCCGCGGTCTTTCCCGGTTCGTCCCAATAGCCCAGCATGACGCTGTAGCCGCGGGTGCACAATTCGCCGGGCTCGCCGCGCGGCACGATTCGTCCCTCGAGGTCGACGATCTTGACCTCGACATGCGGGTGGACGCGCCCGACGGTGGATACGCGGCGCTCCAGCGGATCGTCGGTGGCGCTCTGGAAGCTGGCCGGGCTGGTTTCGGTCATGCCGTAGCCGATTGTCACCTCGCGCATGTTCATCAGATCGTTGACGCGCCGCATCACCTCGATCGGGCACGGCGCGCCGGCCATCATGCCGGTTCGCAGCGACGACAGGTCGAATTTGGCGAAGTCCGGATGGTCGAGTTCGGCAATGAACATCGTCGGCACGCCATAGAGTGTCGTGCATTTTTCCCGCTCGACAGTCTCGAGCGTCGCCAGCGGATCGAAACCCTCGCCGGGATAGACCATCGCGGCGCCCGAAGTGAGCGAGGCCAGATTGCCGATCACCATGCCGAAGCAGTGATAGAGGGGCACCGGGATGCAAATACGGTCTATTTCCGTGAGCCGCATGGTGCGGCCGAGGAAATAGCCGTTGTTGAGGATATTGTGATGGGTCAGCGTGACCCCCTTCGGCGAGCCCGTCGTGCCGCTGGTGAACTGGATGTTGACGGCGTCGTCGAATTGCAGGCTTTCGGAGAGAGAAGCGAGCTGCTCGCGGTGCCGCGCGCCACCCATCCGCGCGACCTCGTCGAACGGAATCGCGCCCGGGGCGGCCGGTCCGCCGATCTGGATCACCGCGCGCAATTGCGGCAGCTTTGCCGCGCGCAAATGACCGGGTTCGGCGCTTGCGAGCTCCGGCAGCAGCGTGTTCAGCATCGCCATATAGTTGCTGGTCTTGAACGCGGTCGCGGTGACGATTGCGGCGCAGCCGACCTTGGCAAGCGCGAATTCCAGTTCGCTCAGGCGATAGGCGGGGTTGATGGTGACGAGGATCAGTCCCGCTTTCGCGGCGGCGAATTGGGTCAGCGTCCATTCCGGGCGGTTCAGCGACCAGATGCCGATCCGCTCGCCGCGCTGCAGGCCGAGCGCGAGAAAGCCGGCGGCCAGCGCATCGACGCGTTCGGCAAATTCCTTCCAGGTCCAGCGCACATTGTGGCTGGGCGACACCAGCGCTTCGCGCTCGCTCCAGCGCTGAACGGCCTTGTCGAGTGCGCGGCCGATGGTTTCGCCGAGCAATGGCGCATCGGAAATGCCGGAAACATAGCTGTCTGCTTTGTCGGCCATTTGCTCCTCCCTCACGTCATGGCAATTTGCGCGTTTCCCGTCATCCTAGTTCGTTGGTGGCGGCCGCGCAGGCCCAACTTACGGTGGGGAACAAAAAAACCCTCCCCCGAGCGGGGGAGGGAACAACGTGTGACGAATGCTGGTAAGGTATTACGCCGCCTTCTGGCCGCTGCCGGCATCGAGCCCGGCATAGACGCCGCGCTCGAAGCCCGCAAACGCCTCCAGGCACTTGCCGTCCGCGAACGGCAACTGCTGCATCAGAATGACGCCGCAGACATCGCGCGACGGATCTATCCAGAAATAGGTGTTGGCCAATCCCGCCCAGGCGAGGCTGCCGGGGCTGCGGCCTTCCGCTGTCTTCGCGGTGTTGATCAGGAAGCTGAGCCCCCATTTCTTCACCTGGTCCGGATAGAGGTCGACATCGTTGGTGTAGATCGGCGCGGCCGAAACCATCTTGGTGACGTTGAGGTCGCCGATGTGGTTCTGGCCCATGGTCGCGACCGTCTCGGCCTTCAGCACCTGGTTGCCGTTGCCCTTGCCCTTGTTCAGGATCATCTGGCAGAACTTGATGTAGTCGGCCGCGGTCGAGTAGAGGCCGCCGCCGCCCATGTGGAATTCCGGGTCCTGCTCCAGCTCGAACGGCATCGGCGCCAGCGTTCCGTCCTCGCCGCGTATATGCATGCCGACCAGGCGCTTGCGCTGCGCTTCCGTGAGCTTGAAGCTGGTGTCGTTCATGCCGAGCGGCGCGAACAGATAGTCGCGCAGATAGGCGTCCAGCTTCTTGCCGCTGGCGGCCTCGACGGCTTTGCCGACGAAGTCGATATTGGTGCCGTATTCCCAGCGCGTGCCGGGGTCGCTTGCGATCGGCGTCTTCAGCGCGGCATTCTGACAGGTGATGATGCCCGGTGTTCCCGTCTTCTCCAGATATTTGCCCATGTCGCCGTTCCACATGTCGTAGCAGAAGCCGGCGGTGTGGGTCATGAGCTTGCGCAGCGTGATCGGCGTTTTCGCCGCACGGAGCTTGGGCTCACCCTTGGCATCAAAACCTTCGAGCACCTGGGGCGAGGCGAGATCGGGCAAGAGCTTGCCGATCGGCTCGTCCAGCGAAAGCTTGCCCTGCTCGACCAGTTGCATCGCGCCGGCCGATGTCACCGCCTTGGTCATCGAGGCGATCCAGAACACGCTGTCGGCGGTCATGGCATCGTCTTTGCCGAGGTCGCGCTTGCCGAACGCGCCCTGGTAGATCACTTCCTTGCCGTTCGCGGCGATCGCGACCACGCCGGGGATATCCTTTGCGTCGGCCTTCTGTCGCAGAACCTGATCGATCTGAGCCTTGCTTTGCATGGGGTCTCCTCCCGTTTTGAATTTCTGGAAGTGAGCGCGATCTTCCTCCTGCTTGTTCGGTCCGGCAAGCGCGCATCCGGTCACGCGGCGTCCCGACCGCGTGATGGGCGAAGGAGATTGGTTACAAATGTCGCAAAGGCGATACAGAACTGCCACACTTGCCATAATTTGCGTGGGGATTTCGTGCTTCTCCGATGACCTCAGAGCGCATCGGCGATATGCTCCACGGGCGGTTGTCGCGTGAGACGAATTCGGCTGTAAAGCGTTAGAAGCACTGCGGAATTGGCGGTGCCCGAACCAATCTTTTGATTCAAATGTTTGCGGCCAGAAAGCCGCGAGGGCTTGGAAAATGATCTCGACCTGGAGTGAATGGAAGCGCTATCCCCGCGCCGGGCGTGGGGAGAATATCGAAGCGCCAATCTCGCCCGGAATTTATGAAGTTCGCATCGCGACGACGGGTGCACTGCACTCGTTCGGCGCAGTCGACAATGTGGCGCAGGCGCTGTCGCAGCTCCCGGTCGGCCCGAAGTCCTGGTTCGGCCGGCGCGATGCGGCGGGAACCCCGGACCTCGAATATCGCACCTGCGCCACCTCTTCCAAGGCCGATGCCAAGGCCGCGGCCGAGCGCATGATCGGCCGGCGCGAAACCTATATGAGCGGCGCGGCCTGATTGGCCGCTTCGCAACCTCTCAAAATTGGTTGAGGCAGCTCCGCGTCCGGTGCCCGGTGCATTGCGGGTGGATTGAGCCTATATTCGGCGCAACACCCACAAAGACCTTGGGAGTAACGCCATGACCCCGACCGCTGCTGCACGCGCTTCGCAACCTTCCGCCTCTTCGCTGCACGACCGCCTGAAGGACGCTTCGTTGCTGCGCGACCGTTGCTACATCGACGGCGTGTGGGTCGGCACGCCTTCGCGGCCGGTAACCAACCCGGTCAACGGTGTCGAGCTCGCCAAGATTCCGGTGATGAGTACCGCGGAAACCACGCAGGCCGTCGAAGCCGCCGAGCGCGCGTTTCCGGCCTGGGCGAAACTCACCGCCAAGCAGCGCTCCAATATCCTGCGCAAATGGTTCGAGCTGATCGCCGCCAACCGCGAGGATCTGGCGCTGATCCTGACCTCCGAGCAGGGCAAGCCGCTCAGCGAGGCGCTTGGCGAGATCGACATCGGCGGCGCCTATGTCGAATTTTTTGCCGAGGAGGCGCGGCGCGTCTATGGCGAGACCATCCCGACCCAGCGCGCCGATGCGCGGCTGCTCGCGATCAAGCAGCCGATCGGCGTCTGTGGCGCCATCACGCCGTGGAACTTCCCGTGCTCGATGATCACACGCAAGGTTTCGCCGGCGCTCGCGGCCGGCTGCACCATGGTGCTGAAGCCCGCCAATGAGACGCCGCTGACGGCGCTGGCGCTGGTGGCGTTGGCCGAGAAGGCCGGCGTGCCGAAGGGCGTGTTCAATATTCTCACCGGCAATTCGTCGGCGATCGGCAAGGTGCTGTGCGAGCACCCTGCGGTGCGTTTCGTCGGGTTCACCGGCTCGACCGAGGTCGGCAAGATCCTCTATCAGCAGGCGTCCGTCGGCGTGAAGAAGCTCGGGCTCGAGCTCGGCGGCAACGCACCCTTCGTGGTGTTCGACGATGCCGACATCGACGCCGCCGTCGACGGCGCGATCGTCTCGAAATACCGAAACATGGGCCAGACCTGCGTCTGCGCCAACCGCCTCTACGTCCAGGACAAGGTCTACGACGAGTTCGTCGACAAGCTGTCGAAAAAGGTCGCGGCGATGAAGATCGGCGACGGCACCGAGCAGGGCGTGGTGCAGGGGCCGCTGATCAACATGGATGCGGTGCTGAAGGTCGAAAATCACATCGCGGATGCGGTCAAGGGCGGCGCGAAGATCGTCACCGGCGGCAAGCGCCACGCGCTCGGCGGCTCCTTCTTCGAGCCGACGGTGCTGGCCAATGTGAAGCCGGATGCGCTGGTCGCGCATGAAGAAACCTTCGGCCCGCTCGCGCCGGTGTTCCGCTTCAAGGACGAGGCCGAGGTGATCGCGATGTGCAACAACTCGCCGTTTGGTCTGGCCTCCTACTTCTATTCCCGCGATCTCGGCCGCGTCTGGCGTGTCGCCGAAGCGCTGGAATCCGGCATGGTCGGCGTCAACACCGGCCTCATCACCACGGAGGTCGCTCCCTTCGGCGGCGTGAAGGAGAGCGGCCTCGGCCGCGAAGGCTCGCATCACGGCATGGAAGAATATGTCGAGATCAAATATGTGATGATGGCGGGCATCTGACTGTCATTGGGGGCCGTCTCGTTGCCCCGGCCTTCGCCGGGACGACGGTAACTTAGAGACTCTCCATAAATTCCTTCAGCCGCGGCGCCCATTTGTGCGCGTCGCGGCCGGAGGCGGAATGGCCGTAATCGCTGTCGAGCAGGAAATAGTCGGCATCGACACCCGCCGCTTTCAGCGCCGGCATCACCTGCGCCTCCAATTCCGGCGGAAACAGCTTGTCGGTGCGCGACAGGATGTAGAGCACCTTCGCCTTGATCTTGCTGAGCTCGCCGGTGACGTCGAAGCTGCGCAGCGCCTTGGCCAGGATCAGCAGCGAATTGGCGTCAAAACCTTCCGCCCAACGCGTCGCCTCCACGCGGATCGCCTTTTCGATCTCGACGGGGTCCGAGAGCGTATCGCGCAGCCGCGTCTCGATGCCATAGGTCTTCAGCGTCGCGATGCGGATCTGGATCATGCTCTCCAGCACGCCGCCGACGTCGTAGTAATCGCCGCCGTTCCAGTTCGGATTCTGCGACAGCGTCGCAACCAGCCGCGCGACATTGCCTTCGGAGCGCTCGCGCGGCACCCGCGGCGAGGTGACGACCGCGGCGATGCCCTTCACCGCATCGGGATAATCGACCGCCCATTGGAAAGCCTGGAAGCCGCCATAGGACGGGCCCACGATCGCGACCAGCTTCTCGATGCCGAGACTGTCGAGCAGCAGGCGCTGGGTGGCGACGATGTCGCGCACCGTGATGTCGGGAAAATCCGGCCCGTAGCGCTTGCCCGTTTTCGGATTGATGCTCGCCGCATTGGTGGAGCCGTAGGACGAGCCCAGCATGTTCGGGCAGATCGCGAAGAAGCTGACGGTATCGACCGCCTGGCCGGGGCCGACCAGCGCGTTCCAGCTGCCTTCGCCGGTCGATCCGCCGGGATCGATCATCTGCGGTCCGCTGGTGTTGCCGTGGGTGATCAGCACCGCGTTGTCGCGCGCGGGCGAGAGCGTGCCCAGCGTCCGGTAGGCGATGGTCACCTCCGGCAGCACGATGCCGCTCTGCAGGCGAAAATCCGCCGTGGTGAAATTCTTCACCTTAGAATCTGCCGCCATCGTCGCCTCCCGAATGCCGAATTATTTGCGCCGCATTTTGCAGGTGGCCGCTAGCGGCGCAATACCCCGATTATCCGATTGGCGAAGGCTAGGCGTTCAGCCATGACGGAGACGAAATAGGTGAGAAGCTTCTGACTGAGTAGCGGGGTCTCGCGCTTGAGTGCTTCGAACTGATCCCGGCTCAATACATAGAGAACGCTGGCAAGCTCGGCCTGGATGGTAGCGCTGCGGGGCGCGTTCAACACCAATCCCATCTCGCCGATCGTGGTGTACCGGCCGAGGCTGCGCACGCGCGAGGTTCCGCCATGATCGTGGGTGATCAAAACCCCGACCCGCCCGTCGAGGACGAAATGCATGGAATCAGCAGCTTCTCCGATGCTGACGATGATATCGCCGGCTTCCACTTCGAGACGCTCGCAGCGGTGGATCAATTCCACCGCATCCTCCTCGCTGCCGAGGAACTGCATGAACCAGCCGCGCAGGTCCGCTTCTTCCTGGGTGGTGTCCTGGTGCTGGGCGATGATCTCGTTCTCGCACCATTCGAGCGCATGATCGAGCTCGGGCACGATCGAGACGTCGCTCGAAATGAAATCGCTGGAACGCAGCGATTTCTCGGTGGCGGCAGGCACATGCACCAGCACCAGTTTGATACCACGTTCCACCGCGGCGCGCTTGATCTGCGCAAAACTGTAGGCGGCCGACGAATCGACGCCGGTCACGAGCTTGAAGTCGAACAGCAGGAAACGGCATTCCGGATGATCGGCGAGCAGCGCCTTGACGTGTTGGTAGAGTTTGTTGGCGGAGCCGAAGAACAGATAGCTCTGCAGGTTCAATCCCCGGATCTTGCCGCCATGCGTCGACAGTAGCGCCTGCTCGTCGAGGGAGCGGTCGAGGGAACTGCGATATTCCGAGCCGTCAAAGCTGAACTTGATGGAGTCGATGCGCGATGCGCTGAGCGCAAAGGTCGTGCAGCCGATCACAACGCCGATCAGGATACCGGCGATGAACCCCCATTTCAGGATGATCACGATGATCGCCAGCAGCGACAGATATTCGGTAAGTGACAGCCTGCGCCGTGACTGCACCGTCCAACGGTAGAGCGTGTCCGCGCCGAGATATATCAGCAATCCGCCGAGCACGAATTTCGGCATGTAGCCGAGGAGGGCAGGCGCGAACAGCAGCATCGAGGCCGAGATCACGGCCGCAGTCAGGCCGGAAAGACGGCCGCTGCCACCGGCCGAGAAGTTAAGCACGGTGCGACTGGTCGAGATGCAGCCGGGATAGCCGCCGAAGATGCCGGCCAGCACATTGGCAAGTCCGGTGGTGTTCAGTTCGCGCTCGAGATCGGCCTCGCGGCCTGCGGCCACCTCCACGCCGGTAGTGTTGAAAAGGGTGCTGGATGCGGTGACGAAGATCACCGCGATCAGATTGCCGGCGAGATCGGGCAAGTCTGCCCAGGGATAGTGTTCGATCTCCCACGCGCTCCAGGGAAAAAATAGCGAGACCTGCGGCGGCGGCTGGAAGGTCCAGCCCAGCGCTTGCGCGTCCGCGGCGGAGATGCCGGTGAGGCGAAAGGCGACATGCGCGGCCAACGTGCCGATGATCAGGATCGCCGGCAGCCCGAACGGCGTGCGGGAGCGATGCCAGGTCAGGTAGAGCACCAGCGCCATCGCACAGGCGGCTGCCAGCTCATAATCGGTCATCACGTTTGCAAAGCGGTCGAGTGTCGCCAATTGCGGCTTGAGGCCGGTGATCACCCTGACAGCGCCGAGCAGGATCAGGCAGCCGGTGGCACCGAGGAAACCGGCGACCACAGGATAGGGCACATAGCGGATCGCACGGCCCAGCCGTGTCATCCCGAAGCAGCACAGCATGATTCCGGTCGCGATGCTCGCAAGTCCGAAGGTGATGAGCACGGGGCCAAGCACTGGCGCCGACGGATCGGTCGCCGCCATGCGCTCGGCCAGCGACGACGCCAAGATTCCTGTCATCGCCGCGGTGGAGGTCTCCGGTGCGCCGATCGCAAACGGAAAGGAGCTGCGCAGCGCAATCACGGTGCCGAGGATGGCCGACGCGATGAACGTCGTCGCGACGCCGTAGGACAGATACTGCGCCAGCGGCCCCGCGAAGATCAGCAGCGAATAGGACAGGCCATAGGTAACCGTGAGCACGCTCGCGGCCGCACCGCCGAGAATGTCGTTGAGGGTGGTCCGAAATCCCGAACTCGTATGAATAGATAAATCAGTCACGTCCTAAAATTCCCCGCCACAAGTCGTAGACGACTGCGGCGCGGGCGAAAACAACATTTTTGTGACTGTGCACTACGGCGCTGTCCTGGAACGGGAACCGGCTACACTAAACGGTTGAGTCGCCCTCGAAGGCGCCGTGGCGGCCGGCGCCGGAGGCAAAGCGCGTCGCGCCCGACAGCGTCTCGCCGGAGGCAATTACCTCCAGCCCGCCGCGCATCTCGGCCGCGATCGCGTCCTCCTCCGGCAGGTCCCATTGCCGCAGCGCCGACAGCCGGTCGGCGCGCAGGCAGGTCTGCGGGAACCGGGCGATATCCTTCGCCAGCGCAACCGCGTGCGCGCGGGTCTCGCCCTTCGGCACCAGGCGGTTGGCAAGCCCCATGCGCAGCGCTTCGGGCCCGCCGACCGGCCGCCCGGTCAGGATCAGGTCGATTGCCTGCGAATGGCCGATCAGCCGCGGCAGGCGGATGGTGCCGAGGTCGATCAAGGGCACGCCGAAGCGGCGGCAGAAGATGCCGAACGTCGCGTCCTCCGCGACGACGCGCATATCCGCCCACAGCGCCAGCTCCATGCCGCCCGCGACCGCAAAGCCCTCGACTGCCGCGATCACGGGCTTTGACAGAAGCAGCCGGCTCGGGCCCATCGGCGCGATGGTGTTGTGGCCGCCGACCTCGCGCTTCTTCTCAGGGTCGCCCTTGGCTACGGCCTTCAGGTCCGCGCCCGCGCAGAAAGTGCCGCCAGTGCCGGTGAAGACCGCAACCGAGGCGTCATTGTCGACATCGAAGGCGAGGAATGCGCAATAGAGTTTGTGCGCGGTGGCGCCATCGACTGCGTTGCGCACGTGCGGGCGGTTGATGGAGATGATGGTGATGGGACCATCGTGCTCGACGAGCACGGCATCGGGTTCGGACATGTGGCGCCTCCCTCGTATGTTTGTATTCTGTCATTCCGGGGCGCGCGGAGCGCGAACTATGGTGCGCAATTGCGCACCTGAGAATCTCGGGATTCCCCGGTGCGCAATTGCGCATCTGAGGTCTGGTGCTTCGGACCATCCCGGAATGACGATAGCTAAATCTTCAACTCACGTCCCGTCACGCGCCTGTACGCTTCCAGATATCGCTTGCTGGTCGCCTCAACGACACGCGCCGGCAGCGGCGGCGCGGGCGCATCGCCGTTCCAGCGGCCGGCGCGGCGCTCGGCGTCGAGATAATCCCGCAGCGGCTGCTTGTCGAAACTCGGCTGCGGCAGGCCGGGCTCGTAGGCATCGACCGCCCAGAAACGCGATGAGTCCGGCGACATCACCTCGTCGATCAGGATGATGCGGCCGTCCCTGTCGCGGCCGAACTCGAATTTGGTGTCGGCGATGATGATGCCCTGCGCTCGGGTCTTCTTCTCGCCGCGCGCATAGACCGCGCGCGTCATGCGCTCCAGCTGATCGGAAACCTCGCGGCCGACCACTTCGCGCATCCTCGAGATCGTGATGTTCTCGTCATGCCCGGTCTCGGCCTTGGTTGCCGGACTGAAGATCGCGGGCTCGAGTTTCGCGCTTTCGAGAAGCCCGGCGGGAAGCTTCTCGCCGGCCAGCGTGCCGCTCGCGGCATATTCCTTCCAGGCCGAGCCGGAGATGTAGCCGCGGATCACGCATTCGATCGGGAATACCGTCGTGCGTCTGCACAGCATCGCGCGTCCCAGAATGTCGGCGCGATGGTCTTTCAAATCAGGCACCTCACGGATGATCGCGTCGGCATCGGCCGAGATCATGTGATGCGGCACCACGCCTTCGAGCTCGTTGAACCAGAACGCGCTGATCTGGGTCAGGACCGCGCCCTTCATCGGAATGGTTTCGGCCATCACCACATCAAACGCGCTGATGCGGTCGGTGGTGAGGAGGAGCACGCGGTCCTCGCCGACGGCGTAGATGTCGCGCACCTTGCCGCGACCGAGTTTTGGCAGGGGCAAATCACTGGCGCGCATCGTGGTCATCGGCAAGGCTTTCGAAGAGACGCCGCCCGCGGGAGGCGCGAGCGGCAAGGAGAGGCGGAGATAACCTACTCCGGCAGCGGAATGAACTCATGCTCCTGCGGAACCGGCGCAAAACGTCCGGTTTTCCAGTCCTGTTTGGCCTGCTCGATGCGCTCCTTGCTGGAGGAGACGAAATTCCACCAGAGGTGCCGCGGGCCTTCCAGTGCGTCGCCACCCAGGAACATCATCCGCGTCGGCTGGATCGTCTTCACGGTGATGCGGTCGCCCGGCCGGAAGATCAGGAGCTTTGGGCCCTCGTGGGGTTCGCTTGCGATCTCGACCTCGCCGTCGACGAGATAGATGGCGCGCTCCTCGTGATCGGGATCGAGCGGCACGCTGACGCCGGCCTCCGCCGTCACCTCGGTGTAGAACCAGGGCGAGACCATCGTCACCGGCGAGGAGATCCCGAACGAGGACCCCGCGATCACGCGCGCGGTGAAGCCGCGCTCGGAAACCATCGGCAGCTCGCCGGCGGCATAATGCTGGAACGACGGCGCGATCTCTTCCTTGCCGGCCGGCAGCGCGATCCAGCTCTGCAGGCCCAGCATCTTCTGCCCGTTCTGGCGCTGCAGATCCGGCGTGCGCTCGGAATGGGCGATGCCTTTTCCCGCGGTCATGAGGTTCATCGCCCCCGGCGTGATCTCCCGGACATTGCCCTCGCTGTCGCGGTGCATGATGCTGCCGTCGAACAGATAGGTGACCGTGGCAAGCCCGATATGCGGATGCGGCCGCACGTCCATGCCCTTGCCGGACACGAACTGCACCGGGCCGAAATGATCGAAGAAGATGAAGGGCCCGACCATCTGCCGCTTGCCATGGGGCAGCGCGCGGCGCACGGCAAAGCCGTCGCCGAGGTCGCGGGTGCGTGGCACGATGATCAATTCCAGCGCGTCGCAGGTCTTGGGATCGCCGAGCAAGGGGTCTTCGGAAGGTTGCCAGCTCATCTGAGCCTCCATTGTTTTGGCCATCGAGCCTAGCAGGAATTATATGATGCGTCCCGCGACGCGCTCGGGAACAGGATGACAAAAGAATGATGCCAATGTTGAAGCAAGGTGCCACGCTGCCGCAACCGAACTGGCCGGGGATCGAGACCGAGCGTCTGATCCTGCGGCAATGGCGTGCGTCCGACGTCGCGGCGAATATGGCGATGCTTGGCGATCCCTTGAGTGCCCGCTTCATTACCGCGGATCGCAAGCCCGTTACCGAGCCGATGGCCGGTTGGCGCAATGCTGCGATCATGGCGGGACACTGGGTGCTGCATGGCTTCGGGATGTTCGTGGTCGAGGAAAAATCCTCTGGTCAATTCGTCGGACGCGTCGGGCCATTCTTCCCGCCCGTCTGGCCCGGCTTCGAAGTCGGCTGGGGGACTGCGGCGCAATTTCGCGGCAAGGGCTATGCCGTCGAGGCGGCGCGGGCTTCGATCGACTGGTCGTTCGCCACTTTCGAGCTTGAGAAGATCGTGCACTGCATCGATCGGGAGAACGTGGCTTCCCAGGCCGTGGCGCAGCGGCTCGGCGCGACGAATGAGGGCGAGACCATGCTGCTCGGCCATCCCTGCGATCTCTGGGTGACGAATCGCAGCCAATGGACCGGCTAGTTCACCGAATTTGAACCAGCGTGTGATCTCAATTAGAATCGCTGCCTCAAACGCGATCGGACCGGTCAGATGTCGTTTGCTGCCATCGAACTTGCGTTGCGCGCCGCCACCATAGCCCTGCTGCTGGTGCTCGCGGCATCGCTGTTCCGCGACTTCCGGAGCAGCACGGCCGGCCGGCTCGCCGTTGCGCTGGCGCTCGGGTCAATCGCGCATGCCGCGACGGCCGCGACCGGTATTACCTCGCCGGTTTCGCTTTGGCACGCGCCGCTGATCGCGCTCTCGACTGCAAATGTCGTGGTGTTCTGGTTGTTCTCGCGTACGCTGTTCGACGACAGCTTCAGTTTGCGGTGGTGGCACGGGTTGATCTGGTTGGCGGTTGCTGCGTTCAGCTTCGTAAATTGTATGTGGCTCGCGCCTGCAGGCAATCCGAGGCTTTCGATCGTCGCCGTCAACCTGCTCGCACTCGGTTTCATTGGCCTTGCGGTCGGACAGATGCTCTCGTCCTGGTCGGCCGATCTCGTCGAAGGCCGCCGCCGGCTCCGCCTTTTTATCATGGCGGCCGTCGCGCTCTATGGCGGCCTCAATGCGATCCTGCAGATGCTGGCGCTCCGTGGCGACGCCGCAGAGATCGCGAACGTTGCTAATATCGCGGTGCTCATCGGCATCGTCGCCGCAATCAGCTACGCGATGATGCAAGTCACGGCGTACGAATTGTTCCCGGCTGTGAGCGAAGCGCCCGCGAGGGCCGCCGACGCTCCTGAGCCGGAGACTGCCGATCAAAAGCTCGTCGATGCCTTGATGCGGCTGATGGCGGATGAGCGCATCTATCGCCACGACAACGTCACCATTGGTACGCTGGCGACAAAGCTCAAAATCCCCGAATACCGGTTGCGGCGGCTGATCAACCAGCAGCTCGGCTACCGCAATTTCAACGTCTTCCTCAACGAGCACCGGATCGAGGAAGCCAAGGCCGCGCTGGCCGACCCCACGCAGGCCGAGGTGCCCGTCATCACCATCGCGATGGATGCCGGCTTCCAGTCGCTGGGGCCGTTCAACCGCGCCTTCAAGGCCACGACGGGCGTCACGCCGAGCGAATATCGCAAGCTCAAGGCTTCTGCGGCCTGATCCTTAAATGCCTGTAATCGCGTGATGTTTTCGAAATCGGCGAGGCCGTTGCGGCTTTCGGCCAAGCGGATTTTCGAATCCGGCGAGCGCTTTGGCGCCGCCCGTGGCTTGTGGCCGGCGAACGCTTGAGCTGGAGCCAACCATGACCCGAAAAAAGATGATCCTCGTCCTCACTGCCTCGACCGCGCTGGTCGCGCTGGCGGCCACCGCCGTGCGTGCCCGCGACGTGCCGAAAGTCGCAACCGGCTTCATGGCCAATGTGCTTTGCTCGGAGACCTTCGTCTCCGGCCTCGATCCCGCGAAAAATTTTGCCGAGACCACGGCCGCGATGCCGGGCGCCGGCCTGATCAGCTGGGCGATGGATTATCACGTCGACCGCGTGCGCAAGGACGTCACGGTGTCGCTGCTCGGCCTTGGCCGCAGCCACGCGGTCTACCGCGGCGAGCTCGGTTGCTTCCTCGATCACGGCGATGCCACAGCCGGCGTCGCGCTGCCGCCCAGTGAAAAGCCGCAAGCACCGCTGTTGCCCGAGATCGCGGGACCCTCGGTGGTCGCGCCGCAGAGCGAGGCGCTCGCGGCGGCGCTCGATCGCGCCTTCGCCGAACCCTCTTCGCCGCCCTTCAAGCGCACGCGCGCCATCGTCGTGGTGAAGGACGGCCGCATCATCGCCGAACGCTATGCCGACGGGATCGGCATCGACACGCCGCTGCTCGGCTTTTCCTCGACCAAATCGGTGATCTCGGCACTCACCGGGATTCTCGTGCGCCTGGGCAAGCTGAAGCTCGACCAGCCCGCGCCGGTCGCGGCGTGGCAAAGCCCGGATGATCCGCGCCGCGCCATCACCGTCGATCAACTCCTGCGGCACACGGCGGGTCTTTGGCTCGGCAGCTCCCTGCAGGCTTCGCTCGGCGCCGCGTTCGAGCCGGTCAACCAGATGAAATTCATGGAGACCGACATGGCTTCGTTCGCCGAAGCGGCTCCGCTCGAAACAGCGCCAGGCAGCGTCTGGAACTACCACGACGGCAATTATCTCATTTTGTCGAAGCTGATCCTCGATGCCGCCGGCGGCAAGCCCGCCGACTTTCTGCGTTTCGCCCGGCAGGAATTGTTCGGCCCGCTCGGCATGCGCCACGTCACACTCGAATTCGACGGCGCCGGCACGCCGGAAGGATCGAGCCAGATGCTGGCGTCCGCGCGCGACTGGGCGCGATTCGGCCAGCTCTATCTCAACGACGGTGTCGTCGGCGGCAAACGCATCCTGCCCGAGGGCTGGGTGAAATATTCGGCTTCGGCCACACCGAACGCCTTTGTCGGCTATGGCGCAGGCTTCTGGACCAACCTGGGCGACAGCATGGGCGCGCATTACCGTATCGAAAACGGCTGGCCGCGCGACGCCTTCCTCGCCAAGGGATCGATCGGGCAATATGTCATCGTGATCCCGTCGCTGCATCTGGTGATCGCGCGCTTCGGCCGCACCGTGAACTGGCCGCTCGACGCGGACGGCGTCTCGCGGCTCGTCAGCGACGTCGTCGCAGCAACCGGTGGCAAGGAGCATCTGGCGGGCGGCAACTGACACGCGCCTTCAGCCTCGCGCGCGGGCCGCTTGTGGCTGCAGCAGAATCTCGCGCATCGCCTGGATGTTCGGCGAGCCCGCGCCTTTGCGCCAGATCAGCACGGTCTCGGCGCGGTTCTCGCCTTGCGGCAGGCGGTGCACCGCGAGCCGCTTGCTCTCCGGAAAGGTCGTGAGCACGCTTTTCGGTATCAGCGCGATGCCCATGCCGGCGACGACGCAGCCGAGCATCGCGTGATAGGAGCCGAGCTCGACAGTGCGTTCCGGCATCTCGCCGCGCTTGGCGTACCAGTCCTCCAGCCGCTTGCGATACGGGCAGCCGTGCTCGAACGCGACCATGGTCCTTGGGAACTGGCCCTTCTTGCCGGGCGCGGGCTGTCCGGCTGCGGAAACGACCACGGGCTCCTCCGCGTAGGCGAACACTTTCTCGAACGGCTCATCCGCGATCGGCTCGGCGACCAGCGCCGCGTCGAGATGGCCGGCGAGGATCGCGCTCGCGAGCGTGATGGGATTGCCGATGCGCAGCTCCAGCGTCACCTCGGGATAGAGCCGGTGATAATCGTTCAGCGCCTTCGGCAGCTTGATCGCGGCAGTGCTTTCCATCGAGCCAAGACGAAACAGCCCGCGTGGCTTCGGGTCGTGCACCGAGGCGCGCGCTTCGTCCGCAAGCGCGAGCAGCCGCTCGGCGTAGCCGAGCAGCGCCTGCCCGGCGGGTGCGAGACGCAGCCGCTTGCCCTCGCGGATGAACAGCGTCGCCTTGAGGTCTTCCTCGAGCTGTCGGATGCGCGTGGTGACGTTGGACTGCACGCGGTTCAAACGTTCTGCCGCGCGCGTGATGCCGCCTTCGCGGACGACGGCGAGGAAAATGCGGAGGTCGGACAAGTCCATTTTTAACATCTCTGTTTGAGATCAAAATCATCTAGATTATTCATTTTATGGAATGCTTTGACGGCCGTAAACACCCATCGCGCCAGGCCGGAGAGAGGTCGTGCCGCGATGGAGCAAGGCCATGTCCGACAGCCGTTTCGGAATTGATCTTTCCGACTGGAAGGCGCAGACGCCGGCGCAACAAAGCGCGCGGATGTCGTTGTTCGTCCGGCGCGCATGCCGCGCGCAGCCGCGCCATTGGCAAAACCCTGGTGGCGCTGGCGGGCGAAGCCTGGGGGCGGCTCCACGCACTCACGCGGCGGCCGTCCCCGCTTCCGCGCGGCGCTGGCAACTGGCCCCGGCTGGCGTCGCGCGGAAAGGATTTTTGAAGATGTCGCTTTCCGTAATCGAATGGCAGCGTGCGAGCGCCTGGCGCTACGCATGGCGCGCGGCGCGGGCGATCCGCTTGGCCTGGATGCGCTACCGCCGCCATCAGCGATTTCGGCGCGACCTGGCGCAACTCGCGGCGATGGACGACCATTCGCTGAGGGATATCGGTATCTCACGCATGGAGATCCGTGCCGCGGCTCGGGAAGGGACCGATCTGGGGGCTCGGCCTCGCTAAAATATTTCAGTTTAAAAGTGGGAGACAACATGCCCAAAGCCTATTGGATCGTCCGCGTCTCGGTGCGGGATCACGCGCGCTATCCTGAATATCTGGCGGCGGCGCGGCCTGCTTTCGAGAAATTCGGTGCCAACTTCGTCGTGCGCGGCGGCGCCTATGAAGTCATGGAAGGCAACGCCCGCGACCGCAATGTGGTCGTCGAATTCGCCGATCGAAACACGGCCAAAGCCTGCTACGACAGCGCCGAATACAGCGCGGCAAAACTCATCCGTCAGAAATATGCCGACGCAGACTTCATCATCATCGATGGCGCGGCTTGAACGCCTATTGCCGTCCGAGCTGCGTCGCCTGCTCGACGCGGTCGAACCGTTCGAGCGACAAGATCGCATCCGCGAGCTGATCGGCGCGGCCATTCAGCACCGGGCGCGCCAGCGCCAGGAATTTCTGCTGCATGGCGGCCGCGTCCGGGAATGAATTGGGTTCGCCGGAGGGATCGGCAAACAGGCGCTCATGCACGCCGTCCTCGGTGGTGATCGAGACCCTCGCGCCGAAGGGATGGGTGCGGCCGATTTCGAGCCGGTCGTCCTGCACCACGTCGAATTTGTCGGCGAGCGCGTCGACCGCCGCGTCGCCGAGCCGCTCGTAATCGTCCCAGTCAAAGCTGCCCTGGTCGAGCGCGACCGCGCCGGTGAAGAACATGGAAAACTGGCCGCCGACGATCGATGTCGGATGCCGCTTGGTCGGAGCGTCGCCGGTGAGCGTGATGCCGTTCCGATGCAGGCCGACCTCGACGCGCTTGACCTGGTCCGGCGTCAGATTGTGCTCGCGCCGCATGGCGATGATGGCGTCGAGCGCGGCATGGGTGTAGCGGCAGCTCGGATAGGGTTTGACGCCGATCTTCATGGTCTCATAGGTCGAGCCGAGGCCGGCGACGGCCTTGTCCGGATGCGGATTGTCGCTGTAGCCGACCAGCAAGCCGTGCTTGCCCTCGATCAACTCGGTCGAACCGACGAAATTGTTGCGCGCGAGCGTTGCGGCGATCACGCCGTTCATGGCGGCGGCGCCGACCTGGTAGCGCTTGTTCCAGGCGCCGTTTTGCAGGAATTGCAACGAGCCCGCGGCCTGGCTGCCCGAGACGCCGAACGCTGCGACGATCTGCGCCTGCGACAGGCCGAACAGTTTTGCGGCGGCCGCGGCGGCGCCATAGGTGCCGGCGGTGGCGGTCGGGTGGAACCCGCGCGCATAATGCGAGGTCGGATCGAGCGCATTGCCGAGCCGGCAGCAGACCTCATAGCCCGCGACAATCGCGGTCAACACATCGCGTCCGGAGGCGCCGACCATTTCGCCGACCGCAAACGCGGCGGGAACGACGGGCGCGCTCGCGTGCAACGACGAGTCCGCATGGGTGTCGTCGAAATCGAGGGAATGGCCGAGCGCGCCGTTGAGCAGTGCGGCCACCGCCGGCGTCCAGGTCTTGTTGTCGCCGAACACGGTGGATTCGCCCTTGCCGTCGAGCGCCAGCGCTTCCAGCATCTTCAGGAGCGAGGGCGTCGATTCCGCGTCGCGCCGGGCCCGGATCGCGCTGCCGAGGAAATCGAGCGTCAGCACCTTGGCGCGCTCCAATACCTCCGGCGGGATGTCCTCGAATTTCAGTTCGGCGACATAGCCAGCGAGCGTTTCGGTTTCATGGGCCATGGCGTTGCCTCGTGTGTTCTTCCCTTGGCCTTAGGTACGGCGCGGGCCGGATGGCGTCAACTTGGGTTCAGGGTTTCGATGGCAGGAATGCATTCCGCAGCAGGCTGCGGACGATCAGGCGATGGAATGGCAGCACGACGGCAAGGTAAACACGGCCGAGGAGGTTATGGGTTTTGACCAGGGTTGTCGCAGTGATCTGACGGCCGCGCAGAAAAGTTTCGACGTCGACCACCACGCGAAAATCCAGGTGGCGGTCGTCGAAGCCGGCGACCAGCCGTTCCGGCGTTTCGCTGATCACGGGAAAGAGGCCGATCATGCCGCCGGATGCCGGCTCGCCGAGCCCCGAGGCCTTAAGGCCGAATGGCCGCACCAGCACGTTGCGCAAGCGCAGCAATGCATCGATCCAGCCCGGATTGCGCGCAAACATCTTTTCGGCAGCCCGTCTTGCATCGACGTTGATGCCGTCGACAGTGACGCGATAGGCGTCGGCGAACTGCGCGCCTTCGAGAATCGCGCCGGGTTCAACGGTGGGTATGACCTCATCGATCGTCATGAGTGCCTCGATCCGGTTTGGATGCCTGGGTAAATCCGCTCGACAGCGAGCGGAATCGCAGGATCAATAACGTCGCATAGACCAGCGTGCCGAGCGACAGCCCGACCCAGACGCCGGCCGCGCCGAGCGGCGTGAAGAAGGCCAGCACATAGGCCGAGCAAAATCCGATGCCCCAATAGCTGACGGCGGCGAACAGCAGCGGCACACGGGTGTCATTGATGCCGCGCAGCGCGCCGGCGGCAATGGTCTGCAGCCCGTCGGTAATGAAGAAGGTCGCGCCGACCAGGAGGAGCTGAGCGGCAAGCAGGATGGTGGCGTCGATATTCGCGAGGTTTTCGCCCAGGAACAGCCGCGCAATCGCGAACCGCGTGACGATCACGGCGAGCGTGAGCACGACGCCAAAGGCGACGCCGACCCCCATCGCGACCAGGCCGGCGCGCCGGACGCCGGCTGCATCATTGCGGCCTACGGCATGCCCGACCCGCACGGTCGCGGCCATGCTGATGCCATAGGGGATCATGAACAGAATCGCAGTGACCTGCAGCGCAATCTGATGCGCGGCCAGAGCCGTGGTCGAGATCATGCCCATCAAGAGCGCGGCGGAAGAGAACAAGCCGTATTCCAACAGGAACGAGATCGAGATCGGCGCGCCGATGATCATGAGCTGTCGCATCAAGGCCCAGTCGATGCGCCAGAGCCGTGCCAGGACGTGGTAGCGCTTGAACGGCTTGCGTTGCGTGGCGAACCACAGCCCCGCGAGGAAGGTGGCTCCATTGACGCTGGCACTGGCGAGCCCCACGCCGAACAGGCCGAGCCGAGGCAGTCCAAACTCGCCATAGAGCAGGAGATAAACCAGGAGCGCGTTGAGGGGGATTGCGGCGAGCGTGATCCAGAAGATCGGCTGCGGCCGGTTCAACGCGCCCATGAAGCCGCGGATCGCGATGAACCACAGCGCCGGCGCCACACCCCAGACCAGACCAAAGAGATATTGCTGCGCAAGCCGCGCCGGCTCGTCGGCCTGGCCGAGGGCGTGCAGGATCTGCTCGCCGCGCAGCGGGAACGCCATGATCGGCAGCGAGATCAGCAGCGCCGCCCACAGGCCCGCGCGCAGCGAACGCCGCACCCCGCGCGGATCGCGCGCGCCGAACGCCTGTGCGGCAAGCGGCGCCACTGCCGACATCAGCCCCATGCCAACGGTGAAGGCGACGAAATAGATCGTGCCGGCGAGTGCCGCGGCCGCGACCGCCGCATCGCCGAGCCGGCCGATGAAGGCGAGATCGGTCGTCATCATCGCGATCTGCCCAAGCTGCGTCGCCGCCATCGGCACGGCGAGCTTCAGGGTTTCACCGAGCTCCGTGGCGAGGTGGCCGCCGGCGGGCGTTGCAGCGAGGCGAGCGGGCTCGATCTGGTCTGACGTGGTCATGGGGCGACAATGGCACTGCGCGTGGCGGAAGGATGGTGCTCCGCTTTCACGGGGCATGACAACGGAAAGACGTAACTTTGCTTTCCCGCCGAATCAGAGAGAGCGGCGGCTAGCGCTCGCGTTCAGGCACGCGACGAATCCTGGCGCCGAGTGCATTCAGCCGCTCCTCGATGCGCTCATAGCCGCGCTCGATCTGGTCGGCATTGTTGATCGTGCTGGTGCCTTCGGCGCACACGGCGGCGAGCAGCATCGCCATGCCGGCGCGGATGTCGGGCGAGATCATCGAGGCGCCGCGCAGGCGGCTGGGGCCGGCGACGATCGCGCGATGCGGATCGCACAGCACGATGCGCGCGCCCATCGCAATCAGCTTGTCGACGAAGAACATCCTGGATTCGAACATCTTCTCGAACATCAGGATGACGCCGTCGCACTGGCTCGCGGTGACGATCGCAATCGACATCAGGTCGGCCGGGAAGGCCGGCCAGGGCTGGTCTTCCAGCTTCGGCACGTGACCGCCAAAGTCGTCCCTGATCTTCAGCGTCTGATCCGAGGGCACGATCAAATCGTCACCGGCGATTTCGCAGACGATGCCGAGCCGCTCGAAGCCCATCAGGATCGAGCGCAGGTGGCCGACGCCGGCGCGCACGATACGAAGCGGCGAGCGCGTCACGGCAGCGAGCCCGATCAGCGAGCCGACCTCGATATGATCGGGCTGGATCGAATAGCTCGCCTGTCCGAGCGTCGCCGCGTCGTGCACCACCAACGTGTTGGTGCCGATGCCCTCGATATTGGCGCCGAGCGCGACCAGGAAATGTGCGAGATCCTGCACATGCGGCTCGGACGCCGCGTTGCGCAGGTAAGTCGTGCCCTTGGCAGCCACGGCCGCGACCAGCGCGTTCTCGGTGGCGGTGACGCTGGGCTCGTCGAGGAAGACGTCGGCGCCGTGCAGCTCCTTGCTGCGGAACACCAGCTTGTCCGTGGCGGTGACGGTGGCCCCCAACTGCTCGAAGGCGAGGAAATGCGTGTCGAGCCGGCGGCGGCCGATCACGTCACCGCCCGGCGGCGGCAGCGCCACCTCGCCGCAGCGGGCGAGCAGGGGACCCGCGAGCAATATCGAGGCACGAATGCGTGCGCACAAGTCCCGATCGAGATCGGCGGCGCGGATGTCCTTGGCATGGATGGCAAGCCGGTTGCGCCCGCGCCATTCGGCCATGGCGCCGACCGAACGGATCAGCTCCACTAGGGTCTCGGTGTCGCGGATGCGGGGCACGTTATCGAGGGTGACGGGGTGTTCGGTGAGCAGGGCGGCTGCGATGATCGGCAGCGCCGCGTTCTTGTTGCCGGACGGCTCGATGGCGCCGCTGAGCCGGTGGCCGCCCTCAACGATATATTGAATGGGCGGCATGCGGACTCGCCTTTCTTGCGGATTGCCTGACCCGCCACTTTCCTAAGTGGCCGGGCTGCAACCCTAACACACAAAGCGACCGTGACATATCAAGGCTTCCGACTTCCAGATCGCATCAAGTCTATACGGTCTATCTGATATCCGGACTCGATCAGTTCCCGCTGCCTCTTCACGACCTCTTCCACAAATCCAGGATCCTGTCCGAAGGTTGAAACAAGGCCGTCTCGCAGGTCAGGGAAATAGTCCGAAGTTATGGGCAATCGCGCCACCCGGCTAACATCGACGTGGAAGGATTTTGATTGTCCGAGTTTCGCCGCCCTGGAGGCGTCGACCAGGAGATGTTGACGCGGGCGTCGCTTGCCTTCGAACGTGACTCTGGATGTCGTGTAGGCGACGATCGCAACCGGGACGCCTCGGAATTGTCCCGTGCCGAGACAGAGGACGATATGCGAAGAAGGCCCAGGTCCAGGCGATTCCCTAAAAGGGAAATTGCAGCGGACGTAATCCCCCGAACGCACTAGCCGTTTACGGGAAAAGCTTGTTGAAGTGGGAGGCGCGAGCTTCGTAGTTCTCGTCGGTTTCTCCCTGTTCGCGATCCAGCACGAATTCCGCACCAGTCTCGAAAGGATCGTAGGCGAGGATGCTCCTTTCGCCAGGCTCCCGCTCGAGGTCGCGGAATACGAGGCCGGACAGGTAATCTTCCGTGGTCAAACCCTGCTGCTTTGCGCGTTCGGCAGCCGCATCTGCCGCGGCCCGGCTGATATTGATCGTCGCGAGGTCGCCCATGGTACTTTCTCCGTACCTGCGAATATAAGCAAACCAGCGGGGAATGGCGAGCGAAGAGTTGGCCCCTTACACGTCGACGTTGGCGCTGAGCGAGTTGTCCTGGATGAATTCGCGGCGCGGCTCGACCACGTCGCCCATCAGCTTGGTGAAGATGTCGTCGGCCTCGTCGACCTCCTTGATCTTCACCTGCAACAGCGAGCGCGCTTCGGTGTCGAGCGTGGTCTCCCAGAGCTGGCTCGGGTTCATCTCGCCGAGACCTTTGTAGCGCTGCAGGGTCAGACCCTTGCGGCCGGTGTCGGTGACCGCCTCGAACAGACTGACCGGGCCGTGGATCGGCGTCTCCGAATCCTTCCGCCGCAGCACGCCAGGCCGCGCGTAAGCTTCCTGTAGCTTCGGGGCATAGTCATCGAGCTTGCGCGCGTCGGCCGAGCCGAGCAGGGCATGATCGAGGATCGCGGCATCCTTGACGCCACGCACTGTGCGCTCGAACAGGAAACCCTCGCCCTCGGTGAATTTGCCGGTCCAGCCGCGCTCGACTTCGTCGGCAAGCGCGTCGAGCCGGCGCGCGATATAAGCCGCCGCATCGGCGCCTTTTGCCGGATCGCCGAAAATCTCCTGCCGCAGCACGCCCGCGATCGCGGCCTGCTCGACCACGGTGCGGTTGTAGCGGCTGTGCAAATTGCGCAACACGGAGCGGATGGTCCGGGCATCCTCGACCAGCGTGAGCAGATCGCGCCCGGCGCGGTCGGCGCCGGAAGCCGGCTTGAACACGCAGTCGTCGAGGCCGGCGCTGATCAGATAATCCTCCAGCGCGCGCTCGTCCTTCAGGTATTGCTCGGACTTGCCGCGCGAAACCTTGTAGAGCGGCGGCTGGGCGATGTAGAGGTAGCCCCGATCGATGATGTCGCGCATCTGCCGGTAGAAGAAGGTGAGCAGCAACGTGCGGATATGAGAGCCGTCGACGTCGGCGTCGGTCATCAAGATGATCTTGTGATAGCGTAGCTTGTCGACCGAGAAATCGTCGCTGATGCCGGTGCCGAGCGCGGTGATCAGCGTGCCGATCTGCTCCGAGGACAGCATCTTGTCGGTGCGCACGCGCTCGACGTTCAGGATCTTGCCACGAAGCGGCAAGACGGCCTGGAACTCACGGTTGCGACCCATCTTGGCACTGCCGCCGGCCGAGTCACCTTCGACGATGAAGAGTTCGGACTTGGCGGGATCCTTTTCCTGGCAGTCGGCGAGCTTGCCCGGCAGCGAGGAGACGCTGAGCGGGTTCTTGCGCGTCAGCTCGCGCGCTTTTCGCGCAGCCTCGCGGGCGGCGGCGGCCTGGATCACCTTGCCGACGATGACCTTGGCCTCAGACGGATGTTCCTCGAACCAGGCCTGCAGCGCCTCGTTGATGACGTTCTCGACCACCGGGCGGACTTCGGAGGAGACCAGCTTGTCCTTGGTCTGCGACGAGAACTTCGGGTCCGGCACCTTCACCGACAGCACGGCGGTGAGACCCTCGCGGCAATCGTCGCCGGTAAGCGCGATCTTTTCCTTTTTCGCATTGGCCTCGGCATAGCCGTTGACCTGGCGGGTCAGCGCGCCGCGGAAGCCGGCGAGATGGGTGCCGCCGTCGCGCTGCGGGATGTTGTTGGTGAAGCACAATACGTTCTCGTGGTAGCTGTCGTTCCACCACAGCGCGGCCTCGATGCCGATGCCGTTGGCTTCCGAGCGCACCATGATCGGCGCCGGCACGATCGCCTTCTTGTTGCGGTCGAGATATTTGACGAATTCCTCGACGCCGCCGTCATAATGCATCTCCTCGCGCTTCTCGACCGCGTGGCGCATGTCCGAGAGCACGATGTTGACGCCGGAATTGAGGAAGGCGAGCTCGCGCAGCCGGTGCTCCAGCGTCGCAAAATCCCATTCGATGTTCTTGAAGGTCTCGGGCGAGGCCAGGAAAGTCACTTCCGTGCCGCGTTTGCCCGGGGCGTCGCCGACGACCTTCAGCGGCGCCACCGCATCGCCATGGGCGAACTCGATGTAGTGCTCCTTGTCGTCGCGCCAGATGCGCAAGCCGAGCTTGCTGGAGAGCGCGTTGACGACGGAGACGCCGACGCCGTGCAGGCCGCCGGAAACCTTGTAGGAGTTCTGGTCGAATTTGCCGCCGGCATGGAGCTGGGTCATGATGACCTCGGCTGCCGAGATGCCTTCGCCCTTGTGGATGTCGACGGGAATGCCGCGGCCGTCGTCGCGCACGGTCACCGAATTGTCGGCGTTGAGGATGACGTCAACCTGCGTCGCGTGCCCCGCCAGCGCCTCGTCGATCGCGTTGTCAACGACCTCATAGACCATGTGGTGCAGGCCGGAACCGTCATCGGTATCGCCGATATACATGCCCGGCCGCTTGCGGACGGCATCGAGGCCCTTCAGAACCCGGATCGATTCCGCATCGTAATCGCTTGCCACGGAATGCTCAGTGTCGGCGATGGTTTGCCGGGCGGGTTCAGTCATGTGAGGCCTTTGAGGATGTCCCGAATCAGCTGCGCAATACCAGGCGCTGAGCAGCTTATTTGTGCCATGAAAACAGGGGCGCGCCTAGCGCAAAGTCGCGCACCATAAACTGCTGAATAAATGGGGTTTTTTAACGTTTTTTCAAGGCACCGAAAGGGTGATTCGGAAGCTGTCAAAAACTATGATTCAGGAGCTGATTCAGGGTGCATTCTCGAACGCTCCCACGCGCGAAAATGGCAGCGCCCGGCAGACCTGCTAAAGGGGTGGCCAAGCCGGTTTCGCCTCGCATCACCTGGACCCGCCGATGCTGTCCCTGCCTTCTGATCGCTATCGGAGCGATGTCGACGGACTCCGCGCCGTCGCGGTCATGCTGGTGGTGAACTTCCACGGCTTTCCGGACGCCATGCCGGGCGGCTTCATCGGCGTCGACATCTTTTTCGTCATCTCGGGCTTCCTGATCACCGGCATCATCGCGCGCGAACTGGGCGCGGAGCGTTTCAGCCTGGTCACCTTCTACAACCGCCGCATCAGGCGGATCTTTCCGGCCTTGATTGTCGTGCTGTGCGCGGTGCTGGTGCTGGGATGGCTCTGGATGCTGCCGGCGCCATATGCGCAGCTGAGCAGCGACGTCGCCGCCAGCGCGGCGTTTTCGGCCAATATCGCGCTCTTGCTGCAATCCGGCTATTTCGACATCGAGTCGGCGAAAAAGCCGCTGCTGCATCTGTGGTCGCTCGGCATCGAGGAGCAGTTTTACCTCTTCTGGCCGCTGCTTCTGATGCTGGCGGCGCGGTTGCGCCGGAGCCTGCTATGGGTCGCGGCTGCGATCGGGATGGCGTCGTTCATCCTGAATGTGGCCCTGATCGGCTCCGATCCGGTCGCGACCTTCTATCTGCCTTTCACCCGCGCCTGGGAACTGCTGGCCGGCGCGGCGCTCGCTTGCGCCTGGAGCCGGATCGACCAAAGCGAGACCGCCAGCAACCGCCGCGCTGCCGCCGGCCTCGTGCTGATCGTGATCGCGCTGGCAACGTTGAACGTGCACCGCGCCTTTCCCGGCTGGTGGGCGCTATTGCCGGTCGCGGGCAGCGCGCTGCTGTTGTCAGCGCAGGCCTCGTGGATCAACCGGGCGGTGCTGAGCTGGACGCCGATGGTGTGGATCGGCCTGATCAGCTATCCGCTCTATCTCTGGCACTGGCCGCTTTTGGTGATGTTCGCCATCATCAAGTTCGAGCCGCTGACCCTGATCGACCGCGAATTGATCCTGCTGTCGAGCGCGCTGCTCGCCTGGGGGACCTATTGGTTCATCGAACGGCCGTTCCGCTTCGGACGGCCCATTCCGCTCAAGACGGCCTCGCTCGCCGGCGCAATGGCGGTGGTGGCGATCGCGGGTGTGGTCGTGTTCGAAGGCCGCGGCTTCGATTTCCGTCTGCCGGGCGAAATCCGCGCCATGGCCAACGTGCCGGTGCAATCAGCGCAATGGCGCGTGCACCAATGCCTGCTCGATCTCGATCACGAAACGGCGTTTGCGGAAGACTGTGCCGATCGCAACCGCCGGCCGCTGATACTGGTCTGGGGTGATTCCACCGCGGGCGCGCTGATGCCGGGCCTGCGCAAGGCGCAGCAAAGCCGCGATTTCGGCCTTGCGCAACTCACCGCGAGTTCCTGCATCCCTGCGCTCGATGTCGATATGTCGGCGGCGCCAGGCTGCCGCGCCAACAACGACCGTGTGCTGGCGCTGGCGCGCCGGATCAGGCCCGACATCGTGCTGCTGCATGGCACCTGGGAGAAGCATCTCGATCATGTCGCCGAGACCGTCGCGGCGCTGAAGCAGCAGACGGCTGCAAAAGTGGTTGTGCTGGGTCCGGTGCCGGCCTGGCGGCGCGGGCTGCCGAACGAGGTGCTGCGCTATTATCTGTTGCACCACCGCCTGATCCCCGCGCGCTGGAACGACGGCGGATCGACCGACGCCTACGATGCCGTCATGCGCGAGGCGCTGGTGCCCAAGGGGGCGGAATACATTTCGGCGCGGGAGGTTCTGTGCAACGAAGAGGGCTGCCTGACGCGGCTTGGCGATGAAGCGAGCGACATCGCCGCGAGCGATCAGGTGCATCTGACCGAGAAGGCCTCGGTATTCCTGGTCCAGTCGATCATCGACCAGATATTGCTTCCTCGCACACCGCGCTCCAGTGAATGACTTAGGTCCGGCGTGTGACGCGGCCGTTCTCGACATCAAAGATATCGCCGGACGCGCCGAGCTCGGCGAACGCCGCAGGGTCGGCGCCGGTCAGCCAGACCTGCGCGCCGAGTTTGGCCAGCTCGGCAAACAGCGCGCTGCGGCGGCCGGGATCGAGATGCGCAACCACCTCGTCGAGCAGCAGCAGCGGCACGATGCCGGTGGTCTCCGCCACCAGCGCGGCATGCGCCAGCACCAGCCCGATCAGGAGCGCCTTCTGCTCGCCGGTGGACGCGTCCTTGGCCGGCATGTTTTTCGGCGCGTAGACCACGTGCAGGTCGGTGAGATGCGGGCCGTCGAGGGTGCGCCCTGCTGCGGCGTCGCGCACGCGGTTGTCGCGCAGGATCTTTCGGTAGCGGTCTTCGACGGCGAGCGCCGGCTCGGACAGGAGCGCATTCTCCATCCAGCCGTCGAGCGCGATATGGGCTGAGGGAAACGCGGAAGCCTCACCCCGCACGCGCAGCATCGCGGCGAGCTTGACCGCGGTCTGGCCGCGCATCGCCGCGACGGCCACGGCGAGCTCGGCGGTCTCGCGCTCGATCGCGTCGCACCAATGGTCGTCGAAATTGCGCACTTCGAGCAGGCGGTTGCGCGAGCGCAGCGACCGCTCCAGCGCCGAGACGCGGCTGGAATGCTCGGAGTCGATTGCAAGCACCAGGCGATCGAAGAAGCGCCGCCGTTCGGAGGCCGCGCCCATGAACAGCCCGTCCATCGCCGGCGTCAGCCACACCATGCGCAAGTGATCGCCGAAGGCGGTGGCCGAGCCGACATTCTCGCGGTCGATGCGGCAGCGGCGGCTGCTGGAAGCATCTCCCTGCGGCGCCTCGATGCCGGTGCCAAGCGTAGCGAGGCCGAGCGCGCCTTCCACTTCAGCCGACACCGCCCACGAGCCGTCGCCCTGGTTGTCGGCGACATCCTCCAGCGTGGCGCGGCGCAGGCCGCGGCCGGGCGACAGGAACGAGATCGCCTCCAGGCAATTGGTCTTGCCCGCGCCGTTGGGACCCACGAGCGCGACCATGTCGCGGCTCGCATTGAGGCTCGCCCCGCGATAATTGCGGAAATGCGTCAGCGTCAGGCGATGAATGCGGGAAGGGGTCATCTACACTCGTCATCGCCGGGCTTGACCCGGCGATCCATCGTCCGCGCGAGCGGACAATTTCACCATATAGGTCGCGCCAATCCGGATTGCTCGCGACGACACCCACGCGTCATTTTCGAAGGAGATGGATTGCCGGGCCTTCGCCGCGCCGAAGGGGCTTCGGCCCCGCAGGCGGGTCAAGTCCGGCAATGACGAGTTCAGGTCACACCCGCATCGGCATCAGCACGTAGAGCGCGGTCTTGTTTTCCTTGTCCTGCACCAGCGTCGGCGAGCCGGGGTCGGCGAGCTTGAGGACTGCGACCTCGCCCTCGATCTGGGCGGCGATGTCGAGCAGGTAGCGCGAGTTGAAGCCGATATCGAGCGGGTCGGAGGCGTATTCGACCTCGAGCTCCTCGGTGGCGCTGCCGGAGTCCGGATTGGTGACGGACAGCACCAGCTTGCCGGGGGACAAAGCGAGCTTCACCGCGCGGCCGCGCTCGCTGGAGATGGTGGAGACGCGGTCGACGGCGTTGGCGAAATCGGCGCGGTCGACGATCAGCTCCTTGTCGTTGTTCTGCGGAATGACGCGGCCATAGTCGGGGAAGGTGCCGTCGATCAGCTTCGAGGTCAGCACCACATTGCCGAGGGTGAAGCGGATCTTGCCGGCCGACAGCTCGATCGAGACTTCGGCCTCATTGTCCTCGATCAGGCGCAGCACCTCGCCGACGGTCTTGCGCGGCACGATTACGCCGGGCATGCCGGTCGCGCCCTTCGGCAGCACGAGATCGATTTGCGCCAGGCGGTGGCCGTCGGTGGCGACGCCGCGGAGCGTGGCGGCCTTGGCGCTGCCGGCCGAATGCAGATAGATGCCGTTGAGGTAGTAGCGCGTCTCTTCGGTCGAGATCGCAAACTGGGTGCGGTCGATCAGCCGCTTGACGTCGGCGGCCGGCAGCGAAAACGAATGGGTCATGTCGCCGGCGGCGAGATCGGGGAAATCGCTCTCGGGCAGGGTCTGCAGCGTGAAGCGCGAGCGCCCGGCGCGGATCGCCATTACCGAGCGGTCGCCGTCGCTTTCCAGCACGATCTGCGAGCCGTCGGGCAGCTTGCGCACGATGTCGTAGAACATGTGGGCGGGCACGGTGGTCGAGCCGCCGGTTGCGGTCTCGGCGGCGAGCGTTTCCGTCACCTCGAGATCGAGGTCGGTCGCCTTCAGCGACAATTGCGCGTTCTCGGCGCGCAGCAGCACGTTGCCGAGGATCGGGATGGTGTTGCGGCGCTCGACCACGCGATGGACGTGGCCCAGCGACTTCAGGAGTTGCGCGCGTTCGACGGTGACCTTCATAGCTATTTCCGCCCGATCCAACAGTGCATGTCGTGGGAATGCCGGGCGGTGCGCGCCGCGGCCAATGACACCCGGTAACCCCTTAAGGGGTCGTTCGGGGGGCGTAAAGTGGCGCGGATGGGGCGCTAATTCAAGGGATTGGCGGCGCGATTCCCACGTTTTGCGGGCTTGGACTGTCATTCCGGGGCGATGCGTTAGCATCGAACCCGGAATCTCGAGATTCCCCGATGCGAATGACGCATCTGAGGTCTGGTCCTTCGGACCCCCCCGGAATGACGCCTGGAAGAGTTCCTATTCCTGCAGCTGACGCTTCAGCGACTCCACCTCTTCGGACAGCGCGGTGTCCCTGGCCACCAGGGCCTCGATCTTGCGCACGGCGTGCAGCACCGTCGTGTGGTCGCGTCCGCCGAAGCGGCGGCCGATCTCGGGCAGCGAGCGCAAGGTCAGCGTCTTCGCCAGATACATCGCGACCTGCCGCGGCCGCACCACGTTCGCGGTCCGGCGCGAGGACAACAGGTCGGAGCGGCTGACATTATATTGCCGCGCCACCACGCGCTGGATGTCCTCGATCTTGATCCGCTTCGGCTCCTGCGGGCGGATCAGATCGCGCACCTCGCGCTCGGCCATTTCCAGCGTCACCGGCTGGTTATTGAGTTTGGAATGAGCAAGAAGCCGATTGATGGCGCCTTCGAGGTCGCGGCCGTTATGGGTGATGCTGCGCGCGAGATAATCCAGCACCGGCTCCGGCACCTCGAAAGTCGCGTGATGCGCACGCGCCGCCGCGACGCGCGACTTCAGGATTCCGAGCCGCAATTCTTCACCGAGCGAACCCATCTCGACCACCAGGCCGCCGGCGAGCCGCGAGCGCACGCGGTCGTCGAGGCTTTCGAGATCGGACGGCGGACGGTCGGCCGCGATCACGACCTGGCGGCCGGCATCGATCAGCGCATTCAGCGTGTGGCAGAACTCGGCCTGCGTCGACTTGCCCTGCAGGAACTGCAAGTCGTCGATCACGAGCACGTCGATGCCGCGCAGCGCTTCCTTGAAGGCAAGCGCGGTCTGGGTCTTCAGCGCCGCGACAAAACCGTACATGAATTTTTCCGCGGTCAGATACAGCACCTTGCGCTCGCCCGCCGCATTGCCGGCCCAGGTCACGGCCTGCAGCAGATGGGTTTTGCCGAGGCCGACGCCCGCGTGGATATAGAGCGGATTGAACATCACGGGATCGCCGCGGCGCCCTTCCGCCACTTGTCGCGCCGCCGCGTGCGCCAGCGTGTTGGAACGGCCGACCACAAAGCTCGCAAAGGTCAGGCGCGGATCGAGCGGCGAGCCGCCGAGCGCGTCATGATTGGCGGAGACCGGCGCGGACGCGGTCGAGCGCAGCTCGAGCGCGGGGCGGCCGTCGCGCGGCTCGGCGCGGCGCGCTTCGAGCGCCACCGGCGCTTCCTTGGCGGCCGGCATCGCCGCGCGCATCGCCGTGCGCACGGTGAGATCGACCCGGTGCACTTCCGGCATCTCGGCCTGCCAGCACGAGAGCACGCGCTCGGCATAATGCGCCTGGATCCAGCTCTTCAGAAAACGCGTCGGCACCGACAGATGCACGCTCTCGTCCTGCACGGCTTCGAGGTCCATGCGTGCAAACCAGCTGGTGTAGACGTCTTCCCCCACGCTCGTCCGCAAACGACCCTTGACGCGCGACCAGCGATCCTGTTCCGAATTTGTCATTGTCTTGAACTTTTCCAATAGAAGTAAGCCTGTCTGACGAACCGCCGTGCAGGGCTCCTGCCGCGGCGCGACCTCACGCGGGCTTTCCGTCACCAGACATGGCTCTCCCGTTCGGCGCGAACGCCTCGTCAGAACAATGATGTCTGGTTCGGAAAGTTTCCCGCGAGGTCAGCGAGTACTCGACGGAATATCGGGTGACCGGTTCGAAGGCCGCAGGCTATTGGCGTTCTCGGTGCTGAAATCGGCGTGGCTCGAAATGCCCAGTTGATCAATTACCGTGTTGTTTCCGTAAAACATTGCACACACCTCCCCGTCCTCACCGAAATTGCTCCCGGCGAGTTGTCCTCTCTCAAGTCTGTTCCCAAGGTCAGCGACGTCCGAACAACAATGTTCAGCCGCTACGCCGTTATCCAACCCGTTCACACTACCCGCTCGGCTGGGCCGGCTCTCGCCGCGACCGTCGGCTGACAGGTGTCTATTTCTCTACTTTGACGCCGACGAGACTTGTGGCCTCGCCTGAGAAATTTGGACACAGTTTTTCGTTACCCATATCGCTATGGGTCACGATCCGACAATCGCTTGGAAAGTCCCGCCAACGCGCACACCGCCGCCGATTTGCACGTCCGCCCCGTTTCTAAAACCGCGCTGGTCTCAAGATCGTGGGCGCCGCGAGCGATTTAAGAAATACACGATGCTGGATTTCTCGCAATCGCTTTGATCGGTGCCTCCGGCGAGTCTCCGTCACTGTGGCAACGCCGCACTTGCTCAATCGGAAAGCAACAGTTTGAATCACCGCAAGGAATCGCGGGTGTCACAAATCTCACCGCAGTCGAAAAAATTCTTCATAAAATATTTACGTTGGGTTGGTGAACGGACGCTTTTCCAAACGCTTGAAGCCACTATGTGGATAAGTAACTAGCGAGACGAAGTTTTTCGCGATTCCTTTTTGAGGGTAACTCCCGCGCTTTCGCACTGCGACAGGTCAGGCGCTATTCCATTTTGTGTGTGTGGCGCAGGGCTTTCTTCGAGCCAACGAACTTGTTTCAGGTGCGGCAAAAATGCACCTGTAGAAATACGGATATTTGAAATCACGCCGCGCAAGATTTTGGGCGCGCAGAAACTGTACGCGTCTCTTTTCAGATCGCAATATGACGTCGTGTGATTATGACAGAAAAATGAAAGCCCGGCAAAGGCCGGGCTTGATGGTGCATCGCGATTGGCTTCGCCAGGTCGCGGCTCGTCGCTTCAGATTACTTGATCAGATCACTTGATCACATCACTTGGCGAGCTTCGCGATCTGGTGCGAGAGGCGGGACACTTTGCGGCTCGCATTGTTCTTGTGAACGATGTTGCGCTGCGCTGCGCGCATCAGCTCCGGCTCGGCGCGCGTCATCGCCTTCAATGCCGCGTCGCGGTCGCCGCGCTTGATCGCTTCCTCGACGGTGCGGACGGCGCCGCGCATCTCGGTACGGCGCGACTTGTTGATCACGGTGCGGCGGGCAATCTTGCGCGTCGCTTTCTTGGCGGAAGTCGTATTGGCCATCGTCTCAAATCCTTCGGCGGTAACCGCTCATTTGTTCAGTCGCGGATAAGCGCGCCGGCCGCTGCTCTTCAAGTGAGCCATCGTGCTCTCGCACGTGATCGACGCTGCTGGTTGTTCGGAACGTCTTTGAGCGGCGGTGGTGAGGCAAGCAATCGCTCGACAGGCCGGCCAGCTCAAAGAAACGCGGCGGCGGGATTGCGCCCGCCGCCATTGACGCCCTTATAGAGGGCGGGTTTTGCAGCGTCAACGCTTTAAGGACGCGCAAGGGGATCGAAACCCTGCTGTAAGAGGCCCGTAAGGTACTGATGAGGTTGAATTTCCCCGACCGGCCCGGTAAGGGCATGTCCGGGCAAGACGGAGTGGGTGGCATATGATCCGCGGTTTTTTCCGGCTGGTAGGGCTGTTGCTGCTCGCCTGTGGATTCATCTTCATGGTCTATGACGGCGCGCGCTGGGTCGCCGACCAGAACCTGCGCTTCACCCAGTTCGGCCAGTTCTGGAACGACATGAACCAGTCGAGCCAGCTTGCGTTCCGCACCTGGGTCGAGGGCAAGGTGCCCTGGCTCTGGACCAGCGTGATCAAGGTGGTGCTGGAGCAGCCGGTCTTTGCCGTGCTCGGCGTGCTCGGGATCCTGCTATTGATCCTGTTCCGGCCGCGAAAGCCGCTGATCGGCTATTCCCGGGACTGATCCCGCCGAGGTAACAGGGCTGCGGTTCGGCACGTAAAAACCTATATAATGGCGGCTCCCTGTTGGAAGCGCCTCTCGCTCCCGCCGGTGTCCCGCCCGGAGAAAATCCATGCTGTTCATGCGCAAGACCACCGCGCTGCCCAGTGCCGCCGAGGCGCTGCCCGGCCGTGCGCAACCGATCCCGACCGCGTCCACCCATTTCGTCAATGGCCACAAATTGCAGCCGCCTTACCCCGAGGGTCTCGAGCAGGCCGTGTTCGGGCTCGGCTGTTTCTGGGGCGCGGAGCGCAAGTTCTGGGAACTCGGCGGCGGCGTCTATGTCACCGCGGTCGGCTACGCCGGCGGCCACACGCCGAACCCGACCTATGAAGAGGTCTGCTCGGGCCGCACCGGCCATACCGAAGTGGTGCTGGTCGTGTTCGATCCGAAGAAGGTCTCCTATGATCGCCTGTTGAAGGCGTTCTGGGAGAGCCACAACCCGACCCAGGGCATGCGCCAGGGTAATGATGTCGGCACCCAGTACCGCAGCGCGGTCTACACCTTCAACGATGCGCAACGCAAAGCCGCCGATGCGTCGAAGGCGGCCTATCAAAAGGCGCTGTCGGCGAAGGGCCTTCCCACCATCACGACCGAGCTTCAGCCTGCCGGCGAATTCTACTTTGCCGAGGACTACCACCAGCAATATCTGGCCAAGAATCCGGCCGGCTATTGCGGCCTCGGCGGCACCGGCGTGTCGTGCCCGATCGGCGCCGGCGTTTCGGCTTGAGTAGCCAAATTGTCTTTCCGGGGCGATGCGATAGCATCGAACTATGGTGCGCAATTGCGCACCTGAGAATCTCGAGATTCCCAGGTGCGCAATTGCGCACCATAGTTCGCGCTTTGCGCGCCCCGGAATGACGGGCGAAAGTTGAAACGCGCTCGCAACTGTCGCGCCAACCCCGGTGAAAACCTTTTATTAACCATAACCGGTGCAAGACTGGAGTGATCTCGTTTTTGAGGGATGACTCCAGTGCGTTTCACGGGCGCGTTTCGATGGTCGATCATGGTCGCTGCGCTGGCAGGCTGCCTCGCCGCGGCCGTGCCGGGCGCTTTGGCGCAAGGCCGAAACGACCTCGACTACATGACCTATGGTCAGCCGGGCGGATATGCAGCACCCCAGCCGGGTCCCGATGGCGGCGGCGCCATCGCGGCGCTTAGCCGGGCGCTTGCCGGAGTCTCTCGTCCTGCCTACTACGCACAGCAGCCTGCCTATGTGGCGCCGCCTGCCAACACGCCGCCGCCCGCCGCGGCGCCGGTGCCCTACGATGCCTATGCCGCAGCGCCGGCTGCCGCGCCCGTCAGATATGACGCGGGCTACCGGCTCGATGCCGGCGACAAGCTTCGCGTCGTCGTGTTCGGGCAGGAAGGCCTCACCAACACCTACACCATCGACGCCGCCGGCTCGATCACCATGCCGCTGATCGGACAGGTGCCGGCGCGCGGCCGCTCGCCGGCCTCGCTCGCCTCCGAAATCACCGGACGGCTGCGCAACGGCTACATCCGCGAGCCCTCGGTCGCGGTCGAGATCGAGTCCTATCGGCCGTTCTTCATTCTCGGCGAAGTGCAGGCGCCGGGCCAATATCCCTACGTGCCGAACATGACGGTCGAAAGCGCGATCGCGATTGCCGGCGGCTTCTCGCCGCGCGCGCGGCGCGACGTCGTCACCGTGACGCACACCGATGCCGGCGGCGTGGCGCGCTATGTGGTGCCGCTCGGCACCGCGCTCGGTCCCGGCGACACCGTGCAAGTCGGCGAGCGCTGGTTCTGAGTCGTCATTGCCGGGCTTGACCCGGCAATCCATCACGCTTCGAACGAATTCATTTTCGATGGATGCGCGGGTCAAGCCCGCGCATGACGACGAGCCTACTGCCACATCCAGTTGCGGCCGTAGTCTTCCTTCCAGCCGGCGAGCCTGCCGTTGCGGAATTGCAGGAACAGCCGGTCGTGGTGATTGATCAAGCCGCTGCCGCCCTGGTTTCGAAGCGCGAGATAGATCTCCCCGCCGGGCGGCCCGCTGACATATTGCAGGGGCTGGCGCAGCGCTGCGGACACTTCCGACACATCCATGCCGAACACCAGCGGGACGTGGTTCGACAAGGTCGCGGTGAAGGGCGGGCGGCCGTCCAGCGTCGTCCCTTGCGCTGCCGCGTGGCCGACCGCCATCACGGACAAGAGCAAAGCGAGAGCCATGGACCGCGTCATCATTGCGCAAGCCTTTCGGCGCTCTTTGGCAGACGATCGAGGAACGGCAGCACCGCTTCAACAAAAGCCTGCGGCTGGTCGATGTTGACTGCATGGCCGGCGGCGGGGATCACGACCTTCTGCGCGCCCGGAATTTTCGCCGCCATGTAATCGGACGCCGCAAGGAAAGGCGTATCGTCGGCGCCGACCACGACCAGCGACGGCACCTTGATCTCGGGCAAGACCTCGATCACCCGTGCATCGCGTTGGGTCAGCATGCCACGCGCCGCCCGCGCCAAGCCGGTGGCATCGTGATGGCTGACGGTCGAGCGCTCGCGGCTCGCCGACTTCAGCACTTCAAGACCCTCGCGCTCAAAGCGCTCGGCGGTATCGAGCGCGCGCTTGTTCCAGACTTCGCGGGCGTCGTCCTTCTTGAAGCCGGGACCGGTGTCGATGATCAGCAGCGCGGAAACCCGCTCCGGGTGGGCGCGATAGAACGCCAGCGACATGTAGCCGCCAAGCGAGAGGCCGCCGACGATTGCCTTTTTGGCGCCGACCTCATCGAGCAACGCGGCGATATCGCCGACGGTCAGCGCCTCGCTATAGGCCGAGGGGTTTTCCGGATAATCGGACTGGCCGTGGCCGCGCATGTCCCACAGGACGAGCTTGTGATGTTTTGATAGCGCCTCGATCTGGCCCTTCCACATTGCCGAGGTCGAGGAATAGCCGTGGGTAAGAATGAGGGGAGGGCCGTCGCCATGAACCTCGTAGTAGATCTTTGTTCCGTCGCGATCGATTTTCGGCATCCCGGCTTCCCCTGCGCTTCCAGCCCAAGTTGTTGTCGAGGCATTGTAGCGCGATCCTTCCGGCCGTGTGAACCGCATGCAGCCGTATTTTCGAAGCGCGCGCAGCTGCGTATTCCGCGTAACGAATTTTACGACCGCGCGGTTGTCGCAGCGCACAAATGCACCTCGCAAATTTTTTCTCCGCGAACAATTCCAAATTGGATTGCCTCCAAGAACGAACCCGATCATGCTGCGCATCAACTGGCGCTTGCCCGGTGGGCGTCAGCCACCCAACCCACGTGAGATGCCGTCGTAAACGGCTCCTACACCGGCAGGGGAAGAAGCAAATGGCTACTCTGAATATCAACGGACAAAACAAGTCCGTCGATGCAGCGGGGGACACACCGCTGCTCTGGGCCATCCGCGAGCAATTGCAGATGACCGGAACGAAATTCGGATGCGGGGCGGGCCTGTGTGGCGCCTGCACCGTCCACGTCAACGGCGAGGCCGTGCGATCCTGCCAGACCATGGTCAGTGACGTCGTCGGCAAGAAGATCGTCACGATTGAAGGTCTGGCCGCCAGGGGCGATCATCCCTTGCAGAAGGCCTGGATCATCGAGCAGGTGCCGCAATGCGGCTATTGCCAGTCCGGCCAGATCATGCAGGCGGCAGCCCTGCTCGCCAAGAACACCAATCCCAGCAAGGAAGAGGTGATCGATCACATGGACGGCAACCTGTGCCGTTGCATGACCTATTCGCGCATTCAGAAGGCGATCATGCGCGCCGCGTCCGAAATGCGCACCGCCTCCAACGCGTCCGGCGACCGGAGGCCGACATGAATACGCACGTGAAAATCACCCAATCCGAGCCCGCCGATCTGTCGCGGCGCTCATTCCTGGTCGGCACCGCCGCTGCGGGCCTCGCGCTCGGCTATGCTGCCGTTCCCGGCATCGACTCCGCATTGGCGGCCACCGCACCTGCGAGCTTCGATCCCAGCGTCTGGTATTCGATCTCGCCGGACGGAATCGTCATGGTGACCTGCGGCAAGGCCGACATGGGCCAGCACATTGCGTCCACCATGGCGCAGATCGTCTGCGAGGAGTTGGGGGCAAACTGGAAGGACATGCGGGTGCAGCTCGCATCCAACGATCCGAAGTTCAACGATCCCGTGCTGGGCGCGCAGATCACCGGCGGCAGCTGGTCGACCATGATGAACTTCGAGGCGATGAGCCGCGCCGGAGCAGCCGGGCGGATCGCGCTGACCGAAGCGGCGGCGGCCGCGATGGGCGTGCCGGCGGGTGAGCTTGTGGTGCGCGACGGCGTGATCAGCCATCCGAAGTCGAAGAAATCGATGTCGTTTGCCGACGTCGTCAAGAGCGGCAAGGCGACGAAAACCTTCACGCCGGACGAGCTCAAGGCGATCAAGCTGAAGAGCCCGGATCAGTACACCATGATCGGCGTCTCGGTGCCGCAGCTCGACATCCCCTCCAAGACCAACGGCACGGCGAAATACGGCATCGACACGATGCTGCCGGGCATGGCGTATGGCGCCGTCGTCACTCCGCCGGTGCGCTTCGGCGCCACCGTGAAATCGGTCGACGACAGCGAAGCGAAGAAGGTGAAGGGCTTCATCAAGGCCGTCACTCTCGACGACAAGACCGGCACCACGACGGGCTGGGTGGTGGCGGTCGCCGACACCTATGCCAACGCCCGCAAGGCAGCGGCTGCGCTGAAGATCGCCTATGATGGCGGCCCGAACGCAAAACTGTCGAGCCAGTCGCTGCTCGATGAGGCGAAGCGCCTGCAGGCGCTCGACGATTCCGGGCAGTTCTTCGTCAAGGACGGCGATACCCAGGCGGCGCTGGGAACCGCGGCCAAGGTGGTGGAGGGGGTATACACCACCAGCATCAACATCCACGCGCCGATGGAGCCGATGAACGCCACCGCGGAGTTCAAGGGTGACATCCTGCACATCTATTCCGGCAACCAGTTCGCGACACGCTCCGGCGCAATCGCGGCGGGCGCCGCCGGGATCGATCCGAAGTTCGTGGTGATGCACCAGATGTGGCTGGGCGGCGGCTTCGGCCGGCGTCTCGACGCCGACATGATGGTGCCGGCGGTGCAGGCGGCGAAGGCCGTCGGCAAACCGGTCAAGGTGATCTATTCCCGCGAGAACGACATGACCATGGATTTCTCGCGGCCGCTCACCTACCAGAAAGTGAAAGCGGGGCTCGACGCCGACGGCCGGCTGATCGCGCTCGACCACGACGTGGTCTCGGCCTGGCCGACCGCCCGTTGGGGCATCCCCGATTTCCTGACGCCCTCGGTCGACAAGAAGGGCGCGCTCGACGGCTTCACCGTCAACGGCGCGGACTTCTTCTACACCGTGCCCAACCACACTGTGCGCGCGATCAAGAACGAGATGGCGCACAACGCCACGCCATCCGGCCAGCTCCGCTCGGTTGCGCCGGGCTGGACCTTCTGGGCGGTGGAAAGCATGGTCGATGAAATCGCGCATGCGGTTGGAAAGGACCCGGCGCAATACCGCATCGACATGCTCGACGGCAGAGGCGCCAATGCCGGCGGCGCGCAGCGGCTGCGCAACACGCTGCTGGCGGCGATGGGCCTCTCCGGTTACGGCAGCAAGCAATTGCCGAAGGGAGAAGCCATGGGCGTCGCCTGCGTGTCGTCGCAGGAGCGCGCGACCGCGAGCTGGACGGCCTGTGTCGCCCATGTCGCGGTATCCGACAGCGGCGAGGTCAAGGTGAAGAAGCTCACGGTCGCGACCGACGTCGGCACCCAGGTGCATCCTGACAACATCCGCGCCCAGGTCGAGGGTGCGGCGCTGTGGGGCATGTCGCTGGCGCTGTTCGAGAAGGCGACGCTGAAGGATGGCGGCATCGAGCAGACCAACTTCGACAGCTACACGCCCTTGCGCATGAGCCAGATGCCTGAAGTCGCCGTCAGCGTCATCGCCAATGGCGAGCATGCCACCGGCGTCGGCGAGCCGGCGGTGACGGTGGTCGCGCCGGCGATCGGCAACGCGGTGTTCAACGCAGTCGGCGCCCGCGTGCGCTCGCTGCCGATCACGGCGGAAGCGGTGAAGGCGGCGATGAAGGCGTAGTTTCTGCTGCAACGCGTCAACGACGATCCGCCGGAGGTTTCCTCCGGCGGATTTTTTCGGGTCATTAAAATTTTAGGCTTCGGGCTAGGGACGGATTCACGACGCGTATTAAGTCGCGGGGAAGACGTTAGCTGTAGGCTTGGCGAGTCATCACCGCGAGCCTGGAAATCCCATGACCGCTACCGCCAAGAAGCCTTCGCCCCAACGCCGCCTGCTGTTGGCCTCCGACCGCAGCGATCAGAGCAGCGAACTCGCCGACATCTTGCGCTCGGTGGGCGAAGTCGATACCGTCACCACTTCGGACATTCCTGCCAAACCCGCCGGCCTCTCCGGCGTCATCGTCGACATCAACCTGCGCTCGGCCGAGAGCGTACAGACGGTGCGCAAGAAATTGCAGGGCGATGCCTACAGCCAGATGCCGCGGCTGTTCGTGCTCGCCGATGCGCTGCACCACGCCTCGATGCAGGCCTGGGCGCTGGGCGCCACCGACACCATCTCACGGCCGCTCGATGCCGGCGCCATCCTGCAGCGCATCCGCGCCGCGTTTCCCGACAGCCAGACTTTCGACGCCAGCGATCGCGGCAAGACCTTGAACCGCGGCATCGCCGCCGCGCATACGATCTTCGTGAAGATCTTCCAGAAGCTTCCCGCGGGCGTGCCTTTGACCTTCGCCGAAGTGCAGCAGGCCGAGACCCAGATCATCAAGGCGATCAAGCATTCCTCGATCCGCGAATGGCTGACCACGGTAGGCTGCCATCACGCGGACTCTATCGCCATTGCCTGTTCGTCACCGGATTTGCGGTGGCCTTCGCGCAGCATCTCGGCATGCGCGAGGCGGACCAGCGCCGCCTGACCCGCGCCGCGCTGCTGCACGACGTCGGCAAGGCGTTCATCCCGCTCGCGATCCTGGACAAGCCGGGCCAGCTCACGGACGAAGAGAAGGCGGTCATCCGTCAGCACCCCCAGCTCGGTTACGACGCGCTGAAGGCGCAGGGCGACTTTCCGCCGGAAATGCTCGATGTCATCCTGCATCACCACGAGCTGCTCGACGGCACGGGCTATCCGCATGGCCTGTCGAACAGCCAGATCAGCGACATCGTGCGGCTCACCACCGTCGTCGACATCTATGCCGCGCTGGTGGAGAAGCGTGCCTACCGGCTGCCGTTCACGCATTCGCGCGCCTTCGGCATCATGGAAGGCATGGGCGACAAGCTCGACCAGCAATTGCTACAGGCGTTCCGCCCGGTCGCGTTCGGCTGCTATTGACGGCTACTTCTTCGGCGGCTGTTCGAGACCCGCAAACGGCGCCGCCGCATAGACCACCTCGCCGCCGACCAGCGTCAGCAGCGACCTGATCTTGCCGATCTCCTTCACCGGCGCGGTCATATAATCCGCGGAGAGCACCGCGAGATCGGCGAATTTTCCCGACTCCAGCGTGCCGCGCTTGTCGTCGTCATTGGCCGCGTAAGCGGTGTTGCGCGTGTACATCTCCAGCGCCTGTCGGCGGCTCGGCGTCTCGGCCTCGCCGCGGGTCTGGGTGCCGCCGATGGTGGTGCCGTCGAGATACCATTGCAGCGAGACGAAGGGATTGTAGGAGGAGACGCGGTGCGCATCGGTGCCTCCGGTCACCACGAGCCCCAGCTTCATCGCGGTCACGATCCGCGGCATCTGTTTCGCCGCCTCAGTGCCAACTTCCTTCTGGAAGCGCTCGCCGCCGAAATAGAGCCCGTCCTGAACGCCCCAGATCAGCCCCAGCTTCTGCATCCGCTTCAAGCTGTCTTCCGAGGCGTTGTAGAGATGCAGCACGCTCCAGCGCAGGTCGCGCACGGAATAGTCCTTCTCGACATTCGCGACCACGTCGAGCAGCTCGTGGACGGTGCGGTCCGGATTCCAGTGCAGCTGGATCGAATAGCCCTTGGACGCCGCCCAGCGCAGCAGATCGGCGAGCTTTGCCTTGCCGTCAGATGTGATGTCGCCGTCGGTCCAGTCGGCCCAGATCAGGATTTCGCCGGGGCCGTTGAAATGCAGCATGGCATCGCCAAAGCCTTGCGGCGATAGCTGGGTAAGTTCCCTGAGATCGTCGAGCTCGCTGCCGGGCTTCGGGGCGCAGAGGTGATAGGCGACGCGCACCGTGAGCTGCTTGTCGTGCCAGAGCTTGAACAGCGCCTCATAGTTCGCCGGGTACATGCTGACGCCGCCGCCATCGACGATGCCGGTGATGCCGAGCGAGTTCATCTCGCGGAAGAATTTTTTGGAGCCTTCGACCTGCTGCGCCAGATTTGGCTTCGGCAAATGATCGAAGATTTTGCCGAGCGCATTGCCGTTCGCGACGATCACGCCGGTCGGCTTGTTGTCACTGTTGCGCTCGAGCTTGCCGCCGGGCGCAACATCGGCATCGTCGTGAATGTTCAGCGCCTCCATGGCCTTGGGCGAGAGCAGCGCCCAGTCATAGAGATGCTGGACATAGACCGGATTGTTCGGTGCGGCCTGTGCGATCTCCTGCGGAGTCGGGCGCCGCTTCTCGGCGAACTGCTCCTCGGTCCAGCCGCCGGCAACGATGATCCAGCTGCCGGCCGCCTGGCTCTTCGCGGCGTCGGCGATTTTCGCGAGCGCGTCCTTCAAGCTGGGCACGCCGATCCAGCTCACCTCGGTGCCGAAGGTCAGCGCGGCGCGGATGCCGTGGATGTGGCCGTCGGTCAAGCCGGGGATCACGGTGCGGCCGCCGAGGTCGACCATGCGCGCATGACTGCCGGCGAACTTCTTCATCGCGGCCGAGGTGCCGGTCGCGAGGATGCGGTCGTGCGAGATCGCGATCGCCTCGCGGACCGAAAAATCCTTGTCGACGGTGACGACCTTGCCGTTGAACAGCACCGTGTCGGCGGTTTGCGCCGAGGCGGCTGTGGTGAGGAGGAGACTCGCGAGGAGGGCAAAGCAGGGACGCAGCATGTTGTTTCCTTGTTGTTGTGGCGTCACGCCAGCATCTTGCGCAATTCCGCCTTCGCCACCTTCTCCAATGTCGAGCGCGGCATCTCGTCGACGAACCTGATCTCGCGCGGCACCTTGAAATCGGCGAGCGCGCAGCGGCAGGCCGTCATGATGGTGTCGTGCAAATCCTTCGGCAGCTGATCCACGCCGGAATGCGGGATGATGAACACCACAGGCACCTCATCCAGCATCGGATGCTTCCTGGCCACCACGGCGGCCTCGCGCACGCCGGGGACGACCGCGATCACCTGCTCGATCTCGGAGGCCGCGACATTCTCGCCGCCGACCTTCAGCATGTCCTTGGCGCGGTCGCCGAACTTGATGTAGCCGCGTTCCAGCGGCGTGACGCGGTCGCCGGTGAGGAAATAGCCGTGCTCGTCAAAGCTCTCGCGCGTGGCTTTTTCGTTGTGCAGATATTCTGCAAACAGCGACAGGCCCGGCTCACCCCTGATCGAGAGATTGCCGGTGTCGCCAACTTCGGTCGGCCGTCCGTCGTCGCCGGTGATGCGGATCGAATATTCGCTCGCCGCACGGCCGATCGACATCGGTGTGTTGGGCTGGTCGACCTCGCCGACAATGCCGTGGGTGATGGTCTCGGTCATGCCCCACCAGCCGATGATCTTGACGCCGAAGGCCGCAAAGGGCGGCGGATCGTTCACCGCGGTGCCCCAGAGCCGGAATTTGTGGTGCTTCGGGATCTCGTGCTCGAGCAGCGCCTTCATGCAGAAGGGAATGGTCGAGGTCCAGGTGCAGTCGTGCTCGAGCGCCACGCTCCAGAACCGGCTGGAGGAGAAGCGCGGCTGGATCACGCAGGTTCCTCCCACCCACAAGCTCGCCAGCATCGAATAGGCCAGCGCATTGGTGTGAAACAGCGGCAGGTAAGTCTGGTGTACGTCGCCCGGATGCAAATCCTGGTGCGCGGCATTGACCTTGCCGCCCCAGAGCGCATTGGCATGGGTCCACAGCACGGCCTTCGGCCGCGACGTGGTGCCGGACGTATATTGCACGCTGCAGGGCGCGAGCGGATCGGTGGCGCGGCGCGGTCGGTCGGCGCTGTCGGCGAACAGAACCTCAAAACTGTCACCGCGTGAAACCGTCTGCCCGGGCGCGCCGGCGTCGTGCGAGATCACGGCGATCCAGCGCAACTCCTTGCAGCTGGCGGCGACCAGCTCGGCATAAGCGGGCTGGGTGATCGCGGCGACCGCGCCGCAATGGCCGGCGAAATACTCCATCTCCGCGGCCGCCGAACGGGTGTTGGTCGTGACCGCGATCGCTCCCAGCTCGACGCAGGCAAACCAGGCCAGCAGCGCTTCGATGCAGTTATCCAGATGAATGAGGACGTAGTCGCCCTGCCGGATGCCGCGTTTGGCAAGACCGGCGGAAAGCGCGCCGACACGCTCGTGAAATTCGCCGTAGGACCATTTGCGTGCCGGCAAATCAAACGGCGCCCAGATCAGGAACGGATGGTCGCGCCGCACTTCCGCGCGCATCTTGAGCAGCCAGGGCACGTCCAACCCGGCAAAGGGGCCAACCATGCCCGGCGCGGCCGTCATATTGTTCATCTTTCCTCCCGTGCCGCCTTGCCGGCTGCTTTCTCGCGTCTTCTTGAGCCCTCTTTTGCCACCGGAAGCCGCAATGGGCAAATTGACGGCCGAGGATTCAGCTGCGCTAGCGCCCCTCACTCATACGACGAAATCTCGATCAAACTCCCGTCGGGATCCAGGCAGTAGACCGAGAGCAGCGTCCCGCGCGCGCCTTGCTTCCTGGTCGGGCCTTCCTCGATTTTGACGCCGTGCGCGTTGAGATGCGCGACTACCTCACCGGGCGTGCTCGAGGTGAGGAAGCAAAGATCGTCGCTGCCGGCGGCTTCGTGATCGGCGGTGAACCACTCGACCTTGTCGGCCCCCTTCGGCCGGACATTGATCTTCTGGTTGCCGAACACCAGCGAGGTGCGCTTGGTCTTGCCTTCGCCGGGGTCGAACACCCTGATCTCCATGCCGAGGATTTTGGCGTACCACTGCGCCGAGCGCGTGACGTCGGAGACGTTGATCACGAGATGGTCCAGTGCGTTGACCTTCACCGGCATGGCTTATCCTTTCGTACAATCAGATGCGCGCGTGTCGCACTTCCAGCGCCACGGCCAGCTTGTTACAAGCGGCCCGGCATTGGTTCAACAACAAGCAAAAACGGGAGTATTTGCTATGATTTCACGCCGCGCCGCGCTGGGCCTGATCGGTACCGGCGTCTCCGCCTTCGCGATTCCGCGCGCCAATGCCGCGGACTATCCGTCGCGGCCGGTGCGGTTCCTGGTCGGCTATCCGCCGGGCGGCGCGACCGACATCCTGGCCCGCCTGATCGGCCAGCGGCTGTCGGAAAAGCTCGGCCAGCAATTCGTGATCGAGAACAAGCCGGGCGCCGGCAACAATATCGGCACAGAGGCGGCGGTGAATGCCGAGCCGGACGGCTATACCGTGCTGCTGATCAATCCGGCGAACTACATCAACACCACGCTTTATACCAATCTGAAATTCAACTTCGTCCGCGACATCGCTCCGGTCGCATCCTTCAACCGCGTGCCGAACGTGATGACCGTGAACAAGGATGTGCCAGCCAAGAGCGTCGCGGAATTCATCGATTATGTGAAAGCCAATCCCGGCAAGATCAACATGGCGTCATCGGGCAACGGTACGTCGGTGCATCTGTCCGGCGAGATGTTCATGGCGATGACGGGGTGCAAGATGCAGCACGTGCCTTACCGCGGCGCAGCACCCGCGATCACCGACATGCTGGGCGGTCAGGTGCAGGTGATCTTCGACAACATGCCCTCGATCATCCAGCATATCCGCGGCGGCGCGCTGCGCGCGCTCGGCGTGACCACGGCCGAGCGATCGCCGCAATTGCCCGACGTGCAGGCGATCGGCGAGACGGTGAAGGGCTATGAGGCGAGCGCGCTGTTCGGCATGGGTGCACCTGCGAAGACGCCGAAGGAAATCATCGCCAAGCTCAACGCCGAAATCAATGCGGTTATGGCCGATCCCGCGGTGAAGAAGCAGCTGGTCGAACTCGGTGGCGAGCCGCGGATCCAGACTCCGGAAGCGTTCGGTGCCGAGATCGTCGCCGAAACCGAGAAGTGGAAGAAAGTGGTCGAATTCGCCGGCCTCAAGGTAGAGTGAACGGCTGAACCTTCTCCGCGTTGTATAGTCCAAACAGGGATGAGGCGCTTTTTCGGCGCGAAGGAGATGATCATGCGCAAACTCGTACTGGCCGCAATGGCCCTGACCGCGGCCGGTGCCGCCATGCTCGCCACTTCCGCTCCAGCGGCGGCCCACGATTATCCGTGGTGCGTGGCGGGCAGGGACATGGGATATCCCGGCGACTGCTCCTACGCGAGCTACAATCAGTGTCTGGCGAGCGCTTCCGGCCGCAACGCCTACTGCAGCGCCAACCCGCGCGTGGCGTACGGCGCGCCGGTGCCGCCGCGCGGCCGCCGCGGCTATCAATACGACTATTATCGCTGAATTGTGCGTTCAGGCCGAAGCTGACCTGGACGCGTGAAGCGAGGCGGTTCCAAACGCGATCGATCCGCGAGGGTCGGTCGCGTTTGCATGTGATGGTCTGGCACCGCGCAGTTCCCACGGAACTTTTTCCGGAAGCGCCCGCTTGACAATGGGGCGCATGCCCTTATACTAAACCTTATGGTTAAGTATAAAGATCCGGTCCTGGACCGTACCTTTGCAGCGCTTGCCGATCCGACCCGGCGGGCGCTGCTGGCGCAGCTGTCCGGCCGCGACACCCTCTCCGTCAGCGAACTGGCGCAGCCCTTTGCGATGTCGCTGCCGGCGATCATGAAGCATCTCGACGTGCTGACCGACGCCGGTCTCATCGCGCGCGAAAAGACCGGCCGCGTCGTGGCGTGCCGGCTGACCGCGAAGCCGATGGAGCAGGCGATGGACTGGCTCAATCGCTACCAGCGCTTCTGGTCCGACAATCTCGATCACCTTGCCGCCTTTGTGGAGGAAGAACCATGGCCCAATCGTCAAGCGCAGCCCAACTCGACAACCGCCCAAGCCTCACCCTCACGCGGCGGCTCCGGGCGCGGCCGGAAAAAGTCTACGCCGCGTGGAGCGAGCCGGAAAACCTCCTGAAGTGGTTTGCAAAGTCGCAGGCGAAGCCCGACTCGCTGCGCGCCGATCTCGATGTTCGCGTCGGCGGACGCTACCGCATCAGCTTCACGGACGAGAAGTCCGGCGAGTATCACGAGGTCGGCGGCGTCTATCGCGATGTCGTGCCGAACCAGCGGCTGCAATTCACCTGGGCCTGGCATTCGACGCCGGAACGCGAATCGCTGGTGACGGTAGAGATCAAGCCCGACGCCGTCGGCACGCTACTCACCTTCCATCACGAACAGTTCGCCGATGAAAAGGCCCGCGACAGCCATCGCCAGGGTTGGAGCAAGTTCTTCGACGAGCTCGAACGGTCCATCGCCTGACCGCCATTGCGCAGGCTTGACCGTCATTGCGAGGAGCGAAGCGGACGAAGCAATCCAGACTGTTCCCGTGGTTAGATTCTGGATTGCGTCGCTTCGCTCGCAATGACGGAATCCAATGCTGAAGAGAGGAGATCGCCCATGCAACCGCACAAGGTCGTCTCGCGAGAAGAATGGATCGAGGCGCGCAAGGCGCATATGGCCCATGAGAAGGAGTTCACGCACGCGCGCGACCGCCTCAGCGCGGAGCGCCGCGCGCTGCCCTGGGTCAAGGTCGACAAGGCCTATACGTTCGACGGACCGAACGGCAAGGTCACGCTCTCCGACCTGTTCAAGGGCCGGAACCAGCTCGTGGTGCAGCACGTGATGTTCGCGCCGGACTGGGAGGCGGCCTGCAAGAGCTGCTCGTTCTGGGCCGACGGGTTCGAACGCATGGTCCCGCATCTCGCCGCGCGCGACACCACCATGATCGCGATCTCGCTGGCGCCGGTCGCCAAGCTCGAGGCGTTCAAGAAGCGCATGGGCTGGACCTTCGACTGGATCTCGTCCGGCAACAATGACTTCAACTACGATTACGGCGTCTCGTTTACGCCCGAGCAGATCAAGGCGGGTAACGCGAAATACAATTATGGAACCACCCGGCTTTACGGCCCCGAATTGCCCGGCATCAGCGTGTTCTACCGCGACGAAGCAGGCGACATCTTCCACACCTATTCCACCTACGCCCGCGGCCTCGATATGATGAATGCCGCCTACCACTATCTCGACCTGACGCCGCTCGGCCGTCATGAGGAGGCGCTGCCGTTCTCGATGGAGTGGGTGCGGCTGCGCGACCAGTATCATCCGGATGCGACCAAGGCGGCGTGCTGCCATGGTTGACGCGTCATCAAGCGGCGCTATCCCCTCATCCTGAGGAGCGCGCATGCGCGCGTCTCGAAGGATGAGGCCAGGAACCGGGTCTCATGGTTCGAGACGCCGCTTCGCGGCTCCTCACCATGAGGAGGGACTAACGCTTCGCGGTTTCCGTAGGCTCCTTCGCCGTACAGGAAATCAAGAGCGTGTAGGCGCGCGCGTTGGTAGCGATGTCGGCGGTCTTGAGTTCTGTGCCGGGGACGGCGGTCTCGTAAGCCACGACGCTATTGTCGAGGAAATCACGGATCGCGCCGGTCTTGATCGCAAAATTGATGTTCTCCGGAATCGTGCCGGTGTAGCGGGCGATCCTCAGCGCATCCAGTTTTCCAACGACCATGCCGACGATCTCGCCCGAGGTGTCGAGCAGCGGTCCTCCGCTGTTTCCCGGCTGGACCGCGGCGCTGATCTGCAGATGGCGCGTATCGTTCAGCATGCCGCTCAGCGAACCGACGATGCCGGTCGTGACGGTAAAATCCGAGGACAGCAGGCCGTGGTAGGGGAAGCCGATCGCGACGACGGAATCGCCGGAATGGATCGTGCGGTCGCGGATTTTGGCGAACGCCTTGAAGGATTCCGCCGGCCCCTGCAGTAACGCGAGATCGTTGGCAGAATCGCTGTTGACCACCCGCAGCGTGGCTGCGGCGTCCCCGGTGAGATTGCCCTTGATGTCGCCGACGCAGCCATCGATCACATGGTGGTTGGTGATGATGTGGCCGCTGGCGCTGATCACGAATCCGGTGCCGGTCTGGGTGCCGGTCCTGCCGGTTTTGGGATTGGCCGGCGCGTCCGGCTTCGCCGCGACGGGTTCGGGCGCCGTGAACTCGCCCGCGCTGTTGATGCCGCCGGCCTTGACCGTGCTCACGCAATTCGTCAGCACCGCGAGCAGGGGTGCCGTCGAGGTCAGATTGAAATTGAGGGCGTTGTTGCCGGAGACCGCGACCATCAGGCTCGCCTTCTGAAAGGCGCGAGCGACATTCGGCGGCAGGACCGTGAGTGTCATGATCTCGGACGTCGCGGTGCCGAAGAGTCTCGCCTGCGATTGTCCGTCAAAGGTGACGTCGATCGGAGTCGTGCTGCCTTTGGTTAGGTGAAAGGCCGGGTTTGCAAAACCGAGCAGCCAGTTGTTGTTGGCGTTCAGGCCGACGACGAGGATGACGCCGTTGCCGTAACTCGAAGTGGCGCCGCAGTGGGAGAATGCGCCGGTGTTGTCGTCGGTGAAGGCACCGCCCTTCCAGTTGCCGACATGGATGTTGCCGTAAGGCCCCGCCGCATTGGCGATCGAGGCGATCGCGATCTGCACAAGAAAATGCAAGAATAAGCGTGTAACGCATGCTAATTTCCCCAGCCCGGCCGTATTCTACGTGAGGGCGTTACCTCAAGGCAACTGGAAGTAGTCGGCCTCGAGACCTTGCCCCTTTGCAATCACTTTACGATCCGGTATGCTTTGCGATGCAAAGTAAACGGGCGAGGGGCGACAAAAGCGTGCGGACCGAAGAGATGCGCGATCTCGACAAGGCGCTGGCCGACATCATTGCGATCCGCAGCCAGCTTGCGGCCGGCACCGCCTTTGCGGGCTATGGTCCGGCGGCGATTGCGGCGACCGCAGCCGTCGCGCTGATCACCGCGGGCGCCCAATATTTCCTGCTCGACGACCCCACTCATCATCCGCTGAGCTTCCTGTTCGGCTGGGCGCTGGCGGCGCTGCTCTCGGCCGCAATCATCCTGACCGAGATGATCGCGCGCTCGCGCCGGCATCATTCGGGTCTCGCCGACGCCATGATCCACCAGGCCGTCGAGCAGTTCCTGCCGGCCGCCGTCGCCGGCACGCTGTTGGCGGTGGTGCTGTGGAAATTTGCGCCGGAATCGCTGTGGCTGCTGCCGGGCCTGTGGCAGGTGCTGGTGTCGCTCGGCGTATTCGCTTCCGTCCGCTCGCTGCCGCGCACGGTCGCGATTGCGGGCGCCTGGTACTTCGTCTCGGGCTTTGTCGTGCTGCTGCTTGCAAGCCAGAGCCACGCGCTGTCGCCCTGGACCATGGGCCTGCCGTTCGTCGTCGGCCAGTCCTTGATGGCGACGATCCTGTATTTTGCTTCCGGAGAGAGTGATGCCGAAGAGTGAAAGTGCGAGTGCGCCGTTTTCCTATGACGGGCTCGACCGCGTCATCCATGAGAAGGCGCGGCTTGGTCTGCTGACCTCGCTGATGGCGCATCCGAAGGGGCTGGCGTTTGCCGACCTGAAACAGCTCTGCGGCCTGACCGACGGCAATCTCAGCCGCCATCTGCAGGTGCTGCAGGAGGCGGGGCTGGTCGAGCTGATCAAGGGCTATGAGGGTAACCGGCCGCACACCTCCTGCCGCCTCACCCGGACCGGCCGCCGCCGCTTTCTCGATTATCTCGCCGTGCTGGAACGCCTCGTGCGCGACGCGGCGAAAGCCGCCGGCAAGGAAGGCTCGCCGCTTTCCCGCCTCGGCATCCTGTCAACCTGATCCTTTCCCCTTTTTTTGATCCGGAGCTTTGCAATGCAAAGTAATTTCCAAGGTAATTTCCAAGCCAAGCTTGCTTCAAGACTTCATGTCGGCATCATCATGGACGGCAACGGAAGATGGGCGACGCGGCGCGGCCTGTCGCGGCTGCGCGGCCACGAAGCAGGCGTCGAAGCGATCCGCCGCGTGGTGGAGGCCGCGCCCGACCATGGCGTCGGCACGCTGACGCTCTATGCTTTCTCCACCGACAACTGGCGCCGGCCGAAGGCGGAGATTACGGCGCTGATGGCGCTGCTGCGTTTCTATCTCGCAAGCGAGGTCGAGGCGCTGGTCAAGAACGGCGTCCGCCTCACCGTGATCGGCCGCCGCGACCGGCTGCCCGACGGCATCGCTTCCGCAATCACGCGCGCGGAAGCGGCGACCGCGCATGGCGGGACGCTGAACCTGCGTATCGCCATCGACTATTCCGCGCGCGATGCGATCCTCAATGCGGCGGCCAAGCTCGCCGGCATCAGCGCGCCGACGCGCGAGCTGTTCTCCGAGCTCGTCACCGGCGAAGCCGGCTTGCGCGACGTCGATCTCATCATCCGCACCAGCGGCGAGAAGCGGTTGTCGGACTTTTTGCTCTGGGAAGGCGCCTACGCGGAACTGTATTTCACCGAGCGGATGTGGCCTGATTTCGATGGCGAGGCGCTGGCCGAGGCGCTGGCGTCGTTCCACGGCCGCGAGCGCCGCTTCGGCGCCCTGCCATCGCTGCCGCTCGAGCCGGTGCCGAGCCTGTAAGGTCGTAGCCAACCTTTCCGCGACTCGGGGAATCATCTATCGCTGGAGGCATGGCCACGCCCGTCGAGCCGCGATGAACCGTCCGCAAGAACCACCCGTCGCCGGGCAGCCCGACCAATCCGCCCCACGCAAGGAGACGCCCGCCGCCTGGTTCGAGGCGGGCCTTCGGCTGCTGCAGGCCGGGCAGCTGGCGCAAGCCGAGCAATGCGGGCGCAGCGCGCTCGCGCTTGACCAGGGCCATGCCGACTCGCTGCATTTGATGGGCCTGCTTTGCATGGCTGCAAAGCAGTACGACCTCGCCATCGAGTGGTTCACGACGGCGATCCGGCAAAACGGCGATGTCGCCGACTATTTTTCAAATCTCGGCATGGCGTTGCAGCGAAGGGATCGCTTCGACGAGGCGATCAAGTGCTATGACCGCGCGCTCGTGCTCAACCCCCGTCAGGTCGAAATCTGGTCCCGGATGGGCGAGTGCTTGCAGCACGAGAAGCGCCTCGATGAGGCGATCCAGTGCTTCGATCAGGCGCTGAAGCTGGACCCGCGTCACGCCGGTGCGGCGCGCGGCAGTGCCATGCTGCATTTCGACGCGGGCCGGTACGAACAGGCGATTGCGGGTTTCGACCGCCTGCTGGAGACGAGGCCCGAGCTTGCCGGCGCGCACAATCTCAGGGGTGTTTGCCTCTTGGAGCTGAAGCGGCTGGAGGAAGCCCTTGTCAGTTGCAGCAAGGCATTCGAGCTTGCCGCTGACAATGCCGAGTTCGCCAGCAATTCCGGGCTGGTGTTGCATCGTCTTGGCCGCGACGAGGAGGCGCTCGTCTATGCCGACAAGGCGCTCGCGCTCAGCCCCGCGCTTCCCCTTGTACTCAACAACCGCGCGCAGTCGCTGCTCGCGCTGCTTCGTTTCGATGAGGCCCTGGTGGCGCTCGACAAGGCGATCGCCGTTGACCCCGACAATGACCTCGCCCATTGGAACGTGGCGTTGACGCGGCTTCTGCACGGCGATTTCGAAACCGGCTGGGCGCTGCGGGAGCGCGGCCGCAAGTGCCGCGGCTTCTTTGTCGATCGCAAATTCACGCAGCCACACTGGCGCGGCGATGTGCCGATCGCAGGCCGGACTATCCTGCTTCACAGCGACGAGGGCCTCGGCGACACCATCCAGTATGTGCGCTACGCCAGGCTGCTGGCGCAACGCGGCGCCCGGGTGATCCTTGAGGTGCCGGCTCCCGTTCATGGTCTCTTGTCCGGCATCGAAGGCGTTTCGCTGTGCCTGAAAACCGGCGCCACGCTGCCCGACTTCGACATTCATTGTCCGCTTTCGGCCTTGCCGCTGGCCTTCAAGACGCGGCTCGAGACGATCCCGTCCGATGTGCCTTATCTCCCGGCGCCGCCGGACCGGCTTCGGCGGATATGGGAGGAGCGGCTTGGTCCGCATGACAAGATGCGGATCGGCCTCGTCTGGTCCGGTAGTCCGGCGCATGGCAATGACCGCAAGCGCTCGATGCAGCTCGCCACGATGTGCAGGCTCCTCGACGCCGACGCGCGGTTCTTCAGCCTGCAGAAAGACCCGAGGCCTGACGACAGGGCGACGTTGACGGAGCAGCCCGAACTCATCGATCTCACCGCCGGCCTCGCCGACTTCGTCGAGACCGCGGCCATGCTGTCGTGCCTCGACCTCGTCATCTCGGTCGACACCAGCGTCGCGCATCTGGCCGGTGCGCTGGCGCGGGAGGCCTGGATCCTGCTGCCCCATGCGCCCGATTATCGCTGGCTGCTCGATCGCGACGACAGTCCCTGGTATTCGACGGCGCGGCTGTTCCGGCAAAGCGCGGCCCGTGACTATGCGGAGGTGCTCGATTGCCTGCGTGCGGAGCTTGACGCGCGCGTCGCCGCCTTTACGCCCGAGGCCCCCTGATCGAGCCTCCGAGCCTTTCCGCGAATTGGGGAATCATCTATCGCTGGGCGATGGCCACGCCAACCCAGCGCCAATGAACCGACGAGAGCGACGCGCCACCGACCAGCACTCCAGCCCGTCAGCATCTCCCCCACGCAAGGAGACGCCGGCGGCCTGGTTCGAGGCGGGCCTTCGGTTGCTCATGGCCGGGCAGCTCGCGGAAGCGGAGAAATGCGGCCGCAGCGCGCTGGCGCTGGACCAGAGCCACGCCGATTCGCTGCATCTGATGGGCCTGCTCTGCATGGCCGGCAAGCAATACGACCTCGCCATCGAGTGGTTCGCGGTCGCAATCCGGCAAAATCCGAACGTCGCCGACTATTTCACCAACCTCGGCACCGCGCTGAACCGCAAGGGCCGCGCCAAGGAGGCGATCAGGAGCTTTGACCGCGCCCTCGTGCTCAATCCCAACCAGCCCGCGATCTGGAAAACGATGGGTGACCTGCTGCTGCAGCAGAAGCGCCTCGACGAGGCGATCCTGAGCTTCGACCAGGCGCTGAACTTCAAGCCGGATTCGTTCGAGGCGGCGAATGCCAGCGCGATGCTCTGTTTCGAAACCAAACGATACGAGGACGCGATCTCCCGCCTCACCCGCTCGCTGGAAATCGATCCGAACCAGGCGGCCGCCTACAATCTGCGCGGGATCTCCCGTTCCCGCCTGCGGCGGCATGTGGAGGCGCTCGATGATTGCGAGCGTGCCGTTGCGCTCGCCTCCGACGAGGCCGAGTACAACAACAATGTCGGGCTGCTGCTGCAGAATCTCGCCCGCCATGAAGAAGCGCTGGTCTGGCTCGACAAGGCGCTCGCGCTCAAGCCGGAATTTCCCGAGGCCTACAACATCCGCAGCATTTCACTGTTCGACTTGCGCCGTTGCGACGAGGCGTTCGCCGACATGAACCGCGCCATCGAGCTCGAACCGGAGCGCGCCGACTATCGCTGGAATCTCGCGCTGATGCGGCTCCGCGTCGGCGATTTCGACGCCGGCTGGCTTGGGCGCGAGTGGGGCCCCAAGGTCGTCTCGCTCGCCTTTGTCGACCGGAAATTCGAGAAACCGCGCTGGCAGGGCGAGCCGATCGCGGGCAAGACCATCCTGCTTCACAGCGACGAGGGGCTCGGCGATACCATCCAGTTTTCGCGCTACGCGAAGATGGTGTCAGAGCTCGGCGCGCGCGTGATCCTCGAGGTCGAGCTTCCGCTGCACGGATTATTGACGGGCCTGGAAGGCGTCGCGCAGTGCCTGCCGAAAATGGAAGGCGGCGAGCTGCCTGAGTTCGACCTGCACTGTCCGCTCTCGAGCTTGCCGCTGGCCTTCAAGACGCGGCTGGAGACCATCCCCGGTCCGCACGCCTATCTGCCGCCGTTGCCGCAGGCGCGCGTGCAGGAATGGCAGGCGCGGCTCGGTACGCATGACCGATTGCACGTCGGCCTGGTCTGGTCCGGCAATCCCCTGCACGCCAACGATCGCAACCGCTCCACGAATTTGCAGGCGATGTCGGCGATTTTTGACACGGGCGCGCGCTTCTACAGCCTGCAGAAGGAGCCGCGCGAGGTCGACAAGGCGGTGCTGGCCGGGCGCTCCGAGGTCATCGACCTCACCGAACATCTCGGCGACTTCACCGACACGGCGGCGCTGATCGCCTGCCTCGACCTCGTCATCACCGTCGACACCAGCGTCGCGCATGTTTCGGCAGCACAGGGACGCCCGACCTGGATCCTGCTGCCCTTTACGCCGGACTATCGTTGGCTGCTCGGCCGCGACGACAGCCCCTGGTACCCCAGCGCAAGACTGTTCCGGCAGGACGAAAGCCGCGATTACGCCAAGGTGCTCGCCCGCGTGCGCGACGAGCTGCAGGCCCTCGTCGCGGCGTTTGTGCCGAAGGCTTAAGGTCTCACTTCCCCTTATATTTCAGAACATACAGGCCCTGGTTCTTGTCGGTGATGTAGATGTAGCCGCGGGTGTCGACCAGCACGTCCTCGGTCTGCGCCACCAGCTTGCTTTTGGGGAACACACCGTAGCGATGCGTCGGATCGGGCGGCAGGAAGTAGCCGACCTCGCGCGGCGCCGTCGGTGTCGACGTGTCGTAGACGCGCAGGCCCGCATTGAAATAGGTGAGATAGACCAGGTCGCCCTGCGGCGCGACGTCCGGATTGTGCAGCAGAGTGTTTTGATTATGTGGACCAAAACGTCCGCCGCGCTCGCAGAAGCTTTTGATCGGCCAGTCCGTCGGCGGCAGCGGCAAGGGGAATAGCGCCATCAGCCGCGGCTTTGATTGATCGGAAATGTCGATGATCGACGCCTGCTGCAGCGGCTCCTTGCAGTCTTCCGCGATGGCTTCCGAATTGATGAAGGCAAGCTTGCGGTCCGGCACCGGGATCACCGTGTGCACGCCGATATTCGCCGCAAAAGGCGGGCTCATCACGAGCTGGCCGATCTTCTTCGGCCGCGCGACGTCGGTGATGTCGAGGATGATCATGCCGGCGCCGCCGTACGGCAGATAGGCCGTGTTGCCGACGATGAAGGGCGGGCCGTGCAGCATGGTGCCGACCGGTGGGGGCGGCGTCTCGTCGTCGCGCTGGCCCGGCACCCACCAGCGGCCGGCCTCCTTCGGCTTGGCGGGATCGGAGATGTCGACGATCACATAGATATTGCCCTTGTAGCCCGGCATGGCCGCCGACAGGTGCATGTACTTGCCGCCGGGGTAGCCGTTGCGATGGGTGCCGAGCGATTTGGTCTTGAACTGGCCCAGCTTCTGCGGATTGAGCGGGTCCTTCAGATCCCAGATCAGCACGCCTTCGTCGAATGGCTTTTTGGGATCGCCGCCCCAGCCCGGCGAGATCTTCGCCAGCGCCGTGATCATCTTGCCGTCGGCGATCTCGATCTGGTCGGTCGCCGTGTTGGCCGGGCCTTCGATCTCCTTCACCACCTCCGGGTCCTTGGGATCGGTGACGTCGACGATCTGCCAGCCCTCGTTCCAGAGCATGCCGATGTAGAGGTACCAGCGCTCGCCGACTTTCTGGATCGACATCTTGAAGCCGGGCTTGTCGTTGAGATTGCTGTAGCCGACCGCCTCGACATTCTGGCCGACGCCGCCGGGCGGAATCGGATCGGCACTCGCCGCAACGGCCATCAGCAAGGCGATCGCGGCGGCGGCAACATGGAACGGCTTCATGAACTCTCCCCATCGCTCTCGTCGGTGGGGGCGAAAATCCTACGCTTTGCGGCGGACCGCAATGGCCGGCGGCATCATGGGAGTGATGCGGAAATGGCGTGAGCGGACCTAGAGCGGGATGACTTTTCTTCGAATTGTCGTCCCGCTCTATCTTTCTTTGTGTTTGAGCATGATCTTTTCGGAAAACCGCTACACACTTTTCCGGACCATGCTCTAGCTCGCCCGCAGCGAGACATTCATCTCATGAAACCGCCGGGTCAATTCGGCGACGCTCTTCCAGCCCGTCTTCTCGCGGGTGCGCCGCAGATGCGTATATACCGTGGTGACGCTGATCTGCCGGCTCTTCGCATAAGCGACCGCCGTCACGCCGGTGCCGAGCGCCTGCACCAGCTGCGCTTCCGCATTGGTCAGGCCGTAGAGCTCCTGCAGCATCCGCCGCGTCGCGAGATTCTGCTGCAGCGGGTCGTGCACCAGCAGCATCGCCGCGGCCTCGGGGTGGGTTTCCTCGCCCGCGCGCAGCAAGGGGCGCACCGACACCGTGTAGGGTGGCAGGCCGTCTTCGCGCGGCACCGCGAAGTCGGTGGCGAGATATGTGGTGTGAGGGTCGCGGATGCGCTCCAGGGCGCTCAATGCCATGGCGAAGCGGCTGCGCAGATCCGGCGTCGCAAACTCGACCGCGTTGCGGTCGATGCGGAAATCGCGGTTATGTTCGGCGAGGTGACGCAGCGTCGAGTTGGCGTAGACGATGGCGCCGTCGCGGCGCAGAAGCGCGATGCCGTCGCTGAGCAGATCGAGCGCGTTCTCGAACAGATCTTCGCGGGTCGCAGCAGGAATTCCGAGGCGACTTGTGGTCGCGTTCAGCGCGTTCGATAGTCCGCCTTCTCCGATGTTGCGGGCATAGATCACTTCGACGGCCTGCACATCGACATCATCGTCCGACATTGTCGCTCCAGAAATTGCGCCGGCAGCGGTCCGCCGATCACCCGCCTACGCCGCCTGTATAACCCCGGCCAGGGGACGCAATTCCCCCGCCGTTAACCCAGCACAAACCACCTCCAGTCCGTTTTGGCATGAAGTTTTCCTTTAGTTTTTCTGGTATTTCGCTCCAGAGCGCGCTGGGATCGGGATAAATCGCGATCGCGCTCCAGATTCTTGTTTGCGCATGATCTCCCGGGTCGAGCCCGAGGGCATGCTTGCTCCGGATCATGCGCCAGGCTGCAAAAGCTGCGCTGCAATCCGCAGGATTGACGCGTTTGTCCAAGCGCGAATTTGCCGCTCGCATTAGGTGTCCGTGCACGATCGGGCAACCATGCGCGAGGGTTAACGTGGCGATCTTTCCGGAGCTGCAGGCCCGTGCACGACAGGCCGACTGCAGCCATCGGTCCCGGCGGTCCCGGCGGTTTCGGCGGGCGGCGTTTGCCGTGCTGGCGGCTCTGCACCAGTCGCGCAAGCGCATGGCGCGACGGATCGTTCGCGAGCAGCGCCAGCTGCTCGACAGGGCCTCCCGCGCCGCCGCGGACCGACCGGAGCCGAAATGAAACGGCTATGGCCGAGGCCGCTGTTGCCCGGCGCTTCGCAACCGGTCTGGATCCGCACCGCGGGCGAGCGCGACCTCGAAAGACTGGCGCAATATTTCGAGGGGCTGTCCCGCTCGGCGCGCTACAACCGCTTCATGGGCACGGCCAGCAATTTTTCGGCCATCGCCCGCGGCTGCCTGATGCCGACACGGAAGGCCGATCACTTCGCCCTGGTCGTCGAATTGCGCGGGCCAGTCGCCGATGTCTTCATCGGCGAAGCCTGCTATGGCTTCGACCGTGCGAGCGGAAGCGGCGAGTTCGCGATATCGGTCGCCGATCGTTTTCAGCGCAGGGGGCTCGGCTCGGCGCTGCTGTGCGCGGTGCAATCTCGCGCGATCAGCCTTGGCTATCTCGATCTGTTCGGCGAAACGCTGAAGGGCAATGACGAGATGAAGAGCCTGGCGCGCAAGGCCGGCTTCGAATTCACGCGTTCACCCGATTGGCGTGCGGTACGCTTCGACAAGAGGCTGGCGGGCTAGAGCATGATCCGGAAAAGTGTGGAGCGGCTTTCCGAGGAGATCATGCTCAATCAAACAAGTGGCCCGGAGCCGCTGAACGGCCCCGGGCTTTGGTCGCGATCATTCCGCGACCATCTCTCCCGATCCGCCAAACTCGCTCGGGAAGTCCTTCAGCTTGGGCAAGCCGTCGCGCATCGGCAGCACCGTCTCCGAATAATTGACATGCACGCCCGGCTTGAAATCGAGGCTGGGCAGCGTCGCGGCGAACACGTCGACGAGGCCGAGCGGGGGGTGATTGGTCAACAGGTGGCCGCCGCATTTGCGGCAATATTGCCGCTGGCTGAGCTTGGTCTTCTGGAACATCGCCACATGTTCGGCGCCCGCCGTGATGCGCACGGTCTCGGGCTTCCAGAGGCTGAAGGCGTTGACGGGGCCGCCCGACCAGGAGCGGCAGGAGGCGCAGTGGCAATAACCCATGGCTTCCGGCGCGCCCGAGGTCTCGATCTCGACCGCCCCGCAGAAACATTTTCCAGATAATTTCATCCGAGGAATCTCCCTTTGGCAAACAAACGATGCTCGGACCACGGGCTCGGCGGCGTGTCTTGGACTGTTGCGACCAAGCCTCAGGCTGGGGCGACATTGACGGTTAAATGCAGTTTGAGTGTGAGGTAGTTCACATTGTCATCTGATCGGAGGACGCGAGACTGCCGACGATCCGGTAACAGGCCTGCCAGGGCGAGGAATGCTTCGAGCGTGGGGACGCGGGATGACTTCATCTTTAAGGCGTTACACGGATGACGGATTTTACACCTCGTATTTTGGAATTTTCAACCGATGGCGTTCCCGAACAGGATCGCATGGCCACCTGGCGCGAGCATTTCGGCCATGTGATGCTTCGCGTGGATCTCGAGCCGGAGCCCGGCACGATATTCGAGTGGCGTAACCGCTGCCTTGCGCTGCCGGGGCTGCAGCTGATGGAGGCTGCCTCGTCGCCGGTCAAGGTCTCGCGCGGCGGCCGCTATCTGGACGACGGCAATGACGATGTCATCGTGGCGATCAATCGCTCCGGCTCGGCGATCGTCCGCTCCCGCGGCCGCGAGCAGATCCTGCGCGGCGGCGACGCCGTCGTGCTGAGTGCGGGCGAAGCCTCCTCCTTCCATCGCACCAGCTTCGGCCGGACCTTTACGCTGCGGGTGCCGCGCGCGATGTTCGAATCGACCGTTATCAGCGTTGACGACGCGCTGATGCAGCCGATTTCCCCGGAGCGGGGTGCGCTCAAGCTGATGGAGAATTACGCGGGCTGGTTGTTCCATGCCGGCGGCGTCGATCCGCAGCTGCTCAACCTCTCGGTCCGGCACATCCAGGACCTGCTGGCGCTGGCGATCGGCCCGACCACCGATTTTGCCGATACCGCACGGACGCGCGGATTGCGCGCGGCGCGGCTGAAACTGGCGAAAGCCTTCATCGTCTCGCACTGCCATCGCCGCGACCTCTCGGTCGGCAGCGTGGCGGCGAGCCTGAACGTGACGCCGCGCTATGTGCAGCGCCTGTTCGAGGCGGACGGCACCACCTTCTCCGAGTTCTTGACCGGGCAGCGGCTGGCGCGGGCGCACCGGCTGTTGTGCGAACCGGGGTCGAGCCCAAATGCCATCTCGACCATCGCCTATGACGCCGGCTTCGGCGACCTGTCCTATTTCAACCGCCGCTTCCGCCGCCAATACGGACTGACGCCGCGCGAGGTACGCGGCGACAAGGTGTGATCTGGTTCATGCCAGTCCGACCTTCTGTCGCGGTAAACCAAGACAGGTAACGCGCCGCAGCAATAGCTGCGGCTCAAATTTCCGAAGGCAAGTCCTTTTGAAAAGGCAAGTCCTTTTGCGCGATACCAATGGAGCTCTCACATGGGCAAAATGCATATTGCGACCGTCGTCGCCATGTTCGTCACCACCTCGCTCGCCACCAACCTGCTCGTGGCCGGAACGCGCGGGCCGGTTACGCCCAGTCTGACGGTGCGGCTGCGCTGCCGCGCACGGCGCCTGAGCCGCCGGATGAAGCGCGCCGTCGATGCCTGGGTCGCGTCCATGCTGGCGCGTCGCGAGCGGCAGGCCGCGATTTATGCGGTGCATCACCTGAGCGACCGCGAGCTCAAGGACATGGGGCTCTACCGCGGCAGCCTTGGCCATGTTGCGCGCCCAGAGGGCAGGGGCGTGTCGCCGATTCCGCCCTTCAAGGACAGGAGATTGCGATGATCTCCAAATTGACAGCCTTGAGGATCCTCGACGGCATCTTCGTCACTTCCAGCATGCTGGTGCTGCTGGTGATCGCGGGAGTCCCGACCGAGTGGCTGCTGGCGCTGGCCGATCTCGCGCTGCGCGAGGTCCAGTGGTTTGCGTTTGCCATCGTCTTTGCCGCGCTGTGGCTGATCCACGCGATCGCGACGGCCAACCCGCGCCGCGGAGCCTGACGCGCGGCCAGCCGCTCAGGTCAGGAGCAGCGCCATGCCCGGGTCGCCCTTCTCCATTGCGCGGCGGTAGGCCGGCCGTGCGCCGATCCGCGCGAGATAGGCGAGGATATTGGGGCAGCGCTTGAGATCGTAGGGCTGGAAGTAGCGCATGGTCGTGAGCGAAAAGCCCATCATGATGTCGGCCGAGGTGAACTCCGTGCCGGCAAGATAATCGGTCTCGCCTGTCCGCGCATTCACCAGATCGAAGCAGCGGTCGACGCGCGCCTGGATTGCCGCGAGGATCGGGTTGTCAGCTTCCAGCTTCAGCCGGTTCAGGATCATCAGACGCCCCATGTTCGCCTGCAGCGTGCCGTTGGCGAAATGGAACCAGTAGAGGAAGTTGGCGAAGTCCGGATGGTCCGGCTTCAGCGCCAGCCGGCCGTTGCCGTATTTGCCGATGATGTATTCGACCACAGCGCCGGATTCGGCGAGCACGAGATCGCCGTCGGTGATGACGGGCGCGGCACCGATCGGATGCAGCGCCTTGTAATCGGATGGCGCCAGCATGGTCCTGGAATCGCGCACCGTGTGCTTCAGCTCATAGGGGATGCCGAGCTCCTCGCAGAGCCAGACGATCCGCTCGGATTGCGATTTGCCGAGATGATGGACGATGAGCATGGAGGCTCCCAGGTGCAATTGATCGGTCAAGAAAGCGCTAACGCCGATGATGCCGCAGCCCGTGAGGTGCCGCAAGGGTTCGGAAACCACGCCGACGCGAGGTCTTGCGCGCTAACTTTTTGGAAAACCGTAGCGGGCAAAGTCGCGGGCGACCTAAGGGGAAGTCACGGGGAATAAAAATGTTGATCAACGGGGAAGCCATTCTGGAAAACGTCCGCCGCTATCGCGCGATCGCGTCGCTGCACCGTCAGACCGCGGCGTTCCGCCCGCACCAGCGCTGGTCGCTGCTGGACCAGGCGGAGCATTGGGAGCATCGCGCGCTGATCGAGCTCGAAGCCTATTTCGAGGCCTGCGCCGGCGCGAGCCTGACCTATCACTGAGCGGCTCGATCGGACGACGGTCGCCGCCCGGCGGCCGAAGCATGACGGGATGGTTAAGCAATCGATACTCGCCGCCCGGCGCAACGCAGTCTGGTCAAGACTTCGGCTTTCGCCGTGGCGCCGTCCGCTCCCTCTTCGTCGCGACCCGGCGCGCGGCCGCAAGCGCCTCGCGCGCCCAAATGATGAACTCTTCGGGCTCGTCGAACAGCCGATCCGGCACCCGCCAGAAGGCGAGGTCGATGGTGCCGCCCTTTTTCGCATAGTTGAGCGGCGGATAGGCCGAGGCCTCGCTGAAGGTTTCGCGGTTCAGCTCATCAACCCGGAGATAGAGCGTATTCTCGGTCACCATTCCGAGCATCACGCCGTCGCAGAACACGCCGCTCTTGCCGAACATGCGCCGTACGGTAATCGGGCCGAGCGGCGCCAGCTGCTCGCGCAGGAATTCGGCAAAGGCGTCGCTGGCAACCATCCGCAGATCTCCGGCTGCCAGTTTTAGTTTGGAAGCCGTATCAGCCGCAACTAGGCGGCCAGCACCTGCTGAAGGGCAACCGCCTGTTCCCGAGTATGGACTGCGATGGCGGTGTGGGTGTAGTCGCCGGCCGAATTCGTATCGGCGATCTGGCGAAGCAATTCTTCGCCCTTGATGACGAGCAGGCCAACTCCTTCGTCGGCAGACGGGAAAATACCCAGGACCACGTCGTGCTCGGTGACGACGACTCGCAGCGCGCGGGCCTTGTCGTCGGACATCTGGATGAAACTGCGGGTCTGGTCCGCGAGCTCACGCAGCTCTTCGAAATCGATCATACGCATACTCCACGCAACTGACGGCGGATTCTAGCAATGACATGCTTACCGAAGCATGAAGCCTCGGGGTGGCCGGAGGAACTTTGCGGCAAAGCCCGCGTTCCCCGCTAAAGTGGAGGACAACATGCGCGCCGGGCTGCCTCAGGCGCGGATGCGCGGTGCGGCGGTGGCCTTGTCGCCGGTGTTCGGCGTTCCCGTCGGCTCGATCAGCAGGATATGCACCTCGCCCCGCGCCACCGGGCGATGCTCGACGCCCTTCGGCACCACGAATACCTCGCCGGGATTGAGCGTGACCGTACGGTCGCGAAGCTCGATGTCGAGCGTGCCCGCAAGCACCAGGAAGAAATCGTCCGTGTCGTCATGTTTGTGCCAGTGAAACGGCCCCTCGAGCTTGGCCACCATGACATCGTTGCCATTGTAGGTCGCCACCGTGCGCGGGGAGAAGCGGTCGGTAAAGGTTGCGAGCTTGTCGGGGGACTTCATCATGAATTTCTCTCCTGGCGAGATTTTCGACGCGCTCCGTCGCCCGGGAGGCGGTCACACGGCTCAACAGAATTTGGGCTCAACAAGAATTTACATCGAGGTCCGTGCAGAACGCGCGTTGTCCCCTATCTACCACGAAGGAGGATCAACCGATGACAACGATCAGACTAGCGATGGCCGTGCTCGTGGCTGCAGGAATGGCGGCTACGCCCCTTGCTGCGCAAGCGAAGAATTACAGGCACATCAGGCATCCAATCTCCTATCAGACGTCCACGTCCGGCCCCTATCCGACGGCCGGAGTGTCGGTCCCGCGGAACGGAGGCTATGGTACATCCGGAACTCCCGTGGGAACTGTCACTGCTCCGTCAATCGGCACATACAGTTGGCCTTCGGTGGGCGTCACCAACGCAGTTCCCACCTGGAGCAACACCACTCCCGCCGTTCGCTAGGTGGATGCCGCTCCCGGGATCGCGGCGCATCGCATTGGCACGAAAGCCGCTCGCGGCGGACAGCGGGCAGGTTAGGTCACCGTCCGTGACCGAACAGCGTTGCTTGGCCAAAACGCAGTTGACGTCGTGAACGATTGGCTAGTTGAAGGAAGAAAGAAACGCAAATCTCAGCTCTCCGCGATCTGCACGAAGTATCGTTGTCACTTGGCCGGATTTTCGTGAGGCGTTTCAATCGGATTGCAGATTTCAGTCGCAGGCGGAAAGATTCTACGTCGGTTTTTCAGAAATATGTACTTCATTCCGTCCATCCTGATTCCACCAGGAGGAGCGTTCGGCCAATCGCCGCCGCTGAGATCGGCATCGATTATGATGCGATGGCTTGCTCAAATTCGTTATAATGGCGCAGCTCACGTAAGTTCTTGCGCGATAAGCATACCCAAGACCTAATCTGAAAACTCTCAAGAGAGAAGATCGTGTCCGCTCCGGATCCATCGATCGTCTATACAAATGGCAGGTGGGAGATTGACCTGAGCACACGCGAACTGCGGGCGCTCGGCATATGCGTACCAATTGGTGGCCGCGCCTTCGACATCATCGCAACACTGGTTCGAGCCAACGGAGAACTGGTGACCAAGACCGAGCTTATGGCGTTGGTTTGGCCGAACTTGGCAATAGGGGAGAACGCGCTTCGGGTCCACGTTTCCGCGCTACGCCGCGCGCTTGGGGAAGATCGTGAAATTCTTAAAACCGCGCCTGGTGATGGCTATCGCTTGGTTGGTCGCTGGGAGGTCCGCGCGGCATCTCCGCCTTTGCGATCTGGACAGTCCCCACCCGCAGCCGACGCCAGCGCACCCCGGGGCAATCTGCCCTTGTCGGTATCCGAGCTCATCGGCCGCAATTCCGCTGTTCGAGATGTCCGGAATCGATTGACCACCTACCGGACGGTTACCTTGGTCGGCCCCGGCGGCATAGGAAAGTCCACGTTGGCTCTGCACGTTGCCCGCAGCCTCGCGGCGAACCTTCAGGACGGCTGCTGGCTCGTTGAGCTTGCCTCGTTGACCAATCCAGGCCTGGTCACAAGCGCGGTAGCAAGAGCTCTTATGGTGCAGACCGATGGCGCAGACGTTTCCTTCGATGCGATTGCAAGATCCATAGGAGGACGCGCCCTTGTCGTCATCCTCGACAACTGTGAGCACCTCATAGAGGCCGCAGCCCAAATCGCGGATGTCATAATGCGCCTTTGTCCCAACGCCTCAGTGTTGGCGACGAGCCGCGAACCGCTGCGGATCGAAGGAGAATGCGCATACCGGGTACCAGCTCTCGAAGTGCCTCCGGAAAATCTCGCGGAAGTCCAAGCGGCGCTCGAACACAGTGCGGTAGAGCTTTTTGTCGACAGGATGCACGCCTCCGGATTCCGACCTCCATTGCTTCGCGATGATATAGCCGTCATCGCATCGATCTGTCGCCGCCTTGACGGGATTCCTCTTGCCATCGAGTTCGCCGCAGCACGCGCGGTATCGCTCGGCCTGGGAATGGTTCTTGCCGGACTGGATCATCGGTTTGATCTCCTGAAAGGAGGGCGACGTACCGCGGTGCCTCGGCACCAGGCATTGCGCGCGGCCCTTGATTGGAGCTACGAACTTCTCTCCAGCGACGAACAACGTCAGCTTCGGAGTTTGAGCGTGTTTGCCGGAGGCTTCACGCTCGAGGCGGCGGTCGCCGTTACGGAAGGCTGTGACGGTTTGGGCGTTGCGCAGAACCTCGGCCAGCTTGTTGCCAAATCGTTGCTGACGCTGGACGAGTTCGGCGGAGCCAGCCGTTGGCGCCTGCTCGAAACGATCCGCGCCTACGCGGTCGAAAAATGCGCGCAATGCGGGGAAGCACATGAAATGTCCCGCCTCCATGCGCAATTCTATCGAGACCTGGTAGCGCCGCAACGGACGACCTCGGGGGTACCGCCGACGAGCGAGCGAATCGACTTGCTAAGCCGTGAGATCGACAACGTTCGAGCCGTGCTGGATTGGGCCTTTAGCTTCAACGGCGATACCGCATTGGGAGTTATTCTTACTGCCGGATACGTGCCGGTCTGGTTGCATCATTCCCTTTTGTTCGAATGTCGTGATCGCGCAGAGCGCGCGTTGGACAGCCTGGAATCACAGACAAAGCTTGAGGCGCGTCTGGTCGCAGAGCTCGAGCTCGCAATCTGCGTCGCGCTGATGCATACCACAGCAGTCACCAAACGAATCGGAGTAGTACTTGCGAGGGCGCTCCAGGTCACCGCGACGCTGGATGACATCGATTTGAAGCTCCGGTCGCTGTGGGCCATGTGGACCTATCGCTTCAACAACGGTGAGCACCTGACTGCGAAATCATTTGCCGAACAGTTTGCCCGGCTCGCGCGTCAAGGTGGCCATTCCGCAGATATTTTTGTCGCAGATCGCATAATGGGCAACACCGTCCACTTCCTGGGAGAGCAAGCCGCGGCTCGCGGATGCTTTGAATCAGTGTTGAACCTTTATGTGCCTCCGAGCGGCCATCGGCATCCAATGCTTTTCAATTTCGACCAGCGCCTGCTTGCGCGCACGATGTTTTCGCGCGTTATCTGGCTGCAGGGCTTTCTGGCACAGGCCAGGAATGAGGCTGATTCCACACTTGGGCAAGCCGAAGCAGTGGTTCACGAGCGCTCGCTCTATATGAGTTACGTGCTTGGCCACGCCATTTGTCCAATCGCTATTATTACAGGAGATCTGGTCTTCGCCGAGAAGTCCGTGGATCTGTTGAGTGAGCTGGCAGCGGACCGCGGCGCCACCTTCTGGAAGGCTCGAGTCCCATGTTTAAGGGGAATGCTGTTGATCAAGCGCGGCGAATTTGCCGCGGGATCGACGCAGCTCCGCGCCGCCCTCGATGAAGTAGACCGCAATCAATTCATCATGAAAAATCCGGAATATCTTGGCGCCCTGGCTGAGGGACTGGGCAGCCTCGGCCGTGCTGACGAGAGTATTGCGACGATTGATGCCGCGCTCGAGGAAGCTGATCGCGAGGGCTGCCGGTGGTATCTACCCGAACTATTGCGCATCAAGGGCGAGTTACTGCAGCGAGGCTCAAGGGAGGGATGTTCGCATCACATTGCCGAGCGGCATTTTGTTGACGCTCTGGAAGAAGCGCGTCGGCAGGGAGCGTTGTTCTGGGAGTTGCGCGCCGCTCTCAGCCTCGCGCGCTCGAAGATGGGTGAAGAGCGGCTCGACAGAGCGCGCGAAATCCTCGCTCCGGTGTACGGTCGTTTCACGGAGGGTTTTGACGCGATCGACCTGGGGGCTGCCCAGGCTTTGCTCAAAGAGCTTCAATAGCAGATTAAATCCACATGGGACGCGAGGCCGTTGAGCCCCCGGGCCCGAAAGGAGCAGCAGAACGAGGGACCCGTTTCGTGAAATGGCATTGAAACTCGCACGTCGTCGCGCCAACGCGCAATTTTCGTGAGGCGTTTCAATCGGATTGCAGATTTCAGCCGCAAGCTGAAAGATTTTACTTCCGTTTTTCAGAAATATGTGCTTTATTCCGTCTATCCTGATTCCACCAGGAGGGGCGTTCGGCCAATCGCTACCAACGTGGGAAACAGGATGCGATGGACGCATCGGCCTTGCGCAGCGAGCAGGGGCGAAGCGGACGGCAAAAGCGTGTGGTCCTGATCTCCCGACGCTGGGATCAAGTCTTGCAGGTGTCGATTCCCGCGAGGCGACGGTGGCTAAAAAGCCCGGTACACCGAGGAGAGCACGCCATAAACCGTAAACCACCGCGCAGGGAAGGCCGGAATGTTTCGGCGTACCTGTATTCGCTCGTGTGCTTTCTGCGCTTATCTCTCGCACACGAGGCTGCGGGTGCGACGAGCATCCGGCCTTCCCTGCGCCCTCCGTTTTCAGGAAGGCGTTGCAGTCAGCAGAACTCGGGCGGATTCCGGCCGCGAGAACGCAGCTTGCCGCGCCTTCGGCTGTTTGACATTCGAATCACGCCGTTGACCTGTAGAGGGCTGCAGCCCGGCTGCATGTCAGATCGCGGGCGCGATCAGTCCGACTCTCATATCCTTGGCAACATACACGCATGTGTCATCGGCAAATACACGGCCGTTTGCAACACCAAGGGCCAGCTTGCCGCGCCTTACCTGGCGCATGCTGACCTCGTATCGCACGCGCTTGATGTCTGGCTTTATGTCTCCTTCGAACTTCACCTCGCCGACTCCGACAGCGCGGCCCTTGCCGGGTGAGCCCGACCAGCCAAGCCAATAACCGACGATCTGCCACATGGCGTCCAGACCGAGACATCCCGGCATCACCGGGTCGCCGGGAAAGTGGCAGTCAAAAAACCAGAGGTCCGGCGTGATATCCAGCTCACCAATGATATGGCCCTTGCCGAATTCGCCGCCGTCCAGGCTGATCTCGACGATACGGTCCATCATCAGCATGGGCGGCGCTGGCAGCTGCGCATTGCCCGGGCCGAAATAGCCGCCCTGGCCCGATTTGAGCAGATCTTCCTTTGCGTAGGACGACTGCGGAACGTGAAAGTCGCGAGGGTTGGACAAGGCGAAGTCACCTTTGACAGTGTTTGCCTGGTGGCTGCTGGAATGGCAGGTTTGGAATGCCCAGCCTTGCGCCGAAGTGGCGCGCCCGACACGATTCGAACGTGTGACCTTTGCCTTCGGAGGGCAACGCTCTATCCAGCTGAGCTACGGGCGCTTGAGGGCCACCATTTAGCCGATTGGCCCGGCATCGGCAATGGGCCGCCCCGCGCCGCAGGCCGATTGTCCGGCGCCGTCGAGCCTGTAAACTCCACCCCAAGCAAAGCCCGCGCGTTCAGGAGAAACTCATGCGTCCGCTCGAATTTGGCTGGTATCTGCCGACCCATGGCGACACCACGGCCTATGGCTTGGCCTCGGCGCAGATCGCCGGCTCGCCGGAACTCTGCGAACGCGTGGTCGCGGCCGCCGAAAAGGCCGGCTTTGAATATCTGCTGATCCCGGTCGGCTCGACCTGCTGGGAGGCCTGGATTTCCGGCGCCTTCATGGCGGCGCGCTCGGCCACCATCAAGCCGCTGATTGCCGCGCGGCCCGGCTACATCAACCCGGTGCTGATGGCCAAGATGATCTCGACCTTCGACCAGATGTCGGGCGGGCGCATCTGCATCAATTTGATCGCGGGCCAGAACGAGAGCGAGGTCGAGGCCGAAGGCGTGCGCTACGCCAAGGAAGAGCGCTACGCGTTGATGGAGGAGGAAGTCTCGATCCTGAAGGCGCTCTGGACCACGGCTGGGCCAGTGCATTTCCAGGGCAAGTTCCACACGATCTCGGGCGCGCATATCAAGCCAAAGCCGCTGCAGAAGCCGTTTCCGAAGTTCTATCTCGGCGGCGGCTCGCTGCAGGCCTGGGAAATGTCGGCGAAACATTCCGACGTGCATCTGTTCTGGGGCGACCTGCCGGACAAGATCGCGCAGAACATCACCGAGATCCGCGAGATGGCGCGCGAGCACGGCCGCGAGAACGAAATCGGCTTCGGCATGCGGCTGCAGATCATCTGCCGCGAGGACGAGAAGGAGGCGTGGGAGGCCGCGGACCAACTGGTGCGGCACGCCACCGATCGGCTGAAGCAGGAGCGCGACACGCTTTACAACAACTCGGTCGCCAACCAGCGCGTGCGGCAACTCGCGCGCGAGCACGGCGACCTGCTGCTGCCGCATCTGTGGGCCGGCATCACCAAGGTGCGGCCGGGCGCCGGCATCGCCGTGGTCGGCAATCCCATCCAATGCGCGGATATGTTACAGCAGTTCATTGACGCCGGCTGCCACTCCTTCTGCCTGTCCGGCTATCTGCACGACGAAGAGGCCGAACGGTTCGGCCGCCTGGTGCGCCCGATCCTTGCCGAAAACAACCGCGGGCGGCTGGCGGCGTAGCGATCGGCGTCAAAGGCTTTCAGGAGCCCTTGCCGGCGGCGACCTGTACGGCCAGCATCTTGCGCGTCGCCTCGACGTCGACCAGCGGATAGACATCGAATTCGGCCGGGATGATATCGGCCCATTCGTTCAGGATGCGGTGAAGCTGGTCGTGGCTTTCGACGCTGAACACCGCAACGGCGCCGCGGCCGACGCGCGCATAGATGTGCTTGCAAATGCCAGATGCCTCATACTGGCCGATCCATGGCCAAAAGCCCTGCCGCCGCGTGGCCTGCTCGGAGGGGCGTTCGGGCCGCGGCGTCGAGACGACGAGAAACAAGGCGGTCACGATGGATCGCTCCGTCAGGTGAATGAAATTAGGTGGTCACGCCGGCACGATCACCTTGCCGATCGGCCACAGCGCGATGCCGGCGAGTTTCAGATGCGCCCAGGCGAAGGGAATGCCGATGATGGTCAGCGCCATCAGGATGGCGGTGATGAGATGGCCGAGCGCGAGCCACCAACCGGCCAGAATGAGCCAGATCAGGTTGCCGATGACGCCGAGCGGGCCGGTGCCGATGTCATCCTGGCCTGTGATCAGGGAGCGGTTCACGGCCTTCGAGCCGAACGGCAGCAGGGTATAGGCGGCGATATTGAAGGCGGCGCGGGCCCAGGGGATCCCGATAATGGTGATGGCCATGATGACGGACGCGACCATCCAGCCGACCGCCATCCAGGCGCCGCCAATGAGAATCCAGAGCACATTGAGCAAGATCGAGACAGGCTGCATGGAAGCCTCCATCATATGAGGATGCGTGTCTCAATATAGGGGCGCCACCGTGGAAGCGACAGTGAAGCTTTGGTGGCGCGGCCCGGGGCGTCCAATTTAGTTATGCCACGGCGACGGCGTCGCCGGCCATTCCAAACAGCCGCTTCACCTCCGCGCCCGGCTTCGGGCGGCTGAACAAATAGCCCTGCATCTCGGTGCAGCCGAGCTTGCGCAACAATTCGCGCTGCGCCTCGGTCTCGACGCCTTCCGCCGTGGTCGTCATGTTGAGTGCGGTCGCAATGTTGACCACGGCCTGCACGATCGAGGAGGAGGCGTCGACCTCGGAAATGTCGCTGACGAAGCAGCGATCGATCTTGATCTTGTCGAACGGGAATCGCTTCAGATAGCTGAGCGAGGAGAAGCCGGTGCCGAAATCGTCGAGCGCGATGCGCACGCCGATGTCGCGCAGCTGATGCAGGATCGCGAGCGCGGCCTCGTCGTCGCGGATCAGCACGGCCTCGGTGATCTCGATCTCGAGCCGGCACGGCTTTAGCCCGGACGCGGCGAGCGCGCCGGCAATGCGCAGCGCCAGGGTCTGGTTCTTCAGCTGCACCGGCGAGACGTTGACGGCGAGCCTTATGTGCTCGGGCCAGGTCGCGGCTTCGGCGCAGGCGGTGCGCAGCACCCAGTCGCCGATCTCGTTGATCAGGCCGGTGTCTTCCGCGACCGGAATGAATTCGGCGGGCGAAACCATGCCGCGCTCGGGATGGCGCCAGCGCAGCAGCGCCTCGCAGCCGGACACCTCGTTGCGGCCGAGATGGACCAGCGGCTGGTAGTGGAGTTCGAAGGCGCCCTGGACCAGCGCCTGCCGCAGGTCCTGCTCCATCATCAGGCGCGCCTTGGCGCTGGCATCCATCGCCGGCTCGAAGAAGCGATGGGTGCGGCGGCCGCTGGATTTTGCGGCATACATCGCAAGGTCGGCATTCTTGATCAGATGGTCATGATCGATGCCGTCCTGCGGCGCCAGCGCGATGCCGATCGAGGCGTCGGTCGACAGCTGATGGCCGAGGCATTGATAGGGTTGCCGGATCGCGGCATGGATGCGCGAGACCAGATCGGCGGCCTCGTCGGCCGAGCCGACGGCGGTCTGCACCACGGCGAATTCGTCGCCGCCGAGACGGGCGATCAGGTCGCTTTCCTTGAGGCAGCCGCGGATGCGGCCTGCGACCGTCTTCAGCAACTCGTCGCCGACGTGATGTCCGAGCGAGTCGTTGATGCCCTTGAACTCGTCGATGTCGATGTAGAACAGCGCGAACTGATGGCCCTCCGCGGCCTTTTTCAGCTCACGCTCGATGCGCTGCCGGAACAGCACCCGGTTCGGCAGGTCGGTCAGCGCGTCGTAATGGGCCAGATGCGCGATCTTCTCGTCGGCTTCGCGGCGGTCGGTGACGTCCTCGACGACGTTGAGAATGTAGCGGGGGCTGCCTTCCTTGTCGCGGATCGCGAGCCGCTTCGAGGTGATGATGCGGCTGCCCAGCGTGCGGGTTTGCCAGCGATGGTCATCGATGAAGATCGTACCGTCGGATTGCAGCGACAGCGCGTCGTCGGCGATGATCCGTTCGGCGAGATGTTTTGGAAACAGATCGTACGGCGTCCTGCCGACGATATCCTCGGCCACCCGGCCGAATTGCTCCTCGGCCACGGAGTTGACCAGCACGTAGCGGCTGTCCTGCGCATCCTTCACCGTGATCTGGGTCGGGATGTGGTCCATGATCTCGCGCAGGAAGGCGTGGTTGCGGTCGCGCTCCTGTTCGAGCTTGCGGCGCTCGGTGATGTCCTCGATGGTCGCCACCCAGCCGCCGGTCGCGAGCGGCTTGTTGATGATGACGTAGGCCCTTCCGTCCGGGGTTTCCATGATGGTGCTGTTGGCCTTGCCCCGCGAGACGTCGCGCATGATCGGGTCGCAGAAGGCACGGACGTCGCCATCAAAGGATCCGGTATCCTTGCGGTGCTGGATCAGGTCGTAATAGTGCAGGCCCGGCTTCACCACGTCCGTCGACAGCTTGTACATGTCGAGGTAGCGCTGGTTGAAGGTGACGATCCGCGCCGAGGAGTCATAGAGCACGAGGCCCTGGGTCATGTTGTTCAGCGCGGTGTTGAGCCGCTGCTTTTCCGATGCGAGCTGGCGGCGCGCGTCCGCGTTCTGCCGGTTGATCTGGCGAACGATCAGGAAAAGAATGAAGGCGATCACCGAGGCCGACAGCGCGGCCGCGACGACCAGGAAGCGGGTCTGCGCCTGCCAGTCGCCGAGCGCGGAATCGATGCTGTTGGTGGCGACCACCACGATCGGGAAACGCGTCAGCATGGCGGCGGCGCCGAGACGATCCATGTGATCGACCGGGCTGTTCACCCGCAGCGTCTGCAGGCCGCCCTGGTCCAGCACGCGTTGCATCAGCGGCGCCGACTTGAATTTCTTGCCGATCATCTCCTCGACGTGCGGATAGCGCGCCAGCATGGTGCCGTCGCCGTGGAACATCGAGATCGCGGAGCCCGGCCCGAGCGTGACGGAGGCAAAGAACTTCTCGTAGTTGGCCGGGTCGATCCGGCGCGCCATCACGCCGAGAAATATGCCGTCGGCACCGCTCAGCCGGTGTGCGATCACCGTGGTCCAGTCATGGGTGAAGACGCTGCGCACGGGCTCGGTGAGGACCATCTCGGCTTGCGGATTGGATTTGAATTCCTTGAAATAGGCCCGCCCCGACACGTTGGCGGCAGGCATCGGCCCGTCGCTCGACGAACCGATCAGCTGACCGTCGGCGTCGAAGATCATGACGTCGCCGACATAGGACAGCACGCTGACCTTGGATTTGAGCATCCGATGGGCTTCGGGGCTCGACATCTTCGCCCTGAAGTCTTCGGGCGTGGCCATCTCGGCGACCTTCATCTGGGCCATGATGTCGCCCGCGATGATCTCGGTGTCCTCGAACTGCTGGTCGAAATGCCGGGTCAGGAGCAGCACCGCGTTCTGCAGCTCGCGCTCGCTGTTGGCGATGGCGCGCTCGCGGAATTCGCCGACCATCGTCATGGTGCCGAGCGTGATGGCCGTGACGAGGAAGCAACCACAGACGATCAGCCAAACGATCGGGTCACGGCCGCGCGCCACGGCAAAGCGCCGCAGCGTGGTCGCCGTGATGTGAGACATTCTGCCCCGAATGCTTGAAGTCAACTCGCGCATTCCCCACTCCCAGGAGGGCCATGCATACAATGCGGAGATGGCATAACCCGTTAGGAAATCGGGTTACTTTCGATTTAATCGATATCGCCGCAGGCATGTCCGCTGCGATTGCATTGCATCACGGTGCGTCGCCACCGCCATGCCGCGCGAGCGACGGCGCGTGCTTGCGTTAACGAACGGTTAACGCCGGTAGCGCTCGCGGCGCGGATAGGACGGACGGTTCTCCTGCACCGGACGGCTCGACAGAGAGACGCGCGCTTCGCTCGCGAGCGGCAAGGCCGGCTTCAATTCCTCCAGAAAGATCGGCCGCGAGAAATAATAGCCCTGCGCATAGCGGATTCGTGTCGCGGCCTGCAGATAGGCGAGTTCCTCAAAGGATTCGATGCCTTCCGCGACCACGGTCATGCCGAGTGCTTCGCTCAGGGATTCGATCGCGCGCAGGATACCCTGGCTGCGCGGACGCATATGGATGTCGGTAATGAAGGAGCGGTCGATCTTGATCTCGTCGGCGGTGATGTCGGCGAGCGCCGACAGCGAGGAATAGCCGATGCCGAAATCGTCGATGGAGATGCCGACCCCGAGCTTGCGGAAGATCGGCAGGATCTCGTCCTGGAAATGCGTCTTGGTGACGAAGGCGTCCTCCGTCACCTCGACCATGAAACGCGTGGGATAGCCGGTCGCCTCCAGCGCCCGGGCGAAGGACTGCATGAATTCGCGATTGCCGGCCTGCTTGGCCGCGACATTGATGCTGATGGTGGCGGTCGGTCCGAAGGTCTCGTTGATGAGGTCGATCGATTTCACGATCTCCGCCAGCACGAGATGGGTCAATTCGTCGATCAGCCCGAGCTCGACGGCGAGATTGATGAAGGTGCCGGGCGCCTGGATGACGCCCTCGTTGTCGCGCAATCGCACCAGCGCCTCGAGGCCCTTGATCTCCTGGGTACGGATGTCGACCTTGGCCTGGAACGCACAGCAGAAGCGCTTCTCCAGGATGGCGAGCCGCAGCGACTGCTCGACCTTCATGCGCGCCAGCGCCTCGTGCTCCATGTCGGCGTCGAAAAAGGCGGCGGCGCCCTTGCCGTCGTTCTTGACACGATACATCGCAAGGTCCGCGTTCTGGCGCAGCACGTCGTAGCTCTGGCCATGGTCCGGGTAGATACTGACGCCAACCGAGGTCGAGGCAAAAATCTCCGAGCCGTCGATGAAGAATGGCGCGGTCAAGCGCTTGCGTACCGACTCCAGGAAATCCGCCACCTCCTGCCGGGCCTGGATCGGGCTCAGCAGCAGTAGGAATTCGTCGCCGGAAATCCGCGCCAGCATGTCGGAGTCGCGCAGCTCCCGGCCGAGCCGCTTGGCGAGCTCGATCAGGAGCGCATCGCCGATCGTGTGACCGTAATAGTCGTTGATATGCTTGAAATTGTCGATGTCGAGAAAGGCGAGCGCAAACTTCCCGCGTTCGCTGCCGTTCTTCAGCAGCGAGTTGGCGCGGTGCTCGATCACCCGCCGCGACGGCAGGTCGGTCAATTCGTCATAATAGGCGGAGCGGAACAGCTGATCCTCGAACGCCTTCTGCTCGCTGATGTCGGCCGAGCTCGAAAGTACGAGGTCACGGCCGCCGATGCGGACCGGCCGATGGCTGGTGAGCAGGACCTGCTTCGCCTTGCCGTCGTCGATGCATTCCTCGGCGACGCTGGCCCGGCCGGTGCGCAGGAGGTCGCGGCCGGCCTCGCGGCGCTGCTCGAGATGCGGCGAGGCCTCAGCGCGCTCGCCCTCTGTGAGGCCGAGCTGTGCTGCGGCCGCATCATTGACGATCAGGAAACGCCCTTCCGCGTCCTGCACCGTGACGCCGGCCGGCAGCATCCGCAGCACATCTCTCAAAAGTCCGATCTCCGACGAATCGACGTCATCGGTTTCCATCAGGACGGCCTCGAGATCGTGGGCGGCGCGGAGTTGCATGGCCGCGGAGTGTGATGGGTTCCCTCTTAGTTTTGGTTAAGCGATCCGTATAAAAACGGGTTGGCTTGAAAGGGTTCATGGCGGCGCCATGCGGTGCCGCCAATCGTCATTAACAGAGTATCAATGAGGCCTTTGAGGCCGCACTATTTCTCATTTTGGGGCACGCGGCATTGCATGGTGCAGTGAACACCGGTCTTCAGATAGGTGATCTCGGTTTTGCCGTCGAAGGGGGTCAGCGCCGATTTCAGTAATCTGGTGCCGAAGCCGGCCGCGCCGACCTGCTCCACCGCCGGCCCTTCGGTCTCGTCCCAAGTCACGTTGAGGCGGCCGTCCGACAGCGTCCACGACACCTGCAACAGCCCGCGCGCAGAAGAAAACGCGCCGTATTTGCCGGCATTGGTGGCGAGCTCGTGGAAGATCAGCGCCAGCGACACCGCCAATTTTGCCGGAAGAAACAACGGATCGCCGTTCAGGTTGAAGCGGACATGGCCATACGGCCCGAGCTCGGAAAGCAGCAAATCTCGGATGTCGCAGCCTGAGCCGTCGACGCGGCCGATCAGATCGTCGGTTGCCGACAGCGCGCGCAAGCGGTGGTCGACGGTGCTCCAGACCTTCGGCTCCTTGTCCAGCACCTGGTGCATCACCGCGTGGATGACAGACAGCTGGTTCTTCAGCCGGTGCTGAAGTTCGCCCACGATCAGCTTGCGGTATTCCTCCTCCTCGATCAGGCGGCTGGAAATCTGCCGCTGCTGCGTGGCGATCGAGCGGTAGTGCTCGATCCCCCAGATGGTGAAGCCGCACACCATCCAGAAGATGGCGAGCAGCACGATGCGCGCGGAATCGGCGGACTCATTGCTGAAATTGACGGAGACGCCGAGCGCGCCGCCGGCCAGCGCCGTCAGGACACCGATCCGAAGGCCTCCGACCGCGGTCGCGAAGAACACGGCCGGAATGTAAGGCGTGAAGAACACGTCGGGCCGGATCAAGGAAAGGCCCCACCGCGACACCGTCGAGAGACCCAGGCAAAGTATGCCGAATCCGACGCCAAGCAGCGGCGCCGGCTGCGCGACCCCCAGCCAGCCGTGCCGGAATTCGTCGATCAATCGCTTCATACGCCACATCAGCCCGACCAGCCCATCCAAATTAAGGCTGCCGATGGCGGAAAAATACGCGCTTCCACAACCGCCGCATAGTTGTCCCATAGGTCCCGTATTGGGTCCCGTGTTGCGCCCTGTCTTGAGCTCGCCGGAAATATCGGTTCCAATATGACGGTTTCCACCCGCCAGCCAATTTCAAAAGCATCGTACAAGGAATAACGACATGGGACGGCTCAACGGCAAGGTCGCGGTCATCACGGGCGCCACCAGCGGCATCGGCCTGCGCACGGCGGAGATTTTTGTCGACGAGGGCGCGAAGATCGTCATCGCCGGCCGCCGCGCGCGGGAAGGCGAGGCGCTGGCAAAAAAGCTCGGCGCCAATTGCATCTTCCGCCAGACCGACGTCACCGAGGAAGACCAGATGCGCGCGCTGATTGGGCTCGCTGTGGAGAAATTCGGCAAGATCGATTGCCTGTTCAACAATGCCGGCGGCCCGGCGCAGACCGGCGGCATTGAGGGACTGGAAGTCGGCCGCTTCGACGCCGCGATGGCGACCCTGGTGCGCAGCGTGATGCTCGGCATGAAGCACGCCGCGCCCCCTATGCGCAAACAGGGCTCCGGCAGCATCATCAACAATGGCAGCATCGCCGGACGGCTCGCCGGGTTCTCCTCCTCGATGGTCTATGGCGCGGCGAAAGCCGCGGTGATCCATCTCACCAAATGCACGGCGATGGAGCTTGGCGAATCCGGCATCCGCGTCAACTCGATCTCGCCCGGCGCGATCGCAACCGGCATCTTCGGCAAGGCGCTGGGGCTCGCGACCGACGCGGCGGAGAAGACCGACGCGGTCATGCGCGAGGTCTACAAGACCGCGCAGCCGATCCAGCGCGCCGGCCTGCCCGACGATATCGCGCATGCCGCGGTGTTTCTCGCCAGCGACGAGTCCAGTTTCATCAACGGCCACGACCTCGTGGTCGATGGCGCGATCACGGGCGGGCGCAACTGGAGCCAGCAGCAGCAGGGCTATGTTGCGCTGCGCAAGGCGTTCGACCAGCATACGGGGTGAGTTGGTTTCATCGTCATTCCGGGATGGTGCGTAAGCACCAGACCCGGAATGTCGAGATTCCGGGTTCGATGCTTTGCATCGCCCCGGAATGACAGAAGGGAGGTCACAATGTTTTCTGCATTCGCATTATCGCCGTCGCGCCTCGACACGCGCCCGCTTCTGATGGCGGCCATCGCCGGGCTGGCCTGCGCCTTCGTACTCGGCAAGACGCTGCCACTGATGATCGGCGCAGTCTCGACCGCGATCGAGCCGCTCTGCGCGAGCGCCGAGCCCACCGGCTCGAAGCTCGATGTCGTCGAGCCGATCGGCTCCTATGCGCTGCCGAATGTGCCGGGCAAGCGCGTCACCATCGTGCGCGTGTTCTATGGTCCCGGCGGCTTCACCCGTCCGCACAAGCATGCGGGCTCGGTCACCGCCACCATCACCAAGGGCGAAATCCGCTCGCAGCTCGGCGGCGGTCCGGTCGAGACCTTCAAGGTCGGGCAGTCGTTCTTCGAGGCGCCGGGCTCGACGCATATCGTATCGGCCAATGCCAGCGCTACCGAGCCCGCGGAATTGATCGCGGTGTTCGTCGCCGATGAAGGCGCGCAGCTGACGACGTTTTTGGAGTAATGGCGCATTGGTTTCGTAGCGCTGGATTCGTAGGGTGGGCAAAGTGCAAGCGTGCCCACCATGGTCAATCGAGCTTTGTAGGGTGGGCACGGCGCAAGAGCGCCTTTGCCCACCCTACGAAACTACGACGACGGCGTCCTCACACCGCCTTCACCACCACCCGCAGCCCGTCGCGCGGCTTCGGGATTGGCCACATCTGCCAGTCCGGCTGGTAGCCGGGCGGCAGCGACACCTCGAGATTCTGCAGGAAGTGCCGCGCAAAGGTCTTTGCCTGCATGTAGGCGAAGTGCAGGCCGAGGCACATATGCGCGCCGCCGCCGAACGGCACCCAGGCATAGCGATGGCGGACACGCTCCGCTTCCTTGGTGAATCGCATCGGATCGAATGTATCGGGCTCGGGCCAGATCTCCGGCATGTGATGGGTGAACAGCGGGTTGATGCCGACCAGAATGCCGGCGGGCAGCGCATAGCCCTTGAAGGTGAAGTCGCGCACCGCCCGCCGCGGCATCGACGGCACCGGCGGCTTGAGCCGCAGCGCTTCCTTGAACGCCATCTCCGACAGCGGCATGGCTTCGAGATTATCGAAGCTGGTCGGCGCATCCGCCGCAAGGCCGAGCGCAAACACCTCCTCGCGCAGCTTGCGCTGCCACTCCGGATGCGCGGCGAGCGCGCCGATGAAGGAGGTGAGCGACGAGGTCAGCGTGTCATGCGCCGCCATCATCAGGAAGCTCATATGGTCGATGATGTCCTGGGTCGACAGCAGCGCGCCGTCCTCATGGGTGGCGCGGCAGAGCTGCGAGAACAAATCCTCGCCGTCATCTTTTTCCCGCCGGATTGGAATCTGCTCCGAGAAATAGGCGATGATGCGCTGGCGTCCCGCCACCCCGCGCGCCATCTGCGTACCGGGCAGGGGCTTGCGGATCACGGCGACCGACGCCGCCACCATGTCGACAAAGGCACGCGTGATGTCATCGACCTCGGGTCCGATCTCGGCGCCGAGGAAGGAGGTCGCGGCGAGGTCGAGGGTCAGCTGCTTCATGGCGGGATAAAGCAGCATCTCGCCGGGCTTGGCCTTCCATTGCGCGGCCCGCGCGGCGATGCCCTTGTCGAGATCGGCGAGATAGGACTTCATCGGTCCGGATTTGAAGGCGACCGACAGCGCGCGTCGGTGCAGCCGGTGCTCGTCGAAATCGAGCAGCATCAGCCCGCGCGGAAACAGCCGCCCGAGGATCGCGCCCCATCCCCAGGTGGAGGAAAACAGTTTCGCCTGGTCGAACAGCACGAGCTCGTTGGCCTCGGGGCCGAGCAGCGAGATGCTGGTCTCGCCGAACATATGCGTGCGATAGACCAGGCCGTATCGCGCGGCATTTTTCTCGATGAACCCCTTGGGGTCGGCCAGCACCTGCAGCGTCTTGCCGATGACCGGCCAGCCTTCGTTGCCGGGAATATGCGTCAGCGAATTGCGCTTCGGCGGGGTGAAGCTGAACGCGGGCGTGGCCACACTCTGCATCGACATGGCAGGGCTCCCTTTGGACGCGAAGCGATAGGCAACGCGCGATAGATAGCCCGTTACCGGCCTATCCGCAAAGCCTGCCAGTTGCATCCGGCAAAAAAATGCGCCGATCCGACCGCCGCGACAAGGGTACGAATTACGGCGATGCCGCTCGCAGACGATGTGATCGAGTGGACGGCGCACGATCGCGCGCCGCCCGCACATTACACCTTGCTCTTCTGCTTCGCCGCTTCCTTTTGCAGGTCCGGCGCGTTGACGGCGGGGATCGCGATGCGGCCCGGGCCGGTGTGCTGGAGTGCGGCTGCGGCCTTCTCGTTCTGCATGATCTTGGCCATCACGGCTTGCCCTGCGCGCTCGAACACCGCGCGGTTGTCGATCAGGAATTGCCGGGAGTCGCGCAACGGCTTGATAAAGCCCTGGATCTCCGGGATCACATAGCGTGCCACCATGTCCCAGCTCCGGCGTGTATTCTCCGGATTGGCCCAATCATGCGCGAAGCCGACAATGGTGCCGACGCCGCCCGACACCTTCACCAGGTTCCTGATGGTGGCGATGAGGTCGTCGGGCGTGCCGATGGTGGAGGCCGCGGCCGGCCCGCCCGCGGTCTTCTCGATCGCATCCTCCGGCGACTTGAACGGCTCGACGCCCGGCCGCATCAAGGTGCCGACTGTATATTCATTGTGCCAGCGCATCAGGCCGGCGCCGGCTTCGCGATAGGCCTGCTCGCGGGTCTCGGCGATATGCCAGCTCAAGAGCACGCGCCAGTTGGCGCGGCTCACCGCGGTGCCGGCTTTCTTCGCGGCGTCCTCGGCGAACTCCCATTGCTGCGGCAGCGCCATCAGCCCCTGCGTCGACATCGAGCCGAGCGAGATGATGCCGATGCCGTATTTGCCGGCCAGCGTCATGCCCGAGGGCGAGATCTGCGACGCCACCACGAACGGCATCTCTTCCTGCAGCGGCAGGATCTGCAGCGCGGCGTCATTCATCTCGAACCAGTCGCTCTTCACCGTGACGCGCTCGCCGTTGAACAGGCGGCGGATCACGGCGATCGCTTCGTCCTGGCGGTCGCGCTGGGTCATCGGGTCGATGCCGAGCGTATGGGCGTCGGAGGCGAGTGCGCCGGGGCCGGAGCCGAAGATGGCGCGGCCGCCGGTCATGTGGTCGAGCTGCACCATGCGCTGCGCGACGTTGAAGGGATGGTGATAGGGCAGCGAGACAACGCCGGTGCCGAGCTTGATGCGCTTGGTGCGCTCGCCAGCCGCTGCCAGGAACATCTCCGGCGAGGCGATCATTTCCCAGCCGGAGGAATGATGCTCGCCGCACCAGAACTCGTCATAGCCGAGCTCGTCGAGCTGCTGCACGAAATCGAGGTCGCGGCGGAATTGCAGCGTCGGATGCTCGCCGATCGGATGATGCGGGGCGAGGAAGGCACCGAATTTGAGGCGCGCCATGGTGTTTCCTGTGCAGTTGTTGCTGTTCTTGCCTAAGTTCATTGGTAAGCCAGCTATGCCCCGGTTTCAACTTGCCTGCCAGCGGAGCGGCAATGCATTTTCCCGCCCTGCGGCAAGCAGCGTGCGGCGTAGCGACTAGAACCATATTTTTGGAGCGGCTTTGCTGCCTTCGCAGGCGAAATATGGGCTTGCTTTGCAAGCGATTTCGGCTCGCACAGGGCCAAAATCCTTGTTGTCTGCAGGCTCATTCCGTCTAAAAGGCGGTCGCCGATCAGGTTACCTGTCGGCGAAGTCCGCTCCAAGAACAGTCTGGTTTTCGAGGCCTTTATGAATCTGGCGCCAGCCACCGCTTCGCTCAAGCTTGCCAATCCGCGCAAGCAGAAGCTGATGGAGGAGATCGAGGCGAGCCTCGACGACGCCGAGCGCTGGCGCCAATTCAACGCCGCCTATCATGAGGACGACCTCAAATTCATGCGCTTCCTGATCCCGCCTGGCAAGCGGGTGCTGGAACTCGGATGCGGCACCGGCGATCTCCTGGCCGCGCTCGAGCCCTCCTACGGAGTCGGCATCGATTTCGGCGCGCAGACGCTGGCGCGCGCGCGAGAACGTCATCCCGGCCTCACCTTTATATTGGCCGATGTCGAGGAGCCGGCGACGCTGGAGGGCATCGAAGGCCCGTTCGACTACGTCGTCATCGCCGACACCATCGGCATGTTCGAGGACATCGACGGCACACTGCACCTGATCCACAAGCTCTGCGCGCCGTCGACCCGCATCGTGATCTCCTATTACTCGCATCTGTGGGAGCCGGTGCTGAAGGCGGCAGAGGCCGTCGGGCTCCGCCGCAAGCAGCCGAAGGTCAACTACATCGCCACCACCGACTTCCTCAATCTGATGGACCTTGCCGATTTCGAGGTGATCAGCCGCGAGCAGCGCCAGCTGTTGCCGCAGCGCTGGTTCGGGCTCGGCCCCTTCATCAACCGCTTCATCGCGCCGCTGCCGGGCATCCGCAAACTCTGCCTGCGCACCTATCTGGTCGGCCGGCCGGTGCGGCTGTTTCCCGACCGCAAATTCTCCGCCAGCATCCTCGTTCCCTGCCGCAATGAGCGCGGCAATATCGAGAATGCCATTCTGCGCATGCCGCGCTTCGGCAGCGCGCAGGAGATCCTGTTCGTCGAAGGCAATTCGAGCGACGGCACCTTCGAGGAATGCGAGCGCGTCCGCGACGCCTACAAGGGCGTCTGGGACATCACGGTGCTGAAGCAGGAAGGCAAGGGCAAGGGCGACGCCGTGCGCAAGGGCTTTGCTGCGGCCAAGAACGACGTGCTGATGATCCTCGATGCGGATTTGACCATGCCACCGGAAGCGCTGCCGAAATATCACGCGGTGATCGAGAGCGGGAAGGCCGATTTCGTCAACGGCACGCGGCTGATCTATCCGATGGAAGACGAGGCGATGCGGCCGCTCAACTTCATCGCCAACCGCTTCTTCGCCTACATGTTTTCTTATCTCGTCAACACCCGCCTGACCGACACTTTGTGCGGCACCAAGGTCTTGATGCGCAAGGACTACGAGGTGCTGGTGAGGGAGCGCGGCTATTTCGGCAATTTCGATCCGTTCGGCGATTTCGATCTGATCTTCGGCGCCGCGAAGCAGAACCTCAAGATCATCGAGACGCCGATCCACTACAAGGCGCGCACTTTTGGCGAGACCCAGATCTCGCGTTTCCGCGACGGCTGGCTGTTGCTGAAGATGGTGTGGTTCGCGTATCGGAAGCTGAAGGCGATCTGATGAGCCGTCATTCCGGGGCGATCCGAAGCATCGAACTATGGTGCGCAATTGCGCACCTGAGAATCTCGAGGTTCCGGGTTCACGCTTCGCGTGCCCCGGAACGACAGCCCCTCACCGCGTCATCCGGTTCCACGCATCGAGTCCGGCGATCTTGTAGGCTTCGGCCAGCGTCGGATAGTTGAACGTGTTCTGGATGAAATAGTCGATGGTGCCCTTCAGGTTGAGCACGGCCTGGCCTATATGGATCAGCTCGGTCGCGCCTTCGCCGAGGATGTGCACGCCGAGCAGCCGCCTCGTCTTGGTCGAGAAGATCATCTTCATCATGCCGGTGTTCAGCCCCATGATGTGGCCGCGCGAGGTCTCGCGGAAACGCGCGATGCCGACCTCGTAGGGGATGCCGCGGGTGCGTACTTCCTCCTCGGTCAATCCGGTGGTGGAAATCTCCGGCACCGAATAGATGCCGTAGGGGAAATATTCCGGCGGCGCCATCGGCTCCATGCCGAGCGCGTGGCAGGCCGCGACGCGACCCTGCTCCATCGAGGTCGAGGCAAGGCTCGGGAAGCCGATCACATCGCCGGCGGCGTAGATGTGCGGCACACAGGTCTGCAGCGTCATGGGGTCGACCGTGATGCGCCCGCGATGGTCGACGGCGATGCCGGCGACACCGAGATTGAGGCGATCGGTGGCGCCGACACGGCCGGCGGCAAACAGCAGCATCTCCGTGACCACGACACGGCTGTCGGCGAGCCTGACCTGGATCGCGCCCGTATTGGTGCGCTCGATGGCATCGACCGCGGAGCCGAGCCGCAGCGAGACGTTGCGGTCGCGCAGCTCATGAATGAACTCGTCGATCAGTTCCTTGTCGATGAAATCGAGAAACGTCGGCCGCGGTTCGACCAGCGTCACCGCGACATCGAGCGCGGAAAAGATGGTGGCGTACTCGACGCCGATGACGCCGGCGCCGATCACCGCCAGGCTGCGCGGCAGCTTCGGCAGCTCGATGATCTCGTCGCTGTCGAACACGGTCTTGCCGTCGAACGGAACATAGTCGGGGCGGAACGGCCGCGTGCCGCAGGCGATCAAGACGTGCGCGGCGGTGACCGTCTTGACCTCGCCGTTCAGCGAGGTCACCTCGATCCGGTGCGGATCGGCAAAGCGCGCTTCGCCGTTGGCGGTGCGCACCAGATTGCGGCTGAACTGATGTTCGAGCACCTCGACCTCGTGGTCGAGCGTCATCTGCAGCCGCACCATCAGGTCGTTGGCGGCGATGTCCTGCTTGACCCGGTAGGAGCGTCCATAGAAGCCGCGCTCGCGCCAGCCGGACAGGTTGAGCACGGTCTCGCGCAGGGTTTTGGAGGGGATGGTGCCGGTATGCACCGAAACGCCGCCGACCCGCCGTCCCTTCTCGACCACCAGCACCGATTTGCCGAGCTTTGCGAATTGCACGGCAGCCCGGCGCCCGGAAGGGCCGGACCCGATCACCAGCATGTCATAGTCGTACATGGAGGGCAGTCCCGAACGCGAAACGACTGAAAATATGCAGCAAACCGTTGAAGTACATGCAGCAATCGGGCCAATCCACCCGCGCGCGCTTACCTCCGGGGTAATCGCCGGAATGACCGGAATCTGTAAATGACGGATGCAACAGATTTCGGACAGGACGGCTTGCCATGCATCAGCTGGTTTCAGCCAATCTCGCGACGTCGCGCCGCTGGTGGGTGCTCGCGATCGTGGTCGCGGCGCAGTTCATGTTCGGCGTCGACGCCTTCGTGGTCAATGTCGCGATCCCGACCATTGCGGCCGAGCTGCATGCCTCGACGGCCGAGATCGAATCGGTCATCGCGATCTATCTCATCGCCTATGCGACGCTGATCGTGACCGGTGGCCGGCTTGGCGACATCTACGGCACCAAGGGCGTGTTTCTGGCCGGCGTCTTCGGCTTCACGCTGACTTCGCTGTGGTGCGGGCTGGCGCAGTCCGGTCCCGAGCTGATCATCGCGCGGCTGGCGCAGGGCGCGACCGCGGCGCTGATGGTGCCGCAGGTGCTGGCGACGCTGCATTTGTTGTTCTCCGATTCCGCACGAAGCCGCGCCTTCGGCATTTACGGCATCGTGCTCGGGCTCGCCGGCGCGGCCGGATTCGCGCTCGGCGGCATCCTGGTGACACTCGATCTCGGCGGCGTCGGCTGGCGCGCGGTGTTCTTTGTCAACGTGCCTTTCGGCATCCTGATCATGGCGGCCGCGATCAGGATCATGCCGTCGGTGCCGCGGCGGGCCGGCACACGGCTTGATATTCCCGGTGCCATCGTGCTGTTTCTCGGCCTGCTATGCCTGATCGGGCCGTTGCTGTTCGGCCATGATTTCGATTGGTCGCCCCTGATATGGCTCACTATGGCCGCCGGCGTTGCGATCATCGCGGCTTTCGTCAAGCTCGAACGCGCCATCGAGCGCAGCGGCGGCATGCCGCTGATCGATCTTTCGCTGCTGTCGGACAAGGTTTTCATGCGCGGCCTCGCCGCCGCGTTCTTCTTCTTCTTCGCCAACCTGTCGTTCTATCTGGTCATGACCATGTACATGCAGACGGCGCTGCAGATTCTGCCGGTCAAGGCCGGCCTCGTCTTCGTGCCGCTGGCGCTGACCTTCGTCGCGGCATCCCGTTACAGCGGCGTCCGCGCCAGGCATCGCGGCACGCTGGTTCTGATCGAAGGCTGCGCGATCCAGATCACTGGTCTTGTGGTGCTCGCATCGGCGATCGAACTCACGCAGGCGCCCTCAGCGCCGATGCTCGCGACGATATTGATGATCTTCGGCTACGGCCAGGGGCTGGTAATGGCGCCGCTGTCGGGCGTGGTGCTGTCGCGCGTGAAGCCCGCGAGCGCCGGCTCGGGCTCCGGCATGTACGGCACCGCCGCACAGATCGCCAACGCGGCCGGTGTCGCTGCGATCGGAGCGGTATTCTTTGCAATCGAAACAGCGCGGTCCCCGCAGCACGCAATATTCGCATCGATTGCGCTGTTTATGCTCTCGATTATTACCAGCGCCGTATTGCTGTCATGGATGCGACGCGTCGTTGCCTGAAGTTTAAGCGCGCATCACGCGCGCGTTAACCGTTTCAAATCAGCGTCAACCGCGACGTTTTGCTGGGGATTGACAGCACACGTCCTTTTTATTTTGCGGTGCAGCAACTATCTTGACATGCTGGAGTTGACGAATCTCTAGTCATGGAGTTGCCGGTGTCGCTTGCCGATAATGTAGATTTCCTGAGGCATCTGCCGAAGCTCGGCCGTTTGCCCGAGCTTGGCCGCGGCCTCCGTCCGGAAGTCGAAAGCCGCCTGGTTGAGGTCCGCGATTTTGGATCGAACCCGGGCAATCTGCGCATGTTTTCCTTTGTGCCGCAGCAACTGCAGACTTCACGCGCACTTGTCGTCGTCCTGCATGGCTGCGGCCAGACCGCGGCCGGCTACAATCACGGCACCGGCTGGTCGACACTGGCAAAGCACTACGGCTTTGCCTTGCTGATGCCGGAGCAAGTCGCTTCGAACAACGCCAATCGCTGCTTCAACTGGTTCAGCCCGGAAGATATCGCGCGCGAGCACGGCGAGGCGGCTTCGATCCGGCAGATGATTGTGCGCATGGTCAGGGATCATCACATCGATCAGCGCCGTATCTTCGTCACCGGGCTTTCCGCCGGCGGCGCCATGACGTCGGTGATGCTCGCGACCTATCCGGAAGTGTTCGAAGCCGGCGCCATCATCGCCGGCCTGCCGTTCGGCGTGGCCGGCAATGTGCGCGAGGCGCTCACCGGCATGCGCGCCTCGCCGGCGCACGCGCCGCGCGAGCTCGGCGATCTCGTCCGTGAGGCCTCGCAGCACAAGGGCCCCTGGCCGAGACTTTCGGTGTGGCACGGCAGCGCCGATCGCGTCGTTCATCCGGGCAACGCCGACGAGATCGTCAAGCAGTGGCTCGATGTGCATGATCTGCCGCCCGAGCCGATGTCGGAAGGCATGGTCGACGGCCATCCGCGTCAGGTCTGGTGGGATGCGGACGGTGAGACGGTGGTGGAGTCCTACACCATCACCGACATGGCGCATGGCACGCCGCTCGGGGTCGCCGACAACGACCAGCGCTATGGTGTGCGGGGCGCGTTCCTGATCGAGGCGGGGATTTCCTCATCCTATCACATTGCGAAATTCTTCGGCCTGACCGAATGGATTCGTCAACCGAAGCCGGCGCCAAAGGTGGCCATGGCGGAATCGCCGAGCGCCAAACTGATCCCGATGGTGTCCCCGATGCAGGAGCCGGCCGCCGACACGATGCCGGACCTTTCGAAAGTGCTGTGGCCATTGACGACGCTGGAGCCACGCCCCGAGAGACCGAAGCGCGGGCCGCGGCGCCGCGGCATCGACGTCGGCGCTGTGATCACGCGCGCGCTGACGGCCGCGGGGTTGATGAAGTAAGCCGAGAGCTAGAGCGGGATGACTTTTCTTCGAATTGTCATCCCGCTCTATCTTTTTGTTTGAGCATGATCTTTTTCGGAAAACCGCTACACACTTTTCCGGATCATGCTCTAGCCCGCGGTCGCGGCGACCACCTCGATCGGCGTGACCGTGACGTTGCCGTTCGCGGCGACCTCGCGTGTCTTGGCCTGATAGGCCCTGAAGAAATCGCGCGACTGCAGCGTCTTGACGGCCGCGTCATCGGCGGCAGCGGCAAGATGAAAGTAGCTGGCATCATCGCGGTTCTTCATGACGCGGTAGCTGATCCGGCCCTTCAGCTCCGGATCACCGTCCAGCGCGGCGACGAAGCGGGCCACCTCGCGATGCCAATCCTCCGTGGTGCCGTTGGCGAACTGGTATTTGATCATCGAATATTTCATCGGACCCTCCCTGGTCGGGTTGCGGTGATGATCTGGCGTTTGCAAGCAACCGCGCAAGTATGGACAAAAATGTCAGTATGGACTTTCTTTGCACGAGCCATCATTTTCATGGGCTCACGGAGGGCTTTTGCATGGCGAAGCGGGAAGCGGGCGCCTGTCCGGTCGCCGCGTTCCAGAAACTGATCAGCGGCAAATACAAGCTCCGGATCGTCTGGGATTTGAAGGACGGACCTCGCCGCTATGGCGAGATCAGGACCGGGCTTTTGCGCGGGCTCGGCGGCAGCGCCGAGATCGCGCCGCGGGTGCTGAGCCGCGAATTGAAGGCGCTGACCGAAAGCGGCCTGCTCGACCGCAAGGATTTTGGCGTGGTGCCGCCCAAGGTCGAATACCGCCTGACCCGCAAGGGCAAGAGTTTTGTCCCCGTCATCGCCACGATCCGCGACTGGGGCCATCGGCACCTGGTTGCCGATGCCGGGACCATGATGGCGGCGGAATAGGACAAGCGTCGCGCCCGCTAGTTCCCCGCAAGATCACGGAAATTTATGCTTGCCTGCTTGGCGGCGGGCAACGCACCGACTTCTTGGAAAATGCAGCAATGCGATCGCGGGCAGCTACTAGTACCTGCCACTGAGGTCGACGAGAAACTGTGGTGCGAACGCTATAACCCAGGTCTCGAACTTCTTGTCCAAGCCAAAAAGAATCAGGAGACCTGCGGCAGTCAAGACCGCGCCCAGCAACATCTTTCCTCCCTCGCCTGCGGACAACAGCCGGTAGCGCCAGCGCAGCAGCGCTCCCCGCGTCAGCGTGCCCAGGATCAGGAATGGAAGCGCGCTTCCCAATCCAAACAGGAGCATCGTAAGTGCGACCCAGGCGAGGTCGCGTCCCTGTGCGGCCAGCATCGTCGCCGCACCAAGGGTCGGCCCTACGCAGGGACCCCATACGGTACCGAGCAACAGTCCGACGCCAAATTGGCCGCGCAGACCATTGGTTGGTCCGCCTCCAAATCTTTGCTGGCTCCAATCGCTAAGCGGGCCTGCTGCCGCTGCAAGTTGGGCCTGCAGTTTCGGCAGCATCAGGACGACGCCAATGCCTGCGAGCATCATAGCGCCGGCCGTGCGAAAAACATCGCCATCGAGTCCGATCGAATAGCCAATGCCGGCAACGAACAGCCCGATGGCCGTAAAGGACGTGGCCAGGCCGGCTGCCAATGCAGCCGGTCCGAACCTGTGTTCGGCGACGGCCGCCCCCAACACCATCGGTGTCAGGGGCAATACGCATGGCGACAGGATTGAAAGCAATCCGGCAAGAAATGCCAACGGAAGGGTTGTTATCCCCATTCTGCTCTCACATTGCCTTTCGCAGCAGTGGTTCGATCATTTCGGGTCGCGTCTCGCCGACCGTTCGCTCCACTTCTTCCTTGTTCCGGTAAAGCACGAGTGTAGTGACTTTATATGCGTTGAGCTTCTTAAGATCCTCCTTGTTCGCGTCGTAGTCAGCTTCGAAGATCGTCACATTCTTGAATTCCGGCCTTTCGACGAGCTCTGACACAGTCCGTTTCATGACCTGGCAAGGACCGCACCACGTTGCGGCGATCTGCAGCACAACGGGTTTGCCCGAATCCCTCGCCGCTCTAAATGCGGAGAGATCGAACGGTATTTTGTTGGCAGCCTGCGCGCCGTGGAACATCAGAAAGCTCAGAGCGATGCCGGTGAGAAGGCTGCGTCGATATGGGTTCATTGTCTTGACTCCATTTTGCTGAGAGACGAGGGGTTGAATTGATGCAGCGCCGTTCAGCACGCGAATGGTGTCGTGAGTTTCACGATTCTCGAACGACTTCGATCGATCTCATGAGGATCGTACGACCTCAAGTAGGTTGAGGTTCAAGGGCCGATTTTTGAAAAAGGAGAGAAAATGTCCTCGCTGCAGTCCGCATTAACCAATGGGCTCCGGCTGAGCAGGCAGGCTGCAGTGCCGACGGTCCCCTATTGCGAAGAAATGGCTTGCTTCCAAAGGCAGTTCGTCGTGCAAGCGGCCATCGGATCTATGGCGCTAACGACCTGAAGCGGTTGATCAAGATCTTGAACCGCACCGCTGTCCGCCATTGGCGACTGGGCCATCGGCTTCTACCGCTGAGCAGGTAACAACGGTCGTCTCGGTACCGATTACAGATCGCCGGTGATGAACGGATTGGTCATCCGCTCCTGGCCGATGCTGGAGCCCGCGCCATGGCCGCAGATGAAGCCGACGTCGTCGCCGAGCGGCAACAGCTTCTCGATGATCGATTTGATCAGCGTCTCATGGCTGCCGCCGGGCAGGTCGGTGCGGCCGACCGAGCCGTTGAACAGGACGTCGCCGACATGGGCGAAGCGCAGCTCCTTGTTGAAGAACACCACGCTGCCCGGTGAATGGCCGGGGCAATGCAGGATGTCGAAGGTGAGCTCGCCGATCCTGACCTGTTCGCCCTCCTCGAGATAGCGGTCGGAGGCGAAGTTGCGCACCCCGGTCATGCCGAAGCGCGCGCCGCTCTCGACCACATGCTCGAGCATGTGGCTGTCGGCCTTGTGCGGTCCCTCGATCGGAACCTTCAGCGCGTCGCGCAGCTCGGCCGCGCCGCCGACATGGTCGATGTGGCCATGGGTCAGCCAGATCTTCTCGACGGTGACGCCGGCCTGCTCGATCGCCTCCAGTATCTTCGGCACGTCGCCGCCGGGATCGATCACCACGGCCTTCTTGCTTGGCTCGTGCCAGAGGATGGTGCAGTTCTGTTCGAACAGCGTCACCGGCACGATCATCGCGCCGGCCTTCGCCTGGGTCTCGGTTTCCTGGCTGGATTCTCGGGTGTTTTCCTGGGTCATAAACGCACTTTGCCGATTTTTGGCAGCCCGCCAAGCGAAAGATTCGTGCGGCCGGCGTCGCGAAATCGGCTAGGATATGGCGATGGAATCGCCCGCCCGCCAGATCAACCTGGTTCCCCCGCCGGACGGCCGTCAGTCCGAGACGGCGCTTGCGGTCGCGCGCGGCACCACGCGGCTGTTGCGCTCGCTCGGCTTTACCTCGGTCGCCGAATTGCCGCTGCCATCCGGCCGCCGTGCCGATCTGGTGGCGCTGAACGAGCGTGGCGAAATCTGGATTGTCGAGATCAAATCCTCGGTCGAGGATCTGCGCGCCGATCATAAATGGGAAGATTACCGCGCCCATTGCGACCGGCTGTTCTTTGCCTTCACCCAGGACCTGCCGCACGAAATCTTTCCGAAAGACACCGGCCTGATCGTCGCCGACGCCTATGGCGCGCATATGCTCTGCGACGCGCCAGAGCATCGCCTGCCGGCGCCGACGCGCAAATTGATGACGGTGCGCTTCGGCATGGCCGCGGCGCTGCGGATCAACCGGCTGGTCGATCCGCAGGGCCACGCGGGGCTCGGGGACTGAGGCCTTAAGCCATCGGATTGATGGGCGTGGCGCATGATCCGGAAAAGTGTGCAGCGGCTTTCCAAAAGATCATGCGCAAAACAAGAGCTCTATGCCGCGCGCACCGAGTCCATGAACTTGGCGACCTCGCGCTTCAGCCGGCTGCTCTCGGTCGACAGCGACTGGGCTGCCGACAGCACCTGCGAGGATGCGCCGCCAGTGTCGGCAGCGCCGCGCTGTACATCGGTAATGTTGGCGGCCACCTGCGAGGTACCTTCGGCGGCGCGCTGCACGTTGCGGGAGATTTCCTGGGTGGCGGCGCCCTGTTCCTCGACGGCGGAGGCAATGGCCGAGGAGATTTCCGAGATCTTGGCGATGGTGCCGCCGATCTCCTTGATCGCCGAGACCGAATCCTGGGTCGCCGACTGGATGTCGGCAATCTGCTGGCTGATCTCGTCGGTCGCTTTCGCGGTCTGCTCGGCGAGTGACTTCACTTCGGAAGCAACCACGGCAAAGCCCTTGCCGGCGGAGCCTGCCCGCGCTGCCTCGATGGTGGCGTTCAGCGCCAGCAGGTTGGTCTGTCCGGCGATCGACTGAATGAGATCGACGACGTCGCCGATCCGCGCCGCCGCCTGCGACAGCTGGCTGATGCGGGCGTCGGTCTTTTGCGCCTGCTCGACCGCTTCGGCCGCGATACGGGCGGAGGCGCCGACCTGGCGGCCGATTTCGTCGACCGAGGAGGCGAGCTCTTCGCTGGCCGCGGCCACGGAGTGAACGTTCGCCGATGCCTCGCCCGACGCATTCGACGCCTGCGCGCTGACCTTCTCGACCTTGTCCGCGGTATGGCTCAGCGTCTTGGAGGAAGCCTCGAGCTGGCCGGCCGCGACCGAAACCAGATTGATGATCTCGCCGACATTGCCTTCGAACTGATCGGCGAGGCGGTTCATGTCGGCCTTGCGTGCTTGCGCCTGCCGCTGCTCGGTCTCGGCCTGCTGCCCGCGCAGGCGGTTGGTTTCGATCATGGCATCGCGGAACACCTGCACGGTGCGCGCCATCTGGCCGATTTCGTCGGTGCGGTCGGCATCGGCGACGGGCGCGTCGAGCTGGCCTTCGCTGAGCGAGGCCATGCGGTGCTTCAGGCCCGACAGCGGCTTCACCACGCTGCGGGTGATGAGCCAGGCGATGCCGATCGATAGCAGCATCAGCGCGGCGATGACGGCGGAAGCGGTCTTGGCCATCGACCAGAACGACGCATCGACTTCCGAGAGATAGGTCGCGGTGCCGATCATCAGATGCCAGGGCGCAAAGCCGCGGGTGAAGGCGACCTTGTCGAGCGGAGTCGGATCGGTGGCGCTGCGCAGGAAGGTGTAGCGCAGGCTGCCCTGGCCCTGGCGGGCCAGATCCATCAGCATCTGCGCAAAGGGAAGCCCGTTGGCGTCCTTGACGCCGCGCATGTCCTTGCCGAGCAGCGTCGCGACGCCGGGATTGGAGACGCAGATGCCCGTCTCATAGTCGTAGATGTAAAGGTAGTTGGTATGGTTCTCGTACCAGACGTTGTTGGCCGCCTCGAAGAATTTCTTCCTGGCTTCCTCGTCCGTGATCTTTCCGGATGCGGCCATGCGCTGGTAGCCGTCGGCGAGCGCCCAGACGGCGTCGACGATCGCATGCGCCTTCTCGGTGCGCTCGGTAACGAGCTGGCTGCGGGCGATCAAAAGCACGGTGGTGGCGACCAGCGCCATGCAGATGGCGCCGACGATCGTCATGGCAGCGAGCTTGGCGGAGATCGAGCGATTCGAGAACAGTTTGAGCATCGTCCGTCCTGGCGGGGCGACGCGCCAGAGCATGGCGCATCGATTGATGACTGGAAGACGTCAAAATAGAGTTGAATGGTTAAGAACTGAGTTACGCTACGCGTGCGCCGCGCAACGGCCGACCGGTCCCCGCGTTAACGCTCTCTCAAGCAGTTAAAATCGCCGCTCAGCGCGGCGCGCGCTTGGCCAGGATCCGCTGCAGGGTACGGCGATGCATGTTGAGCCGACGCGCGGTCTCGGAGACGTTGCGGTTGCACATTTCATAGATGCGCTGGATGTGCTCCCAGCGGACCCGGTCCGCCGACATCGGGTTCTGCGGCGGCTCGGACTTTTCGGTGGTGGTTGCGAGCAGCGCCGCAACCACGTCGTCGGCATCGGCGGGCTTGGCGAGGTAGTCGACCGCGCCCATCTTTACCGCGGTGACGGCGGTCGCGATGTTGCCATAGCCGGTCAGCACGATCGCACGTGCGTCGGGCCGCTTGCGCTTCAGCGCAGAAACCACGTCGAGCCCGTTGCCATCGCCGAGCCGCAAATCGACCACGGCGAAGGCCGGCGCGGACTTGCCGATCTGCGCCAGCCCGTCGGAGACGGTGTCGCAGGACGTCACGTCGAAGCCGCGGACTTCCATGGCGCGCGCCAGCCGCTCCAGGAACGGCTTGTCGTCCTCCACGATCAGGAGGGAGCGGTCGGTCTGCTCGGCAAGTTCGGCGGTTGCGGTCAAGGTTTGGGTCCCTGTCATGTCTGGGGAAGATATGGGTGGCGCAAGCGGGCTGCCAAGGGCGCCAAACGTCGTATGCGGTTAAGGCGTTGGGTCAACATGGCTTTCACCCTCCTCGAAACGTTCGCGGGGCCAGGCGATCTGTACCACCGCACCGTGATCGGGAAACACGCGATTGGTAAACGACACTTTCGCGCCGGTGCGCTCCAAAAGCGTGCGCGCGATGAACACGCCAAGCCCAAGTCCGGAGTGATCGCTCGGCGTGTCGTCCGATCCGCGGCGGCGCGACAGATAAGGCTCGCCGATACGCTTGAGGATGTCGGGCGCGAAGCCCGGACCATCGTCGGATACTACGATTTCAACGGTTTCGCTGTTCCACCAGGCATTCACCTCGACCTCGCCCCGCGCGAAATCGACCGCATTCTCCAGGATGTTGCCGACGCCATAGAGGATCGCGGGATTGCGCGAGCCGACCGGTTCGCGGCTCCCCGCGACCGCGATCCTGACCTTGATCTCGACTCCGAAATCGCGATGCGGCGCCACCGTCTCCTCGATCAGGGTCGAGAGCTTCATGCGGTCGAATGGCGCACCGGTCGACGACAGCTGGGTGATCTTGGACAAAATGTCGCGGCAGCGCTGGGCCTGTTCCCGCAGGGTCTTGATGTCGCCGGCGACCTGGGAGTCGGCCTGCGGCGCGTCGGCCAGCGTCTTCTCCAGCTCGCGCGACACCAGCACGATGGTCGAGAGCGGCGTGCCGAGTTCATGCGCGGCAGCCGCGGCAAGTCCATCCAGCTGGGTCAGGTGCTGCTCGCGCGCCAGCACCAGCTCGGTGGCGGCAAGCGCATCGGCGAGCTGGCGCGCCTCCTCGGTGACCTGGAACGCATAAAGGCTGGTGACGCCGATCGCGAGCACGATCGAGAACCAGACCCCGATCAGATAGATCGGCGGCAGGATCAGCGGCTCGTCGCTGTCCCAGGGCAGCGGCTGGTGGAAGAACACCAGCAAGGTGGCGCAAGCGACTGCAAGCAGCCCGAGGGTAATGGTCAGCCGCACCGGCAGCGCGGTCGCCGAAATCAGCACCGGCGCCAGGAACAGGAACGAGAACGGGTTCTCCAGCCCGCCGGTCAGATAAAGCAGCGCAGCGAGCTCGATGATGTTGAGCGCGAGCAGGCTCGCGGCGTGCAGCGGCTCGAGACGCTGCATCGGGTTGAACGCGATCTGCAGCGCCAGATTGAGCAGCGCCGACAGGCTGACGATGACGAGGCAGGGGATGATCGGAACGTCGAACTCGAGGCCCTGCGCCACCACGAAAATGGCCGCGAGCTGGCCCAGCGCCGCAAGCCAGCGCAGCCGCAGGATGGTGTCCAGCCGGACATGGCGCCGCGGGTGGCGAAAGTCGGAAGCAGCCGCGATTTCGGTCATGATTTCAAAGTCTATGGCATGATCCGGAAAAGTGGATGCCGGTTTTCCGAAGAGATCATGCCTCAATTAAAGATCATATGGCCGGCCGATCACAAATTGCTCCCAACGCGATCCGTCGAGGTTGCACTCTCCGATGTAATGGCCCAATGAACGCTCCGCATGGCCCATATTGACGCAAGCGGAGGCTCGTTTGCGGCGGCGGATCCGGCAGGACCCGCCACGATCGAGGCCGTGCGCCTGGTCAAGCAATACAAGACGACCCGCGCGGTCGACGACATCTCGTTTTCCATCGCGCGCGGCAGCATCACCGGGCTGCTCGGGGGCAATGGCGCCGGCAAGACCACGACCATTGCAATGATCATGGGGCTGGTGCTGCCGACCTCGGGCCGCGTGTCGGTGCTCGGCCATCCCATGCCCGGGGGCAGCGCCTACGTTCTCGGGCGCATGAATTTCGAGAGCCCCTATGTCGACATGCCGATGCGGCTCACGGTGCGGCAGAACCTCACCATCTTCGGCCGGCTCTATGCGGTCGAGCATTTGAGCGAACGCATCAAGGCGCTCGCTTCCGATCTCGACCTCCACGATTTCCTCGACCGTCCCAACGGCAAGCTGTCGGCCGGGCAGAAGACCCGCGTCGCGCTGGCGAAAGCGCTGATTAACCAGCCGGAGCTGCTGCTGCTGGACGAGCCGACCGCCTCGCTCGACCCTGACACGGCCGACTGGGTGCGGGAGCATCTGGAGAACTATCGCAAGACCCACGATGCCACCATCCTGCTCGCCTCGCACAACATGTTCGAGGTCGAGCGGCTCTGCGACCGCGTGATCATCCTGAAGCGCGGCCGCATCGAGGAGGACGACAGCCCCGACAGCATCATGGCCCGCTACAGCCGCGCCAATCTCGAGGAGGTGTTCCTCGATGTCGCGCGCGGCCGCGTGCAGGAGGCCGTATCATGAGCGAGCTTGCGCTTCATGGCGGCATCTCGCTCCAGCGCATCGGCGCGATGATCCTGCGCTACTGGTATTTGCTGCTCTCGTCGTGGCCGCGGCTGCTGGAGCTGATGTACTGGCCGATCCTCCAGGTCATCACCTGGGGGTTCCTGCAGAGCTATATCGCGCAGAATGCCGGGTTCTTCGCGCGCGCGGGCGGCACGCTGATCGGCGCTGTCATCCTGTGGGACATCCTGTTCCGCGGCCAGCTCGGTTTCTCCATCTCGTTCCTGGAGGAGATGTGGGCGCGCAACCTCGGCAATCTCATGATGAGCCCGTTGAAGCCGATCGAATTCCTGCTCGCGCTGATGACGATGAGTATCATCCGGCTCGCGTTCGGCGTGATCCCGATGACGGCGCTCGCCTGGTATTTCTTTCACTTCAATTTCTACGGCCTCGGCCTGCCGGCGATCGCCTTCTTCTGCAACCTGATCTTCACCAGCTGGGCGGTCGGCATCTTCGTCTCGGGCCTCGTGCTCCGTAACGGGCTCGGCGCGGAGAGCATCGTGTGGACGCTGATGTTCGCGCTGATGCCGCTCGCCTGCGTCTATTATCCGGTCAAGGTGCTGCCGCTCTGGCTGCAGCATGTGTCCTGGTGCCTGCCGCCGACTTACGTTTTCGAGGGACTGCGGACGCTGCTCACCGACCACGTCTTCCGCGCCGACCTGATGGTGTCCGCGCTGTTAATTAATGCGCTGCTGCTGGTGGCGTCGTTTGCGGCATTCATTGCCCTTTTGAACAGCGCGCGCCGTCACGGATCGCTGCTCGGGGGTGGTGAATAAGTCACTTTCCCGTGGATTTACGGGCCGTTCGCTGGCGGTCCAGCGTAGATATACCGATCTGTGCATTGACGCATTATTTTGCATTGTCCAGTATGCTGCGGCGCAAACAGGGGTCTGAGATCAAAATGCCGATTGGTGAATTTGGCAACGCACCGCCGCTGGCGGCCGAAGGCAGTCCGGCGCTGACGACGCCGATGTACTGGATGTACGAGATGGCGCAGGCCTCTCTCAATCCGGCGCGTGCAGTTACGGACGCCACCAAAATCCTGTTTCAGAATCCGCTCAATCCCTGGACGCACACCCAACTCGGCAAGTCGGTTGCGGCGGCCTGCGAGCTGTTCGAGCGCACCACGCGCCGCTACGGCAAGCCGGAATGGGGCCTCAACGAAACCGAGGTCAATGGCATCCGCACGCCGATCGAAATCAAGACCGTGTGGGAAAAGCCGTTCTGCCGTCTGCTGCATTTCGACCGCAAGCTGACCCGCCCGTTGCGCAGCCCGCACCCGCGCGTGCTGATCGTGGCGCCGATGTCCGGCCATTATGCGACACTGCTGCGCGGCACCGTCGAGGCCTTCCTGCCGACCCATGAGGTCTACATCACCGACTGGTCGGACGCGCGCATGGTGCCGCTGGCGGAGGGCCGCTTCGATCTCGACGACTACATCGATTACGTCATCGAGATGCTGCAGGCGCTCGGCGGCAACATGCACATCATCGCGGTGTGCCAGCCCTCGGTGCCGGTGCTCGCCGCCGTCTCCATCATGGAGGCCAACCGCGATCCCTTCGTGCCGCTGTCGATGACCCTGATGGGCGGCCCGATCGACACCCGCCGCAATCCGACCGGGGTCAACAATCTCGCCGAAGAGCGCGGCATCGACTGGTTCCGCAACAACGTCATCACCAAGGTGCCGTTCCCGCATCCGGGCGTGATGCGCGACGTTTATCCGGGCTTCCTGCAGCTCAACGGGTTCATTTCGATGAATCTCGACCGCCACATGGACGCCCACAAGCAGCTGTTCGCCAACCTGGTGAAGGGCGACGGCGATCTCGTCGACAAGCACCGCGACTTTTACGATGAATATCTGGCGGTGATGGATCTCTCCGCCGAGTATTACCTGCAGACCGTCGAAACCGTGTTCATCAGGCATGCGCTGCCGAAGGGCAAGATGACCCATCGCGGCCGGCCGGTGGATCCGTCCAGGATCATGCGCGTGGCGCTGATGACGGTGGAAGGCGAGAAGGACGACATCTCCGGCCTCGGCCAGACCGAAGCGACGCATGGACTCTGCACGTCGATCCCCAATCATCGCCGTGTGCACTACATGCAGAAGGGAGTCGGACACTATGGCGTGTTCAACGGTTCCCGTTTCAAGTCGGAGATCGTGCCGCGCATCAACGATTTCATGATGTCGGCAGCGAATCCCAAGTCATTGCTCGCACTCGCTGCTGAATAAGCGACGTCTCATCGCGTTCATGTACGAATAACGCGCGCATCGTCATGCGGAGGGGCGAATCGCCCGCATTGGTTAAGTCACTGAATCCTCGTTAAGAATGCCTGATTCCGGGCTTGCCGAAGGAGTGAGTATTAACTCAGCGCTTGGAGGGCTCCCGGAGGCGGGTTCCCGACAAAAAATTCTGTCCTCAGGCCCATCCGGTAGGGCCTGGTAAACGGTCAGCCCCTGTATATTGGGCAAATGATTTGTTTTTGCGCCGAGCGCTTTCCCTGGCGGCGGATGTGGCAGAATCCGGGCGAGCTACTCCTCCCCGGACTGACAGACATGGCCACCCGCGCGCTCCTCTATCGGCGCCCCGCCGAACCCTCAACTCTTCTGGTCAAGCATGGGTCGCAAGTCTTTGCGATCAGGCTGCGCCGGCACAGACGCGCGCGCCGCTACACCTTGCGCATCCATCCGACCGACCGCGAAGCCATCCTCACGATGCCGCCGCGCGGCACGATTCCGGAGGCGCGCGAGTTCGCGCAGCTCCACGGCGGCTGGATCGCCGCGCGTCTGGGGCGTCTGCCCAAGGCGGCTCCGTTCCAGCCCGGCACCGTGGTGCCGCTGCGCGGCGCGCCGCACCGGATCGTGCATCGCTCGGGCGAGCGCGGCACGGTGTGGACGGAGACGCGCGAAAGCGGCGACAAGGTCATCTGCGTCGCCGGCAGTTACGAATTCATCGATCGCCGCGTGCATGATTTCCTCAAGCGCGAGGCGCGCCGCGAATTGCAGAATTCGGCGCAGGAATACGCGCAGGCGCTTGGCGTTCGCGTCAAGCGGCTCTCGATCCGCGACCAGTCGAGCCGCTGGGGTTCCTGCACCTCGGCTGGCTCGCTGTCGTTCTCCTGGCGGCTGATCCTGGCGCCGCCCTTCGTGCTCGACTATCTCGCCGCGCATGAGGTCGCCCATCTCGTCGAGATGAACCACTCGCCGCGGTTCTGGCGGGTGGTGGCGCGGATCTGCCCCTCGGCCGAGCGCGCCAAGAAGTGGCTCGACACCTGCGGCAACGATCTGCACCGGTACGGGATCGAGGATTGATCACCGCCGTAGTCCTGGCGAAGGCCAGGACCCATAACCACAGGCCTTCGTTGTTGCGAAGGCCGTCTGCCATCAGGCGATACGAATGGATTCCGCGGTATGGGTCCTGGCTTTCGCCAGGACGACTGTATTTTGCGGCCCCGTCTACCGATTCCCGCCAAACAGCCGGTCCATCAGCCAGCCATCCAGCCCCGACGCGGGCTCCGGCCGCATCTGGCCGCGTGGCTGCCGCGCACCCGGACCTGCCTGCACCGGTGCGGGCTGTGTCGGCGCGGTGATTTGCGAAGCGATCTGCGCCAGTGTCGGTCCCGTCAGCTGCGAGTTCGGTAAGCCCGCGACCGGCACGCCCTGATGCGCCGCACGCATGAAGCGGGTCCAGACTTCCACCGGCAAGCCGCCGCCGGTCGCTTTCTTGGTCGGAGAGTTGTCGTCATTGCCGAGCCAGACGCCGGTGACGAGATTGGCGGTGTAGCCGATGAACCAGGCGTCGCGGAAATCCTGGCTGGTGCCGGTCTTGCCGGCGGCCGGCCAGCCCGGGATATCCGCCTTTTTGGCGGTGCCGGAAATCAGCGTCTGCTCCATCATGGTGTCCATCATCGCGACACTGCGCGGCTCGATCACCTGGTTCGGCTCCTCGGGCTGGCGGGTGTAGATCACCTTGCCCTCGAGCGTCTTGATCCGGGTCACCACGTGCGGGGACACGCTGAGCCCGCCATTGGCGAACACCGCATAGGCGCCGACCAGCTCCAGCATCGACACTTCCGAAGTGCCGAGCGCGATCGAGGCATTGGGCTCGAGTTTCGAGGCAATGCCGAGCCGGTGCGCGGTGCGCACCACGTTCTTCGGCCCGACTTCCAGCCCGAGCCGCACCGCCACCGTGTTGAGCGAATTCGCAAGCGCCTGGGTCAGCGTCACCGGCCCGAAATACTGGTGGGTGTAGTTTTCGGGCTTCCAGCCCTTCACGTCGAGAGGGGCGTCTTGCCGGATGGTTTCCGGCGTCAGGCCCGCTTCGATGGCGGTGAGATAGACGAACGGCTTGAACGCCGAGCCCGGCTGGCGTTTGGCCGTGACCGCGCGGTTGAACTGGCTCTCGCCATAGTTCCGGCCTCCCACCATAGCGCGCACTGCGCCGTCGGGGCTCATCGCGACCAGCGCGCCCTGGGTGACGTCGAACTTCACGCTTTTGGCCGCGAGCTCATCGATGATGGCGGCTTCCGCGACGCTCTGCAGCTTGGAATCGATGGTGGTCTCGACCACGACGCTGGTCTCGATCTGGCCGATCAGATCGTCGAGCACCTCGCCGATCCAGTCGGCGACATAGTTGACGGTGCCGGCGCCGGCCGGCTTCACCGAGATCGCAGGGTGCACGCTGGATGCTTGCGCCTGGGCTTCCGTGATGAATTTCGCTTCGGCCATCGCCACGAGCACGGTTTTCGCGCGGGCCTCCGCGCCTTCCGGGTTGCGGTTTGGCGCCAGGCGCGAGGGCGATTTGACCAGGCCCGCGAGCATCGCGGCTTCCGCCAGCGTCACGTTCTTCGCCGACTTGCCGAAATAGCGTTGGGCTGCGGCCTCCACGCCATAGGCGCCCGAGCCGAAATAGACGCGGTTGAGATAGAGCTCGAGGATTTCGGCCTTGGAATGTTTGCGCTCCAGCCAGAGCGCGAGTTCGACCTCCTGCAGCTTGCGCGCGAATGTGCGCTCCTGGGTCAGGAACAGGTTTTTGGCGAGCTGCTGGGTCAACGTCGAGCCGCCCTGCGACACGCCCCGGTGCAGCACGTTCGCAACTGCTGCGCGCAAAATGCCCCAGGGGTCGACGCCGTAATGCGAATAGAAGCGGCGGTCCTCAATCGCGATGAAGGCTTTCGGCAGGTAGGGCGGCAGGTCCTTCAGCGCGACATTGGCGCCGGCCATCTCGCCGCGCTGGGCGAGCACGCTGCCGTCGGTTCCGACGATCTCGATGGTCGGCGGGCGCTTGGGGATTTCCAGCGACTGGATCGGAGGCAGATGCGCGCCGGCCCAGACCACCGCGCCGACCACGGCGATCACACCCCACAGCGAGAGCACGGCGCCCCAATAGACCAGGCGTCCGAAACTCAGGCGCGAGGGCGATCTGGTGCGGCGGTTGCCGCTGCTTTTCGAAGCGCGCGGCCTTCGTTCTACCGGCGGTTCCTCGTCGTCATCGTCGTCATGATCGACTTTGCGTTTGGAAGCCTTCTTCGGCTTGTCTTCGCCGGCAGCCGGGATGCGGTCCTTGGGATCGAGGCGCAGATCGGCGAGGGCCGCCGCAACCCCGAAGCGCGGCTCTTTGCGTCCGCCGCTCTTTTTCCGTCCCCACGCCATCCGCGATACGCCGCCCGCACTGCTTCGCGCGCACGCTAACGCCGCAGGGTTTAAAGGCCGGTTACGGGGAGGTTAATTCGTGATTAGGGGGTAGGGCATTGGCCTTGCTAAGGAATGGCGGCAATCGGGATTATTGGGGAGCGCCGCATGGGCCATATCGATCCGACCAGGGAAGTTTTCGCGCAATTTCGGGAGAGCGACCGGCCAGGTCCGATCCACATGCTCAATCTGGTGCGCTTGCGCAAAGAGGCGGCCTATCCCGACGGCCGCAAGGCGAGCGGCGCGGAAGCCTATGCGGCCTATGGCCGCGAGAGCGGTCCGGTGTTCGAACGTCTGGGCGGGCGGATCGTGTGGCAGGGCCGGTTCGAATTGATGCTGATCGGCCCCGAGACTGAGCGCTGGGACCACTGCTTCATCGCAGAGTATCCGAGCGTGGCCGCCTTTGTCGAAATGATCCGCGACCCCGTCTATCGCGAGGCGGTGAAGCACCGCCAGGCGGCGGTCGAGGACTCGCGCCTGATCCGGCACTCCGTGCTGCCGGTCGGCAAGAACTTCGGCGAGATTCCGAAATAGGCGGGGTCTCGATTCGGCAGACCGCTGCGGATCAGGGTCACATATTTGAGCAGACCGAAACCAGCCCGCTGCGCGTGCAGTTCAGGCCCTGATCCGGATCGTAGTAGCGAACGGTGCCGCTGGGCGGACCGCAGACCGAGGCCCCGCCGATGTTTTCGCAGTCCATGCCGGTGTCACGGTCAATGAAATGACCGGGCTTGAGCTTGGCGTCCGAGCTGAAATGGGGGTCGGACGTCGGCACCTGGACGCGCGTCACCGACAGGAACTTCCAGCCGTGCTGGCGCATGCAGCTGCGATAGGCGGCGGTAGGCGCTCCATGCTGGGCACCAACCATGGAGTCGCAGCTTGCGGCCTCGGCCTGCAGCCGGGCGTCGAACTCCGCGGCGCCGAGGGCAGGCTTGCCGGTATAATCCCAGTGGTCGGTGTAGTGGTAAGCCGCGGCATGCGCGGCGCCGCCTGCGAGGACGGCGGCGAGCAGCGCGAGAGGGGCGATGGCAAAGGTCTTCATGGCTCTCTTCCGATGTTGACGGACATTGGTCGAGGCCAAAACCGGCGGCGTTCGCAACCGCCGGATTACAAATCGTCAACAGTCGAAAGGCTCGAAGCCGCAACAGATCGATCGGTGCGCTAAGGTTCACTCGCGTCGATTTGACCCCAGCGCGACCATGTCTGATCCAGCCAAATAGCCGATGCGAGGCGAAGGGTCGGGCCAGTCGCATAAGGGCCAACTACGGACATGCGACGCGTGCTGGTCTATAGGTGGACGCACTTGATACGAGTGAGATGGTTTGAAAAGCCATTTTTGTGAATATGACCGATTGGCTCGCGCGAACTGTTCGGACTGCTGGAGTTGAGCGTGCGCTCAAGGCTGGACAGGTGCTCTTTCGCGCCGGTCAGCGCACAACGGGTCTTTTCGAGGTAACGAGCGGAAGCGTTCGGCTCGTGCGCGTTGACCGCACAGGGCGCGAGACTGTTCTTTACGTCGCCGTATCCGGCGAAACGCTCGCGGAGGCCTCACTGTTCGCGTCGGTATATCACTGTGATGCTGTCGCGGTGACCAATGCAGTGGTGCGCCGGTATCCTAGGGACAAGGTGCTCGGGGAATTCAAGCGCAATCCTGCGGTCGCCCAAGCATTCATGGCTATGCTCGCACAACGGATCATGGATTTGCGCGCGAGCCTCGAACAACGCAATATTCACTCTGCCCACGATCGCGTGTGGCACTATTTCGCGCTCAACGTCGGAGCCGACGGATGCACCGTCAAAGTGCGGGGAACACTCAAGGACCTTGCGGCCGAACTCGGTCTTACCCATGAGGCTCTATACCGAACACTCGCGGACATGGCCGCCGCTGGGGAGATTGAGCGGCTCAAGGGTAAAATCAAGCTTGTAAAGCCGTTATCGAGCGTATGATCCGGGTCATATGTGAAACCCGCGTCGTGGCGTATTCAGCTGACAAGGGCGCGGTCAAGGAAGAGGATCGATCATGTCGTCATGGTCATTGAAGGCCGGCTTTGCCGGTGTAGCAATCGTTGCCGCGACTGCGTACGCGGTGGCGCAAATGCCAGATCACGCGCGTATGCACGGGATGATGGGCGACCCCGATCAGCAACAGATGATGCAACCGGGCGGCATGCACGACCAGATGACGCAGGGTCGGCACAGGATGATGATGGGAAGCGAAACGACCGGACAGCCCGTTATGCCGGGACAAGAGGCGTTTGGCACGATTCAGGAGATTGTGCGAATGTTGGAAGCTGATCCGAAGACCGATTGGTCGAAGGTCAACATTTCAGCGTTGCGCGAACATCTGATCGATATGGACGAAGTGACGATGCGCGCCACCGCTACGGAGCGTTCGCTCGACAACGGCATTGAGATTGCTGTGACAGGCGAAGGCCGCACTCTCGATGGCATCAAGCGCATGGTGCCCGCGCACGTTCACGAGCTAAGCCAACTCGGCTGGAACGCGAAAACCGAAGACCTTTCAAACGGCGTAAAGCTAACGGTCACCAGCGCCGATGCCAAGGAAGTCACAAAGCTCAAGGCCCTCGGCTTTATGGGCATCATGGTGCAGGGAGCGCATCATCAACAACACCACCTCATGATGGCGAAGAGCGAGTTCAACCATTAGCCGGCAATGCTGCGGGACAGCCCCGGCTGGAAAACGTTTATCGCCGCGGCCGCCGCGCCAAATGAGCCGTGTTTTGCAACGCTCAGAAGATCAAGGAGTGGCCGCGGATCGATCTTGACGTGGTGAGCCATCCTCGCGGTCCGCCCTGCCTGATGCTGCCGTTTTGTTGTTATTACAGGAGCACGCCGCGCGCCAACATTTCCGCGGCTGCGCACGCCGCGGCAGTGAAAAACAAATCGGCGGCCCGAAGGCCGCCGTTCGTGTTCGTGAGAGGTTGCGTTGCGCTTAGCCTGCCGCGCCCGTATCCTCGATGATCGGACCGAACAGCTCCCAGCGTTCGCCGTTGAACTTCATCATCTGCAACTGCCTGTTGACGCGGTAATCGGTCGGCGAGGTGTTGGCCAGGATGCCCGGCAGCGCCAGGTCGAGCTTCACGTTCTTCAGGCTGGTCGCCTGCTTCATCACGTTCTCGCGGGTCAGGTTGTCGCCGCACTCCTTGAGCACATGGATCAGCAACTGCGTGGTCGAGTACCCATATGAGTTGAAGCTCGAATCCTTGTCGCCGTCCGGATAGTACTTCGCCATGAACTCGAAGTACTTCTTCATGCCGGGATCGTCCTTCCAGGTCGGATCGAGCGGATCCTTGCCGTAGTTGACGCTGATCACGCCCTTGGAGGCATCGAGTCCCGCCGGCTTCATCACGGCACCGACCGAAGTGGCATTGATGTCGAGGATGTGCACCGGATGCCAGTTGAGCTCGGCGATCTTCTTGATCGCCTGCGCCGCCTGCTTCGGGGTCGAGGCAGAGAAGAACAGGTCCGCGCCCGCGTCCTTGATCTTGAGGATCTGCGAGTTGATGGTGGGATCGGAAACTTCGTAAGAGGCTTCCGCGACGATCATGCTTGCCGCCTTGTCGCCAAGGCCGGCCTTGATGCCGTTCAGGTAGTCTTTGCCGAGGTCGTCGTTCTGATAGAGGATGCCGATCTTGGCATTGGGGTGGTTCTTGATGATGTACTGGCCGTAGATGCGGCCTTCGACGAAGTAGTTCGGGTTGAAGCCCATCGTCCACGGGAAATTCTTCGGGTCGCTGAACCTCGAAGCACCGGTCGCCGCGAACAGCTGCGGCACCTTCTTGGAGTTGAGATATTTCTGCACGGCCGCGTTCGACGGCGTGCCGAGAAGCTGGAAGGTCAAGAGCACCTCGTCGCTCTCGACCAGCTTGCGCACCTGCTCGACGGCCTTCGGCGGCGAGTAAGCGTCGTCATATTGGATCAGGGTGATCTTGCGGCCGTTGACGCCGCCCTGATCGTTGATCATCTTGATATAGGCGGCCTGGGTCTTGCCGATGGTGGCATAGGCGGAGGCCGGTCCGCTGAATGGATTGGTCTGGCCGATCTTGATCTCGGTATCGGTCGCGCCGGTGTCGTATTTCTTCTGCGCGAGAGCCGATGACGCCGACAGCGCCAGCGCCAGCACGGCGGTGCTGGCGAGATGCAGAAAACCGTTCCTCATATTGATGCGTTCCTCATGTGTGGGATTGTCCGGATGGTCTTGGCTAGCCATCGCTGGGCGCGGATACTGGAGGAAGCCATCCCGCAATGCAAGATGACGCGGTGCGGAAAGGTGAACCAACCTTAGGCTAAACAGAGCAAAATCAACGCGATCGCGGCGGGTGCAGCCTGCACGAACAGGATCTTCCGGCTGACGCTGACGGCGCCATAGACGCCGGCTGCGATTACGCAGAGCAGGAAGAACACTTTGATCTGGAAGGCGAAGCCGGGGACGGTCTGCACCAGCCCCCAGATCAGGCCGGCGGCGAGGAAGCCATTATAAAGACCCTGGTTGGCGGCCAGCACCGCGGAATCGGCGGCCTTTTCCGGCGCGAGCCCAAATGCCTTCAGGCCAGCGGGCCTGGTCCAGAGAAACATCTCCAGGACCAGGAAATAAACGTGCAGGGCAGCGACCAGCGCCACCAGGATATTTGCGATCAGACCCATGCAGTCCCCCCGGTTTCGGGTGGACGCTAACATGCGTGGGCGACAGGGTGCGACGGTCCCGCGCTATCCTCGGGGTCGAAAATGACCATGTCCGGAAACCGCGAGACAGCGATGCCGCGAAGGACCATGTTGCGCCGATGGATATGGACCGCCTCGCTTGCTACCGCGCGATCTCGACCCGCGACGCCCGCTTCGACGGCCGGCTGTTCGTGGGTGTGAAGACCACGGGCATCTACTGCCGGCCGATCTGTCCGGCGCGTACGCCGAAATTCGAGAACGTCTCGTTCTTCGCGTCTGCGGCCGCCGCGCAGGAAGCGGGCCTTCGTCCGTGCCTGCGCTGCCGCCCCGAGATTTCGCCGGAGCTCGCGTTCTGGCGCGGCACTTCCAACACGGTGTCGCGGGCGTTGGCGCTGATCGAAGCCGGCGGCCTCGATGCCGACGATGTCGAGGGTCTTGCCGACCGGCTCGGCGTCGGCGCGCGGCAATTGCGGCGGCTGTTCCGCCAGCATGTCGGCGCATCTCCGATTGCGGTGGCGCAGACGCGGCGCGTGCTGCTGGCCAAGCAGCTCATTCACGAGACCTCGTTGCCGATGGCGGAAGTGGCGCTCGCTTCCGGCTTCGGCAGCGTCCGCCGCTTCAACGAGACCTTTCGCGACCTGTTCGGCCGCCCGCCGGCGACGCTGCGCCGAACCAAAGACAAGCCGCGGCGCGCGGCCGATGCGCTGTCGGTGCGTCTTTCCTATCGGCCGCCCTATGACTGGGACGCCATGCTGGCGTTCCTTGGCGCGCGCGCGATCCCGGGCGTCGAGCTGTTGGAGCGCGACAGCTACAAGCGCAGCATCGCGTTCGGCCGCCACAGCGGCGTGGTGACGGTGGCGCCCGCAGGCGGGCATCGTGTCGATGTCAGTGTGCGCTTCCCGGACATCGCAGCGCTGCCGTCGATCATCGCGCGGGTGCGGCGGGTGTTCGATCTCGCCGCCGATCCCGACCAGATCGGCGCGCATTTGTCGCAGGACCCCTCTCTGGCGCCGCTGGTCGCGGCGCGACCGGGCCTGCGCGTGCCGGGCGCCTGGGAGGGCTTCGAGCTTGCGATGCGCGCGATCTGCGGCCAGCAGATCACGGTGCCGGCGGCAACAAAACTGCTCGGCAAGCTGGTGCAGGCGCATGGCACCGGGCTCCCAGCTTCGATCCGGAATAGCGAGGGGCTGAGCCATGTCTTTCCCTCGCCAAAGGCGATCGCATCCGCCGATCCCGCCGGCTTCGCCATGCCCGGCGCGCGGGCGAGGGCGCTGATCGCACTTGCCCAAGCCATCACGGCCGATCCCATGATCTTCAGCCGCGGCGCGAGCCTGGAGCAGGCCGTCGCCAAATTGCGCGCGCTGCCGGGCATCGGCGAATGGACCGCGCAATATATTGCCATGCGCGAACTGCGCGAGCCCGATGCGTTTCCGGCCGCCGATGTCGGTCTGTTGCGCGCCATGGCCGATGCTGGCGGCCGCCGGCCCTCGCCGGAGCAGCTGCTCGCGCGCGCCGAAGCCTGGCGGCCATGGCGCGCCTATGCGGCGCTGCATCTGTGGGCCGCCGGCGCAGCCGCATCCGAACAGGTTCAGGACAAGGCCGATGCCCGCCAAGCCGCCTGAGACATTCTCGGTCGATCGCCTGGAAACCCCGATCGGACCCGCGCTGCTCGTTACCGACGGCGAGGGCGTGCTCCGCGCGTTCGACTGGGAGGATCACGCCGAACGCATCAAGGAATTGCTCCGGCTGCAATATGGTGCGGTGGAATTGCAGGAGGCGCGCGCTCCGAAGGCGATCAGGTCGGCCCTCGCAAATTATTTCAATGGCGATATCGACGCGCTGAAGTCGATCGAATGGCGCATTGCCGGCACGCCGTTCCAGCGCAAGGTCTGGAATGCGCTGCCAAAGATTCCCGCCGGCCAGACCATGACTTATGGCGCGCTCGCTGCAAAGCTGGGCTCGCCGAACGCGATGCGCGCGGTCGGACATGCCAACGGCTCCAACCCGATCAGCGTCGTCATTCCCTGTCATCGCCTGATCGCGGCCAATGGCTCGCTGGTGAAATATGGCAGCGGCCTCGCACGCAAGCGGTGGCTTCTGACGCACGAGGGCGTCGCACTCAAACAGAACACCTGAACCGTCAGGTCCGCAAACCGCCAGACGAATTTCTCCGGCATCGTTAGCGTTTCTCCATCACCTCGAGATGGAGACGACGACATGACATGCGAAGAAATTCAGGACTTTGTCACCCGCTTTGCGGCCGCCTGGGCGGCGCGCGACGGCAATGCCTTTCTCGAGCTCTGGCATCCCGACGGCACGCTGACCACGCCGCTGGTGGACCGCCCGGTCAAGGGCACCGAGCTTGCCAGGCTGATGGAGGTGCAGACCGCATCCGCGCCGGATTTCGTCTGGCAACTGCTCGACTGGACCTCGCGCGGCAATGTGGTGATCATCGAATGGCAGACCACGCGCCATGTCAATGGTGCGCGCTTCTCCTGGCGCGGCGTCGACAAGTTCCGGCTTCGAGACGGCAAGATCGCCGAGGAGGTGGTCTACAGCGACACCGCGCCGCTGCGGGCGTTTCGTTCGGGCGAGAAGCTGGAGCCGATCACGAAATTTTAAGCTACCTCGTCATTGCCGGGCTTGACCCGGCAATCCATCCTCGAAGGAGCTTCTTTCGAAGAGGATGGATGCGCGGGTCAAGCCCGGCAATGACGAGCGGATGGTGGCGCGAGGTGAAGAAACTCAAGCCGCGGGCTTTGCCACCGCCTCGTCGGTGGCGAGCAAATGCAACAGCGCGCTCTTGATCGCGGCCTGGCGGGTCGGGGCGCTGATCTGCGCGCCGAGCAGGTCGGTGACATAGAACACGTCGCGCGCGCGCTCGCCGAAGGTCGCGACATGGGCGGAGGCGATGTTGAGGTTCAGCTTCGAGAGCGCGGTGGTCAGCTGATAGAGCAGGCCGGGCCGGTCGAGGCCGGACACCTCGATCACGGTGTAAAGCTCCGACCACTGGTTGTTGATGATGACTTCCGGCTCCACGATGAAAGGCCGCAGCTTGCCGCGTCCGGCAGCGCGCCGCGCCACCGCGTCCGGCAGCCGCAGCTTGCCTTCCAGCACATCCTCGATCATCTCGCCGATCCGGGTAGCCCTGCGCCCCTCATCCTCATCGCGGTCGTATTCGCGCGAGATCGCGATGGTGTCGAGCGCGCGGCCGTCGGTCGTGGTGTAGATCTGGGCGTCGACGATGTTGGCGCCGGCGGAAGCACAGGCGCCCGCGATGATCGACAACAGCCAGGGATGGTCCGTCGCCAGGATGGTCAGCTCGGTGACGCCGCGCGCCTCGTCGAAGCCGACATTGATCGCGAGCTTGTGGCCGGCCTCCTCGCTGGATCGCATGAATTTGGCGTGGCGGATCTTGCGCGGCAGCTCGACCTTGAGCCAGTAGGCCGGATAGTGCCGCGAGATATAGGCCTCGGTCTCGGTCTCCGGCCATTCGGTGAAGGCCGCGCGAAACTCCGCCTGCGCCGCGGCGATGCGGCGGGCACGGTTCACTTCCGAGAAGCCGCCGGTCAGCACCGGCTCGGTCTCGTAATAAAGCGTGCGCAACAGCTGCGCCTTCCAGCCGTTCCATACCCCGGGGCCGACGCCGCGAATGTCGGCGGTGGTGAGAATCGTGAGCAGCTTCATCTGCTCGACCGACTGCACCACGGCGGCAAAATTCTCGATGGTGCGGCGGTCGGAGAGGTCGCGCGATTGCGCCACCGTCGACATGGTCAGGTGCTCCTCGATCAGCCAGGCCACCAGCTCGGTGTCGCTGGAGGAGAAGCCGAGCCGCGGGCAGAGCCGCCGCGCCACCTTGGCGCCGGCGATGGAGTGATCCTCGGGCCGGCCCTTGGCGATGTCGTGCAGCAGCACGGTGATGTAGATCACCGCCCGGTGCTCGGGGCGGATCTTGCGCATCAAATCGCTGGCGAGCAGCAGCTCCTCGTTGCCGCCGCGCTCGATGTCCTGCAGGTAGCCGATGCAGCGGAGCAGATGCTCGTCCACCGTGTAGTGGTGGTACATGTTGAACTGCATCATCGACACGATCTTGCCGAAGGCGCGGATGAAGTGGCCGAGCACGCCGGTCTCGTTCATCCGCCGCAGCACGGTTTCGGCGTCATTGGAGGTCAGGATCTCCATGAACAGCCGGTTGGCTTCGGGGTTCTCGCGCAGACTGGTGTCGATCAGCTTCAGCGAACGCGTCACGGTGCGCATCGCGTCGGGATGGAAGGCGAGGTTGTTCTTCTGCGCCAGCCGGAAGATCCGGATCAGGTTGACCGGATCGTGCTTGAACACGTCGGGCGCGGCGAGGTTGATGCGGTTGTTGTCGACGATGAAGTCGTCGCTGTCGGGCACGCGCCGCCGCGACGAGCTCGGGCGCAGCCGCGCCATCATCCGGCTCAGCACCGGCGCGGGCTTGGCCTGCTGGTCTTCCAGCTTGGCGCAGAGGATCGCGGTCAGATCGCCGACGTCCTTGGCCACCAGGAAGTAGTGCTTCATGAAGCGCTCGACATCCTGCATGCCGGGATGTGAGGTATAGCCGAGCCGGACCGCGATCTCGCGCTGCAGATCGAAGGACAGGCGCTCTTCCGCGCGGCCCGCGAAGAAATGCAAATTGCAGCGGACCGACCACAGGAAATCGGCGCAGCGGCGGAAGATGCGGTATTCCTGCGCGTCGAACACGCCGCGCTCCAGCAGCTCGTCGGTCTCGCGCACGCGGTAGACATATTTCGCGATCCAGAACAGCGTGTGCAGGTCGCGCAACCCGCCCTTGCCGTCCTTCACATTGGGCTCGACCAAATAGCGTGACTGGCCGGCGCGGCGATGCCGCTCCTCACGCTCGGCAAGTTTGGCGGTGACGAACTCGGCCGCGGTGCCCTGCACGACCTCCTTGTCGAAGCGCTCGACCAGCTCGTCATAGAGCTGCTGGTCGCCGGTCAGGAACCGCGTCTCCAGGATCGCGGTGCGGATGGTCATGTCGCCGCGCGCCTGCCGGATCGATTCATCGACCGAGCGCGTGGCGTGGCCGACCTTCAGGCCCATGTCCCACAGACAATAGAGAATGGCTTCGGCGACCTGCTCGCCCCAGGCGGTCTGCTTGTAGGGCAGGATGAATAGCAGATCGATGTCCGACTCCGGCGCCATCAGGCCGCGGCCATAGCCGCCGGTCGCCACCACCGCCATGCGCTCGGCGCCGGAGGGGATCGGCGAGCGGTAGAGATGCTGCGTTGCCGCCGCAAACAGGATGCGGATGATCTCGTCCTGCACGAAGCAGAGCCGCTCGGCGCAACGCCTTCCGTGGCGGTCCTTCAACAATATCGCCTGGGCGGTGTCGCGCGCGGCCATCAGCTCGGCCTTCAGGAGCTGTGCGACCGAAGAGCGGAACACGTCCTCGCGGCCGGCGTGCTTTTCTCCCAGCGCGTCGACCGCGGCCGCGATCCGCTGCGAATCGAAGCCGGTGTCGGCCTTGTTGTCCGTTTTGGGCTCAGTCTCTGCGACGATGTGATCCATCACCTAACCGGATATCGGACAGCGGCTGCGCTGTCACGGGACATTGTGGACCAACAGCGCTCCCATGCTGCATTCGGCGCACGCCGGGTAAAGCTGTTCTCGCGCGCGCCGCTCGCATGGTCGGATTTTCTCGTTGACCTCAATGTATAAGGTATTGAAATAAATCGCAGTTTCAAGCAGGGCGGAAGCGGGGAGTATTCGAATGGGTAAAATGGCACAATGGGCATGGGCTGCAGTCGCGGCGGCTTTCATGGCGGCGCCGGGCGCCTCTGCGGCCGATGCGCTGAAGGAGATCCACATCGACTGGGCGACCTATAACCCGGTCTCGATGGTGCTGAAGCAGAAGGGCCTGCTGGAGAAGGAATTTGCCAAGGACGGCATCAGCATCGTCTGGGTGCAGTCGGCCGGCTCCAACAAGGCGCTGGAGTTCCTCAACGCCGGTTCGATCGATTTCGGCTCGACCGCGGGCTCGGCGGCGCTGGTCGCCAAGATCAACGGCAACCCGATCAAGTCGATTTATGTGCTATTCGCGGCCCGAATGGACCGCGCTGGTGACGACCAAGGACTCGAAGATTTCGAACGTCGCCGACCTCAAGGGCAAGCGCGTCGCGGTGACCCGCGGCACCGATCCGCACATCTTCCTGGTGCGCGCGCTGCTCGGCGCCGGCCTCACCGAAAAGGACATCACGCCGATCCTGCTGCAGCACGCCGACGGCAAGACCGCGCTGATCCGCGGCGACGTCGATGCCTGGGCCGGGCTCGACCCGATGATGGCGCAGGCCGAGATCGAGGACGGCGCCAAGCTGTTCTATCGCAAGCCCGACGCCAACACCTGGGGCATCCTCAATGTGCGCGAAGCAGTTTTTGAAGGATCATCCCGACATCGTCCGCCGCGTGCTCGCCACCTACGAAGAGGCGCGCAAATATTCGCTGGCGAATTACGACGAGCTGAAGAAGACGTTCATGGCGGTGACCAAGCTGCCGGACAATGTCGTCGACAAGCAGCTCAAGGAGCGCACCGAGCTGACCCACAGCCGCATCGGCGCGCCGCAGCGGGAGTCGATTTTGGCCGCCGGCGTCGCGCTGCAGCAGGCCGGCGTGATCGACGCCAAGGTCGACGTGAAGGCGGCGCTGGATTCGCTGATCGACGACCAGGTTCCGCTGCCGACGAATTGACACCGCTGCAGCAACAAAACCGCTGTCGTCCCAGCCTTCGCCGGGACGACAGCGGAGCGCCTTGCAATCCCCGGCGAGAAACGTCTTGCTATGGCCATGAGCGTCGAACTGCCCATCGAGCAAACGTCCCGCGTCGCGACACGCCCGTCATCCGCGCGGCTGTCGCGCTATGCGCGGCCGGCGCTAGGGCTGCTGTTGCCCCTTGGCATCGCCGTGCTCTGGGAACTGATCGTCTGGCTCGGCTATTCCAACGGCCGGCTGGTGCCGCCGCCGAGCCGGGTGTTCGCGACCCTTGTCGAACTGGCGCAGAGCGGCGAGCTCGCGCGCCATATCATCGCGACGTTGACCCGCGTCGGCCTCGGCTTCGGCTTCGGCGTCATCGCCGGTACCCTCCTTGGTGCGATCTCCGGCTATTGGGTGCTGGCGCGGCGCCTCCTTGACCCAACGGTCCAGGCTCTGCGCGCGATTCCCTCGCTCGCCTGGGTGCCGCTGTTCGTGCTCTGGCTCGGCATTTTCGAGACCTCGAAGATCGTGCTGATCGCGGTCGGGGTGTTCTTCCCGGTCTATCTCGGCGTGATGGGCGCGATCCTGGCGGTCGACCGCAAGATCGTCGAGGTCGGCCGCATCTTCCGCCTTTCCGGCCCCGCCATGATCCGCCGCATCCTCTTGCCCGCCGTGTTGCCGGCCTATGTGGTTTCGCTCCGCGTCGGTCTCGGCCTCGGCTGGATGTTCGTGGTCGCTGCCGAGCTGATCGGGGCGTCCGAAGGGCTGGGCTATCTCCTGCTCGACGGCCAGCAGCTCGGCAAGCCCGCGCAGATCCTCGGGGCGATCGTGATCTTCGCGATCCTCGGCAAGCTCACCGACTGGCTGATCGAGATCGCGGCCTTGCCGTTCCTGCGCTGGCAGGATGCCTTCGGCAGGCAGGACGGGGGCGGCTAGTGCCGCCGATTTGAAGTTCTTGCCCTGCAAGCGGCGAGTCCGAACAGGAACTTCAAATCGGTAAGCGGCACTAGCAGAATATGATTGCGAGTGCCTCTTGCTTTCCGAAGTTCGCGCAAGTGGGTGCTGAGGGACATTGCGAACTTCGGAAAGGAGGCACTCGTGCTGGCGCTCGACCGGGTCGGCAAGATCTATCCCAACGGCGTGCATGCGCTGGAGCGCTTCTCCGCCGAGATCAATCCCGGCGAGATCGTCGCCATCATCGGCGGCTCCGGCTGCGGCAAGTCGACGCTCTTGCGTGCCATCGCCGGGCTCGACCGCGCCACCGCGGGCACGGTGACGCTCGACGACACCACGATTGTCTCGCCGCACGCCAAGATCGGTATCATCTTCCAGGAACCGCGGCTTTTGCCGTGGCTCAGCGTCGCCGACAATATCGGTTTTGGTCTAACCGACCTGCCGGCGAGCGCAAGGCGCGAGAAGGTCGCGGCCGCGCTTGCGCGGGTCGGCCTCACCGACAAGGCCAATGCCTGGCCGCGCGAGCTTTCCGGCGGGCAGGCGCAGCGGGTGGCGATCGCCCGCGCGCTGGTGCCGCAGCCGGAGGTGCTGCTGCTCGACGAGCCGTTCTCCGCACTCGATGCCTTCACCCGGCGCGACCTGCAGGATCACCTGCTCGACCTCTGGGCCGACACGCGGCCGACGCTCATTTTGGTAACGCACGACGTCGACGAGGCGGTGGTTCTGGCCGACCGCGTGCTGGTGATGCGGCCGCGGCCGGGCCGGCTGTTCGAGGAGATCAAGGTCAATCTGACGCGGCCGCGCGACCGCCAATCCGAGCTGTTCGAGCGTTTCAAGCGCCATGTCCTGACCGCGCTCGACCGCTCGCTGGACCGCAGCATCCCCGACCGCGACGCCAAATCCAATGTCGGGGAATCGATGTGGTGGTGACAGCGGGGCAATTTCCCATTAAATCCGGCCTCGAAAAATAATCCGGGAGAAAAGAAGATGGACGCCGCCGAACTCCGCGCGATGCAGGCCCCGATCAAGGAACGCTACAAGCAGGACCCCGCAGCCGCGGTCATCACCCTGAAGGCCAAGGGCTCGACCGATACCGACGGGCTGACCTGCAAGGTCGAGACCGGCCGGGCGTTGGCCGTTGCAGGGCTGCATCCCGCAACCGGCGGTTCGGGGCTGGAACTCTGCTCCGGCGACATGCTGCTGGAAGCGCTGGTCGCCTGCGCCGGCGTCACCCTGAAATCGGTCGCGACCGCGGTCGACGTGCCCCTGAAGAAGGGCCTGGTCTATGCCGAGGGCGATCTCGATTTCCGCGGCACGCTCGGCGTCGATAAGGAGGCCCCGGTCGGCTTCGAGGAAATCCGGGTGCGTTTCGAGGTCGAGACCGACGCGCCGCAGGACAAGCTCGATCTCCTGCTGAAACTCACCGAGCGTTACTGCGTGGTCTATCAGACCATCAAGAACGGCCCGAAGGTTTCCGTGAGCATGAAGCGGATTTGAGTTCGCTGTCGTCCCGGCGAAGGCCGGGACCCATATGTGGACGGCCCCCGTGGCACAAGAGCTTTTTGGTGAGATCGGGTCGCTTGCATCCATATGTCCGGCCTGTTGATGCGATCGTGGTGATCGCTGGCCAAGATGGTTTGCGCGATGCGGGCTCCAAACAACCTGGCGACCTGTTGGCGGCCAATGGGTCCCACGGATTGTCCCGCATCGTTAATCGACCGATCGCTCCATCTGCTCTTGCAGCTTCCGGGGCGGCTTGGGAGCGTCCGCTCCGGCCGGCCAATCTGTGTTAGGCGGCGAGTGCCGGGTCGGCATTCATCCGCGCAGCGTCGTAACTCTGGCCTGTCACCATCAGCTTCCAGGCGATGCGGGCCACCTTGTTGGCAAGCGCCACGGCCGCCAGCTTTGGCGGCTTGCGCTTGATCAGGGCGAGGAGCCAGCGCGAGTGCTGGCCGCGGCCGTTCCGGGCCTGCTGGATCACTGCCGTCGCCCCGATCACGAGCAGGCGCCTCAGGTCCTCGTCACCCGCCCGCGTGATCTTGCCGAGCCGGGTCTTGCCGGCGGTGGAATGGTCCTTTGGGGTCAGCCCGAGCCAGGCCGCGAAGTCACGACCCGAGCGGAACGCGCGCGGATCAGGTGTCTTCATCACCAGCGTCGTCGCAATGATCGGGCCGACCGAGGGGATCTGCGCCAGACGCCGGCCCAAGGCATCGGCCCGGTGCCAGGCCATCAGCTTGGCCTCGATCTCCTTCAGCTCGCCCTGGAGCCTGGCGTATTCGCGGCCCAGCACCGCAACTAGCTCCCGCACCAGGGCAGGAATTGTCTCGGCCTGCGCAATCTGCGCCAATAACGCTTCGATCTTGTCGACCCCCTTCGGCGCGATCAGGCCAAACTCCGCTGCGTGACCACGGATCATATTGCCAAGCTGGGTGCGCCGGGCGATCAATCCGTCGCGGATACCTGTCAGCATCAGAGCGGCCTGCTGCTCAGCCGTCTTGACCGCCACAAACCGCATGCGCGGTCGGCTCATCGCTTCACACAGCGCCTCTGCGTCCCGCCAGTCATTCTTGTTCCGTGCCACATAGGGCTTCACCAGTTGCGGCGCCATCAACTTCACCTCATGGCCAAGCTTGCAAAGCTCGCGCGCCCAATATTGCGAAGCCCCGCAGGCCTCCATCCCGATCACCGTCGGAGGCAGTTTGGCAAAGTACTCCAGCACCTGCTTGCGCGAGAGTTTCTTGCGCAACACCGGCTGTTCGGCCGCATCAACCCCATGTAGCTGAAAAATATGCTTCGACGTATCCACTCCAATGCGGATAATCTGGCTCACGGACGGCTCCCTTGTCTGAGATTTGCAACAACCTCATTCTGGCACACTGATGCCGTAGGGGGCCGTCCACACCATCAACCACCAGCCGGAGTTATTTTTACGCGCTGGTAGTTACACTGTCCTTTTCCAAAACCTGCATCACGCGGTATGGGTCCCGGCCTGCGCCGGGACGACAGAACAAAAATGTCCCCCGATCTCACCTATTTCCTCGTGCTCGGCTTCCGCATGGCGGTGGCGGCGGCTTTCGTGGTCACGGCTTCCTTCATCGCCGAGCATTCGGGCCCGGCGATCGGCGCCCTGGTCGCGACGCTGCCGATTTCCGCGGGTCCGGCCTATGTCTTCCTCGCGCTCGACCATGACTCGGCCTTCGTTGCCCAGGGTGCGCTGACGAGCCTGCCGATCAACGCGGCGACAATCTCTCTGGGGCTGACCTACACGCTGCTGGCGCAACGCCACACTCTGCTGGTCAGCGTCGGTGCCGCGGTCGCGGTGTGGCTCGGCATCGCGGTGATCATCGCCTCGATGCAGTGGTCGGTGTGGGGCGGTATTCTCATCAATGGGGTGGCTTTTGCGATCTGTACCCCGCTGATGCAGCGCTATCGCCATGCCAAAATGCCGCCGGTCGCGCGGCGTTGGTATGACGTGCCCCTGCGGGCATCGCTGGTGGCCACGCTCGTGCTGACGGTCGTCACGCTGTCGGGCCGGGTCGGCCCGAGCATCAGCGGCATCCTCGCGCTGTTTCCTGCGGTGTTCACCAGCATGATGCTGATCCTGCATCCGCGCATCGGCGGGCCCGCGACCGCCGCCGTGATCGCCAACAGCGCCTGGGGCCTGATGGGATTTGGCATGGCGATCGCCGTGCTGCATCTCGGCGCACTGCATCTCGGCTCGGCGGCCGGCCTGAGCCTGGGGCTCGCGACCTGCGTGTGCTGGAACCTGATGCTGTGGCAGATCGGGCGGCGGCGGGCAAAGCTGGCGAGATCGTAGATGGGGTAACGGGCCCCGGTCTGCCCTCCAAGCAAGCCGCGCTTGCTACGGCACTATGATGGCGCGCTGCGCGCGGCTTGCTTGGAGGGCGGGCGGTCGTCCCTCACACTGATGGTGTGACGGAGTTGAGGGATGAGCCTCGCTCCAAGCATCGAGGAGAGACGACCATGAACCAGTATGCCGGAATCGACGTGTCATTGGAATGCTCGAGCGTGTGTGTTGTTGACGCAAATGGCAAGATTTTGCGCGAGACCAAGGTGGCCAGCGAGCCGAAGGACCTGATCGCCTGGTTCCAATCCTGCGGTTTCGACCTTGAACGGATCGGGCTGGAGGCCGGACCGCTATCGCAGTGGCTTTTTGCGGCGATGAAGGCGGCTGGGCTTGCCGTGGAGTTGCTGGAGACCCGGCATGTGCGCAAGGCGTTCGAGGCAATGCCGGTGAAGTCCGACCGCAACGATGCGCGCGGGATTGCGCAATTGATGCGGCTGGGCTGGTTCCGGCCGGTACACTGCAAGTCGACGAGCGCGCAAGAGACCCGAGCGCTGCTGACGGCGCGCAAGCTGGTGCAGTCAAAGCTTCGCGACGTCGAGAACAGCCTGCGCGGGATCCTGCGCGGCTTTGGGCTGAAGGTCGGCAAGACGACGGAGCGGGAGTTCGCGGGACGGATCAAGGATCTGGCTTCCGGGCAGCCACACCTTGAGGTGATCGCCCAGGCGCTGTTGGCGGTGCGAGCGGTACTGCGGAAGGAGTTTGCAGCCTTCGAGAAACAGACGCGCAAGATGGCGCAAACCGACCCGCAGGCACGGCTGCTGATGTCGGTCCCGGCAGTCGGCCCGATCGTGTCGCTGACTTATGCCAGCGCGATCGACGATCCGACCCGGTTCAAATCGTCGAAGCAGGCGGGAGCCCATTACGGGCTGACCCCGAAGAAGTATCAATCCGGCGAGACCGACTACACCGGCCGGATCAGCAAGATCGGCGACAGCTCGGTGCGGACTGTGCTCTACGAGGCCGCCCACATCATGCTGACCAAGCCGCTCAAGGGCTGCTCGCAATTGAAGAGCTGGGCGATGCGGATCGCCAAGCGCGCCGGCATGAGTAAGGCCAAGGTGGCACTTGCCCGCCGCCTCGCGGTGATCATGCATCGCATGCTCGCCGACGGAACACCCTTCAACGCCGCCGCCGCGGCAGCTTAACAGGGAAGAGACGCAACAGTTTTCGGGCGGGTCACGACACCAGGCCTTCTCGAAGCGAAGTCCCTTCGCCGGGACGATGGATCAGGTCAGGCCGTTGCCCACCAGGTAGCTTCCTGAGCACGCAAACGTAGATTGGTCGACCTATCCTCTTCCAACCCCATCAGGTGGCGGCCTCGCGCCGACCCCGTACAGAAGCGAGACCCCGGCGAGCGGACAACGCAAAGGGATTGACTATTCGAGGCCCGTTACAGAAGGGTGGGCAAAGCGAAGCGTGCCCACCATTCTGGAAATTCATTCGTGGCGGTGGGCACGGCGCAAGAGCGCCTTTGCCCACCCTACGATTCCAGCTTACGCCTTCGGCAACTTCGCCTTCAGCACATAGAGCGCCTCCAGCGCCTCGCGGGGTGACATCTCATCGGGATGCAGCGCTTTCACCGCTTCCAGCAACTGCTCCGCTTCGCTCGGCGCCGCAGGCTCTGCGGCGGCGCGCGATGGGACGGCGAACAGCGGCAAATCATCGGCGAGCGCGCGGGCGGTCTGGCCGCGGTCCTGCGCTTCGAGTTTTGCAAGCACCGCTTTGGCGCGCGCGATCACCGGCGGCGGCAGGCCGGCGAGCTTTGCGACCTGGATGCCATAGGAGCGGTCGGCCGAACCGGGCAGCACCTCGTGCAGGAACACCACGTCGCCCTGCCATTCCTTGACGCGGACGGTGGCGTTGAACATCCGCGGCAGTTTGGCCGAGAGCGCGGTCAGCTCGTGATAATGCGTGGCGAACAGCGTGCGGCAGCGGTTGCTCTCATGCAGATGCTCGATTGCCGCCCAGGCGATCGAAAGTCCGTCGAAGGTCGCGGTACCGCGGCCGATCTCGTCCAGGATCACCAGCGAGCGTTCGCTGGCCTGGTTGAGGATCGCCGCGGTCTCGACCATCTCGACCATGAAGGTCGAGCGGCCGCGCGCGAGATCGTCGGCCGCGCCGACGCGCGAGAACAGCCGGTCGACAATGCCGATCCGGGCGCGCGCCGCGGGCACGAACGAGCCAATTTGGGCCAGCAGCGCAATCAGCGCGTTCTGGCGCAGGAACGTCGATTTGCCGGCCATGTTCGGGCCGGTGATCAGCCAGAGCTGGCCTGATTTTTGCGCCGGCGCCGGCGAGAGATCGCAGGTGTTGGCAATGAAAGGCTGGCCCTCGCGCTTCAGCGCCTGCTCGACCACGGGATGCCTTCCGGCCTCAATCGCAAAGCCAAGCGAGGCGTCGACCTCGGGCCGCACATAATGGTCGTCGACCGCGAGTTTCGCCAGCGCGGTGGCGACATCGAGCAGGGCAAAGGCATGGGCCGCGGCGCGGAGATCGTCGCTCGCCTCCAGCGCTTTCGCGCACAGCCGCTCAAAGATTTCCAGCTCGAGATTGAGCGCGCGCTCGCCGGCATTGGCGATCTTGGCCTCTATCTCGCCGAGCTCGGAGGTGGTGAAGCGGACCTGGCCCGCCAGTGTCTGGCGATGGATGAAGGTCGCGTTCAAGGGCGCCGACATCAGCTTGTCGCCATGCTGCGCCGTCACCTCGACGAAATAGCCGAGCACGTTGTTGTGCCGGATTTTTAAACCCTTGATGCCGGTGTTGTCGGCATAGCGCGCCTGCATGGCGGCGACCACGAGCCGCGAGGCATCGCGCAGGCTGCGCGCTTCGTCCAGCGCCTGCTCGTAGCCTTCGCGCACAAAACCGCCGTCGCGCTTGATCAGCGGCAGTTGCTCGGCGAGCGCGCGCGTGTACTCCTGCGCCAGCTCCCGCGATGGCTTGCGCAGCGCCGCGATCACGGCCGCGACTTCCTGCGGCGGCTGCTCCAGCTCTTCCAGCCGCGCCACCGCCTGGTCGGCAGCGAGGATCCCGTCGCGCAAGCCCGCAAGATCGCGTGGGCCGCCGCGGCCGACCGAGAGCCGCGCCAGTGCGCGTGACATGTCGGGCGCGCCGCGCAGGATCGAGCGGATGTCCTCGCGCGCGGCGCTGTCGGCGACAAAGGCGCTGACCGCGTCCAGCCGGCGTGCGATCTGCGCACTGTCCGTCAACGGGGCGGCAAGCCGCTGCGCCAGCAGCCGCGATCCCGCAGGCGTCACCGTGCAGTCGATGGCATCGAGCAGCGAGCCGCGCCGTTCGCCTGATAGCGTGCGGGTCAATTCGAGATTGGCGCGGGTGGCGGGATCGATCGCCATGGTCGAGCCGTTGGCCTCGCGCGAAGGCGGCGGCAGCGGCGGGCGCTTGCCCACCTGCGTGCGGTCGATATAGGTGACAGCTGCGGCCGCGGCGGTCGCCTCCAGCCGCGACATCGCGGCCAGCCCATCCATGGTCGCAACCGCGAAATAATCGCACAGCCGCCGCTCGGCCGTGGAGCCGTCGAAGACGTCGCGGGTCAGCGGCGTCACCGCCGGCAATTCATTCAGCAGCTCGGAAAACTCGCTGTCACTATAAAGCGCGTCGGTGACAACAGCCTCATTCGGATTGATGCGCGCCAGCGTCGCCTGCAAGTCGCTGCTCGCGCACTCCGTCACCATGAACTCGGAGGTCGAGATGTCGATCCACGCCAGCCCGAGGCGGTCGCCGCTGCCCGACGCGCGGGAGCGCGCGATCGCCAGCAGGTAATTGTTGGTGCGCGCATCGAGCAGCGTATCCTCGGTGAGCGTGCCCGGCGTCACCAGCCGGATCACGGCGCGCCTCACTACGCTCTTGTTGCCGCGCGCTCGCGCCGCAGCCGGATCCTCGGTCTGCTCGCACACCGCGACTCTGTGGCCGGCGCCGATCAGGCGATGCAGATAGTCTTCGGAGCGCTCGACCGGCACGCCGCACATCGGGATGTCCATGCCTTGGTGCTTGCCGCGCTTGGTCAGCACGATGCCGAGCGTTTTCGAGGCGATCTCGGCGTCTTCGAAGAACAGCTCGTAAAAATCGCCCATCCGGTAGAACAACAGCAGCCCGGGATGGGCCGCCTTGATCTCCAGGTACTGCTCCATCATCGGCGTGACGCGCGCATGTGCGTCTGCCGGCGGCGTCGTATCGGCGGGTGGAGCGGGCGGAACAGGCACGGGCTGCTGGATGGTCATGGGCGGGCGCAAACTAGCCAATTTCGCTTGCCCATCCTATTCAATTGCGGCGGCGCGGTACCGGTTTTCCACCCCTGCAGGCAGCGCAGCTCGGCGAAACCTTCAATTGACGGGCCGAAATGCCCCTCCTACAACTCGCCATCAAATTCGATGCGGTCAGGGAGAACGCCGATGGGTGATGTCTTTATTTGTAATGCCGTCCGAACCCCGATCGGCCGTTTTAGCGGCGCGCTCGCCAAGGTGCGCGCCGACGACCTCGCGGCCGTGCCGATCAAGGCGCTGATGGCGAAACACCCCAAGCTCGATTGGTCCTCGGTCGATGAAGTCTTTTTCGGCTGCGCCAACCAGGCCGGCGAGGACAACCGCAATGTGGCGCGCATGGCGCTGCTGCTTGCAGGGCTTCCGGACTCAGTCCCCGGCCAGACCCTCAACCGGCTCTGTGCGTCGGGCCTCGATGCGGTGGGCGCAGCGGGCCGCGCGATCCGCGCCGGCGAGATCGATTTTGCCATCGCCGGCGGCGTCGAGTCGATGACCCGCGCGCCGTTCGTGATGGGCAAGGCGGCGGAAGCATTCTCGCGCTCGGCCGACATCTACGACACCACCATCGGCTGGCGCTTCATCAATCCCCTGATGAAGGCGCAGTACGGCGTCGATGCGATGCCGGAGACCGGCGAGAACGTCGCCGAGGAATTCCAGGTATCGCGCGCCGACCAGGATGCGTTCGCGATCCGCTCGCAGCAGCGCGCCGGTGCCGCCATCGCGTCGGGCTATTTTGCCGAAGAGATCACGCCGGTCACCATTCCCGGCGGCAAGGCCGGTCCGGTCGTGGTCGACAAGGACGAGCATCCGCGTCCGGAAACCACGCTGGAGGGCCTCGCCAAGCTGAAGCCGATCGTGCGCAATCCCGGCACGGTGACGGCCGGCAACGCCTCCGGCGTCAATGACGGCGCTGCCGCCATGATCCTCGCCTCCGAGGCCGCGGTGAAGAAGCACGGCCTGACGCCACGGGCGAAAATCCTCGGTCTCGCTTCGGCCGCGGTGCCGCCGCGCATCATGGGCATCGGCCCGGTGCCGGCGACGCGGAAGCTGATGGAGCGGCTGGGCCTGAAAATATCCGACTTCGATTTGATCGAACTCAATGAAGCCTTCGCCTCGCAGGGCATAGCCTGCCTGCGGCAACTCGGCGTCAAGGACGATGCCGACTTCGTCAACCCGCATGGCGGGGCGATTGCACTCGGCCATCCCCTTGGCATGAGCGGCGCGCGGCTGGCGATGACGGCGGTGCACGGCATGGAGAAGCGCGGCGGCAAACGCGCGCTCGCCACCATGTGCGTCGGCGTCGGCCAGGGCGTTGCGTTGGCGATCGAGAAGCTGAACTGAATATTCGACCCTCACCCTGAGGAGCGCGGAACGCGCGTCTCGAAGAGTGAGGCCTCATGGTTCGAGACGGCGCTAACGCGCCTCCTCACCATGAGGAGTGACCAGAGGAGGTCCCTATGACGTTCGCCTACCCCACCGACAGCAACAAGGCACACCCTTTGCCGCTGTCGCCGGAGTACAAAAGCTCGATCCTGCGCGCGCCGCAGAAGCCGCTGATCCCGATGCGCCATACGCTGTCCGAATTGACGGGCCCGGTCTACGGCCACGAGACCGTACGCGAGGGCGATGCCGATCTCACCACCCAGCACAAGCGCGAGCCGCTCGGCGAGCGCATCATCGTGCACGGCCATGTGCTCGACGAGGACGGCCGCGGCGTGCCGAACACGCTGGTCGAGGTGTGGCAGGCCAATGCCTGCGGCCGCTACATCCATGTCCGCGACCAGCATCCGGCGCCGCTCGATCCGAATTTCACAGGCGCCGGCCGCGCGCAGTCGGACGCCTCCGGCTACTACAAGTTCGTCACCATCAAGCCCGGCGCCTATCCCTGGGGCAATCACCACAATGCCTGGCGGCCGGCGCACATCCACTTCTCGGTGTTCGGCCACTCCTTCGTCTCGCGGCTGGTGACGCAGATGTATTTCCCGGGCGATCCTCTTTTCGAGTTTGACCCGATCTTCAATTCGGTGCCGGACGCAAAAGCGCGCTTTCGGATGGTGTCGTCGTTCGACCTGGAAAACACCCGGCCGGAATGGGCGTTGTGCTATCGCTTCAACATCGTGCTGCGCGGCAGGAACGCCACGCCCATGGAGAAAAGTTAAGTGCAAGGAAACGATATCGACAAGGGTATCACGCCGTCGCAGACCGTCGGCCCGTTCTTCAAATATGGCCTGACGCCGAACGGCGCGTATGATTGGAACGACGCCTTCACCGGCAATCTCGTCACGCCGGATGCCTCGGGCGAACGCATCCGCGTCGAGGGCAGGGTGTTCGACGGCGACGGCGCGCCCGTGCCGGATTGCATGCTGGAAGTGTGGCAGGCCGACAGCCAGGGCCGCTTCGCCGACCCCCAGGACAAGCGCGCGCTGCCGAACACCAAATTCCGCGGTTTCGGCCGCGTCGGCACCGATGCCAATGGCGTCTATGCATTCGACACGGTGAAGCCGGGGCCGGTGCCCGATCCGGACGGCGTGCCACAGGCGCCGCATATCCTGCTTGCCGTGTTCGGGCGCGGCATGCTGCGTCACCTCTACACGCGAATCTATTTTGACGGCGAGGCCGGCAATTCGGTCGATCCCGTGCTGGCGCTGGTGCCCGCCGATCGCCGCGCCACCCTGATCGCCACGCGCGAGCCGGGCAGTGGCACCGCCGTCTACAAGCTCGATTTGCGCCTGCAGGGCGAGGGCGAGACGGTATTCTTCGACGTTTAATCGCAGTGTCGTCGGCGCGCGGTCCGCTGTCTTACCGTGGCGCGCCCGACTTCCCCGCGATGTCCATCGCCGCGCGCCATGCAAACACCATGGCCGGGCCGATCATGGTTCCGGGCCCGGGATAGGTGCCGCGAAAGATCGAGGCGGCGTCGGCTCCCACGGCATAGAGGCCCGGTATCGGCTGTTGTTCGGATGTCAGCACGCGGCCGTTGACGTCGGTGCTCAATCCCGCGCTGCTTGCGAGGTCGGAAGGCCAGACCGCCACGGCAAAATAGGGGCCCGGACCAATTTTGCGCAGGCACGGGTTCGGCTTGTTCGCGATATCGCCGTTGAAGCGGTTGAGTTCGCTGGTGCCGCGGCCAAAATCCACATCCACGCCGGTCTCGGCAAATCGGTTATGCCGTTCGATGGTTGCGGCCAACGCGCCGCCATCGACGCCGATTGCCTGCGCCAGCTTTGCAATGCTGTCGCCCTGGAAGAGATAGCCGGAGCTGATGAAGCGCGTGAGGTCGCGGGTCCCGGGATGGATCAGACCGAGGCCGTAATCGCGAACAAAGCTGCGGTCGCAGATCAGGAACGACGGAATGCTGGGCGCGGTTCGATGTGATCGCAGCATCCCCTCCACGAAGTCATGATAGGAGTTGGCTTCGTTGACGAAGCGCATCCCGGCGCCGTTGACCGCAATCAGGCCGGGCTTGGCGCGATCGAGCATGATGTGGGGAAACACCGAAAGGTGGCCGTCAGGTTGCGGCATCACCGAGCTCGGCATCCACAACGCCGGGCTCCTGATGCCCTGCGCGAGTTTGCCGTGCGCACGTTCGCCGGCGAGAATGCCATCGCCGGTGTTGCTGTCGGGCGAAAGCGAGTGGCGCTGCGTCCCGTCCGGAAACAATCGGCGTCGCAGTTCGCTGCTCCAGCCAATACCCCCGGCCGCGAGTACCACGCCCTTTCTGGCACGAATGGTGATCTCACCATCGGCTGTCGTGAAAGCCGCACCGGTGATTCTTCCGTCATCCTCGATCAAGTCGCTGAGCCGGGTCCGGTAACGAATCTCCACGGCCTGTTGCTTCAAACTGTAGAGCAGCCGCGCAACCAGCGCGTTACCCATGATGAGACGCGTACCGCGTCGATGCCTGATGCGATCCAGCGCGTGCCGCGCCAGCAGGCGGGCCGCATGGGCAAGATTTTCCCGGGAGCGAAACGGGTGCAGCAGTGATGGAATATCCGTCTTGCCGACCATCATGCCGCCCAGCACGAGGAATTCACGGCGCGGCGGCTGCACGCGCGCAAAGTCGTGGCCGAGCTTTCGTCCGTCGATAGGCATCGCACCCAGCGCCCTGCCGCCGACCGCGGCGCCCGGCTCTGTGTGGTAATCGGGGTGAACCGGTGGCGGCGTGAAGGCCACGCTGGTCTTTTGCTCGAGATAATCGAGCATGTCAGGGCCCGAGGCGAGATACGCCGCCAGCCGCGCATCGTCGGCATCTCCGCCGAGCAGCGCCGCGAGGTAGGTTTTGGCGGAAGCAATGCTGTCGGGCACGCCCGCGGCCTCGCTTTGGCGGCTGCCCGGTATCCACACCGTTCCGGCCGAGGTGGCGGTGGTGCCGCCGACCGTGTCGGACTTTTCGCAGAGAATCGTCTCGAGGCCTTCGAGCGCGCCGACGAGAGCTGCCGTCATTCCCGCAGCACCGGCGCCGATCACCAACAGATCGGTCTCAAGGTCCCACCGGCGGTTGTCGGTCTGGCGGCCGGTCACAAGACCTCGACCAGCCGGATCATTTGAGGGTCCCGATCGACAGCGCATGGGCAACGCAGCTGTTGATATGCTCGGTCAGGATCGACTTGGCGCCGTCGACATCGCGTTTCAGCGCGCATTCCAGCAGGGCCTGATGTTGCGCGATCGTCGCGCTGCCGCGGTACTGCAAGGCATATCGGAAATATTTGTCGAACACGACCGAATGGGTCTGCATCAGCTCGCGCGAGCCACAGCTCGATATCAGGGCTTGATGGAATTCGCTGTCGTAGCGTTTGCGAAGCTCGGGATCGTCGCCTGCGGAGAGGATCGCGCGTTCGGTGGCCGCCAGCTTGTGATGGGCCGAAACCACGCGGCCCTCCCATTCCATGTCGCCGGCACGGAACGACTCGGTCATCGCGTGATGTTCGAGCAGGATTCGGAGCTGCGCCAGTTCGCGCAAATTCTGGATCGATACGGGGGCGACCTCAAACCCGCGCTGACCTTCGGCAACAACAAACCCTTCCGACGCCAGCCGGTTGAGGATCTCGCGCAACGTGCTGACGCTGACGCCGTAATCCTCCTTCATCGAGTCGAGCTTGAGCCGTCCCGACGGCGTCAGCACGCCGAAGATGATGTCGGAACGAATGCGGTGATAGCCGCTGTCGCCGGCCGACATGGGTGGCTGGGGGTGCTCCAGGATCGACAATGCATAATCCCGCTGTGAGGCCCGTGATGGTTGGGCGACTCGCTGGCCAACATAACCGCGAATGGCAGCTTTACCGCAAACGTCAGATCATATGGTAAAGTCTATTATATCATATATTTTCAATATTATCATTTGACAATGGTTTCGCTATATGATTTCCACCGAAAGGTAGGCGCCGACATAAGAATTCGCGGCAACAAGCTGCGACCTGGCGCCGGTTCTTTTCGGGGAGGCATTGATGAAGTTGCTTGCAGTTCTGTCCGCGGCTGTGTTCGGCGGGGCGCTTTTGGCCGGCGCGGCATCCGCGCAAGAGGTCCAGGAGCGGACGATCCGGTGGGGGCATCTCAACAACACCGACCATCCCGTCAGCCTCGGCGTGCAAAAATTCGCGGAAATCCTGCTCGCCAAGAGCGGCGGCAAGCTCAAGATTCGGGAGTTCGCCTCATCGCAGCTTGGCAACGAACTGCAGCAGCAGTCGGCGCTGCGCGGCGGAACGCAGGAGATGCTGTCGGCTTCCACGACGTCGCTCGCAACCGTCGTCCCCGAATTCGGCCTGCTCGATTTTCCCTTCATCGTCGGCACCACCGATCATGCTGATGCGCTGGTCCAGGGGGCGTTCGGCAAGGCCATGATCGATGCGCTTCCGGAGCGCGGGCTGATCGGGCTCGGATATTGGGGGCTCGGCTTCCGCAACGTCACCAACAGCAAGCACCCGGTTGCCAGGCTGGAAGATTTCAGCGGTCTCAAGCTCCGCGTCATTCCCAACCCGGTCTATCTGCAGTCCTTCAGCGCCTTCAAGGCCAACCCGATTCCAATGGCCTTCGGTGAACTCTACTCAGCGCTGGAAACCGGCACGGTCGACGGTGAGGAAAATCCCTACACCGTCATCCTGTCCAACAAATTCTATGAAGTTCAGAAATACGTTTCCGGCACCAGCCACACCTTCACCGAGAACATCATCCTGGTCAGCAAGATATTCTGGGACAAGCTGTCGCCGGCCGAGCAGCGCATGATGCGCGAGGCCTATGACGAAAGCCGCGGCTACCAGAAAGAGCAGACGCGGCTGCAAACCGAAAAGGCGCTGTCCGAATTGCAAGCCAAGGGAATGAAATACAACCCGGTGGCGCCGGAAGAGCTGGAACGGATGCGCATGGCCGCCCAGCCCGTGGTCGACAAGATCTCCGCAAGCCTCAAGCCGGAAACGGTAAAGCTGTTCAACGACGAGCTCGATCGAATCCGCAAAACCACCAAGTGACGCGCCGCTGAAATTCGCTGCCTCAACTCCAGCCTCAGACGGCGCCCATGGACCGAATACTCGATCTGTACTGCGCGGTGCTCAAGGCCGTCATCGCGCTGTGCCTTGCGGTCATGGTGGTGCTGGTGTTCGGCAACGTCGTGCTGCGCTACGGCTTCAATTCCGGAATCACGGTCTCGGAAGAATTGTCGCGCTGGCTGTTGGTGTGGCTCACCTTTCTCGGCGCCATCGTCGCGGTGCGCGAGCATGCGCATCTCGGCGTCGATACCCTGGTGCGGATGCTGGGGCCCGCGGGAAAGCGGATCTGCTTCATCATCAATTATTGCCTGATGCTGTATGCCGACTGGCTGCTGCTCGAAGGAAGCTGGCGCCAGACCCTCATCAACATCGACGACCGCGCGCCGGCGACGGGCCTGTCGCTCGGCATCTTCTATTTCGTCGGCGTCGTGTTCGGCGTGTCGGCCGGCATCATGCTGCTCTACGACCTGTTCCGGGTCGTCTCGGGTCAGGCGAGCGAAGCCGACATGGTGGCCGTCAGGGAATCGGAGGAGCACTGATGTCCACCGATGTCCGGCCCGTGATTCATCCAGGCCCGACCCGTTCGCGGGGGCGCCGGGCATGACCATCGCGGTCTTTACCATCTCTCTGCTCGGCGCCATGGCCCTGGGCATGCCGATCGCCTTCGCCCTGATCATTTGCGGCGTCGCCCTGATGAGCACGATCGGGATGTTCGATTCCCAGATCGTGGCGCAGAACGTCATCAATGGCGCCGACAGTTTCCCGCTGATGGCGATCCCGTTCTTCATGCTGGCGGGCGAGTTGATGAACAAGGGCGGCCTGGCGAAGCGCATCGTCAATGTCGCCCTCGTCGCCGTCGGCCATCTGCGTGGCGGATTAGGCTACGTCACCATTCTTGCGTCCTGCATCCTCGCGTCGCTGTCCGGTTCGGCCGCGGCCGATGCCGCAGCACTGGCGGCGCTGCTGGTGCCGATGATGGTGGCCGCCGGGCACAAGAAATCCTATGCCGCAGGTCTGGTCGCCGCCGGTGGCATCATCGCGCCGGTGATCCCGCCCAGCATCGGTTTTGTCATTTTCGGTGTCGCCGCGGGCGTTTCGATCTCCAAACTGTTCCTGGCCGGAATCGTGCCGGGCCTGATGCTTGGCGTCGGATTGTGTTTCTCGTGGTGGTGGGTGGTCCGCAAGGAAAACCTCGATCCGCCGCCGCGGGCGTCATTTTCCGAAATGGCCAAGGCGGTCATCGACGGTTTCTGGGCGTTGATGCTGCCGGCCATCATCGTCGTCGGCCTCCGTTTTGGAATTTTCACGCCGACCGAAGCCGCCGTGGTGGTCGCCGTCTATTCGCTGTTCGTGGCGACCTGCATCTACCGCGAACTGAAATGGTCGCAATTGTACGAGGTGTTCGTCTCGGCCGCCGTGACGACCAGCATCGTGATGTTCCTGGTGGCCGCGGCTTTGGTGTCGTCCTGGCTGATCACGGTGTCCGAGATTTCGACCCAGGTCGTCGATCTCCTGAGGCCATTCATGGGCAACAACATCCTCCTGATGTTCGCGATCATGGTCGTCGTGGTGATCGTCGGCACCGCGCTCGACATGACGCCGACGATCCTCATCCTGACGCCGATCCTGATGCCTATCATCAAGACCGCCCACATCGATCCCGTCTATTTCGGCGTTCTGTTCATCATCAACAACGCCATCGGCCTGATCACGCCGCCGGTAGGCGTGGTGCTGAACGTCGTCTGCGGGGTTTCCAGGATCAGCATGGAAGAGGTGATCAAGGGCGTCTGGCCGTTCATGATTGCCCAGCTCGTCGTGCTGTTTCTGATGGTGATTTTTCCGGGAGTGGTGACGATCCCGGCAAAATGGTTTGGCGGCTAGACTTCGTCGCGTTGCATACAAAGGGGAGTCACCATGGCCACCAAGATCATGATTCTGAACGGACCCAATCTGAATTTCCTGGGGATCCGGGAGCCGCACATCTATGGCGCCACCACGCTCAAGGAGATCCAGGCGAGCTGCGAGGAAGTCGCGAAATATCTCGGGGTCACGGTCGCCTTCCACCAGTCCAATCTCGAAGGCGAGCTGGTCAATCTGATCCAGTCGGCGCATGGGACGTTCGATGCGCTCATCATGAACCCGGCGGCCTACTCATTCACGTCGATCGCGCTGATCGACGCCCTGAAGATATTCGAAGGCCCGAAAATCGAGGTCCACATCTCCAATATTCACGCGCGCGATGAATTGCATCGGCATTCGATCACGTCGAGCGCGTCCACGGCCGTCATCTGCGGTCTCGGCCCATATGGATATATCGCCGCCATGCTGGCGGCCGTACAAAGGCTGGGGAAGTTGCCGGCTGCCGTTCCTGCTTCGCTGCACGGCCTTCAGGCCGGCAAAGTCTGATCGGGGAGACCAGCATGCGCGGCGCAGGCTTTCTTGCGATCTGGAGCGATGTCGAGCCGGATCATTTGACCGATTACCGGCACTGGCTGACGCGCGAGCACACCACCGAACGGGTCACGACCGACGGGTTCCTTGGGGTCCGCGTGTTCCGCGCGGCGAGGTCCGACATCCATCGCTTCTTCATTCTCTACGAGCTGGAATCGCCGGAGGTGCTGGACGGGGCCGCCTATCTGGCGCGGCTCAACGCCCCGACGCCATGGTCGCAACGTACCATGCCCCGACTGGGTAACTTCATTCGCGGCGGTGGCGTCATGGTGGCCAGGGCCGGCCGGGGCGAGGGGGCCACCATTGTCGCTGTTCGTATCGAACATCTGCCGGAAAACCCGCAACGGCTTGCCAATGCGATCGCCGCGCTCGATGGGGTTGCTGCGGTACAGATCGGCGCAACTGATGTTGCCCGAACCTCGGTGCCGACCATCGAGAAGGGCATGCGAAAAGACGAGGGGATATTTACCGGCCTCTTGATCATCGAGGCGCTTGACGACGCGGCGCTCGGCGGCGCATGGCGTCGGACGGCCGAAATGGCGCCGGAATTGTTCGGCCGCGCCAGTGAGCCGGAGGTCTATCAAGCCATGTTCGCGCTCGATGCCCGTATCGCGGATCGGGAATAATGCCGTCGTTCTCGCTCGCCGCGCTGACCGTCCTCGAACTCGCGCCGCCTGCGCTGATCGATGTGGCCGCGGCTTGCGGCTATCATCAGGTCGGGATCCGGCTGCTGCCGGCAGCGCCCGGAGGCCTCGCCTATCCGCTGATGGACGATGAAGCGTCGTTGAAGGAAACCCTGATCCGGCTGGATGCCACCGGTATCACGGTCGCCGACCTCGAGGTGTTCGCGCTCCGGCCGGAAACGGATATCGCCGCGTTCTCCGCGTTTTTCGAGACTGGGGCGCGGCTCGGCGCCAGGCACATTCTGGTTGCTGCCTATGATCCTGACCTCAACCGGTTCAAAGATCGCTACGCGGCATTCTGCGATGCCGCGGCACCGTATGGACTGACAGCCGATCTGGAGTTCATGCCCTGGACCTATGTCCCCGATCTCGTCACGGCCAGGAGCATCGTCGCCGGAATTGAGCGGACGAATGCCGGCGTCCTGGTCGATGCGCTGCATTTCGACCGGTCGAAGAGTTCGATCGACGAACTCGCGCGTATTCCCGCGGCCTGGCTGCATTATTGGCAATTATGCGATGGCCCGGCCGAGCGGCCGGCGACGACGGAAGAAATGATTCATGCCGCGCGTTATGAGCGGATGTTTCCAGGTGAGGGCGGCATCGATCTGGTTGCGTTGAAACGCGCGATGCCGGCGGATATCACGGTCAGCATTGAAGTCCCGACCGCCGGGTTGGCGAAAACGATGGATGCGAAGGCACGCGCCCAGCGCGCGCTTGATGGAGCGAGGCGCGTGATGGCCAAAACCGAGACCTGAACGAGACTGAGGCGTAGACGGACCGTCTATCCCGCTTTCACAACGCGGAGTGGCGCGTCACGCAGGCGCCGGACGACGGCGCCCCGCAGACCGAGACCTTTATGTTGGCGGTCACCATGCCGTGCGCATCGACGAAGACGAGATTGGTCACGCCGGCCTTGAGCGGCTCGATCACGATGGATTGATTGTCGTCGGTGCGGACGTCGACGACGAGCGGGTCGCCGACGATCACGGTTTCGAACGCCTTGTCCAGGAGGAGCCGAAATTGGCTGCCGACCCCGAACTCGACCGCGCGATCCTGGGCCAGCGCGCCGGCGGGCGCCGAGAAAAGCATCGCCGCTAGAACAAGCTCACGAATGCGCAGCTTCATGGCAGGGCTCCTCGTTCATCACGTCGATGACGTCCGAACATAGGGGCCCGCCAACCGAACGCACGTGAAGTGGCCCACACTTCGCGCGCGGCATTCAGCCGCGTGCCTTCACCCGATGATGATGTGTGGATCGGCGGCGTGGCCGCAACGACAAGTCCGCGAATACCTGGTTTCATGACACGGCCTTGCTAAGCCGGCAGATTGGGCGCTGTGATCACCACTCGCTTCCGGCCGAAATTGGCGACGGCCTTTTCCGGCATTCCGAAATTATTGGCCAGCAGGTGGCGAGGCGCCTTCGCCAACCAATCCGAGAGGCTGCTTTCGTGATAGGTCCCGCTGTCGAGAACGCCGACCATTTCAGCGTCTTCCATGCCGACGTTCTGGATCGAATGGCCGCAATTGCGCGGGATATAGGCGCAATCGCCTGGCGACAATTCGGCGACGGCGACGCGCTTGTCGAACGCGAACAGCGTCACCCGCGTTCGTCCCTTCAGCACGTAGTGCCACTCATTGGCGTCGGTGTGCCAATGCGGCTCGTGCATCGCGCCGCGCTTCAGCTTCAACACCATCCCGGTCATGGTCGACGAGACCGGAAACTCCCTGGCGGACGCCACATAGAGCGTGCCGCCGGGCGTGCTTACCCGCGGCTTCTGCGCCATCAGGGCATAGCGATGTGTTCGATCGCGATCCAGCGCGCGGGCGGTACGGGCTTGCTGTCCGTCGAGCGGCAGCACCTCGCCCTGCATGATATAGGTTTCCTCCTTCGGGATTTCGGCGAAGGCTTCCGCTGAGACGCCGAGCGCCTGCGAAAGCGACTGGCTATCATAGCGGCTCATATAGTCGCTGATGCCGAACGTGCCGTGCTCCGAATAAAGTCCATCGTCGAAAGCGAGGATGGCATGGCAGGGCGCCTGACCGAGCGTCTGGATCGCGTGGCTGTGGCCTTTCGGGAAATACCAGAGATCACCGGGGCCCAGATTGACGACTTCGAGCTGGCCTTCCGGATCGACCACCGTCACCTGGCAATGGCCGTCGACGACATAGGCCCATTCGGCGGAGTTGTGCCAATGCATTTCGCGGGCGCCGCCTGCGTTGATGAAGAGATGTGCGCCGGCAATGCCGGTTGCGAGCGGCAGTCCGCGGGTCGTGACCTCGCGCGCCCAGCCGCCCGAGGTCGCCTTGATCGGACCCTTGTCGAGGGACGTCGTGAAAACGACGGGGTCGCCGGACTTTCGGGGAATCGTCTTCAGATATTCCGACGCGGGAGAAACATCATAACCGGCGGCGTGCCCGTCCGGCGTAGCGGCCGAGGATTGCGAAGCAGCCAAGGCGCCCGCGCCAAAGGCTACTGAGCGAAGGAAGAAACGGCGATCTGTTGTCAACATGCGACGCGCTCCTGTTTGTTCCAAGGTAGGGAACCCGAGCACTGCGGCCGCATGAAGTGGAACACAATTCGAGCGCGGCATTCTGTCGCGCGAACTAAAATATTGATTTGTCTGGGGAGGCGACGGGAGGAGTCCGACTCAGACGCCGGTGAGTCTCTACTCGATTACCGCATGCTCCGGCCCGGCTGCCTGCTTGCGCAGCGCGGCCTTGGTCGAGCCGATCATGATCGCGAGCGGGATCGAGCACAGGATGAACAGCATCACCAGCTGATAGTCCTGCGAGAACGCGATGATCTGCGCCTGCAGGCCGATTATCACGTCGGCCATGGCGCGGCCCCGGTCGGTGCCCATGTTGATCATGCCTGTGACGTCCGGCATCTGCATGGCGTGATTGAAGGGGGTGACGTGCTCGTTGAGGACGGCGTAGATGCGCCGCGAGCCTTCGGTGAGCTGCGCGATCACGATCGAGATGCCGACCGAGCTTGCGACATTGCGCATCAAGGTCAGCATCGAGGTGCCGTCGGTGCGCAGATGATTGGGCAGCGTCATGAACGCCACGGTCGACAGCGGCACGAACACCAGCCCGAAGCCAAAGCCCTGGAAGATGCTGATGGTGACGATCTCGGTCGACTGGGTCTGATCGGTCCAGCCGGTCATGTAGTACAGCGACAATGCGGTGATGCTAAGGCCGGTGATGATCAGCGTGCGCGCCTCGATATAGCGCATCATGCGGCCGACCAGCATCATGGCGACAAAGGTGCCGCAGCCGCGGCTCGCCAGCAGCACGCCGGCGGTGATGATGGGATAGCCGATCACGTTCTGCAAATAGGGCGAGGCGAGCGCCATCGTGGAGTACAGCACGAGGCCCATCACGCCCATGAAGACGCAGCCGGTGAGGAAGTTTCGATCCTTGAACAGCGCGAACTGGATGAACGGTTTTGATGTCGTAAGCGAGTGCGCGAAGAAATAATAGAAGCCGATCGCCGAGACGATGAACTCGGCGATGATCTCGTTGGATTCCAGCCAGCCGAGCTGCTCGCCGCGGTCGAGCGCGAGCTGCAGCGAGCCGATCGCGACCGCGAGCGCCGAGAAGCCGAACCAGTCGAAGCGCAGGTTCAGATCCTTCTTGGTCTCGTCCATGAAGACCGTCAGGCCGAGCACGGTGATGAAGCCGAACGGGATGTTGACGAAGAACACCCAGTGCCAGGAATAGGTCTCGGTCAGCCAGGCGCCGAGCGAGGGCCCCATGATCGGGCCCATCATCACGCCCATGCCCCAGATCGACATCGCCTTGGCGCGCTCCTGCAAGGTATAGGAGTTGAGCATCACGGCCTGCGACAGCGGCACCAGCGCGGCGCCGAATACGCCCTGCAGCAGGCGGAACAGCACCATCTGGTTGATGTCCTGCGCGAGCCCGCACAGCACCGAGGCGAACGTAAATCCGGCCGAGCAGATGATAAAGATGCGCTTGCGCCCGAAGCGGTTGGCGATCCATCCCACCGGCGCGGTCATGATCGCCGCCGCGACGATGTAGGAGGTCAGCACCCAGTTGATCTGGTCCTGCGAGGCCGACAGCGAGCCCTGCATGTAGGGCAGCGCGACGTTGGCGATGGTGGTGTCGAGCGCCTGCATGATGGTCGCCGTCATGGCGCAGATCGTCACCATGTTCCGGCGCAGGCCCGGAACCATGGAGGCGGCTGGCAGCGTGGTCGGCGACATCGTTAGCTAGTCCTCGTGGCCCGCAACCGCCGGCGTGAAGCCGAGCAGGCCCGCGAGCGAACGCTTGTGGCCGGTGTCGATGGTGGCATAGACGCTCATGCCGGCCTTCAATTTCTTCACGTACGGATCATCCTTGTTGAAATAGATCCGGACGGGCACGCGCTGCACCACCTTGACGAAATTGCCGGTCGCGTTCTGCGGCGGCAGGATCGCGAATTGCGCGCCGGTGCCGGGCGAGAGCGAGCCGACATAGCCCTTGAACAAATGGTTCGGGAACGCATCGACGTCGAGGGTGACCGGCTGGCCTTCGCTCACATAGGTGAAGTCGGATTCCTTCGGGTTGGCGTCGACCCAGGGGTTGGCGACGTCGATGACCGAGAACACCGGCGTGCCGGCGGCGACGAAGCGGCCGAGCTGGATCTGCTCGACCTGGGTCGCGACGCCGGCCATCGGCGCGCGCAACACCGTGTGGTCGAGATTGCGCTGCGCCATGTCGAGCTGCGCCTTGGCCTGGGCATAGGGCGGGAATTCGGCCAGCGGCAGATCGGGATTGCCGAGCAGCTGCGCCTTGGCGTTGGAAAGCTGCTGCTTGACGAACTGCGCCTGCGCACCGGCAGTGACGAGGCCGGTGGCGGAATTGTCGAGGTCGAGCTGCGAGCCGACCTTCTGGTTGACCAGCTGCTGCTTGCGTTCGACGTCGCGCTGTTTCAGGTCCATGCCTTGCTGCGCCAGATCGAGCATCTGGCCGTAGATCTTCACGTTGGCGATCAGATTGTCGTAGGTGGTCCTGGCCTGGGCAAGCTGCGCATTGGCCTGGTTGAGCGCGAGCTGGAACGGCTCGCGATCGATCTCGAACAGCACGTCGCCCTCTTTGACGTTCTGGCCTTCCTTCACCACGACCTTGACGATCTTGCCGGAAATATCCGGCGTGATCAGCACCTTCTGCGCGCCGACATAGGCGTCGTCGGTGCCGACATAGCGGCCGCCATTGAGATAGAACACGAGCCCGCCGATCGCGGCGACGAGCGGCAGCACGACCAGCAGCAGGAAGCGGCGGTAGCGCCGCAGGCCCGCCATCAGCCGGCGGCGCGGCTCGGCGGCGAGTTTTTTCGTCGGACGGCCGGAGGGGGCGCCCTTCTGCTCGGGAGGGAATTTGAGTACCGGGTCAGCCATAGCGCTGCTCCTTCTTGAGCACGTCCGCCTCGGCATTCTGAATGGCGTTACGCACGTTTTCCTTGATGGCTTCCATTTGCGCCAGCAGCCGCTGCGCGTCGGCCGGGCTGATGCCGTCGAGCGCGGTCGCGGTGAGTTCCGAGCGCAGCCCGGAGAGCTTGCCGAGCAGCTGGCGCCCGGCCTTCTTCAGATAAAGCCGGTTGACCCGGCGGTCGTTCTCGTCGCCGCGGCGCTCGATCCAGCTGCTGTCGCAGAGCTTGTCGATCAGCCGCGTCAGCGTGATCGGCTGCATCTCCATCTGCTCGGCGAGCTCGGTCTGCTTCATGCCCTCGTTGCGCTCGACCTTGGCCAGCACGGCCCATTGCGCGCGGGTGATGCCGTAGCGCGCGGCCGCCTTGTCGGCATAGGCGCGCACCATCCGCTGCACTTCGCCGAGGGTAAACAGAAAGTTCATATCCACGGAACCGGGCGACATAAGCTTGGTCTCCATAAGCTTGCAATATAATAAGCTAGCTCATGATTATTTCAATGGGGGCAGGCCTGCTTTCAGGGCATGGCCGGGCGGCCGGGGTTTTGGATTTGCCGCCCAAAATGCTAGAAACCGGGGCAATGACCCCGACCAAGCCGGCCTTTCCCGCGCCCGACCACGACCACAACCGCTGCACCGCGGAAGGCATCAGCCATGCCGAGCGGGTGTGCCGCGAGCGGGCGCAGAAATTCACCCCGATCCGCCGCCACGTGCTGCAGGCGCTGCTGTCGAGCCACCGGCCGCTCGGCGCCTATGAGGTGATCGACGAACTCGCCAAGTCGATGCCGCGGCCGGCGCCGATCACGGTCTACCGCGCGCTGGATTTCCTGATGGGCAACGGCCTCGTGCACCGCATCGAAAGCCGCAACGCCTATCTCGCCTGCGCGCACGACCATGAGGAGGCGGCGCTGGTGGCGTTTTTGATCTGCGAGCGCTGCGGCTCGGTCGGCGAAATCCCGGCGGCATCCGTGGCGCAAAGCCTCTCCGCCGCGGCGCGCGCCTCGGGTTTCGCGCCAAAACTCTCCGTCGTCGAAATCACCGGCACCTGTGCGCACTGCCAGCAAGCCGCCTGAACAAGAACGCGGCGTCTAAGCCGGTCCAAGGGAAGAAATGTCCTCAAACGAAGTGAAGTCCAACGCCGGGCGGCCGCTCAGCCCGGGCGCGATCGCGCTGATGCTGATGCTGTGCCTGTCCTGGGGGTTCAACCAGGTTGCGGTCAAGCTGGCGCTGCCGGATATTCCGGCGATGCTGCAGGCGATGTTGCGCTCGATCGTCGCGCTGCCGGTGCTGCTGATCGTCGGCTGGCTGCGCGGGGCGAATTTTTCCTTGCGCGACGGCACGCTCGGCCCCGGCCTGCTCGCAGGCTTGCTGTTCGGGATCGAGTTTGCGCTGATCTATCAGGGCCTGCGCTTCACCACCGCCTCGCGCGCGGCCGTGTTTCTCTATACCGCACCGTTCTTCGTGGCGCTCGGCTCCTATCAGGTGCTTGGCGAGCGGTTGCGGCCCTCGCAATGGGGCGGGCTCGCGCTGTGTTTTGCCGGTGTCGCGCTCGCGATCGGCGTGCCGCAGGCCAATGTCGATGCGAAGGTGCTGCTCGGCGACCTCATGATCGTCGGCGGCGGCGCGCTCTGGGGCGCGACCACGCTGATCGCCAAGGGCACCAAGCTGCGGCTCGCCGCACCGGAAAAGGCGCTGGCCTACCAGGTCGCGATTTCAATTCCGATCCTGGGCGCGGCGGCGTGGTTCTTTGGCGAGAAACTCGATCATTTCCCGGGACCGCTCGCGCTCTCGGTCGTCACCTATCAGGCGATCTGGGTGGTGGGCTTGACCTTTACGATCTGGTTCGCGCTGGTGCAGTCTTATTCCGCGAGCAAGCTTTCCGCCTTCAGCTTCATCACGCCGCTGTTCGGCGTGGTGGCGAGCTACCTGATCCTGCACGACGAGCTGACACTGTCGTTCGGCGCCGCGGCGCTGCTGGTGATCGCGGGGCTCCGGCTCGTCAACCGGCCCGAAGTCACGGGACCGAAGGTCGTGCCCGATCCCAATGTGCCGGCGTAACGCGCGGAAAATACCTAGCCGGTCTCTATCGGCAGCGACTCGTCCGTCGCCCATTCGCCCATCGAGCCGTCATAGAGCGTGAGCTTGTCGTAGCCGAGCCGGTGCAGCATGAAGAGGTCGATGGTCGCCGAAATGCCGCCGCCGCAATAGGCGACCACGCGCTTGTCGCGGGAAAAGCCCTGGGCGGCGAATTTCGCTTCTGCATCCGCGAGCGGCACGAAGGCCTTGGTCGCGGGATCAACCAGCGTGGCCGCCGAGACGTTGCAACTGCCGGGAATGTGTCCCGGCCGCCCGTAGCGGCTCGGCTCCATTCCCCTATGGAGTTGTTCGTTGAGTGCGTTGACCACCAACGTGTCGCGTTTGCCGCTGGCGGCAAGGACATCGTTCTTGTCGACGAAATATCCCGAACGCGGTTTCGCCGTAAATTTTGCGGGCGGATAACCTTTCGCCGTTCCACTCTCGAACCCGCGGCCTTCGGCCTTCCACTTGTCCCACCCGCCATCAAGCACGGCGACATGGTCGAAGCCGAGCGATTGCAGCATCCACCAGAACCGCGTCGCCCACATCATCGTGCCGATCGAATAGAGCACGACAAAATTGTCGCTGCCTACGCCATGGCGTCCGAACGCGGTCTCCAGCTGCTTCACATCAGGCATCATGAAGCGAAGCCTGGTGCTTGAATCGGAGAACTCGCCCTGCAGGTCGAGGAAATCAGCGCCCGGAATGTGGCCGGCCTCGAAGGTTTTCCATCCGGGCACGACGTTGTAGGGCACCTCGCTGCCGGCCGGCAGATATTCCAGCGTGGTGGTGCAATCGAACACGCGCAAATTCGGCTGGCCGAGGATTTTGGCGAGTTCCGCGCTCGTGATTAGCTCGCTGTGTGCCGCCATGGCTTCCTCCCCATCCTCGTTTAACGGGATGCTAGGGTGCGCTAGATCACATGAAAAGGTGGCGATTTGCCCTTTGATTTGGGGGAATCTGGTCCAATATAGCGGACATGCGCGCCGCCCTTGGGGCGGCCGTGTCCTGCGGACTAAGATATTGAATTAACGATGGAAAAATTCAGTTCCGTCGAATCCGCGACAAGCTCCCACGCCCCCTTGGTGAATGTCACCAAAACCTGATATTCGGTTGCCCCATGAACAAGCCCGAAAAAATCCAAGACAAAATTCAAGACATCGACATCGCCGGCCCCAGCGCCCGGCACCAGACCACGCAAGTGAAAGTCGGCCACGTTGCCGTCGGCGGCGGCGCCCCTATCGTGGTGCAGTCGATGACCAATACCGACACCGCCGATATCGAGGGCACCATCGCCCAGGTGGCCGCGCTGTCGCGCGCCGGTTCCGAGATGGTGCGCATCACCGTCGACCGCGAGGAAGCCGCTGCCGCCGTCCCCCATATCCGCGACGGGTTGCGCAAGCAGGGCATCGATACGCCCCTGATCGGCGACTTCCACTACATCGGGCACAAGCTGCTGGCGCAATATCCGGCCTGCGCCGAGGCGCTCGACAAATACCGCATCAATCCCGGCAATGTCGGCTTCAAGGACAAGCGCGACACGCAGTTCGCCGACATCATCGAGATCGCCAACAAGAACAGCAAGCCGGTCCGCATCGGCGCCAACTGGGGTTCGCTCGACCAGGAGCTGCTCACCAAGCTGATGGACGAGAACACGGCCTCGCCCAATCCGCGCGATGCTCGCGCGGTGACGCGTGAAGCCATGGTGCAGTCGGCGCTGCTGTCGGCGGCGCGTGCGGAAGAACTCGGCATGCCCAAGAACCGCATCGTCCTGTCGGCCAAGGTTTCGGCCGTGCAGGATTTGATCGCGGTCTATCTGGATCTCGCCCGCCGCTCCGACTACGCCATCCATCTCGGCCTGACCGAAGCCGGCATGGGCTCGAAGGGCATCGTGGCCTCGTCGGCTGCGCTCGGCATCCTGTTGCAGCAGGGCATCGGCGACACCATCCGCATCTCGCTGACGCCGGAGCCTGGCGGCGACCGCACCCGTGAAGTGCAGGTCGGCCAGGAACTGCTGCAGACCATGGGTTTCCGCACCTTCGTGCCGCTGGTTGCGGCATGTCCCGGCTGCGGCCGCACCACCTCGACCACGTTCCAGGAACTGGCGCGCTCGATCCAGGATTTCATCCGCGACGAGATGCCGGCCTGGAAGACGAAATATCCCGGCGTCGAGGAGCTCAACGTCGCGGTCATGGGCTGCATCGTCAACGGCCCCGGCGAATCCAAGCACGCCAATATCGGCATCTCGCTGCCCGGCACCGGCGAAGCACCGGCTGCGCCTGTGTTCGTCGACGGCAAGAAGTTTCGCACGCTGCGCGGTCCGACCATTTCCGCCGACTTCCAGGCGCTGGTGATCGACTACATCGACCAGCGCTACGGCAAGGGCGCCAAGGCGCCGGAGACCGTGACCGCGGCGGAATAAGTTCAACTGTCGTCCCGGCCAAGCGAAGCGCGAGCCGGGACCCATAACCACAGGCTTATGTTGCTGGGATTCGCTGGCGCTCCAGCGTGCCAAACATGCCCGCCTGTGGTTATGGATCCCGGATCGCGCTCGCTCACGCTCGCTTGTCCGGGACGACAGCGGAGTGTGTTGCGCTTGCCCCGCTTGGCGCTACCATGCGTTAACAACCAGCCGGGAGAAACGTCATGAGCTCGCTGTCAGGCAAGCAGGGACCTCGCTATCGGCACATCGCCGATGAATCCGAACCCTACGAGACCATCGCGGTCGAGAAGCTGACGCCGATCATCGGCGCGGAGATTTCCGGCGTCGATATCGGCAAGCTCGTCGATGACGATGCGCGCTCCAACCACCAGATGGACGAAATCCATCGCGCGCTCGCCGAAAATCTCGTGATCTTCTTCCGCGACCAGCACATCACGCCGCAGCAGCATCTCGCCTTCGGCCGCAAGTTCGGCGAGCTGCACATCCATCCCGCGGCACCCCATGAAGGCGACGATCCGGCGCTGATGAAGATCTATGCCGACAAGGATAGCCCGCGCGCCAATGGCGAGGGCTGGCACACCGACGTGTCCTGCGACCTCGAGCCGCCGATGGGCTCGATCCTCTACATCAGGCAATGCCCGCCGCGCGGCGGCGACACGCTGTTCGCCAACATGTATGCGGCCTATGAGGCGCTGTCGGACCGCATGAAGGTCTATCTCGACGGCCTCAATGCGCTGCATGACGGCGAGTCCATCTATCGCGGGCTCTATGCGAATTACGGGGTTTCCGACAAGCCGGCCTATCCGCGCGCCGAGCACCCGATGGTCCGCACCCATCCGGTGACGGGCAAGAAGGCGCTCTATGTCAACCGCGGCTTCACCCGCCACATCGTCGGCATCCCCCGCGACGAGAGCGACGCCATGCTCGCCTATCTCTACCAGCACGCGGAAAACCCGCTGTTCCAGTGCCGCTTCCGCTGGACCGAGAACGCGATCGCGTTCTGGGACAACCGCTGCGCCCAGCACCGCGCGATGTGGGATTACTGGCCGCACACCCGCGCCGGCACGCGGGTGACGGTGAAGGGCGAGCGGCCGGTGTAGATCAGGACACAAGGCGGGCTGGCGCCGGTACAGCTAACGCCGGATAGCGGAGAGACAGCAATGCTGTTTCGTCTCATATTTTCTCTTGTATCGATGGCGGCGCTGCTGGTTGATCCCATCGACGCTGTGTCGCAGGACATGCTGCGCAGCGTCGACCTCAACAGTCCGGAAATGTCGATACCGGAGATGACGCGCGCCGAGGTCGAGGCGCTTCTCAAGGCTGCGCCTCAAGACGCCGCGGGCCAACGCTCTGCAGATTTGCAGGGAAAGCGGCTGTCGCACCTCGATCTCTCGGGCCTCGACTTCTCCGGCGGCAATCTTCGCCTCGTAAAGCTCATCGGGACCAGCCTGAAAGGCGCGCGCTTCGACCGGGCCATCCTGAACCAGGCCTGGCTGATCGACGCGGATTTGACCGAGGCGTCCCTCGTAAAGGCATCGCTGCTCGGCACGCAGATGCAACGCGCCAGGCTCGGCGGCGCCGATTTGAGCGGCGCCCGCATCACCGCCGATCTTTCCGGTGCCAGCCTGATCGGGGCCAGGCTTGCGGGCGCCGATTTGAGCGCTGACATGCGCAACCAATCGATGGGCCTGATGCGTGGCGTACTCAAATCCGCTGATCTCAGGAATGCGGATTTGAGCGGCGCCAATCTCTCGCGCGCCGATCTCGAATTCGCGAAGCTGCAGAACGCCAATTTGGCGAATTGCAATCTCAACCACGCTGACCTGGCGGGAGCCGACTTGTCCGACGCCAATGTTGCCGGCGCCGATTTCACCGGGACCGACCTCGCGTCGGCCCTCTTGCCGAGCGCGGCCGCGCTGGCCGAGACCCGCAATCTGGACAAGGCCAGGAATGTGAGCCTGGCGCGGCGCCCACGTTAGGGATCGCTATTCAAACAATCGTGACGACGGTTCGGCCGGAAACTCGCAAGCCTCCTCCAATGAAGGGTGCGAACCACGGCGGCCTCGTGGAAAACCCGCTGTTCCAGTGCCGCTTCCGCTGGATCGAGAGCGCCATCGCGTTTTGGGACAACCGCTGTGCCCAGCACCGTGCGATGTGGGATTACTGGCCGCGCACCCGCGCCGGCACGCGGATCACGGTGAAGGGCGAGCGGCCGGTGTGAGTCATGACACGGGGCGGACTGGCACTTGGCCATCCGCCCCGTGACTGCTTTACCTTGCCGCGGCGCGGCAAGCCAATCGAGCCTTCGCCTACTTCACGACCGGTCCGGGATCGGGCGCGCGCAGCGTGGCGCGCAGGACCAGGGCGCTCAGCGTCTGGTCATAGGATTGATCCAGACGCGCGTTTCGCGGAAGTCCGCTGCACAGTTTCGGATTGAGAGACTGCAGCGTCGTCGTAATGGCCTTCAACTGAATGAAGCGGTTGTCGGTCAGGCCCTTCAGAAAGTCGTGCCCTGTGAAGAATTTGATGACTTTCGTGGTGAACAGGGCGACGTCGCCGGTGAGGTTCTCGCCGTGCACCTGTACGTTGGTTACGGAGACGGTGGTCGGATCCAGTCCAAGCTGATCGCAGGCCCTTGTTGGAACTTTGACCACCGTGTGGGCGGCGATGTCGAAGGTGACGGACGCCCTCGGGTCGACGCTTCCCGGCAGTCCGACGCTGATCGGACCTACATGCACGTCGGGCGTGGTCACGCGCAAATTGACCCGGTTGCCCGGCAGGCGGGCGCTCACGCTGATGTTGCCGCCGGCGGCCGAGACGATGTCCGAGCGGGCATGGCAGTCGCGGGAGAGCGTGCCGCTGATCTCCGAATGCAGCTTGAACGGGCTGCCGGACAGGAATTGGCCGTTCGCGACCGGCACCATCGATTTGAGGAACTGATTGAAATCGGGCAGCGGCGGCGGCGGATTTTCGATCGTCGCGCACAGATTGGCGGCGGAGAGGAAGTGGGTGTTGCTGATGATCGGGATGGTGCCATTTCCGCTCGGCGCATCCGCCACCACTTCGATCCCGTTGACCAGCAGGGTGCCGAACGTGCCCGGATGCGCATCCGCTGCGTCGTTGGCGGAGAACACCTCGGGTCCGCCGGCCGCCGTCCAGAGTATGAAGCCATGCTCGAAGTCACTGCGCCGGAAAGCGCCGTCCTGCATTTCGTCGGTGGTGGGATAGCCGAGCGACCCGCGTTCGAAGCCCATCGAGGCCCATTTCTGACGGATCGCGCCGACCACGGCATGCGGGCCGGTCTGTGGCGTCCAGTAGATCGAGGCTTCCGGATGTCCGGCCAGTTGCATCGCGCGGAAGTGATTGAAGCGCCCGCGGTTATCCGGCGTAACCGATTCATCCGTGAACGGATAACCGAAGGAAACACGGCCAAGCTGATTCCAATGCTGTCCGATCGCGCCCCAGACGCCGAATGCGCCGACCTGCGGATGCCAGTAGATGAAGCCGTTCTGGAACAGATTGAATTGTCCGCCGAACGGCGCGGCCGCCTCGTCGCTCAGCGGTTGTCCCAGGGGGCCGCGCTCCCGGTTGAGCTTCGTGTATTTGTCGTTGATCGCGCCGACGACCGCGAAGCCATAGGCGGCCGTGCACATGACTGCGCCAAGCAGCAGGGCCAAACCGAATTTCTTCATATGATTTCTGGAGGAGATGCCACTCATGTTGCAATTCTTTCGTGAGAGGACAAGGTGAGAATGGCGTAGCGATATCATCCCGCCACAAGCGGGCGTGTATGTCGGCTCACAATCCTGGAATGTGCGACGTCGTGCCGCGAGCCGGCGCGATTCCGCTGGTTCTTCCGCAGGTAAGCGCGCAAAAGGCCGCGATTTCGCGAGCCGGTTCACCACGCGATGTGGAACTACTGGCCGCACACCCGCGCCGGAACCCGCGTCACCGTGAAGGGCGAGCGGCCGGTGTGAGCGCAGGAACTGCGTTGCTCGCAGAGTCGGACGCAAATTTTCCGTCGTGCTGAGCGAACGATCACGTCCGCAACTTCGCGGGTCATCGCTCAATGCACGCGAACGTGCATAATATCTGATGCTCAACTTTAAATTAGAGTTCCGCTCGTTTTGCCCCAATTGCGACGCGGGGCGGTGCGACCAAGCTCGCGTTCCCTTGCCCTGAGACGATGAGTTGGTCGCGCGGCGTGGGCCGTGCGGGTGTTGCGGAGTTGGTCGATGCGTGCGTCTGGAGTGTCTCGTCCGCTGCTGTTGCTGGCCACGGTGACAGCGCTGCTGTGGTTCATTCAACCTCCATGGCTGGGCGCACAACCGAGGACGACGCATGTTCAGACCGCGCGCGGGCATCGACAGACGCCGCCGCCAAAGTCGCAGGACGCCGCGAACCTGAATCCGAAGGAAGCGATCAACGCCTGGACGGTCGGCCTTGCCGGCGGACTGCTGGAGGGCGCGCCGATCCGTCTTGCCGCGGAGATGGCGCGGATCGTCGATGACGGCAACAATATGCACGTTCTGCCGGTGGTGACGCGCGGGCCGACGGAGAACGTCAATTCGCTGCTCTATCTGCGCGGCATCGATGCCGCGATCATCAATTCGGACTCGCTCGACGAGTACAAGAGTCAGGTGCCGGACATCCAGAGCAAGATCACCTATGTGCTCAATCTCTTTCCGTCCGAGCTGCATGTTTTCGTCCGGCCGGAGATTCAAAGCCTGAACGACCTCGTCGGCAAGAAGGTGAATTTCAACACGCTCGGCACCGCGGCCGCCTACAGCGGACCTCTGATCTTCAGCCGTCTCGGGCTCGATGTCGACAAGACCTTCATTCCGCATCAGATCGCGCTGGAGCAGATGCGCAAGGGCGAGGGCGGCATGGCGGCGGTGGTGTTCATCACATCCAAGCCGGTCGACGCTTTTGTGCGCGGGCGCTTCGACCCCGGCTTCAAGTTTCTCCCGGTGCCTTACAACAGCAAGCTGGAGGACTACTATCTTCCCTCCAAGCTGGAGACGACTGACTATCCCAACCTGATCAAGCCGGGCGAGCACATCGACACGGTGGCGGTGCAGACGGCGCTGGTCGCGTTCAATTGGCCGACCACATCCGACCGCTACGGTCGCGTCGCGCGCTTTGTCGACTATCTGTTCTCGCGGTTCGACAAGCTGCACGGCCCGGGCTTCGATCCGAAATGGGCCTCGATCAATCTCGCAGGCACCGTTCCCGGCCTGACGCGCTTCCCCGCCGCGCAGCAGTGGCTCGACCGCAACGGACGTTCGGCGAGCCAGGCGTCGCAGTGAAGTGTATCGCCGTGAAGCCCGCCGCCCTCAGCCTCCCGGTCGCACTCGCTTTGGCGAGCGGGATCGCGTCCGCACAGGATGCGTCCACCCCGCCAACGGGCGGCTGGGTCGTCAGCCAGACGACGTCTCCGGTCGACTATTCGCCGATTGCGACCGCGACCACTGCCTCGCGCAAGATCGCGGGCAGCCCGGCGCTGCGGCTGTCGATACGCTGCCGCGGCGGACGCACGGAGCTCGCCATCTCCGGGCCCGCGATCACGCCGCCCGGCGACGATTATTTCATTTCCTATCGCGTCAATAATGGCCAATCGGTGCACTTCGGTGGCGTCGCGCCGTCCTTCGGCGACGGCGTTGCATTCAAGGGCGATGCGGCCGCACTGCTGCAATCGTTTCCAGCCGATGGCGAGCTCGCGGTGGACGTCATGCCCCTGAGAGGAAGCGTGCAGCAGGGGGTTTTCTCGCTCGACGGGCTGGAAATGTTGCGGGCGAAGATCGGCGCCACCTGCAAGTGGCCGCACGTCCTCGCCAATCCTAACAACCGATGATCAAGGCAAAACGCCGTTCAATGGGAGACAGATGATGCGCAGGCTTCGGCAGATGGCAGGTATAACGATTGTGGGTGCATTTGCGCTTCTGGTTGCGCCTTGTTTCGCGAAGGCCAAAGATGCCGAGCAGCCGCCGGCGAAGTCTTCCAGCGTCAAGAAGACCGCGAAGCCGGCAAAATCCTCAGCAGCGCAGACAAGGAATCAGACTGCTCTCACGCTCGCCGCTCAGCCCTCCGTGGAGCAAAAGGAGCATCGTCTCATCCTGCAGGTGAACGCCAATGATGCGGCGACGATGAATCTGACGCTCAACAACGCGATGAACGTCGCGGAATATTACAAGGAGGCCGGCGAGAAGGTGGAAGTCGAGGTGATCGCGTTCGGGCCCGGCCTGCATATGCTGCGCGACGACACCTCGCCGGTCAAGGCGCGGATCGAGACCATGGCGCTGAGCACGCCCGAGGTGTCGTTCAAGGCCTGCGGCAACACGCAGGAGAACATGCGCAAGGCCGAGAACAAGGAGATCAAGCTCATTCCGGAGGCCCAGGTGGTTCCCTCCGGTGTGGTTCGCGTGATGCAGCGGGAGGAGCAAGGCTGGTCCTACGTCAAACCTTGATAGAATTGTCCCCCGGCCTGGAGCGATTGCCTGAACGTTGCCGTAGATCACGCAGGGCGGATTGGCGCTGCGTGATCCGCCGCGCCTTCATAAAGGGATCGACGGGTTACGACGCGACTGATGTCTTTCGATCCCTCCCGTTTGCCAGTTGCCGCACCAAAGTCTTCAGCGCGAAAAATTCGATTTCGTAAGCGGGTTCAACGCGACATAAACTTTCAACTCTTCGCGTCAAGATTTCTCTTCCGTTTTTCCGAAAAATATGCCACTCTCCCCGCATCCTGATTCTACCTGAGAGGGGCGTTTGGCCAATCGCCGCGGACGTTGGAACAGGATGCGGTGGACGCGCCGGTGTCGCCAAGCGAGCGATGCAGGCGCGTACGGCAAAATCGTGTGGTCCTGATCCCCCGACGCTGGGATCAACCCTTAGGGCTCAAGAGCCCGGGGGGACGGTGGCTAAAAAGCCCGGACACCGGGGAGAGCACGTATAAGCCGTTAAAACCATTGCGCAGGGAAAGCCGGATTGCCTCCGCTGGACCTGTATGCTCGTGTGCGTGTTTTTTTGTGCACGTTTGCACACGAGACCGCGGGTGCAGTGCGCATCCGGCTTTCCCTGCGCCCTCTCTTTTTCAAGGCGCACAGCTGACGCATCACCCAGGCATTTCGTGCCGCGGGAACGCGGATGTATGTCTTTATGGTGTCAGATTCGCGCACCTTCTGCGTTGACGCCTTGCACCGGCTGCGCGAAGCTTGCGCAGATCAGCGAATCCCGGAGGTCCGCTATGCTCCGCGCCGAGGACAACAAATTCCTGACCGAAAGCAATTCAGGAACTCCGATGGGCGAATTGTTGCGCCGGTTCTGGATTCCCGTGCTGCTGTCGGAAGAGTTGCCGGAAGCCGACGGCGAGCCGAAGAAGATCATGGTGATGGGCGAGGAACTGCTCGCCTTTCGCGATTCGCGCGGCGTGGTCGGTGTCATCGACCAATATTGCCCGCATCGCGGCGCCAATCTCTGGCTCGGCCGCAACGAGGAATGCGGCATCCGCTGTGTCTATCACGGCTGGAAGTTCGATACCGACGGCCGCTGCGTCGACATGCCCACCTCCTATCCCGACCTCAACGCGAAGGACCTGATCCGCATCAAGTCCTACCCGGTGCGGGAATGGGGCGAGATGGTCTGGGCCTATATGGGCCCGGCCGGCGCGATGCCGGATTTGCCCGATCTGGAAATGGCGCTGGTGCCGGCCTCGCACCGCTACGTCTCCAAGAAATGGCAGGACTGCAACTGGGTGCAGGCCATGGAGGGCTCGATCGACACCGCGCATTTCACCTTCGCCCATCTTTCCTTCGACAAGGAGGAGAACGAGATCCTCGACATCAAGAGGCATTTCGTGAATCCGATTGCGCGCATGAATGTCGATCACATGCGCTGGATCGCCGAGGATCCGCGGCCCGTGATCAAGATCAATCCGCATGAAGCGGGGCTCACCATCGCCGGCGGCAGGCTGACCGGCGGCGACAACATCTACTGGCGCATCGCGCAGTTCCTGATGCCGTTCCATTCTTATGCGCCAAGCGCGATGCCCGGCGAAAACATCTTCGGCCAGAGTTTCGTGCCGGTCACCGACACCAACTGCTGGATCTATACCTATGCCTGGAATCCGGAGCGGCCGCTGACGCAAGCCGAGCGCGACGGCTACGACAAGGGCAATGGCGTGATCTCCGAGGTCGACGAGAATTACCTGCCGCTGCGCCACAAGGGCAACGACTACCTGATCGACCGCAAGCTGCAGAAGACCAGGAGCTACACCGGCATCAAGGGCGTCTCCGAGCAGGACGCCGCCGTGCAGGACAGCCAGGGCCCGATCGCCGACCGCACCCGCGAGCATCTCGGTCCGACCGATCTCGGCATCCTGCATTTCCGCAAGCTGGTGATGGATGCAGCCCGCGCGCTGCAGCAAGGCACGGCGCCGCCACACGTCAAGCATCAGGACCGCTACGCCGTGCGGTCGGGGGCCTGCGTCACCAGCAAGGCCAGGGATTTGCCGGCCGTAATGGTCGAGCGCTTCGGCGACGCCGCCGGCTTTGTCGGCCGGCCGCGCATCGCAGCGGCGGAGTAGCGATCGTTGTCCCTTTTCCACACACGCGCTGCCTCGCCCTTTGACGTCCCCCTCCGCGGCTGCGCGATCATCGTTGTCGTCGTGGCCCTGGCGTGTCTGCCTATGAAAGCGAGCCATGCCGGCATCCTCGATTTCCTCAAGGGCAAAAAGAGTGACGCGCCGAAATCTACGGGTTCGCCAAGGCACGCCGCTCCGGCAAAGCAAGCCACACCGGCAAAACACATTACTCCAAAGGACGCGGCAGCCTCGTTGCATTCGGCCGTGGCGAAGCTGCAGTCCGTCAAACCTGAAGCCGGCGCGGAGTCGCCGCCTTCAAAGCTGGGCGCGCAGAAATGCGATCCGGCGAAATTCCGCCTGCTCGTGGATGTCGGCCATACCGCCAAGTCGGAAGGCGCGCTCAGCGCCCGCAACGTTCCCGAATTCGATTTCAACCTTCACCTCTCGCAGCGGATCGTGGCGAAGTTGAAAGCGGAGGGTTTTACGCTGACCAGACTGCTGGTGACGGAAGGCAAGGCGAGGCCGAGCCTCGGGACGCGCGTCGCGGCCGCCAACAACTGGCACGCCGACCTGTTCCTGGCGATCCATCATGATTCCGTGCCCGACAAGATGATGGAGAATTGGGAGTTCGAGGGCAAGAAGAGCCATTTCAGCGACCGCTTTTCCGGCTATGGCGTGTTCGTCTCCAAGAGCAATCCGTATTTTGAGGAGAGCTTTCAATTCGGCAAGCTGATCGGCAACGGGATGCGGGCGCAGGGCATCAAATTCGCCAGTCAATATACGCTGCCGATCATGGGCAAATACCGGCATGACCTGCTCGACAAGGATGCAGGCGTCTATCGCTACGACCATCTCATCGTGCTGATGAAGACCCAGATGCCGGCCGCCCTGCTGGAGGCCGGCTCGATCATCAACCGCGATGAAGAGCTGGAGATGCTCTCGCCCGAACGTCAGGACAAGACTGCGGCGGCGGTAACGGCGGCAGTGAAGCAATATTGCGGCCTGCCTGCCGCGCCTCCGCAAGCGCCCGCCGACGCGCAGGCGAAAGCGGATCACTAGGCCCCAGGTTTTGAACAGCTAGACATATCGTCGTGCCGGCCAAGGTTGGCCCGGAATCTGCTTTGACAGGGCGGGTCCAAGCTGATCCAATTTCTTCGACGGCTCCAGGCTACATGCTTGGAGAGGTGACGTTGGGGCATTCGGTAACACCGCGGAGCGTATCCGATGAACGAGCGGGAACTTCGAAACCTGGTCGCAGACGTCAAGGCCGGGCGCCTGTCGCGGCGAAAATTCGTGCAAGGCATGGTAACAATAGGCCTCACCGCGCCGATGGCCGGCATGATGCTGAGCCAGGCCGGAGTTGCCCAGGCTGCAACCGCGTTCCCCTACACGCCGCCGAAGGGCGGCAGTGGGGGGCCGGTGAAGCTGCTGCTCTGGCAGGCGCCGACGCTGCTCAATCCGCATTTCGCGGTCGGGACCAAGGACCAGGAAGCCTGTCGCCTGTTTTACGAACCGCTGGCCGGATGGGACCAGGACGGCAATCTGGTTCCGATCCTGGCCGCCGAGATTCCCGGCAAGGACAATGACGGCCTCAAGGAAGACGGCCTCTCGGTCGTCTGGAAACTGAAGCAGGGCGTCAAATGGCATGACGGCAAACCCTTCACCGCCGACGATGTCGTCTTCAACTGGGAATACGCCAAAAATCCCGAGACCGCGGCGGTCTCGATCGGCAGCTACAAGGACGTCAGGCTGGTCGAGAAGCTCGACGACTACACGGTTCGCCTGACCTTTGCGCAGCCGACGCCGTTCTGGGCCGATGCTTTTGTCGGCTCCTATGGTCTGATCATTCCGAAGCATCTGTTTGCCGACTATGCCGGCGGCAAATCCCGCGATGCGCCGGGCAACCTGAAACCAGTTGGCACCGGGCCTTACCAGTTTGTCGACTTCAAACCCGGCGACAGCGTGCTCGGTAAGCGCAATGGCGACTATCACGTCGAAGGCAGGCCCTATTTCGACACGATCGAAATCAAGGGCGGTGGTGACGCCGTCTCGGCGGCGCGTGCGGTGCTGCAGACCGGCGAATATGACTATGGCTGGAACATGCAGGTCGAGGACGAGATCCTGCAGAAGTTGGAGAACGGCGGACAGGGCAAGGTTTCGATCGTTCCGACCGGCAATATCGAATTCATAGCACTCAATTTCACCGATCCCAATGTCGAAGTGGATGGCGAACGCTCCAGCATCAAGACCAGGCATCCGCTATTCTCCGATCCGGCCGTGCGCGAGGCGATCAACCTGTTGATCGACCGCGCCTCGATCCAGAAGTACATCTACGGACGTACCGGCGTTGCCACGGGGGCCTTCCTCAACAATCCCGAGCGCTTCAGGACCAAACAGACTGGTTTCGAGTTCAACATCGAGAAGGCCAACCAGATCCTGGAAACCGCGGGATGGAAGAAGGGCCCGGACGGCATCCGCGCCAAGGACGGCAAGCAGCTCAAATTCCAGTACCAGACCTCGATAAATTCCCCGCGGCAGAAGAACCAGGCCATCGTCAAGCAGGCCTGCCAGAAGGCGGGCATCGAGGTCGAGCTCAAGTCGATCGTGGCCTCGGTGTTCTTTTCATCCGACGCCGCCAACCCCGACACCTATCCGCATTTCTATTGCGACGCCGAGATGTTCCAGACCACCATGACCCAGCCCGATCCCGGGTTCTTCATGAATCAGTTCGTATCGTCGGAAGTGGCGACCAAGGCCAACAAGTGGCAGGGCCGCAATTTCTCGCGCTGGCAGAACAAGGAATATGACGAGCTGTATGCCAAGGCCCAGCACGAGCTCGACGCGGTCAAACGCGCGGCGATGTTCATCCAGCTCAACGACATCGTCTGTGCGGATCACTATGTCCTGCCGGAAAACAACCGGCCGCGCGCCACCGCGCTGAAGAACGGCATGATGACGCATCAGAGCGGCTGGGACAACGATCTCTGGCAGATCGCCAACTGGTACCGGGAGGGCTGACGGCCTGCGCGACACATCTCGATGACCCGCCAACCGTAGGGAGGAGTGATGGGAAACTACCTTCTCAGGCGGCTCATGTTGGCTCTCCCCAGCCTGCTCGGCATCAGCCTTATTTTGTTCGTCCTGCTCGCGCTGGCGCCCGGCGATCCCTTCGGAGAACTCGCGACCAATCCCAACATTCCGCCCGAGGTGCGCGAGGCGCTCCGGATCAAGTTCGGGATCGATGATCCGATCCTGGTGCGCTATCTGCGCTGGCTGGTCGCGATGCTGCACGGCGACTGGGGATTTTCCTTCGCAAGCCGCATCGATGTCGATCGCCTGATCCTGCAGCGCATCCCGACCACGCTCTATGTGGTCGGGACCGCCCAGCTTCTCGCGCTTGCGGTCGCGCTGCCGGTCGGCACCTATGCGGCGATGCGGCCCTATTCGATCTTCGACCAGATCGCCAACACCTTTGCCTTCATCGGCTTCTCGCTGCCGACCTTCTTCACCGGGCTGCTGCTGATCCTCATCTTCAGCGTCAATCTGGGCTGGCTGCCCTTCGTCTATCGCGTCGACATCGCGGCGACCGGCTGGCACTGGTACTGGGAGAATATCAAGCAGGCGATCATGCCGATCGCCGTGCTCGGCCTGTTCCAGGCTGCGTCCTATACACGCTATGTCCGCTCTGCCGTGCTGGACGTGATCCGGCTCGACTATGTCACCACCGCCCGCTCCAAGGGCCTCGACGAGAGCAAGGTGATCGTCAAGCATGTGGTGCGCAATGCGCTGATCCCGGTGGTGACGCTGGTCGCGCTGCAGATGCCGACCGTGTTCGGCGGCGCTATCATCACCGAGCAGATTTTCCGCATCCCCGGGATCGGCTCGCTCCTCATCAGCGCTATCCTCGCCAATGACACGCCCGTCATCATGGCGGTGACGTTCGTGTTCGCCTGTCTCGTCGTCCTCTTCAACCTGTTGGCCGATATCATCTATGGTTGGCTTGACCCACGCATCTCCTACCGTTGAGGCGGCGCGCCCCGCGGCCCGTCGCGAGCGGCGCTTTTCGCCGTGGCGCGAAGCCTGGCGGCGCTTCCGGCGCCATCGCCTGGCCGCGATCAGCGTGGTCGTGCTGGCGCTGCTTGCGCTGTCGATTTTGGTGGGGCCATTGCTCTGGCGCGTGGCGATCAACGATATCGACTTCACGGCGCGCCTCAGCCCGCCGTCCTGGGAGCATCCGTTCGGCACCGACGATCTCGGGCAGGATCTACTGGCGCGAATGCTCTATGGCGGACGCATCTCGCTCGCGGTCGGCTTTGCCGCGATGGCGGTCGCGATGTTTGTCGGCACCCTCATCGGCGCCGTCGCCGGCATCTCCCGCGGCAGCATCGATGCCGCGCTGATGTGGGTCACGGACCTGTTCCTGTCGCTGCCGCAACTGCCGCTGCTGCTGCTCGTGATCTATCTGTTCCGCGACATTCTTAAAGGTTTGGTCGGCCCGGAGGGCGGCGTGTTCATCCTGATCGTGCTCGTCATCGGCGGCTTTCGCTGGATGCCCGTGGCGCGGCTGGTGCGCGCGCAATTCCTGTCGCTGCGCGAAAAGGAATTCGTCGAAGCCGCCCGCGCGCTCGGCGCGTCCAATCTGCGGCTTGTTGTCAGGCACATCCTGCCGAATGCGCTCGGGCCTGTCATCGTCGCCGGCACCATCGATGTCGCGGCGGCGATCATCGCCGAATCGACGCTGTCGTTTCTCGGCCTCGGCTTCCCGCCCGACATTCCGACCTGGGGACGTCTGCTGTTCGACGCCAAGGACTATCTCGACATCGCCCCGCATTGGGCGCTATTCGCCGGCGGCGCCATCTTCCTCACCGTCATATCAATCAACTTCATCGGCGACGGCCTGCGCGATGCGCTCGATCCGCGGAAGGTGATGTGATGGATCAGGCGTTGGCTGTGCCGAACGGCGCGCTCCTCGACATCAAGGGCTTGAAGACCTATTTCGACACCGACGATGGCCTGGTGCAGGCGGTCGACGGCGTCGATCTCGCGATTGGCCATGGCGAGACCGTGTGCGTGGTCGGCGAATCCGGCTGCGGCAAGACGGTGACCGCGCTGTCGGTGCTGAAGCTGATCGCGATGCCGCCCGGGCGAATCGCCGGCGGGCAGATTCTCTGGCAGGGCAGGGACCTCGTTCCGCTCGGCGCGGATGAGATCAACCGCATTCGCGCCAGCGAGATCGCGTTCGTGTTCCAGGAGCCGATGACCTCGCTCAACCCGGTCTATACCGTCGGCGACCAGATTGCCGAGGTGATCCAGCTCCATCAGAAACTTTCCCGCCGCGCGGCGCTGGCGCGCGCGATCGAGATGCTGGCGCTGGTGCAGATTCCCAATCCGTCGCGCCGTGTCCATGATTATCCCCATCACTTCTCCGGCGGTATGCGGCAGCGTGTGATGATCGCGATGGCGCTGTCCTGCAATCCGAAGCTCCTGATTGCGGACGAGCCGACGACCGCGCTCGATGTCACCATCCAGGCTCAGATCCTCGATCTCCTGCAGGACATGAAATCGCGGCTGGGCATGTCGATCATGCTGATCACCCACGCCATGGGCGTCGTCGCCGAAGTCGCGCAGCGCGTCGCGGTGATGTATGCGGGCAAGGTGGTGGAGGAGGCGAGTGTCGATCGGCTCTTTGCGAATCCGCGCCATCCCTATACGCAGGGCCTGATCCGTTCCATTCCCCGGATCGATCTCGCCGCTGCGCGCAAGCAGCGGCTGGAAACCATCGCGGGCACGGTGCCGAAGCTTATCGATCCGCCTGTAGGTTGTCGCTTTGCCGCGCGCTGCCGCCTCGCCATCGACGAATGCCGCCATGGCCAGCCGGAACTGCGCGAGATCGAGGCCGGGCATCGCGTCGCCTGTATCCGTGCCGAGGAGACGATGGTGGCATGAGCGAGCCGCTTCTCAGCGTACGCAACCTGACCAAGGCCTTTCCGATCCGCGGCGGGCTGCTGCAGCGTCAGACCGGAAGCGTTCATGCGGTCGACGGCGTTGATTTCCATGTCGAGGCCGGCGAGACGCTAGGGCTGGTCGGCGAATCCGGTTGCGGCAAGTCGACCACGGGCCGCTGCGTGATCCGCCTGATCGAGCCGAGCTCGGGCGACATCCGCTTCGAAGGCAAGGACGTGCGCGCGCTGGATGGCGAGGAGCTTCGCGCGCTCCGCCGTGACATCCAGATCATCTTCCAGGACCCCTATGCCTCGCTCAATCCGCGCATGAGCGTTGGTGCCATCATCGGCGAAGCCCTGATCATCCATCAGCTCACAAAGAGCCGCCACGCGTTCGAGGAGCGCATCGTCGAGCTGCTCGAAACGGTCGGTCTGCAGGCCGATCACGCCAGCCGCTATCCCCACGAATTCTCTGGCGGCCAGCGCCAGCGCATCGGGATTGCGCGCGCGCTCGCGGTCGAACCAAAACTGATCATCTGCGACGAGCCGGTGTCAGCGCTGGATGTTTCGATCCAGGCCCAGGTGATCAATCTGCTGGAAGATTTGCAGCAGAAATTCGGGCTCGCCTTTCTGTTCATCGCACACGATCTGTCCGTCGTCGAGCATATCAGCCGGCGCGTGGCCGTGATGTATCTCGGCCGTATCGTCGAGATGGCCGCGAGCCGCGAACTCTACGCGGCGCCAAAACACCCCTACACCGAAGCGCTGCTGTCGGCGGTCCCGATCCCCGACCCTAAGGTCAAGCGCCAGCGCATCCGGCTTGGCGGCGAGGTGCCGAGCCCGATTGATCCGCCGTCAGGCTGCCACTTCCACCCACGCTGCCCGATCGCGCAGCCGCTTTGCAGCCAGCAAGTGCCGAAGCTCAAGCAGAGCGCCGACGGCCACTGGGTGGCTTGTCACCTGCGCTGAGATAGGCCGCCAGCATGCGCCGCGCGTCGACGCGGCGCTTCTCCCGCCACTCCGAAGCGCTCAGGTCTTCATTGAATTCGGCCGATAAAGTATGGGCGTTGGCGAGGTGGAACTGGCTCAGCGCGGCGATCATCACGTAAAGCCGCAGCGGATCGATGTCGGCGGCGAGCTTGCCTTCGGCAATGCCGCGCTTGAGCAGCCGCGTCGTCATCGACAGCACCGGCGACGACATCTCGTGAATGCGCGGCGACTTCTTCATGTAGCGCGCTTTCATCAGGTTCTCCGAACGCAGCAGGCTGACGAGATGGCCGTTGCGCTCGAAATGGCCGTTCATGAACTCGAACAGTTTTAACAGTCCTTCGAGCGGGTCGAGATGCTCGACGTCGAGCGTGAGTTCCTCTGTACGCAGCGCGCCGAGCGCGCTCTCGAGGGTCGCGACATAGAGCTCCGATTTGCTGCCGAACTGCTCGTAGATCAGGCGCGGATTGGAGCCCGATTTCTTGACGATGCGGGTGATGCGCCCGCCGGCAAACCCATGGGTGGCGAACTCGGTCGTGGCGGCGCGCAAAATCTCCTGGCGGTTCTGCTCGGCGGAGCGGCGCGGCCGCCGGCGCGGCGTCAGATGCGGCTTGGGCTCGGCGGCGGCGATGTCGCCTTCTCGGTAGGTCATGTCGGCTTCTTGGTCTCGCAGAATGTCGCCCAGGGGCTTTCGGTGTCGAGCAGCGCCCGGTCGTGGTTCTCGGGCGCGATGATCGACAGGCCGATCGGGCAACCGTCGACCAGGCCGGCCGGCAGCGTGAGCTGCGGCAGGCCCGCATGACCGGCGATCGAGGTCAGCGTCAGCGCGCGGGGATAAAAGGCGCCGATCTCGGCGCCCTCGGCATCCTTGCGCAGCGCGATGGTCGGCGCGGTCGGGATCACGAGCCCCACGCCGTCGGCGAGCGCAGCGCGTGCGCGGGCGATGAATTCGGCGCGAACCGGTGCCCAGCGCGCGACATCCTCGGCGCCGATCGTGGAAGCGTCCGCAAAGCGCGGCGCAATGGCGTCGCCGAATTTCGGACGAGCCGTTGCGATCCAGGAGCCCAGCTCGCGCTGGATTTCCGCGCCCTGCAGTACGCGGTAGCATTCGAGCCAGTCGCTCTCGCGGCCGTCGAAAAGGGTGATCTCGTCGTCAATGCCAAGCGAGTCACAGGCTTTGCGAAGTGCCGCCGCCACCGGCGCATCCGCCAGCGCAAAAGCGTCGCTGACGATAACGAGCTTTCGAATTTGCGCCGGCTGCGCTTGTGGCAGCAGCACATCGCCTACGGCCTTGAGCGTGGCGATATCGCGAGCGAACCATCCGATCGCGTCATAGGAGGGCGCGAACGGGAGAACGCCCGTCAGCGGGATCGCATCATGCGTCGGCCGGAATCCGAACAAGCCGCAGAAGCTTGCGGGCACCCGCACCGAGCCACCGGTGTCGGTACCCAAGGCGAAGTCGACCAAACCCGCGGCGACGGCCGAGGCCGATCCGCTGGAAGAGCCGCCGGGAATGCGATCGGGGCAGGCCGGATTGAGCGGCGTGCCGTAATGCGCGTTCACGCCTTCGAGGCTGAAGGCGAGTTCGTCGGTGATGGTCTTGCCGTTCAGCGTCGCCCCGGCCGCCAGCAATTTTTCCACCGCGGGCGCCGATCGCGCTGCCGGTCCATGCGTCCTCAGCCAGTCCGGATTGCCGCCGCCGGTGATGCTGCCCGCAACATCGATCAAGTCCTTTACCGCAAAGGACAGCCCGCTCAGCCGGCCCGAGGCCAGCGGCTTCAGCGTCAGCCGCGGTCCTGGAACAAAGGCGCCCGTCTCGGCGGCAGCCGGCGCCATCTTGCTCGTCGCAGCCGAAATCACGTTATCCCGCGGCGCGCTTGCCGAGCGCGCTGATCACGGAGGCGGAATCCGTGACAAAGCCAAAGCACTTCTTCACATTCCACACCGTGGCCTCCGTGCAGAAATCGGGCGAGCTGGTGGCGCAGCAATCCTCGACCAGGATGCAGCCGTAGCCCAGGAAGTTCGCATCCGTCAGCGAATGCAGCACGCATTGATCGGTGTTGACGCCGGTGAACAGGATCGAGCGGACGCCGAGATTGCGCAGGATGCTGTCGAGCGGCGTGTCCCAGAATCCGCTGATGCGATATTTGTCGACCTTGATGTCCTGCGGCTCCTGCGTCAGCTCGTCGACTACGGCCGCGGCCCATGAATCCTTTTCCAGCACGCGCGCGCCGCTGCCTGGCAGGGGATCGCCGAGGCCGGTGCCGGTTCCAACGGGCTTGTACAGGTGAATCTGGTTCGGCGGCATGTTGGCGAGGTCGGGCCGGTTGCCCCAGTTCACCCAGATCACGGGCACGCCCGCCTTGCGCAGCGCCGGCAACAACCGCTGCAGCGGCTCGATCGGCTTGCGGTCGGGACGGTAATCGGCGCCGATATGATCGACCCAGCCACCGGGCGCGCAGAAATCATTCTGCATGTCGATCACGATGATCGCGGTGCGCTCGAGATCGACGGTGACGTTCTGCGGCGCGCAAGCGATGGTCACTGGAACCGGCGTAGGCTGCGGCATCGCCATGTTGACTTCGGTCTCGGTCGCCCACCACGCGAATTGCCGGCCAAGGCCAAGCTGCCCGCCTTGCGCCGGCTGCACGCGTTTTTCAGTTGCCTTCATGGCTTCCTCCTTCTGCGCGAACATCACTTACGCTGCGCGTGAAAATATCGCTCGCGCGGCCATCGCGAATGCAGGCCGTGCAACTGCAAGTTCGCTGCCAACGTCAATTCGCGAACAGATTCAACATTCACGGGCGCTGCGAGAAAGGCACCTGCACATGAATCCGACAAACGTCCGCGCGATCTGGATAAAAAGTAAGCATTTGTTTGTTTCGGCCGGCTAGTGAGGCAAAAATATCAAACGATTTCAGTGCCATGACCCTCTGGCATACGGCTTGCTGCAGAAAAACAGCCGGACGATTTTCACCACTGTGCGAGGGGTATTCCATGAGGTCACGCCGTTTGGTTTTGCAGGCTGCGCTCTTAACCGGCGCCTTGGCGCTTTCCACCACTCTGGCTTACGCCGATCCGCTCAAGGTCGGCATCCTGATCCCGGGCTCGAAATCCGACAAGGGATGGATGGAGTCCTCCTATGACGGCCTGATGGCCGCCGAGAAGAAATACGGCGACAAGATCCAGGTGCAGATGATCGAGAACATCAACTACGCCGACATGGATCAGGCGCTGACCAATCTCGCCAGCAAGAACGAGCTGGTGATCGGCGTCGGCGGGCAGACGCAAGCTTCCGTCTACAAGATCGCCAAGCGGTTCCCGAAAATTCACTTCTCGATCGTCGGCGGCAATGAAGGCGATAGCGCGCCCAATGTCGCGGGCTATGACGTGAAGCAGGCGGAGATCGCCTACGTCGCGGGCGCGGCGGCGGCGATGCTGTCGAAGAACGGCGCCATCTCCTATGTCGGCGGACTTGAGATTCCGTCGATCGTCAATGCCGGCAAGGAATTCGGCAACGGCGCGAAGTCGATCAATCCGAACATCAAATACACCGAGAACTACACTGGCGATTTCGACGACGTCGCAAAAGCCAAGGAGGCGACGCTGGCCGCGATCGCGCAAGGCGCCGATGTCCATTACCACATCCTCAATCTCGGCCTGCGCGGCATGGAGCAGGCGGCGAAGGAGAAGGGCACTCACATCATCGGCAGCTACACCGACCGCTGCGGCACCGATCCGCTCTATGTCGCCTATTCGATCACCGGCACCGGCTTCCAGGTGCAGTATGCGATCGACGAGGCGGTGAAGGGCTCGTGGAAGCCCGGCTACAAGGAGTTCGGCCTGAAGATGGGTCCGGAAGCCTCCAGCATGGTGATCTGCGGCGCGACGGCCGAGCAGAAAGCCAAGCTCGACGCCATCATGAAGGACCTGCTCGCCGGCAAGATCACCGTGCTGAAAGGCTGAGCCTCGATGGACGGCACCTCGTCCGCCCCAGTGCAGGCTGCAACCGAACCGCTTCTCTCGCTGTCACAGGTGACGAAGCGGTTCGGCAGCTTTACCGCGCTGTCGGAGGTCTCGCTCGATCTCCGCCCCGGCGAGGTGCACTGCATTCTCGGCGAGAACGGCGCCGGCAAGTCGACGCTGTGCAATGTGATCTTCGGCGTGCACCGGCCGGATGGCGGCGCCATGCGCTACCGCGGCGCGGCGTTTCATCCGTCCGGTCCGGCGGACGCGCTGGCGCAGGGCATCGCCATGGTGCACCAGCATTTCAGCCTGGTGTCCGATATGAGCGTGGTCGACAACGTCCTGCTCGGCCGCGAACGCGGCATCCTCAACCGCCGAGAATGCGCGCGGCAGCTTGAAAAGCTCGCGACCGATTACGGCCTGCCGCTCGATCCGTTCGCGAAGATCGAAGACCTCTCCGTCGGCGAGCGCCAGCGGGTCGAGATCGTCAAATGCCTGATCCGCGATCCCCAGCTGTTCGTGCTGGATGAGCCGACGGCCGTGCTGTTGCCGGACGAGATCGCGGCGCTGCTCGACGTCTGCCGCCGCGTCGCCCAAGGCGGCCGCGCCGTGGTGCTGGTCACGCACAAGCTTGCGGAGATCAAGAAGGTCGCCGATCGCGTCACCGTGTTGCGGGCGGGCCGGACGGTAGCGGCCTCGAGCGATCCGTCGAAAGACATCGATGTGCTGGTGCGCGCCATGATCCAGGGCAATGTGGAGGCGCTCGACACCTCGGCCGCGTCGATCCTCGGGCTTGAGCCGGTCAGGCACGTCGGTCACGAACCAGCGGCGAAAACAAAGGTCGAGGCGCTGCAGATCGATGGCCTGACGGTGAAGGATTATCAAGGCGTGACGCGGCTCGACAATTTCACGCTCACCGTCGATCGCGGCGAAATCGTCGGCGTGGCCGGGGTCGAGGGCAACGGCCAGAGCGAGCTCACGGCCGTGCTGGGCGGGATGATGGCGCCGACCGAAGGACACGTCTATCTCGGTGCCAACGAGCTCACCGGCCGTTCGCCGAAGGAAATCACCGCGGCCGGCGTCGGCATCGTGCCGGAGGACCGGCATGCGGTCGGCTGTGTGCTCGGCATGAGTCTCGCCGAAAACATCTATCTCAACCGACTCGACGAGTTCACCCGCTTCGGTTTCCTCAAGCGCAGCGCGCTGGAGCGCGAGGCGGCCACCTTGATGCAGCGCTTCGATGTGCGGGCACGCGGACCCGGCGCGCTGTTCTCGTCGCTCTCCGGCGGCAACCAGCAGAAGGCGGTGCTGGCGCGCGAGATCACGCTGCCGAACCTGTCCTGCCTCGTCGCGGCCCAACCGACCCGCGGCCTCGACGTCGGCGCGGTCGCGGCTGTCTATAGCCACATCCGCAGCGCCTGCAGCCGCGGTATCGCCGTGCTGCTGGTGTCCTCCGAGCTCGACGAGCTCCTCACTGTCGCCGACCGCATCGTCGTGCTCTATCGTGGCCGGATCATGGGCTCTTGCCCCGCCGATCCGGCCCGGCGCGAGTCGATCGGCGCGATGATGGCGGGGCAGTCGCAATGACCACCCTGAAGCAGGAAAGCCCGTTAGCGGCCGGCTCGCGGTTCTCGCTGCGGCCTGCGCTGCTGGTGCCGGTGCTCGCGGTCGCCTTTGCCGCCGCCGTCGGGCTGTTGCTGATCGCCATGATCGGCGTCTCCGTGCCGAATGCGATCGCAGCCTTCGTCGACGGCACCATCGGCTCGGCCTATGCGCTGGCCGCTTCGCTCAATCGCAGCGCGGTGTTCGCCCTGGTCGGCTTCGGCTTCGTGCTCGCCAACCGCGCCAATCTCACCAATGTCGGCGGCGAGGGCCAGATTGCGGTCGGCGGCATCGCGGCGACGGCGGTGGCGCTTTACGGCCACGTCAGCGGCCTGCCGCTGGGGCTCGCCTTCATCCTGCCGACGCTGGCGGCCGTGATCGCGGGTAGCCTATGGGGTGCGCTCGCCGCCGTGCTCAAGGTCAAGTCCGGCACCAACGAGGTGATCAGCACCCTGCTGCTCTCCTTCATCGGCGTGTGGCTGCTCTACTGGTCTGTGCAGTCGCCGGCGCTGTTGCGGAAGCCGATGACGAGCTCGGCGACACTGCCGGAGTCGCTGGAAATCCCCGACGAAACCAAGCTGCCGCTGCTCACCGGCGATTACTCCTTTCCGGTGCATGTCGGATTGCCGCTGACCTTGATCCTCGCCGTTGTGGTCGGCGTGCTCCTGTCGAAGACCATCCTCGGCTTGCGGCTGCGCGCTGTCGGACTCAATCCGGTGGCGGCCAACCGCGCCGGCATCTCCTATGCGAAGACGGTGATCTTCGCGCTCGCGACCGCCGGTGGGCTCGGTGGCCTCGCCGGCGCGCTGATGCTGCTCGGCGAGCAATATACGCTGAAGGACGGCTTCTCCTCCGGCTTTGGCTTCGACGGGCTGGTCGCGGGCCTGTTGTCGCGCGGATCGATACCCGGCGTGATCGCGGCCTCGCTGTTGTTCGGCTTCATGCGCTCCGGCGGCATCAACATGGAGATGGTGGCGGCGGTGCCGACCGCGCTGGTGGTCGTGATCCAGGGCCTGATCGTCATCATGCTCGCCGGCGCCTCGCTGTTCATCGAAAGGTGGGAAAGCCGATGAGCTGGGAGCTGTTTGCCGTCTTTCTGGGCTCGTCGATCCGGCTCGCCACGCCGCTATTGCTCGCCGGCATCGGCGAGATGGTGAGCGAGCGCGCCGGCGTGCTCAACATGAGCATCGAAGGCATGATGCTCACGTCCGCCTTCGCGGCCGCCGTCGGTGCGTGGGCCACGGGCAATCCGCTGATCGGGCTTCTGATCGGTATCCTCGCGGTGATGCCGGTGGCGCTGCTGCAGGCCGTGCTCAGCAACACCCTGCGTGCCAACCAGATCGTCTCCGGCATCGGCATCAACATCCTGGTCCTGGGCGCCACCACGCTTGCCTATCGCGAAATCTTTGGCGCACGGTCGCGTGCGGAGATTCCGGGCCTGACCAAAGTCAAGCCGCCGCTGCTCGGCGACATTCCCGCGATCGGCAATGCGGTGTTCGAGCAGGTCTGGCTGCTCTATGCCGGCATCGCGCTGATCGTCGCGACCGCCCTGGTGCTGCGCTACACCTCGCTGGGACTGGCGATCCATGCCGCCGGCGCCGAGCCGAAGGCGGTCGACAAATCCGGCCTGTCGGTGACGCGCGTGCGCTACGCCTGCGTGATGTTCGCGGGTTTCATGGCCTCGCTCTCGGGCGCGTTCCTGTCGATCGGCGACATCCACACCTTCACCGAGGGCATGACCCGCGGCGCCGGCTATCTCGCCATCGCTTCCGTGATCTTCGGCAAGTGGCGGATCGGCGGCACGACGCTGGCCTGCCTGTTGTTCGGCGCCGCCACCGCGCTGCAGTTCCAGCTGCCGGCGCTCGGCATCGCCGTGCCCAATGCGCTTCTGATCATGCTGCCTTATCTGCTGGCGCTGCTTGCCGTCGGCGGTCTGGTCGGACGCCAGATGGCGCCGGCCACGCTCGGCGAACCGTACCGGCGCTAGCTGCGGCCACCGCGGTTCAGGCCAATGCTTTCTCCGGGCGTTGCGGGCTGACCGGCGCCGGTCGCATTGGTGCGACCTCGCTCGTTGATGTCCGTGACAGCAGGCCGGGCAGCAGCGCTTCTGCCGCCTCCGCGCCGGAAATCAGCACCGCCTCGACACCCGCCCCGGCGTTGCCGCCGCCGGCGATCACGAGGTTGCGGATCGGCGACTTCGATCCGTTCAGCCGGCCCGGCTTCGATATGCCGTAGATGGCCCCAAAGCTGGTCCAGTCATAGCGCGCATAGGTCACCGGGCTCGCGTCGGCGCGATAGACGATGTGCTGCCGCAGACCGGGAATCACGGTCTCCGCCGCTTCGATCATCCGATCGCCCAGCTCCAGCTTCTGCGCTTCATACTCCTCCGAATGCCGCCACTTGTTCCAGTCCTCGCCCCCTCCGGGCGGAAACCAGTTTCGTGCCGTAGCGTAAGGCACGATCGAGATCAGTATCAGCGTTGAATGGCCCTGAGGGGCCGCACTCGCGTCGAGCTTGGACATCGAGGCAAGGTAAACGCCCATCGGCGCCGACACATGCGTGGCAGGACGGACATCCGGATCGAAGTCGAGCCCGAGATGGACGCTGAAGGCGGAATTCGCCGGCTCCGCCGCGGCGATCCGGTCGCGGAACGCCGCCGGCAGATGCTTCGCCTCGACGAGTTCGAGGAAAGTCCGCCTGATGTCAGCGTTGCAGACGACGGCCGTGGCGCGAACGGTGCGGCCATCGCCGAGCGCGACACCCACGGCACGGCCGTCTTCGATCAGGATACGATCGACCCTCGATTTCAGCTGCACCTCGCCGCCGCGCTGCTTGATCGCTTCCGCCAGCACGTCGGCGAAGCGGCCGGAGCCGCCGATCGGATAGTGGCCGCCCTTGAAGTAATAGCCGTAGATCGGAACCATCTGCGCGCAAGTGAGGCGCTCGCCGCCGTCGCCGAGATAGCCGGAGAGCGCGTTGAGCAGCCGGATCAAGTCGGGGTCGCTGACATAGGCTGCGACCAGCCTGTCGAACGGCTCGTTCATCCACTTGTACGCGGCGGGGTGCTCCTTCGGAAACGCCAGCATGGCTTCGACCGTCTCGGGCATGCCGGGGATTCCCGTCCTGCCGCGGCCGGTGGAGAACATGTCCTCGAAAATCGCATGGATGGTCTCGAACAGGCCGCGGATGCCGTCGGCGCTGCCCGGAAATTGCTCGCACAACAGTCTCACATAGTCGCGCCAATCGTCGGGCACTTCGATGCGCCGTCCCGCCACATGGTAGGTGTGCGTGATCCGCTTCCATTGCATCTGCCCGGCAACGCCAAGGCGTTCGAGTACGCCCGTGATCGCGCCGCCTGGCCAGACGCCGGAAAAATCGTGCGGGCCAGCATCGAAACGATAGATCACCGGCTTGTTGTCGTGATGCGTCTTGCGCACGTAGTTGTGGCAGAAGCCGCCGGGAAGCAGATGATGGTCGAACACTTTCACCTGCAGGCCGGAGTCTGCAAGCAGGGCTGCCGCCGTCAGTCCGCCAATGCCGGCGCCGACGATGGCGACATCGCAATCGCCGCCATTATGCTTTGCGAAAGCCGGTGCCGGCCAGTGGAAGGTTTCCCGCGAAGCGCGCAACCGTTTCAGCGCATAGGCAATCGCGAGCCTCGGGCCGAAGATCGAGACCAGCGCGCCCGCAGCGACGATGGCACCCGTGACCCATTCGGACAGGCCGGACCAGCGGCAAAGGCCGATCGCGAGGAACAACACGCCCCACAACAGCGTCATCGCCGCGTTGATCACGCGAAACTGCGGCGAGGTCGCGTTGTCCGGATAGGCCGCGCGCGCATAATCTGCGGTCCACGGGCGACCGAGGAGCGTGCTGACCAGGCTGATGAACCCGAGGCCTGCAAAGGACAGCCACAGCGCGCTCGCCGCGGCCCATGCGGGCGATTTCAGTTCGGCTGCGGCGAGCAGCGCGAACAATAGAAATCCTCCCGCCTCCAGCACCCTCCATTCGCGGTGCCAGATGCGCCACAAATTGCCCGCAAGCGAGAGGGCGAACCCCGACCAGATCGCCCAGTCCGCGTGACGAGCGCCGAGCAACGCCCAGAAGACGACAAAGGGAAGAAGCGCGAGTTTGACGGAGAGAAAAATCTTCATGCTGGCCCCGCGTGGTGCTCTGCCCGCCTGCGCGAGCGGTTTTCGATCTTCTTTTTCAAGCTAAGCGCGAGCGCGCCGTGCGGCGTTGCGGTAGGTCAAATCGCCGGCGTCACAATATCGTCGCATAACGCCAGCCGTGGCGGCTGTTCCGGCGTCTGGACTTCACGAAGTCCAAGGCAAGGACGCTCACAACGGCGTTTCGCGGTATTCGCGGTTGGCGAGGCTTGCTTCCTCCAGATCGAGGTCGCGCTCGATGTGCCGGCGCGCCTCGTCGGTGATCTTGCCGTCGCGCAGCATCATGTGGATGAACTTGCGCTCGGCTGCGATCAGCTCGCGCGTCAGCTCAGTTCCCTCCGCCGAGACGTCGTGCTTCTCGGGATCGAGCGAGTCCGGCAACTGGTTGGCGCGGATCTCGTGCCGCGCCCGCAACAGGCCCACGACTTCGTCCGACAACTCGCACTTCTCGATCAGGGCATCGAGCGAGCGCAGCGCCGCATCGAGCGCCTCGCGCCGCGCGGCGATTTCCGATTGATGTTCGGCGACAACCTCGCTGCGGCCGGCGTTCGACACGCCGAGCCAGCGCACCACCACCGGCAGGCTGAAGCCGATACCCACCAGCGTCACGAAGATCACGCCGAAGGCAACGAACAGCACGAGGTCGCGATAGGGAAAGGGGTCGCCGTTTGCGAGCGCGAGCGGCAGCGCCAGCGCGGCGGCGAGCGAAACCGCGCCGCGTATGCCGGCAAAGGACAGGATGAACACCCATTGCCAGGGCGGCGACGGGTCGCGTTGCCGCAGGCTTTTGCTTATCACCCGTGGCAGATAGGTCGCGGGATAGACCCAGACGAAGCGGGCGACGATGACGACGGCCGCTACCAGCGCGATCGCGATCAGGATATCGTCGAGCGGAAACGCCTTTGATTTCTCGTACAGCGACCGCATCTGGAAGCCCGTCAGCAGAAACAACAGGCCTTCGATCAGGTAGATCACCAAATTCCAGAAGAAGATGCCCTGCAGGCGCGTTGCCGACGAAATCCAGAGTGGCCCGTTCCAGCTCATGTAGAGCCCGCAGGCGACCGTTGCGATCACGCCGGACCCGCCGAGATGTTCGGGCACCCAATAGGCGAGATAGGGCGTGATCAGCGACAGGGTGATCTCGATCTGCGGATCGCGCGCGTAATGGCGGGCGCGCAGCGAGAGCCAGCCGATCGCGATGCCGAACAGCACTTCGGCGGCGACCACCACGAAGAACGTGCCGGTCGCTTTCGACAGCGAGAAGCTGCCGGTCGTGATCGCGACCACCGCAAAGCGGTAGAGGATCAGCGCGGTGGCGTCGTTGGCGAGTCCTTCGCCTTCGAGCACGACCATGACGCGGCGGGGGATGCAGAGCCTGCGCGCAATCGCGAGCGGCGCGACCGCGTCGGGTGGCGCGACAATGGCGCCCAACAGGAAGCCGACGTTCCACGGCAGCCCGATCAGGTAATGCGTGGCGGTCGCGACCATGGCAGCCGTGAAGATGACGGCGCCGACCGCAAGCAGGATGATCGGGCGCAGGTTATGCCTGAATTCGCGCCAGCTCATTGCGACACTCGCCGAATAGATCAGGGGTGGCAGCACGAGCAACAGCACCAGCTCCGGCGGCGCCTCCAGCATGGGCGTGCCGGGGATAAAAGCCAGCACGATCCCGGCGAGCAGCAGCAGGATCGCGGGCGCGATGTTGACCCGGCGCGCGAACAGCGCGGTTCCCGCGAGCACTGCCAGCAGGAACAGAAAAATCTGAAACGTGGCTTCCATTCCGCCTCTGATGCACGAGACGAGTGGGAGGCGTCAATCGCGCAGATCGTAGCGGTAGGACTTGGAGACGATCTGCCAGCCGTCCTTCAGCTTCATCGCCACCAGATAGTCGGTGAAGTAGCGCGGCGGCAATTGGCAGCGCACCTTGATGAAGGCGGTGTTGTCATCCGAGCGGTCGATGGTGACGATGAAATCCTCGCGCGGCTTGCCGTCGGCCTTGGCCGACGCCCGCTTTTTGATCAGGCCCAGCCAATCCGGCACGGTCAGCACCTTCAACTCGCCTTTTTCGACCCAGCGCAGGTCGGCGGAAGGATGAAAGATCGCGCCCATCTTTTCGGCGTCGCCTTCGTAAAGCGCGTCGAAATAGTGGTTGACCACGGCTTCGACGGATGAACGGTCATGGCTCACAATTATTCTCCCTGCATGATTTACTGCGTTGGCGTGCCCGGCGCCGGGCTGGGCGCTGCTCCCAGCGCGAAAGCGAGCACGACGTTCTCGGGTGTCTGCTGGAACTCCTTGACCACGGCCGCGCGTGTCATGTCCGCCAGCTCGCGCAGCGGCTTGGCATCATAGGGCTGCGGAAACGTCACGGTAACCGATACCAGGCGGCCATTGTGCCAGTTGAAGCCGACAGCCGGTTTGATTCCGGTCGCCTCCTTGAGGTCGGTTTCAACCGCCTGCGCGTGCTTGAAGCCGTTCGTGAGTGTTTCGACGATACCGCAGCCGGTCAGGCACGCTGCAACGAAAGCCATCGCGATCAGTTTACGCATGACTGTGGCGCTCACATCAAGAACACGCCCTTGCCGTCGACCTGCTTGTCGAACAGCGTGTAGGCCTCCTCGGCCTGGTCGAGCTTCCAGCGATGGGTGAAGAGCTGGTCGACATCGATATTGCGTTCGACCGAGAACCGCGCGCATTCGGCCTGGATGATGTTGGAGAACGTCCAGGAGGCAACCAGGGTCAATTGCCGGCGCAGCAGATGCGGGCTGACATCGATATGCACATTGCCGCCTTCGCCGACAAAGCACATCGTGCCCCACACCTTGGTGGCGCGGATCGCGTTCAGCCGTGCGTCGGAATTGCTCGACGTGTCGAGCGTCAGATCCGCATAGCGGCCGTGGGTCAAATCCTTGATCGCCGCCACCGGATCGTTCGAGCCGGGATTGACGGTCGCATCCGCGCCAAAGGCCTTGGCGCGGTCGAGCCGCTGTGGGCTGATGTCGAGCGCGATCACCCGCGCGCCCATCGCTTTGGCATATTGGGTGGCGGCCAGTCCCACCGGTCCCTGGCCGAAAATCGCGATGGTGTCGTTGCCGGACAGGTTCATGCGGCGCAGCGCGCTGTAGGCGGTGCCCGAGCCGCAGGCGACCGCCGCTCCCGCCGAAAACGACAGCTCGTCCGGCAACCCGACCAGCGTGTTCGCCGGCACCTTCAGGTAATTCGCATGCCCGCCATGGGCGTTGTTTCCGTAGACCTTGACCGGCACCTCCTGGCAGAGCTGCTGCCAGCCGGCGCGGCAATGGTTGCACTGGGTGCAGCCCTGATAATGGTGCACCATCACGCGCTGGCCGACCCGGGCTTCCTGGGGTCCGACGGCCGAGCCGATTGCAACCACCACACCGCAAGGCTCATGGCCTGCAATCACCGGCCCGTCCCGCATCGGGATGCCGCTGGCCTGGCCCCCGCCCTTGGCGCGGCGATATTGATGCAGATCGCTGCCGCACATGCCCGAGGCCTTCATCTCGATGACGACATCGTGTGCATCCGGGCTCGGATCGGGGAACTGCATCAGTTCCAGCTCGCGTTCGCCGTGAAACACCACCCCGCGCATTGCTTCCTCCGGAATTTTCTTTGTTTCCGCCCGATCTTGGACGGAAAATGTGCTTTCGCAAAGAGCGAACCTTCGGGCGATCTGGCAAGACATAGAAACAAGGGAATCTTTGCGGAAAATCCGAGGTTCCGCCGAGGCTTACTTCGTGATCTGGCTCACAACGCGCCTGCGCAAAGCTTTGCTAGGTCAACTCGCGGGGGTCGGAGCCGAAATTGTGAAAGGCGCCATTATGAGTGTGCGTGGATGGATTGGATCGCTGAAGTACCTTCTCGCCGCGGCGCTGCTCCTGAGCTGCGGACCTGCCCTTGCCGACAAGCGCGTGGCGCTGGTGCTGGGCAATTCGGCCTATCAGAACGTGCCGCCGCTTGCGAACCCCGTCAACGACGCGGCGCTGATGGCGCAAACGCTGAAGGGCGCCGGCTTCGACGTGGTCGATTTCCGGCAAAATCTTCCGGCGCTGGAGACGCGCCGGGCGTTGCGTGAGTTCGCCGACAAGGCGAGCGGTGCCGATATCGCCGTGATCTATTATGCCGGTCATGGCATCGAGGTCGACGGCGAAAATTATCTCATTCCGGTGGACGCCAAGCTCGAACGCGACAACGACGTCTATGACGAGGCGTTTTCGCTGGACCGCGTCCTGGTATCGGTCGAATCGGCCAAGAAGCTGCGGCTCGTCATTCTCGACGCCTGCCGTGACAATCCCTTTGCCCAGACCATGAAGAAGACGCTGGCCACGCGTGCGATCGGCCGCGGTCTTGCCAAGGTCGAACCGGCGAGCCCGAACACCCTGATTGCCTATTCCGCCAAGGCCGGCTCGACGGCGCAGGACGGCGCCGGCAAGAACAGTCCGTTCACCACGGCGCTGTCGCGGCACCTGACCACGCCGGGGCTCGATGTGCGCCGGGCCTTCGGCTTCGTGCGCGACGACGTGCTCAAGGCGACCTCCAGCCGGCAGGAGCCATACGTCTATGGCTCGCTCGGCGGCGACGATGTGCCGCTGGTGCCGGGCTCGGCCGCGGCGCCGCCTCCCGTCGCTGCGGCGCCTGCTGCCGCACCCAACCCGCAGGCCGATGTCCGCCGCGACTATGAACTCGCGCTGCAGGTCGGCAACAAGGCCGCGTTCGACGCCTTCCTCGCCCAGCATCCCGACGGCTTTTACGCGAGCCTCGCCAGGCTTCAACGTGACAAGTATGTCGCCGACGACGCGCATGCCGCCGCCGTGCAGAAAGCGCAGCAGGCCGAGCAGGAGCGCGAGCGTCTCGCCGCCACCGGCGCGCAGAAGGAGGCGCAGGCCAGGGCCGACGCCGACGCCAGGGCCGCCGAACAGGCGCGCCTTGATGCGGAAAAGGCCAAGCAGGTTGCCCAGCAGCAGGCCGCCGACGCCGAGCGCAACCGTGCCGACAAGACGGCCGTGGCAGTCAATACGCCGGCGCCACAGCCCGAGTCGGCAACGCGCACGTCGGACAGGAACGCGAATCTGGCCTCGCTCAATCCCGCGCCGTCGCAGCCCGAAATCACCAAGTCGGTGCAGTCCGAGCTGCGCCGTGTCGGCTGCTACACCGGCAACGCCGATGGTGATTGGGATGCATCCTCGCAGCGCTCGCTGTCGCAGTTCAACCGCAATGCCGGCATGAAGCTCGACGTCAAGACGGCCAATGCCGATACGCTCGACGCGATCAAGCAGAAGCCGTCGCGGGTCTGCCCGCTGGTCTGCGACCACGGCTTCAAGGCCGACGGCGACCATTGCGCCAGGATCGTCTGCGCCGAGGGCTCCTTCATCAACGGCGACAATGAGTGCGAGAAGCAGCGTAAGCAGCCGGTGGCCAAGCGCGACGAGGATGATCGTGCAAGCCGCCGCTCCCGCCAGGGCCGTCAGGACGATGCGGCGCGCACCGTCGCTCCGAGAGGCGGGGCTGGGTATGGCTACGACGCCGGCCCTGGCGCGCTGCCGCCGCGATACGGGCGATCTCAGGCGCCGACGGCTGCAGGCCGGCCGCTGACCGGTAGCGAGCGTGCGCTGGGTTGCAACTCGAACGAGGCCATCATGTCGGGAAGGTGCCCGTAAGCACGGCCGCGTCGATGCGCAATCAACTCGAAATCGCGCTGGCGGCGATGTTGACCATCAGCGCGACGAGGGCGGTGTTGTAGACGAACGAGATGATACCGTGCACGGTCGCGGTGCGGCGGATGGTCTTGTCGGTGATGCCGACGTCGGAGACCTGCGCGGTCATGCCGATCACGAACGAAAAATAGACGAAATCCCAGTAATCGGCGTGATCCTGCTTCTCGCCGCTCGGGAACTGCAGGCCGCCAGGCTTGGCGCTGCGGTAATAATCATGGGCGTAATGCAGCGCAAAGGCGGTGTGCACCACCGCCCAGGACAGCACGATGGTGCCGGTCGCGATCGCGAGCTGCAGCACGGCATGATGCGTGCTGCCGAGCTCGAACACGATCGCGGCGATGCTGGCAAAGGCGCCGAGCGCGGTCACCAGCAGGATCAGGAAGCGGCCGTCATCCTGCAGCACGGCGTTGCGCTTGATGCTGCGCTGTCCACTCCGCCACATCATGAGATAGACGAGCAGGAGATAGAGGATGGCGAAGATGTCCCATCCGATCAGCAACCGCGTCACCAGCCGTGTCGAAGGCGGCAACAGGAAAAACGTGACAATGCCGAGCGCGATTGCGACGAAGGTGCGCGGTCGCGCGTAAACCACCCGGACCGGCTTTGGCAGCTTGCGGAATTGAAGTAGGGCCTCTTCGAGCTCGTTGCCGGCCATCCTAATTTTTTCGTTCAGCGACAAAACGCGAGGTGGCGCGCAGCACGTCGCCCTTCGCGCCGAAAATCGAGAGCGCGGAATCCCCGCGCGCGAGCAGGTCGCGCACGCGCTGCTTGGCGCCCTCGATGCCGAGCTGCGTGACGAAGGTGGTCTTGCCCAGCGCCGCATCCTGGCCGGACGGCTTGCCGAGTGCCGCCGCGTCGCCCTCGACGTCGAGCAGGTCGTCGGCGATCTGGAAGGCTTCGCCGAGCGCCTTGCCGTAATCGTCGAGCGCCTGGTACTGCTTCGCCGACGCCTGGCCGAGCAGCGCGCCGGCGATACAGCCGAAGCGCAACAGTGCGCCGGTCTTCATTTGCTGCAGCCGCGCGACATCGACCGGCTCGCGGTCGCCAAAACGCCCTTCGCCGGCTAGATCGAGCATCTGCCCGCCGACCATGCCGCCGATGCCCGCGGCGCGCGCCAGCGCCCGCGTCAGCAGCAGGCGGACCGTGGCGTCGCGATGGATCTCGTCGCGGGTGACGATGTCGAACGCAAGCGTCAACAGGCCGTCGCCGGCGAGGATCGCGGTGGCGTCGTCGGTCTTCTTGTGCAGGGTGGGGCGGCCGCGGCGCAGGTCGGAATTGTCCATCGACGGCAAATCGTCATGGATCAGCGAATAGCAGTGGATGCATTCGAGCGCGGCGCCGACGAGCAGCCCGGCCTCGCGAGGAACATCGAATACGGCGGCGCTTTCGACCACCAGGAACGGCCGCAGGCGCTTGCCCCCGCCCAGGCTCGAATAGCGCATGGCGTCCATCAGCCGCTTCGGCCGCGCAATCTCATCCGGCTCCAGCGTGTCCGAGAGCAATTTGGCGAGCAGGGCTTCGGTATCCTCCGCGGTCTTGTCCAGTCGTTTCGCGAAATCGTGGGCAGTGCCGGTCATTCAGTCGGGCTCCAAAGTCTTGGCTCCAAAGTCAAATTCGGCGGACAATCCTTTATGCGGCCGCCTTCGTCAATCGGGCCGCGGCGGCGGCTGCGTCATAAAACAGCTTGAAAAGGGCCGGAACTGTGAGCGGGATAACAGCGCTTCCTCCCGTGCCCCAAGCTTCCTTGTGCGAACGCTTTCGCCCATGAAGCGGAAAAGACCGATTTGCGCGCCCTCAAAACCCTGGTCTTGATCGTGCTGATGGTGCTGCTCGTGCCCTATGTGCTGACGCCGTTCTACCGCGTCGGCCATCCCGTCTCGACGCTGATGGTCTGGCGCAAGCTGACGGGCGCTCCGATGTCGCGGCAATGGATCGATCTCCACGCCATGTCGCCGTACCTGCCGCGCGCCGTCATCGGCGCGGAGGACGCGCATTTCTGCAAGCATCATGGCATCGATTTCGGCGCGCTGCGCGAGGCCATCAACGACGCCCAGGAGGGCGAGGGGATGCGCGGCGCCTCCACCATCACCCAGCAGGTCGCGAAAAACCTGTTCCTGTGGCAGGGCGCGAGTTTTGTCCGCAAGGCGCTGGAATTTCCGCTGGCGCTCTGGATCGACGCGGTGCTGCCGAAGCAGCGGATCCTCGAAATCTATCTCAACATCGCCGAGCTCGGCCCCTCCGGCCAGTTCGGCGCCGAAGCGGGATCGAACTTCGCCTTCGGCCATTCGGCCGCGACCCTGTCGCCGCGCGAGGCCGCGCTGCTGGCGTCGATCCTGCCCAACCCGCATATTCGCAGCGCTCGCACGCCGGGACCCGGGCTGCGGCGGCTCTCCGGAACCTATACGGCGCGGGCGCAGGCCGTGACCACGTGCTGGGGCGAAAATCGGGCTTTCTGAGCCCATTTTGGGCCATTTTGAACGCACCCGGCCCTAGCCTTATGGCACTTCATCCTCTATAAGCGCGGCCTTGTCGGCATCGCAGCACGCTTGATCCAAGCGCGTCCCGCATTTCGGGCGATGCCCCCGCAACATCCCTAGAGGACCCGTTATGGCTGTTCCGAGAAGAAAAACCTCGCCGTCGCGGCGTGGCATGCGCCGCTCGGCGGACGCGCTGAAGAAGCCCACCTATGTCGAGGACAAGGATTCCGGCGAGCTGCGCCGGCCCCATCATCTCGACCTCAAGACCGGCATGTACAAGGGCCGGCAGGTGCTGAAGCCCAAGAAAGAAGCTTAAGCGGGAAGCCTAGGCAGCAAGCCTGATCGCGGCGGGCAGGAGGTTTTCATCTTCCTGCCCGAATTTGGCCAACGAGTGAGATAAGAGGAATTTCCGCGGCAGAGCCAAGGCGCTTCGCCGGCGTTGTTGCGGAATACGCTCAATCTCCCCTTTGTGAAGAAGGCCCCGCCGATGGTCGGTTTTCCGCTGCTCCTGGTTCCGCTCGCGATCTACAACATCGTCGCCTGGCTGATGCCGACCGTGTCGATGGCCGATCCGCTGATCAGGCTGACCCTGGTCTCGGGCACGGAATGGGCGATCAATCTGAGCGATATCCTGCTGACGCTCGGCCTGTTGCTGCTGCTGCTCGAGATCGTCAAGGGCGCGCGGCCGGGCTCGAAATATCTCACCGATCATCTGTTGTCGCTGATCGTGTTTGGCGCGGCTGCGGCCGAGTTCGTGATGTGGCCGAAATTCGGCACCTCGACCTTCTTCCTGCTGACGCTGATGGCGATGGTGGATTTCTTCGGCGGCATTGCGCTGCGCGCGCGCCGCAACGCCGCACCCGCCACCGTCTCGCGAAGGGTTTCGAGGCAGGTTGAAGCAGAGCCCGCGCCTGAACCGCGGATAGAGCCCGCGCCTGCGGCGCCGACGCCGGCCCCGGCGCCATCGGCTGCTTCGGTCGCCGAATCCGTGCTGCTCGATCATCCAAAGCCGAAGCCGGTGCAGCCTGCGGCCACTGCCGCCGAGCCCTCTTCGACAATCCCGTCGCCGGAATTGCAGCCCGGTGCCGGTTCTGCCGCCTCGCCCGAAGCGCCGCGGCCGTAGTTTCGTTCCTAGATCGTCTGCCGGGTGCGAAGACCGGCGTCCCGGATCGGGTGCAGGTGCGCGGAGTAGGCAGAAAGCGCATCGGCCGGCGCCGCGCGCCGCAGCTCACAGGTTTGCGGCACGTGCTCGGCGGTCGCAATCAGCTGCGTGACAAAATTGGCGTTGGGCCGCGTCACAGAGACTTTGAGGGCGCGATAGGCGGTCTGCGTGACCGGCGCCAGCGCGACGCACGCGGTCGCTACGTCCTCGAAGACGCCGTCTTCTATTTCCACTTCGTAAACGCTGGACACGCAAACCGTCACATTCTGGGACATCCGGTCCCGTTACGGTTTGACTTTCGCAATTAGTATGCCGCCGCCCCGCGTTTCGTTCCGGCGCTTCGGAAAAGGTGGTTTCCAGAACATTAATGAACTTCGTTTAGGGATTTTCGTGAAACAGGCCCTATCCTGCGACCAGGGAATCACCGCCTGTGTCCCGAAACGAGGCGACCGTGACAGCCGCATCTCCGCAGACCTCGACCATCCTGGCCTCGCTCGGCCAGGCCGCCTTTGTGTGGGATATTGCCAGCGACACGATCAGCTGGAGCGATCACGCCAGCGCGGTCTTTACCGACATCCCGCTCGAGGCGCTCGCGAGCGGGGCGGAATTTGCAAAGCTGATCGAGCCGCAGACCTCGATTCGCGCCGATGCGCTTGGTCTTTCGCCGGCGGTCCATGGCGCCGAGGGCACGCCGTACCGGATCGAATATGGCGTGCGCGCTTCGACCTCGGCGCCGGTCACCTGGATCGAGGAGACCGGCTGCTGGTTCGCCGGTCCCGACGGCAGGCCGGCGCGCGCGCAAGGCATCGTCCGCATCAACAATGAGCGCCATGCCCGGGACGAGCAGCTCCTGAAACTGTCGAGCCACGATCCCCTGACCGGCGAGCTCAACCGGACCCATCTGATCGCCGCGCTGGCGGAGGCGGTCGAGGAAACCCAGCGCTTCCGCTCCACCAGCGCCTTCCTCCTGATCGGCATCGACCATCTGGTGCGGGTCAACGACGCCTTCGGCTTCGATGTCGCGGACGCCGTGATTTCCGAAATCGCCACGCGAATCCGCGCGCGGCTGCGCGGCGGCGACGTGCTCGGCCGCTTCTCCGGCAACAAGTTCGGATTGATCCTGAAAAACTGCACCATCGACGACATGAATATTGCCGCCGAACGCTTCCTCGCGGCGGTGCGCGACGAGGTGGTGCCGACCCGCTCGGGTCCGGTCTCGGTAACCGCCTCGATCGGCGGCGTCGCCTTGCCGCGCTATGCGCGCTCGGCCGACGAGGCCATCAACCGCGCGCACGAGACGCTCGACAGTTGCAAGCGCCGTCGCGCCGGCTCGTTCCTCGCCTGGCGTCCGAACGTCGAGCGCGACGCGCAGCGCCGCGTCAACATCCGCGTCACCGACGAGATCGTCACCGCGCTCAACGAGCGGCGCATCGTGATGGCCTATGAGCCGGTCGTGGCCGCAAGCTCGCGCGAAACCGCCTTCCACGAATGCCTGGTGCGGATGGAGCAGGACGACGGAAGGGTGCTGCTCGCGCCTGACATCGTGCCGGTCGCCGAACGACTCGGCCTGATCCGCCTGGTCGATCACCGCGTGCTCGAGCTCGTGGTCGCCGAGCTCGCGCAGTCGCCCGGCGTCGAGCTCAGCCTCAACATCTCGCCCGACACCACCATGGATCCGGACTGGTGGGCCTCGATCGAGTTGTTGATGCGCGCGCATCCCGGCGTCGCCGAGCGGCTGATCGTCGAGATCACCGAGACGGTCGCGATCCAGGACATCGATGATCTCAGGGGCTTCGTCACGCGGCTGAAGAATTACGGCAGCCGGATTGCGATCGACGATTTCGGCGCCGGCTACACCTCGTTCCGCAATTTGCGCAAGCTCGGCGTCGACATCGTCAAGATCGACGGCGCCTTCGTGCAGAACATCGCGCATTCCGCCGACGACCGCGCCTTCGTGCAGACGCTGATCGATCTCGCGCGGCGGCTGAACATCAAGACGGTCGCCGAATGGGTGCAGGACGACGAGTCGGCGTCGATGCTGCGCGACTGGGGCTGCGATTACATCCAGGGCCGGCTGATCGGGCTTGCGACCGCGGAACGTCCGTGGGCGGTGGATGCGGAAGCGTTGCCGGCGGCGGGGTAACGATCCAGCGGCCTTTATCCGGTCGTCATGCCCGCGCTTGTGGCGGTCATCCACGTCTTGAGAATGCGCGGCGCTAAAGACGCGGATGGCCGGGACAAGCCCGGCCGTGACGAGAAGAGGGTGACTGCGGAGGAAGAATTACTCTTCCTTCTTCGGCTCTTTCGACATGCGCTCGAGCCGTTCCTGCATTTCCTTCATCTGCTTGCGCAGATCGTCGATGTTGGTTTCCTCCGCCGCCGGCTCGGGAGCTTTGTCGGCATCACCAGCGGCGCGCGGCGCGAACGGCTTGAACATCGAGAAGGTCTGCTGGAACAATTCCATGTTGCGGCGGACATGCTCTTCCAGCGGCGCAAACGGTGTACCGCTGAAGGTGTTGACGAGCTGTTTGCGGAATTTCTCCTGCTCGCGCGTCAGCGTGTCGATCGACTGCTCGAGATATTTCGGCACCACCATCTGCATGCTGTCGCCGTAGAAGCGGATCAGCTGGCGCAGGAACGTGGTGGGCAGCAGATTCTGTCCCGCCTTGTTTTCCTGCTCGAAGATGATCTGCGCCAGCACCGAACGGGTGATGTCGTCGCCGGTCTTGGCGTCATAGACGAGGAAATCCTCGCCCTCCTTCACCATCGCCGCCAGATCCTCCAGCGTCACATAGGTGCTCGTGCCGGTATTATAGAGCCGCCGGTTCGCGTATTTCTTGATGGTGGTGGGCTGGTCTGATTTCGCCATGGGGCTCTCGCGTGCAACCGAGGAGAGAGGGGAACCCGACGGCGTTGCCGCAGGGCAGTGCGCTACGCATCCGCAACAAACTAAGCATTTTCAAAGAGGTTCGGCTACCGTTTTGTGCAGCACGGTTAATCCAGGGGCAAATTCATATTGCGCAGCATTTTTATTGTGCAGTTGCGAAGAGCGCGCGGGAGTGGTGGACGGGGCAGTCAGATGGGTACTTGCGAACCATCGAGACGCGGGCTAGCTGCCGGACGCGTCGATTGAATGATCGCAACACAAATTCGCCGCGCCGCCGTTGACATGCGTCAACCACGTTCACAGGATAACAGGGAGACTGGCCCCGCCTATTCCGGCGCACGCCCGCCTGTTCAAAAGAACCTCAAGCCCTCAGGAGATGCCCATGTCAGACGATGTCGTCATCGTCGCCGCCGCCCGCACCCCGGTCGGAAGTTTCAACGGCGCGTTCGCCACCATGCCCGCCCATGATCTCGGCGCCGTCGCCATCAAGGCCGCGCTGGAGCGCGCCGGTGTCGAGCCGGGCCGCGTGTCCGAAGTCATCATGGGCCAGATCCTGACCGCAGCCCAGGGCCAGAACCCGGCCCGCCAGGCCTCGATCAACGCCGGTATTCCGGTGGAGAGCCCGGCCTGGGGCGTCAACCAGCTCTGCGGCTCGGGCCTGCGCTCGGTCGCGCTCGGCTACCAGGCACTGCTCAACGGCGATTCGGAAATCGTCGTCGCCGGCGGCCAGGAATCCATGAGCATGGCCCCGCACGCCCAGTATCTGCGCGGCGGCGTCAAGATGGGTTCGGTCGATTTCGTCGACACCATGATCAAGGACGGGCTCTGGGATGCCTTCAACGGCTACCACATGGGCAACACCGCCGAGAACGTGGCCAAGCAATATCAGATCACCCGCGCCCAGCAGGACGAGTTCGCCGTCCACTCCCAGCAGAAGGCCGAGGCGGCGCAGAAGGCCGGCAAGTTCAAGGACGAGATCGTCCCGGTCACCATCAAGACCCGCAAGGGCGATATCGTCGTTGCCGACGACGAATATCCGCGCCATGGCGCCACGATCGATGCCATGGCCAAGCTGAAGCCGGCCTTCGAGAAGGACGGCACCGTCACCGCCGGCAGCGCGTCCGGCATCAATGACGGCGCCGCCGTCGTGGTGCTGATGACCGCCAAGCAGGCTGCCAAGGAAGGCAGGAAGGTGCTCGGCCGCATCGTCTCCTGGGGCCAGGCCGGCGTCGATCCGAAGATCATGGGCACTGGCCCGATCCCCGCCTCGCGTACCGCGCTGAAGAAGGCCGGCTGGAGTGCCGGTGACCTCGACTTGATCGAGGCCAATGAAGCCTTTGCGGCGCAGGCCTGCGCGGTCAACAAGGACCTCGGCTGGGATACTTCCAAGGTCAACGTCAACGGCGGCGCGATCGCGATCGGTCACCCGATCGGCGCTTCGGGCGCGCGCGTGCTGGTGACGCTGCTGCATGAAATGCAGAAGCGCGATTCCAAGAAGGGCCTTGCCACGCTCTGCATCGGGGGCGGCATGGGCATCGCTATGTGCATTGCACGCGATTAAGCCTTGCACGCGATTAAAGAGTGCATCGCACGCGGCTAAAATGTAGGCTCGCTGCGACAAGAATTTCTCTTCGCAACTGCACAGCATTCACTTAAGAGAAAACGCCCGGAAAAACCTTCCGGGCGTTTTGTTCTTGATGTTGTTCAAACCGCTCGCATAATCCGCAGTTACAAGAAAAAACGTTTTGAGTTCGAAACGCCGAGGAAGGACACGACATGGCACGCGTTGCATTGGTGACGGGCGGTACACGAGGCATTGGCGCGGCGATCAGCAAGGCGTTGAAGGACGCCGGCTACAAGGTTGCGGCGAGCTACGCCGGCAATGACGTCGCGGCCGAGAAGTTCAAGGCCGAGACCGGCATTCCCGTCTACAAATGGGACGTTTCGTCGTTCGACGCTTGCGCCGCGGGCGTCAAGAAGGTCGAGGCCGACCTCGGCCCGGTCGATGTGCTGATCAACAATGCCGGCATCACCAAGGACACCGCCTTCCACAAGATGACGCTCGAGCAGTGGAACGCCGTGATCAACACCAATCTCGGCTCGCTGTTCAACATGACGCGCCAGGTGATCGAGGGCATGCGCGCGCGCAAATTCGGCCGCGTCATCTCGATCTCCTCGATCAACGGCCAGAAGGGCCAGTTCGGCCAGGTCAACTATTCCGCGGCCAAGGCCGGCGACATCGGCTTCACCAAGGCGCTCGCGCTGGAGAACGCCAAGGGCGGCATTACCGTGAACGCGATTTGCCCCGGCTACATCAACACCGAGATGGTGCAGGCGGTGCCGAAGGAGGTGCTGGAGAAGAGCGTGATCCCGCAGATTCCGGCCAACCGGCTCGGCGAGCCCGAAGAGATCGCGCGCGCCGTGGTGTTCCTCGCCGCCGACGAGGCCGGCTTCATCACCGGATCGACGCTGACAGTGAACGGCGGGCAGTATCTGGCGTGATGTGATTCGTAGTAGTCATTCCGGGTTCGCGCTGACGCGCGCCCCGGAATGACGGACGCCATGACTCCCCGCAGCGCGACCCTGATTGGCCTGACCGCGATCCTGATGTGGTCGCTGCTCGCGGTCATGACGGTCGCGACCGGAAAAATCCCGGCGTTCCAGCTTGCCGCGATGACCTTTGCCATCGGCGCGCTCACCTGCGCGCTGACCTGGATCGGGCGTACGGACGCGGTGAAGGCGCTGCGGCAGCCGCTGGTCGCCTGGATCGTCGGCGTCGGCGGACTGTTCGGCTATCACGCCCTGTATTTCCTGGCGCTGCGCTTCGCACCGCCGGCCGAAGCGGGGCTGCTCAATTATCTTTGGCCACTGTTGATCGTGCTGTTTTCCTCGCTGCTGCCCGGCGAGCGGCTCGCGCCGCATCACGTCATCGGCGCGATGCTGGGGCTGGCCGGCACCGTGCTCCTGTTCGCCGGCAACACCGGCAGTTTTGCGCCCGGCCAGGTGCCGGGGCTGATCGCAGCCTTCATCGCGGCCTTTGTCTGGTCGACCTATTCGGTGCTGTCGCGCCGGCTCAAATCGGTGCCGACCGATGCAGTCGCCGGATTTTGCGCGGTGACGGCGCTGCTCGCGGCGCTGGTGCACGCCTTTGTCGAAACCACGGTATGGCCGGACTCGGCGCTGCAATGGGCCGCCATCGTCGCACTCGGCATAGGTCCGGTGGGCGCCGCGTTCTATGCCTGGGATATCGGAATGAAGCGCGGCGACATCCGTGTGCTCGGCGCCGCCTCCTATGCGACGCCGCTGCTCTCGACCGCGTTCCTGATTCTCGCGGGCTTTGCCAAGGCCAGCGCCAACATTGCGCTGGCCGCGATCCTGATCGCCGGCGGTGGCCTGATCGCTGCGAAGGATATGGTGTGGAAGCGATGACCTGGAGCATGATCCGGAAAAGTGTGTAGCGGTTTTCCGAAAAGATCATGCTCAAACAAAAAGATAGAGCGGGATGACGATTCGAAGAAGCGTCATCACGCTCTGGTAGCCAGAACCGCGCTGCCTAAAGCGCCGGCTGCCAGCCGGGCGGCCTGTACGACGCTTCCGGAATCTGCCCGAGCTCGGAGCGCTGCAATTTGTCAGGCATCAGGCCGTAGAATTGCTGAAAGCTCATGATCAGCGGCCGCCATTTGTCGGGATCGATTCGATCGGACTCGCCCTCCATCATGATGTCGGGGTGGGCGTGTACCCGGGTGACGCGCACCTCAATCGCCGTGAGCTTGCTGCGCCACGCTGCATCGTCCTGCGCGATTCCGTGGCTGTGCGCGAGCTTCGCCTCGATCTGTACGGGGCATTCCAGCGCGCGTGGCGCCGCGACAGTGTCGCCCGGCATCGCGGTGAGACCGCTCAATGCGAATTTGTGTTTCTCGTGACGATAACCGCGCATCGTCTTTCCGGCGGGCACCGGATCCGAGCCGGTGGTGCGTGCCAACCGATCGACCGCACCGACTAGCCCTGCGGACGGCAAATTGAGAACGCATTCGCCGGTCCGGATCAAATTCTCGGTTGTCTTCGAATTGCTGCCGAGGCCGAGCATGCAGCGCCAGCCCAGCCACCATGCGGACGACATCGGCGAGAGGTTGAACGAGCCGTCTTCGTTGCAGGTGCCGATCAGAACGACCGGCGTTCCGAAATAGAGGATGGCGGGTTCGATCTGAACGTTCTGCGTGTCGAAAGTGCCGTGCATGAGTTCGCTCCTCGGGAATCACAGGAGCAGAACATAAAAGGGCGGGCTCCTCGAACCCACCCGATTCCCGACCGCAAGTATTTCAGCTCGCCGGCTCGAAATCCGCCTGCGCCATCTCGAATCCGGCAAACTCGAAGCCCGGCGCCACGGTGCAACCGACCAGCGTCCAGTCGCCGGTGGTCTCGGCCGATTGCCACGCGTCCGCCGGCACGATGGCCTGCGGCCGCTGGCCGGCCGCGAGATCGGGACCCAGGGTTACGAGATGCGGCGCACAGCCGTCATGGGCGATCTGCAGGACCAGCGGGCTGCCGGCATAGTAATGCCAGATCTCGACCGCATCGACGCGATGCCAGTGCGAGCGGTCGCCGCGCGCGAGCAGGAAATAGATCGCGGTGGAATGCGCGCGCCCGTTGTCGTCGACGCGCTTGTCGCGAAACGTCTCGCGGTAATATCCGCCTTCGGGGTGCGGCCGCAATTCCAGCCGCGCGATTATGTCGGAAGCAGAGAGCGCCATCAGGATTTGTTCTTGCGTTCGCGGAGTTCGCCGAACACGTCCGCCGCGCTCGCGCCCTTCATGTGCAGCTTGACGGCAACTTGCGGATCGTCGGCGCGGAGGAAGACGTTGGACTTCTTCTCCTCGCCGAGCAGCACCGGGATGGTCGGCTTGCTGTCGGCGCGGAGTTTCGTCACTTCCGCGGCGCGGGCCTGCAGCGCGGGATTGTCGGGCTCGACGGTGAGCGCGAATTTTACGTTCGAGGCCGTATATTCATGGCCGCAATAAAGCCTGAAGTCGTCGGGCAGCGTCCGCAGCTTCAGAAGCGACTCCCACATCATGGGATGGGTGCCCTCGAACACCCGCCCGCATCCGATCGAGAACAGCGTGTCGGCGGCGAACAGGGCCTTCTCGCCGTCGAACACATAGGAGATGTGGTCGAGCGTATGGCCCGGCGTCTCCACGACGCGGCCGAGCAGATTGCCGACCTTCACCACATCGCCATTGGCGACGCGCAGGTCGACATTGGCGATCTGGGCTTTCTTGTCATGCGGGGCCACCACGCGGCAGCCATATTTCTGCTTGAGCTCGGCGACGCCGCCGACATGGTCGTGATGATGATGGGTGATCAGGATGTCGGTGAGCTTCCAGCCCTCCTGCTCCAGCGCCTTGATGATGGGGCCTGCTTCCGGCGCATCGATCGAGGCGGTCGCCTGGGTAGCCGTGTCATGGATCAGATAGCCGAAATTGTCCGACAGGCAGGTGAAGGTTCTGATCTCGGCGGCCATGACGTCTCCAATTTTAATCAACGGACGGCGTTCCCTGTCATGAGAGATATGGCGTTAATGCTGAACGGGCAATGTAATATTCGACCGCGCCGCGCTACACCCTGGCGTGTTAGATTGCTGTCATGGGCATCGACGTCATCGATCTCCGCGATTTCTATTCGCAGCGCCTCGGCATTGTGGCGCGGCAATTGATCAATCGCGCCATCCACGAGCGCTGGCCGAGCGCGGAAGGCCAGCGCGTGCTCGGCATCGGCTATCCGACGCCTTATCTCGGGCTTTTTCGTGAAGATTCCGAGCGCTGCGTTGCCTTCATGCCGGCGGCGCAGGGGGTCCTGAAATGGCCCACCGCGCGCCCGGCGCTGGCGGCCCTGGTCGATGAGTTCGACATGCCGCTGCCGGACGCCGCGGTCGACCGTGTGCTGCTGGTGCATGCGCTGGAAATGTCCGACGATCCGGAGGCGCTGCTGCGCGAGGTCTGGCGGGTCTTGGCGCCGTCGGGCCGGATGATGGCGGTGATCCCGAACCGGCGCGGGGTATGGACCCGCACCGACAAGACGCCGTTCGGCCATGGCCGGCCCTATTCGCGTTCACAGATCACACAGTTGTTGCGGCAGGCCTGGTTCACGCCGACGGCCTGGAGTGAAGCCCTGTTCGTGCCCCCGGTTGCGAGCAGCTGGTTCCTGCGCTCGGCGCTCGCGTGGGAACGCGTCGGCGCGGCCGTGTCGCTGCCGGTGGCCGGCGTCCACATCGTCGAGGCGACCAAGCAGGTCTATCGCGCCATCCCTGCCAAGCGCGAGCGCACGCGGCTGATTCCGGCGCTCAAGCCGGTGCTGGTGCCGACCCCGACACGGGGATGATTGCAAGGCAGGGTGGGCAAGGGCGCACAGCGCCGTGCCCGCCGTTTACAGGAATACGCCAGAAGAAAAGGTGGGCACGCTTTCGCTTTGCCCACCCTACGATTTACGCAAGGCTATCGCGCCTTACTCGTTCCCCGGATTGAAGTCCTCGCCCGGGGTGGCTGCGGCCGGCTGCGCCACGCCCTCGGGGCGCGGGCCGGCATGCGGCCGGCGCCGGCGGCGCGGGAAACGCTCGGCGCCCCCATTGCCTTCATAGGCGCCGCCGCCATTGATCTGCGGCTGCGGGCCGGTGATGAAGGAGGGCAGGCGGTCGACGCCGCCATTGTCCGCTACCACGGGCTGCGGTTGCGGCTGCGGCACATATTGCGGCTGCGGACGGTGCTCGCGCGGCTGCTGGTCGCGATCGCGCTGATAGGGCGGCGGCTGGTTGTCGCGCTGATGATCGCGCTGGCCGTTGTCGCGCACATAGGGCTGCGGCTGCGGCTGGTGCTGCTGCGGCGCGAAGCCGGGCTCCTGGCCGAAGCTCGAATAATTCTCGCCATCGTCCTCGCCATCCTCGCTGACGATCTCGTCGGTGCGCGGTTGCTGCTGCGGCTGGTTCTGGCGGAACTGCTCCTGCGCGGTGGCGATCAGGCGGAAATAATGCTCGGCGTGTTGGTAGTAGTTCTCGGCGGCGACCGGATCGCCGGAGGAACGCGCGTCGCGCGCGAGCTGCAGATATTTCTCGGCGATGTGAGAGGCCGTGCCGCGGATCTTGATGTCGGGACCGTTCGATTCGAACACCCGGGTCATCGGATTTTGGCCGCGCCGGTTATTGTTGTTGTTATTGTTGTTGTTGTTATTCCGGTTGCGCATCCGCTTGTTGTTCTGACCGTTTCTCATGTCCTGCCTTTTATTCCAGCCTTGGGTAAAAACGTTGGATTTGCCATTAGCCGCGACCGACCAAGCGCGCGTTGATAACGCATCTCGCCGCGATGCAGCTCCAGTTCGTGTCGATGGCGTCGACCGTCGCGTTCAGCAAAGACGCGTTCCCCACCGCCGGCGATCATCCACCGGCGAACCCTTCATCTAGCCTGCCAAAACAAGCCCAGTTCTCTTGCGTAAATCGTCAAGCGCAAATCAGGCTTTCGTTCGCTCTGCGGTCACTAGCGGCGCGGCGCTTCCAAGCTTTCGCGCCCGACTGGACCTGCGTTCTGGAACCTTTACCCGGCGCGGCTCTCGCTTTGAGAATTAAGGCTTTTCACCCGTAGGGTCTACGGGGCCTGCGCCGATGTGTTGGGCGGAACGTAGTCGTTCCCGGGCGATATTCCAAGAGGTTTTTTTGCGTTCCAATCGGACTTTATCGGGGCAATTTTCGCCCTGTAATGGCCCGCGGAATGCCCGCCAGGTCGGTTTTTGCGCCTTCGTGAGTGGTTAACCCGGCCTGCGTCATCAAAGCTTCAATCGGGCCGCTCTGGCCCTGTCCGGCCTCCACGATCAGGGCGCCGCCGGGGACCAGCGAATCAGTCGCCTGCGGAATCAGCGCACGATAAGCGTCGAGGCCATCGGTGCCGCCGTCGAGCGCGGCATGCGGGTCGTGGTCGCGCACCTCAGTGGCGAGGCCCGCGATATCGGCGGAGCGGATATAGGGCGGATTCGACACGACGAGATCGAAGCCAGTGGACAGCGCCGAGGCATAGCTGCAGGCGACGAAAGCGGCGCGCGGCGCGAGCCCGAGATCGGCGGCGTTCTCTCTCGCGGTCCGCAGTGCCGCGAGGTTGATGTCGGTTCCGACGCCAAACGCCTCCGGCAATTCATGCAGCAGCGCGAGCAGGATCGCGCCCGTGCCGGTGCCGATGTCGGCGATGCGAAACGCGCGGCCGCCGGAGGCGCGCATGATTTCCAGCGCGCGCTCGACCACCGTCTCGGTGTCCGGCCGCGGCACCAGCGTCGCGGCGGAAAGTTTCAATGGCAGCCCCCAGAATTCCTTCTGCCCGAGAATGCGCGCGACCGGCTCGCCTTTCAGCCGGCGCTGCGCGCAGGATTCGAGGTGATTCGATTCGTCCGACGTGAGTGTGCGGTTCGCCGCAGTGATGAGGCCAGTGAGATCGAGGCCCAGCGCCGAGCCGACGAGTAGCCGCGCATCGAGTTCAGCTGATTCGATGCCGGCGGCTTTGAAGCGCGTGGCCAGTGCGCGCCGTGCAGTCTCGACGGTTTGTCCGGCCAGCTTTTTGCCGGCGCTCACGCCGCCGCACCTTGCGCGGCGAGCTGTGCGGCCTGATGTTCGGTGGTCAGCGCGTCGATCAATTCACCCAGCGCTTCGCCCGAGATCACCTGCGGCAATTTGTAGAGCGTCAAATTGATGCGATGGTCGGTGACGCGGCCTTGCGGAAAATTATAGGTGCGGATGCGCTCACTGCGGTCGCCGGAGCCGACCTTCTCCTTGCGGTCGGCGGAGCGCACCGCATCCACCCGCTGGCGCTCGGCATCATAAATGCGCGAGCGCAGGATGTTCATGGCGGAAGCCCGGTTTTTGTGCTGCGAACGGCTGTCCTGCATCATGACAACGATGCCGGTCGGGATATGGGTGATGCGGATGGCCGATTCCGTCTTGTTGACGTGCTGGCCGCCCGCGCCCTGCGCGCGCATGGTCTCGATCCGCAGGTCATCGTTCTTGATGTCGACGTCGACATCCTCGACCTCGGGCAGTACCGCGACGGTGGCGGCCGAGGTGTGAATCCGGCCCTGCGTCTCGGTGTCCGGCACGCGCTGCACCCGGTGCACGCCGGATTCGAATTTCAGTTTCGAGAACGCGCCGCGGCCCTGCACCTCCGCGATGATTTCCTTGTAGCCGCCGACGGTGCCTTCGCTGGCCGAGACCACCTCGACCTTCCAGCCCTGCAAGGCCGCGAAGCGCTCATACATGCGGAACAGGTCGCCCGCGAACAGCGAGGCCTCGTCGCCGCCGGTGCCGGCGCGGATTTCGAGCACGACGTTGCGGTCGTCCATGGCGTCCTTGGGCAACAGCGCGACGCGGATCTCCTGCTCGAGTTCGCCGCGCTTCGCCTGCAACGTTTCGCGCTCGGCTTCCGCCATGCCGCGCATGTCGGCATCGGTTGAGGGATCGGCAATCAAGGCCTCGGTGTCGGCGAGTTCCTTCACCGTGGCGCGATAATTCTTCACCGCGTCGATCAGCGGATTGAGCTCGGCGAGCTCGCGGGTGATCTGGACATACCTGTCGGACGACAACTGGCCGAGGATCTGCGCTTCGAGGGAAGCGTGATGCGCAAGGAGTACGTCCAGCTTGGCTTCGGGTAGCATCGACATTGCGAAAATCTCGGCAAAAATCTCGGCAAAAATCTCGAAAGGGCGGAAATCGGGAGCGGCGCGGGTCTGGACAACCTCGCTACAACGCCAGCCCCTCGGTTTCGGCGAACTCGGTCAGCTTCTGCCGGATCGACACGCTGCCGGCCGGCGCGTCCAGCAGCGGGTTGAGCATCGCCTCGGCCTTTTTGGCGTCGAGGTCGAGGATCATCGCCTTCACCGGGCCGTGCCCGGTCGCGGACAGCGACAGCGAGCGATAGCCGAGCGCGATCAGCGCCAGCGCGCCGATCGGCTTTGAGGCCATCTCGCCGCAGAGCGAGGCGGATTTCTTTGCCGCGTTGGCTTTGCGTACGATGTCGCGCAGCGCGCGCATGATCGGCGCCGACAGCGTGTCGAACCGCTCCGACACTTTGGCGTTGCCGCGATCGACCGCGAACAGGAACTGGAACAGATCGTTGGAGCCGACCGAGATGAAGTCGACCCGCTTCAACAGTTCTTCCATCTGGAAGAGGAGCGCCGGTACCTCCACCATGGTGCCGACATCGATGCGTTCCGGCAGCGCGTGGCCGTGCTGGCGCAGATAGGTCAGCTCGCGCTCGACGATGGCTTTGGCGGCGTCGAATTCGGCGACATCCGAGATCATCGGGAACATGATGCGCAGCGCCCGGCCGCCGCCGGCGCGCAGCAGCGCGCGGATCTGGCCGCGCAACAGGCCCGGCCGGTCGAGGCCGAGCCGGATCGCGCGCCAGCCGAGCGCCGGATTTTCCTCGATCACCGTCTCCATATAGGGCAGCGCCTTGTCGCCGCCGATATCGAGGGTGCGGAAGGTCACGGGCTTGCTGCCGGCCGCGTCCAGCACGGTGCGATAAAGCGCGAGCTGGTCGGATGAGCGCGGCAGGCTCGGCGACACCATGAATTGCAGCTCGGTGCGGAACAGCCCGATGCCGGCGCTGCCGGTGTCCTCGATATGCGGCAGGTCGATGGTGAGCCCTGCATTGATCAGGAGCTCGACCTTCTGGCCATCCTTGGTCACGCAGGGCTTTTCGCGCAGCGCCAGATATTGCGCCTGCCGGCGCGCGCGAAACCGCACCCGCTCGGCATAGGCGGATTCGATCTCGGCCGACGGGCGGACATAGATCTCGCCCGAGGTGCCGTCGACAATGATGGCGTCGCCGGGATCGGCGATGCCAGGCGCGTTCGGCACTTCGCCGACCGCGGGAATGCCGAGTGCGCGCGCCACGATCGAGACGTGGGAATTGGCGGTGCCTTCCTCCAGCACCAGGCCGCGCAACCGCTTGCGGTCATAGTCGAGCAGCGCGGCGGGTCCCATCGCGCGCGCGATCAGGATGGCGTTGTCGGGGAGGCTGTCGCGGGCAGGGGCGTGATCCTGCCCGACCAGTTGCCGCATCAGGCGAAAGCCGAGATCTTCGAGATCGTGCAGGCGGTCGCGCAAATAGGGATCGGTCGAGCGCAGCATGCGCGCGCGGGTGTCGGACTGCACGCGCTCGACCGCGGCTTCGGCGGTAAGGCCGGTGGCGACGGCCTCGTGCAGCTTGTGCGACCAGCCCTGGTCGTTGGCGAACATGCGGTAGGCTTCCAGCACATCGCGATGCTCGCCGCCGTCGGCGACGTCGCCGCGCTCCAGCAGGCGGTCGAGATCGGAACGCAGCTTGGCCAGCGCCGCGTCCAGCCGCTTCAATTCCTTCGGCAGGTCCTCGGCGATGTAGTCCTTGATGACGACGCGCGGCTCGTGCAGCACGACATGGCCGAGCGCAATGCCGTCGGACAGCACCGCGCCGATCTTGTGCATCGCGTGCCGCGCCGCGGGCTCGGCGCCCGGCTGCGCCAGCGAGGACAACTCGCCCGAAGCGATCAACTCGGCGAGCACCATCGCGGTGGTCTGCAGCGCCTCCAGCTCTTCCTCGACATAGGTGCGCTTGGCGCGGTTCTGCACCACCAGCACGCCGAGCGTGTTGCCGGCGCGCAGGATCGGTACGCCGAGGAAGGAGTGATAGATTTCTTCGCCGGTCTCCGGGCGGAACGAGAAGGCCGGATGGCTCTGCGCGTCGCTCAGGTTGAGCGGGGTCGCTTCGCTGGCGACCAGGCCGACCAGGCCCTCATGCGCGCTCAGCACGGTGCGGTGCACGGCGTCGCGGTTGAGGCCCTCGGTGGCGTAGAGTTCGAGCGTGTTGTCGACGCGCAGCACATAGGTCGAGCAGACCTCGGCCACCATGTTGGCCGCGATCAGCACCACGATCTTGTCCAGCCGCTCCTGGGCCGAGACCTGCTCCGCCATGGTTTCGCGAAGCCGTCTCAACAGGACGCGGGGGCCTCCCGACGCGCTTCGCATCACCAAAAAACCCCTCCCCAAAGCCGGTCCGGCAGCCAGCCAGACACAGGTTGCGTTCCAAAAAACATTAAACTTTATCCACCCGGCACCGCCGCAATGTCACCAATGCGGGCCGAATCAGGCGACCCAACTGTGCTGCAGCTTGCGGCGGCCCATCCAGCCCGCCGTATAGCGAATTGGGGCTTGTTTTGCCAAGCAAAACGCCTGCCAGCGGCGCGTGTTGCCACCAGGCAAATTGCTGCGACAGCTAAGAAGGAAATTCTACGCCTGGTCGAGACCGTAGAGCGTATGCAGCGTGCGCACCGCCAGTTCCGTATACGCCGCGTCGATCAACACCGAGAATTTGATCTCGGAGGTCGTGATCGCGCGGATATTGATGTTGCGCGCGGCCAGCGCCGAGAACGCCTTAGCGGCAACGCCGGCATGGCTGCGCATGCCGCTCCCGATCACAGACACCTTTGCGACGTCGGTCGCACTATCAAGCCGCGCGAAACCGATCTTCGCCTTGGCGGACGAGATGGTCGCCCTGGCGCGGGCGAAGTCGGTCGCCGGCACCGTGAAGGTGAGGTCGGTGAACTTGCCGTCCTCGGAGACGTTCTGCACGATCATGTCGACATTGATGTTGGCGTCCGCGAGCGGCCCGAAGATCGAGGCGGCCACCCCCGGCTTGTCCTCGATCGCGCGCACGGAAATCTGGGCCTCGTCCTTGGAGAAGGCGATGCCGGTGACGACGTGGCTTTCCATGATTTCCTCCTCGCTGCAGATCAGCGTGCCCGGCGGCGTGCCGTGGGGATCGATATCCTCCGGCTTGTCGAAGCTGGAGCGCACGAAGATCGGCATGTTGTGCACCATGCCGAGTTCCACCGAGCGCACTTGCAGCACCTTGGCGCCCTGGGAGGCCAGCTCCAGCATGTCCTCGAAGGCGATCTTGTCGAGCCGGCGCGCCTTCGGCACCACGCGCGGGTCTGTCGTATAGACGCCATCGACGTCGGTATAGATATCGCAGCGGTCGGCCTTGACTGCGGCCGCGATCGCGACCGCCGACGTATCCGAGCCGCCGCGCCCGAGCGTGGTGATTCGGCCTGTCTGCGGATTGATACCCTGGAAACCGGCGATAACGGCGACTTCCTTGCGGTCCTTGAAACGGTTGATGATCTCGCTGCCGTCGATGTCGAGGATGCGCGCCGAGGCATGCGCATCGGACGTCCGGATCGGGATCTGCCAGCCCTGCCAGGAGCGTGCCTGGATGCCCATGTTCTGCAGCGCGATGGCAAGCAGCCCGGAGGTCACCTGTTCGCCGGAGGCCACGACTGCGTCATATTCACGCGCATCGTGCATCGCCGATGCCTCGGTGCACCACGCCACGAGCTCGTTGGTCTTGCCGGCCATCGCCGACACCACCACGGCGACCTCATGGCCGGCCTCGACCTCGCGCTTCACATGACGCGCGACGTTGCGGATACGGTCGATATTGGCGACGGATGTGCCGCCGAATTTCATCACGAGGCGGCCCATGACGACGCGCGATTTCTCCAGCTAATGGCCCGAAGTGGGATAAGTTTTCCGGCCCGCGCGAAAGCTGAAGCGCGAGGGCCGAAAGGCGCGTATACATAGCGAAGCGGCTGGGGGCAAGCGGGTTGCGCGCGGGTTATGCGTTTGTTTGGTGAGGGTTAGGGTCATGGCGCGTTATATCGACGATATCCTGCAGCCCGGCGAAAAGGTGCTGTATGCCACCAACGCACACTGGATGTTCTATCTGCCGGCGATGGGGGCATGGGCGGTGGCGGTGCTCTTGCTCGTCCTGTCCTGGGTGACCTCCCCAATGCCGGCCATCGTTCTTGTGTGTCTCGCTTCGGCGACGGTGGTGGCGCTGCTGGGCCTCTATCTGAGCTTCAGGGCCTGGTTCCATCGCTGGACCACCGAAACCGACGTCACCAATATGCGGGTCGTGCACAAGACCGGCTTCATCAAGCGGCGCACCTTCGAGATGGCGCTGGACAAGATCGAGAGCGTCGACGTCAACCAGAGCATTCTGGGGCGCCTGCTCAATTACGGCGACGTGACCATCAACGGCGTCGGCGAGGGCAGGGAGACGATCCGCACCATCGCCTCGCCGCTGGCGTTCCGCAGCTCCATCACCACGAAATAGAACAGGGCGCGAGACAATGGCGATGCAGCCGAATCCAAGCGCGAACGCCTCGACGGTCGATCCGGCCGAGGTCGCGAAATTTTCCAGTTTGTCTGCGGAGTGGTGGGACCCCAACGGCAAGATGGCCCCGCTGCACAAGATCAATCCGCTGCGGCTCGGCTATATCCGCGACGCCGCGGCCCGCAAGTTCGAGCGCAACGTCAAGAGCCTGAACTGCCTCTCGGGCCTGCGTATCCTCGATATCGGCTGTGGCGCCGGGCTTTTGTGCGAGCCGTTGACCCGGCTCGGCGCGCAGGTGATCGGCGTCGATCCGTCCGCTTCCAATATCGCCGTCGCCAAGCTGCATGCCGAGAAGGGCCATCTGTCGATCGACTACCGCTGCACCACGATCGAGGAAATGGATGTGCGCGAGCGTTTCGACATCGTGCTCGCAATGGAAGTGGTCGAGCATGTCAGCGACGTCGGCGCCTTCCTGAGCCGCTGTGCGGCGATGCTCAAGCCCGGCGGGCTGATGGTGGTCTCGACCTTGAACCGCAACTGGAAGAGCTTTGCGCTCGCCATCGTCGGCGCGGAATACGTCCTGCGCTGGCTGCCGCGCGGCACCCATCAATGGGACAAATTCGTCACCCCCGACGAGCTCGCCAAATATCTGCTCGACAACCGCCTGGTCATCACCGAGCAGGCTGGCGTGGTCTACAGCCCCTTCGCCGACAAATGGAGCATCTCGTCCGACACCGACGTGAACTACATGGTGATCGCCGAAGAGCTGGTTTAGCAAATTCGATGTCGTCCCGGCGAAGGCCGGGACCCATACCGCGGAATTTATCGGGGATGCGTTCTGATAGACGCGCGCCTTTCGCCCTTCGCCCAACTCAGCCCTGTGGTTATGGGTCCCGGCCCTCGCCGGGACGACGGTGAATTTGTGCTGGCCGCATGCGATCCTGACGGTTGACCGCGGCGGCCGCGCCCGGCACGTTGGCCACCGTTTCAGCCGGATTCCCCATGTTCTCCGTCGCCACGCTCTGGATTCCCTTCACCCTGGTTGCCGCCATGGGCCAGGTCGCGCGCAATGCGATGCAGCGCTCGCTGACGGGGCCGCTCGGCACCTGGGGCGCGACCAATATCCGCTTCCTGTTCGGCTTTCCGTTCTCGATTCTGTTTTTTGCGGGCGTGCTGATCTTCTCCGGCGATCGTGCGCCATGGCCGACGGCGGCGTTCTGGCCGTGGCTGCTGCTCGGCGCGCTGAGCCAGATCATCGCCACCGGCATGATGCTGCTCGCCATGAACGACCGCTCCTTCGTGGTGACGACGGCGTATCTCAAGACCGAGGCGATCCAGACCGCGATCTTCGGCTTCGTCTTTCTCGGCGATCATCTGACCACGCTGAAGGTGATCGCGATCCTGATCGCGACCATCGGCGTCGTCATCACGGCGTTGCGGCCCGGCGGCGAGAAGAGCTTTGCCGAACTCAAGCCGACCGTGATCGGCCTTGTCGCCGCGGCCGCGTTTGCGCTGTCGGCGATCGGCTATCGCGGCGCTATCATTACTGTTTCAGGCGTCACCTTCGTCACCGCGGCCTCCTACACGCTGGTGTGGGGGCTGTTCGTGCAGACCGTGGTGCTGTCGATCTACCTGCTCTGGCGCGCACCCGATGTGCTCGCGAAAATCTTAGGGCTGTGGCGGCCCTCGATGTTGGCGGGCTTCATGGGCGCCTTTGCCTCGCAATTCTGGTTCCTGGCGTTCGCACTCACCGCCGCCGCCAACGTGCGCACGCTGGCGCTGGTCGAAGTGCTGTTCGCGCAGGCCGTCGCCTACTACTCGTTCAAGCAGCCGATCTCGGCGCGCGAACTCTCCGGCATCGTGTTGATCGTGATCGGCGTGGCGCTATTGGTGGCGGCTTAGCTCTTGACCACGATCAAGACGGCTCCGGCCGCGATCAGCGCGATCCCGACCCAGCCGTTCCAGGACGGCCGCTCGCCGAGGAAGGTCACGCCGAACAGCGCCACCAGCACCACGCTCAGCTTGTCGATCGGCGCCACCAGCGTGGCGGGGCCGAGCTTCAGCGCGCGGAAATAGCAGAGCCAGGACGCGCCGGTGCCGAGCCCCGAGAGCAGCAGGAACAGCCAGCTCTTGGTGGAGACCGGGCCGGGATGGCTGAACTGTCCGGTGGCAAACAGGATCAGCGCCAGCGTGATCAGCACGATCACGGTGCGGATCAACGTCGCCAAATCGGAGTTGATGCCTTCGACGCCGACCTTGGCAAAGATCGCGGTCAGCGCTGCGAAGATGGCGGAGAGGATGGCCCACAGCTGCCAGGAGTTGAAAGTGTCGGGGCTCATTCTTGCTCTTTCGTCATTCCGGGGCGGTGCGAAAGCACCTAGCCCGGAATCTCGGGATCCCGGGTCCACGCTGCGCGTTTCCCGGGATGACGCGCGCTATGCGCGCGTCAATTCCGGTCTTCCGGCAGCACCGGCAGCGGCGAGACTTCGACGCCTTCCTCGATCAACGACTTGGCTTCCTCGGGCGAGGCCTCGCCATAGATCGGGCGATGCTCGATGTCGCCGTAATGCATCTTGCGCGCTTCGTTGGGGAATTTTTCGCCGACATTGTCGGCGTTCTTGACGATGTGGTCGCGCAGCTCCTTCAGCTTGGCGCGCAGCTCGCGCTCCTGCGCCATCACCAGCGGCGTCGACCCCGTGGCGGGAGCCGGCGTCTCGGGAACGGCCGCAGCAGGTGCGGTCGCCGCTACCGGCTCGGCGCGCTCGCGGCTCTTCTTGCTGACGATCCGCGGCGCCATGATCGCCTTGTCGACCTTGACCGAATTGCAAACCGGGCAGCTCACCAGCTTGCGCTTGACCTGCTGATCGTAGGCGGAGGAGTCCTGGAACCAGCTCTCGAACGTGTGGTCGCGTTCGCAGCGGAGCGCGTATCGGATCATGCCGATCCCCGCACCAGATGCAGATGGTCGGGGCCGGATTTGGGATCGGCGACGGAGAAGCGCCGGCCATGCTGCAGCGACGGTACGGTTTTGCGCGCGGTTTCCACCCTGGACGGATCGACCCTGGCGAGGAACACGCCGGGCTCGACGCCGCCCTCGGCCAGGATTTCGCCCCAGGGCGCGACGATCAGCGAGTGACCGTAAGTCTCGCGCTTGTTCTCATGCAGGCCGGCCTGCGCCGCGGCGAACACGAAGCAGCCGGTCTCGATCGCGCGTGCGCGCAGCAGCACATGCCAATGCGCCTCGCCGGTCTTGCGGGTGAAGGCGGACGGCACGGTCAAAAACGAGGCGCCGCTTTCCGCCAGCGCGCGGTAGAGCGCCGGGAAACGAACGTCGTAGCAGATGGTCAAGCCGATCCGGCCCCAGGGCAGATCGGAAATGACCGCGGTCTCGCCCGGCTGGTAGTTGGCGGACTCGCGGTAGCTCTCGCCGCCCGGCAGATCGATATCGAACATGTGGATCTTGTCGTAGCAGGCGAGGATCATGCCGTCGGGCCCGATCAGGAACGAGCGATTGACTGCCTTCTCCGGCGAGAAGCGCAGCGCCAATGAGCCGATATGCAGATGGATCTTCAATTCCTTCGCGAGTTCGCGATAGGCCTTCAGCGACGGATCGTCCTCTTCGCTCTTGAGATGCTCGAACAGCGCCTTGCGATTCAGCTGCATCATGTTGCTGACTTCGGGCGTCTGCACATAATCGGCACCCTGCGCCACCGCCTCGCGGATCAGCTTGATGCCCTGCTCCAGGCTCGGCTCCGGCAGGAGCGAGGTTCGCATCTGCACCATCGCGGCGGTGAACATGTTGTCAGCGCTCATGAAGAGGCTTTCTCGCCCGCCAGCATGCCGTCGAGCTTGCCTTCGCGATCCAATGCATAGAGCTCATCGCAGCCGCCGATATGCGTTTCGCCAATGAAGATCTGCGGAAAGGTCGTCCCCGCGCCAGCACGGTCGTACATTTTCTGGCGCACCGTCGGGTCCTTGCCTGCGTCGTACTCGGTGAACGTGGCTTTCTTGCGATTCAAAAGCGATTTGGCCGCGCTGCAATAGCCGCAGCCCGGACGGGTGTAGATTTCAATGGCAGCGGTCATGTCGCGCTCGGTCTAAGGAAAAGAGCCCTGATTATATGGGAGCTTTGGGGGTGTCGACAACCCGCGCGAACACCAGCACGTCGACCTGCGCCGCCTTGGCGCGCAGCAGTGCGCGTGCACAGGCGTCGGTGGTGGCGCCGGAAGTGAGCACATCGTCGATCAAAACCAGCCTTCGCCCGGCAATTTCGGACTGCCGGTCCGCGGATACCTTGAATGCGCCCTGCACATTGCTGGCCCGCTGGGGACGCGACAGTCCGACCTGCTGCTCGGTCGCCCGCACCCGCTGCAGGATATTGCCCCGGAGTTTGATGCCGCTTTGGCGCTCGATCGCGCGGCCGAGCGCGCCGGACTGGTTGTAGCGGCGATGCCACGCCCGGCGCCAGTGCAGCGGCACCGGAATGAGCATGTCGGCGCCGTCGAGCAATTCGCGCCCGGCGCGCGCCATCCAGCGGCCCATGGCGGGCGCGAGATCGGTGCGGTCCTGGTATTTCAGCGCATGCACCAGCGTGCGCGCGACCTCGTCATAGCGCACTGCGGCGCGGGCGCGCTGGTAGGCCGGCGGACTGGCGATTGCCTCCATCGACAGCATGTCGGGCCCGGGATCGTAGACAAAGGGGATGCCGAGCCGCGGGCAATAGGGTGGTTCAATGAACGACAGCTTTGACCAGCATTCGGCGCAGACGCCTTCGCCATCGACGGGGTCGCGGCAGGCCACACAGAGCGTCGGCAGCGCGATGTCGAGCACGGCTTTGGCCGCATGCGCCCAAACTCTGCGGCAGGCGGTGAGCGTGCTGCGCAGATGGCCCGTCAGGCCGCGAGATGGGGCGATTTCGGCATCCATCCGCTGAGGCTATCGCGGCGACGGCTCGATTGCCAGAGACCGAGCCGCACCGTATCAACCGCCATGGCCCAAAGCCCGACCGCGCCCGTTTTGTTCGACCGCGCGCTGCTGAAGCGGCGGCAGGATCGCGCGCTGAAACTGGGGCCGGTGACCTTCCTGCTCGACCGCGTCCTCGAGGATTTCGACGACCGCCTGCAGGCGGTGATGCGGAATTTTGCCGACGCTGCGGATATCTGGACGCCGGGCGGATTGCTGCGCGGACCCCTCGCCGAACGGTTCAAATCCGTCGCGCGCGTCGATCTTGCTTCGGATAGCGAAACGCTGCCCCTGCGGCCCGAGTCGCTCGATCTTGCCGTCTCGGCGCTGGCATTGCAGTTCGTCAATGATTTGCCCGGCGTGCTCGCGCAAATCCGCCGCGCGCTGCGACCCGATGGACTGTTGCTGGCGGCCATGATCGGCGGCGACACGCTGACGGAGCTGCGGCAATCCTTCGCCGCGGCGGAGGCCGAATGCGAAGGCGGCGCCTCGCCGCGCGTCGGGCCCTTCGCGGATCTCCGCGATATCGGCAGCCTGCTGCAGCGCGCAGGGTTGGCGCTGCCGGTCACCGATGTTGATCGCGTCGTGGTGCGCTACGACGGCGCACTTGCGCTGATGGCCGATCTCAGGCGCATGGGCGCGACCAACATCCTGCTCGAGCGGCGGCGCGGGCCTACGCGGCGATCGACCATGCTGCGGATGGCGCAAATCTACGCCGAGCGCTTTGCCGACCCCGACGGCCGCATCCGTGCCACCTTCGACGTGATCTGGCTGTCCGGCTGGGCCCCGCATGAAAGCCAGCCCAAGCCGCTCAAGCCGGGATCGGCGACGGCGAGCCTGGAAGAGGCGGTGAAGCGGAAGAAGTAACTCGTCACCGCCGGGCTTGACCCGACGATCCATCCTCTTCGTAAAATTGCTTTTGAGGATCGATGGATGCCCGGGTCAAGCCCGGGCATGACGATTATGGGGCGTGGCGCGTCAAGCGCCCCTCACAACAACAAATCCTGCAGATGCGGGATCAGCGGAATGTCCGCCGGCGGCATCGCATAGTCGCGCAGTCTGTTGGGGCGCACCCAGGCAAGTGCCTGTCCCTCGCGGGCGACCACGACACCCTCCCAGCGCCGGCAGATATAGAGCGGCATCAATAGATGAAAACTCTCATAGGCGTGGCTGGCAAAGGTGAGCGGCGCCAGGCACGGCTCGCTCACGGTGACGCCGATCTCCTCGTGCAATTCACGGATCAGCGTCGTCTCCGGCCGCTCGCCGGGCTCGACCTTGCCGCCGGGGAACTCCCAGAGGCCGGCCATGGATTTACCCTCGGGCCGCTGCGCCAGCAGGATGCGCTTGTCGGCGTCGATCAGCGCGCAGGCGACGACCAGGGTCAATTTGAATTCGGCCATGGTATGCAGGCTTTTCCAGCGGAAGGGGAAGGTTTCATTAACCGTATTCAGCCCCGGATTCTATGCTGGCGCTAAGCCATATTTAATCGGCACTGCCTAGTTTCGGCTGGTCCAAACCGGCACAGGCACCCATCCCATGCGCGCGCTCTTTCAGCTGATCCGCCGTTTTTCCCGCGATCGCAATGCCAACGTCGCGCTGTTGTTCGGCATCACCGCGGTGCCGCTGCTCATGGCGGTCGGAGCCGGTATCGACTATTCGCTGGCGACGCGCATGAAGGCCAAGCTGCAATCGGCGGCGGACGCTGCGGCGGTTGCTTCGATCTCGCATAATTCGCCGGGCTATATCCAGGCGGCGGCGATGACGTCGGACGGTGCTGTGCCGAACGGCGTGAGCGACGCCGACAACATCTTCAAAGGCGTCGTCAACAACCTGAAAGACAGCATCCGGGGTGGTTTCAGCGGCCTTACGGAGTCCTCCACCGTCACCAAGACCGGCCCGATACTCACATCGGCCGTGACCTTTAGCGCCCTGGTGCCGACGACGTTCATGAATCTCTTCGGACATGCGAACATGACCGTCGGCGGCTCATCGTCGGCCTCTGGCTCGCTGCCGCCGTATCTCAACTTCTACCTGATGCTGGACCTGTCGGGATCGATGGGATTGCCGTCGACCAACGCCGAGCAAACCCGACTGTCCGGGGTCAACCCGGATGATTTCAGCGTGTATCCCAATGGTTGTACCTTCGCGTGCCATTTTCAGGCATCAGGCGCCTGCAGCAATCCCTCCGTTGGACAGACGACCAATCCCTCTGGATCTGTGAAACAGGCATACCCAACGAACAATTATTGTATGGGCTATCTTATTTCGCGCGTCGGTCCAACCGCGTGGAACAATCTCCTCGTGACGAACTCAAACTATCCCATGAAGGGCAAGTCATTGCCGTCTGCGATACTTACAAACGCGAATTCGAACGTTGCTCCTGGCGCTCCGAACTCGCTCATTACCGGCAACACCAACAGCCTGCCGAACAGCCTGACGGCGGTTACATCCTGCCCGACCGAGGGCGCCGCCAACTGCATCCAGTTGCGCGCCGATGCCGTCGGCTTTGCCTTGAACGCCACGCAGGCCGCGAACGGCGTGTCCGGATTGTTCGAGACGGCCAACAACAAGCAGATCATTGCCAATCAATACCGGATCGGGCTCTTTCCATTCATTCGATACCTTTGGACTTACTTTGACCTGACCAACGCCATCAACGGAGATCCGACCAATCCGTCGACCATCAACTATGCGGCGGCCAATCTTGCCACGCTGCTTGACACCGGCAGTGGCGCAAACCTTACAAACCTGGGCTCCGGCGGGACGCATTTTGAAAATGCGTTTCCGAGCATGAACACGCTCATCAGAACCGTCGGTGACGGCACCACATCGGCCAACGCAAAGCCCTTTGTTTTTCTCGTGACCGACGGCGCACAGAACTTTCAGACCTGTTGTGGCTTTTCCGGAAGCAACAGTGCCACGGTAATGCCCAAGGGTGCATCGTCGTACTGCAAGCCACTCAAGGATCGCGGTATCATCATTTCCGTGCTCTATATCCCCTATCAAACGATTCAGAATCCAACCACGATCTTCAGCAACGAAGATGGTGTCGCGAACGCCAATATCGCCAATATTCCAGGCAGTCTTCAAGACTGCGCATCGCCGAACTTCTATTTCGAGGCCAATTCTCCCGCGGATATCACCACGGCTCTGACCAAGATGTTCAACCAGGCGCTGGTCACCGCTCACATCACCAATTGAGAGCCGGCTTACGGTGTCAACCGGTCGTGACCTTCACGACCGGTAGTCGCCATTGATCGCGACATATTCCTTGGTGAGGTCGCAAGTCAGCACGCGGTCGCGGCCCTTGCCGAGCCCCAGCGCGATCTTGATCTGGATCTTCGGGCTCTTCATCGCCTCCGACACTTCCGCCTCATTGTAGGACGGGTCGCGCGCGCCGCTTTTCGCGACGCGGATGCCGTTGAAGGAGATCGACAGCTTGTCGCGGTTGGCGGGCTCGCCGGCCTTGCCGACCGCCATCACCACGCGGCCCCAATTGGCGTCCTCGCCCGCGATCGCGGTTTTCACCAGCGGCGAATTCGCCACGCTCATCGCAATTTTCCGCGCGGACGCTTTCGTCGTCGCGCCCTCGACGATGATCTCGACCAGCTTGCGCGCGCCTTCGCCGTCGCGCGCCACCTGTTCGGAGAGATCGGCGAGCACTTCATGCAAGGCCTTGGTGAAGGCCTTCAGCCTGGGGTCGGCGGCGCGGCTGATCTTCGGCGCGCCATTGGCCGCGGCTGCGCCGGTGGCGAACGCCAACAGCGTGTCTGAGGTCGAGGTGTCGCCGTCGATGGTGACCGCGTTGAAGGTGTCCTCGACGCCGCTCTTGAGCAGCGACTGCAGCGCGGCCGGCGCGATCGGCGCGTCGGTGAAGACGAATGACAGCATGGTCGCCATGTCGGGCGCGATCATGCCGGCGCCCTTGGCCATGCCGCTGATGGTGACGGTTGTCTTGCCGAGCTTCGCCCTGGCGGTTGCCACCTTGGGAAAGGTGTCGGTGGTCATGATCGCGCGCGCGGCAGCCATCCAGTCGCTGGGCGCGGCGGTCCCGGCAAGAGTGCCGAGCACGCCGTCGAATTTGGTGGCGTCCAGCGGCTCGCCGATCACGCCGGTGGAAGCGAGAAACACCTCGTTCGGGCTGCAGCCGACGGCCTTGGCGGCGATCTGGGCGGTTAGCGCGGTCGACTGCTTGCCGGTTTTGCCGGTGAAGGCATTGGCGTTGCCGGAATTGACCACCAGCGCGCGCGCCTTGCCGCCCTTGAGCTTGGCGCGGCACCATTCGACCGGTGCCGACGGGCACTTGGATTTGGTGAACACGCCGGCCACTGCGGTGCCCTTGTCCAGCACCGCGAGCAGCACGTCGGTGCGGTTCTTGTAGCGGATGCCGGCCTCCGCGGTCGCAAGCTTGACGCCGGCGATCTCGGGCATGTCAGGAACGTGGGTCGGGGCGAGCGGGGAAACGGCTGAAGACATGAGGGGGCTTCCGGCAATGAGAGGGCAAAAGGCAGCGCTCTGTATCACCTCTGTCCGCCCGCGGGGAGAGGCCGCCGGCGCCGTCGATCAAAGAGAAAGCCGGACTGGATGATCCAGCCCGGCTCACAAAAGCTTCACACTTGTCCGGCGCGAATTACTTCTTGGCCGGCGGCGCCATCTTGGAGTCCTTGGCGTCGGGCGCCGCGGCGGGGGCGCCGCCAGCGGCGGGCGCCGGCGTGTTGGCGGCCTGGTCCATTCGCTCGATCTTGGCAGCCTCGCGCAGCTTGCCGACATAATCGGCCTGCGCCTTGCGCGTCACATAGGTCTCGATCTGGGCCTTCACCTGCTCGAAATCCGGCGCCTTGCGGTTGCGCTTTTCCTCGACCTTGATGATGTGCCAGCCGAACTGCGACTTGACGGGATCGGAGATCTTGCCGGGCTCGAGCTTGAAGGCGACTTCGGAAAATTCCGGCACCATCTGGTCCTTGGTGAAGAAGCCGAGGTCGCCGCCGTCGGAAGCGCCGGGGTCCTTGGACTTCTTCTTGGCGAGCTCGGCGAAATCGGCGCCCTTGTCGAGTTCGGCCTTGACTGCCTTGGCCTCATCCTCGGTCTCGACCAGGATGTGGCGGGCGCGGACCTCCTGCTCGCCGGAAATCTGCTTGGAGGCGTCCTCATATACCTTCTTCATGGACTCGTCGGTGTTCGCAGCCTTGCCCTTGGCGGCAAGCAGGCTGTCCATCAGCAGGCGGTTCCTGGTGAACGCCATGCGCTTCTTGAAGTCCTCGCCGTCGGCGATCTTCTCGTCCTCGGCAGCCTTGGCGACGATCTTCATGTCGATCAGGAACGACAGCACGTTCTCGTCCTTGGTCGCGGGGTCCATCTGGGCGAGGCTCGGCCCCAGTTCCTCCTCGGCCAACGCCAGATCGCTCTGGCGGATTTCGGCGCCGTTGACCTTGGCCAGTACCTTGTCGTCAGCGCGGGCGGGACCTGCGAGCAGCACCATCGCGAGACAACCGGCGGCAGCAAGGCCAAGACGCGAGCCGGTTTTCGTTACCGGGAACGAGGTGGTCATGGAAAATCCTTCAGAGGTTCGGGATGGGGGCTAATTTGGCGGGCGGACACTCGCCCAATCGCCTGTCCTTGGCAACGCGAAAGTCGGGCAAAATCATGAATTCCCTGAGAGCTTTCCGCCCTGCCGCCGCCGTTGACAAGGCTTTGGCCCAGCCATATCTCTGCGCCATCGTGTCAATGGCGATAGCGCTTATTTTTGCTGACGTTTTTGGCCGTTGAACCCAGGTTGGCTTATTTCCCACTCATTCGGCGAATGCTCCCCTCGCGGGGCTTTAGCCGTGGCGCGTCACGGTGAGTTGATAGGCGGTCCGGGCACTACTTCACAGCGGCAACGGTTTGGCCGCGAAGACAGGATTTTGGCATGATCGGCGCGCTCGCCCGCAAGTTTTTCGGCTCCGCCAACGACCGGCGGGTGAAGGGGTACCAGTCGCGCGTCAACGCCATCAACGCGCTCGAGCCCGAAATCGCCGCTCTCTCCGACGAAGCCTTGAAGGGGCGCACCGAAGAGTTCCGCAAGCAACTCGCCGAAGGCAAGACCCTCGACGACATCCTGGTTCCCGCCTTCGCCACCGTGCGCGAGGCCGCCAAGCGCACGCTCGGCCAGCGCCATTTCGATGTGCAGCTGATCGGCGGCATGGTGCTGCATGAAGGCGACATCGCCGAGATGAAGACCGGCGAAGGCAAGACGCTGGTGGCGACGCTTGCGGTCTATCTCAACGCGCTCGCCGGCAAGGGCGTCCACGTCGTCACCGTCAACGATTACCTCGCCAGCCGTGACTCCGCCTGGATGGGCCAGATCTACAGCTTCCTCGGCATGACCACCGGTGTGATCGTCCATGGCCTCGACGATGGCGAGCGCAAGCTCGCCTACGCCTGCGACATCACCTACGGCACCAACAACGAATACGGCTTCGACTATCTGCGCGACAACATGAAGTACCGCCTGGAGGACATGGTCCAGCGCGGCCACTTCTACGCCATCGTCGACGAAGTCGACTCCATCCTGATCGACGAGGCGCGCACGCCGCTGATCATCTCCGGTCCGCTCGACGACCGCTCGGACTTCTACAACACCATCGACACCTTCTTCCCGAAACTCGACAAGACGGACTACGACGTCGACGAGAAGCAGCGCACGGTGACGCTGACCGAGAGCGGCATGGAGAAGCTCGAGACGCTGCTGCGCGACGCCGGCCAGCTCAAGGGTGAATTGCTCTACGACGTCGAGAACGTCTCGGTCGTTCATCACGTCAACCAGGCGCTGCGCGCCCATACGCTGTTCACCCGCGACAAGGATTACATCGTCCGGGACGATGAAGTCGTCATCATCGACGAGTTCACCGGCCGCATGATGCAGGGCCGTCGCTATTCCGAAGGCCTGCACCAGGCGCTGGAAGCCAAGGAGCACGTGCAGGTTCAGCCGGAAAACCAGACGCTGGCCTCGATTACTTTCCAGAATTATTTCCGGATGTACGAGAAGCTCGCCGGCATGACCGGCACGGCGTTGACCGAAGCCGACGAATTGTTCGACATCTACAAGCTCGAGGTGGTGGAAATCCCGACCAACCTGCCGGTCGCGCGCCTCGACGAGGACGACGAGGTCTACCGCACCCAGAATGAGAAATACGCCGCGATCCTGGCCGAGATCGAGCGCGCCAATTCGCGGCTGCAGCCGGTGCTGGTCGGCACCGCCTCGATCGAGAAGTCCGAAGTGCTGGCCGAGTACCTCAAGAAGAACGGCTACAAGCTGATCGATTTCGGCAGTCCCGGCGCTCTGGACAAGCTCTATGCCGCTGCTCGGGCCGGCAAGCAGGCCAAGCTGTTTGCGGTGCTGAACGCGCGCTTCCACGAGCAGGAAGCCTACATCGTGGCGGAGGCCGGCGTGCCCGGTGCGATCACGATCGCGACCAACATGGCCGGCCGCGGTACCGACATCAAGCTCGGCGGCTCGCTCGACATGCGGATCCAGCAGGAGACCGCGGGCATCGAGGACGAAGCCGAGAAGGCGAAAAAGATCGAGCAGATCAAGGCCGACGTCGAGCGCTTCCGCGAACTCGTGCTGAAGGCCGAAGAGGTCGTCGAGATCGAGCCGGCCAAGGGCAACAAGCCGGCGAGGACCGTGACCAAGCCCGGCGGGCTCTACATCATCGGCTCCGAGCGCCACGAGTTGCGGCGCATCGACAACCAGCTCCGCGGCCGTTCCGGCCGTCAGGGCGACCCCGGCCGCTCGAAATTCTTCCTGTCGCTGGAAGACGATCTGATGCGCATCTTCGGTTCGGATCGGCTCGATTCCATGCTGACCCGACTCGGCCTGAAAGAGGGCGAGGCCATCATCCATCCCTGGATCAACAAGGCGCTGGAGAAGGCGCAGCAGAAGGTCGAAGCGCGCAACTTCGACATCCGCAAGAATCTGCTCAAGTTCGACAACGTCCAGAACGACCAGCGCAAGGTGATCTTCGACCAGCGCATCGACCTGATGAAGGACGAAAGCGTCGCCGAGACGGTGACCGACATGCGCCACGCCTTTGTCGAGGACGTCGTCCTCAAGCACGTGCCAGAGCATGCCTATGCCGAGCAGTGGGATGTCGCCGGGCTGAAGGAAGAGCTGAAGCGCGTGCTCGATATCGAGCTTCCGGTCGACGAATGGGCCAAGGAAGAGGGCATCGCCGACGAGGAATTGCTCGATCGCATTGAGCAGAAGGTCGACGAGCGCATGGCGGCCAAGGTCGCGCAATGGGGCCCCGACGTGATGCGTTACGTCGAGAAGACCATCCTGCTGCAGACGCTGGACCATCTCTGGCGCGAGCATCTGATCATGCTCGACCATCTGCGCCAGGTGATCGGGCTGCGCGGTTACGGCCAGCGCGATCCGCTGCAGGAATACAAGTCCGAGGCCTTCACCCTGTTCGAGGCGATGATCGCTCACTTGCGCGAGGCCGTCACCGCGCAGCTGATGCGGGTCGAGATCGTGCCGCCGGAAGAGCAGCAGCCGCTGCCGCAGATGGAGGCGCACAAGCTCGATCCGAATACGGGTGAGGACGAGATGGCGTTCGCCAGCGCCTCGCTGGTGCCGGCGCAGGCCGACGGCGCCGAGCGCGATCCCAAAAATCCCGCAAGCTGGGGCAAGGTCGGCCGCAACGAGGATTGCCCCTGCGGCAGCGGCAAGAAGTACAAGCACTGCCACGGCAGATACGCTTAATCCGCCGCCTTGAGCGACGCATTGCGCTACAATGGCGCAGCAGTTCGGTCAGGGGAGGCGGGCATTTGTTGATCGTTCGCGGTCTTCTTGTCGCGCTGCTCGTGCTTTCCGCGCCGTTTCCGTCGTGGTCCCCTGTTGTCGCCGTTCACGCCGCCGAGGGGGCGCCGTTCTCGCCGGATGCTCTTCCCGCCGGACAAGGCGGCGAAGCGCGAATGATCCAGCGCTCCACGTCACCTGCGACATCGACGTTCCGCACGCCCGCCGTCCCGCCGACGGCGCGCTTTTGGCTGGCAATCCGGTTCGCCTGGCTGTTCATCGGCACCCTGATCGCCATCGCGGTGCATGAAGGCGGCCATCTGGTCTGCGGGCTGGCCGCGGGTATTCCGATGCGACGGGTGACGGTTGGGACCGGGCCGCTGTTGTTTCGCCGCCGCTTCGGAGAGACCTGGTTTGAGCTGCGGCTGCTGCCGCTGCTCGGCCTGGTCAACCCGTATCCTTCCGCCACCATCCGCCGCTCGCGGTTGGCGCTCATGCTTCTGGGCGGCGTGCTGGCGAATGCGGCAGCGATCGCCCTGATCGCCGTCATTACCAAAGGGGTTGCGGTAACAGCCGCTGCGGGCGAATCGATTGGCGCGATCGTTTTCATGCAGGGCTGGCTGATGGTGGTCAATCTGCTGCCCTTCACCGTCAAGCTCAAGGACGGCCGGGTTGGCACCGACGGCCTCCAGCTTCTGCAGCTGCTGCGGATCAAGTCCGGCGAACCGACCGCGATCGGCACGTCCTATGCGCAGATGATCGCGACCTATGCCCATGGCGGTCCGCGGCCTCCGCCCACGCCGGCGTCGTCGCGCATTATGTATCAGATGTTCCGCATCGACCGGTGGACCGATGCCGCGGCGGCGCGCGAATTCGTCGAGGCGATGCTGCGCGAACTCGGGCGCGGTGCCCTGCCGGCTGCCGAGGAGGCGCTCGTCATCGATACGCTTCTCACCCATGCCCTCGCGCTCAGCGATGCCGCGTTGCGCCCTCGGCTCGACGCGCTCTCGCTGCGCGCGCTGACGCTGGCGCCGCTCGATACGCTCTCCGGTTCGCGCGGGGCCGCCCTCGTCGAGACTGGCCGCCATGCGGAAGGCAAAGCCATGCTGGAGGCACTGATCGCGCGCGAGGGGCTTGCTCCCTTCGATGTATTCATGACCGAAGTCCATCTCGCGCGTGCCGAACATGGCCTCGGCAATCGGGAGGCGGCCGCTCGTTGGGCCGCGGCCGCGCGCCGGAGCGCGGAGACCTGCAACACGCTGGCGACATCGATCATGCTGGCACGGATGGATGCGGAACTTGCAGCGGGCGGCGGCATCCAGCCGGAGCAGGGCTCATCCATCGCGCCCGGCGATGTTATAATGAATCCCGGCGATCATATTGTGAGAGCACGACGATGACAAACATCACCTTCGAGCGCGCATCCAGGGAAGACGTGCCCTTCGTCATGACCACCGAGCGGACGAATGGATATGATGCGCTGGTCGGCCGCTGGGACGAGGCACGGCATCTCGCCGCGATCGACGACGACCACTATGCTTATTTCCTGGCCCGCGAAGCCGGCCGTCCGGTCGGGTTCACGATCGTTCGCGACTGGGCCTCGCCGGAGCGCGTGACTTGCGTGAAACGGATTGCGGTGTCGCATCCCGGCAATGGCGTCGGCCGCCGGCTGCTCCGCGCGGTGGTCGACGCCGTCTTCGGCGGCACCGACGCCCATCGGGTCTGGCTCGGCGTGTTTCCGGAGAATGCACGGGCACGCAAGGCCTATGAGGCGGTCGGCTTCAAGGCCGAGGGCGTGGCCCGCGGCAACGCGTTCTTCGGCGGCGTCTATCGCGACGAGCTGATCATGGCAATCCTCAAGTCCGAGTGGACCGCCGCATAAGATTATCTTGCGCTACACCCACGTCACTTCATGCCGTATCACATACGGCGCAAGCAGGGCCTGCACCTCGCCGGTGATGGCTTCGCGCGTCTCCTGCGGCACGCCCGCAATCGTCACGTTGGCGATGCTGCCGTGGCTGCCATGCGGGCCGACCTTGACCTTGCAGTCGATGCCGCGGTCGCGCAGCGGCGCCAGCACGGTCGTGAACACGCGGCTCGCCGCATCCCAGCGCAGCTGCGGCTTGAACACTTTGCCGACGCCGGTGAGCGGCATCGGATCGACCGGGATCACCTGCACCGGCACGGCGGCGCGCTCGGGCGTGCGCTCGCGCACCCAGGCTTCCAGCTCGCCGGGCTGCACGCCTGCGCCCGGCCGCAATTGCACATAGCCGACCGGCAACTCGCCGGCATAGGCGTCGGGCTGGCCGACAACCGCGGCAAAGGTCACGGCCGGATGCTGGAACATGATGTCCTCGATCGGACCGGGATCGATGTTGTGGCCGCCGCGGATCACCAGGTCCTTGGCGCGGCCGGTGATCCAGAGATAGCCCTCGGCATCGAGTCGGCCGAGATCGCCGGAATTGACCCAGCCCGGCTCGACGAACGCGCCCTTGTTGTGGATGGCGTTGAGATAGCCGCCGAACACGCCGGGGCCGGCCATGGTCACGACGCCGATCTCGTCCGTCGCGCAGTCGCGCTCGAAGCCTCCGTCGGCGTCGAGCTTGACGATGCGCACCCGGCTATAGGGCACCGGCATCCCGGCAGAACCGAGCCGGATCGGCCGCGCCGGGAAGGCGATGGTGTGCACGCTCGAGGTCTCGGTCATGCCGTAGACCTCCAGCACCGGCAGCTTGAATTTTTGCTGGATCGCCGAGCCGACCGCGACCGGTATGGCCGATCCGCCGGCGGCGGCGAATTTCAGGCTGGAGATGTCGGCATTGCCGGGCGGAATGCCGAGCGCGGCCGCCAGCACCGTCGGCACACTGGAGAACGCTTCCGGCTTGTAGCGCTCGATCAGGGTCCAGATGTTCTTGACCGACGCCGCGTTGCGCCAGCCGGACGGCGACAGCACGACAAGGCAGCTTCCGGCCGTGAGCGTGGTCAGCGCCTGCGTCAGCGAGCCGCCGACATGAAACAGCGGCATGCCGAATAGCAGGTTGTTGCCGGGCGCCGACTTGAGCAGGAGATTGACGGCCCAGGCCTGGTAGACCTGGTTGGTGTGGGTATGGCGCACGAGTTTCGGCGTGCCGGTCGTGCCGCCGGTGTGGAAATAGGCCGCGACGTCGCTGCCCGAAATTTTGCGGCCGCTGACCAGGCGGTCGGACGGCTGCGCCTTGATCAGCTCGCCGAACGAGTGAATGCCGGCTGCAGGGTCCCCCGGGCCGAGCTGCACGATGGCTTTCAGGTGCTTGAGTTGGCCGCGGACCTGCTCGACCTTCTGCCAGATGTCGGTGCCCGGCATCGGGCCGAGCGTCACCAGCACCTTGGTGTGCGCCGCCTCCAGGATTTCCGCGATCTGGTGCGGCTCCAAGAGCGGGTTGACGGGATTGGCGATGCCGGCGGCCTCTGCCCCGAACAGCGTCACGAAAGCATCCGGCACCAGCGGCAGCAGGAAGCTCACGACATCGCCCGGGCCCGTGCCCAGCGCATGAAACATGTTGGCGGCTTGCGTGACGCGGCCGACGAAATCGCGGTAGCTGATCACGAGGGGCTGGTCGGCCGGGTCGGCGTTGGCGAGGAATTTTATCGCGGGCGCATCGGGATTGTGCGCGGCGCCGAGCTTGATCGCCTCATAGGTGCTCGCTGCGGCGATACGGTCGGCGTAGGGGGTTTTCTCGAAATCCAGAACCTCGGCGTCGCTGGCAAGATCAGGATAGTTGTCGCCGATCATACGATCGAGCAGATGCACGCCCGCCATTTCCTTCCATCCCTCCGTCTTTTCCGTGCCGGGCCTTCTTGCGGGCCCAGGCTTTCCGGCGGGTAGAATTATCGATTATTGGCGCGGCGTCCATCGTCCCGGGGCAGGGTTTGTGACATCTTCCTGAAACATTGCCTGTGACATGGTGCCCCGCCGCCTCAGGCGTTGCGGCGTCCACATGAGGGTCCCTTGAAAGCGTCCATTCACTTCATTTCCGGCCTGCCGCGTTCCGGCTCTACCCTCCTTTCGGCGATCCTGCGCCAGAACCCGCGCTTTCATGCCGGGATGACCGGGCCGGTCGGTCCCCTGGTCGAGGCGATGCTGCGCAACATGAGCATGAGCAACGAGACCTCGATCTACATCACCGACGCCCAGCGCGAGAAATTGCTGCGCGCGATCTTTGCGACCTTCTACGACGACAAGGGCGAAGGCGACGTGGTGTTCGACACCAACCGGATGTGGTGCAGCAAGCTGCCGCTGGTGAGCCAGCTGTTTCCGAAGGCGCGCGTGATCTGCTGCGTGCGCGACATCCCCTGGATCTTCGACAGCATCGAGCGGCTGATCCGGAAAAACATGTTCCAGCCCTCGGGCATTTTCGGCTTCGAGCCCGGCGGCAACGTCTATTCGCGGGTCGATGGCATCGGCGGCGCCAACGGCATCGTCGGCTATTCCTGGAACGCGTTGCACGAGGCCTGGTGCGGCGAGCAGGCCGACCGGTTGCTGCTGGTCACCTACGAGACGCTGACCTCTAGGCCGCGCCAGGCGATCGACGCGATCTATGAATTCATCGGCGAGAAGCCGTTTCCGCATGATTTCGAGAATGTCGAATTCGATGCGACCGAATTCGACCGGCGGCTCGGCACGCCGGGCCTGCACACCGTCGGCCGCCGCGTCGCGCATGTCCAGCGCCACAATTTGCTGCCGCCGATCCTGATCGCCCGCTACGAGAACGACGCCTTCTGGCGCGACCCCGCGCGCAACCCGAACAACGTGAGGGTGGTGTAATCAGAGCGATTGGCGCCCGGCCTTGCGAGACGCTGCCAGCTCATCGATGCGCGCGAGAAACCGCTGCAGGATCGGCGAGGTGTTGGCCCTGTGATAGGATGCCACCACGTCGATGGTCGGCGCTTCGCCCTTGAGCGGGCGGCTCACCACCGACCACGGCAGGAAATTCCGCGCCGAGGCGGGCAGCAGCGCGACGCCGCGCGTGGAGGCCACCAGCGAGATCGCCATGGCGTAATTGTCGATCTCGAAGGCCGGCGTGATCTCGATTTTGCAGCGCTTGAGATAGTCGGCGATGATGCCGCGCAGCACCCGCGGCACCCCTGAGATGCCGATATAGGTCTCGCCGACGAAATCCCTGACGTCGACCGCTTTGCGCTGCGCGAGTTTGTGATCGCTGGGCAGGATCGCAACCAGCGGCTCCTTGGCGAGTGGCCTGAGCTCGAGATCGGGCAACGGTTCGGCGCGCATGAATGCGAGGTCGAGTTTGCCGTGCACCAGCTCGTCCGCGAGCGTCGAGGAGTGGTCGCTCGAAACCCGGATCTCGATGGTGGCGAGCTCGTCGCGCAACAGGCTGGTGGCGCGCGGCAGCCAGTCGACTTCCTGGCCGGTGGTGAAGCCCATCGCAAAGACCTGCTTGCTCGGCTGCGCCGCGCGTCGCGCGGCTTCCGCGGCCGCTTCGGCCTGCGTCAGTGCCAGCCGGGCATGATCGAGAAAGGCGCGGCCCGCGGCCGTCAGCTCCACGCCATGGACGCCGCGCGTGAGCAGCGGCACGCCGACCTCATATTCGAGATCGCGGATTTGCCGGCTCAGTGAAGGCTGCGCGGTGTGCAGCCGCTTCTCGGCGGCGACGGTCAGGCTGCCTTCCTCGGCGACCGCGATGAAATAGCGGAGATGGCGAAGCTCCATTCCATGCCTCCCGGGTATGGAAGCGAATTTACAAAGTCTTTTTCAAACGCGCCAGTCCGCCACAAATAGCACCCGACAACAACGTGCGGCGTCCCCCGCCATACTCCACCGGCAGGATGTGACGCTCGGCGCATGGCTAAGGAGAACGATCATGACCAGTCTCGAAGGAAAAACCGCCCTCGTCACCGGCGCCTCGCGCGGCATCGGCCGTGCCAGCGCGCTGGCGCTGGCAAAATTGGGCGCGCAAGTGCTCGTGCATTACGGCCAGGGTGCGAAGGAGGCGGAGGCCGTCGTCGCCGAGATCCGCAAGGCTGGCGGCCGCGCCGATGCGGTCGCGGCCGATCTTTCGGCAAGCGACGGCCCGCACAGACTGGCGCGGCAGGTCCGCGCCATCGTCGGCGACCGCCTCGATATCCTCGTCGCCAATGCCGGCGTGGCCAAGGCGGCCGTGATCGAGGAGACCTCGGTCGAGGATTTCGATCGCCTGTTCGCGGTCAATGTCCGCGCGCCGTTCTTCCTGGTGCAGCAATTGCTGCCGATCCTGCATGAAGGCAGCAGCATCGTGCTGCTTTCCTCGCTGGCGGCGCATGCCGTGGTCGGCACATTGCCGGCCTATGCCGCGACCAAGGGCGCGATCGACACGCTGGTGAAGCATTTTGCCTCTGCGCTGGGGCAGCGCGGCATCCGCGTCAACGCGGTGGCACCCGGCGTGGTCGCGACCGACATGTCGTCCTTTGCCAAGACGGATGCGGGCCGCGACTACACGCTCGGCCTGCAGACGCTGAAGCGGATCGCGCAGGCGGACGACATCGGCGATGCCGTCGCCTTCCTCGCCTCTCCCAATGCGCGCTGGATCACCGGCGACACCATCCATGTCGATGGCGGTTCAAAACTCTGAGCTCAACCTCACCACAAATCCCAAACGGAGACTTCCCATGTCCAGGAAACTTGAAGGCAAGACTGCATTCGTCACCGGCGGCTCGCGCGGCATTGGCGCCGCGATCGCCAGACGCCTCGCCGCCGACGGCGCCAGGGTCGCCATCACTTACAGCAAGGGGGCTGATGCCGCGGCTTCAGTCGTCAAGGCCATCGAAGACGCCGGCGGCAAGGCCATCGCGATCCAGGCCGACGCGACCGACGCCGCGGCCGTGAAAGCGGCGATCGAAAAGACGGTCGCCTCGCTCGGCGGGCTCGACGTGCTCGTGAACAATGCCGGCACGGCTATTCCGAAGAAATTCGAGGAGACCACGCTGGAGGAACTCGACCGCGTCATCGACATCAACGTCCGCGGCGTCTTCGTCACGACCCAGGCCGCGCTGAAGCACATGAACGACGGCGGCCGCATCGTCATGATCGGCTCCTGCGTCGGCGAGCGCATGATGACGCCCGGGCTTGTGCCGTACTCCGCCACCAAGGGCGCGATCCGGATGTTCACGCAGGGCCTGTCGCGCGAGGTCGGCGACCGCGGCATCACCGTCAACAACATCCAGCCCGGCCCGATCGATACCGATCTCAATCCCGCCGCCGGCGAATGGGCGGTTCCGCAGAAGGCCGCCACCGCGCTCAATCGCTACGGCAGCGTGGACGATGTCGCGGCCCTGGTTGCTTTCGTCGCGGGCCCTGAAGCCTCCTACATCACCGGCGCGAACCTGACCGTCGACGGCGGCACCAACGCCTGAGCGGGCTTGTGCACGTTGACGTGCTTTGTACCGCGCACACCTATGTAAGTTTGGTGTCAGCCGTCGCGTGTATGGATTTGGGTGCGAATCAGGGGAGATGATCGGCGTGCCGTGCCGCTCTTCGCGGTGCGGCACGGAATCTTGTGGAAGCTTTGGCGTTTTCCCCAATCGAGCGGCAATTGTCAGCGAACGTCCGTGTTCGACCGCAAGCTCAGGGGGCGCTGATGCAGTTCTTTGTGGTCCTGGTTCCGCTGGCGATTTTGGCGGCCTGCTCTCCGGGAGCCGACGTCACGAGCTCGACCAGCCAGTGCGTGGCCTCGAACTATCGATCCTATGACGAAAAGAATTTCGACCAGTGCGTCGCCGCCTGCATCAAGTGCGAACACGGCGTCATGACGACCTGCACCACGGCCTGCACGCTGAGGGGCGCGAAGTGATCGGTTTGATCATCCTTCGAGACGCCGCTTCGCGGCTCCTCAGGATGAGGTCACAGCATGTGCCGCCAAAGCTAAAGCCTCATGGTGAGGAGCGCGAAGCGCGTCTCGAACCATGAGCGCGAAGCGCGTCTCGAACCATGAAGGCCCGCGTGCTTTCAGCGGGTTTTGAAAACTAGATCGGAATTGACGCGACGGCGCTTACTTCGCCGCCGAGAAGCGGCTGTCGAACGAGTTCGGCGACACGATCGGCTGGGCGCCGGCGACGAGATTTTGCTTGGCGGGCGCCGGCGCTGGATCGGCCGCGGCGGTGGCCGGCGCGTCCGTCACGGAAGGTTTCAGCGACGGGCGAGACGCTGCCGCGGGCTTGGTCTCGGCCTGTTTGGTGTCCACCGGCTTGAATGCCTTCGGCAACGGTTTGGCGTCAGCCTTGGGCTTTGCGGCAGGGGCCGCAGCCGGTGTCGTGGAGGCGGTGGTGTCGGCGGTCGCGCCGCCGATGCCCACCTTGCGGGCGAGGCTCGAGAAGAAGCCCTCCGACGGCTGGCTCTGCGCGGGGGCTGCGGAAGCAACCCGCGTGTTCTGCGCGCTCGGGGCCGGCGCCTGCATCGGGGCGGCTGCGACGACCGGCTCATCCGTGCCCTGCTGCCATGGCGCGCGCGGCGGATTGACGGTGCCGGGGATGGTGCCGGGCGCGCGCGACATCGTGAGCAGCGACAGGCCCTGGCCGTCGCCGCCTTCGGACAGGCCGGTGCTGCCGCCGGGGACATGCGAGGCGAAGATCTGGTTCATGCCGCCGTCGATGCCGGTGTTGAGTTTCGCGACCGGGATGCCCTTGGAAACCAGCTTGTTGTATTCGGCGTTGTCGGCTTCCTGCTTCTGCCGCACGCCGTCGGCGAGTTCGTCCGGAATCGCGTAGGCCGGGCACTTGGCGGAGGCATTGAACACGGGATCGCGGTTGGCGTTCGGGGCGCGGATCGCATCGAACACGTAGTGCTTCTCGCAGAAGTCGACCTTCGGCTCCTGGTGCGAGACCTCGAAATGATCACTGCCTTCCTTGATCATCTTCCAGAAGGCCATGTTCGGGTTGTTGCGGTGCTTGGCCATGTTCGCCGCCGTCATCCGGAACGGATAGGCCTGGAACTGGAACGACTTCTGGCCGCCGAAGAAGGATTCGCGGCCGAGCGAATAGATTTCTGCGATCTGCTCGTCCGTCATCGCGTAGCAGCCGCGCGAGGAGCAGTCGCCGTGCACCATCAGCTCCGAGCCGGTATGGCCGAGCGAGCGGTCATAGGCGTTGGGATAGCCGGTGTTGAAGGAAAGATAATAGGCCGACGCCGGGTTCATCTGTGCCGGCGAGATGGCGTAAAAACCTTCCGGCGCCTGGCGGTCGCCTTCGCGCACCTTCGGGCCGAGATCGCCGGACCAGCGGCAAATCGGATAGGTCTTGAGCAATTCGAACTTGCCGGAGCGGTTCTGCTTCCAGACCTCGAGCTCGGCTTCCTGCTTGAACAGGCGGACCAGGATCGGCGACTGCAGATCCATGTCCTTCTCGACCATCGCCTGGATCAGCTTTGGCGGGACGGGCTGATTCGCCTTGGCGTTGGTGGCGAGCGAGATGTCGTCGGTGTCACACGCAGCCAGCAGGCCGCCGGCTGCGGCAAGCGCAACCGAGGTGATAAGCGCGCGGATCAGCGTGCGGTTAATCAATGCGAAGCTCCACACCCACCGGGCATTTTCGCCAACCCCACAACGTGCGAACGCCCTGAAGCCATTAGCTAAAATATTACCCTTTGGACCCTCGCCCGGCAACCCGAAGCGGGCACCGCAGCACGACGGTAAGCCTGCGGTGGTCAACAGAGGATAAATATGGGCTCGGGGCCGAATTGCGGCCGAATTGCGGATTTCGCGAAAGTACCTTCAAAAAGCCTGCGAGTGTGGCGTTTTGGGGTGAGTTATGCGGGCCTCAGCCAAGTTTCCGCCCGATATCGAGGAATTTTTGCCGCCGCTGCTTGCGGATGGCGTCGGCATCGAGGTTTCGCAGCTCGTTGAAGGCCTGCTCGATGGCCTCGCCCGTGGCCGTGATCATGGCGGCGGGGTCGCGGTGGGCGCCGCCGACGGGCTCCTTCAGGATGATGTCGATCACCCCGAATCGCAGCATGTCCTGGGCGGTGATCTTCATGCTGTTGGCGGCTTCCTGGGCCTTGGTGCCGTCGCGCCAGAGGATCGAGGACGCCGCCTCCGGCGAGATCACGCTGTAGATCGCGTGCTCGAACATCAGCACGCGGTTAGCGGTGGTGATGGCGATGGCGCCACCCGACATGCCCTCGCCGGTGACGATCGCGACATTGGGCACGCCGAGCGACAGGCAGGCGTCGGTCGAGCGCGCGATGGCTTCGGCCTGGCCGCGCTCCTCGGCGCCGATGCCGGGATAGGCGCCGGCGGAGTCGACGATGGAGAGCACGGGAATGCCGAATCGCTCGGCCATCTCCATCAGCCGCACCGCCTTGCGGTAGCCTTCGGGGCGCGCCATGCCAAAATTGTGCTTGATGCGGGATTCGGTGGAGGCGCCCTTCTCCTGGCCGATCACGCAGATGCTTTCACCGCGGAAGCGGCCGAAGCCGCCCATCAGCGCCTCGTCCTCGCCGAACTTGCGGTCGCCGGCGAGCGGGGTGAATTCGGTGATCAGCGAATTGATGAAATCGGTGAAGTGCGGGCGTTGCGGATGGCGCGCCACCAGCGTCTTCTGCCACGGCGAGAGATTGGCGTAGAGGTCGGCGAGCGCCTGCGCCGCCTTCTCCTCGATCCTGGCGACCTCCTCGCCGATGTCGCTGCCCGACGCCGCCAATGCGCGCAGCTCGTCGATCTTGGAATCGAGTTCGGCGACGGGCTTTTCGAAATCGAGGTAGGAGCGCATCTGGTCCGGCATCACGGCAATATAGGGAAGAACGGAGGGGAGAGCGAAACGGTTTCAGCGGGTTTTGAGAAAGCGCGCTGCTTCAAGGATTTAGCGCATCTTCCGGGGCGCGGAGGCGGAACGTTTGGCAACGCGGGGGCTGTTTCGCGGGAGACGGCGCGGAAGTCAAGGCATGAGCCTTATTTCTCGGCGAGCGGGTGCAGGTCGCGCACCAGGCTCTTCAGCCGCTCCTCCACAACATGGGTGTAGATCTGCGTGGTCGAGATGTCGGTGTGGCCGAGCAGGGTCTGCACGATGCGCAGGTCGGCGCCGTTGTGCAGGAGGTGGCTTGCGAAGGCATGGCGCAGCACATGCGGCGACACCAGCCGGGGCGCGAGCCCGGACGCCGAGGCAAGCTCCTTCAGGTCGCGGGCAAAATGCTGCCGCGTCAGGTGGCCGCTCTCGCCGAACGAGGGATACAGCCATTTCGAGATGGCGGCGTTCTTCTTTTTCTCAGGCTTCAGCGCTTCGGTCGCCGCCAGATAATCGCTCATCGCCTGCCGCGAAGCGTCGTTCAGCGGCACCAGCCGTTCCTTGTTGCCTTTGCCGCGCACCACGATCATGCGCGCATCGTTGCGCGCCGCCGAGCGCGGCAGCGACACCAGCTCGGAGACGCGCAGGCCGGTGGCGTACAGCACCTCCAGCAGGCAGTAGAGCCGCAGCGCGCGCAGCCGCTGCGAGGCCGAGGTTTCCGGCGCCTGCGACAGCTCCTTGGCCCGCGTCAGCATGCGGTCGACATCGGCGATCGACAGCACTTTTGGCAGGCCGCGGCCGCGTTTCGGCCCGGACAGGATCGCCGCCGGATCGTCGTTGCGGATGCGCTCGTTGAGCAGGAAGCGGAACAGATGCCGCATTGCCGACAGCCGCCGCGCCACGCTGGAGGATTTGAAGCCGCGGGTGTCGAGATCGCCGAGATAGTCGCGCAGCCTGTCGGTCTGGACGCCGCCGAAATTCTGTTGGCTCTTGCCGAGGAACTCGGAGAAATCCTCGAGGTCGCGGCGATAGGCCTGCAGCGTGTTTTCGCCCGCGCCCTGCTCGGCCGCGAGCATGTCGAGGAACAGGCCGATCAGTTTCGCATCGGAGGCCTTGGAACGCATGCCCAGACCCTAAGCGCTATCTCTTTAGAAACCTATCCGGCGGAATGTTCACGGTCATTTCCCGGGACTTCGGACTGACGAAATTCGCCAGCGCGAAGATCGTACCATAGACGATGCCGACGAGGATCGCGACGACCGTCAGGAAGCGGAACAGGCTGGGCATCTCTAAAGGCGCCTTAACGCGACCGAATTAACCATCGGGAATCATCCAACATGTTCGCCCGGCCGTTGCAAGTCTCTCTAGCAACGGTATCGGCGGGGGTAGTATAGGGGACCAGGAAGGCGGCAATGCCGTTGGGATTATGAACACCGATATGTCCGACACCGCCGGTCCGGCGCCCACAACCGCGTCCCAGGAGGCCGAAATTCTGGCCGGATTGGGCCCGCGGCTGATTGTGCTGGTCGGCATGATGGGGGCGGGCAAATCCACCATCGGCCGGCGGCTGGCGGCGCGGCTCAATCTGCCCTTTGTCGACGCCGACACCGAGATCGAGGCGGCGGCCGGCATGACCATCCCGGAGATTTTCGAGGCCCATGGCGAGCCGCATTTCAGGGACGGCGAGGCGCGGGTGATCGCGCGGCTGCTGGACAGCGGGCCGGCCGTGCTGGCGACCGGCGGCGGCTCGTTCATGCGCGAGGAGACCCGCCGTCGCATCGCCGAGAAGGCGGTTTCGATCTGGCTGAAGGCGGATCCCGATATCATCATGCGGCGCGTCCGGCGCCGCGCCGACCGGCCGTTGCTGCAGACCGCCGATCCCGCCGCCACGGTCGGCCGCCTGCTCAGCGAGCGCGAGCCGATTTATCAGCATGCGGATTTGACCATCGCCTCGCGCGATGTGCCGCATGACAAGATCGTCGAGGAATGCATCGGTGCGCTGCATGCGCGTCTCCTGGGCGTTGCCGAGGTTGCCGATCCCATGAGCGCTGCACGATGACCGCGCCGTTGAAACATTCGGACACGACCATCGTCGACGTCGCGCTCGGCGATCGCGCCTATGACATCGTGATCGGTCGCGACGTGCTGGCCTCGCTCGGCGCCCGTGTCGCCGCGCTGCGCCCCGGCGTGCGCACGGCCATCGTCACCGACAAGACGGTGGCGAAACATTGGCTGCAGGCGACCGAGGCTTCGCTTTCGGACGCCGGCATTCCGGCTGCGCGCATCATCGTGGACGAGGGCGAAGGCTCGAAGACCTATGCCGGGCTGGAAAAAGTTTCGGAAGCGCTGATCGCCGCCAAGATCGAGCGCAACGATCTCGTCATCGCGCTCGGCGGCGGCGTGGTCGGCGATCTCGCCGGCTTTGCGGCGGCGATCCTGCGCCGCGGCGTCGATTTCGTGCAGGTGCCGACTTCGCTGCTGGCACAGGTGGATTCCAGCGTCGGCGGCAAGACCGGCATCAACTCGCCGCAGGGCAAGAACCTGCTCGGCGCGTTCCACCAGCCCGTGCTGGTGATCGCCGATACCGCCGTGCTCGACACGCTGTCGCCGCGCCAGTTCCGCGCCGGCTACGCTGAAGTGGCCAAATATGGCGTGCTCGGCGACGGAGCCTTCTTTGCCTGGCTGGAGGCCAATCACACCGACCTCTTCAAGGGCGGCGCCGCGCGCGAGCACGCCATCGCCACCTCCTGCCGCGCCAAGGCCGCGATCGTGGCGCGCGACGAGCGCGAAACCGGCGAGCGCGCGCTGCTCAATCTCGGCCACACCTTCGGCCACGCGCTGGAAGCCGCAACCGGCTTCTCCGACCGCCTGTTCCATGGCGAGGGGGTCGCCATCGGCATGGTGCTGGCGGCGCAGTTTTCCGCCTCGCTCGGCATGATTCCGCCATCGGATGCCATCCGCGTCGAACGCCATCTTGCCGAGGTCGGCCTGCCGACCCATCTGCAGGATATCGCAGGCTTTGCGCAGGAAGGGCTTGCGGATGCCGATGCGCTGATGGCGCTGATGGCGCAGGACAAGAAGGTCCGGCGCGGCAAGCTCACCTTTATCCTCCTGGAAGCAATCGGCCGCGCGGTGATCGCAAAGGACGTCGAGCCCGCGCCGGTGCGCGAGTTTCTGCAAAGCAAGCTCAAGGCGTGATCGCGTTCGGCGCGCGGGCTTTTTGCCGCGTTGCCGCAGCACTTATTAAAAGCATCATGCTTGAGGAATAGATAGACGATCGGTCATGAACTGGCTCACCTTTTCCATCATGTTTGCGCTGCTCGGCATGTCCGCGTTCTTCGCGGCGAGCGAAACCGCGCTGACCGGCGCCTCGCGCGCCAGCATGCTGCGGCTGTCGAAGCAGGGCGTGCGCGAGGCCGACGTCGTCTCCGGCCTGTTCGAGATGCGCGAGCGGCTGATCGGCGCGCTCCTGCTCGGCAACAACATCTGCAATATCGGCGCGTCCGCGCTCGCCACCGGCATCTTCACCGAGTGGTTCGGCGACGTCGGCGTGCTCTATGCCACCGGCGTGATGACGGTGCTGGTCGTGATCTTCGCCGAAGTCTTGCCGAAAACGATCGCGATCAACGCGCCCGACCGCGTCGCGCTTGGCGTGGCGCGGCCGATGCGGCTCACGATGTACGTGCTGGGCCCGCTGCTCACCGTGATCGAGACCACCGTGCGCGTCCTGATGCGGCTGTTGGGAATCAAGATTGGCGCCCACCAGCCGGTGCTGTCGCCGACCGAGCGTCTGCGCGGCGCGGTCGACCTGCTCCACCATGAAGGCAAGGTGGAGAAGCAGGACCGCGACATGCTCGGCGGCCTGCTTGACCTGAGCGAGCTGCAGGTTTCCGATGTGATGGTCCACCGCACCGAAATGGTGATGGTGAATGCCGACCTGTCGCCGGAAGAGCTGATGACGGAGGTGCTGGCCTCCGAATATACCCGCATCCCGCTGTGGCGCGACAAGCCGGAAAACATCATCGGCGTGCTGCATGCCAAGGATCTGTTGCGCGCCATCCGCGCCTCCGAGGGCGACACGTCGCGGATCGATGTCTCCGCGATCGCGCTGCCGCCGTGGTTCGTGCCGGAAATGCGCCCCGTCTCCGAACAGTTGAAGGCGTTCCGCCGCCGCAAGACCCACTTCGCCCTCGTCGTTGACGAATATGGCGAGGTCGAAGGTCTGGTGACGCTGGAGGACATCCTGGAAGAAATCGTCGGCGATATTTCCGACGAGCACGACGTGGTTGTCGCCGGCGTCCGCGCCCAGCCGGACGGCTCGGTGGTGGTCGACGGCTCGGTGCCGATCCGCGATCTCAATCGCGCGATGGACTGGAGCCTCCCTGACGAAGAGGCAACGACTGTGGCGGGCCTCGTGATTCACGAGGCGCGCTCGATCCCCGAACGCGGCCAGAGTTTCACCTTTCACGGTTTCCGTTTTCGTGTGCTGCGGCGGGAACGCAACCGCATCACCGCGCTGCGCATCGTCCCGGTGCCGCGGGAGACCGAGACCGACGAGGCCAAGCCGAAACGTGCCGGCACCGCATTTTAACGGGGAACGGAGTTAACCTTCGCCCGGCGACTTGGCATGGATCGCCAGCGCGTGCACGGAACCGGCGAGTTCGCTCGACAGCGTCGCATTTATCATGCGGTGACGCTCGATCCGGCTCTTCCCCTTGAAGGCCTGCGACACGATATACACGCGGAAGTGTGTCTCGCCGCCCGGCCTGTGGCCGGCATGGCCCTCATGCAGATGAGATTCGTCCTGGACCTCGAGGCTTTCCGGAAAGAAAGCTTCGCGCAACTTATTTGTGATACTCTGTTGGGTCGTCATACCATGGCATTAAAGCCTGCGAACGCTTTTCGTCAATGCCGAGCCCGGAGTTGAACGCTTTCGCAATGTCAAGACTTGAAGGTTTTTGCATTGCGTAGTCAAAGTCTGTCATGCCGATCGATTCATCAAAACTCTTCGACTCCATTCGCATCAAGCCGAACAAGCTGAGCGCGAAGCAGCAGGCGCAGGCGCGCGAAGCCGCCATCATGTGCGAATGGCCGGGCTGCAAGAACAAGGGCCCGCATCGCGCGCCGAAGGGGCGCGAGAACTCGAAAGAGTACTGGCACTACTGCCTCGACCATGTGCGCGAGTACAATCAGTCTTATAATTTCTTCTCCGGCATGAATGCCGACGCGGTCGCGCGCTACCAGAAGGACGCGATGACCGGCCATCGTCCGACCTGGAAGATGGGCGCCAATGGCAGCCCGGGCAAAGGCAAGGGCGCTTCCGCCGAGGATTTCGACGGCGCGGCCGATCCCTTCAGCATGTTCTCCGAGCTCAACGGCCGCGGCCGCTGGCGGCCGGGCCCCGACGCCCCGCCAAAGGCCGAGCAGCGAAAGATATTCAACGCCGAGCGCAAGGCGCTGCAGGTGATGGGGCTCGGCCCCGACGCCACGCTCGAAGACGTCAAGGGCAGGTACAAGGCGCTGGTGAAGCAGCACCATCCCGACGCCAATGGCGGCGACCGCTCGACCGAGGATCGCCTGATCGAGATCATCAAGGCGTATAATTATCTGAAGACCGTGGTGCGCGCGGGCTAGCTCCCGCAGTGACGGTGCACCTCTCCCCCTGCGGGAGAGGTCGGATCGCATCGAAAGATGCGATCCGGGTTTCTCTCCACCCGGTAAATTCCTCTAGGCGCTCGGGGATGCAGACCCCTCATCCGTCGCGGACTTCGTCCGCGCCGCCTTCTCCCACAAGGGGAGAAGGGAACGGAGCTTGCTTTCGCAGGAACGACGGCGGTGTGCGTGATCCCCGCCGTCGTTTACGTTGTCGTTACTCAATTGCCAGCCGCTTTCGGCACCGGCCCGATATAGGACGAGCTCGGCCGGATCAGCCGGCCGGTGCGCTGCTGCTCCCGTGCATGCGCCGTCCAGCCCGCGGCGCGGGCCACCGCGAAAATCGGCGTGAAGGCCTGGCGCGGAATCGCGAGCGCATCGAGCAGGATCGCGGTGAAGAACTCGACATTGGTCTCCAGCGGCCGGTTTGGATTCTTCCGCCGCAGCGCCTCGCGGATATAGGTCTCGACTTCGCTGGCAAAGGGCAGGTCGGCGCCGTCGGCAGCTAACCGCCCGATCGCGGCTTTCAGCACGTCGGCGCGGGGATCGCGCACCCGATAGACGCGGTGGCCGAATCCCATCAGCCGCTCCCCGCGGAGGAGCGCATCGTCGACCCACGGCTTGATGCGCTCGCGTGCGCCGATCGCATCCAGCATTTCCAGCACCGGCTCCGGCGCGCCGCCATGCAGCGGGCCGGTCAGCGCGCAATAGCCGGCGGTGACGGCAGCGAACAGATCGGCCTGTGTCGAGGCCACCACGCGCGTGGCGAAGGTCGACGCATTCATGCCGTGATCGCACACCGTGACGAAATAAGCGTCGAGCGCGGCGAATTCCCGCGCCTCCGGCTTGCGGCCGAGCAGCATCTTTAGCGTATCAGCGGCATGGCTGACATTGGCGTCGGGCGCGATCGCCTTGTTGCCTTTGGCCTGTTGCACCAGCGCGCCGGCAATGACGGGAAACGCGCCGACGATGGTCGCTTCGTGATCGAGCCCGTTCTCGGCGCGCAGCCCCGCGACAGCGGCGCGGAAGCCGTCGACGATCGAGAGCCCGCGGGTTGCCGGCAGCAGTTCGGCCAGCCGGCCGAAGGCACGCTCGCGCGCGGCGCCCAGGCTTGCGCGCACATTGGCTTCGCTGAGCGAGCGCAGCGAAGCGCCATTCCAGAGCCGCGCGGTGACGCCCTCGAAGCTCGATTTTGCGGCGAGCTTGCCGACATGCTCGCCCGCGATGATCAGTTCGCCGCGCTCGCCGTCGACATGGCTAAGCACGGTCTCGGCGGCAGGCACGCCGTCGAGGCCGCTTTTGGTGACTTGGATGTTCATGGATGCGGTCTCCTTTCCTGCCCGGAAAAGTGAGGCCGCTGGACAGATTGATCAATCTTGATTATGTAAATCAATATGAAAAAATCCGAGGCGCTTTACCTGTCGGCCCGGGAGGCTTCCGCCGAACTCGCGATCTCGCAGGCGACGCTCTACGCCTATGTCAGCCGCGGGCTGATCCGCTCCGAGCCCTCGCCGGATTCGCGCAGCCATCGCTACCGCGCCGAGGACATTCGCGACCTGAAGGATCGCCGCACACCCTCGGTCGAGCCGCGCGGCTTCAAGAGTTTTGATCCGGACCTGCCGGTGCTGGATTCCGCGATCTGCACCATCACCGAGGAAGGCGCGATCTACCGCGGCGTGAACTGCGTCGATCTCGCCGAGAAGGACACGCTGGAGCATACCGCGACATTGCTGTGGGACGTGACCGGCGTCGACCCGTTTGCGCCGGACAACTGCCCTGTCGTTTCGGATGCGATGCGCGCCATCGCCGAAGCCGCCCAGCGCGCGGCGCCGATCGACCGCGCCATCGCCGTGCTGGCGCTGGCGACCAGCGCCGATCCCGGCGCGTTCACCCGGGCGCCCGAAGGTCGCGCCATGGTCGGCGCGCGCATCCTGCGGCTACTCGTTGCCACCATGCTCAACACCGCGCCGTCGGCGGAGCCGCTGCACCTGCAGATCGCCAGGGCCTGGGCGCCCGACCACAAGCATGCGGCCGACCTGATCCGCCGCGCGCTGGTGCTCCTTGCTGACCATGAATTGAATGCCTCGACCTTCACGGTGCGCTGCGCCGCCTCGACCGGGCTCAATCTCTATGACTCGATCATCGCGGGCCTCGCCGCGCTGAAAGGCCCCAAGCATGGCGGCGCCGGCGTGCTGGCCTCGCGGCTGGTCAAGACGCTGATCGACAACGACGTGGCGCCGGTGATCCGCGAACGCGTCGAGCTTGGCGAGCGTTTTGCCGGTTTTGGCCATGGCGTCTACAAGCGCGGCGATCCCCGCGCGATGTCGCTGCTGAATGCGCTGACCCGTGCCGGCGCCGCGCGCAAATTCACCCGGGAAGTGCCGGAACGGATCGCGGAAGCGACCGGCGAATTCGTCAACATCGATTACGCCCTGGCCGTGCTGGCGCACAGCCTGCGGCTTGCCGCGGGCAGCGAACTGACGCTGTTTGCCATGGCCCGCGCCGTCGGCTGGGTCGCGCATGCGAGCGAGCAGCTGCAGCACGGCCGGCTGATCCGCCCGCGCGCCCGTTACGTCGGCCCCGCGCCGGGGCGGGGCGCGATTTCGAGATAGCCTATTTGGCGGGCCTTATTTGGCAGGTCTTATTTGGCAGGACTTATTTGGCAGGTCTTATTTGGCAGGTCTTGCCGGCTCAACGATGCCGCCGCCGTGCCGGCGCCGAATGGTCCAGACCGCGAGCCCCAGGATCAGCGCGGCGGCGATGACCAGCGGCACCCAGTGGTGCTTGGCGCTGCCGCCGGTGTGCTGGAAGACGCCATAGCGGTCGAGCACGGACACCGCCAACACGCCGGGCAGCACATGCGCAGGCGCCCAGAGCAGGATCGCGGGAATGTTGACCGCGTAGAAGCGCGATGGCGGCATGGCGAGCGCGCCCGCCGTCACCGGCACGAAGGCTCGGATCGGCGGCACGAAGCGCGCAAAGAACACCGCCCACACGCCCCACCGGCGGAAGAACGATTCGCTTTGCGCAATCACCCGCGGATAATTGCTGAGCGGCCAGGTGGAGAGGATTTCCCGTTGCGAGCGATGCCCGACCCAGAAGGCCGAGCCGTCGCCGATCAACGCGCCCACGGTTGCGGCGAGCAGCACCCATTGCAGTTTCAGTTCGCCGCCCGGCACCAGCGCGCTCAGCGCCAGGATGATGGTCGAGCCGGGGATGACCGAACCCACGACCGGAACCGCTTCCAGAAGCGCGGCCAGGAACAGCGTGAGATAGGCAAGCCAGGCATTGGCCGAGACAAATGCAATCAACGGATCGATATAGGATGCCACAAAGTTCCCGCGCTGCTTGAGGGCCGGCTCAACTGCCGGCCCAGCACCAATAGTTAGATATCCGGAAAGTGCCATGCAAACCGGACGCCGGGCGCCCCTCGCGACCAAAAGTACGCCGTGATTCGCAGGGCAGCCTTCCAAAAACCGCGTCCCATGCCTATCTTCATGAAAAGCCAACGGAACTTTGATTGCGCGCCGGGCTTCTGCCCGCCCGTGGTCTCTGCTAGGCTTAATAAACGCCCCCATCCGCAGCCATACAGGTATTTCTGGTTTCGGGAACGCCCGGGACCTCGGAGGAATGATGACGACCGTCGCCACGAACAATGCACAGGAAATCACCGGTTTGCCCGACATGAAGGTGTCGGTCCGGCAGGTTTTCGGCATCGACAGTGACCTCGAAGTGCCGGCTTATTCCGGAGCCGATCCGCATGTGCCGGAAGTCGATACGGACTACCGCTTCGACCGCGCCACCACGCTCGCGATCCTCGCCGGTTTCGCCAGGAACCGCCGCGTGATGGTGACCGGCTATCACGGCACCGGCAAATCGACCCATATCGAGCAGGTCGCAGCAAGGCTGAACTGGCCCTGCGTGCGCGTCAACCTCGACAGCCACATCAGCCGTATCGATCTGGTCGGCAAGGATTCGATCGTCATCAGGGACGGCAAGCAGGTCACGGAATTCCGCGACGGCATCCTGCCCTGGGCGCTGCAGCACAATATCGCGCTGGTGTTCGACGAATACGACGCCGGCCGTCCCGACGTGATGTTCGTGATCCAGCGCGTGCTGGAAGTTTCCGGCCGGTTGACGCTGCTCGACCAGAACAAGGTGATCAAGCCGCATCCGGCGTTCCGCCTGTTCTCGACCGCGAACACCGTCGGCCTCGGCGACACCTCGGGCCTCTATCACGGTACCCAGCAGATCAACCAGGGCCAGATGGACCGCTGGTCGATCGTCACCACGCTGAACTACCTCGCCCATGACGAGGAAGTCGAGATCGTGCTGGCCAAGGCGCATCACTACCGCACCACGGAAGGCCGCGACATCGTCAACAAGATGGTGCGGCTCGCCGATCTCACCCGCAACGCGTTCGCCAACGGCGACCTGTCGACGGTGATGAGCCCGCGCACGGTGATCACCTGGGCCGAAAACGCCGATATCTTCAGCGATATCGGCTTTGCGTTCCGCGTCACCTTCCTCAACAAGTGTGACGAGCTGGAGCGGCCGCTGGTGGCGGAATTCTATCAGCGCTGCTTCAACGCCGAACTCGCTGAATCCTCTGTCAATGTGGCGCTGTCGTAAGCGCCACGCAGCGAGGCGCAATGTCCACGTCCAACAGCAAGTTCCGCACCGGAGCCAAGGAAGCGCCGACCGAGCCGTTCAAGCGGGCGGTTACCTCCTGCCTGCGCGCGATTGCGCGGGCGCCGGAGCTGGAAGTGAGCTTTGCGGCCGAGCGTCCGGGGCTGGCGCCCGGCAAGGCGCGGCTGCCCGAACCGGCGCGCAAGATGACCCGGCGCGATGCCGCCATCGTGCGCGGCCATGCGGACTCGATCGCGCTGAAACTCGCCTGCCACGATCCAAAAGTGCATCGCAAGCTGATGCCCGGCAATCCGCAGGCACGCGGCGTGTTCGAGGCGGTCGAGCAGGCCCGCGTCGAGGCGATCGGGGCGCGGCGCATGTCGGGGGTTGCGAAAAATCTCACCGCGATGCTCGACGATCATTTCCATCGCGGCAAATATGACGAGATCACCGACCGCGCCGATGCGCCGCTGTCGGATGCGCTGGCCATGCTGGTGCGTGAGCGGCTGACCGGGATGGCGCCGCCCGCGGCTGCGAAGAAGATGGTCGACCTCTGGCGGCCGTTGCTGGAAGACAAGATCGGCTCGCGCCTCGATCAGCTTTCCCGCGTCACCGAGGACCAGGCCAGGTTCGGCGACTTGGTGCACGACCTGCTTTCGGCGCTCGATCTCGGCGACGACCGCAATGCCGACGCCGACGACGACGAGAACGAGGACGACAACCGCGACGGCGACAACGATCAGTCCGGCGCCGAGGGCTCGCCTGACTCCGACGCCGCGCAGGAGATGAGCGCCGACCAGGCCGAAGCCACCACCGACGACATGTCCGACAGCGCGATGGAAAGCGCGCAGGCTTCCACCAGCGACACCTTCGACGACGGCGAACTCGGCGACGACGAGACGCCGGGCGAGGCGACGCGCCCCAATTCGCACGGGAAGAACGAGCCGCGTGGGCCGGAATATCACGCTTTTGCGCCAAAATTCGACGAGGTGATCGCGGCCGAAGACCTCTGCGACCACGACGAGCTGGAGCGCCTGCGCAGCTACCTCGACAAGCAGCTCGCGCATCTGCAGGGCATTGTCGCGCGGCTTGCCAATCGCCTGCAGCGCCGGCTGATGGCGCAGCAGAACCGCGCCTGGGAGTTCGACCTCGAGGAAGGCATTCTCGATCCGGCGCGGCTGTCGCGCGTGGTCACCGATCCCTATCACCCGCTCTCCTTCATGCATGAGAAGGAAGCGACCTTCCGCGATACCGTGGTGACGCTGTTGCTCGACAATTCCGGCTCGATGCGCGGCCGCCCGATCACGGTGGCCGCGACCTGCGCCGACATCCTGGCGCGCACGCTGGAGCGTTGCGGCGTCAAGGTCGAGATTCTGGGCTTCACCACCCGCGCCTGGAAGGGCGGCCAGTCGCGCGAAGCCTGGCTTGCCGCCGGCAAGCCGCCGAATCCGGGCCGCCTCAACGATCTCCGCCACATCATCTACAAGGCGGCGGATGCGCCATGGCGGCGCTCGCGCAAGAATCTCGGCCTGATGATGCGCGAGGGTCTTTTGAAGGAGAACATCGACGGCGAGGCGCTGGACTGGGCGCACAAACGCCTGCTCGGACGCGCCGAGCAGCGCAAGATCCTGATGATGATCTCCGACGGCGCGCCGGTCGACGATTCCACGCTGTCGGTCAATCCCGGCAACTACCTCGAGCGGCATCTGCGCCACATCATCGAGGAGATCGAGACCCGCTCGCCGGTCGAGCTGATTGCGATCGGCATCGGCCACGACGTCACGCGCTACTACCGCCGCGCCGTCACCATCGTGGACGCCGAGGAATTGGGCGGCGCGATCACCGAAAAACTCGCCGAACTCTTCAGCGAGACCCAGAACGCGCCATCGGTGTCGCGCGGCCCCGGGCGCCGGTTGCACTCCTAACGCGCATGCGCCCCAGTCTCAGCCGCCGCCGCTTGCTCGCCAGCGCGGCGGCGGGCGCCTCCACCCTCGCCACCAGCCGCATCGCGCTGGCGCAATCCGCCGTCCCGCCGAAGGACGAGACCTTCGTCACGGCGCCGGTGTCGATCGACGTCAACGCACGGCCGATCGCCTCCTTCGACCCGCGCGACCGCTCGCATATGCGCTTCGGTTCGCTGCAATGGCGCAGCGGCCTGGTGCTGACCTCGCCATTCCCGGGGTTTGGCGGGCTGTCGGGCCTGCGGCTCGATCCCAAGGGCGAAAAGTTCATCGCGCTGAGCGACAAGGGCAGCTGGTTCACCGGCCGCATCGTCTATGCCGGGCGCGAGATGACGGGGCTCGCGGATGTCGAGGCCTCGCCGATGATCGGGCCTGACGGAAGGCCGATCACCGCGCGCGGCTGGTTTGATTCCGAATCGCTCGCGCGCGACGGTTCGCTGGTCTATGTCGGGCTCGAGCGCGTCAACCAGGTACTGCGCTTCGATTTCTCCAAGGGCTTTACGCGCTCTCGCGGCGAAGTGGTGCCGATGCCGCCGGCAGTGAAGAAGCTGCCGTACAACAAGGGTCTCGAAGCGCTGGTGTTCGTGCCGAAGGGCATGCCGCTCGCCGGCACCCTGATCGCGATGTCCGAGCGCGGGCTCGATGCCCAGGGCAATCTGATCTCGTTTCTGGTCGGCGGTCCCTCGCCCGGGCAATTCGCGGTCCGCCGCACCGGTAATTTCGACATCAGCGACGCCGTGCTGCTGCCCTCGGGCGATCTGCTGGTGCTGGAGCGCAAATTTTCCTGGCTCTCCGGCGTCGGCATCCGCATCCGCCGCATTCCCCTGAAATCGCTCGCGCCCGGCGCGGTCGTCGACGGCCCCTCGATCTTCGATGCCGATCTCGGCCAGGAGATCGACAATATGGAAGGCATCGACGCCCATTTGACTGCCGAAGGCGACACTGTCCTGACGATGGTCTCCGACGACAATTTCTCGCTGCTCCAGCGTACGCTGCTGCTGCAGTTCACGCTGGTCGATTGAACTTCGGTGCGCCCGCCGCGACCAATCGAGATGCAGACCCCTTTCCTGCGATATCTGGCCGTCGCGGTCGGCCTCGCGGCCGCCGTGCTTCCTGCCGGCGCCACCAGCAACCATCACTATGCCAAGGGCGAATACGGCATCATCCACGGCGGGCTCGCGCCCAATAAGCAGGTGTCGCTCGCGTCCCGCGGCGAGGGCGAACTCGGCGACGAGGATTTCCATGTCTGGCTGATGGCCGAGCCCGCGCATCGCAAGATCGTAAAACTCGACGGCATCAGCTCGGACAACAATCTCGACACCGATCCGGAGGCCTATCATGCCGTCTGGTCGAAGGACTCCCGCCATGTCGGCGTTTCCTTCCGCGCCGACCGCCATGAAGTGACTCTCAATCTTTACAACGTCGAAGGTCGCCGTATCGGTCTCATCTCGGGGCCGGATCTTTTCAAGGAAGTGGCCCACCGCGACGTCGCGGATTCCGAGGACCAGCGCCAACGCATTTCCATCGTCGAGTGGCACGCGGGCAATCGTTTCCTGCTCAAGGAATTCCGCTCGTTCCTGGTGTCCGACGATGGTCTGGCAAAGCTGCTCGGCACCTATGGGCGCGTGGCCGAAAAAATGGATGATGGCAAATTGTTCGTCCAGTTCTTCGTGGAAGCCGAATGCGAATTGCTGCCGGGCGACCGCTTTCGCGTCGTCGACCTGAAGCCAGGCAAGCCAGGCGATGCCGACAACTGGCAGTAGCCCCGACCTGAGACGGAATGTTTCTTGCAGAGCTCCGATCCTCGGAAACATGGATCGGATATGCGGAAATTCACTCAACTCCTCGGTATCGCCGCCCTTCTATCCGCCACGCCCGCATGCGCGGAGGAATGGCCGGCGCATCTGATCAAGGCGACCATCCCGTTCGGCGCCGGGAGCGCGACCGACGTGGTGCCGCGGCTGGTGTTCGATCGGCTCGCAGCCGAGCTCGGTCAACCTATCGTGATCGAAAATCGCGCCGGCGCCGGCGGCATGCTCGGCACCATGCAGGTGGCGAAGGCCGATCCCGACGGCTACACCGTGCTCGCCCATTCCTCGGCGCTGACGATTGCACCTGCGATCTTTCCCAATCTGGCCTTCGATCCGAAGGATCTGGTCTCGGTGCTGATGATCGGCTCCAGCGCCAATGTGATGATCGTCCCCACTTCGAGGCCGTGGAAGACCATCCAGGACTTCATCGCGGACGCCAAGGCAAAACCCGGCACGATCTCGTTCGGCTCGGTCGGCATCGGCAGCGCCGTGCATATCAGCGCGGAGAAATTCCGCCTCGCCGCCGGCATCGAGGCCGCGCATGTGCCATATCGCGGCGGCTCGGAAGTCATCACAGACATTCTCGGCGGCCGCATCGATTTCTACTTCTGTCCGCTCGCGACCGCACTTCCTTTGATCAAGGAAGGCCAGGTGCGCGCGCTGGTGGTATCGACCGCCAAGCGCGTGCCTGATCTGCCGGACGTGCCGACGCTGGCAGACGCGGGACTGAAAAATGCCGAAAGCGCGATCTGGTTCGGCGTGTTCATGCCGGCCAAAACATCGGCTGCGATTGTCGAGAAATTTCATGCGGCCGGGTCCCGCGTGCTGGGCGATGCCGCGATGCAGGCGAGCCTGAAAAAGCTCGGGGTCGAGCCGCTGCCGATGACGCCGGCCTCGATGGATGATCTGGTGAAGCGCGAAACGGTCGCTAACTCCGAAGTGATCAAGGCCGCCGGCATCCATCAATAGAGGGGATGAGTCTTGGTTGAATTGGCACGACCGCGAGCTCCGTTCACCTCTCCCTTCGGGAGAGGTGAACCTTCGCCACGGGGCCGGTTCAAACTAACTTCATCACGCTGGGCCGGTGGTTGAGGAAAGCGCATCGCCCCGCTACAGAAGGGATATCCTGACCCAGCCCCCAGCCCGGATTTCCCCAGCATGAGTGCCCTGTTTTCCCCGATCGATTTTCGCGGCCTGAAGCTGGCCAATCGCATCATGGTGTCGCCGATGTGCCAGTATTCGGCCATCGACGGCTCGGCCAATGACTGGCATTTCACCCATATCAACAACCTCTCGCTGTCGGGCGCGGCGATGTTCTGCATCGAGGCCACTCATGTCGAGGCTATCGGGCGGATCACGCCGGGCTGCCTCGGGCTTTACAGCGATGCCAATGAAGCGGCGCTGAAGCCGATCCTCGATTCCGTGCGCAAGCATTCGAAAGCAGCCGTCGCGATGCAGCTCGCGCATGCCGGCCGCAAGGGCTCGAGCTACCGGCCCTGGGAGGGCGGGCAGTTGATCCCGCTCGGCACCGAGGGCAGCTGGCAGACCGTGGCGCCGTCGGCTGTCGCCCACAAGGACGGCGAGGCGCCGCCGGCCGCGCTCGACGACGCGGGCCTGGCGCGCATCCGCAATGCCTTTGTCGATGCGGCCAAGCGCGCCGAGCGGCTCGGCATCGACGCGCTCGAACTGCACGGCGCGCACGGCTATCTCATGCATCAATTCCTGTCGCCTATCTCCAACAAGCGCACCGACAAATACGGTGGCTTGCTGGAAAACCGAATGCGCTACCCGCTCGAAATCTACGACGCCGTGCGTGCGGTATTCCCGGACAAAAAGCCGATCGGCGTTCGCGTCTCGGCGACCGATTGGGTCGAGGGCGGCTGGGACGTGGCGCAAACCATCGAATTTGCCAAAGAATTGAAGAAACGTAGCGTCGACTGGATCGACGTCTCCTCCGGCGGCGTATCGCCGCTGCAGAAGATCCCGCTCGGTCCCGGCTATCAGGTACCGTTGTCGCAGGCGGTGAAGGAGGCGACCGGCCTGACCACCATCGCCGTGGGCCTGATCACGGAAGCCAAACAGGCCGAGGACATCGTTTCCTCCGGCAAGGCCGATATGGTCGCGCTCGCCCGCGGCATGCTCTACGATCCGCGCTGGGGCTGGCACGCCGCCGCCGAACTTCACGGTGAGGTCACGGCACCCCCGCAATACTGGCGTTCGCAGCCCTCGAACCAGAAAGCGCTGTTCGGCGCGATCACGTTCGGGGCGCGCTAAAACGCCGGATCGTGCGCCAGGGAACATTGAGATTAGTCAAAGGTTTCCCCAGCCGGCCCGGATAGGGTAGATTGTCTTTCGGCAATCGGCAGGGGAAGCCTATGCGATTTCGCGTCCGCAAATCGGCCCATGTGCTTGAGCGTCTAGGCCTTGCGATGGCCGGTGCGGCCTGCGGGCTGTTCGTTGCCGCCCATGTCGGATCGAGCGTTTCCGCGCTGACATCGCAGGGCTTTTTGCTGATCATGATGATCGCCGGCGCGATCGGCTTCTACCTCGGCATCGACACGCCGCAATTGCCGCTTCATGGCATTGACGATCCGAAGATCGACGCGGCAGAGTTCCTCAGCGCGGTCGGCACCTTCCTTGCGACGCTCACCGCCTTCTTCTCCGTCGGCATCATCATCCTGCGTGAGGAGCCGCAGATCGGCTGGACCTGGCTGATCATGACCGGCTGGGTGGCCGGCATTTCGATGCAGATCGTCGCCGGCGCGAAGGCGCGCATGCGGCGCTGATAGCTGGGAAAAGTCTAACCCTGCACGGCGGCTCTCGGGTTGCGCCGGCTTGCCAGAGCAACCAATTCGGGGCAGCATCCGCAACCGCGGTCGGCTCGCGCTGACCGGACTGCTCCGAGACCCGTTTGTTCCGAGCCTTCCGTTGTCGGCCGAGACATTTCCCCAGCCCGCGTTGGCAGCGCCGGCGCCCGATATGGCGACGGCGGTACCGCCGCCGCTGCCCGGGCCGCTGCCGCCTCCGCTGCCATCGCAAAATTATTTTCTGCGCCATTGGCGCGGCGAATTGTCCCTGCCGGTGTCGTATTGGGTCAATGGCGCCGTCCTTGGCGTCGTTGCCGGTGTCGTCATCGCGCTCCTTGGCGCCTTCATCTATCGCGGCGATGAGGGACGGCCGGTGCTGTGGCTCGGTTCGCTGATCGCGATCTGGCTCAGCATATTCCTGCTCACGACCTGGCAATTCGTCGGCACCTGGCGCTCGGCGTCGCGCTACCGGCGAAGCGGCAAATTCTTCTGGGGCACGGCGGCGCAGGTGATGATCGTGCTCGGCGTGCTGCAGGCCGGTTATCGCTTCGTCACGGCGGGCGCGCCGCAGATCGCTGGGATGTACGAGATCCTGGCCGGCGATTCCCGCGTCGGTCCGCACCAGTTCCGCATCCTCGCCAATGGCAGGGTGCTGGAATTTTCCGGCGGCATCACCTTCGGCGTCGCCCAGGAGATGCAGGGCTTCCTCGCGGCGATGGAGAATGTGGAGCGGGTGCGGCTCAATTCCATCGGCGGGCGCATCCTCGAGGCGCAGAGGATGTCGGACCTGATCAAGGCGCGCGGGCTTTCGACCGTCGTTCTCGACCATTGTCTGTCCGCCTGCACCATCGTTTTCCTCGCCGGCAAGGAACGCTGGATCGCCCAGAACGGCCGGCTCGGCTTTCATCAGCCTGCGTTTCGCGGCATGGGCGAGGCCGAGCGGCGCCTGATGATCGTGCAGGATGAGCAGCGGCTGCAGAAATTCGGCCTGAGCCGCGCTTTTGCCGAAAAGGCCAACAGCGCCGCTCCCGCCAACATGTGGATTCCGGAAAAGGATGAATTGCTGCGCGAGCACGTGATCACCCGTGTCACGCTCACCCCGAACACTCCCAAGGCCAAGCCGCCCGCGGCCATTTTTCCTTCGCCGCCTCCAATTGCCGCCGAGGCCAAAGCCGCGCCTGCGGCCTCCGGAAGTTCGACTGAGGTTTCCGCATCGAAACCTGCGTCGGCTTTCACCGACGAGCCCCGTGCGATCATACCGCCCGACGTGATCAAGCGGCTGACCTCGCAAAAGCCCAAGCCGTTGCCGCAGGCGGTGACCGGCACGAAGTGAGACGATGCGCCGCGCGTGGCGCGCGTCTGCCCTGCGCCTTCACCATCATTTCGCCGCAGCACAGCCAATGATGGAAAGCGCGCGACGTGATAAGCTTCGCGTGCGGCAACGAAGATTGCACCGCAAACAAGCAAAACAAAGTTGAGAGGAAAACCCATGGAACTCGGATATTTCGCGATGCCTTCGCATCCGCCGGAGTGCGGGCTGAAAGAGGGCCACGAATGGGATCTGCAGGTGCTGCGCTGGCTCGATGAGCTCGGCTATCAGGAAGCCTGGATCGGCGAGCATCACACCGCGCCCTGGGAGCCGCATCCGGCCCCCGATCTCCTGGTCGTGGAAGGCTTTCGGCAGACCAAAGACATCCGCATCGGGCCGGGCGGTTTCCTCTTGCCGTATCATCATCCCGCCGAGCTCGCCAACAGAGTGGCGATGCTCGACCATATCTCCGGCGGCCGGCTCAATTTCGGCGTCGCCGCCTCGGGCCTGCCGAGCGACTGGGCGATGTTCAATGTCGACGGGATGTCGGGACAAAATCGCGACATGACGCGCGAGGCGCTGGAGATCATCCTGAAAATGTGGAGCGATCCTGCGCCGTGGACGTACAAGGGCAAATACTGGACGGTGAACAAGCCGGAAGTGATGTTCGATTTCCTGAAACCCCACCTCAAGCCGGTGCAGGCGCCGCATCCGCCGATCGGGGTCGCGGGACTATCGAAGAACTCCGACACGCTAAAGCTCGCGGGCGAGCGCGGTTTCATCCCGATGAGCCTCAACCTCAACCCGGCCTATGTCGGCAGCCACTGGGATTCGGTGGAGCAGGGCGCGGCGAAGACCGGGCGCAAGCCGAACCGGCGCGACTGGCGGCTGGTGCGCGAGGTCTTCATCGCCGACACCGACGGGGAGGCGTGGAAGCTCTCGACCGGCGACATGATGGGCCGGATGATGACCGAATACTTCCTGCCGCTGCTCGGCCATTTCGGCTTCAAGGACTATCTGAAGCATTCGCCCGAGGTGCCGGACTTCGACGTCACCGCGGAATATTGCGCGCGCAAGAACTGGATCATCGGCTCGCCGAAAACCGCCGCCGAGAAGATCGAGCAGATCTGGCACGAGGTCGGCGGCTTCGGCGTGCTCCTGGTGTTCGGCTTCGACTACAAGCACAAGCCGGAAGCCTGGCATCATTCGCTGTCGCTGCTCAAGAACGAGGTGTTGCCAAGGCTGAAGCATCTCGACATCGGGCTTGGGAAAGCGGCGTGATCTTTCTGCTCCCTCTCCCCGCTCTTCGCGGGGAGAGGGGCGTGGCGCGGGACTCTATGCGGAACGGCGCTGCATCCTCTGTCTCGCAATCGGTTTACCGGTTGCGATTTTATTTGCGCAGGTCAGGCATGCCCGACTTGCGTTGGGAGAGGGGCACGGGCGGCTTCCGGCCGTTCCGCCATCGCACTTCCGTCAACAATGTTGTCCTTGTTGCAGGCGCTATGCGTGGGGCTTCATCAAGCCGGCTCGGCCGGTTCAGAGCCGGCCGATGCTCGAACTAAAGAGGGAGATGGATGCGCGGCGCCGAGCGCGATTCCTGACTATGCCAAACTCCATATTGATGTAGTGTTGTGTCATTCCAAGAAATGCAAAGAAGCGGGCAGCCAGCTCGCCAAGGCCATAAACCCTGGGAGGGCATGGAATGAGAGAGCTGGCCACCCGTCACTCAACTTCACGGCGTGAGTTTCTCAAGCTTGCGGCCGCAGGCAGTGCTGCGGCGCTGAGCCGGCCCGCTCCGGCAGGTGCTGCAGAGAAGACCATCACGATCCTCCACGAAAGCTCGTTTATCAAGCCGTTCGACGAATATGTGATGAATACGCTGGCACCGGCGTACGAGAAAGAGACGGGCATCAAGATCAACTACGAGGTGACCAGCGTCGGCAGCTTGCCGACGCGGATCAGCACGATCGCCGAGACCGGTTCGGGCGCCGACATCACCATGAACGGCCTGCTCCAGGTCATCCAGTTCAGCAACAAATATCTCGACGTTGGCGACATCGCCGATGACGTCGGCAAGGCCCAAGGCGGCTGGTACGACGCCGGCCGAGAGGCCGTTGTCGTGGAAGGCAAATGGAAGGCAATTCCCTTCGCCAATATCGGTCAATTGATGAACTGGCGCACCGACTGGTTTGCCGAAGTCGGCGTCAAGAAGTTCCCGGAGACCTGGGAAGAGCTTTATGAGGTCGGCAAGAAGCTGAAGGCCAAGGATCATCCGTTCGGTTTCGAGCTCGGCCATGGTTTTGGCGACAACCACGGCTGGCTTTACCCGCTGCTGTGGTCGTATGGCGGCGCCGAGGTGGCGGCCGACGGCAAGACCGTGGTGATCAATTCGGACGAGACCGCGCGCGCCGTGGATTTCTGCCGAAAACTCTTCAAAGATACGATGATTGAAGACGCGCTCGGCTGGACCGATGTGAGCAACAACAAGGCGTGGATGGCGGAGCAGATCTCCTGCACCAACAATGCCGAGAGCATCCTGTGGTTCGCCAAGCGCGAGTTTCCGGAAATCGGCAAGGTCACCGACCAGGCGATGAACCCGGCCGGGCCGAAGGGGCGCTTCCACCTGCTCAACTCGATCAGCCATTCGATCTTCAGCTTCTCGCCGGTCCAGGAGGAAGCGCGCACCTTCATGCGCTGGCTGATGGCGCCGAAGCAGCTGGGCGGCTGGTACGCGATCGCGGATTCCTATTACCAGCCGTTGGTGCACGGCTATGAGAATGCGCCGATGTGGAATGTCGAGCCGCGCAACCTGCCGTTCCGCGATGCGCTGGCAAACGCCCATCTGCCGGGTTGGCCCGCGCCGGCCAGCCGGCAACTGGCCGAAAGCGTCGCCAAATACGTCGTCGTCGACATGTTTGCCAAGGCCTGTGCCGGTGCGTCGACCAAGGACGTCATAAAAGACGCCGAGGCCCAGCTGAAAGACATCTATCGCTCGGCCTGAGACATGACGATTGCTTCCGAGCGACTTCCTGTGCTGGTCCCCGCGGCGCGCCGACGCGTGTCGCTGTCGGTGTTGCTCGACCGTCAAAGCGTCTTCAGCTGGTTGATGATGGCGCTACCGCTCGCCTTCCTGGCGGCGCTCGTCGGCTATCCGTTTTTCTACGGCATCCTGTTGAGCCTCGAGGATCGGCCGGTCGCGCACACCGGCACCTTCGTCGGGCTGAAGAATTTCGTCACCGACCTGCATGATCCGATCTTCTGGCGGGCGGCGATCAACACGTTCGTCTATACGATCGTGGCGACGCTGCTGAAGATGGTCGGTGGGCTCGGCCTGGCGCTGGCCATGAACCAGCACTTCCGCATGAAGAACCTGGTGCGGGCGCTCCTGCTGCTGCCGTTCATTGTTCCAACCGTGCTGAGCACCGTCGCATGGCTGTGGATGCTCGACCCGGCTTTCAGCGTCGTCAATCGGCTGCTGGTGGCACTCGGCTGGCCCAAGCCTGGCCCGTCGTGGCTCGGCGATCCGACGCTCGCGATGGTCTCGATCATCATCATCAACACCTGGCGCGGGCTGCCCTTCTATGGAATCACCCTGCTCGCCGGCCTTCAGACGGTGCCTTCCGAACTCTACGAGGCGGCCTCCATCGACGGCTCCGGCGCATGGCAGCGGTTCCGCTTCATCACCTTGCCGCTGCTGCGGCCGATCATTCTGATCGTCACCCTGTTCTCGGTCATCTTCACCTTCGCCGATTTCCAGCTCGTCTATGTGCTGACCCATGGCGGGCCGGCGAACGCCACGCAACTGTTTGCGACCTACGCGTTCGATCTCGCGATGGGCGCGGGCAAGCTGGGGCTCGGCGCCTCGGTGGCGCTGGCGATGCTGCCGGCGCTGGCGTTGCTGATCGTGGCACTGACCATCTACCTGCGGAGGGAGTGATGGTAACCGGCCAGGGACGCATCGGGCGGGCGGTTTGGGTGTGGCTGCCGGTCGGCTTCTTTCTCGTCTTGGCGCTGTTTCCATTCTACTGGATGGCGATCACGTCGATAAAGCCGAACGCCGAGCTCTACAACAAGAACGTGATGCCACTGATCGTGCATGCGCCGACCCTCAAGCACTACGTCGACCTTCTGACCCAGTCGAGCTTCCTGTTGTGGACCTGGAACACGATGCTGGTGGCGGTCGTGGCGACGGCGATCTCGCTGATCCTCGGCACCATGCTCGCCTATCCGCTGGCGCGCATGCGCTTTGCCGGCTCCTCGCTGATCGCAATGACCATTGCGGCGATCTACCTCGTGCCGCAGCCGCTGTTGTTCATCCCGCTTGCCGACGTGATCAACCGGCTCCATCTCGGCAACACGCTCACCTCGGTGATCCTGACCTATCCCACGATGCTGGTGCCGTTCTGCGCCTGGCTGCTGCTCGGCTATTTCAAGACCGTTCCGAAGGAGCTCGAGGAGGCGGCCCGGATCGACGGCGCCAGCCGCCTTCAGACGATGTGGATGATTTTCCTGCCGTTGTGCACGCCGGGGTTCATCTCCGCCGGCATCTTCGCCTTCACGCTCTCGCAGAACGAGTTTCTCTATGCCTTGATCTTTCTGACCAAGAGCTCGGTGCGCACCGTGCCGGTCGGCGTCATCGCCGAGCTGATCCGCGGCGACGTATTCTACTGGGGACAGCTCATGGCCGGGGCTCTCCTCGGGTCGATCCCGGTGGCGCTGATCTATTCGTTCTTTGTCGAGCACTACGTTGCAGGCCTTACCAGCGGTTCGGTCAAGGCGTGAATGGTCTGGTCGTGGGCTCCAGTCGGCACGCAAGGATGCCGGCGCGCTGATCATCAATCCCGCGACCCTCCACGGAGCCGTCTCACCGTTTTCGCGGAAGCAGCCCCTCACCCCGATCCTCTCCCCGCGCGAAGAGCGGGGAGTGGGAGGAGGACGTTCGCTCCGAACATTCGTTCGTCACTCCGACTTGTCGATGTTCCAGAACACCGGCGTGGCGGGGCCGTCGAGCACGCCCGAGAGCGATTTTCGCCACGCCGCCACTCGGCGCCATTGCCCGAGCGGAACATAGAGCACCTGTTCGTAGACTTCGCGCTGGATGTCGGCGGCAATCCTCTTCTGCTCCTCGGGCGAAGAGGAGCGGACGAAGGCATCGCGCATCGCCTCCACCCTGGTGTCCTCCGGCCAGCCCCACCAGGCTCCTTTCGTGCCTCGACCGCTGACCAATTCATTGACAGCAGGGTTCACCACATCGGCGACGATGAAGTTGGCAAAGAGCATGTTCCATCCGCCTTCCTTCGGCGGCTTCTGGCTGGTGCGGCGGGATATCACGGTCTGAAAATCCATCGCCTGCAGGTCTACCTTGAAACCGGCCTCACGCAGTAACTGCGCCGCGACGATCGGCTGCGCCTTGTATGCCAGGTTATCAACAGGCGCCATGATCACGACCGGTGTGCCGTCGTACCCGGATTCGGCAAGGAGCTTCCTCGCTTCCGCCATGCCGTTACCTTTCACCAGCGATTCCGAACCGATGTCGGTGGCTAGCGGCGTGTCGCAACCGAAAACGGCGCCACAAATCTGATAGTAGTTGGGATCGCCGACCAGCGCGTCCAGCACGTCCTTCTGATTTAGCGCCAGGAACGCCGCGCGGCGAACCTTGACGTTGTCGAAAGGCGGATAGAGGAAATTCATTCGTCCGAGGGTCTGGAAGCCGAGCTTGTCAAGGGTTTCGGCCTTCAAGTCCTTGTTCTCGGCAAGCGCGGTCACGAGGTCGAAGGGCACATTCTCCATGAAGTCGATATCGCCGGATTGAAGCGCGTTCACCGCGGTCTGCGCATCCGGCATGGTGATCCATTCGACGCGGTCGACCTTCACCACCTTAGCCCCCGCGGTCCAGCTCGGCGGCTCCTTGCGGGGCACGTAATCTCTGTTCTTTTCATAAACCGCTTTTACGCCCGGCTGAAACTCAGCCCTGACGAATTTGAACGGGCCCGAGCCGATCTGCTCCGGAATCTGCCGGTTGGCCGGCGTCTCGGCCAGGCGCCTGGGCATCATGAATGCAACGGTCGACGAAGGTTTTGCGATCGATTCCAGCACCAGACCATAGGGCTCCTTCAGTTTCAGCGTGATGGTCTTCTCGTCGGTGGCCTCCAGGCTCAAGGTGAAGTCCATGAGCGTCTGACCCATCGTGTCGTTCTTGCTCCAGCGCTTGAGCGAGGCGACGCAGTCCTCCGCGGTGACCGCGGTGCCGTCATGCCATCTCAGCCCTTCGCGCAGCGTGAAGGTATAGGTGAGCTTGTCGTCGGAAATTTTCCAGTCCGCCATCTGAGGCTGGATCTTGAAGCTGGAATCGGTGGCCAGCAAAGTATCGTAAACCATGTAGCCGTGATCGCGCGTGATATACGCCCCGGTGAAGACCGGATCGAGAGTGCGCAAATCGGAATACATCACCGCGGTGAGAGTCTTCGCATGCGCCGGCGAAGCAAGCGCGAGCGCAGCCAACAGGGCGACGCTCGACAAGGTAGCGATGGACACCACAGTGCGGCGTTGCCGAAGTGAGATCTGAAACATCATGCGAACCAGAGGGCAGCCGGGCAATGCGTTGCTAAATCCTTGGCCGCGGCAACCTCACTTCAGCAGCAAGCCGGGCAGGCCCGGCTTGCTCTGAGAGAAGCTGCAGCGGTTCTTCTACTTCCCGCCCGCCTTCTTGAAGCCGCTTAGCATTTGCGCCACAGTTGCTTGCATCCCGGGATTTTGGAATCGCGCTTCTGCCGCGTAGTGTCGGGTGACCGAATCGAGGTCAGATCGCGCAAGGTGCATTTTCTTGAATCCTTCGAGCGCCTGCTTCGCTTCCGCATCTCGATTGCACAAGGCAAGGGCTGCCACGAGCCAGGCGTGGGCGAACCATAGGTTCGGCCGCGCGCGGACCGATGCTCCAAGAAATTCGGCAGCCTTCTCGTAATTGCCGATGGCGAAATACGCGCGTCCCAGAACCAATTCGAATACATGGATCGACATGTCCCTGGGGCTGAGTTCAATTGCCTTTTCGGCCAGCGGAATCGCGGCCTTGGCATCGCCGAGAAACACCAACTCGTTGGCGGCTTGGGCATAGGCTGCTGCGAAATTGGGATCGACCTTGATGGCTTCCTTGAAGGATTCAAGCGCGGCCTTATGGTCGCCATGTATTCGATAGACCCACCCCAGAGCAGCATGCGCACGCGGCACACTAGGGTCGAGGCCGATCGCTTTCCTGGCGGCCGCCTCTGCGCGGTCAACTTCAGCCTTGCCTGCGTTATTCCAGCCATTGAGGACATCTGAAGCCAGCCAGTAGGCGAGCAGACCCAGCAAGCGCGCATTCTCCGGATCCGCCATGAGGCCAGCCTCCGAGTGCTTGCGCGTTTCGAGGATCGATTCGGGTGTTGGGAATGCGGTACTTGCCGCCATTGCTCTCATCCTCTCATCCAAAGGGTTGTGATCCGCGGCCAGCGTGCCAATCTCGTGTCGTACGCCGGCGTTAATCACCTCATCGTTCAGCGAAGTGGCAATCCGGCTCATCAAGTTTTCCTGCAGATCGAGCAGGCTGCCGGTTTCGTATGCGAAGGAATTGGCCCAGAGGCTGGTACCGCTTTCAGTGTCGACCAACTGCGCATTCACCTGCACATGCGGCCCTGCGCGCTTGACGCTGCCTTGCAGGGCGTAGCGGACCTTGAGTTCGCGGCCGATCTCGCGAGGGTCGTTCGTCTTGTCCTTGTAGGTGAAAGCGGTGCCGGCGGAGATCACCCAGGCACGTCGCAGCCGGGTAAGCTCAGTGGTCAAATCGTCAGTGATCGCGTCGGCCAGATAGCCGTCTTCCGTGTTCCCATTGACGTTCTTGAACGGCAACACGACGATCCTGTTCGTCCGGGCAACCGTCCCATGCAGCTCGCGGAACATCAGCAGCGAGGTGAGGCCGGTAACAGCGACCGCCCCAACGACGGCGGCTATCAGCGTCCCGCTCAAGCGGGCCGCGGTCCAGCGGAGGAACGGCACCTTTATCCGCTCATACCCGACCTCGTAGACGTGGACCGGGTACGGGATGTTTTTGACACGGCGCTCGCCGCGGTCGGCGAAAAAGAACTGGGGCAGGGCGCGCGTCTGGTCGTAGATGCTCTGGCTGACGCACACCGTTCCCGGCGTTGCCAGGGCCTCGAGCCGGGCGGCGATGTTGACGCTGTTGCCGTAAATGTCGCGCTGATCGACCAGAACGTTGCCAAAGTTGATCCCGATCCGCAGCTGGATACGGTCCTTCTTTTCATTGGCCTGGCGCGCGGCCAGCCCGCGCTGGATATCGAGCGCGCAACGCACCGCGTCGACCGCGCTGGAAAACTCGACCAATATTCCGTCGCCCATGCTGCGCACGAGACGTCCATTATATTTGTCGATGGTCGGCTCGATCAATTCACTGGCATGGCGGGCAAAACGCTCGTGCGTCTCGTCTTCGCTGCGGCTCATCATGCCGCTGTAGTCGACGACATCGGCCAGCATGACGGCCATCGATCGGCGATATTGCACGGCGACCGGCGCCATGGCCGTCGGCGTTTTCTGCGCGGTGACCAGCTCGATTGTCATCGAAGGCCCTCAATCGATTGTCCAATACAATTCGCGCGCCCGCCGAAGCGCAAAAGCCAGCAACAATGGTGCACAGCAAAAGCGTCTTTTGGCGTTTCGTCAATCCCCGGGGTTCACATCCGCGAACTGAATTCAGGCCGCCGAAGTCGGGGCCGGATCGGCACCCCTGGGTTGAATTTGTCCCGCTGCCGGCGGGGCCTGACGCCGGCGCAAGTCGGGCGGGCCCGGCTTGCGTGGGGACACCGTGCGCCGCCGCTCAGGCGCTGACGTTCTCGCCGAGATAGCTGACCGAGGCTTCCAGCCCGCCCTTGCCATGCGGGATTTCGAGCGCGTTGAGGCCGACCTCGACCACGCCGAGCGTGCCGAGGATCATCGGCGCGTTGACATGGCCCATATGGGCGATGCGGAAGGACTGGCCCTGCAGGTCGCCGATGCCGGTGCCGAGCACCAGGCCGCATTTCTCCTTGCAGTAGCGCTGCAGCTTGGCCGGATCGTAATCCCCTGAGACCGTCACCGTGGTCACGGTGTCGGAGCGCTCATGGGCTTCCGCGATGTTGAAGCCGAGCACCTGGCCCTCGGCCCACACCGCGACCGCGCGCCGTACTGCTTCGGCCAGCAGGCGGTGGCGCTGGAACACGTTGTCCAGGCCTTCCTCCTTGATCATGTCGATCGCCTTGCGCAGCGCGAACAACAGATGCACCGGCGCGGTGCCGGCATAGCGGCGGTAATGCTCGGTGCCCTCGCGCTCGGTCCAGTCCCAATAGGGCGTGCGCAGGTCGGCCTTCTTGTGCACGTCCTTGGCGCGATCATTGGCGGTGACGAAGCCGAGGCCGGGCGGCGTCATCAGGCCCTTCTGCGAGCCACTCATCGCGACATCGATGCCCCATTTGTCCATCTCGAACGGCATGCAGGCGAGCGAGGCCACCGCATCGACCATGTAGAGCGCCGGATGACCCGATGCCTTGATCGCCTTGCCGATCGCCTCGATGTCGTTGAAGACTCCGGAAGCCGTGTCGACCTGCGCAACCAGAATGGCCTTGATCGTGTGGTCCTTGTCCTTGCGCAACCGCGCCTCGACTTGCTCCGGCCGCACCGCGCGCCGCCAGTCGCCTTTGAGAATCTCCACCTCGGCGCCCATCAGGCCCGCGGCATGGCCCCAGCCGACCGCAAAACGTCCGCTCTCCAGCACCAGCACCTTGTCGCCGCGCGACAGCACGTTGGAAAGTGCGGCTTCCCAGGCGCCGTGGCCGTTGGAGATGTAGATGTAGGATTTATTTTTGGTCGCGAAGAGGTCGGAGAGATCGGCGTGCAGGCCGTCGCTCAGGTCGATCATGTCGCGGGAGTAGATGTCGAGCGCCGGGCGATGCATCGCCTGCAGCACTTCGTCGGGCATCGTGGTGGGGCCGGGAAGGGCCAGAAATTCACGGCCCGCGCGAACGGTCATGTGTCTTGTCCTTTTCTTGCCGGCCATGGATGCAGTTTATCGGGCGAAAATTCAAGCTCGCACCGGGCCTATTTTGGCAACGATGTCGCGATCGCATGCCAGATTTGATCTTTCAGCTCGGTCGCGGGCGGGCTCGGCAGTGTGGTGACCGGGCCTGATTGCTTCTGGCAATCTGCAACCAGCCGGAGAATCCAGACTTCGCCGTCGGTGTAATAGGGATCGTCGCCGCCGTTGCGGCCGGTGAGCGTCGGCCCGACGCCGGTCACCTGATATTTGGCGGTCGCCATGCCGGCGTCCTCGATATCCTTCACAAGGGCGTCGCGCTCGGCGTCGATATCGGCATCGATGTGGTGGGTGATGGCGCCGGTGAAGTGGCTGACGCCGACACCCTTGTCGAAGGTCACGGCACCCAGCCACACCGGCCGCTGCTCCTCGCCCTTGTCGAGCACTTTCCAGAACCGGACATGATGGCGGCGGTCGGCGCTCTTGCCGGCCGGCTTCTCGAAGGCGAGGTCCTCGCGCCGGTCGAGATAGAACAGGGGGCTCACGGGCGCGTCGGGATAGGCGCGGTCGAGCAGCACGCTGCCGGCGATTTCAATCGAGGACCGGAAAGTCACGGGATCGGCCGGATACCATTTGGCAGCGTTCATCGCGCACAGCACTTCCTTTTCGTTGCCGATCAGCCCGACATTGATGGCATCGCCGGGAATGCCCTGCTTGGTGCGCGTCACCATCGGCAAGCTCGCGAGGCCCTTCTGGTGCTCGTAATGCGTCCAGACCGCCGGCAGCACGAGATAGGCAAGCGCGCCGTAGGCCAGCACGACGGCAAGCAGTGTCAGCAGCACGCGCTCGAGCCGGGCGTGATGGGGGGCGTGAAGATGCGGATCGGCGGGTTGGTCGGTCACGCCCGTTTTTACTCCCTCTCCCCGCGCTTGTCCGCCGAAGCTTTAGCGAAGGCGGAAGCGGGGCGAGGCGACTTCTACCGCCGCGTCTCGCGGCAGCCGGCGGCTTCGGCTTCTTCCACCGAGCAGAACCAGCGCGTGCCCTTGGAAATCTTCATCTTGATCTGCGCGTACCAGCGGCTGGTCGGCTTGTGATAGATGCATTCGCCGGCGGTGTTCACGTTGCCCTTGATGGTGCAGTCGGGCGAGGGCGCGACCTCGCCGGAAGCGGACGCGAGCAGGATGGCGTTGGCGTTCTCCGGCGGCCTGGTGGCGCCGAGGATTTGCGTCTTCTTGTTGCGCACGCGCCAGTCCCACGGCGCGATGAACGCGCCCTGCCACATCCCGGCCTTGGCCTCGCGCGCGGCTTTTTCGTCCGCCTCGTAGTCGCGCGAGACGCGGGTGAAGGCGAGCGCCCAGCCGCTTCCGACCATCCATTTCTGGATGTCCTCGCCGTCGACCTCGCAGCGCGCGATGGTGCGGCCGCGGCGGTCGACCTGGCGGGTGTGGCAGGTCCAGCTCTTGCCACCGGCATGCTTGATCAGCTCGTCCCGCGCGGCAACCCCGCAGGTCCAGCGTTCACCCTTCGGATTGAGGCAGAGCTGGTCGGTCGACGGCGCGTCGATGCCGCCCAGGCGAATGCGCGTGGTGCCGATCTGGACCTGGTCGCCCTCGCGGATTTTCGGCACGCCGGTGATATCGGCCGCCTGCGCGAGCTGCGGCAGCGCGAGGAGGAAGACAGCGGCGGCGAAGATACGGATCATGCAAAGCCAACTGGAATCGATTGGATAACGTTCCGATTGTGGAGCGGATTTCCGGCGCGGGCCAGCGATCTCCTTCACAATGCCCCGTCAATTTCATGCGATGGCGCGCTAGTGGCCTGCCATCATCCCCCGCCGCGCCAGCGACAGGCCCATCAGCACGAAGGCCGAGGTGACCTCAGGGCCGCCGACGAGGATACGCGTCGGCGTCTTCATCTTGTTCCATTCATAGGCGCGGAACGGCCCGTGGCGGCCGCCTTCGCCGAGCGAGGCGAGGATGCAATGCAGCGGCGCGGCGTAAGTCTTAACCTCCGCACCGAGGTGGCCGAGCGCGATCAGCGCCAGCGCCGCGTCGAACGCGTTCATCTCGCTCGTGATCAGCTCGCCCTCGACATAGGCCAGCACCTTTGTGCGGATGAGCTCGAACGCGCCATCGGAATCGATCGCCGCGCGCGCAGGCGCGGGCAACGCCGTGAACGCGGCATAGCAGCGGCCGAAATAAGCGCAGTACAATTCCGGCAGGTAATAGATGTGCGAACGCGGATTGGCGAAGGCGTCGCTCTCGGCGAGTTTCTTCTGGAAGCCGATGATGCGGTGAACCGTCTCCAGCCGCGACGGCGTCTCCAGAATCTTCCAGCGCGAGAGATTGCGGAAGCTCACTTCCAGAATGTCGAGATTGAGCGTGGGATCGAGATCGTTGCCATAGGGCCGCTCGCCCTTGAGGTTGTCGATCCAGGTCGCGACCCCGCCCTCGAAATCGATGTTGTCGTTGAGCGGCACCGTCACCTTGGGCTCGTTGGCGCCCTCGCGCACCTGGTAGCCGGCATAGAAGTCGAGCAGCGGCTGGTTCAGGATCGGATCGGCCGAGCCCGCCTGCGTCGCGGCGGAGAAGGCGCAGGCCGTGGTGTCGCAATCCGGCACGTAGATGCCGAAGCCGAGGTCCTGCTTGATCTGGGTAAAGAACCGGGAAAAGCGTGGATGCGGCGGCGGCGCCAGGGCCGTGATCACACTGACGGTCGAGCCGTCATGCGAGCGCACGTCCTCGCGGCTGATCTTGATGCAGAACTCGACCATGTCCGAAATCGCCGCGCGCGCGGCAGCCGTCTCGCCCGCCGACGCCAGCCCGGTTTCGAGATAGCCGAGCAGCGCCTCGGTGAAGAACGCGTCGTAATAGGCCGAGCGGTGGCGGATCTGCATCGGCTGCCACATCGGCTCGGCAATGCCCTTCCACGGCGGATTGATGAGGTCTTTCGCCGGCGAGCGTGCGATGAAGATGCGCGCGAGATTGAACAGCAGCGTCGAGTTCTTGTAGCCGCGCGCGTTCAGCCCGGTCAGCGCGGCCAGGAAATCGCGGCCGCGCAGGTCGGGGTCGCCGATCAGGTTGAAGGCGGCGTAGGTCGGAAGAAACCCGTTTTTCCGGTACGAGGCCAACAGATGCGCGGCAGAGCTGCGGATCACGCGCTCGATCTCGGCCATCGCCGGCAGGGCGCCGCCGGCCGGCAGTGGCGCGCGTCTAGGGTGCGACAGCTCGACGGTGTCGAGCAGCGCGGCGACGGGCTGGCCGATTCTGCCCCAGTCCGGCTCGGCATCGTCGCGGGCGCGGGTCAGTGCCTCCCGCAACGCAGCGAAACGCGTGGCGTCGGAAAGCTCCGGCAGGCCGGCCCGGCGCAGCAGCGCCCGCAGCGGCGGATTGCCGAGCGCGGTCTTGTAGAATTTCGCCAGATGCGGGTCGCCGCCATGGCCGTTCGCGAGGATGGGATCGCAGAGGTCATAGAGCGAGGGCCCGCGCTTGTCGGCCGTCAGCGCGCGGTAGGCGGCGCCTGCGAAATACTGCAACCCCATGAAATCTCTTTCGCCCACCCGCGACCATTGGTCGCCCGCCCCCGCACCAAAACCGGCAAGAGCCAAAAATTGGCATGGAGGGGCCGGAAACACAAATGTGACGCAGGTCACAGAAAAATGCCGGGGAAGGGTCAGAATGAGCCCAAGGATGGTTGCCGGCAGGGCAAAGCACTCCCCATGGCGGTCAAATTAAGCAGCTTTTTCAGTGCCTTGCGACTTTCGTAAGGTTCCGTATTGCGAGGGAGGGCGCAAGCGGTTAAGGGTTTGTTTGTTGCGGTGCCGCAAATTGATCGCAATTTAGCGACACACGCACCTCTCAACCCTGAAACCTCGGAAGCTTTGGCGCGACTAACCCATCGCGTCTTCGGCAACGCCCAAAGGCAACGCCCAAAGATTTCGCCAGGTGATCGTGAAGATGATTGTGATGAAACTACTGCAGCCCAAACTCTCCCGCCGCACGCTGGCGATCGCCGCTGCCCTGATCGGCACGGTTTCGCTCGCGATCGGCGCGCATGCGGCGTTGAGCCTGCGCGCGCTGGATGCGGCCAAGGCGGTCGGCAGCGACGAATATTCGCAGTCGCCGCGGAAGGTTTCGCGCGTCGCGCTGATCATCGGCAACGGCCATTATCCCGACGCGAGCGCCCCCCTGACCCAGCCGATCAACGATGCGCGCGCGCTGTCGGCGCAGCTGCGCCATGATGGTTTTGACGTCGAGATGATCGAGGATGCCAACAAGGACGACATGACCCGCGCCGTCGACCGGATGCGCGGCAAGATCCGCTCCGACTCCGTGGTGCTGCTGTTCTTCGGCGGCTATGGCGTGCAGGTCGGCCGCGAGAGCTACATGATCCCGGTCGACGCCACGATCTGGAAGGAAATCGACGTGCGCCGCCAGGGCGTCAGCGTCGAGTCCGTGCTCGACGTGATGAAGGTGCAGGGCGCCCGGGCCAAGCTGGTCGTGGTCGATGCCTCCAGGCGCAACCCCTATGAGCGCCGCTTCCGCTCGTTCTCCCATGGCCTCGCCCCGATCGCCGCTCCCGACAATGCGCTGATCCTGACCTCGGCGACGCCGGGCAAGGTGGTGGAAGACAAGAACGGCGAGCACAGCGTGCTGGTCGCCGAACTCCTGAAGAACCTCTCCACCAAGGGCCTCGGCGCCGACGCCGTCTTCAACAAGACCCGCGTCGCCATCTCCCGCGCCAGCGAAGGCGAGCAGGTGCCGTCGGTGTCGTCCTCCCTGCTGGAAGACATCCGCTTCGCCACCGCCGATGCAGCCGGCGGCTGATTTCTCTACGGTTCGTCATGGCCGGGCTTGACCCGGCCATCCATCGTCCGCGCGAGCGGACAACCTTAGAGATCGCGGCCTAGGCTCTTTTCGAAGCGGATGGATGGCCGGGTCAAGCCCGGCGATGACGAGTTAGGGTCATTCGGGCACGAGAATTCAGTTCGTCATCGCCGGGCTCGACCCGGCGATCCATCATCCGCGCAAGCGGACAACATGACGGCTTCGCCGTCACTTCGCGTTCGCCGCCGCCGTCACCGGGCGCACCGGGTCGCCTTCGCGGAGCAGCGCGCCGGCGCGGGCGACGACCTCGTCGCCTTCGCGCACGCCGTCCTTGATCTCGATCTGGCCGCCGCTCATCAGCCCGGTTTCCACGCGCTTGGTCTCGATGCGCTGGCTCTTCACCACCTGCACCACGGTGCCGGCGGAGCCATATTGCACGGCCGTGAGCGGCACCGCGACGCCGCAGCTCTGTCCGGTCTTGATCAGCGCGCGCGCCGAGGCATTGACCAGCAGCCGGCGGTTGGTGGTGATGCCGAGGAAGGCCTGGCCGAGCTGGCTGTCGGGCTGCACGGTCGGCGCCAGCCGGCGGATTTTTGCGTCGAGGTTGTCGTTGATGCCGATGACGCGGATGGCGGCCGGCTGGTTGACCGCGAGCCTGGCGAGATCGGATGTCGGCACCAGGGCGACCATGTCGTATTCGGCCCGTGCGATGATGTTGAACAGCGCCTCGCCCTTGCCCGAGGCGAACGCGCCGACGGTGGCATTGGAGACGCTTATCACGCCCGCGACCGGCGCCTGCACCACGAGGGTGCCGCCCTCCGGCAGGTTCAGCCGGGCGAGCGTCTGGCCTTGGGTAACCGTGTCGCCGGCATCCGCCATCACCTCGGCGACCTTCAGCCCCATCCGCTCCGGCCGCACCGCGGTCTCCTCCCGCGGCATGATGATGCCCGACACCTCGACGATATTGGCAAAGCAGGATTTGGCCGCCTTCAGCACCGTGACGGACGGCCCCTTGGGGGCGTCCTCGTCGGCGGCGAGGGCGGGGGTGGCGAGGAAGAGGAGGGCAGTCGCGGCGAGGGTGAGGGAAAGGCAGGAAATGCGGAAATGAGACATCTGAAATCCATCGGTTTTTCCGGGATTATGGATAGCAGATGGTGGCGGGACGAACCAGCCATCGTTGGTGAGACAAAGACCGCCGGATTGCCGGATGGCGTTAATCATGACAGGTACGCCTCTCTCCTGATAAAATAGGCCATGCGCCGCGATGAAGCCCTGAGACGTTTGCGTGAGAACCGCGAGAGCCTCGCCGCTCTCGGGGTAGTGCATGCCTATCTCTTCGGGTCGATCGCGCGCGACGCGGCCACGTCGGAAAGCGACATCGATGTGATGGTTGATCTCGACGAGGGGCCCGTAGGCCGGAAGCCCCTGTTCAGCGCCTTCGAGGTGGGCGGCATCCAGAGCGAGCTGGCCGGAATTTTTGGCCGTCCTGTGGATCTCGTCGTGCGCCGCGACGCCCTGCGGCCCGGCCGCCGCCTTCGGGCTGCGGCGGAAGGTCAATTGGTCGATGCCTTCTGAGCGGCCGGACAAGGTCACGCTCGCCGTCATCGAGGCGCGGGACAATGTGCGGCTGATCCAGGAATGGTCGATGGGCCACGATCTCGACGCACTCCGAGCCGACCGCAAGACACGCTACGCGATCGAGCGCGCCTTCATTGCGATCGACTCCGCGATCCGCGACATCCCCGCCGACGTGCTCGCCTTCCACGGTATTCCGGCGAAAATGATCGCGGGATTCCGCAACGCTCTGGCGCATACCTACGACGACATTCTCGACGAGCGCGTCATGCTGACGATCAGGGACGATCTCCCGGCGCTCGACGCCGCACTTGCCCGGATACTTGCGGAAAAATAGAGCCGCGGCAGACATTGCAAGTCCCTTCCCGCGGTCTTGGTCTCCTGTACCTTTGTGTGGCTTGCGCCAAAGGAGAGAGTTCTTTCAACAATTCAAGCCGATCCACCTCCCCACCTCCCCTCATTGCAAAATTACCACTTGCTCCGTCGGGCAAATCACTGGCTCTAATTCGCGCGTCCTGTCCTTCCAGAGGGGCGTACGCGCAATCGCCACGGACGTTGGGTGCAGGATGCGATGGACGCTTTCGTCTCGCATGGCGTGCGATGAGGAGAGCGGACGGCGAAAGCGTGTGGTCCCGACACCCCGACGCTGGTGTCAAGTTTTGCCGGGCTCGCCCGGCGAAGCGACGGGGGCTAGAAAGCCCGGTACCCCGGGGAGAGCGCGCCATAAGCCGTAACACCATTGCGCGGGGAATGCCGGGTGATTCCGGTGTGACCTGACTAACGCGTGTGCGTTCTACCACTACCATTGCACACGCGGCTATCGGGCGCATCGGGCGCCCGGCATTCCCCGCGCCCTCTGAATTTCAGGAGGGACACGAAACGAAGCATCCCTCGGGCATTTCGTGCCGCGAGAATGCTGAGTCACAACCCCTCTGCTGTCTGAAAATTGAATCCGTCCCTGTTCTCGCTGTCGCTGCGTGCCCGCCCTGCAGGCCGGGCAAGGTGAAGGGAGATCGCTTCAGCAATCGCGCATCACTCGATGACGTTGTCAGCGCGGGCGAGCATCGCCGGCGGGATGGTCAATCCGAGCGCCCGCGCGGTTTTGAGGTTGATCGACAGCTCGTACCTGGTCGGCAACTGGATCGGCAGGTCGGCCGGCTTCGCTCCCTTCAGGATCCTGTCGACATATTCGGCGGCGCGCTGGAAATTTTCGGACGGTGCGCCGGAATAGCCAAGCAGGCCGCCAAGCTTCGCAAAAATTTGCTGCGGACAGACCGCCGGCACATGGGCCTCCAGCGCGAGACGCGCGCAAAGCTGCACCGGCAGACTCGGCTGAACCATGACGGCCTCGGCGCCGCTGTTGCGGATGCGCTCGAAAGCGGCTGCAACTCCGTCGGGCTTGGTCATGACGGTGTCGAGGTTGAACTTTTGCTTCGCGGCCGCGGTTCGCACCTGCTTCAGAAACACCTCGGTGAAGGTATCGGTCTCGTTGCAGAGCGCGGCAAGCTTTTTTGCAGCCGGCAGCAATTCGCGGACCAACTCGATGTTCTTGCCGGCGAGCTCCGGAGTGAACGAACCTATTCCCGTGACGTTGCCGCCGGGATTCGCAAGGCTTGCGACAAGCCCGGTGGCGACGGGATCGCCCGCGCCCGCCATCACGATGGGAATCCGGGTGGTCGCCTGCTTGGCGGCGCGCACCGCCGGCGTCAGCCAGGCAACGATGACGTTTACATTGAGGCCGACCAGATCGTCGGCGAGACGCGCGAGCGAAGCCGGCGTCGCGTCGCCGGCGCGAAACTCGATCCGGAGATTCTGCCCATCGACATAGCCGAGGTTGCGCATTTCGGCTTTGAACTGTTCGAAAAGAACCGTTGGCTCCGCGTTGCCCGCGACGAGGAAGCCGACCACCGGCGATTTGCCTTGCGCATTGGCGAGCAGCGGCCACGCGGCCGCGCCGGCCATTCCCATCAGTAACGCACGCCGGTTCATGGCCGCCTACATCCGCCGCCGTGACGCGGCCGCGGCGGACGCATCCACGACATTATCCACTTCCTCGCGCCAGCGTAAAATCTCCATCGCCAGCACGGGGTGATTGAATCCCTTCAGGACGAGATCATCCAGCGGTGCGGCTTCGACCCAGGGCTCGACCATGCCGAAGACGCGGCGGCTCACCACGATCTGGTTGGCCTTGGCTTCGTCGCACAGGCGCGACGCCAGATTGGTGACGCTGCCGATCGCGGCGTATTCGAGCCGCTGCTCAAAACCGATCTGGCCGAGCGTGGCATAGCCGAGCGCAATCCCCATGCCGAAGCCGAGACTGTGCCCGCGGTTGCGCCATTTCTCCGTGAGCAGGCCGATGCTGTCGCGCATCTCGCAGGCCATCTTCACCGCGCGCTTGGTGTGGTCCTCGAACTGGATCGGCGCGTTGAACAGGATCATCACGCCGTCGCCGGCATAGCGGTCGAGGGTGCCTTCGTAGCGGAAGATCAATTCGCCGAGTGCGGCGTGATATTCGCGCAGCACGTTCATCGCCTCTTCCGGCTCGGTGGTCTCGGTGAAGGCGGTAAATCCGCGCAGGTCGCAGAACACCACCGTCACCTCGCGGCGGTGGCTGTCGAGCAGCGCGTCGTGGCCGTCGGAGGAGGCGATCAGCTGCGCCACCTGCGGCGCCAGGAAGCGCTCGAGTTTGCGGATGCGCTCGATCTCGCCGAGCTGCTTCTCGACACGCTCTTCCAGCGAGCGATTCCAGTTCTTGAGCTGCTCGGTTTGCTCCGTGAGCTTGGCGGCCTGTTCGCGCACCACCGAGTTGGCGGAGGCGAGCTCCCGGCCCTGCTGGTCGACCTCGGTGAACAGCCGCGCATTGCGCATCGCGAGCACCGACTGGTGCGCGAAGGTGCGCATCAACCCGATCAGGCTTTCGGGGAATTGGCCTGCGGCGCGGCGCAGCACGACGATGGCGCCCAACACGCCCTGCTGGTCGACCAGCGGCACCACCAGCACGGAATGAAAGCCGGCCTCCATCACGACATTGCGCAAGCGGATGTCGGCGACCGCGGCGAGATCGGGGATCGCGATCGGCTCGCCCTTGGCGGCGGCATCGCCGAGCATGCTGTCGCCTTCGTCGATGATTCGATGCTGGCCTTCAACTGATTTGTCGATGCCGCCGGCCTCGACCAGGTTGAACTGGCGCTTCTCGGCGTCATAGCCGTAGATCAGCACCGCATCGGCGTGCGTAATCTCCAGTGCGCGCGCCGCCACCGTCGGCAGCACGGCGTTGAGATCGAGCGAGGACGACACCGCGCGGCCGACCTCCTCCAGCACCTTCAATTCGCCGATCGATTGCGCGAGGTCGCGGGTGCGCTCGACCACCTTGGATTCCAGGTTGGCATAGGTCTGGCCGAGCTGGTCCGCCATGGAGTTGAACTGCTCGGCCAGCTCCTCCAGCTCGTCCTTGGTGCGGACGTCGATGCGCTGGCTGAAATCCCCGGTGCCGAGGCGCCGGGCGCCGTCGCGCAGCGCCTCGATCGGCACCAGCATGCGCCGCGCCATGATGGTGCCGGCGATGATGGCGATGATCAGGCCGAGCCCAATCAGAAGGGCGCCGCGCACCAGCTGGTCGCGGATCGGGGCCAGCGCCAGCGCGGTGGGCTGCTCGAACAGCACGATCCAGCCGAGTTTCGGCAACATCGAGGACGCGGTCAGCACGGCATGGCCGTCGGCGTCGCTGCCGGACGCGAGCGGCTGGCCCTCCGGCGCCAGCAGGGCGGCGACCTGGGGCAGTTTCGAGAGGTCCTTGCCGACCTCGGGCCCACGGTCCGAGGTCGCCAGCACCGCGCCCTTCTGGTCGACCACATAGGCGAAGCTGTTCTTGCCGACCTGGGTGTCGCCGAGATAGTCGGTCAGGAAGCTGAGGTCGATGTCGGCGACGGTGACGTCCTTGTTGAAACCGGAATGCGCCTCCGAGATCGACATGAAGGGACGGGTGCCGGCGAAGAACGCCGGCGAGTAGCCGGTGCCGCGCGCCGCCGCCTCGGTGAAGCGCGCGTCACGCGAATAATCGGCGCCGGTGTTGGTCGCGATCTGGGTGCGCGACAGGCGCAGCACCTCGTGGCCCTGGCCGTCGATCCAGGTGAGCTGGTTCACGGCGGAGATCGAGTTGAGGAGCTGCGCATAGGCGTTGTGGCGCTTGTCCAGCGCGTTGACGCTGGCCGCCGTCACCCAGCTGATCTGCCGTTCCAGCTCGGCGATCGACTGGTCGATGCGCTTGGCGGTGGCCTCTGCCTTTTCGCTCATCGCATCGATCAGCGTGGTCTTGGTGGCACGGTAGTTGATCCAGGTCTCGGTCATGCCGTTCACCGCCAGCACGAACACGACGAGGCCGACCAGCGCCATCACGTATTTGGCGAACAGCCCCTCGCGCAAAAACCAGACCTTGTGTTTGACGGCGACCATCCAGACCCTCGTGGGCGGCTTTCGACGCTAGCGTCAGCGCGGTTGACCTACTGCCGACCATATCCGGCAGTGTCGTTGCAAATGGCAGGCCGCCCAAGGGGTGAAATAAGCGGTGAAACAAGTGGGGAACCGCTGGGGAACCAAGGGCGCACGTCTCGGCCAGAATGGGTTTTAGCACAATTTGAAGGGCTTGGACGGCCAGCTGCCCGGTTGGTTACCGCCGCTGGGGACGGATTGACGCAGCAAAACCTCTTCGTTCCTCCCCCCATCGGGGGAGGGTCGGGCGGGGGCGAAACTGGTAGCAGGGAGGCGATGATGCCAAAATCACCGGTTAAACAGCTGCCGCAGCACGTCGTTCATGGGCTGGCTGTCCTGCGGCGCGGTCGTATCGCTCTGGGCCTGCTGGTCGGGCGGGGCCGGAGTGGTGGCCGGGGCCTGCGCCTGCGGGGCCGGCTGCTGTGCCATTGGCGCTGGGATGCTCCGGCTCTGGTTGGCAAAACCCTTTTGCAGGAGATTGCCGATCGCGCCGGCAATATTGCCCCCGAGCGGGTCGTTGGCCGCGTCATTGCCGGGGGTGGCGTTGTTGCCGCCGGCCGGCGGTTTGCCGGTCAGCGCGCTCAGTCCGCCGAGCATGCCGCCGAGCCCGCCGCCATTCGGGCCGAACAGGCCCTTGCCCATTTCGCGGAGCTTGGCATAGGCGCCGTCGGGATTATCCATGATGCCCTGCATGTCCGGATAGATCCGCGGGCTCGACCACGGGCCCTCGATCATCACGGGGACGCCGAAGGCGACCGGATCGGTGGTGCGTCCCTGGCCCTGGGTGGTCATGACGAGTTTTGGCTCCATGCGGAAGCCCATCATCTTGGTGCCGAGATCAAGGGTGCCGGCGCCGGTAACCTTCACCAGCGGTCCCACCAGGCTGAAGTCGGTGGTGACGGCCTGTCCGCGGTCGATCTTGAACGAGGACGACAGCTGCGTGAGGTCGGTCCCTTGCTGGTCCTGCTCCTGCCAGCCGTTCAGCGGGCTCGAGGTCAGCGAGCGGATCATCTGCGCGACGTTGAGGCCGCGGATCTGGCCGTCCTGGAACACCAAAAAGACGGTGCCGCTCATGCCCGCCATGATCGCTTGCTGGCTCGCGCCGGCCGAACGCAGCGCGATCTTGGCCATCATTCTGCCGTCGACCTTGTCGAAATCGGCCGCGCTCGTCAGCAGCGGCAGCGCCTGCACGCCGACGAGATCGCAATGCATGGCATAGGTCGGGCTGCTGCTCGAGGCATCGACGATCACCTCGCCGTTCGCCTGTCCGCCATAAGCGCCGAGATTGGAGAACGAGGCTTTCAGCACGCCACCGGCGAGCGTGGCATCGACCGCGACGGGGGCCAATTGCGCACTGCCAAGGTCGAGCTGGGTCGCGGACAGCCGCACCTGCGCATCGACATAGTTGAGCCCGGCCAGGTTGATCGGCGCATCGCTCCAGCCCTGCGCGGGCGCTGCCGACGACGCCGTCGTCTTCGACGCACCGAGGTCGAGGCGCTGGAAATCGAGATCGAGCTTCACCAGCGGCTTGCTGGCGAGATCGACCGAGGCCCAGCCGTTGAACGCGCCATCGCCAAGCGCGCCGGTGAGGCTGTTGATCTTGACCGCGGGGCTCGCAAAGCGGACCTCGGCCTTCGCCGTCAGCGGCGCTCGCAGCAGGCCGGGTGCTTCGAGCGTGAATTCGACGGGAATGTTCTGGCGCTCGGCCGCGGCCGCCGGAGCTACCGCCTTGATGTCGAATTTCAGCGGGGTGTCGCCGGTGCGCGCGGTGCCGGTGAGCTTTACCTTGCGATCGGCGTCGATGATGGCGTCGGCATTGATGCCGTCGACGCGGTGCTCGAAGCGGTCGCGCGAATTGGAGGCAACGATCGCGCCTTCGACGATCTTCACGCGGTCGACGGTGACGGCATCGGACTCGGCTGCGGGCTTCGTCGCGCGCGACGGCGCATCAACGATGCGCTCGCGCAACAGCGCCCGGTGTATCACCGGCTTGGTGATGATGAGTTCGGAGATATGCGGACGGCCCGACCATACGCTCGACAGGCTCATATCGGCCTGCAGATTGGCGATCTCGACGCGGTAGGAGCCGTCACGGTCCTTCGGGTCCTGCAGCGTCAGGTCGCTCAGACTGACATTCAGAGTCGGCCACAGGCTGATCTTGGCCGATCCGGCAATCGTGAGCCGATAGCCGGTCTGGCGTTCGACGCGATCCTGGATCGTCGACGTCAGGAAGCCCGAGGGGATTCCGACGACCAGCAGCAGCGCAAGGACTAGGATGACGGCGGCAACTGCAGCGCCTGTGATTTTCAGAGCTTTCATATCGATGTTCCCGGACAAACGGCATCGTGCGCGCCCCGCGTCCCCTCCCGCCGGGCAACCTTGAGCTTATCGCGGAAATGGGCGAGGGCTCAAAAGAGGTCCATAAATAATCAGAAGGGCTGCAAAGTTATGTGACCTATGGCACACTTCTACAAGGTGAATTCCTCGAATCTCGCGTGAAGGTATTAAAATGAGCAAACAGGCCGAATTTGCGGTCATTTTGAAGATGAATCCGATGTTCGCGGACCTGGGTCCCGACGAGCTGCAGCGGCTTGCAAACCTCTGTCACACCGAGAATCTGGCGGTTGGCGAGATGCTGTTCCAGAAAGGTGATGTCGGCGACGCCCTGTATGGGGTTCGTCGCGGGCAGATCCGCATCGAGACCGGCGCGCCCGACGGCAGCCGGCTGACGCTGAACTTCATGGGGCCGGGCGATCTGTTCGGCGAAGTCGCCGTCCTCGACCGCCAGAACCGCACGGCGGATGCCACCGCCGGCGAGGTTACCGAACTCTTCGTGCTGCGCCGGGAAGATTTCATCGCTTTCCTCGAGCGCGAACCCAAGGTTGCGATCAAGATCATCGAGCTGCTGTGCCAACGCATCCGCTGGCAGAGCGAGCGGATGGAGGAATCGATGCTGCATCCGTTGCCGGTGCGGCTGGCGCGCCGGCTCTGCGCGCTTGCCGCCGATTTCGGCTCCGAGGTGCACATCTCGCAGGAGCAGCTCGGCATTTTCGTCGGCGCGGCGCGCGAGAGCGTCAACCGGCAACTGCAGTCGTGGCGCAAGGACGGCATTCTGGACCTGCAGCGCGGCCGTATCCTGCTGCAGAACCTCAACAAGCTGACCCTGATCGCGAACGACAAATAGCGCGCCGCCTGTCGTCGCGCGCCGGTCCCAAAATGTCGAACCGCTCCCATCGCAACGCCGGGCATATCGGGATGAACCGCCTGCGCAAGAATGGGCTCGCCCATTCTTCCGCGCGCGCGGCGGGCACGCCGAGCACGTCACCTACGTCGCATATCCTGGCCGTCGCCGACTGCCTCGATGTGCTGGCGAAGATTCCGGATCGGTCGATCCAGCTCGTGATCTGCGATCCGCCCTACAACATCAATGTCGCAGCCTGGGATGATTTGTCGCACTATGTCGACTGGGCCGGCCGATGGCTTGGCGAAGTCGAGCGCGTGTTGTCGCCATCGGGCAATTTCGTGCTGTTTGGCGGCCTGCAATATCAGAGCGAGGCCGGCAGCGGCGATCTGCTCAGCCTGATGAGCTGGATGCGGGCTAACAGCAAGATGCTGCTCGCCAATCTGATCATCTGGAACTATCCGAACGGCGTCGGCGCGCAGCGCTTCTTCGCCAATCGCCATGAAGAGATCGCCTGGTTTGCGAAGACGCCGAAATATTTCTTCGACCTCGACGCGGTGCGCCAGCCGCTCGATCCCGAGAGGCTGGAAATCTACAAGCGCGACAAGCGGCTGGTTCCGGAAAATCTCGACAAGGGCATCAACCCGACCAATGTCTGGAAAATCCCGCGGCTCAACGGCAATTCGAAGGAACGCGTCGGCCATCCGACGCAGAAGCCGAAGGAGTTGATCGAGCGGTTGGTCCGTTCGCTGTCCTATCCGGGATCGACGGTGCTGGATTTCTTCGCCGGCAGCGGCGTGACGGGCCGCGTTGCGATCGAAACCCGCCGGCACTCGATCTCGGCAGATGCGGATGAGACGTTCCCCGTCTATTTCCGGCGCCAACTGGCGCAGATTGGCGGCTACGGTTTAGAGCCGGCGGCGGATCACTCGCTGATCGAGGATGGCGACTGGTCGCGCCATCCCGCACTTCGCACGTCGACCAGCGAAGTCGAAGCGGCGCAGGAGGGTTAACCTTACTCCGCGGCGGGAGCGAGTGGCGGCGGCTTTGGCGACGCGTGGGCCGGCGGCTGCTCGTGGTGGTCACCGCCATGGTCGTCATGGTCGGCATCTTCAGACGAGACTACGAGCTTCTTGCCGAAGCGCCAGATCAGCGAGCCGAGGTCGTCCATCACCATGAACATCGCCGGCACGAACACCAGCGACAGCACGGTGGAGAACAACAGGCCGCCGATCACGGCGAGCGCCATCGGCGAGCGGAACTCGCCGCCAGCGCCAACGGCCAGCGCGGAGGGCATCATGCCGGCCGCCATCGCGATCGTGGTCATCACGATCGGCCGTGCCCGCTTCATGCCGGCGTCGATCATGGCCTCGTGCCGCGGCTTGCCGGCGTGCATGGCTTCGATCGCGAACTCCACCAGCATGATCGCGTTCTTGGTCACGATACCCATCAGCATCAGGATGCCGATCCAAACTGGAATGGTGATCTGCTTGCCGCTGATCGCGAGCGCGGCGATCGCGCCGCCGATCGACAATGGCAGCGAGAACAGGATGGTGATCGGCTGCAGGAACGTGCCGAATAGCAGCACCAACACCGCGTAGACCATCATCAGGCCCGTCGCCATCGTGCTGGCGAAGCCGTCGGTCAACTCCTTCTGGCTTTCGGCGTCGCCGCCCTCGTTCACCGTGACGCCCTTGGGCAAGCTCTTCATGACGGGCAGGTCATAGATGCGCCTGGTTGCCTCGCTTCGAGCCGAAAGGCCGGAGAGATCGGCTGCGACCGTCGCCTGCCGCTGACGGTCGAACCGGTCGATACTGGTCGGACCCTGGTCGAGCCGGACGTCGGCGATCACCGAGAGGGGCACGCCGCCCTTCTCGCCGTTCTCGCCAAGCGGTACCCGCAACTGCTCTATCGCGCGGATGTTGCTGCGCGCGGCGTCCTCGAGCTGCACGCGGATAGGCACCTGGCGCGGGCCGGCATCGAACTTGGCGAGCGCCGGCCCGACGTCGCCGATAGTGGCGACGCGAATGGTCTTCGACAAGCTTTCGGTGGTGACGCCGAGCCGGGCAGCGAGATCGGCGCGCGGCGTGACGCGCAGCTCGGGCCGGTCGACCGAGGTCTCGGAGACCACGTCGGAGAGCAGCGGGATGCGCTTCATCTGCGTCGCCAGCTCGCTCGCGACGTTGTTGACGATGTTGCTGTCCGCCCCCGCGACGATCAGCGAGATCGCGCGGTTGCCGTTATCGTCAAGGAACCAGTAGCGAGTATCGGGAACGTCGTCGAGGTCATGGCTGATCGCATTTTCCAGCTCACGCTGGGTGATGCTGCGCTGGGTCTTGGGCGTGTAGTTGATGATGAGGGTGGCGCGGCGGACCTCCTGCGACCCCTTCGGATCGCGGCCGCCGTCGACGAAGACGCTCTTCACCTCGGGACGTTTGCGGAGCAGCGCCACGATGTCCTCGGTCACCTTTTCGGTATAGGCGAGCTGGGTGCCCGGCGGCAGCTCGAGACCGAGCCAGGAACGCGCGGAATCCTGCGCCGGCAAGAAGCTCTGCGGCAGCAGCGTGATGCTCCAGATCGATCCGGCGAAGATGGCAAAGCCGATCAGCACGGTCATGTAGTGATGCTTCACCGACCAGGTGACGACGCCGTGATAGGCGTTGAGCACGCGGCCCGGCGGCGGATCGTCGTGCTCGTGATGCTTCATGAAATAGGCCGCCAGCATAGGCGTCACGAAGCGCGCGGCCAGCAGCGAGAAGAACACCTGCACCGATACGGTGATGCCGAACTGCTTGAAAAACTGTCCGGCGATGCCCGGCATGAAGCTCGCGGGCGCGAAGATGGCGATGATCGTGAGCGAGATCGCGATCACGGCAAGGCCGATCTCGTCGGCGGCGTCGAGCGAGGCCTGATACGGCGTCTTGCCCATCCGCATGTGGCGGACGATGTTCTCGATCTCGACGATGGCGTCGTCGACCAGGATACCCGTCGACAGCGTGATGGCGAGGAAGGAGATCACGTTCAGCGAGAAGCCCAGGATGTCCATCGCCCAGAAGGCGGGGAAGATCGACAGCGGCAGCGACACCGCGGCGATGATGGTCGCGCGGATGTCGCCGAGGAACAGCAGCACGATGACGACGGCGAGGATCGCGCCCTCGAACAGGGTCGAGATCGCGGCCTCGTAATTGCCCTTTGTGAAATTCACGGAGGTGTCGATCAGCTTCAGGTCGACATCGGGATATTGTTCCTTCAGCGCGTCGATGCGCTTCTGCACGAGGCCCGAGACAACCACGTCGGAAGCGCCCTTGGAGCGCTTGATGCCGAGTGCGACGACCGGCTCGCCGTTGTAGCGGGCAAAGGTGCGGCGGTCGGCGATGGTGTCGGTGACGGTGCCGAGATCGTCGAGCCGCATTTGACCGCCGGAAAACAGCGGGATCATGGTGCCGGCAAGATCGTTCAGCGTCTTGGCGCTGGCGAGCGTGCGGATTGCCTGATCGTTCTTGCCGATTTCGGCGCGGCCGCCAGCAAGGTCCTCATTGGTACCCCTGAGGAGCTGGCTGACATAGGCGGCGGTCAGTCCGGCGGCATGCAACCGCTCGGGATCGAGTGAGACCTGGATTTCGCGCTCGACACCGCCGATACGCGCGACTTCGGCGACCCCGCGCACGCCCTGCAGCGCGCGCTTGACCACGTCGTCGACGAAATAGGACAGCTGCTCCGGCGTCTTGCCGGGCGAGATCGCGGCGTAGGTCAGGATCGGCAGGCCGATCACGTCGACACGCGAAATCAAGGGCTCGTTGACGTTCTGCGGCAGGTTGGAGCGGACGCGGGTAACCGCGTCCTTGACGTCGTTGAGCGCGCGATCGGTATTGGTCTCAAGCGCGAACTGGATCGTCGTCACCGACATGCCGTCGGTGATCGAGGAGGTAATATGGCGCACGCCTTCGACGCCGGACACGCCGTCCTCGATGGTCTTGGTAACCTGCGATTCCAGCTCGGAGGGCGCGGCGCCGAACTGCGCCACCGCAACCGAGATGACGGGAATATCGGCGGAGGGCAGGCGCGTCACGGCGAGCTTGGTGAAACTCATCCAGCCGAGCACCAGGAGGATGATCGAAAAGACGATGGGAGGCAGCGGGTTCCGGATCGCCCATGCCGAGATATTGAGTGCCATCAGCGTACCCGTCGATCGAATTCATCGGCGAACTTGGTCTTGACCTGGTCGCCATCATGCAGCGAAGAGCCGGCATCCGCCACGACGATTTCGCCGACCTCGAGGCCTTCGAGGATCTGGGTGCTGGTGTCGGACGAGAGTCCCGCCTTGACCTTGCGTGTCTCCACCGTGCTTCCCTTGATCACCTGAACCGTCAGATGGTCGATAGCCGTTTGCGGAACGGACACGCCTTCGCAGCTGCGCTTGGCGTCGATATTGGCGCGGGCGAACATGCCGACCCTCAGCGATGGACCATTGGTGAGCGATATCCGGACATGACCGAGCTGGGAATTGCGGTCGATCTGCGCCGCTACCAGCCGGACGCGGCCGATCAGGTCCGGCAAGCCGTCGCGAGTAACGCGCACAGTGACGCCGGGGCTGAGCTTGGGCAGGTGTACGCTCGGCACTTCGGCGTCGAGCTCGAGCTCATTGTTGATGGCGATGCGGAACATCGGGCCGGCTTGCGGCGAAGCCGGCGCGCCGACGACGGTTCTGACCTCGGTGACAAGGCCGCCCGCCGGCGCCTTCAGCGAGACCGGGCCGGACGGCCTGCCCTGCTGTTGCGGCGGTTGTCCGGGCTGCTGCGGAGGCGCGCTGAGCCGGGCCAGTTCCTGGTTATCCGTCACGGTGTCGCCCTCGCGGACGAAGAGGTCGGTGACCTTGGAACCTTCCTGGTCAGGGCCGACGACGGCTTCCCGGCGCGGCACGACAAACCCGGTCACGCGGACCTGGTCGGAGAAGCAGGCATTGGCGGATTTCGTAACCACCACCACTGCCTCGCCCGCCGTGTCCTTTTCCGCGGGCTCCGGTCGGTGCTCCCACCAATAGTCGCCAACCCCGAGCGCCACGAAGAACGCCAGCGCCACGGCAGGCTTTAAATATTGGGAGAAGCTCATCGCCGGATCATCCAAACTTGGCTTGGGACGTGCGGCAGCGCGATCGCGCGCCAACCTTTGAATGAAGGCAAAGGCAAACGAAGGCACGTCCCGTCACTTCGCAGGACGCATTTTCGGTGCAGAATGCTACTCGAACCCACGAGAGTTGATCCGACCGGGCGCTACTTGGACGCCGTGGTCTTGTTTTCCATGTTCACCACCTGGACGCGGCGGTTCACTTCCGCCATCGGCTGGCTCGGATCCTTGAGCTTGCTCTTGCCATAGCCGACCGTGACGAGATCGGTCGCAGCGATGTGGTAGTTGTCCATCAGGTAGCGCTTGATGGAGTTGGCGCGGCGTTCGGACAGTTCCTGGTTGTAGGCGTCGCCACCGGCGGCGTCGGTGTGGCCGGCGAGCAGGAAGGTCGAGCCCTGCAGGTTGGCATTGGTGAGCGCCCGGCCCAGCTTCTCTACTTCGGGAAGCGATTTGGCGCTGATGTCGGCCGAGTTGTAGTCGAAGGTAATGGTGAGATCGATATTCGGCTTGTCCTTGGCGATAGTCGCGATCTCCTCGCGCTCGGCGTTGGAGAGCGAACGCGTCGAGCGGCCACGGACGCTGTCGATGACCTTGGCTTCCGCCGGATCCGGAGCGGCGGCGGTTTGCGGACCGAATGACAGGCCGCGGGTCAGCGGCGCCTTCGGCTTGGGGGTCAACGCCTGAACGATCTGATCCTCGCTGACGTCGGCGCCGGCGCGCGCCGGTGCGGTTCCAAATGAAAGTGCGCACCCCAAGGTGACGATCGAGAGGATCGCGATCAAATTGCTTTTTCCCGACAGCTTCGTCATTTGCCAGTCCCTCCTGCGCGTGCCGCGCGCTTCCAAATCGATTTGCCCACCGATCGCGGCAAAATCAGTCGCGACCGTAATAACTTAACTATCTGTCTCAGGCCCCTGCCCGGGGGTTCGAGCGACGCCCGCGGTTCACCTCAAAAAATCGTCAACGCACCCCGTAACTGTCGAACTCCTGGATGATATTCGGGTCCATGGCCTTCGCATTGGCTATATCCAAATTGCCCTCGGAATTCGAGCCGCTTCGCTGCTTGGCGAGGCCCCTGCCATAGAGGGAGGAGGTCAGGCGCGGATTGATCTTGAGGGCCGCGTCGAAATCGGTGATGGCGTTCTTGGTCGCCCCGCTCTTGAGATTGACCAGGCCGCGGCTGTCGAGCGCGTCGACGAAATTCGGCCGCAGCCGTAACGCCTCGTTGCAATCCTTCAGCGCCGCCTGCAGGTCGCCGACCACGGCGCGTGCCCAGCAGCGGTTGTTGAGGGCTTCGACGTCCTTCGGGTTGATCCGCAGGGTGCCGTCGAAATCCTTGATCGCCAGGCTGTAGGCGCCCTTGCTGGCATAGACCTGCCCGCGCCGGTACAGCGCGCTGACGTCGTCCGGGTTGGAATCGAGCTTTTGGGTCAGGCTCTTGATGGTCGGGTCGTCAGCCAGCGCAACCTGGGTCGACGGCTCCGGGCTCGGCCTTTCCGTTGGTGGCGGCGAAGGTGCAACCTCCACCCGCGCGGGCGGCGGTGGAGGGGGCGGCGGCGGCGGTGGCGGCGACGTCGTCGCGACTTCTGCGGGTCGAGGTGGAGGCGGCGGCGGCGGCGTTACCGCCGGCGGCGGAGGAGGAGGCGGGGACAGGGGCTGCACATTCGCCATCGGAGGCGGCGGCCGGTTGCCCGATGCGCCCGGGATGAAGGAGAAATCCTCCGCCAGCGAGGACGAAATCCATGGCACCTGCTCGCCGCGGGAGGAGCGGGTGACGCCGACGCGGGTGCGGTTGAGCGTCTCCTCGGCCATCAGGTCGGGGACCCGGATCTCCTTGAGCAACTCCTGCACGAACAGGCTGCGGTCGCCACCATTGTCGGACACCACCGACGACAGCGCCGCCGAATACATCACCAGCGTGCCGTTCGGCGCGATCACAGGCGCAAGGCCTGCCGAGAAGGTGCGGAAGCGGCGCTCATAGGGATTGCGGCGGGAAGCGTCGATCAGGGCAATCTTCACGCCCGCGCCGCGGCTGTTGATTTCGCCCAGCACCGTTTCCAGGCTGAAGCCGTCCTGGCGCACGTCCGCTTCGGTCCAGATCTGGGCGTCGACCGGGATCATGTAGCTCTGGCGGTTGGACTGGACGCCAAACCCGGAAAAGAAGATCAGCGCGATAGAACCTGGCTTCAGCTTGCCATAAAGCTTGTCGAAGGCGCGCCGCATTCCGTCGCCGGTAAGGTTCTCCCCGGTGTCGACATTGAAGCCGTCACGCTTCAATTCGTCGGCGACGGCCCGGGCGTCGTTGATCGGCTCTTTCAGCGGCGCATCCGCGTCCGGATATTTCGCATTGCCGATCACGAGCGCAAATCGATCGCCCGCGGCGGACGACGGGACGGTCAAAGCGACCGTGAAAAGGGCAATCAGGAGTAAAGCAAGGCGATTGTTCATATTACGGCGGTCCAAGAACAAGGGCGCCGATCCCGCTCGCGCCTCGACGACATTACTCTACGCTTCCCGCATTATCAAACCGCGGTACCAAAGCGTCAACCGCTTGCAAAATCGATGCTATCGCCACAAACCGACCGCGGCCATTTGCCTCGATCGACCGGAAGCGCGCGCAGGAATTTCTCTTCCCGCACGTCCCGGCGATAACGCCAAGTTCCCACAGCGGCCCGCGCTTCAATGTGATTAGGCTCACATTAGGGCCTCTCTACGTCATCCCGGTGACAGCCTTGTCGCCGGTGACGGCAGCCTTGCGGCTGGCAAGTTTGACCTTTGCCGATGACAATGGCTTGGTGCGCTCGTGCTCCGATCAACAAGAAAAGTGAAGCCGATGGGAAACGCCTACGAAATTTATGCGCTGCGCTATGCGACCATGGCGCGCACGCCGCAGATGAACTTCCTCTCGCCCGATCCGCATGAGACCAGCGCCCAGGATCTCGATTATTTCGTCTGGCTGATCCGCGGGCACGGGCGCAACATCCTGGTCGATACCGGCTTCAATGCCGACGAGGCGAAGGTCCGCGGCCGCAAGCTGATGCTCAATCCCGTCGATGCGCTGGCAGGCTTTGGCGTCAAGGCGGAAGACATCAAGGATGTCATCGTCACCCATCTGCATTACGACCATGCCGGCAATCTCGACCGCTTCCCGAATGTGCGGTTTCATCTGCAGGACCGAGAGATGGCCTATGCGACCGGCCGCTGCATGTGCAACGGGCTGTTGCGGCATCCCTTCACGGTCGAGCATGTCACGCAGATGGTGCGCCACGTCTATGGTGAGCGCGTCACCTTCCATGCCGGCGAGGGCGAGATCGCGCCTGATCTCACCGTGCACCGGGTCGGCGGCCATTCCGATGGTTTGCAGGTGGTGCGGGTCGGGACCGAGCGCGGGCCGGTGGTCCTGGCGTCCGACGCCGCGCATTACTACGCCAACCTGCACCGGCGCAGCCCGTTTCCGATCGTCTACAATATCGGCGACATGGCGACGGGATGGGAAACCGTCGAGCGGCTGGCGGGTCATGCCGATCGCTTCATCCCGGGCCACGATCCGATCGTGTGCGAAATCTATCCGCGCGCCAGCGACAAGGTCGAAGCCTTCGCTTTGCACAAGGCGCCGTCGCGCAGCTTTGTGAAGCCATAGCGTTTTCGAGCGACGTGGGTGCCGGTTCGCGTCAAGAAAACGCGTCAGAAAAAAGAGCCTCCCAATGTCTTCGTACAAAACGATCGGCTTCGTCGGCCTCGGCGTGATGGGCGAGCCGATCTGCCGCAATCTCGTGAAGAAGAGCGGCGCCAGGGTGATCGCGTTCGATCTTTCGGCCGAGCCGTTGGAGCGGCTGCGCGCGGATGGTGCCGAGATTGCAGGCTCTGTTGCAGATGTGATCAAGCAAAGCGATTTGCTGTTCCTCTGCCTGCCCAGCGCGAAACACGTCCGCGCCGTGTTCGAGGGCGACGGCATCCTGAAGAATGTGCGGAGCGGCCAGATCGTGGTCGATCTCGGCACATCTTCGGTCAGCCAGACCCGCGATTTTGCCAGACAGCTTGCGGCCAAGGGCGCGGCCTGGCTCGATGCGCCGATCGCGCGGACGCGGCAGGCGGCGCAGGACGGTACCTTGAGCGTGATGGTCGGCGGCCCGTGCGACCTATATGCCGCGGTCGAACCGGTGATCCGTTGTTTTGCCACCGATGTCACCCATTGCGGTGACGTCGGCGCGGGGCAAGTGACAAAAATCCTCAACAACATGGTGCTGTTCGAGACTGTCAACGCGCTGTCGGAGGCGGTCGCGGTGGCGAAGAGTGCCGGTGTCGATCCAAAACTGTTGCTGGAAACCCTGTCAAAAGGCTCGGCCGACAGCTTTGCACTGCGCAATCATGGGCTGAAGGCGATCGTGCCCGGCGTATTCCCGGAGCGCGCGTTCTCGACCGAATATGCGCTGAAGGATCTTTCCTATGCACTGGAACTGGCAGGAGACGCCGGGATCAAGCTGCGCGGCGCGGAGCTGATCGGCAGGATTTTGCAGGAAGCGATCGACGCCGGCTCGGGGGAGAATTATTTCCCCGTCATCGCGAAGCATATCGCTAAACCTCATCCTGAGGACCGGCGTATGCCGCGTCTCGAAGGATGAAGCCACCGATCGGGCCTCATGGTTCGAGACGCGCCTTCGGCGCTCCTCACCATGAGGAGAAGCACTAATACGCCTCCTTCGCGTCCGCCGCCCGGCTGTCTTGCACCAGTTCGAGGCCCTTCTCGATCTTGCCGAGCAGTGCTGCGAACTGCTTGCGTTCGGAAGCGGAAAGACATGAAAGAATGTCCTGCTCCTTGCGCAGAAGGCGCGGAATCAGCTCTTCATAGAGCGCGCGGCCCTTGCGCGTCAGCCGCAGACGGAATTCGCGGCGGTCTTCCGCATTCTCCACGCGCTCCACGATCTGCCGCTCCATCAGCGCGGTGACCGCGCGGCTGATGGTCGATTTATGCGTGCGCGTGCAGTCGGAGATGTATTGCGCGCTGCAGGCGTCGTTGCGGAAGCCGAGCGTCGCCAGCACCCGCCATTCCGGAATGTCGAGCCCGTAGCGCGCCTGGTATTCGCCCGACAGCGCGTTGCTCACCTCGGCCGCCAGCCGGTTCAGCCGGAATGGCACGAAACGAAACAGGTCGAGCCGCGAAGCTTTGCGGCGAGCGGAGGTTTCCTCACGCGGTCCGGGGGTTAGCGCTGTCGGCAAAATTTCCCTCCCATCCGGGTTGCGCGGGCCGGTCAGGCCGGAGTAAGATAGTTGCAGTTGCGACTAATTTAGCAGACCAGCCCGAAGCTGGCTACAGCATGATCCGGAAAAGTGTGTAGCGGTTTTCCGAAAAGATCATGCTCAAGCAAAAGATAGAGCGGGATGACGATTCGAAGAAAAGTCATCGCGCTCTAGTAGGGTCGAAACCAGTAGGGTTGAAACGGATGGCGCAAGCCAAAACCCAGTTCGGTTATCGCAGGCATCCCGAACAGGATCGCCCCGGCGTGGCCGTGGCCGAACATCCCGTCGTGATCGTCGGCGCGGGGCCGGTGGGACTGTCGCTCGCCATCGATCTCGCGCAGCGCGGCCAGAACGTCGTGCTGCTCGACGATGCCGACCGCATCGGCGAGGGCTCGCGCGCGATCTGCTTCTCGAAACGTTCGCTGGAGTTCTGGGACCGGCTCGGCATCGGCCAGCGCATGGTCGACAAGGGCGTGGTGTGGAGCGTCGGCAAGATTTTCCACGGCGCCTCGCAGCTCTATCAGTTCAACCTGCTGCCGGAACCGGGCCACAAGCGGCCGGCCTTCATCAACCTGCAGCAGTTCTACGCCGAGGCCTATCTGGTCGATCGCGTCGAGGAGCTTCCCGCGATCGATCTGCGCTGGCGCAACAAGGTGATCGCGCTGGAGAGCCGCAACGACGCCGTGGCGCTGACGATCGCGACGCCCGACGGTCCCTATAAACTTCACGCGGGCTATGTCATCGCCTGCGACGGCGCGCGCTCGTCGCTGCGGCAGATGGTCGGCGCGGAATTTGCGGGGCAGGTGTTCGAGGACCAGTTCCTGATTGCCGACGTCAAAATGACCGCGGAATTTCCGACCGAGCGCTGGTTCTGGTTCGATCCGCCGTTCCATGCCGGGCGCTCGGCGCTGCTGCACAAGCAGCCCGACGACATCTGGCGCATCGACCTGCAGCTTAGCCGCGATGCCGATCCCGCGATCGAGAAGCGGTCGGAGAATGTGCGGCCGCGGCTCGCGCGCATGCTCGGCCACGACCAATTCGATTTCGAGTGGATCTCGCTCTACAAATTCCAGTGCCGCCGCATGGATCGCTTCGTTCATGGCCGCGTGATCTTTGCCGGCGATGCCGCGCACCAGGTCTCGCCGTTCGGCGCGCGCGGCGCCAATTCGGGACTGGAGGACGCGGAAAATCTTTCCTGGAAGCTCGACCGCGTGTTGCGCGGCCAATCGCCGGCAAGCCTGCTGGAAAGCTACCACGTAGAGCGAAGTGCCGCGGCGGACGAGAACATCCGCGAGTCCACAAGGTCGACCGATTTCATGGCACCTTCTTCACGGCAGGAGGCGCGGCTGCGCAAGGCGGTGCTCTCGCTCGCCAAGGAGACCGAATTCGGCAAGCGCATGGTCAATGGCGGGCGGCTGTCGGTGCCTTCGGTCTACGAGTTGCCGCTGTCGACGGCCGATGGCGATGCATGGCGCGGCGGACCGCGGCCCGGCGCATCGATGCCGGATGCGCCGATGGCGGACCGCTCGGGCCGCGGCCATAAATTTCTGACCGAGGCTTTCGTTGAGAACGGCGCGCGGTTCACGCTGCTGGAATTTGGCAACGGCGCGACAGCCGATGCTCCCGAAGGGATCGGCGCGATCCGGATCGGCGAGGGTGGTCTCGTCGATAGCGAAGGTCTCGCCGCGGCGCGCTACGATGCCGAGCCCGGCACAGCCTATCTGTTGCGCCCCGACGGCTATGTCGCCGCGCGCTTCCGCCATCCCACTCGCGCAACGCTCGACGCGGCGCTCGCGCGCGCCTCCGGCTTGAATTGAGGTTTGTGATGCCGCTGTCGACCAGCTCGAACTTCGCAAAGCCCGACGACGCCTTCCGCGCCATCGTCGAGGCGCATCGCGGACTTTCCGACGAACAGAGCGCGGATTTCGACGCCGCGCTGGTCTTGATCCTCGCCAACCATGTCGGCGACATCGAGGTGTTGCGGGAGGCGATTACGCTCGCCAAACGTCGCATGCTCGATGCGAGCCAGCAGCAACAACAGCAACAGCAATAAGCTCAAGGAAATGAATTGATGGCGAAGGGTTTTGCGTCCACGACCGACCTCTCCGAGAAGAAGGTCACATTCTCCGAGATCGGCACCGATCTCTATGCCTTCACCGCGGAGGGCGATCCGAACACGGCGGTGATCGTAGGCCAAGACGGCTGCCTCGTGTTCGACGCGCAGGCGACGCCGGCGATGGCGAACAAGGTGATCGAGCGGGTGCGCACCGTCACCGACAAGCCGATCAAATATGTCGTGCTGTCGCATTACCACGCCGTGCGCGTGCTCGGCGCTTCCGCCTACAAGGCGCAGGCCATCATCGCTTCGCAGGAGACCTATCGGCTGGTCGAGGAGCGCGGCCAGCAGGATTGGGATTCCGAATATGGCCGCTTCCCGCGGCTGTTCCAGGATGCCCAGAGCATTCCCGGCCTGACCTGGCCGACATTGACCTTCGAAGGCGAGATGTCGATTTATCTCGGCAAACGCGAAGTGCGCCTGATGCAGCTCGGCGCCGGACATACCTCCGGCGATATCGTCGCCTGGGTGCCGGATGCCGAGGTGATGTTCTCCGGCGACCTGATCGAATATCACTCGGCCTGCTATTGCGGCGACGCTCTCTTGCGGGAATGGCCGATGACGCTGAACGAAATCCGCGCCTTCAATCCGAAGGCGATTGCACCGGGCCGCGGCGATGCGTTGAAGGGGCTCGCGACCTGCCGCGATGCGATCGCGATGACGCGGGATTTCGTCACCACGCTCTACGGCGCGGCCGAAGCGGCTGTGGCCAAGGGCCGCAGCCTGAAGGAATCCATGGCGGCGACGCGTGAGGTGATGGATCCGAAGTTTTCAAGCTTCGCCATCTACGAGCACTGCCTGCCGTTCAACGTCTCGCGCGCATTCGACGAAGCCTCGGGGATCGACGATCCCGTGATCTGGACCGACAAGCGCGACCGCGAAATGTGGGCCGCCCTGCAAGGAGGAGGATAGACATGAACATCAATACCTCGCCTGACCAAATTATCAGAAGCTCCGCACAGGTGACGCCGGGCTACATGTCCGGCTTCGGCAACAGCTTTGAGACGGAGTCGCTGCCCGGCGCGCTGCCGATCGGGCGAAACTCGCCGCAGCGCGCCGCCTACGGGCTCTACGCCGAGCAGCTGTCCGGCTCGCCCTTCACCGCGCCGCGCGGCGCCAACGAGCGCTCCTGGCTCTACCGCATCCGCCCGTCGGTGAAGCATTCCGGCCGCTTCAGAAAGGCCGATGCCGGGCTGTGGCGCTCGGCGCCGTGCCATGAATACGATCTGCCGATCGCGCAGCTGCGCTGGGACCCGACGCCGATGCCAGAGGGCGAGATCACTTTCCTGCAGGGCGTGCGGACGATGACCACGGCCGGCGACGTCAACACGCAAGGAGGCATGGCCGCGCATGTGTTCCTGATCACCAAGTCGATGGTCGATCAGCATTTCTACAATGCCGATGGCGAGATGATGTTCGTGGCGCAGCAGGGCAATTTGCGCTTCGTCACCGAGTTCGGCCGCATCGACATCGAGCCCGGCGAGATCGCGGTGATTCCGCGCGGCGTGAAGTTTCGCGTCGAGATTCCGTCCGGGCCCGCGCGCGGCTATCTCTGCGAAAATTACGGCGGCGCCTTCACGCTGCCGGAGCGCGGGCCGATCGGCGCCAACTGTCTGGCCAATGCGCGCGACTTCCTCACGCCGGCGGCTAGCTATGAGGAAAAGGACACGCCGACCGAGCTTTACGTGAAATGGGGCGGCTCGCTGTTTGCGGCCGAGCTGCCGCATTCGCCGATCGATGTCGTCGCCTGGCACGGCAATTACGCGCCCTACAAATACGATCTGCGCCACTTCTCGCCGGTCGGTGCGATCTCCTTCGACCACCCCGATCCCTCGATCTTCACCGTGCTGACCTCGCCGTCGGAGACGGCGGGCACGGCGAACATCGATTTTGTCATTTTCCCGGAGCGTTGGGCGGTCGCGGAAAACACCTTCCGCCCGCCCTGGTATCACATGAACATCATGTCGGAGTTCATGGGCCTGATCTACGGCGTCTACGACGCCAAGCCGGTAGGCTTTACGCCCGGCGGCATGAGCTTGCACAATTGCATGCTACCGCATGGCCCGGATCGCCAGGCGTTCGATCATGCGTCGAATGGCGAGCTGAAACCGGTGAAGCTGACGGGCACGCTCGCCTTCATGTTCGAGACCCGTTTTCCGCAGCGGGTCACGGAGTATGGCGCGACTGCAGCGACCTTGCAGGACGATTACGCCGATTGCTGGAACGGTCTCGAGAAGCGGTTCGATCCGAACAGGCCTTGATTTGTATTGCTCGTCATCGCCGGGCTTGACCCGGCGATCCATCGCACTTCTTTAAAGATGGATGGCCGGGTCAAGCCCGGCCATGACGATGTGTGAATTGGAGAAACGCCTTTGCCCCACCCCAACGATCCCAAGCTCCGGTCCTTCGTCCCGGTCGACCCCGCTTCCGACTTCCCGATCCAGAACCTCCCCTATGGCGTGTTCTCCGCGCGTGGGCTCGCGCCGCGCATCGGTGTCGCGATCGGCGACTACGTGCTCGACCTCTGGGAGCTGGAGCAGGACGGCCGCTTTGCCTTCGGCGAGATCGGCGTGTTCTCTCAAGCGACGCTCAATCCATTCATGGCGCTCGGGCCAAAGATGTGGACGAAGACGCGCGCACGGATCAGCGAGCTGTTGCGCCATGACCATCCGGAGCTGCGCGACAACGAGGATCTGCGCCAGCAGGCGCTGGTGCCGATGGCCGAGGTGAAGCTGCATCTGCCGATCGCGGTGTCAGGCTATACCGATTTCTATTCCTCGAAAGAGCACGCCACCAATGTCGGCGTGATGTTCCGCGGCAAGGACAATGCGCTGCAGCCGAACTGGCTGCACATGCCGATCGGCTACAACGGCCGCGCCTCGACGGTCGTGGTGTCGGGCACGAAAGTGAAACGTCCGCGCGGACAGTTGAAGCCGCCAACCGCGGAGGTGCCGAGTTTCGGCCCGTGCAAGCGGCTCGACTTCGAGCTGGAAATGGGCGTGGTGGTCGGGCAGGCCTCAGTGATGGGCGAGATGCTGACGGAGAAGGCGGCCGAGGAGATGATCTTCGGCTTCGTGATCCTGAACGACTGGAGCGCGCGCGACATCCAGCAATGGGAGTATGTGCCGTTGGGGCCGTTCCAGGCCAAGGCGTTTGCGACCTCGATCAGCCCGTGGATGGTGACGCGCGAGGCGCTGGAGCCATTCCGCCTGCATGGCCCTGAGCAGAAGCCGGAGCCGCTGGCTTATCTGCGCCAGGCCCAGCCGAACAACTTTGATATGGAGCTCGATGTTTCCTTGCGCGCGGCACAGATGAATGCGCCGCAGACCATCTGCCGCACCAATTTCAAGTACATGTACTGGTCGTCGGTGCAGCAATTGGTGCACCACGCGTCGAGCGGCTGCGCCATGAATGTCGGCGATCTCCTGGGCAGCGGCACCATCAGCGGGCCAGAGAAGAACCAGCGCGGCAGCCTGCTGGAGATCAGCTGGAACGGCACCGAGCCGGTCGAACTCGATGGCGGCGACAAGCGCACGTTCCTGGAAGACGGCGACTCGCTCACGATGCGCGGCTGGTGCCAGGGCGACGGCTATCGCGTCGGGTTTGGTGAGGTCGAGGGGACGATTTTGCCGGCGGAGTGATGTCCACGCTGTCATTCCGGGATGGTGCGAAGCACCAGACCCGGAATCTCGAGATTCTCAGGTGCGCAATTGCGCACCGTAGTTCGATGCTTCGCATCGCCCCGGAATGACGGCGTCCTCAATTCACCGCTCCTGCGGCGGAATATCTTTCAGTCGCGCACAGTGCGCCGCGACGTCCTCCAGCGAATATTTCAGATGCACCCGCTTGTCTGACGGCGCGTGCTTGGTCACGCAGACGCCTGTCCGCCACTCCTGCGACGGTCGGATCGGCCGCGGCACGAAGCCCCCACCGCAATTCGGGCAGACGTTGTTGAGCTTGTTCTCCACGCAATCCGCACAGAACGTGCATTCATAGGAACAAATCCGCGCCTCCGTCGCGTTGGGCGGCAAGTCCTTGTCGCAATATTCGCAGTTCGGTCGCAGTTGCAGCGCCATTGTCCTCGATCCGGTTAGCGCGACGATCATCGCAAATCGCGCGTCAGAAGCGAACGACGAATTTCCCTCGATTTGCGCCAACTATGATTTGAGAGGCAGCTTCGAACTCTCCTTCAACCGGTCCAGCACGATCGAGGAGCGCACATGCGCCACGCTCGGATGCGGCATCAGCACATTGTTGACGATGTCAGACAGGCTCTTGAGGTCGCGCAGCACGGCTTTCAGCACATAGTCGGCGTCGCCGGTCAGCGAATAGGCCTCCTGGATTTCGTCGACGCGATTGACCAGCGCGCGAAACTTTTTGGCGTTGTCGGGCGAGTGGGTCGCGAGCGTAATGTGGATGAAGGCGATCAGGTTGAAGCCGAGCGCTTCGCTGGCAAGATCGGCGTGGTAGCCGGAGATCACCTTCTCCTCCTCCAGCCGCATCCGGCGCCGCGAACATTGCGAGGCGGAAAGCCCGACGAGGTCGGCGAGCTGCTGGTTGGTGAGCCGGCCGTCATCCTGCAGCGCGGTCAGCATTTTGAGGTCGAAGGCGTCCACGTCGATCATGCGAAAATTATCCATCTCATGCACAAATCATGCATGATCCTAGCCAAATGCGACCCGATATGCATGCACTTTGCGCCGGATTCGGCAGAAAATCCCTCCAACGCTTAAGGGAGATTCTGCCATGGGACCATTCCCGCACGACGAGCCGCCGGCCACGATCACCGCCGACAACCCGATGGGCACCGACGGTTTTGAGTTCGTCGAATACGCCCATCCCGAGCCGGAGCAGTTGCACGCGCTGTTCAAGCTGATGGGTTTTGCGCCTGTCGCCCGCCACAAGACCAAAAAGATCACGGTCTATCGCCAGGGCGACATCAATTATCTCGTCAATGAAGAGCCAGGCAGCCACGGTTTCGATTTTGTCGCCGCCCACGGCCCCTGCGCGCCGTCGATGGCGTTCCGCGTGGTCGACGCGAAGCGGGCCTATGAGCGCGCGCTGTCGCTCGGTGCGGAGCCGGCGGACGTTTCGTCCGCGCAGAAGCCGCTCGACGTCCCCGCGATCAAGGGCATCGGCGGCAGCCTGCTTTATTTCGTCGATCGCTATGGCGCCAAGGGATCGGCCTATGATGCCGAGTTCGAATGGCTCGGCGCGCGCGATCCGCGCCCCAATGGCGCCGGCCTGTTCTATCTCGACCATCTCACCCATAACGTCCATCGCGGCCGCATGGACGTCTGGACCGGCTTCTACGAAAAGCTGTTCAACTTCCGCCAGATCCGCTTCTTCGACATCGAGGGCCGGGCGTCGGGCCTGTTCTCGCGCGCGCTGACCAGCCCGGACGGCAAGATCCGGATTCCGATCAACGAGGACGCCGGCGAGTCCGGCCAGATCGAGGAATATCTGAAGACCTATCGCGGCGAGGGCATCCAGCACATCGCCTGTGGCTGCCGCGATATCCACCGGACCATCGAAGGCCTGCGCGCCGACGGCCTGCCGTTCATGCCGTCGCCGCCCGAGACCTATTTTCAGAAGATCGACGCGCGCCTGCCGAAGCATGGCGAGGACGTGGCGCGGCTAAAGACGAACGGTATCCTGATCGACGGCGAGGGTGTGGTCGACGGCGGCCAGACCAAGGTGCTGCTGCAGATCTTCTCGGCGAATGCGATCGGGCCGATTTTCTTCGAGTTCATCCAGCGCAAGGGCGACGACGGATTCGGCGAAGGCAACTTCAAGGCGCTGTTCGAATCGATCGAGGAAGACCAGATCCGGCGCGGCGTGCTGAAGGTGGATGACGCGGCCTGAGCCACCAGGCGGTCTAAAACTTATGTCGTCCTGGCGAAAGCCAGGACCCATAACCCCAGAATGCAGTTGTTGCGTAGGACTATAGCCACAGCGTCTACCAGTCTACGCTCTCGATAGATTTCGCGGTATGGGTCCTGGCTTTCGCCAGGACGACGGCGGAGTTATTTGGCTGCCTTCCACTCATTCACCACCGCGCCAATATCCGCCACCTCCGGCTCGCGGATCGCGGACGGCGTGCGCGAGAAGCGCGGGGCGGGGGCGGGCTGGGTCACGCCGTGACGCTCGACGAAGACGTTTCGCGCGGCCATGTGCGGGTGCTTTGGCGCCTCCGCCATGGTGAGGATCGGCGCAAAGCAGATGTCGCTGCCTTCCATGATCTTGCACCAGTCGGCGCGGCTCTTGCTCCTGAAGACCTCGATCAGCTTTGCCTTCAGCGCCGGCCATGCCTTGCGGTCCATCTGCGCGTCAAAGCATTCTTCCGACAGCCCGGCATGCTCGCGCAGCAGCGCGTAGAATTGCGGCTCGATCGAGCCGATCGAGATGAAGTTGCCGCAGGAGCATTCATAGACGCCGTAGAAATGCGCGCCGCCGTCCAGGAAATTCTGGTCGCGGCCTTCGGTCCAGCGCCCCATTGCCGTCATGTCGAAGAACATCGACATCAGTGATGCCGCGCCGTCGCACATCGCGGCATCGACCACCTGGCCCTTGCCGGATTTCGAGGCTTCCAGCAGGGCGGCGAGCACGCCGACCACCAGATAGAGCGCGCCGCCACCGAAATCGCCGACGAGGTTGAGCGGCGGCACCGGCTTTTCCTTCGTGCCGATCGCGGCCAGCGCGCCGGTGATGGAGATGTAATTGATGTCATGGCCGGCGGCATTGGCGAGCGGGCCTTCCTGGCCCCAGCCGGTCATGCGGCCGTAGACGAGTTTCGGGTTGCGCGCCATCACGACATCGGGTCCGAGCCCGAGACGCTCCATCACACCCGGCCGGAACCCTTCGATCAGCGCGTCGGCGTTGGCGAGCAGGTCCAGCACCTGCGCGATTGCGTCCTTGTCCTTCAGATCGAGCTCGACGATCTTGCGGCCGCGCCCCGCGACCGACTTCAGGCTTTTCTTCGCGCCGATCCGGTCGAGCGTCACGACCTCGGCGCCCATGTCCGCGAGCATCATGCAGGCGAAGGGTCCCGGGCCGATGCCGGCGAATTCGACGATGCGGAAGCCTGCGAGCGGGCCGGAGGCGCGGACGTGGGATTGCGGGGCGGTCTTGTCGAGCATGTCGTTTGTCCCAAAACGTTTCCGGTCAAATTGTCCCGCCTGCGGTGCGCCGTAGCAAGCGCCTTTTGCGCGATTAGACCAAAACAAAACGGCGCGCATCGCTGCGCGCCGCAATTAACACTTGTGTTGAGGCGCTATCAGCCGGCCTCGGCCACCGCGCGCTGCGCCATCACCTTGATGAGATTGGCGCGGTAGTCCGCCGTGCCGTGGATATCGGCGAGCAGGCCGTCGGCGGAAACCTTGACATTGTCGAGCGCGCCCGCCGACCAGTTCGATTTCAGCGCGGCTTCGATCGCGGCAACCCGCATCACGCCGCTCTGCGACGCACCGACAGCCGCGACGCGGACGTCACCGCCCGGTGCCTTCGCCACGAACACGCCGGTCAGCGCGAAGCGCGATGCCGGATTACGGAACTTGGCGTAACCAGCCTTGGCCGTGACCGGGAACGAGACGCCCGTGATGATCTCGCCATCCTGCAGCGCCGTCGTGAACAGCCCCTTGAAGAACTCGTCCGCGGCAATCGTGCGCTTGTTGGTCTTGACGGTCGCATTCAGCGCCAGCACCGCGGCCGGATAGTCGGCGGCGGGATCGTTGTTGGCGAGCGAGCCGCCGATGGTGCCGCGATAGCGCACGGCGGGATCGCCGATCTGCGATGCCAGGCTCGCCAGCGCCGGGATCGCCTTTTGCACCGTGGCATTGGTGGCCACGTCGTAATGCGTGGTCGCGCCCTTGATCAGGATGCCGGCATTGGTTGCTTCGACGCCGACAAGCTCCTTCAGCTTGCTGAGATCGATGACGTCGGACGGCGAAGCCAGCCGCTGCTTCATGACCGGCAGCAGCGTCTGTCCGCCGGCCAGGAATTTGGCTTCCGTGCCCTTGGCGAACAGCGCGACTGCGTCGTCGACCGAGGAAGCGCGATGATAATTGGTCTCGTACATGGCGTTTCCTCCCCTAGCCGTGAATGGCGTGCCAGACGCGATCGGGCGTTGCCGGCATTTCGAGCTTGTTGTGGCCGATCGCATCCGTGATCGCGTTGATCACGGCGGCTGACGCGCCGATCGCGCCGGCCTCGCCACAGCCCTTGACGCCGAGCGGATTGCCCGGACACAGCGTTGTGGTGTGCGAGAGTTTGAACGACGGCAAATCGTCGGCGCGCGGCATGGTGTAATCCATGAACGACGCCGTCACGAGCTGGCCGTTTTCGTCATAGATCGCGCCTTCCAAGAGCGCCTGGCCGATGCCCTGCGCGAGCCCGCCATGGACCTGGCCCTCGACGATCATCGGGTTGATCAGCCGGCCGAAATCGTCGGCCGCGACGAAGTTGACGAAGCTGGTCTTGCCGGTGGTGGGATCGACCTCGAGCTCGCAGATATAGGAGCCGGCCGGGAAGGTGAAGTTGGTCGGATCGTAGAACGCCGTCTCCTTCAGGCCGGGCTCCATGCCGTCGGGCAGGTTGTGCGCGGTGTAGGCCGCGAGCGCGACCATCGGCAGCGCGATCGACTTGTCGGTGCCGGTGACCTTGAACTCGCCGTTCTCGATGACGATGTCGCCCTCGGAAGCCTCGAGCAGATGCGCCGCAATCTTCTTCGCCTTGGACTCGACCTTCTCCATCGCCTTGACGATGGCGGTGCCGCCGACCGCGATCGATCGCGAGCCGTAGGTGCCCATGCCGAACTGCACCTTGTCGGTATCGCCGTGCACGATCGAGACCTGGCTGACGGGAACGCCGAGACGTTCCGAGATCAATTGCGCGAACGTCGTCTCGTGGCCCTGGCCATGGCTGTGCGATCCGGTGAGGACCTCGATGGTGCCGACCGGGTTGACGCGGATTTCCGCGGACTCCCACAGGCCGACGCCGGCGCCGAGACTGCCGACCGCCTTTGACGGCGCGATGCCGCAGGCCTCGATATAGCAGGAGACGCCGATGCCGCGGAGCTTGCCCTCGGATTTCGCCTTGGCCTTGCGGCCGGCGAATCCGGCGTAATCGATCGCCTTCATCGCCGAATCGAGCGAGGCATTAAAGTCGCCGATGTCATAGGCCATGATCACGGGCGTCTGGTACGGGAACTGGGTGATGAAGTTCTTGCGCCGCAGTTCGGCCGGATCGACCTTCAACTGCCGCGCCGCGGTTTCCATCATGCGCTCGAGCAGATAGCTCGCCTCGGGACGGCCCGCGCCTCGATAGGCATCGACCGGCGTGGTGTTGGTGTAGACCGCGACCACCTCGGCATAGATCGCCGGAATGACGTACTGGCCCGACAGCAGCGTGACATAGAGATAGGTCGGCACCGCCGAGGAGAACAGCGACATATACGCGCCGAAATTGGCGTGGGTCTTCACCCGCAGCCCAAGGATCTTGTTGTCCTTGTCGAACGCCATCTCCGCCTTGGAGACGTGGTCGCGGCCATGCGCGTCAGTGAGGAAGGCCTCGCTGCGGTCGCCGGTCCACTTGATCGGACGGCCGACTTTCTTCGACGCCCACAGGCAGACCATCTCTTCGGGATAGATGTAGATCTTGGAGCCGAAGCCGCCGCCGACATCGGGCGCGATCACGCGCAGCTTGTGCTCGGGCGCGATGTTGTAGAACGCCGACAGCACCAGGCGCGCGACATGCGGGTTCTGCGAGGTCGTATATAGAGTGTAATGCTCTTCGGCGGTGTCGTAATCGGCGATCGCCGCGCGCGGCTCCATCGCATTCGGCACCAGCCGGTTGTTGGTGAGCTCCAGGGTCACCACATTGGCGGCCTTGGCGAAGGCATCCTTGGTTGCGGCTTCGTCGCCGAGGTGCCAGTCGTAAATGATGTTGCCGGGCGCTTCGGGATGCAGCTGCGGCGCGCCGGCCTTGATCGCGGCCTTGACGTCGGGCACGGCCTTCAGCTCTTCATAAGTGACGACCACGGCCTCGGCCGCGTCACGCGCCTGGTTCTTGGTCTCGGCGATCACGACCGCGACCGCCTGTCCGACGAAGCGCACGGTCTCCGGCGCCATCGCGGGCCAGGCGCCCATCTTCATCGGCGAGCCGTCCTTGGAGGTGATGGCCCAGCCGCAGATGAGATTGCCGACCTTGTCGTCGATGAGCTGCTGCCCATTCAGCACCGCGATCACGCCGGGCATCTTCATCGCTTCCGATGTATCGATGCCCTTGACTTTGGCATGTGCATGCGGGCTGCGGACGAAATGGGCACAGGTCATGCCCACCAGCTTGATATCGTCGACGTACTTGCCTTTGCCCGTAATGAAGCGGCGGTCTTCCTTGCGCACGACGCTTGCGCCAATGCCTTCAACACCCATCTCTGCTCTCCCTACCGGAGTTTCTGATCCGCCCATTCCGTCGAATGCGGCGGTCGATCAATTCGTTGATTGCGCGTGCGGCTACTCGGCCGCCTGCGAAACCTTCATCCGGCCGGCTGCATCCAGCACGGCCTTGACGATGTTGTGATAGCCGGTGCAGCGGCAGATGTTGCCCTCGAGCTCTTGACGGACGGTGGCCTCGTCGAGTTTGCCGCCGTGGCGGTGGACGATGTCGATCGACGACATGATCATGCCGGGGGTGCAATAGCCGCACTGCAGGCCGTGATTGTCGCGGAACGCCGCCTGCATCGGATGCAGCTCGTCGCCCTTGGCGATGCCTTCGATGGTGGTGACGCTGGAGCCCGCGGCCTGTCCGGCCAGCATGGTGCAGGATTTCACCGCGCGGCCGTCGACATGGACCACGCAGGCGCCGCACTGGCTGGTGTCACAGCCGACATGGGTGCCGGTCAGGTTCAGATTCTCGCGCAGGAGATGGACCAGAAGCGTCCGGTCCTCGACATCGACGGAAACCGCCTTGCCATTCACTGTCAGTTTGACTGTCGACACATTATCCCTCCCGGTGAATTTAATTGGTCTGATTAGAGACAGCGGGCGGGAACTTTGCAACTGGGAAATTGGTCGCGAGATTGTCTTGAAACTGACGCGTGCAGGCCCCCACGCGGGCTCCGCAAGGGCGCAGGTGTCGCCCCCGCATATTTACGCTGCCTTATCCATTCTGCCTTAGGCTACCTGGTCAAGTCGGGAGCCAACGTTCCCGGCTCGATAGGACTTTGCTGGGAATACTGGACTTTGGGGGTTGGCATGTCGGGGGGCGTCCGTTCGAAATCATCGTTTTCTTGGCTTCCGACCTTACGCTTCCGCGCCAAGATCTCGCTCGGCTTCGCGCTGGTGCTGGTGATATCCGCCGTCAGCCTCGGCACCGCCTATTTCAGATTTGACGGGGTCTCGCAGGCGGTCGCCTCCTACCGGAACAGCGTCGCGGAAGCCGACCTTGCCCGCAATATCGACCGCGAGCTGATCTCCTATCGCCTGCTGGTCAAATATTACGTGGTGACGGCCAAGGAGGATGATGCCAAGGCGGCTCAGGCGGCCGAAGCCAGCCTGAAGGACGCCATCGACAAGGCGCTTGCCGGCGCCAAGACGCCGGCGCGGCGCGAGGGGCTGAACAAGCTCGCGACCGAGTTCGGGAATTTTGCCGCCACCTTTGCCGAGATCGTCAAGGTCAAGGGCGAGAGCGCGCTGCTGGTGCAGAACCAGCTGCAGAGCAACGCCAACATGCTCAAATACAAGATCGACGACATCCTGAGCAACGCCTCGGAGTCCGAACAGCAGGCGATCGAGTCCGGCACCAAACGTGTATCCACGCAATTTCAGGCCGCCAGCGCGGCCGCAAACACCTTCGTCATCAATGCCGACCAGATGGTCGCCGCCAACGCGCTGGCCCGGCTTGATTTCGTTGCGGGCGCGTTCGACCAGATCTACTCGATGGATGACAAGATCGTGGCGGAGTTGAAGGAAGCCAGGGGCTTCCTGGTGGCCTATCGCAAGGCGCTGCAAAAGCTGGTCGAGAACTCCAGCACGGTGGCCGATCTCCTCACCCAGATGAGCGGCTCGGCCGGCGCGATCAGCCAGGGTGCGGGCGACATGAAGGCCGATCTCGTCACCGGGCAGCAGCGCCTCGAGGCGCAGTCGGATGCGATGATCGGCGAGACCGAGCAGCTGATCATCATGCTCGCCGTCGGCGGCACCCTGCTTGGCGCCGTGCTGGCGCTGTTGCTCGGCCGCGGCATTTCCCGGCCGATGATCGCGATGTGCAAGGCGATGCGCGAGCTCGCGGGTGGCAATTTCGACGTCGTGCTGCCCGGCCTCGGCCAGCGCGACGAAGTCGGCGAGATGGCGGGCGCCGTCGAGGAGTTCAAGCTGCAGGCCATCGCCAAGGCCGAACGCGATGCGGCGGCGCATGATGCGCAGAACAGGGAAGCGGGCGCGGCGCGCCGGGCCGAGCTGATCAGGTTCGCCGACGATTTCGAGACCGCCGTGGGTTCGATCGTCTCCAACGTCTCGGCTTCCGCGGTGCATCTGGAGCAGGCCGCCGGCACGCTGACGCGCACGGCGGAAACCACGGAGGGCCTGTCGAGCCAGGTCGCCGGCGCATCCGAAACGGCGTCCAGCAACATCGAGTCGGTGGCGTCAGCGACGGAGGAATTGTCGGCCTCGGTCGATGCGATCGGCAAGCAGGTGCGCGAGTCCAACCGGATCGCGGAAGCCGCGGTCACGCAGGCGCAGCAGACCGACGCCCGCATCGGCAAATTGTCGCGCGCGGCGCAGGAGATCGGGGATGTCGTCAAGCTGATCACCGCGATCGCCGAGCAGACCAATTTGCTCGCGCTCAATGCCACCATCGAAGCCGCGCGTGCCGGCGACGCCGGCCGCGGCTTCGCGGTCGTGGCCTCCGAGGTGAAATCGCTGGCAAGCCAGACCGCGAAGGCGACCGAGGATATCTCGAATCATATTTCAGGCATGCAGGAGGCGACGCAGGAATTGGTCGCGGCGATCAAGGAGATTGGCTCGACCATCGGCCAGATCTCCGGCATCGCCGCCTCGATCACCTCTGCGGTCGAGCAGCAGGGCGCCGCGACCCAGGAGATCGCGCGCAATGTGCAGAACGTCGCCCAGGGCACGCGCGAGGCGGCCGACAATATCGTGCAGGTCAATCGCGGCGCCACCGAAACCGGCTCGGCGTCGGAGGAGGTGCTGAGCTCGGCGAAGGCGCTCTCCAGCGAAAGCACGCGGCTCCGCGCCGAGCTCGACCGCTTCATGCAGAATATCCGCGCGGCCTAGCCAAGCCCTCCGCTGTCGTCCCCGCCTGCGCGGCGACGACAGCCTTCAAATCGCCGCGCCGGAACCGTTCCGCGCCTCTCGCGTTGTCTTGCCGTGGCAGCCACGCCTTCGCCGCATCAGCGCCTGAAAACCTCGGGAGCGCCGTATCCCGGGGTGTTTTGCATTGGTTGATCCAATGGCCGATTCTTCAATGAGATTGCAGCACAATCCAGCCCTCAACGACAGCGCCGCCATTCCGGCCAGCGCTACGCGCACCGATGACCGCGTCATCGAAACCTCGATTCCCTCGCGCCTCGATGCACTCACCTGGGGCGGCTTCCACACCCGCGTCGTGCTGGCGCTCGGCATCACCTGGATTCTGGATGGACTCGAAGTGACGCTGGCGGGCGCCCTGTCTGGTGCGCTGAAGCAAAGTCCGACGCTGCATTTCTCCAATTTCGACATTGGCCTCGCCAACAGCGGCTATCTTGCCGGCGCGGTGCTGGGCGCGCTCGGCTTCGGCTGGCTCACCGACCGCATCGGGCGCCGAAAACTGTTCTTCATCACGCTGGCACTTTATCTCTCCGCCACCGCGGCCACCGCGCTGTCATGGAGCGTTTCGAGCTACGTGCTGTTCCGCTTCCTGACCGGCGCCGGCATCGGCGGCGAATACACCGCGATCAATTCGACCATCCAGGAGCTGGTGCCGGCACGCTATCGCGGCTGGACCGATCTCGTCATCAACGGCAGTTTCTGGATCGGCGCGGCGCTCGGCGCCACCAGCGCCATCATCCTGCTCGATCCCGCCTTCGCCGGTCCCGACATTGGCTGGCGGCTGGCCTATTTCACCGGCGCCGTGCTCGGCCTGATCGTGCTGGTCATGCGGATGTGGATTCCGGAAAGCCCGCGCTGGCTGATGATTCATGGCCATCCCGAGGAGGCGCACAGGATCGTCGACGACATCGAAAGCTCCGTGATCGGGCACGACCAGGACGCGCGCGAAGAGAGCTTTGCCAAGATCAAGCTGCGGATGCGCGACCATACGCCCCTGGCCCAAGTCGCGCACACACTGTTCTCGGCCTATCGCCAGCGTTCGCTGGTCGGGCTTTGCCTGATGGTCGCGCAGGCGTTCTTCTACAACGCGATCTTCTTCACCTTCGCGCTGGTGCTGACAGATTTCTATGGCATCGCCTCCGACCAGGTCGGCTGGTACATCCTGCCCTTCGCGGCCGGCAATTTCTTAGGGCCGCTGCTGCTCGGCCGTCTGTTCGATACGCTCGGCCGCCGTGTCATGATCACGCTGACCTATGGCGTTTCCGGCGTGCTGCTGGCGGTTTCAGGCTATCTGTTCTCGATCGGCGTGTTGAGTGCAGAGACCCAGACCATCGCCTGGATGGTGATCTTCTTCTTTGCCTCGCCGGCGGCGAGCGCGGCCTATCTCACCGTCAGCGAGAACTTTCCGCTGGAAGTGCGGGCGCTCGCGATTGCGCTGTTCTATGCGATCGGAACGGGGGTCGGCGGCGTGGCGGGCCCCGCGCTGTTCGGCGTGCTGATCGACACCGGGTCGCGCGCCAGCGTTTTCGCCGGCTATCTCTTCGGCGCGGCTCTGATGATCGTGGCGGCCGGTGTCGGCTGGCGCTACGCCTTCAATGCCGAGCGAAAATCGCTGGAAACTGTCGCAAAGCCGCTGGCTGTTGTGGAGTAGAATGAGAGATGGACCAGGATCTGGCCGGCATGAAATCGAAAGAGACGAACGCGCCGCGGGAAGATGAAGCGCCGGAAGCCGTTCCGGTGCCGCATCTGCTCGTTCCGCATCTGGGTGAGACCGCCATCCTGCTCGACATCGACGGCACGCTGCTCGACCTGATGCCGACGCCGCGTGAGGTCTGGGTGCCGCCGGGGCTTTCCAAAGCGCTGAACGGCTTGCTGCAAAAAACCTCCGGCGCGCTGGCGCTGGTCAGCGGGCGCTCGCTCAACGATATCGATCTCATCTTTGCGCCCGATCAGTTTCCGGCGATCGGCGGTCACGGCGCGGAGATGCGTCTCAACCCCGAAGGCGATTCGGCCGCGACCCACGCGCCGCCGCTCGACAAGGAATTGAAGCGCCGGCTTGCGACCATCGCCAAGCTCAGCCCGGGAATCCTGCTAGAGGACAAGGGTTATTCGCTGGCGCTGCATTATCGCCTCGCGCCGCATGCGGAAAAGGCGATCTACGAGGCGGTGTCGCTGATCCGCGCCGACCTGCCGAACGCGCCGATCGAAGTGCTGCCCGGCAAGTTCGTCTGCGAGATCAAGCATTCCGGTTTCACCAAGGCCACCGCCGTGCGCGAATTGATGACGCTCGAACCGTTCAAGGGCCGCAAGCCACTGTTCATTGGCGATGACGTCACCGACGAAACCGTGTTCGCAATTATGCCCGATTTCGACGGGCTCGCCTTCTCTGTTGGTCGTCGTGCACAGGGCGTGGCCGGTCATTTCGATACACCAAGCGACGTGCGTGAGTTCCTCGCGCGCCTGCTCGATGACCAAAGCATGACGTGAGCGCCCTAGCCGTTGCGAGATTGGGGCGCTCACGCGTTTTTCTCTCCCGTAACGTGCTATTCTTGCATCAGATTTTTTCTTTGTGTGCGGGAAGGCGGGTTCCATCGCGCACAACCTGAATTCGGTTTCAATCCATCACAATTCTCAAAGGAACCATATTGATGAACGGCAGTTAGATGACTGGAATATCCTGGAGGGCCCTGTGAACCTCGTCGTCGTCTCCAATCGCGTGGCCCGCGGCAAAGCCAACGAACCGATGACCGGTGGTCTTGCCGCAGCCCTGCTGCCGGTCGTGGAAAAATCGGGCGCGATCTGGGTCGGCTCGTCCGGTCGCTTGCGCGACGGACTTCAGAAGGAACCGCTTGCTGAAATCGAGGCGCTCGGCGCCGGCGCGCTCGCGATGCTCGATCTGCCGGCCGCGCATTATGGCGGCTATTACGAGGGCTTTGCCAATTCCGCGCTGTGGCCGGCGCTGCATTCGCGCAGCGACCTGATCCGCGTGACGCAGGGCGATTATCTCAGCTACCGCGAGGTCAACGCCTTCATGGCGCGCGCGCTGCTGCGCTTCAACAAGCCGGACACCGCGTTCTGGGTGCAGGACTATCATCTCCTCGCGCTCGGCGCGGAGTTGCGCGAGCTCGGCGTCACCGGACCGGTCGGCTTCTTCCTGCATACGCCGTGGCCCGCCCACGCCATCATCGAAGGCGTGCCGCATCATCGCGCGTTGATCGAGGCGATGCTCGCCTATGACCTCATCGGTTTCCAGACCAGGGATGACCGCGACAATTTCCTCGGCTATGTCAGAACCAATCTCGAGCTGGCCGTTCACGACGACGTCGTGATCTCGCAACATGGCCGCACGCGCGCGGCGGTGTTTCCGATCGGCATCGATGCCGAGAAATTCGCGCAACAGGCCGCCAAGGCGGTGATGCATCCCGACGTGTCACGGCTGCGGCGCAGCCTGAACGGCGAGCGGCTCGCGATCGGCGTCGACCGGCTCGATTATTCCAAGGGGCTGATCAACCGCATCAGCGCCTTCGACCGGATGTGGACGGAGCACCCGAATCTCTTGCGCAGCGTATCGCTGCTGCAGATCGCCACGCCCTCGCGCGGCGCCATCGAAGCCTATGGTCAGCTGCAGAGCGAAGTCGCGAAACTCGTCAGCGACGTCAACGGCCGCCATGGCGAGGTCGACTGGACTCCGATCCGCTATCTCAACAAGGGCTTTGGCCAGGCCGTGCTGGCGGGCCTCTATCGTACTGCGCAGGTCGGCGTGGTGACGCCGCTGCATGACGGCATGAACCTGGTCGCCAAGGAATATGTCGCAGCCCAAAACCCGGCCGATCCCGGTGTGCTGGTGCTGTCGAAATTCGCCGGCGCCGCCAACGAACTCGATACCGCGCTGCTGGTCAATCCGCACGATATCGACGGCATGGCGGGCACCATCGCGACCGCGCTGTCGATGCCGCTGACCGAGCGGCGCATGCGCTATGAAGCGATGATGCAACAGCTGCGCGGCCACTCCATCCAGAAATGGTTTGCCGATTTCATCGAGGCGCTGCGGGACAGCCAGATCGACAAGGCCGCCACCGCGCCGCGGGTGGAAACGCCGACCCTGTGGCCGCGGCGCTCGACCGGGGCAGCCGCGCGCTATCATTAAACTAAGGCGCGATGCGATCGGGTCGAATTGCGACCACGCGAACGCCGCGCCCCCTCTCCCCGCGTGCGGGGGAGGGTTGGGGTAGGGGTGTCTCCGCGAGTCGCACTGTTGGTGATGAGAGAATTTCCCCCACCCGCATCGCATCTTTCGATGCGATGCGACCTCCCCCGCAAGCGGGAGAGGTGAAGTAAGTCTGCCGATAGGCCGCCCAGTCAGTAACAGTAAGCCACGCCGTCGAGCGTCGGGCAGCGCGTCTGCGCGGCGGGATTCTCCATTTGCACCGAGCCCTTCCCGCGGCCGCCGACGATGACGCCCTGGCCGACGATGACAGACGATTTGTTGCCGATGATGACGCTCGGGTGAGGCGAGGCGAGACTGGACTTCGTCCCGTCGGGCCAGATGATGGCGTCGCTCGTGAAGATTCCGCGTTTGCCGTCGTCGCAGCTGACGTCGTTGCCCTGGCGGGTGCAGCTCTGCGCGTTCGCCGCCCCAGTGAAGCCCAGCGCAATCACGGCCACGGCCGCAACCACAAACGCCGTTCCTTGCTTGATGCTCATGTCGTCCCCCTTGGCCCAGCCTGCCGCTCAAATCAGTCGTCGGATTTGGGCGGTTTTGGGTTCACCCCGGGCGCAAGCCATGCCCGGCGGAGATCGGCAGGACCGCTTAAATGTCATGACGAATCAATAAATTATACAAAAATCGGGGTTTGCTCCCGGCAGCCGCTTGCAAAAGCCCTCATGCCCCTTCATGAGATGGCTCCCCGGAGAGATGGCCGAGTGGCTTAAGGCGCACGCTTGGAAAGCGTGTGTGCGGGAAACCGTACCGTGGGTTCGAATCCCACTCTCTCCGCCAGAAGCTTGTTCCACAAGATTTCATCCAGTCCCAATTCCTGACACAAACTCCTGCAATACCAGCTACTTGTGCTGAGCTTGGCGTTCCATTCAATTCCATCTCGTCTCGCCAAATCTCGCGCCTAAGTGTATGTAGAAGTGTATGTAGCGGGGTGCCCGGTTTATGGCGCGCGGATTCGGAAAACTGACGGCCAAGAAGGTCGAGCATCTATCAAAGCGCGGCATGCACGCTGACGGTGGCGGGCTTTATCTGCAGGTCGCCGAGGGCGGCTCAAAGAGCTGGCTCTTTCGATACAAGCTCCACGGTCGCGCGCGCTGGCATGGGCTCGGGTCGCTGCGCGACGTGAGCCTTGAAGAGGCGCGCGACAAAGCGACCGAAGCGCGCAAGGTCCGGCGCAATGGCGCCGACCCGATCCAGGCCAAGCGCGAAGCAGAAGCCGCCGCCCGCATCGAAGCGGCCAAGGCGATCACGTTCGGAGCGGCCGCCAAGCGGTTCATCAAAGCCAATCGGGCAGGCTGGAAAAATGCCAAGCACGCCGACCAATGGCTGATGACGTTGCTCGGCATCGACCAGAAAGGGCAAACCGACCAAGAACGACTACTGCAAGACTATCCGTGATCTTCCCATCGGCGCGATCGATACGACGCTGGTCCTGCGGATCATCGAACCGATCTGGGCGAGCAAGACCGAAACGGCCAGCCGCATTCGCAGTCGCATCGAGCAGGTGATCGATGCCGCCAAGGCGAAGGGCGAGTTCAAAGGCGAAAACCCGGCCCGCTGGAAGGGGCATCTCGATAACCTGCTCCCGGCTACGTCGAAGGTTCGCAAGGTCCGCAATCATCCGGCGCTGCCTTATCGGCAATTGCCCAACTTCATGCGCAAGCTCCGCGAGCGTGACGGTGTAGCTGCGGCAGCTCTTGAGTTTCAGATCCTGACGGCCGTCAGGCCCGGCAACGCAGTAGCGGCAAAATGGGACCAGATCGATCGGCAGACATCAGTCTGGACCATTCCGGCCGCACTCATGAAGAGCGATGCCGAACACAGAGTGCCATTGAGCAAGGCGGCGCTCGCCGTGCTTGATCGCATGGAAGCCACGAAGGATGGCAGCGAGTACATCTTCCCCAACAGCAAGGGCAAGCCTCTGAGTGACGCCTCGATGGCTGCGGTGATCGACAGGATGAATGAGCTGGAGCGGCGCTGGATCGATCCGAAGCTCGACCGCGAAATCGTGCCGCACGGCTTCCGGTCATCGTTCCGCGATTGGGCTGCAGAGCACGGCTATGACGATCCCGTCGCCGAAGCTGCGCTCGCGCACAAGGTCAGCGACGAAGTGGTCGCGGCCTATCGGCGCACGACCTTCTTCGACCTGCGCAAGCGGATGATGGAGGACTGGGCTGACTATTGCGCCCGACCTTCCAGCAGCGTTGACACAGTCGTGGCGTTCCGGGCGCAGTCATGAAGCCGGAGAAGCAGGATTGGCAATACAGATTTCTCGATGAAGAGCGACTGGCGATCATTGAGGCTGCGCCTTCTCCGTTGCCAGATCCCATTGATCTCGCCGCTGCGATCAGTGAGCTGGAAGACTAAGCGAGCATCGATCAGGGCGTTCGGTGAGACCTACAGGCAGCGGTTCTAGGGAAAAGCTCCCGTTTCACAGAAGGCGTTTAACCGGCTCGATGAGGTGGTCTGATCTCGCTGACCAGGACGGTCTTATCGAGCCTTCCCAGATGCAACCCGGCCTGGCAAGGCGCGGGGACCGGTTGATTGCCATTGCACCGAAATGTCGGCCCATTCACGCCCGCGGCCGACATCGCATCTTCCCGATTGTCGGTCTCAGTCAAAACCGGGGCAGGTTTTGACCGAGATCGACACTTGTTGGCCGTGGAGATTTAAAGCCTGTCCGGAATTCGAACCTAAGACGGATCTCGGGATTTCACTAGGCCGTGAACCCATAAATCTGCCGGGCTGACACCACGCCAGAGTCCGCTATGCCTTGATAGCCGACGTATTCCTGCATAGCAGCGCAACGACGCTATGTGCCATAAGCGGTCGTGGCATACCCCGGCTCATTCTGGCAACCCCGCTTTCCGAAGCCCCTCAGTCACCAGCTGCGCGTTTGATTGCCCGCCCCAAGCGATCCATCCAGATATTGTAACGGCGGGATTGACCTCAAGCAGACGCGCCGCCGTCTCACGCGCCTCCGCGTCGCGTCCGAGATGGGCGAAAGCGGACGCGAGACAGAAGTAAGCTAACGGATGGGATGGGTTGTGACGCTGAGCTTTCCTTCCTGCGACGATGGCCTCGTCAAAGCGACGAAGCTCGACGAGGGCCATCCCCATCCCAGCAAACATCGCGGGGTCTATCGGGCTCATGCGAATGCCACGTTCAAAGCTCCGAACCGCTTCCTGCGGTAGCCCCGCAGCTCTATAGACCCAGCCTCTGGCGGACCATGCGTCAAATGAATTGGGGTTGAGCGCGACCGCTCGGTCTGCCATTTCGAGCGCACTTTCACTATCGCGGACCACGAGCGCCGAGATTAGGCTAGCCCTTGCTAACGTGTTCGGATCACCATCGTCTATGCGCAATGCCAGGCGAGAAAGCCGCACTGCTTCCTCGCACTCGAATTGAGGATCGGTAGAATACCCCAAAACGACGTTGCTCAGGTGAAAGACGCTTGCCAGAGAAGCGGCTCGGCCAAACCCGGGGTCCAGCTCCAAAGCGCGATGAGCCAGCCTTATCGCCTCGGCCAACCCTTCGCGGGTCGTTAGGCGAGACTGCTGAATGGCGCGGAGCCAAAAATCATAGGCGGTGAGGTTCTCCGGTCGCCGCCGCGCAGCCATTGCGATTTCTGTTTGAATAATCTTTGGCTGAATAGCTGAGACAACGGCGACCGTCACTTCGTCCTGAAGCGCGAAAACGTCTGTTAGGTCGCGCTCGAACCGATCCGCCCAGATGTGCGCGCCGGTCAGCGCGTCAATCAACTGCCCCGTGATACGAACTTTCCCTGCTGCCTTGCGCACAGACCCCTCAAGGATATAGCGCACGCCAAGCCTGCGCCCAACCTCCTTCACATCGACGGCTTTACCTTTGAGCGTGAAGCTCGAATTGCGAGCAATAACAAACAACCACTTGAACCGCGAAAGCGCCGTAGTGATCTCCTCAACCATCCCGTCCGCAAAATACTCCTGCTCGGGATCGCCGGACATGTTCTCAAACGGAAGTACGGCGATGGCGATGGAAGGCTTGTCGGGGAGCGGAGGGGCCGCACTTAGCCTTTCGGTCGGCGCGAAGAACGCTCCCGTGCGTACAGCAAAAGTGCGGACCGGCTTGGAGATGTTCTTGAGCTGCTGTTCGCCCCGGTCCTCAAAGCCCACCTCCAGCTTGCCTTCGACTTCGCTGTACACCTTTTCGGAAATCAAGATGCCGCCCGGGTCGGCGGTCCCCTCCAGCCGGACAGCAATGTTGATCCCGTCGCCAAAAAGATCGCCGTCAGCCCCGACGATAACCTCCCCGAGATTGACCCCAATGCGCAGCGTAAGGGGGCTTCGGCCTGACGCGATGCTTTCCTGTATCTCCACCGCGCATCGCACCGCAGCTGATGGACTTGCGAACTCGGCCAACGCCCCGTCGCCCGTGGTCTTGATCAGTCGCCCTTCGTGGCTGCAGAGGCTGGGCTCGATTAATTCCCGCTTGAGCCGCTCGAACTCGGCGTACGTGGCTTCCTCGGCGCATTGCATGAGCGCGGAATACCCGACTACGTCGGCGGCCAAGATTGCCGCCAATCGCCTCTGAATCCGCTGATCGGTCACAGCGCCCTCCGAACGACCAAGGCAAAACACGCCGCTGGGACAGGAAGGAGCCTAGCACTTTGTAGTGGACCTGTGATGGTAATCGCGGGAGGCCTTTGCCCCAACCCGCATTTTGCCGGGCCCGCAGCACGGCGGCGGTAGGCGTGCGGCAACTCGGGAGGTCCGAGTTGGGTCAATCGCTACAGGGGCGACCCAGCGGCAAAGCTGGCCATGTCCGCTATGCCACCGAAAGCGGAAGTAGATTCAGAGCTTTAGCGGTTTCGCGATCAGCTATCGCGGCTTGATGGGCCCTGCCCGAGACGTTATTCAAACTCCGAAACCGGAGCCTCGAATCCGCGCTACGACAACGCTTCTAAATTAGTTCCAACAAATGTCACATGCATACAGCCACGCGTATAATATTTGGCAACGTTGGTGTCGCCCTGAAGCGGTTTGGGCTTTTTCGAATTCGCCCGATGGTTCCTAAAATAACTCGGATTGAATGTCGTCCATTCCGGTCATAGCCCGCGTTGGCGCGACTTCGGGCCCGGCCAGCGCCATACCAAACCACGGGTCCGATCCGCGGATTACCCAGTTCAGGTTCAACGCTTCGTTGATGGGCACCCAGACATCATGACCGTCCGCGGTACGGCGACGCAGATGCATGTCGCGGGCCGGCAAATAGTTGCCGTTTCCCCAACGTTGCCACAGCTTTCGGGCGGGCCTGTAAGCGCTCCCCACTTCGGCGCGCGCCAGCACGTGATTGAGATAGGTACGCCGGCGGCGCGAGGCCTGCCAGAGATGGTCGGGCAGCGCCTGCAACGTTTCCAAGAGGCCATCGGCGAAAAAACCGCGGCTGTAACGGTACGTGTCGTGACGCCGTTCGACCATGCTGCTGCCCTGGATCTTGACGCTGGCGAGCATCAGGCTAAGCAGCCAGTATTCGGCCTGATGGCGCTCCAGCTTGACCAGACGACCGGCGGTCTGGACATCCAGGGCGGGCGGTGCCAGCAGGTCGAACAGCGGACCAATTCTATCTGCCGCAAAGGCCGGTTCTTCCACCACGCGACACAGCGCGATCATCCAGGCGGTGTGACCGAATTCGTCGGTGGCCGAGATATCGGCGCCGCGCTGCACCAGCACCTCCGCCAGGGCCACGTTGCCGGCCCGCGCCGCCATCATCAGGGGCGTCCAGCCGCTGGGGACGCGATGGTCGACGCCGTAGAAGTCGCAATCGGCCAGCACCGGTTTGAACGAGCGCTCCGCATAGGGCCGCAACATGCGCTCGCGCTGCGCCTTCATGGTCTTGACAATAGGCCTCTCTGGCGGCGTGAGGCCGCTGAAACGATAATAGGTGTCGTCGGTCAGGCCGAAGCCGGTCCTGGGCTTCGGACGTTGCGGCATTAGCGCCACCGCGGCGTGGAACGCCGTCTGGTGCGCCAGGTCCTCGATGAATCTTCGGCTGGCCGTGCCACAGCGCGTAATCCAGAAGGGCCTGCTTGAGTTTGGCCGATGGATCGGTCTTGAGAAGCGCGCGCGGCTCCAGTGCACGGATGGCGGCCTCCGACCAGGCCGACCACGGTGTCGGCCTGAATTTTAGAAAGGTTTCGCGGATGGCGCGGGCCTGTTCCTGCTTGCCCTGCAATTCGAGCTTCGCGCGCTTCCAGCGCCCACTCCTGTTTCGTCGAGGCTTGCACCGCAGCGGTCGCGGCGCCAGCGGCTTCCTTCAGGTCGAGCAGCGCCAACAGCGGATGGCCAATGTCGGATTCCGCCAGCACCAGAGTCTCTACCGCACGCGTCATGCCGACATACAGTGCGTTGACATAGAACTTGTAGATCTCGAGCGACTTGTCGGCCTTGTCGCGGGCCCGGCGGTATTCTAATTCGTCTCCCGCGATATCGGCTGCGCTCACATCCTTGCTGATTTCCGCATAGGCGGATCTGGCAGAGGAAACCAGATTGAACAGGATGACATGCGGATATTCGAGGCCCTTGACCTCGTGCACGGAAAACACCAGCGGGGTGCGGAAGTGCGCCCGCGCCGCCGCCTTGTCTTCATCGCGCAGCACGATGACGGCGTGATTGACCGACGCGCGCGAGCGCGCGTCGAGATCGCGCAGCGTGGCCTCCTTCGCGGCCAGCAATTGCATCGAGCCGGGCTTATCGGAGGCGCAGGTGACAAGAAAATTGCTCTCCCGGTCGATCGAGCCAAAGCGTGCCTGCTTGATTTTGAGCAGACGATTGGCGATCTCGGTCACCGCCTTCGTGTTGCGAAAATTGGCCCGCAGCACCGCCATCTTGCCCGATGAGATGTCGTCGCCGCCGCCCTCTCGCCAGAACAACGCGCGCACCGCCGCCCAGGAGAAAAAATTTGGATGGACGATCTGATGGGCGTCGCCGCACAACAGGAAATGCGCCGAATTTTTCAGCGTGGCGAGAATCAGTGCAAGCTGGGCGATGGTGAAGTCCTGCACCTCGTCGATCACCACGAAGTCGTAGGTCGGCTCGGCCAGAGGCCGCCACGCTTGCGCCGTCAGGTTAAGATCATAACGCCCGGCCTGCTTCAGCCACGGCACGTAACGGCCGTAAAGCGCATGCACAATTGCCCGCGCTGTCCCGGCCGGGAACAGCGACTGACGAACGCCGAGCGCCTGGTACTCGTCAAGGCTCAAGGGCGCATCTGGCCTCGCCCCGATGACGCCGCGAAACTCCTCGAACAGCGCGAAGCCGTCGGCATCGGGCAAGTCGCGCAGCGTAGTGCGGTTGCGATTGAACCATGGCTCGAAATCGGCCAGCCGCACCTCGCTCCCGGCCGGGACCTGAATGGTTTCCAGAAACTCGCGATAGCTCAGGAACTCGACTTCCTGGTCTCCGTTCTCATAACCATGCGCACCATAAAGGCCGCGCGCCGACTGGGCGAGATAGGCCGATTGGGTGACATAGAGCACGCGGCCCACGGCCTCGCGCAGCTTGGTCAGGGTCACCGCCGTCTTGCCCGAGCCTGCCGGCCCCAGCACCACGATCGGCACCGGCGAGTGCCGGACCTCTTCCTGGACGTCGTCGAACACGATGGGCTTGTCGAGTAGCACAAACTGATCGCGGGTCGGATGCAGCCAGGTCAGCCGGATCGGATTGGCGGCGGGTACATCCTGCACCAGGGCGTCCGCGGAGGCCACATCCCCGGTCTCCTCGACCTTGCCAACATCGACCCGGGCGCCGCGCAAAAATCGGGATTTTTCATAGGCGTGGTTGTCGATGATTTCGAGAAACAGGCAGACCGTCTCGCCGTCGTGGCGGACGAACTGCATGAGCAGCCGGCTCTTGTCGTCCAGTTTGGCCCGCCAGTACGGCGTCGGCGCCAGCTTTCTGATCCCTGCGGCGCGAAAATCCTCGCGCGCGATGGCCGCGCGGATCCGCGCCAGCGGCTTCTGCAGGCGGTGAGTGTCCAGCCCCTGATAGGTCAAGATTCGCATGTCCAAGCATAGCAAGGAACGCCAAGAGCGGGCTATCAGGGCAGAGCTGGTTTCCAAAGGAAATGTGGTTGGATATGGAGGGTGGGGCGCGGCAAACAACCGCCTTTATGGAGTGGCTTTCGCACATCAACGACGAACTGCTGAAACAGTTCGATCTGTCCCCTTGTGTGTCGCCGGGTCCGCCTCGAACGCCTGCTTTCCCTTTGCGGCCCAGAGCGCTCGCGCCTGTTCGCCCTGATCGCTTTTGAGCTTGTCGGCCATCCAGAGCAGCGCGCCGAAGATGATGGCGCGATCATCGCCGGTCAGGTCCACGATCCCGGCCTTGACGACGAGGCCGCCGAGTTCGATCAGATGCCGCGTGCGCTTGCGGCGCTCGACCTGCCATGTGCGCATGTCATGCCGCGCCCTTGCTGCCTGATGCCGGTTGCGCGCCGCCCGGTTGCGCCGGAGCGCCGCCAGTGTGGCGCTCAGCTGCCGGTGCAGTTCGCCGCGCCCGGCTCTGAAAGAACGCGGCCCCGCGCTTGGCCCATGCCTCCCTCTTTCCGGCATCCTTCGTCTCGGCCAGCACGATCAGCGCGCCCGCCAGTTCGTCGGCGCTGAGGCTATCTGCCCCGGTGGCGATGACCAGTTCGCCGAGCTGCTGCACCTTGCGGCTCTTGAGGTCGCGCGCCTTGTCCTCAAGCGCCTTCAGTTCCGCGTCGAAGTCCCGTGGCTTGCGCATCATCGTCCTCCATCAGTGTTGATGGAGAAATGATAGTTGAGCGCCCGGCACAATGCTGTAAGGTCGCCGGGACGGTCTGAGACGGGGTAGTCCCTCCCGAGAATTTTTCGAGGGAGGGCGCGCTTATACGTCGTTCCGACGTGCGCTTCGCCGTGCCAGATGATCTGATCGCGATGGCGATCTATCATCTTCACGTCAAGGTCATTGGCCGCAAGTCCGGCTCCAGCGCGGTGGCGTCGGCCGCCTACCGCTCGGGCTCGCGGCTGCGCGACGAGCGGCTTGACCGCAGCCACGATTTTTCCGCCAAGCGCGGCGTCGTCCATTCCGAGGTGATGCTGCCGGAGAACGCGCCGGAGGCATGGAGCGACCGCGAACGGCTCTGGAACGATGTCGAGGCGTTCGAAGTCCGCAAGGATGCCCAGCTTGCCCGCGAGGTCGAATTCGCCATTCCGCGCGAGATGACGCAGGCGCAGGGCATCGAACTCGCCCGCGACTTCGTTCGGGCCGAATTCGTCGATCGGGGCATGATCGCCGATCTCAATGTGCATTGGGACATGGCCGAGGACGGCATGCCCAAACCCCATGCCCATGTCATGCTGACCATGCGCGCGGTGGACGAGAACGGCTTTGGCCAAAAGGTGCGGGACTGGAACCGCACCGAGATGGTCGAGCGCTGGCGCGAACGCTGGGCCGAGCTTGCCAATGAGCGGCTGGCCGAACTCGACATCGACGCGCGCATCGACCATCGCAGCCTGGAAGCACAGGGCATCGCGCTGGAGCCGCAAAGCCAGATCGGCGCGCCCGCGCAAGCGCATCGAGGGTCGAAGGGATCGAGGCGAGGCGAGCCGACCGCGCCGAGATGCACCGCGAGATCGCGCGCGGCAATGGCGCGCGGATCATCGCCGATCCTTCCGTCGCGCTGGACGCGATCACGCAGCAGCAATCGACCTTCACGCGGCGCGACATGGCGAAGTTCGCGCACCGGCACAGCGACGGGATCGACCAGTTCAACGAGGTCATGGGCGCGATGCGCAGCGCGCCCGATCTGGTCGAACTCGGCAAGGACGCTCGCGGCGAGGATCGCTTCACCACCCGCGAGATGATCGAGGCCGAACAGCGCCTGCACCGCGCCGCCGAACTGATGGCGGAACGGGAGCGCCATGAGGTGCGTGACGCGGACCGCGAAGCGGCGCTGGCGCGTGCGGAAGCGCGCGGTCTTGTCCTTTCGGGCGAGCAGGCCGACGCGCTGGCGCATGTCACGGATGGGCGCGATCTGGGCGTCGTGGTCGGCCATGCCGGAACGGGAAAGAGCGCGATGCTGGGCGTGGCGCGGGAGGCCTGGGAAGCGGCGGGCTACGAGGTCCGGGGCGTGGCGCTGTCCGGCATCGCGGCGGAAAATCTCGAAAGCGGATCGGGCATCGCGTCGCGCACCATCGCCAGCATGGAGCATGGCTGGGAACAGGGCCGCGACCTGCTCACGACCCGCGATGTGCTGGTGATCGACGAGGCGGGCATGGTCGGCACGCGCCAGTTGGAGCGCGTGCTGTCCCATGCCGCCGAGGCCGGCGCCAAGGTCGTGCTGGTCGGCGATCCGCAGCAGCTGCAAGCCATCGAGGCGGGCGCGGCGTTCCGCTCGATCCATGAGCGTCACGGCGGCGCGGAAATCGGCGAGGTGCGCCGCCAGCGGGAGGACTGGCAGCGCGACGCCACGCGCGATCTGGCGACCGGCAGAACCGGCGATGCGCTTGAAGCCTATCGCTCCCACGGCATGGTGCATGAGGCCCAGACCCGCGAGCAGGCGCGCGGCGATCTGATCGACCGCTGGGACCGCGACCGGCAGGCGTCGCCCGACCGGAGCCGGATCATCCTCACCCACACCAACGACGAGGTCCGCGCGCTCAACGAGGCAGCGCGCGAGCGGATGCGGGCCGCCGGCGATCTGGGCGATGAGGTGCGCGTGACGGTCGAACGCGGCGCGAGAAACTTCGCCAGCGGGGATCGCGTCATGTTCCTGCAAAACGAGCGCGGCCTTGGCGTGAAGAACGGCACGCTCGGGACCATCGAGCAGGTCAGCGCGCAATCCATGACCGTGCAGACCGACGATGGCCGATCCGTTCGCTTCGACCTCAAGGACTACAACCGGATCGACCACGGCTATGCCGCGACCATCCACAAGGCGCAGGGCATGACGGTGGACCGCACCCATGTGCTGGCGACGCCGGGCATGGACGCCCATGGCAGCTATGTCGCCCTGTCGCGGCACCGCGACGGCGTGGACCTGCATTATGGCCGCGACGATTTTGCCGATCAGGACCGGCTTGTCCGCACCCTGTCGCGCGATCGCGCCAAGGACATGGCCTCGGACTACGAGCGCGCGATCCGGCGCAGAGCTATGCCGAGCGGCGCGGGATCACCTTCCGCGAGCGCGTGGCCGAGATCGTGCGCAAGGTCGTGCCGGAGAAGGTACGCGACATGTTCGACGGCCTGCGCTCTCCTGCAGATGTGCCCGGCCCGGATGGCGGACGGAGGCCGGAGCGGGAAACGCCGGAAAGGGAAAGGAGCGGTACGGGAGCCGAGCGGCGCGAAACCGAAGCGCCGGAAAGGAAGGTGGCGGAAGACCCGGAAAAGGAATTGCGTCGCGTGCGCACCCGGGCGCTCGTGCGCCATGCCCGCGCCGTGGATGCGATCTTCGAGGCGCAGGAGATGGGCGGCAAGGCAAGTCCCGAGCAGGTGAAAGAACTGCAAAAGGCCCGCCAGGTCTTCGAGGAGGTGCGGCCCTATGGCTCGCACGACGCCGAAGCCGCCTACAAGAAGAACCCGGAACTTGCCCGCGAGGCGGCTGGCGGCCGGGTCAACCGCGCCATCCGCGCGCTCCAGCTCGAAACCGAACTGCGCATCGATCCGGGCCGCCGCGCCGACCGCTTCGTGGAGCGCTGGCAGAAGCTCGACCAGACCAGCCAGCGCCAGTATCAGGCGGGCGACATCTCCGGCTACAAGGCCACGCGCTCGGCGATGGGCGACATGGCGAGAAGCCTCGAACGCGATCCGCAACTGGAATCCATCCTCGACAACCGCAAGCGGGAGCTCGGCATCGCGTTCGAATCAGGCCGCCGGCTCGGCCTCGAACTCGCCTTCACCCACGGCATCGACCTCGGCAGAGGCCGGGGCCTCGGAATTTGACCCATCCGATTTTCCGCCGTCTCTACGCCACAGTACGACGACGTGTAAAATGCTCTTGCGCGCCTGCAACTGCTTGTCCTGTCTGGTCTCAGCAGCCGTCAGAAACAGCCAGCAGGAGGCAGCGCGGCCATGCGCGAACCAGACCGTATCATCCGTCTGAAAACCGTCCTCGCCCGGACCGGGCTGTCCCGGTCCACCATCTACCGCAAGATCGCCGAGGGCACGTTCCCGGCTCAGCTCAAGATCAGCACCAACGGGACCGGCTGGCATGAATCCGACATCAACCGCTGGATCGCCGATCCCGTCTCATGGCGTCCGAAACGCGAGTTCGATGAGGTCCGGTGAGGTCGGTGGCTGTACCATTCCTCGCACGGATACTTCCGGGCTCCACGCTCGTCGCCTTAGACCGCCACCGAAGTCTGGAAAATAACTTGACCTACTGGCCCGTTCCTATCGCGCTTAGGCAGCGACACTCTCACTGGCCAAAATCAGCAAATCCGCTGGAACATGGAAACGCTCGCGCAAGCGCTTTACCATCGTCATGCTCAATTCGCGCTTGCCCGACATGACCTCGCTGACACGGCTCGCCGTGCCCAGAAGCGGCACAAGATCGGCGCGCGTCAAACCATGCTGCTCCATCAGATAGGTCAGCAAATCGGGCAACGGCGGCGCTTTGCGCGGCCATCGCGTGCGTTCATATGCCTCGATCAGGCGAGCCTGCGCCACCATGCGCGCGCGGTCGTCAGCCTCGCTCGATCGCATCAGCTTGCCGACAAGCGCCTTGGCCGTCTCATGATCGGCCTCATTCTGGATAATGATCAAAGTCGCCTTCATCACACCGCCTCCGCATTCACCTTATCGTAGTCTTCATGACTGCCGAAAAAGCGGATTATCAACACGCCGTCGCGATATTGTACCAAGGCGATCAAGCGGTAGTCGTTGGCCTTGATATTGAACACTACGCGCCCGCCTTTTAGGATGCTCGCCTTGGGATGCGAACGCTTCACGTCCTGCGGCGTGCGCCAGTCCGAAGCCTCCGCGATCGCTAGCCATGCCCGGTATTGGGCGCGCGCCGCGTCGATGCCCCGATGGCCGGAACGTTCGGCAAAGTAGCGCTCAACAATGTCCGTGCCGATAACCAGCATGAGCCGAAGCTAGCGCGGATTTCCCAAAAATGGAAGAATGGATTTCCATTTTTGGGAAGAATATGCTAGTGTGCTAAAATTCTGAAAGACGGCCGATGAATATCGCTGGTTCTCAACGGCGGGGGGAAACTACCTTGCGAGGTGTATGTATAGGTGTATGTAGCCAAAAGGTGCGTGCCGGAATCCCGACAAAATGGGCGTTTCTCGCATTTTTT
>CAWDJS010000030.1:0-140104 GCA_963802585.1 uncultured Alphaproteobacteria bacterium | reverse complement strand
CGCTGAGTTCTAGCGTGGTCCATTCAATGCGATGCGGTCGCCTTCTTTCTCTTATTCTCAACAATAAAGCGCACGCCCACAGTCAAGCCATTAATCCAGACGAGTTCACAGCGGCGAAACGCGGTCCCGATCGAAGAAAGGACCAGGAAAAATTCCTTCGCTTGAAAGACGTCGGTCGTGCCTTCAATTTCGAGTTGGGCTCCCGTCGTGGAAACATCCCGCAGCAAACATTGTCGGCGCCATGTCCCATCGATGGCCACTATGTTCACTGGCTCGCAGAAATGTTCAAATCGAACACGATCCGATTTTCGACTTTCCCCTGTCATCGACAGAGCTCCGCCGCTGTCGGCAGCGAGCACGATGCCAGCCGAAAGGCGAACCAAGAAAATGCTTCGCAAGCGTTGCGGCGCGTAACCGCGAGCTTTGAAATTGGCCGGTCAGATGAGAAAATGAGCATGGCAACCCAATTAATAGTAATTGCCCAAGCTGCGATCTTCGCAGTTGAACCTTTAAATAAACCCTTAAATCCTCCTAAAAGCGCTATCGGAATTTGGAGTTCGGCATTTTATGCAAACAGGTCCGCGCCGGCCTGGGTGAAGCGTGCGAGAGTACCGCTCTCGAGCAGCACTAGCCAGCCTTTCTAAGGCGACCGAAGCGGCATTGGCGTTTGCTTTATGCTGTCAGGAAGTTTCAAAGCATCTGAAACATCAGCGCTCACGAATGACGTGGCTATCAAGTAGGCGCTCCCAAACACGGTGAGCCCGACTGCTAACGCCAGGCAAAATAACCCAACCGATAATTTCACTCTTCGACAATCCATCAAACATGCACAACAGCATAGCTGTCGCAATGGAACCCTGCGAGAGCCTTGGGGCGCGGAACGGCGGCGATCTACAGCGCGAGGCGATCCCATGGAGCGCCCTCTCGCCGGCCGCCACTCCATCAGCAGCCCATCCGAAATAACGCACCAGCACTGCGACGTCGCGCGAGCAAACGGGCTTCATTAATTGATCGCGCTTCGTATCTCGGCGACGACGCTCGGATGCTTGGCAGCCTTGCGGAGTTCGTCCGTTGTTGGTTCGCGGAGTGTGAGGTCGTGCTCGACAATCATGAGATGGCCGCAGCAGGCACAGACCGTGACGCTCAACGGCACCGTCCCCAACTCCGGCGTATCACCGACCGACTCAATCGCATGAATTGTGGTGTCACAGCGGAAGCAGCACGTTGCTTCTATCTGGATAATATTCGCCATTGGCAGCCACCATGTCCGCCCGCGCCTTCAGCATAGAGTGTCGCTCAAGATCGGCGAATGGTCGCGCCGATTTTTTGGGCAAGCCGCGAGCTACGGCGCGGCGGGGCTTTTTCGTCGGAAGCTATTCGGAAACGGGATACTCAACCGCCAGGCCCCCCGGAACGTGCCGTCCGCGAACCAGGCGTTGGCAGCATCCCCGCTGGCGAAGACCTTCAGGTGGTCGACGTCGCCGACCTCTTTCGCTGTGTTGATGTAGATCCAGACGGTCACAAGTTATCCCTCGTCAGCCGGAACATTTCCATGATGCGGGGATGCTAAGCGGCTTCTCGCGCGGTCCTTGATACTGCCTAAGTACAGACATCTGCCGAATGGCGATCTCGTCGCGCTTGATTGGGTTGGTCTCGGCGTAAAACGCGAGCATGTCCTTTGACGAAGCGCCGAGCAACCTCGGGCGGGATTCAATGTCCGCAAGTTTCGTCGCGGCCCCTCCGTGCGAACGCCTTTGCCGCCTGGATGGCCTGATCGCTGGTGAGGATTTCCACCCTTAGCCGGCGGCCGGGAACGTCGTCCCAATAGAGAGTGACTTTGATGGTCCCCATCCGGGTACCGAATTGCAAAACTGCCGCATCTCAGCAGGCCTCGTGCTTGATCAGTCTGACCGGCATCCAGCATGATTCCGCCGATCCGGGCGGGAGGGAAGCGGCTAGGAATTGTATGAATGCGCGCCGACGCCCTAAACGGGCTGCGCTGAGAAGGCGCGGAACGACGAGGAGCTACCGCGTGGAGGAATAACTCCCTTTGGCCTTTTACGCTACGCGTATTGTCCGCTAATATTAGCTAATTCAATGTGTAGACGGCTCTTTGGTGGCCCCCAGATTGTTTGAGGCAACAATGCCCAAAGCACTTGAGTCGATGATCGATTTGTATGTGAAGCTGAAAGAACGCAAGGCGCTTGAGAAGCTTTTAGAGGCTCGGCGGAGCACCTACAGCGACTTTGAGCAACTCAATTCTTCAAACAGATTCCTCGATGAACTCACCGAGGAGATGGAGATGATTAAGGCCGCGCGGTTAGATAGGTTAGAAGACGGGGACGATCCTGCCAAAGAGAAACGACCCAGCGAGGTGAAGGTAACGGGTATTGCTGTCTCCGCTTCTCCAGCGACCACCCACAATGGCGCGACTGTGGCGGTGGCAGTTACAGGCTTGAGCATATCGGTTTCGCCTTCGCCCGTCGAAACGGACTTGTCGTCCTCGCCGCCAGCTCCGAGCTTCGACGGAAAACCCTAGGGCGCCTCAGACTTGATCTCTCATCTGCACGAACATTTCCCTGGCATCGATCACTCGTAGCTTCTTACGCGGACCAAGATGCTCGCTCGACGACCACGCTTGGCGCGCTGCCTCTGCGTGATCGCTCCGGAGGCAAGCTCAAAAACTTTGCAAATTTTCTCGCGTCAGCTTTTCGATGACGAGAACCTAGTGTTTTTCCTGGGGCTTCAACCGCGGTACGACCTGAGGCTGCGCTCCGGCTTGCGGAACGGGCTTATGCATCGGCAAAGGCTTCTGAGCAAAACTTGAGGCCAAGAACGTCTCCACAGACCGTGGCCAATTGTTTCTGGCTCGCCTTGAGCTGCTCGCCCACCGCCGCGTTGTCTCGAGCGATTTGCGTCCAGCGTCGCCTTGGAAGCTGCTCGCTGACCGCCGTATTGTCGCGGGCCATTTGTTCTTGACGGGCCTTGAGTTGCTCGAATTAGTTGCTCCAAATTCGCGAGATCGCGCGCCATCGTCTGGAGCCGCTGCGCCAATTCAGGAGACATCGGGGCAGCTGCCAGCGATGTCGGCCGCAGAAGATCTGCATTTGCCCATCGGGCGATAATCAGCTTGGCCGCATCCGCGTAGGTCGACTGCCAGGCGAAAACAGCAACACAGACGGACGTTACCAACAGCAATCCGGCGAGGCCGAGAAACGCCGGCATGCGCCGCGACGACCCGCGGTCCGGGATAGCAGGACGTTTCTGCTGCTCCGAAAGACCGGGCCCGATATCTTGTTCCGGTCTCAAAACGTTTTCTACGCGTGCGGACTGTTCGTAGGCAAGCGCGTTCGCTTTCTCCAGTCGCGAGACCATAGCATCGAGTGGAACAGTTTGTTGTGGGTTTTGCATGGGGCTCTCGCAACGTTTTAGTCGGCAATCCTTCGACAGATGCAGCAACCTAGGGCACTGGGTATCCGTGAGCACTCGCTGTTGAAGCGGATAAAATCACGCCTGTGTATTTATCTAAATCGGTAGCGCTGCGTTTCCAGCCAGTCGTCGGCCTCCTTCTCACCCATCCAAACGATCGCATGCTATGCCGGAGCCTGAACCTGTCCAAGCCACCGGCCGATTGAGTGGCGCGCGACCGCCGGCGGTAACTCGATAGGCTCGCGGGGCATGATGTGGATGGTTCAACGAGGTCATACAAACAACGTGATTGACGCCACAGTCCAAGTCATTGCGATCGGGGACGATAGCATCGCGATGCTTCGCACCGCAGCACGCCAATTTCTTGAAAGACTCAACCTTTTAGGAAACTGTGTTCCAGCGGCGGAACCAAGCGACGTAAGAGAGGTTATTTTGCCAACCGTACACCAAGTACGGAGGGGAGAGACGCTGTGTCGACAGTCTTGCAAATCAATATCGCCTTGTGGGGAATGCTGGTCTGTTCGGGAATGGAAGTAGCTGGTTGGCTACAAGCCGCGTTTTAGGACGCTACCTGGGCTAATCGAATTGCGGCCCAAGCCAAGCTCGCCCACCATGCCGTCGTTCCCAGCACCGTCGACAATATCCAGACGCCGACAAGCCACTTGCGCGCTAATGGCGGCCATATCTCATTGGGCAAAAGGCGGTCACTCATGTGAAACCTCTTTGCTTGTGCAATGCAAAATTGTCAACCAATCCCCAATAATCATACGTATTTGACGCGCGCGCGAAGGTTCAATGACCGCCTACCGTTGACCTCCGGCGCTTGCCCTTTACCGGCTTTCCAATCGGCGCGTCGGTGCGCTGCCGATACCTGCCGCGCTTCGATCGGTACTACCAGGCCTCGTCGGCCGGTGACATCATGGCTCTCTTCATGTGTGCTTACCACCCTGCGCTGTGCGGTCGGCCCCAGAAATATTCGCGGTGTCCTATCTCGCATTCGGCGTAGTCGTCGATCGCTTCCTTGATTGCCTGAAGCAGAGCGTAGCTGCCTTGTCGCCGCGCGCATGCAAGCAGCTCTGCCCGAGTTGCAGCAGAGGTGCCGCGTTTGCTCGAGGGCAGCCAAGAGGTGCGACGTTTCGGCGTGGGATCGAGAACAGAAGAAGAACCGTAGTCAATGCTGATAATCGGCAGAAATACGGAGGCGGCGCGAAACCGAGGAGGAATGGCGGCGGCTACCCTCATTTGGCTGCAATTGTCTTAACGTCTCGCTAACCAATCCGGCGCCATCCTCACCTTGCGGACCTCGTTGTGCTTACCGTTCAATGTGAGGTCCCGACGTGATCGCACGCTCTATCTTGATGGTCGCAATCGCCTTATCTCTCGGTGGGTGCGCTTCGGCTCCCCCGTCGAACAGTGTTCCGATGGCGTCGGGCGCACCAGACCGAACTTCGCACCAATCTGCACATCGGCGCTTGGTAAACGAAGTACATCCCGCGCCTGATCCGACTGTTGCCGAAGACGCTTTGCTCAAGAGTTTTGAGCCCCGCTCAGCGGAGTGGAGGATCGCAAGTAGTAAAATTGAGGCGGATAGAGACAAACGTCTTGCGGCCAAGCTCATAATTTGCAGAGGGTGTTTTCCGGCAACGAGTGATGCGAAAGAAACGACAGGTTCTATCCAGTCATCTATGGATAGGTGAGGCAGCCGCACGTGCGGATGGCGTTGATCCGACTTCCGCAGCGTCGTTTGAGCCGGCAAGCAACCATTGCAGATCCGAACTGAGCCTTGAGCCGCTTTTCTCTGTCGGCCTCTATCTTGTCACGTGGGGCTTGCCACTCGGCAGAGCGAGGTTCGGGAGTAGCCAAGACAGCTTCGCGCTTGGCTTTTGGGTCGCGACGTGAGGAAGGAGGCCGATTTCGGAGGAAGTTCGGCAAGGTATAGCTTGTCTCTTTCCTTCGCATCCCGTCCTTGTTGGAGTCGCGGGGTTCACGAGCCACTTCGTGATCGATGCAATTCCGCACTGGGATTATCCGCTCCGCTCTATCTCGGTCGGGGAGGGAGCAAATAGCCGGCGGCTGAAGGTCGATATTTCGCTGGTTCGTGATTTGGCTTTTATCGGAGCTGACGCTGGCGTCGGCCTGGCGCTTGCACTGTTCTTTTTCGCCACATCAGGTACAGCGTGGGTGATTGGGTTGGGCGCCATCGCGGGCATGCTGCCCGATCCGCTTCAGTTGGCGCATAGCGTCTATCCCCGGCAGCCGTTGAAATCCCTGCAGCGCTTTCACAGCTGGACACACGCGAGGAGAAAGCTTCAGTGGCGGCTGGGTGTCAGTTCGCAGATGGCATTTGTTGCTGCAGTGTCCGCGTTTGCGCTCTCTAGTGTTTAGTCAGCGCGAGCCGGCACGTCAAAAGTACCGCTCTTGTCCAACTCAAGTCAGCCGGTGGCGATCGCGCATCGAGGCCGGCTTTGTATTCGGCCGGCGTGGCCTTCAACTGAAACAGCATCGGCTCGTCGATCTTCTCGATGTAGATGCGGCCGTCCGGATCGGTTCGAACTGATTGGCAAGCTCGACGATCTGACTACTATCAATTTGGCAGGAATGACGCGATTTCGCCAGAAATGGCCACGCCCGGCGCTTGCGCGGTTCTTGGTAGACAAGGCGCGTGAGGGAAGACGTGCAGCGCAGCTGGCTGCCCTCGATGAGATCAATCGCCTCGAGGAAGAAGAAATAGACGGCGGCTGGCGATGCTGGGATCACATCGCTGACCCATGAGGAACTCAGCCAGCGGGTTTTTTGTTGGGCTTTCTCAAAAAATACGCCGCCGAATTTGAAATACATCGTCCCGGCGGCGCCTGTCTCAAACTGGCCCGCAATCTCCAGCAAGCCTGCAATCACAGTGCCAGGTCCGAATGGCGCGGCTAGCTTACCTATAGCTCTTCGATCCGCTTGCTTCCGTTACGTCTCGGCAGCCTCGCGCAAGATTTCAATGCATTCCTCTCAGGCAGCGGATTTTCTACCACTGCGAGCGATAGTTCCAGAGTGTTGCATCCGAGCTATAGCGACGCGGCCACATTACTGCCATGATTGCTTCCGGCCGGTCGGGATCGACCAGCGCGGCGACTTGGCTGGGCTCGGCACATCCTCCGGCTGGGGGCGTGTGCCGAGCCGCCAGTCAAAGTTCGTGGGTTGCCTTCGATTAGTTGCGACCAGCTTGTGGAAAAGCAGCGTACAAGCTTTAACTTTTCGTAACTTCCCCACGCGAAGCTACTCCGTTCATTTAGAGGGGGCCTCGTTGTGGACGACAGAGTCAAGATTAGATGCCCAGCATGCACGCGAGTGTTTCGCGAGGGGGCCGGCCGAGTCCGTGACGGAGTTCAGCTGAACTGCCCGGACTGTTGCAAGCTAATAATTTTCTCAAAAGAGACGAACGACCCGTACCTGCGCCGGGCGCTGAAGACGGCGAAAGAAATTCGACAGGAGCAACAGGACAAGCTAGCCAAGGCTATCTACGCTGGCGAAGCGTCCGCGTACAAGCGGGAAACGCCGCAGCAGATTCCGCCATCCATCTCGGCTCTTTAGTTTCACGCCAGCTCTTCATGGGCAGGCGCGCGATTCCGGTAGGCAGCAAAGCCGGGCTTGCTCCAGGCACAGGTGCTCCATGATGAGCAGGTCTTTTGCTTGCGGGGCGCGGAAGGGGATGCACACGATGGTCAAGACGATGCTTGAGACTTCGTCGCTCGGTAAATCAATCGGACCTCTGGATCGCCTGGGAGTTCGGGCAGGGCAATGCCGAAGCCGCCCAAGGTGCAACACGGCAGCTATCCCGTCCAACCACCGATTGACCACCGAAATAACATGAACAAATGGTGATTATTGTGGTTAGATATCATCAAGCTCCATTGATTTTGTTGACTTTTTTTCCGTTCCACCTTGTTCGGGACGCAGGGGTCGCAGGTTCGAATCCTGCCACTCCGACCATTATCGCCTCAAAACCGGTTCTGATTGCTGGGGGTTGCCAAGTCAACCGCCTGGGTCATTTGGGCCAAACGCTGGGCGCAAGCCTGCGTTACCGCGACGCCGTTCGCGTCCGGAGGATGCCTGATTGATGTCCCTCGAGAAGACGAGGGCGCAGGGAACGCCGGATGCTGGCCGCACCCGCGAGCCTTGCGTGCAAAGAAAGTGCACTTTGCGCACGCAAGCAACGACAGGGCAGCCGAAACAACCGGCATCCCCTGCGCAATGGTTTTACGGCTTAAGACGCGCTCTCCCCGGTGTCCGGGCTTTTCTAGTCACCGTCGCCCGTGAAAAAAGTCCACGGGCTTGATCCCAGCATCGGGGGATCGGGACCACACGCCTTTGCCGTCCGCAGCCATCCCGCTCGTCACGCGAGCCAGCCGCGTCCATCGCATTCCACCCCAACGTTCGTGACGGTCTCGAGACGCCCCTCGATTCGAGGATGGAACAAAACAAGAACATATACGCCTCGATGCCGCAAGTCAAGGCCGAAACCATTTGCTCGTTCGCGCCTTATCCCTCCGGGAGGTGCAGCCGTGAAGCGGACTGTGCAAGCCGTCACCTATGTCCTGGCCGCGATCTATTTTTTGATAGACGCGGTGTTCGTCGGCCTGACCAGGCCGATCTCAAGATGGCTGGCCAACCATTTTGAGCTGCGGAGGCTGCGCGCCTGGATAAGGTCGCTTTCGCCCTATGCTTCGCTGGCTCTTTTCTCCGTTCCCGTTCTCTTATTGGAGCCCATAAAACCGCTGGCCGCCTATCTGGCGGCGACGGGGCAATTGATCGAAGCCGCGCTGATGTTCGTGACCGGAGAGGTGCTCAAGCTCGTGCTGGTGGAGCGCCTGTTCTGTCTGACACGCGACAAGCTGATGCGGATTCCCGGCTTCGCCTGGGCCTACGGACACTATGCGCGTGCCAGGGCCTGGCTGACGGCAACCGCGGCCTGGCAAAGAATGCAGTCATTGCGCAGCGCGGCATTGGATCACTTGCAAAGCTGGCGAGAGCTTGCGTCTCGCCGCTTCGCTTTGGCGCATCGACAGTGAATTGATCCCGAAGTGACGTGAGTGCACAGGGAACGCGGGCAGCATCCGCGCGTTGGCACCGATGACGCCGGTAGAGAACATCGCCAAACCGATCGCTCGCGCGATCAAGATTTATCGCAGCGTGTCCATGCATGAGCTGGACCTGCGGACGCGGCGTGGTCTCGCGCGACACATCAAACGGCTTGCGGAGGAGGGTGTGCAGGACCCCGGCCGGTTGACCGTCCATGGTCTCAGCTATCTGCGAGATATGGACCGGCGAAATCCGAGCTAGCAAGCGTAGCCCGGATGAGCGCAGCGATATCCGGGTTTAATCTCACGGAAGACCCGGATGTCGCTCTGATGTCCTTCGTCAAGTGGTTAGACGTGAGATATCGTCACCCTGCGAGTTTCGCTGGAGTGTGCGATAGCGATGATCGTGCAAGGGTGGAGGCGAAGCCTGAAGACGTCGGTGATCAAGCTCTGATACGCGGGTTTAAACCGCAGTTCCGAGATTTCGTCCGGGGCTTTCCGCTGTCTACGCGCGGGCGTCGATCGGCTGATCGGCCACAAAGCGACATCGGGAATTCCCCTGCCGTGGCTTCGCCCCCGCCGTTGCACGATATTTGTCCGGATCGCGGTCCGGTTGCTGGCTCCTTGTCGGGCTTGTCGATGTACTCAGGTCGCCGGCGTTGCTGACGCATCGACGGCGCGGCTGACCGCCCAGATGAAGCCCGACAGCTCACGCGCAATCGCGGTCACCACAAGTGTCGGCCGTTTGCCGCGCCGTGCCAATGCGCGGTAGCGCGCGGTCAGGCGCGCCTGCGCCTTCCAGGCGATCTCCTGGACGGCAGGTGGGGCGGCTTCAACCTTGGCAAGCTTCTTCTTGCCGACGCGCGGAGGATGACGATAGCTCCAGGAGCACTCCACCAGAATGCGCCGTGCCCGATGGTTACCGGCCTTGGTGATGCCGCCGCGCCAGACCCTGTCACCAGTCGATTCTTCGCCCGGCACCAGGCCGAGATAGGCCATCAATTGGCGTGGGCTGGCAAAGCGCGACAGATCACCGATCTCGGCGAGGAACACCGTAGCCGAAATGAGATCAAGACCGCGCACGGCCATCAGTGCCGTCACCACCTTTGCAAGCGACCAGTCCGGTACCGCCGCGGCAATCGCCTTCTCGAGCCGGATCACGCGCTCATTGGCTTGCCGCACCGCCAACAGCATCTCCTCGAATGCGATGCGCTGTTCGCGGTGGGCGAGCTTCTGGCTTACCAGCCAGTTCATATGGGCCCTGGTCCAGGTTCGCTTACCCATAAAATGCCGGCCGAGCCGCAGCAGCAGCGACAAAACCTGCTGGCGCTTGGATTTGAGATCATCGACCGCAGCCTCGCGCGCCCGCACCAGATCCCGCATCGCCTCGTGCCGCGCATCCGGAACCCAGACTGCAGTCAGTTCGCCTGCGCGCAGCAGCTTCGCCAGGTTGAGCGCGTCGCGCCGGTTGGTCTTCACCCGGTCACCCGGCTTCTTCGGGATCAGCGATGGCGCCACCACCACACACTCGTGACCGAGCGTCTTGATCAGCCGATACAGCCCATACCCCGTCGGCCCGGCTTCATAGCAGAACGTCAGTCGCCGATGCTGCGCCGCAAGCTTCTTCACCAGCTTGCTCGTTGCCGCCTCCGTGTTCTCGATCTCGCCGTGATACCGGACTTCGCCGTTCCGCCCACCTTCCGCAATAGCCACCGCATTGCGAAGCTTCGATGTATCGATACCTACAAAGACTTCGTTATAATCCGCCATGACTTGTCCTCCTTGCGTGAGGCTCTACCCGGCCTGTCCGGGCAACCCTCGCTTGCGCATCGAGGGCGAGTCGCCTCAATCTGGGAAGGACATACGGTCTGCGCTCATGCGGGCTACTTGCTGGCCTCAATCACGCGACAGGCCAGCCTACGCGCCCAATACCCGGAAACTTCAGCGCGGGCCGGCGCAGGTCGAAGCCGAGAACGCCGCCAAGGAAATTGAGCTCAACTCCCTCCACCCAGCCGATGGTCAGTCCGAAATAGCCTCCAAGCGAGACGAAGGCCCCGGTGCCGGAAGCGGTGAGACCAAGCCATTGGCCGCGATACGGGTAGTCCTTGCCGATGGCCGTGGGTGGAAGTACGGCGTCGAGTTCAGGGACGGAGTTGAGCACGGCCTGTACGAAGGTATTGGAGTTGGGTCCGGGCCAGGCGATGTAGTCGCCATAGGTCTGGAACCTGTAGTTCTCGATGACGTCGCGGATTTTCGGAATGAGCGCTTCGGCGCGCGCGCCGTCCGCGCTTGCGACGGTTTCGGGGACGGCCCCGAACCAGCGGCCGTCGGCGACGAAGCCGTCGACGCGAAGGGGGTCTCCCCATGCCGTGCAGTCATAGCGGCTGTAGCGGGATGCGCCGCGCTCCTTCACCACGATCCAGGTGTGAACCGCGAAAATCCCGCGCCAGCGCACGGTTCGCGCGGCGAACACGCGGATCAGCGCGTCCGGATGTTCGGATGGCTTTGGCAGAAGGCCCGCGCTCGATCGATCGGCCGTCTGCCAGTTGTCCCGCCGTTCGCCGCCCAGATAATTCGCGGCCGAAACCGCGATCGGAACAAACAGCATCAGGAAAAATAGCAGCACGTATTTTTTCAAAGGTGGGATGGGTTGAGAGAGCTGGACGAAACCCATGTAGTTGCTGGGCCTGTTCATGCCAAGCAACCCTGCGCATCACCGTCCGCGTGCAATCGTGAGGGATCGCGGCGACGCATCGTGCTTCGGTTGTTCGATCGCTCGCCGGCTCAATTGTGTTAAAACTATGTTCCAGCGCGGCTCCCTGATTTGCATTTCCTGTTGCCAAAGCGAGACAGTTGCGAATCTATGCTGTGATAACCTGTAGTCAGCTCTGACCGAACGGATCGCCTGATCTTGCGGTTCGTGCCGGTTGGCTCCGAGGGGATCACGGAATGAGCCACGTGTTCGGACCATGGCCTTGTCTGCTCGTCGTCGCCGCACTTGCCGGAGCTACGAGCGACGCGCTCGCAGCGGCGCCCCACAAGCAGGTTCAGCCCGCCAGGAAGCCGCAAGCCGCAAGCGCGGCGCAGCCCGTGCGCAAGGCCGTGCCGCCGACCAAGGTGGCGCCGCCGGCGGAAGCGAAGAAGACCAAACCTGCCGTGCGCGTCGCGGCGAAGCGCCACAAGAAGGCTCCCGCAGAGGACAAGTCCACCGAACCTCAGCTCACCGGCGATCCGGCGGTCATGAAGGACGTGTTCGATCTGCAGCGCCATGGCAAAACCGGCGACGCCACCGATGCCGAAAAGAAACTCGTCGATCCGGCCGCCCAGAAGCTCGCGGAATGGTTCATCCTTCGCCATTCGGAATCGCAGGCCGAGTTCGGCCGCTATGCGGCGTTCATTACCGACAATCCCCACTGGCCGGGCGTTACGCTGCTGCGCCGGCGCGCCGAAGCGCGGCTGTGGAACGACAAGCTCGACGCGGCGACTGTGCACGCCTTTACCTCCGATCGGCCCTTGACCGCGAAGGGCCGGCTCGCGCTCGCGCGCGTCCTGATCGGCGAGGGCGACCGCGACGGCGCCAAAACCCTGGTGCAGGCGGCCTATCGATCGGAAGATCTGTCGGAGCGCACGGAGTCCGATGTGCTCGAGGCCTTCCGCGACCTGATCAGTCGCGACGACGATCGGGCCCGTATGGACAAACGCATCGGCGCAAAGGACTTCTCCGCGGCGATGCGTGCGGCGCACCGCCTCGGCGACGACGCGGTGTCGATCGTCAAGGCCTGCAGCGCGGTCAAGGGCAGCGACGACAAGGCATCCGACCGGCTCGATTCTGTTGCGGCCGGATGCACGCCAGGACCTCGGTTACGTGCTGTGCCGCGCGCAATGGCTGAAGAGCAAGGAGAAGATCACGGAGGCCGCGCGCGTCATCATGGCGGCGCCGAAAGAGACCATGGCGCTGCAGGACACCGACGCGTGGTGGCGCCTGCGCCGGAGTCTGGCGCGAAAGCTGCTCGACCAGGGTGACTTCCAGAGCGCCTACGAGGTCGTGCGTGACGCCGCGCCACCTGCAAGCGACAATTATCGTTCCGACTCGCAGTTCATGCCGGGCTGGATCGCGCTGCGCTATCTCAATGACGCCAGGACGGCGCTGGCGTATTTCGCCCATGTCGACGACGGCTGCGTCAACCCGATTACGCTGGCGCGGGCGAGCTATTGGCGCGGCCGCGCCACAGAAGCGCTCGGCGACAAGGAAGCCATGCGCGCCCATTATGAAGCGGCGGCCCGCCACACCACGGCCTATTACGGGCAATTGGCGCGCGCCAGGCTTGGCCTCGACAACATCGAGATTCGCATGCCGCCGCCATCCGATTCCGCGAGCGCGCCCGCGAACGAGATCGTGCGCGCGGCAGAGATGCTCTATGCGATCGGCGAACGCGAAATCGCGGTCGCCTTCGTTGCCGACCTCGCCGAAGACTCGACCGATGTTCCGACGCTTTCCGCCGTGGCGGAAGCGACCGGCCGCAACAACGATGCGCGCGCCATGCTGGAGCTCGGCAAGACGGCGCTGGCGCGGGGACTGCCGCTCGACGCCTACGCCTTTCCGACCATCGGCATACCGCAGCACAGCCCGGTCGGTCCGGCCATCGGCCGCAGCATCATCTACTCGGTGGCCCGCACCGAAAGCGCATTCAATCAGCGCGATCGCTCCAGCGCCGACGCCGTCGGCCTGATGCAGGTCACGCCGGAGGCCGGTCGCGACACCGCGAAAAGGTTCGGCGTCGAATATGATTGGGACAGGATGGTGTCGGATCCCGTCTACAACACGCAGATGGGAGCGGCCGAGATCAGCGCGCTGCTGGCCGAATACAAGGGCTCGTATCTCATGACGTTCGCCGGCTACAATGCCGGTCGCGGCCGCGTGCGCGACTGGATCAAGGCCTACGGCGATCCGCGCGATCCCAATGTCGACCCGGTGGATTGGGCGGAGCGCATCCCGTTTGCGGAGACGCGCAATTATGTCCAGCGGGTGATCGAGAATTTGTTGGTCTATCAGTATCGCTTCGAAGGCAGCACGCCGGCGATGGCGACGATCAGCCCACGTCCGGCCGCTGCGCAGGAGGCGAGCGCTCTTCCGCCGCGTTGAGATTTTTGTAGCCCGCATGAGCGCAGCGATATGCGGGACCTTCCCGGGTGTCGCTTCGCTCACCCGGGCTACGAAGCGGGTTCACGCCGCCGCGCTCATCGCCGCAATCGGCGCCGACTTCCCCTTGATCTGGGTCCGGTGCATCACCCGGCGCATGGTGTTGTCGAAGGGATCGCGGCGATGCATCGTGCTGCGATTGTCCCACAGCAAGAGATCGCCGATTTGCCAGTGATGCTCGTAGCAGAATTTCGGCTGGGTGGCGTAGGCCCAAAGCTCGTCGAGCAGCTTTGACGAGCCATCTGCGTCGTAACCCTCGACATAGGAATTCCTGCGCCGTCCCAGATACAGCATCTCTTCGCCGGTTTCGGGGTGGAGGCACAGCGAAGGATGCCACGCGCCCGGAGCCTTGTGCGGGTCATCGGTCGGGGTCACGCCCTTGCGCAGGAAGCCGCCCGAATTGTAGGTGCCGTCGTGCTTGATGCGGCGCCCCGCAATCGCCTTCCTCAAATGATCCGGGAGTTCGCGCGCGGCGGCAACCATGCTGCAGAGCCAGGTGTTTCCGCCCGTGTCGGGAATTTCGAGCGCATAGAGCATCGAGGCGAACGGAGGAACGTCGAGATAGCTCATGTCGGTGTGCCACACCGCCTCGCCCGAACCGAGCGCCCCGATGGGGGCGCCTGCGGTGTCGAGCACATTGGAGACGACATAGATGTCGGGATAGCCGGCAGGACTGAGGCGCCCATGCTCCTGATTGGGAGGCGGGTCCAGATCGCCAAGCGCACGGCTGAAATCAAGCAACTCGTCGTCGCTGATCTTCTGATTGCGAAAAACCAGCGCGCCATTTCTCGCGAAAGCGGCGTTGATGGTTTCCTGCGTCGATGCGGAAACGTCGCGCAAATCGACGCCCAACATTTCGGCGCCGACAACGGGGGTGAGAGCTTTGCTGGAGATCGCCAATGGTTCCTCCCTCGCTGGCCCGCGAATGAGTCATCAAGAGCGCGAAGACTGTCACCTAATCGCGCTATCGTCAACGCAACGACAGTTGACACGCTCGGCCGGCCATTGAAACCTGTCGTTGCAATGGAAAAACGGCACGCAGCGGGGCGATGACAATGACAAGAAAAACCAAGGTCCTCGCCGCTTCCTGCCTGATGTACTTCCTGTTCTACATGGATCGCGTGAATATTTCCTCGCTGGCGCCCATCATCAGCAAGGAACTGCGGCTCAGCGCCTTCGACCTTGGAATGGTGTTCTCCGCGTTCGCCTATCCCTATGCGCTGTTTCAGATCATCGGCGGATATGTCGGCGATAGGCTGGGTCCGAAACTGACGCTCGGGCTATGCGGCCTGCTGGTCGCGGCCGCGACGATCTGGACGGGGCTGGCGGGCGGACTGGTCGGCCTGATCTGCGCCCGCATCCTGCTTGGCGCCGCCGAAGGACCGGCCTTTCCAACCGCGACGCGGGCTCTGACCGCCGTCATGCCTTCCGCGGAACGCGGCTTCGCCCAGGGCATCACGCATTCCTTTTCACGCCTCGGCAACGCGGTGACGCCGATCGTCGTCGCAGCCCTCGTTGCGCTCTCAAGCTGGAGGGCGAGCTTCATCACGTTCGGCCTCTGCAGTCTGGTCTGGACCTTGCTCTGGGTTGCGATCTACCAAACCGACGGCGTTGCCGACGAACGAGCGTCAAGGCCCGTGTCAGGCGAGGGCGAGGTTGCCTTCCTGACGGTGGTCAAACGGGTGCTGCCGATCACCTTGATCGACTTCTGCTATGGCTGGGTGCTGTGGACCTATCTGAACTGGACCCCGCTGTTCCTGTCGCACCAGTACAAGCTCGATCTCAAGCAAACCGCGATCTTCGCGACGGGCATCTTCCTCGCCGGCGTCGTCGGCGACACCCTCGGCGGGCTGCTCAGCGATTTCCTGTACAGGCGCTACCGGAGCCTCGGCATTTCGCGACTAGGCGTCATCGCCGGGGGATTTGCGCTCTCGCTCCTGTTCATCGTTCCGATGGCCTATACCTCCGATCTCGTGACGGCGGCGATCCTGCTCAGCGCCGCTTTCTTCTTCCTGGAATTCATCGTGTCGCCGATCTGGTCGCTGCCGATGGACCTGATTCCGCAGCAATCGGGGACCGCGAGCGGCATCATGAATTTCGGTTTCGGCATGGCCGGGATCATATCGCCGCTGGTGATCGGCTCCCTCGTGGACTGGACCGGCAACTGGTCGCTCGCGTTCTCGACATCGATCGCGGTCCTCATATGCGGTCTTGCGGCAACCCTCGTGGTCGGCAGGCGAATGGGGCTGGGAACGCCGGCCGGGAGTCCGGCTCCCGCCACATCGTCGTAACGTCCGAACGCGCCTGGCGCCCGCGGATGGGCCTTGTCGCCCGCGCCGATATGGCGGACCAGATGTGAAGGGCGAAAAGGCTGTTGGCCAGGATGGCAAGCAGGCCGACGACGTCAATCGCGCTTGGTCGAACGCTTCTGGTGCCGTTCGAGGCGCAGTCGTTGCGCCCGCATTCGCTCGGTCTCTTCGTCCAACGCTTCCGTTTTCTCGTCGAGCTGCGTCATCCTGGATTTCGGCTCCTTGGTGCCGCGCAGTTTTTCCAGCGCCTTGCCGACGTCGAGCTTGCTGGTATTGGCCATGGTCAAGCCTCCTTGCCTGTACCGATAGCGAATTTCACTGCCGCTCACGCCGGTCCGTGCGATCCTGGCGGCACCATGTAGAGCGTCATGCCGAAGATGACGTAGATGAACAGCAGCAGGGCGCCAATGAACCACGCCGAGCGCCCGCTGCTGGTGATAAAGGCGGCGGTCACGGCGGCGATCATCACCATCTTCACCGCGCCCGGCCAGAACTCCAGATCCATCGGCGTAGGACCGACGACGTAACTGAGGAGAACGAGGACCGGAGCAACGAACAGAGCGATCTGAGAGGCGCTCCCGAGTGCGATGCTGACGCTCATGTCAAGCCGGTTCTTGCGCGCGGCCGAAAACGCGACAGCCATCTCGGCTGCGGCGCCAACGAGCGCGACAATGATGAACCCGACAAAGGCAGGGCTCATCCCCAGCGTCTCGGCCGCCTTCTGCACCGACTCGACGAATATCTCGCTGACCAGCGCCACCAGCACCGTGACGACAAGGAGCGTGCCGATCGCGAGCCCGATCGGCCAGGTTGCCTCGTGCGCCTCACCGTGGTCCGCGTTTGCGAACAATTCCTTGTGCGTCTTGAGCGAGAACAAGAGGCCCAGCGCGTAGGCGGCAATCAGCAAGACGGCGAGAGCGGCGCTGAGCTTCTGGGCCATTGCCTCGCCCTTGGTCAAATCAAGGTCGGCGACCGCTCCCGGGGCGAGGAGGGCAAACGTGGCCATCAACAGCAACGCCGAATACAGCCTCCCGCCCGCGCGATTGTAATCCTGAACGTGGTACCGAAGCCCGCCGAGCAGAAAAGACGCTCCCAGCATGAACAGCGAATTGGTGACAATGGCTCCGGCGATCGACGCTTTCACCAGCATATATTCACCGGCGTGGAGCGCGGTTACTGCAATGATCAGCTCGGTCAGGTTGCCGAGGGTAGCATTGAGCAATCCGCCAACCGCGTCACCGGTTTTTTCGGCAACGGCTTCGGTGGCATGGCTGAGAAGGCCGGCGAGCGGAACGATGGCTAGCACCGCAAGCACGAAGAGGAGCGTGTGGGAGGATGGGACGAGCCTTTCCGCCAGCAGCACCGCCGGCACAAACACCAGCATCCACAGCAGCGGGTTGTGCCGGATTTCCTTGAGCAGAAGGTTCATGGATGTCCCCACCAAAGCCAATCCATCCGTGAATGCGGCCTGCGGGGTGACTTTGATCTAGCTCAAGGTTTCGCCAGGCAGGGGAGGCGCCATCGTCCAACGCATTGCTGCATGTGCGTTGCACCATTGTGATCAGCCCCGTCGCCGCGCTAGGGTCGTCCAACAACAAGAACGTCGGGGAGAAACATGGGCAACAAAATAGTCATCGTGGGAGCGGGCGCGGTCGGCGGCTATGCCGGCGCGCATATGGTGCAGGCGGGCGAGGACGTCACCTTCATCGATCCCTGGCCCGAGCATGTCGAGCACATGCGAAAGCACGGCCTGCGCGTCACCCATGCCAGAGACGTGCCGGAATTTACCGTTCCCGTGCGGGCGCTGCATGTCACGGATGCGCAGCAGCTGTCTAAAGAGAAGCCGGTCGACATCGCCTTCGTCTGCATGAAGTCCTACGACACGGCGTGGGCGACCATGATGATCCGGCAATACCTAGCGCCGGGCGGCTTTGTCGTGTCGCTGCAGAACTGCATGAACGAGGAGACCATTGCCGGCGTGGTCGGCTGGGGCAAGACGCTGGGCTGCATCGCGAGCAGCATCTCGGTGAATCTGCCGGAGCCCGGCCACATCCATCGCGGCGCCGGCAAGGGCGGGGCGGCGCACACCGTGTTCCGGACCGGCGAAGTGCACGGGCGCATCACCGACCGCGCCAAGGAAATCGGCCGCCTGGTCGGCTTTGCCGACAGCGCGCTGGTCACGCCCAACCTGTGGGGCGAGCGCTGGTCGAAGCTGGTCGCCAACGCCATGCAGAACGGGCTCTCGGCGTCCACCGGCCTCACCGGCGGCGAGATGTTGCACAACGAGCCGATTCGCCGCTTCGCGGCGCGAATCGGCAGCGAGGCGATCCGGGTCGGGCAGGCGCACGGCTATCAGCTCGAGGAGATTTTGCATCTGCCGCCGGAGACGATCGCGCGCGCGGGCGAGGGCGATGCGGCAGCGGCCCGTGCCTATGACGAGCAGCGTTTTGCCGACGGCAAGAAAACGGCCTCCGAGCAGCGCCCGTCGATGGGCCAGGACATGCAGAAGGGCCGGCGAACCGAGATCGAGTTCATCAACGGCCACATCGTGCGCGAGGGCGAGAAGCTCGGCATGACCTGCCGGGCCAATGCGATCCTGACCGACATCGTCCTGCGCGTGGAGAAGGGCGAGCTGAAGCAGGACCCCAAGCACATTACCGAACTGCGGCTGAACTAGCGCGAGGGAATGGCGATGGAGTTGCGGGTCTTCGGGCGCACGGGAATGCAGGTCTCGGTGCTGGGCTTTGGCTGCGGCGCCGTCGGCGGATTGATGGTGAGGGGCGATCATGCCGACCAGGAGCGCACCGTCGTACGCGCGATCGACGCCGGCGTGAATTATTTCGACACCGCCGTGCAGTATGGCGACGGCGAATTGGAGAAGAATCTCGGCCGCATTCTGCAGAAGCTGAAACCGGCGGGCGTGATCGTCGGCACCAAGGTCCGCGTGCCGCCGAGCGAGTTCGGCCGCATCGGCGAGGCGGTGGCGACGTCGCTCGAAGGCAGTCTGTCTCGCCTGCGCCTCGACCGGGTCGACATCTTTCATCTGCACAATCCGATCACCGAGAAGGAAGGTGGATCGGGGCTGAGCGTCGGCCAAGTGCTCGGCGAGGTGGTGCCGGCCTTCGAACGCCTGCGCCAGCAGGGCAAGGTGCGCTTCCTCGGGATCACCGCGGTCGGCGATACGGCCGCGCTGCATCAGGTGATCGACGCGCGCGCCTTCGATAGCGCCCAGGTCGTCTACAACATGCTCAATCCGTCTGCCGCCGAGGCATTGCCGCAACACTATCCGGCCCAGGATTACGGGGCGTTGTTCGATCATACCAAGGCGGCCGGCGTTGGTGTCGTGGGCATCCGCGTGCTCGCCGGCGGTGCGCTGTCGGGCTCGGCCGAGCGTCATCCGATTGCAAGCCCGCCGCCCGAGCCGATCGGCTCCGCCATGAGCTATGAGGCCGATACCGAGCGCGCGCGCCGTCTCATGGCGCTGGTGAAGGAGGGGTTTGCCGCGAGCCTGACCGAAGCCGCGACGCGCTTTGCGCTGTCGCATCCGGCGATGGGCACGATCCTGGTAGGCATCGCGACGCCACAACAGTTCGACGACGCGCTCGCCGCGGTCCAGAAAGGCCCACTGCCGCAAGCGGCGCTGGAGCGGTTGTCAGCCCTTCGGCAGGCTTTTTCCGGGGAGGCACGCTGATCGATCAGCGTGCTTCGCCTTCGCGAAGCTGCGCGCGAAAAAATCCGATGACATCAGTATTGAACTCGCGGTGAAAGGCGATCCTGTCGAAACCTACCGGATTGTCGGTGCAAATGCGCGGCACGGCCGTCGCGAGTTCCGGCGAGCAGGGCGCCAGGAATGCAAAGTGGCCGGCCGGCACGACATGAACGTCAGGTTTGCCGGGCAGGCTGTCCGCAACGCGAGCATCGCCCGAACCGTCACCTACGCCGGGGCCGCCCCGCTCAGAACGCCAGAACTGGAACGGGGATTTTGATGGCGGTCAGATTATCTGCCGTAAAAACTCGCGGGTGCTGGATCGACAATCACCGCGGCCTGGATGCGCGCATCATGTGGCGCGTTGGGCGGAGTTTCACCGCTGTGAAGTTGCGCACACGTTCCTGTTGTCTCCTTGCAAAGCTTTGCGACTCTACCGAAATCGGGGGTGACGCCCATTAGCATCAGACCGGCAGCGCCTCCTAGGGAGAAACCGAAGAAGCCGATCCGGGCGGGGTCGATGACCGCTTTGTCTTTCCAGTCCTGCAGCATGAAGTCGAGCAGACGTACAATATCCACCGGGCGCGATGCCCAAGCCGACAGCGTGTCGCGCCGCGAGGAATCGTTGGCATTGTCGCCGGGATGATTGATGGCCGCGACGATAAAGCCGGCATCGGCCAGAGCCTCCGCCGTATCATGATGTTGGCCGAACCAGCCGCCGCGCCCGTGGGAGAAAATGACCAGCGGCAGCTTCGCCCGGGTGACGGGACAATCCTTCACGCCCTTCAGCCCGAAATCGGCGGCCACCGCCAGGTTGCCGAGCGGCACCTCCTTCGGCTCCCCAGCGCAGGGATACCAGATGGCGCCCATCAAGCCCGGGTCGGAATTGAGAAGCTGAATGCCGGCGGCCTGCGCGGACGCGCTCAGGCAACACAGGATAATGGCGTAAGCCCAACTCGCCGTGCGCATCAACGCAAGCCCCCGATGCCGCGAATGGAACGGGTCGGAGAACGACACCAGAATTGTGTCGAAATAGAGCGGCTTCAGATCCGGATCGGCCGCGCGCGGACGCGCCGGTGGGCCGGGTTCGACACGCCAAACCAGATATGAAGCGCGAAAAGCCCGTTACCCAGAAGCGCAAGCAGGCCGATGAGATCGATCAGGGTGCTCATGGTTTCCCTCCATTCCGGAGGGGTTTAGAGCGCGAGCCTTCCTGCTTCCGTGACGCAGGTCACGGGGCCGGAGCTACTCCTCATCCGCGTCCGGCGTCCGGCGCAGCATGAAATGGCCGAACGCCGAGGCGATGGGTTTTGCCGGATCGTCCTGCCAGGCCTGCGCCTCGAAGGCGACGACGCGCCGGCCCTGCTTGACGATCGACACCCGCGCAAAACTGTCGAGCGCGCGCCCCGACCGCAAATAGTTGATGGTGAGTCCGATCGGCTTGGGCGGCGCGGCCGCGCCGAGCTCGCGGGTCACGCCGACGATCGCGGCGGTTTCCAGGAAGGCGCCGGTCATGCCGCCATGGATGGCGGGCAGGATCGGGTTGCCGATGATGCGTGTCGAGAAGGGCATCACAAGCCCGCCATCCTCACCGAGGCGGATGCCGAGAAAGCGCGCAAAGGGGCTGTTGGCGAATGGGCCAGTCGGATCGTCGGGTGCGTCGAGCGACGGCAATGCACCGTCCACCAACCGGCCGTCCGACAGCATGTTGGTCCGGTTGGCGCCGACCATGAAGCAGGCGGTCGCGGTGGCAACGGGATCGTCCTCGGTCTCCTGATAAGCCGTCGCGCGCACGAAGGCGATCGAACGGGTGACGCGATAACAAAGCGAATGCGCCCGGATCGCAAGTCCGGGCGTCGCCGGCTTCTGGTAGTCGATGCGCAGGTCGAGGGTGGCGATCGCGCGAGTGCCGTCGAGCGCGAGCTGTACGGCCATGCCGCAGCTCTCGTCGAGCATCGCGGTGACGACGCCGCCGTGCAGCACGCCGGTCTCGCTGTCGCCGACAAAGACCGGGCGATAGGGCAGGCTCGACCAGGCCTCGCCGGGCGCGAAACGGTCGAGCCGGAGCCCGCTGAGCTGTCCATAGGTGGAGCGCCGCCGCTGGATCGCCTGCGCCAGTTCGTCGAAGGGCAGCGGATTGGGCATCGAGGATTTGGACATTCGGCCTTGTAAACCAGTGCGGGCAGGTGCGCAAAAAAATCGGGTGCCTGATAACGATGCGAAGCTAGAATGCGGCAAGCCCAACCAAATTACGCTTGAAGAAAATCGCGCTTGGAAGCGACAACAGGGGGAATCAATGGCGCAACTCAATCTCGGTAATTTCACCATCGATTGCGTCATCGATCTCGAACGGCCGTTCCTGCACGCGCAGACTTTCTTTCCCGACCTCACCGACGACATGTTCGCGCATTGCCGCCGGGTGCTGCCGAAGGGGGATCTCACGCCCGACGGCAAATTGCAGATGCGCTTCCAATCGTTCCTCTTGAGAACGGGGCACCACACCATTCTGATCGACACCTGCTGCGGTAACGGCAAGCATCGGCCGGGCCGGGACGATTTCGATCATCTCAGCACCGACTATATCGGCGCGCTGGCCAGGGCCGGCGTCAAGCCGGAGCAGGTCGATTTCGTGATGTGCACGCATCTGCACTGGGACCATGTCGGCTGGAACACCAGGCTGCTCGACGGCAAATGGGTGCCGACCTTCCCGAATGCGCGCTACATCATCGGCCGCACGGAATATGACTATTGGGATGCCCGCTTTCAGCGCGGCGAGGAAGGCATCCATCTCATCTCGTTCGAGGACAGCGTGTTGCCGGTCATCCGCGACGGTCGCGCCGTCGTGGTCGACGACAATCATGAGCTCGAGAAGGGCATTTGGCTGGAGCCTTGCTTCGGCCACTCGCCCGGACATGTCCTGATCAATCTGGAGTCCAATGGCGTCCACGGTCTCGCCAGCGGCGATGTCATCCATCACCGCATCCAGCTTGCTTTTCCCGAATTATCGACGGTCGCCGACACCGACAGGGCGCTTGCCCGGATCAACCGCGAGGCGTTGATCGCGCGCCTTGCCGACAGCCCCACCATTCTGGTGCCGGCGCACTTCCCGCCGCCGGTGTTCGGGCGCGTCGTCAGAAGCGAACAGGGTTTTGCCTATGCTCCGGTAGGCAACTAGCTGCCGTCCGCGGCTTCCTGGCCCAGGCCAAAACACGTTATTTCTAGGCTCCGCCGCACGCTGCTTTCCGAATTTGGCTGTTTTTCCCGGGAAAAATGCTGATACAAGCAAGGAAACGTGGAAAATAGGCCTTTTTTGCCAACAAAAGCGCTTCCAATTTCGCAAGCTCGTTTATTGTCGTTCGGGTCCGAATCACAAGGAGACACAATGGCTACCCAGCTTTCCAAGTCGCAGCTCATCGAGCGAATTGCTACCGCCACCGAATTGTCCAAGCGTGACGTCAAGAACGTCATGGATAATCTCGTCGACGTCGGTCACAAGGAGCTCAAGAAGAACGGGCTGTTTCTCGTGCCGGGCTTCGCGAAATTCGTGGTCGTCAAGAAGCCGGCCACCAAGGCGCGCAAGGGCACCAACCCCTTCACCGGCGAAGAAATGATGTTCAAGGCGAAGCCTGCCCGGAAGATCGTTCGCGCCCGGCCGGTCAAGGCCGCCAAGGACGCCGTCTAAGTCCTGATCGAGCATCACGCTCAAAAAGCAAAGGCCCCCGTGAGGGGGCCTTTCGTTCGAGTGTCTTAGATTCCGAGGAGGAATCAATCGAACGGCGTCATTATGCGCCGACGTTCGCGGCCCTTGCAATGCCGGCCCGCGCGGTAACGGCGTAGTCGAATGACCTCAGCGGTCAGGCGAGCAACGCCAGGTAAACCACGTTGCGTGCTTTGAAGTTCAGATGATCGGCCAGCGGCCGCAGCGGATCCCAGATCGCATCGAGCGTCCGCGGCTGCACGCGGCCTTCGATATAGGGTCCGTGCAAGACGTCCGTCTGATGCTCATAAGCGATAGCGCCGAGCGCGGTCGCGGCGAAAACAAGTCCTACCAGTCCGATGATTTCCATTTGGGCCCCCACCCGTGTTTGTTATGTGAGGCCATTCATACCGATAAAATTTTAAGGTTCCGGTCCCGGAGAAACGCGCAATCGAATGATCGCGTTAGGTTTTTGCTAACCAAGCATTTCCCTACGCCAGCCCTGACCTGCTAAGACTGCCCCCAGGGTCCGGAAATCCGAAGGAACTGATGTGACTGTCCCCAATCCCGCCGCCGGCAAGCCGGTCGCCGCCAACCGGCTGGCCAACATCCCGAAACTGATCACCGCCTATTTCGCCGCCAAGCCGGATCCCGCCGATCCCGCACAGCGCGTCGCCTTCGGCACCTCCGGCCATCGCGGCTCGTCGCTGCGAAACTCCTTCAACGAAGACCATATCCTGGCAACAACCCAGGCCATCTGCGACTACCGCAAGGAAGCCGGGCTCACCGGACCGCTGTTCGTCGGCATCGATACCCATGCGCTGGCGGAGCCGGCGCTGGTCAGCGCCATCGAGGTGTTCGCGGCCAATGGCGTCGACATCATGGTCGACGAGCATGGCGGCTACACGCCGACCCCCGTGATCTCGCATTCGATCCTCTCCTACAACAAGGGCCGGAAAGACGGGCTTGCCGATGGCGTCGTGATCACGCCGTCGCACAATCCGCCGGAAGACGGCGGCTACAAATATAATCCGCCGCATGGCGGGCCAGCCGACACCGATGTCACGGGCAAGGTCGAGAAGCTGGCCAACCGTTACCTCGAGCAGGGGATGAAGGGCGTCGCGCGGCTCACCTATGAGCGTGCGCGCAAATCGCCGACGGTGCATCCGCACGACTACATCACGCCTTATGTCGCCGATCTCGCCAATGTCGTCGATCTCGACCTGATCAAATCGGCCGGCGTGAAAATCGGGATCGATCCGCTCGGCGGCGCCGCCGTGCATTTCTGGCATCCGATCGCCGAGCGCTACGGCATCAAGGCGGACGTGGTCAACGAGCTGGTCGACCCGACCTTTCGCTTCATGACCGCGGATTGGGACGGCAAGATCCGCATGGACTGCTCATCGCCTTACGCGATGGCGAGCCTGATCCAGATGCGCGACCGTTTCGACGTTGCCTTTGCCAATGACACCGATGCCGACCGGCATGGCATCGTAACGCGCTCGAACGGGCTGATGAACCCGAACCATTTCCTGGCCACCGCGATTGCCTATCTGTTCGGCCAGCGCGGGCAATGGGGCAAGGACGCGGCGATCGGCAAGACGGTCGTCAGTAGCTCCATCATCGATCGCGTTGCGCGCAAAGCTGAACCGCAAGCTGGTGGAGACGCCGGTCGGCTTCAAATGGTTTGTCGAGGGGCTGGGCAACGGCTCGTTCGGTTTTGCCGGCGAGGAGAGCGCGGGCGCCTCGTTCCTGAAGCGTGACGGCACGGTGTGGACCACGGACAAGGATGGAATCATCTCTGGGGTTGGTCGCCGCCGAAATCCTGGCCAAGACCGGCCGCGACCCGAGCCAGCTATTCGGGGAGCTGACCGCCGAGCTCGGCATGCCCCACTACGAGCGTATCGACATGCCGGCGACCGCGCCGCTCAAGAACGCGCTGAAGGCGGTGACGCCGGAGAAGCTCAACATGAAAGAGCTCGCCGGCGATCCCGTCCGCGCCATGCGCACCACCGCGCCCGGCAACGGCCAGCCGTTTGGCGGCATCAAGGTCGAGACCGAGATGGGCTGGTTCGCGGCGCGGCCCTCGGGCACCGAGGACGTCTGCAAGATCTACGCGGAAAGCTTTCGCGACGCGGCGCATCTGAAAAAGATACAGAGCGAGGCGCAGGCCGCACTGGCGCGGCTGGTCTGATCGCGGCGTAAGCAAACAAAACAGGGGGGACTGTTCATGAAGCCGCTCAACGCCGCATCGATTCTACCGGAAGATGGCACCGCCGGGACGCTGGTGGGGCGGGTCTGGCTGCCGCAAGCCGCGGGGCCTTCGGTAGTGGCGGTTCGCGGCGACGGTGTATTCGATGTCACGTCGGCTTTTCCCACGGTGAGTGCACTCGCTGAGATGCCGAACCCGGCCGCCGCGTTGCGCGAAGCCGCAGGCACCAAAATCGGCACGCTCGACGACATCGTCGGCAATGCCTTGCCCGACACGCGCGATGCGAAAAAGCCGTGGCTGCTGGCGCCGCTCGATCTGCAGGTGCTGAAGGCCGCGGGCGTCACCTTCGTCGTCTCGATGCTGGAGCGCGTGATCGAGGAGCGGGCGCGCGGCAATCCGTCCTCGGCGGCGGCGATCCGCAAGGAAGTCGAGCGGCTGGTCGGCGATGACCTGTCCAAGCTCAAGCCGGGTTCGGCGGAAGCCATGAAGCTGAAAGAGGTGCTGATCTCGCAGCAGGCCTGGAGCCAGTATCTCGAAGTCGGCATCGGCCCGGACGCCGAGGTCTTCACCAAGGCGCCGGTGCTGTCGTCGGTCGGGTCAGGCATGGATGCCGGGTTGCACCCCAAGTCGACCTGGAACAATCCCGAGCCGGAAGTGGTGCTGGTGGTGTCGAGCAAGGGCCGCATCGTCGGCGCGACACTCGGCAATGACGTGAACCTGCGCGACTTCGAGGGGCGCTCGGCGCTGCTGCTGTCGAAAGCCAAGGACAACAACGCCTCCTGCGCGATCGGTCCGTTCGTGCGTCTGTTCGATAGCACCTTCTCGCTCGACGACGTCAGGAAGATGGACATCACCATGACGGTCGAGGGCGAGGATGGCTTTGTGCTCGACGGCCATTCCTCGATCGGCAGGATCAGCCGCGATCCGGAAGACCTGGTCGACGCAGACCATCGGCCCGGTGCATCAATATCCTGACGGATTTGGGCTGTTCCTCGGCACCATGTTCGCGCCGGTGAAGGACCGCGACACGCCGGGGCAGGGCTTTACCCACAAGCGCAACGACGTCGTCACCATCCGCGCGGCCAAGCTCGGCAAACTCATCAACCGCATGCGCAACAGCGATGAATGCGAGCACTGGACGTTCGGCATCGGCGCGATGATGAAGAATCTGGCGGCCCGGGGCGCGCTGCGCTGAGGCCGGCGCGCGGATCGCATGCCGTCCCTGAAACTTCTGGCCGATGATCTGACCGGCGCGCTCGATACCTCCGCTGAACTGGTCGGCGTTTTCGGGCCGCTGAGCGTGGTCTGGTCTGCGGCCTCGCTTGAAGGGCAGCAAAGCTTTGCGATCGACAGCGCCACGCGAGAGCGAACGGCCGGTGAGGCGTTCGCGGTGGTGCGCGAGATCGCGCCGCTGCTTGCTGACGCCGACATCGCCTTCAAGAAGATCGACAGCCTCTTGCGCGGTCCGTGGGTCGCGGAGCTCGACGCCTGCCTTCGCATGGGCCTCTGGGATGCCTGCATCGTCGCGCCGGCCTTTGTGCATCAGGGGCGGATCACGCGCAGTGGCCAGCAATATGCGAAAGCGCGTGACGGAAGCTGGAACGCGGTCGGCAAGAACATCATCGAACAATTACTTGAACGCGGCCTCGAAGCGAAGCTGGCAAGTCCAACGGCCGCGCTTGAGAATGGCATCAGCGTTTTCGACGCGGAGACCGAGGCAGACCTCGACCACGTCGCGCAGTTCGGAAAACAACATGCCGGCCGGCTCTTGTGGTGCGGTAGCGGCGGGCTCGCCAATGCGCTGGGGCGCGGAACGGATGTATCCGTGCCCGCAAGATTGGAAACTCCGGTGCTCGGTATCTTCGGCTCCGATCATGCCGCGACGGCCGCGCAGCTATCGATGTGCGAAGGCGTCGTGATAGAGAGCTCTGACATCAGGCAAGACCTCGATCGGATCAGGCGTGCGCTGGACAAGGGCGTTGCCTTTGTCAGACTGGATACGCCAGGCACGGTTTCCCGCACCGATGCGGCCGAACACTTTGCCCGCGCAGTCGCGCAGCTCTGCGAATCCATCGACCCGCCCAAAACCCTGACCGTCGCAGGTGGCGAAACCCTGAAAGCCCTGACATCGGCGGTCGGGGCACGGGCCTTGCAGGTTCAGGGCCGGCTGGAACCGGGCCTGCCCAAATCCGTGATACAGGGTGGGCGCTGGGCGGGGGTTGACGTGTTGTCCAAGTCCGGTGCTTTTGGAGCGTGCGGATTTGTGGTCGAAACTGCTCAGGCAGAACGGCCTGATGTGAGGGAAATGACTTTGAAGGGAAGTGACATGGCCAAGCGACATCTCGCGATCACGATGGGTGATCCGGCCGGCATTGGCCCCGAGATCATCATCAAGGCCTGCGCCAAACTGCGCGACCGGCTCGACGCGTCCGACCTGAAGCTGCTCATCATCGGCAGCCACCGTGCACTGGATCGGGCCAACCGGCAGATCGATGCCGGCCTCGACATCGCGCAAGTGGGTGTCGACGACAACGACTGGCCGAACCTGAGCTTCCTGCAGGCGGATGAGGAAAGCGATGCGATCGCGCCCGGCGTGCTCTCCGCCGATGGTGGCCGCTTTGCCTACAAGGCCGTCGAGCAGGGCGTGCGCCTTTCGCTGTCGGGCCGCGTCGGCGGCATCGTCACCGCGCCGCTGAACAAGGAAGCGCTGAACAAGGCCGGCTATCATTATCCCGGCCATACCGAGATGCTGGCGGCACTGACCGGTGTGCGCGGCTCGGTGATGCTGCTCGCGCACGGCAACATGCGCGTCAGCCATGTCTCGACCCATGTGGCGTTGCAGGATGTCCCCTCGCGGCTGACGCCGGAGCGGCTGCGCCTCGTCATCGATCTCACCCACAAGGCACTTTCCGCGATGGGCATCGCGCGCCCGAAGATCGCGGTGGCCGCGCTCAATCCGCATGCCGGCGAGGGGGGCCTGTTCGGCCGGCAGGACATCGACGTGTCGAAGCCAACGATCGAGCAGGCCGTTGCCGATGGCCTCGACGTGATCGGGCCAATTCCCGGCGACACCATCTTTGTGAAGCTGCGCGCCGGACAGTATGACGCCGTGGTCGCGATGTATCACGACCAGGGGCATATCCCGGTCAAGCTGCTGGGGTTCGAGATCGACCCAGTGACGGGCAAGTGGCAGGAGCTTTCCGGCGTCAACATCACGCTGGGCTTGCCGATCATCCGCACCTCCGTCGACCACGGCACCGCGTTCGATATTGCCGGCAAAGGCATCGCCAACGAGCGCAGCATGATCGAGGCGATCGAATATGCCGAGCGGCTGGCGGGGAATGCCTGATCAGCAGCGATGCCGCAAGCCGTCGCGGCCGAGATAGGTGCCGGTCGCGGGATCGTAGGAACGCTGGTGCAGGCAGTTCGGCTGATAGGGCGTCGCGCCGATCACGACCTGCGAGGGATAGGGATAGACCGACCGCTCCGAATTGCCGGCGAGTGCGCCTGATATGCCGAGCCAGGCGGTCGAGGGATCGGCGGTGAAATTGCCGGGGAAAAAGCCGTTGGTCGGATAGTCCCGGTGGTCGTCGCGGTTGTCGTAGGACCAGGGCGAGGTGTTGCCATAGCGCAGCGGGCGTAGCCCGAGGTCCTGGGCCTGCGCGGCGGTGGCGGCGAGCGATATTACGAGGCTCGCAGCGGCGATCGCGTGTTTCACTGTGAACATTGGTGCCCCCGAATCATGGCCGGATCGTTCCCCAATCGCCTTTCCAGCCGGATAGGTGGCCATGCCGGAATTGCAGATAAAGCCCGTCGCTGCGGCTCGCCAGGGTCGCGCCCTTGACATTGGGCAGGGCGACCAAAAGCTCGTCACCGGGACGGCCGCGCACGTAAAAGAGTTGCACGCCCAGCGCTTGCGACGCCTGATCGGGCGTCATGCCGAAGAAAATCGGAATGTTGGGCGGCGTCAGTTGCTGTGCGCGTGCTTGCGTGAGCGCGAAACAGGTCAGCGCCGCCAAAATTGCAATCGATTTGAGTTGCTCACGCATGCGTCACTCCACCGCCACCAGCGTGCCGCCGGGAGTCCAGCCGCCGCCCAGCGCCTGGAACAGGCTGGTCGCCGCCAGCAGCTTGTTCAGGCGCACCTGGACCAGCGTGTTCTGTGCCGTGAACAGGGTCTGTTCGGCCTGCAGCAGCGTAATGAGGGTGATGGTGCCACCGCTGAATTGCTTTTCCGCGATATCGAACGCCTGTTGCGAGGCGTTAACGACCTCCTGCTGCAGCCGCTCCTGCAGCGTGAATTTCTGCAAGGCGATCAGCGCCTTCTCGACATCGGCGAAGGCCGACAGCACCGCCTTGCGATAGGCCTGCAGATTTTGCAGCTGCACGCCCTTGGCCTGCTTCAGCTGGCTTTCCAGCAGGAAACCGTCGAAGATCGGCTGGGTCAGGCTGGCGGTGAGCGTGTAGAACCACGCGCCCGGCGTGAACAGCGAGGCCAGCGCTGCACTCTGGAAGCCGGTGGTGCCGGTCAGCTGGATCTGCGGGAAGAACGCCGCGCGCGCCGACTCCACGCTGAAGTTCGACGACGCCAGCTGCGCCTCGGCCTGGCGGACGTCCGGCCGCTGATAGAGGATTTCGGACGGCAGTCCCGGCGTCACCCGCGGCACCACGATCTGGCGGGTCGAGCCGCCATGGATGGTGAAGTTCGGAGCCGCGCGTCCGACCAGGAGCGCCAGCGCTGCGATGTTCTGGCCGACCGTGACTTCCAGCGGCGGGATCGCGGCGCGCTGGGTGGCGACCAGCGCCTCCTGCTGCGACACGTCGAGCTGCGAAGCCGTGCCGCCGATGAACTGCTTCTTGATCAGCGTGAGGATGCGGTCGGCGGCTGCAAGGTTTTGCCGGGTGACGCGGAGCTCGTCCTGCGCGGCCAGCACCTGGAAATAGGTGTTGGCGACGGTGACGATGGTCGAGAGCGTCACCACCTCGCGGTTATAGCGCGAGACCGTCGCACTCTCTTCCGCAGCATAGAGCGTCGCGCGATTCTTGCCCCAGAAATCGACCATGTAGCTCGCAGTGAGGCTGGTCGCGAACTGATTGAAGGTTCCACCGCCTAAACCGTTGCCGCTGCCGACGCTACTCGTCGCCGAAGAGACCTTTTGACGTTCGGCGCTGCCATTCCCCGTCAAGGTCGGCAAGAGCGGCGCGCCGTTGACGCCGACCTGTGCGTCCGCCTGCACGATCTGGGCGATCGCGACCGCGATGTCGAGATTGTAGACCTGCGCCGCATCCATCAGCGCGGTCAGCTCGCTGGACCGGAAGCCGCGCCACCAGTCGACGATGGGCACGGCGGCATCGGCGCTGGCTGCTGGTGCTGCGCGATAATTCGTGGGTACCTCGAGATTGAGCTCGGGCCGCTCGGTGCCAAGGATGCAGCCGGACAGCACGGAGCCAAGCACAGCGACCGCGCCGATCCGGAAATGCTTCCGGATACGCCCCAACGTCAAGCCTGGTAAAACCCCCAACATTTATTCGCCCGGTTGCAGTGAAGGCCCGGGAATATGAGGCGCCGCGCCGCGGCGAAGACGTTGGCTCCAGAGGCGAAACCTGTCCAGATACAAATAGATCACAGGTGTGGAATAAAGCGTCAGGGCTTGACTTAGGATCAGACCTCCGACAATCGCGATTCCCAGCGGCTGGCGCAGCTCGGCGCCGTCGCCGAGGCCGAGCGCCAGGGGAACGGCGCCCAGCATTGCGGCCATGGTCGTCATCATGATCGGTCGGAAGCGGAGCAGGCAGGCCTCGCGAATCGCATCCATCGAGCTCATGCCGCGCCTGCGCTCGGCATCGAGCGCGAAATCGATCATCATGATCGCGTTCTTCTTGACGATGCCGATCAGGAGGATGACGCCGATCAGCGCCATGATCGAAAATTCGGTCTTGCACGCCATCAGCGCCAGCAGCGCGCCGACGCCGGCCGACGGCAGCGTCGAGAGGATGGTGAGCGGATGGATGTAGCTCTCATAGAGCACGCCGAGCACGATGTAGATCGTGACCAACGCGGCGAGCACCAGGAACGGCTGGTTGGCGAGCGAATCCTGGAACACCTTTGCGCTGCCCTGGAACGTGCCGCGAATCGTTGCGGGCACGCCGAGCTTGTTCATCGTGGATTCGATGGTTGCGATCGCATCGCTCAGCGACACGCCCGGCGGCAGATTGAACGAGATGGTATTGGCGACGAGCAATCCCTGGTGGTTCACCGCCAGAGGTGTGGCGCCCTGGCTGAAATGCGCCACCGCCGACAGCGGGATCATGGTTTCCTGCTTGGTCGAGACCGCCGATCCCGTCGAGGCCGCACCCTTGCCGGTCTGGCCGATCGAGTTGGTGGCAAGATTGCGGGCGGCCTGCGCGTTGGCGGACGCCGCGGCACCCGATGTTGCCGGCGACACGACGGTGCCCGCCACCGCGTTGGTCGACTGCGAGCCGCCGACGGAGCCGCCGGAGGTCGAGACATAGACGTCCTTCAGCGTCTCCGGGGTCTGCCAGTAGCGCGGCGCCACCTCCATGATGACGTGATACTGGTTGCGCGCGACATAGATGGTCGAGACCTGGCGCTGGCCGAATGCGTCATAGAGCGTGTTGTCGATCTGGCTCACGGTGACGCCGAGCCGCGCTGCGGCGTCGCGATCGATGGTGACGTCGGATTCGAGGCCCTTGTTCTGCTGGTCGCTGTTGACGTCGGCAAGCTTGGTCGTCTCCCGTTGCAGGGCGGCGGCGATCTTCGGCGTCCATTCGTTCAGCTCTCCCAGAGTGGCGCCCTGCAGGGTGTACTGATATTGCGCGGCGCTGGCGCGGCCGCCGACGCGGATGTCCTGCACCGCCTGCAGGAACAAGGTAGCGCCCGGCACCACCGACATCTGACGCCGCAGCCGGCCAATCACCTCGTCGACGCTGGCATGGCGTTCGCTCAGCGGCAGCAGCGAGACGAACATGAAGCCGGAATTGGTCTGGCCGCCGCCGGTAAAGCCGACCACGGTCTCGACCGCGGGGTCTTTCTTGATGATGGTCACGAACTGCGCGAGCTTCTGCTGCATCAGCTGGAAGGAGATGCTCTGGTCGGCCTGGATGATGCCGATCATCCGGCCCGTGTCCTGCTGCGGGAAGAAGCCTTTCGGGATGACGGTGTACAAATAGACGTTGAGACCAATGGCGGCGAAAAAGATCAACACGATGACCAGCGGATGCTCGAGCGCGCTGATCAGCGTCCGGCGGTAGAAGCCCAGCATCGCCTCGAAGAAGCGCTCGCTCATCAGATAGAGCCTGCCGTGACCGCCCGTCTCCGGGCGCAGCAGCACCGCGCACATCATCGGCGTGGTCGCCAGCGAGACCGCCAGCGAAATCATGATCGAGATCGAGATCACCATCGCGAATTCGCGGAACAGGCGGCCGATGATGCCGCCCATCATCAGTATGGGAATAAAGACAGCGATGAGCGAGACGCTCATCGAGAGCACGGTGAAACCGACCTCGTTGGCGCCCTTCAGCGCCGCCTCCAGCGGCGACATCCCTTCCTCGATGTAGCGGGTGACGTTCTCCAGCACCACGATGGCGTCGTCGACCACGAAGCCGGTCGCGACCGTGAGCGCCATCAGCGAGAGATTGTCGAGGCTGTAGCCGATCAGGTACATCGCGGCAAACGTCGCGACCAGCGACACGGACACCGCGACCACGGGGATGAAGGTCGCCCGCAAACTCCTCAAAAAAGCGAACACCACGAGGATGACCAGCAGCACGGCCAGCACCAGCGTGCGCTCGACGTCGCGCAGCGAGGTGCGGATGGTGGTGGAGCGGTCGACGCCGACACCGATGTCGATGGCGGGCGAGATCGACGCCCGCAAGAACGGGACCAGCGCCTTCACGGCGTCGACGGTGGAGATGATGTTGGCGCCGGGCTGCCGATAAAGGATGATCAGGACGGCGGGTTTGCCGTTGGCGAGGCCGGAATTGCGCAAATTCTCCACGCCATCGGTGACTTCGCCGACATCGGAGAGATGCACGGCCGCGCCGTTGCGATAGGCGACGATCAGCGATTTGTAGTCGTCGGCCTTGTTGGCCTGGTCGTTGGCATAGATCTGGAAACGCTGGTCGCCGACATCGATGCCACCCTTGGGGCTGTGGGCGTTGGCGCTTGAGAGTGCCGCGCGCACGTCTTCCAGCCCGATGCCGTATTTGAACAGCGCCGACGGGATCAGGTCGACGCGCACCGCCGGCAGCGAGCTGCCGCCGACCACGACCTCGCCGACGCCTTCGACCTGCGACAGCTTCTGCGCCAGCACGGTGGAGGCGGCGTCATAGAGATCGCCGCGGGTCGCGGTATCGGAGGTCAGCGTCAGGATCAGGATCGGCGCGTCGGCCGGGTTGACCTTGCGATAGGTCGGGTTGCTGCGCAGGCTGGTCGGCAAGTCGGCGCGCGCGGCATTGATCGCGGCCTGCACGTCACGCGCGGCGCCGTTGATGTCACGGTTAAGGCCGAACTGCAGCGTGATGCGGGTGCCGCCGACCGTGCTCGAGGAGGTCATCTCGGTGACATCGGCGATCTGGCCGAGATGTTTCTCGAGCGGGCTTGCGACCGTGGTCGCGACATCCTGCGGGCTTGCGCCCGGCAAGGTCGCCTGCACCGAGATCGTGGGGAAATCGACCTGCGGCAGCGGCGACACCGGCAGCTTGAAGAAGGCCACCGCCCCGGCCGCAGCCAGCCCAAACGTCAGCAGCGTCGTTGCGACCGGCCGGCGAATGAAGGGGGTTGAGGGCTGCATGGTTCAATGCGCCCCGCCGGCGGGGCTCCCGCTCGCGGGCCGCCCGGCGAAGCGGATGGCCAGGCGGTCGAACCAGAGATAGATCACGGGCGTGGTGAACAGCGTTAGCATCTGGCTGACCAGGAGTCCGCCGACGATGGAGATGCCGAGCGGATGGCGCAGCTCCGAGCCCGCGCCGGTGCCGACCATCAAGGGCAGCGCGCCGAGCACGGCGGCCATGGTGGTCATGATGATCGGGCGAAAGCGCAAGAGGCAGGCCTGGTAGATCGCCTCACGCGGCGGCTTGCCCTGGTTGCGTTCGGCATCGAGCGCGAAGTCGATCATCATGATCGCATTCTTCTTCACGATGCCGATGAGGAGAATAATGCCGATGATGGCGACGATGGTGAGGTCCTGGCCGGCTGCCATCAGCGCCAGCAGCGCGCCGATGCCGGCCGAGGGCAGGGTGGAAAGGATCGTGACGGGGTGGATGAAGCTCTCATAGAGCACGCCGAGCACGATGTAGACCGTGACGATGGCGGCGAGAATCAAAAACAGCTGGTTCGACAGCGAGGACTGGAAGGCGAGTGCCGCGCCCTGGAAGCTGGTGATGACGCCGAGCGGCTGGCCGATGTCGAGCTGCGCCTGCTTGATCGCAGTGACGGCATCGCCGAGCGCGGCGCCGGGCGCGAGGTTGAACGAGATGGTCGCGGACGGAAACTGGCCGAGATGGGAGATCTGCAGCGGTGCGATCTCCTCCCGCATCTTGGCCATGGTCGCGAGCGGCACCGGTGTCGAGCCGACCGAGGAGGGCAGGTAGATGTCCTTCAGCGAATCCAGCGAATTCTGCAGCGCCGGATCGGCTTCGAGAATGACGCGGTACTGGTTGGAGTTGGTGAAGATGGTGGAGACGATGCGCTGGCCGTAGGAGTCATACAGCGCGTTGTCGATTGTGGCCGGCGTGATGCCGAAGCGCGCGGCCTGGTCGCGGTCGATCTGGACGAACACCGAAAGGCCCTGCGCGGAGATGTCGCTGGCGACGTCGTTGAACTCCGGCAGGGTGCGGAGCTTGTCGACGAGCTTGGGCGTCCATTCGGCCAGCTGCGCCGGGTCGGCGTCCTGCAGGATGAACTGGTACTGCGTCTTGGAGACGGTGCCTTCGATCGTCAGGTCCTGCACCGGCTGCATATAGAGTGTGACGCCGGTGAGCCCGCTCGTTGCATTCTTGATCCGCTGCATCACGGTGGCGATGTCGGACTTGCGCAGCTCATGCGGCTTGAGGTTGATCAGGATGCGGCCGGAGTTCAGCGTGGTGTTGGTGCCGTCGACGCCGATGAAGGAGGAGAGGCTGTCGACCTCGGGGTCTTTCAGGATGATGCTGGCGAGGTCCTGCTGGCGCTGCGCCATCGCGGCAAACGAAACCGATTGCGGCGCCTCCGAGATCGCCTGGATCACGCCCGAGTCCTGCAGCGGGAAGAAGCCCTTGGGGATCGCGACATAAAGATAGGCCGTCAGCGCGAAGGTGCCGAGCGCAACCAGCAGTGTCAGGGTCTGGCGGTCGAGCACCCAGTTCAGCATGCGGCCGTAGATTTCGATGACCTTGTCGAAACCCTCACGGCTCAGGCGCTGGAATGCGTTCTCCGCTGCCGCGGTCTCGGGCTTGAGCAGCTTGGCGCAGGCCATCGGCACCAGGGTCAGCGACACCACCGCCGAGATCAGGATGGTCACCGCCAGCGTGATCGCGAATTCACGAAACAGGCGGCCGACCACGTCGCCCATGAACAGAAGCGGGATCAGCACCGCGATCAGCGATACCGTCAGCGAGATGATGGTGAAGCCGATCTGCTCGGAGCCTTTCAGCGCGGCCTGCAGCGGTGAATCGCCTTCCTCGATGTAGCGGGAGATGTTCTCGATCACGACAATGGCGTCGTCGACCACGAAGCCGGTCGCGATGGTCAGCGCCATCAGCGACAGATTGTTGAGGCTGAAGCCGAACAGATACATCGCGCCCAGCGTGCCGACCAGCGACAGCGGCACCGAGAGAGACGGGATCAGCGTGGCGCGCGCGTTGCGCAGGAACACGAAAATCACCATCACTACCAGCAGGACCGCGAGCCCCAGCTCGTACTCGACATCGCGCACCGAGGCGCGGATGGTGATGGTGCGGTCGGTCAGCACGGCGAGATCGATCGCGGCCGGCAGCGTCGCCTGCAATTGCGGCAGCAGCGCCTTGATGCCTTCGACCACCGAAATGACATTGGCGCCGGGCTGGCGCTGGATGTTGAGGATGATCGCCGGCGTCTCGTTCATCCAGGCGCCGAGCTTGTCGTTCTGCGCGCCGTCGACGACTTCACCGACATCGGAGAGGCGCACCGGCGAGCCGTTCTTGTAGGCGACGATCAGCGAGCGGTAGTCGCTGGCGTTGCGGATCTGGTCGTTGGCGTTGATGGTGTAGGACCGCATGCCGCCGTCGAAATTGCCCTTGGGCGTGTTGACGTTGGCGTTGGAAAGCGTGGTGCGGAGATCGTCGATGTTCAGCCCGTAGGCGGCGAGCTTGCGGATGTCGGCGCGGATGCGCACCGCCGGCCGCTGGCCGCCGGAGATGCTGACGAGGCCGACGCCGGGAAGCTGCGAGATTTTCTGCGCCAGCCGCGCGTCGACGAAGTCCTCGACCTGGGTCAGCGGCATGGTCGTCGATGTGAGACCCAGCGTGAGAATCGGCGCGTCGGCCGGGTTGACCTTGGCGTAGATCGGCGGCGCCGGCAGGTCGGAGGGCAGGAGATTGCCGGCAGCGTTGATCGCGGCCTGCACCTCCTGCTCGGCAATATCGAGCGAGATGGAGAGGCCAAATTGCAGCGTGATCACCGACGCGCCGGCCGAACTCACCGAGCTCATCTGGTTCAGGTTCGGCATCTGGCCGAACTGCACTTCCAGCGGCGCGGTCACCGAGGACGTCATCACGTCGGGACTGGCGCCGGGATAGAAGGTCTGGACCTGGATGGTCGGGTAGTCGACCTCAGGGAGCGCGGCGACGGGGAGGAAACGAAACGCCAGCATGCCCGACAGCATGATGGCGATCATCAGGAGCGTGGTCGCTACCGGCCGCAGGATAAACGGCTGCGACGGGTTCATTGTTTTGGCTCGGCCTGCTTCGGCTCGCCTTGTTTCTGCTGACCGTCGGAGCGCTGCTTCTTCTGCCCGCCGCCCGCCTTGTCGCCGCCGCCTTTCGCGCTCGGCGCGGCGCCCGGATTATTGGCGTCGGCCTCGGCGCGCACGATGACCTTGGCGCCTTCGCGAAGCTTGTCGGCGCCGTCGATCACGACGCGCTCGCCAGGCTGCAGGCCGGACAGCACCTCGACGCGGTCGCCGTCGGTGACGCCGAGCTTCACCGGGCGCACGGTGACGGTGCTGTCGTCCTTGATCAGATAGACGAAGGTGCCGGGCACGCCGCGCTGGATTCCGGCGGTCGACATCGTCACCACGTCCTTGTGGGTGTCGAGCAGCAGGCGGATGTTGACGAACTGATTCGGATAGAGCGTCTTGCCCTCGTTCGGGAATTGCGCGCGCAGCTTGATTGTGCCGGTGGTCGGATCGATCTGGCTGTCGAAGGTCGACAGCGTGCCGTCGGCGAGCTTGTCGGCGCCGGAGCGGTTGAGCGCGGCGACGGGAAGCTGCGCGCCGGACTGCAGGCGCTTGGAGATGGCTTGCAGATTGTCCTCGGGCACGGTGAACAGCACGCTGATCGGCTGGATCTGCGTGATCACCACGAGGCCATTGGCATCGCCCGCCGTGACATAATTGCCCTGGTCGACGAGACGCAGGCCGACGCGGCCGTCGAGCGGCGAGACGATTTTGGTATAGGCGAGGTTGACCTCGGCCGCCTTCACCATGGCGCGGTCGGCTTCGACCGTGCCCTGGTCCTGTCCCACCAACGCGATCTGCGTGTCCAGTGTCTGGTGCGGCACGGCGTTTTGTGCAGCGAGGCCCTGATAACGCGCGAGATCGACCTGCGCGCCCTTGAGAAGTGCTTCGTCGCGCGCGAGCTGGCCGCGCTGCTGGGCCAGCGCCGCCTCATAGGGGCGCGAGTCGATTTCCGCGAGCAGGTCGCCCTTCTTGACCTCGTCACCTTCCTTGTAGGCGACCTTGATCAGATAGCCGCTGATCTGGCTGCGGATGGTGACGGTGGCGAGCGAGGTCACCGTGCCGAGCGCATTGAGATTGATTCCGATGTCGCCCTTGCCGACGGTCTCGGGCACGATCGACATCGGCGCGCCGCCGGACCGGCCGCCGCGTCCCGATTCGGGCGGCGGCGCGGTCTGCTGGCGCGTCCACCAGACGATGCCGGCGATCACCAGCAGCACGACCAGGCACGCCACAACCACGCCCCAGCCGGAACGCGGTTTGGTCGGCGGACGGTCATAAGCGGGAACTTCCGTCTGCGGTTTGAGCTTCTGATCCATGAGCCGTCGTCTGAATGAGGACAGGAATTTGCGTCGCCGCAGTGTACCCCTTCGGCAGGCGGCGGGACATTCCCAAGGACGGCATTTTGAACAATTAGGTTCAGGATTGTCGCATTAATATTCGGAAAGAATTGCGCTTTTTGTCTTTCCGTGACTGCACGACAACTCCTGTATAACGCGTCGAACACTCACAGATGAATGACGCCGCGGCGCGCCGCGTGCGCGACCGCATCGGTGCGGCCGGTGGCATCGAGCTTGTCCAGGATCGAGCCGACATGGAACTTGGCGGTGTGGACGGAGATGCCGAGCTGCCTTGCGATGCCTTTGTTCGAGGCACCCTCGGCCATCAGCACCAGCACGTCGAGCTCGCGCGGGGTGAGCTCGACGTCCGGCGGCTCGCTTTTGGGCAACGCCTCCCGCGCCACGATCGCCGCATCGGCCGCTTGCCCCGGTGCGGCGAGGGCAAGACCGGCCACGCCGCCGAGCAGGGAGGCGAGCCGGTCCGCCAGCACGGGATCGTCGATTTCGATCGCAATCGTGATCGCGGGCTCGATCCCAGGTTCTTGGCTCACCGCTCCGCCCTTTCGCCGATGGTGAGCTTGAAGTTCACGGGCTCATCGGCACGGCGTGCCGCGACATCCACCACCGAGCCGACGCTTTCGGGGCCAAGCGCGCGCAGCAGCGCCCGCACGCTGGAAAGCTTTTCGCCGTTCCATCCGACGATCACGTCGCCCTGGCGGATGCCCGCGGCGGCCGAGGGACCGGTCTTGTCAACGCTCATCACCATCGCGCCGATGCCGTCGTCGAGCTTGACCGGCTGCAGGCCGAGACCGAGATAGCCGCGCGCGACGCGCCCGTGCGTCTCGAGTTTTGCGGCGACGCGCGCGATGGTAGCGGCGGGAATGACCAGCACGCGGCGCGGACCGAGCACGGCGATGCCGAAAGCTTCGCCCGCGACGTTCAGCGCGAGCCCGCCCTGGTGACTATAGGGCAACCGCGCATCGAGCTCGATCCGTGCATCGATGTCGCCGCCACGGAGGCTGCGCCAGCGTTCGCCGACCAGCGATATGGCGCCAAGCGCCGCGGTCGGCGTGCCACGCTCGGCGGCGACGACAACGCTAAGCGCGCCGAGGGCCGGCACGTGCGGCGAGAGCGTCGCGGGCGCAAGCCCGGCGCTGTCGAAGCGCAGCAGTGCAATGTCGGTGGTGTGGTCGCGCCCGGCGATTGTCGCAGGTCGCGACGTGCCGTCGGCGAGCTTGATTGCCACTTCGCCTTCGTCAGCCAGCGCCTCGTCGGCAGTGACGACAAGGCCAGCCTTCCAGACAAAGCCTGACGCGCGCGAGCGGCGCGAATGCACGGAGACGATCGAAGGCCGCGCCCTGGCGGCGACGCCTTCGAGCGCGGTGGAGAAGGATGAGAGAATGGTGGCCGGATCGGACATGTGAAGTCTCCAGTTAGGTTGGGCCTAATCTGGGACTTCGCAAGTGCTCCGCGAAACTGCCCGGATGGGCGGGCTCTATCCCGCGATAGCGAGCTGGCCGCCGTATTTGGCGCGGAGCTCGGTCTTGAGCAGCTTGCCGGTCGCGGTATGCGGCAGCGACTCCACGAAGATCACGTCTTCCGGCATCCACCATTTGGCGATGCGGGTCGAGAGAAACTCCAGGATGGATTCCTTGGTCGGATGGGCGCCGGGCTTGGGCTGCACCAGGAGCAGCGGCCGTTCCTGCCATTTCGGATGCGGGATCGCGATCACGGCCGCCTCGAATACGTCGGGGTGCGACAGCGCGAGATTCTCGATCTCGATGGACGAAATCCATTCGCCGCCGGACTTGATGACGTCCTTCAGGCGGTCGGTCAGTTGCACATAGCCGTCGGAATTGATGGTCGCGACGTCGCCGGTGCCGAACCAGCCGTCGTCGCCGACGACCTTGCCGCCTTCGCCCTTGAAATAGCCTGATATCACCCAGTTGCCGCGCACCTTGAGCTGGCCGACGGTCCGGCCGTCGCACGGCAGGGATTTTCCTTCCTCATCGGCGACGCGCAGCTCGACGCCGAAAATCTGACGTCCCTGCTTGACCTGCATGTCGACGATCTCGTCAGGTGTCGCGCCGTCGTGCCGCGCCAGCGGCGCACCGAGCGTGACGATCGGGCTCGTTTCCGTCATGCCCCAGGCGTGCAGCAGGAAGACACCGAGGAGGTCGCGGAATTTCTCGATCGTGGCACGGGGTGCTGCGGTGCCGCCCGAGAATACGAGTTTTAGTTTCAGCTTCGACAGATCGAGCTTGGCGCGGTTGTTTTCGATATAGGCGAGGAAGTTGAGCCAGATGGTCGGAATGCCGCCGGCCTTGGTGCAGCCCTCCTGCTCGAGCAGCAAATAGATGCTTTCCGGATCGAGCTTGGGTCCGGGCAGGACCAGCTTGGCGCCGCACATCGCCGCTGAAAACGGCAGGCTCCAGGCGTTGGCGTGGAACAGCGGCACGACCACCAGGATCGAGTCCTTGGCCGAGAGCGCAAGCCCATCGACCGCGCAGGCGGCGAAGGCATGCAGGACGGTCGAGCGGTGGCTGTAGAGCACGCCCTTGGGATTGCCCGTCGTGCCTGACGTGTAGCAAAGCGTGCAGGCGGTATTCTCATCGAACTGCGGCCATTCGTAGTCCGCTGACGCTTGCGCCAGAAGTGTCTCGTAGCACAGGAGGCCTTTGACCTTGACCGCGGGCATGTCCTTTTCGTTGCACAGCGCGATCCAGCCGCGCACCAGCGGCAGATGCAGCGACAGTTGCTCGACCAGCGGCGTGAAATCAGGATCGAAGAAGACGTAGCCGTTCTCGGCATGGTTGATGATGTAGACGAGCTGCTCGATGAACAGGCGCGGATTGACGGTGTGCAGCACACGGCCGGAGCAGGTCACGCCATAATAGATCTCAAGATGCCGCCACGAATTCCAGGCGAGCGTCGCGATGCGGTCGCCCGGGCCGATGCCGAGTGCGGAGAGCGCATTGGCGACGCGCTTGGCACGCGATGCCACCTGCCCGTAGTTGGAGCGGTGCATGACGCCCTTCGGATCGCGCGAGACGATCTCGGTCTCTGCGTGCCAGGTCGCGACATAGTCGACCAGGTCCGAGATCAATAGCGGCCGGTTTTGCATGAGCCCGAGCATGGTACCTCCCTCCCAAAAGATTCCTCGTATGGCTGGCGTCCGGTTGTTCTTGTTCTGGTGGACGCACGCTGAAGGGCATCATTAAGCGCCATGGGACGGGACGCAAGTCTGGCTACCAAGATTCGTCAGGCCCTTACGCGGTTTGCGTGGCAGCCTCATTCTTCTGGCGCGCCAGTGCCGACGAGATGTTGCGCTCGGTGAGGTCCATCAGCCGATGCATCGCGGCGCGCGCGCCGTCGGGATTGCGGGCCCAGATCTCGTCCAGAATCGCGCGGTGATAGGGCAGGCTCTTGCGCGGCGCGCCAGGGTTGAGCGTCGACAGCTCGAACGACATCCGCAGCGCCGCTTCGACGGTGGCGCCGAACGCGACCAGGAATTCGTTGCCGGTCGCGGTCAGGATGCCGCGGTGGAAACGCAGGTCCGGCTCGGAATAGGCGCGGCTGTCCATGCCGGCCGCATCCATCTCGCGATAGGCGCGTTCGATCCGCGCCAGATCGGCATCCGATCCGCGCTCGGCGCAGATCGCGGCAGCTTCAGGTTCGACGATCCGGCGCACCTGAAGCAACTGCCGCGCGAACTCTTCGCTGCGCCGCTGCGCCCAGGTCCATTCCAGCAGCTCGGCATCCAGCATGTTCCAGTTGATGCGCTCGCGCACATGGGTGCCGGCCTTCTGCCGCGCGGCAAGCAACCCTTTCGCCTTCAGGATCGAGAGCGATTCGCGGATCGAGGTGCGGCTGACATCGAACTGGGAAGCGAGCTCGATCTCGCGCGGCAAGGTAAAACCTTCCTGCCAGACGCCGGTCACGATCAGGTTAGCGATTTCGCGCGCCACATGATTGCTTGGCTGGCGCGCCTCTGTCGGCTTGGGCAACTTGGGATCCCGGTAAAATATTGTCTGATTTATTACGGGCACTTGTCGATTGTAGCCAAAAACACTGCCCGTAAGGAAACGATTTGGCTTTTGACAGCCAATTTTATGTCGGTCATATTAGCCAAAACAGGCGAGGGAGGGTGGCCGTGGCCAGCAACAAATTGACCGCCGCGACGCGGCCGTTCAGCCGCAGGACTGTGCTCAAAGCCGGCGCGGCTGCGCTCTCCGCGGCGGCCTTTCCAATGCCGGCGTTCGCACAGTCAAAACCATATTCCGGCGTGACGCTGCACGGCGCCTCGTTCCAGCACCGCTTCTTCACGCTGCTGCAGAACTACATTCCCGAGTTCGAGGAAAAGACCGGGATGAAGGTCGACCTGCAGCTCTCGGCTTTCCCCGTCTACAATCAGCAGGCCAATCTCGAATTGTCCTCGGGCGGTTCGGCCTACGATTTCTGCAACGTCACCTTCATCCTCGCCGCGCGCTGGGTCGCAGCTAGCCTGCTCGCCAATCTCGACGAGTTCACGTCCGATCCCAACCTCACGCCGGCCGAATGGAATCCAAAAGACTTCGTCGACGGCGCGCAGGTGCCTTATCGCGACGTCAAGGGAGCCACTTACGGCTATTCCTGGGAAGGCGGCGCCATGGTGATGGGGCTGTCGCGCATGGATCTGATGGAGAAGAAGGGGCTGAAGATTCCGAAGACCTTTGCCGAGCTGCAGCAGGTCGCCTCGGAGATCAACGGTACCGATGGGGTCAACGGCATCGTGTCGTTCCAGCTGCATCACTGGAATCTGCCGCCCTACATGCAGGGCTTTGGCGGCAACGTCTTCCGCAATCCGCCCGGCGATATCATGCCGGCGCTCAATACGCCGCAGGCGATCGAGGCCGTCGAGTTCTATGCCAATCTGCTCAAGAATGGGCCGAAAGGCGTGCTGACCTATACCGAGGACCAGGCGCGGCAATCGCTGCTCACCGGCCGCTCCAACATCTTCATCCATTCGAGCTCATGGGTGACGCCAATCCTGCTCTCGGAGGAGAGCAAGGTGAAGGACACCTCGCGTGTGGTGCGGATGCCGGCTGGTCCCGTCGCCGACCATCCGGCGTCGAACAGCCAGGGCCTCGGCATCCCGAAAAACGCCAAGAACAAGAAGGCGGCGTGGGAGTTCATCAAATGGGCGCTGAGCCCTGAAATCTCGATGCGGCTGGTGAAGGAGCACGGCCATTCCTCGATCTGCCGCCGCTCGGTGATCCAGAGCGAGGAATACAAGAAGCTCAATATTGTCAACGGCCAGGATCTCGGCGCGCTTTATCTTGAGGTGCTGGAGCTGCCGGGCAAGGGCGAGAACTACATGGCTTATCGTACCGTGAAGGAATTCCCTGTTGTCGGCGACGTCCTGAACAAGGCGTTCGAGCAGGTCGCGACCGGACAGCTCCCGGCGCGCGACGCCCTGAACGCGGCGCAGGACCAGGCGATCGCCAGCCTTCGCCGCGCCGGGACCGCACTTTGACGGAAGAGGGACTGCTCGACGCAGAGCGCCGCCGCTTCAACCGCCTCGCGCTGGCGCCGAGCCTGATCGTGCTGTTCCTGATCGCCGGCCTGCCGGCGCTTTACCTGCTCGTGGTCAGCTTCACGCCGTTTCAGCTGACCGAGCCCGGCTCCGCCACGAACTTCTCCGCGCCGCTCCGCAATTATCAATTGCTGCCCGGCGATCCGCGTTTCGTCAATTCGCTCTGGGTGCAGGCGAAGCTTTCGTTCTGGGGCGTCGCGTTCCAGGTGTTGTTGGGCATGCTACTGGCGCTGCTGCTCAACGTGCCATCGCGCTTTGTCGAATTCGCGCGCACTTTTTTCCTGATCCCGATGGTGCTGCCGCCGATCGTGGTCGCGGTGATCTGGAAGCTGATCTACACGCCGGACATCAGCCCGCTCTATTATGCGGCCAGCCTTCTCAACATCGCGCTGCCGTCGCTGACCTCGAGCGTCAACTTTGCGCTGGTCTCGATCATCATCGCCGACACCTGGGAATGGCTGCCTTTCACCTTCCTGATGGTGCTGGCGGCACTGCAGACCATTCCGGATGAATTCTCCGAAGCCGCGCTGGTCGACGGCGCCAGCCGCTTCCAGATCTTCTGGTACGTCACGCTGCCCTTCATCGCGCCGATCCTGCTGATCTCAGGCATGTTCCGCCTGATCGACAGCGTGAAGGCGTTTCCGCTGATCTTCCTGCTCACCGGCGGCGGGCCGGGCAGTGTCACGGAAGTCACCAACTACTACGCCTATCTGCTCGCCTTCGACACCAACGAGATCGGCTATTCCAGCGCCGTCACCGTGGTGATGCTGCTGCTGGTCGCCGCCGTCAGCCTTGGCCTGGTCTGGATGGGCAACCGCCGGGAGGGTTTTGCGTGAGCGAACCCTCTTACCGGCGCGTCAGTGCGGGGCGGCATGTGGCGATCGCGGTGACGCTGTTCGTGCTGCTGTCGCCGTTCCTCTGGCTGCTGCAGATGAGCTTCAAGACCAACGACCAGATCCTGCAGTTTCCGCCGCCCTTGATCTTCACGCCGACGCTGTCGAATTACACCTCGCTGTGGCACAGCGCGTTCTCGGCTTCCTTCGTCAACAGCCTGTTGAGCGCGTCGTTCTCGACCGCGCTCGCCTTGCTGCTGGGCGTGCCCGCGGCCTATGCGCTGTCGAAATGGGCGGGCAGGGGCAAGCACACGCTGAGCTTTGCCATTCTGGTGACGCGCATGGCGCCGCCGATTGCTTTCACCATTCCCTTCTTCCTGTTCTATCGCTGGATCGGCCTGCTCGACACCGTCACCGGGCTGGTGCTGGTCTACACCAGCTTCAACCTGCCGCTGGTGGTCTGGATGATGCAGCCGTTCTTCGAGACGGTGCCGGCCTCGCTGGAAGAGGCGGCGCTGGTCGACGGCGCGCGCATTCACACCATCTTCATCAGCATCGTGCTGCCAATGGTCGCACCGGGAATTGCGGCGACCGCGATCCTCTGCTTCCTCTATGCCTGGAACGATTTCTTCTTCGCATTGATCCTGACCCGCACCAATGCGCGCACCGCGCCGGTCGCCGTCGTCAATTTCATGAATTACGAGGGCTGGGAATGGGGCAAGATCGCCGCCGGCGGCTCGCTGGTGATGGCGCCGGTGCTGATCTTCGCGCTCGCGGTACGGCGCTATCTCGTCAGCGGGCTGACGGCGGGCGCCGTAAAAGGGTAGAGATGCGGCTTCCGACAATCGTTTTCCAGGAAGCGCCGGCATGAGTGAAGACAGGCATACGATCAGCAGCGACGGCGTCACCGCCACCGTGCTCGCCCATGGCGCCGAATTGTGCTCGCTGAAGACGGCCGCGGGACTCGAATTGCTGTGGCAGGCCGGTCCCGAATGGCGGCGTCATGCACCGTTGTTGTTCCCGATCGTCGGCAAGCTCAAGGGCGATCAGTTGCGCCATCGCGGCAAATCCTATCCGATGACCCAACACGGCTTTGCGAGGGATAGCCGCTTTGAATGGGTCGAGCGCGGACCGGATTCGTGCCGGCTGGTCCTCGCCGATAACACCGAGACGCGGTCGCGCTACCCGTTCGCGTTTCGCTTCACAGTTACCTACGCGCTGCACGGGGCCGATCTCGACGTCGCACTTGAGGTCGAAAATTCGGGCGATGACATGTTACCGGCATCGGTCGGCGGACATCCCGCCTTCAATTGGCCGTTGCGGCCGGGGATGGCCAAAGAGAGTTACAGCCTAAGCTTCTCCGACGAGGAGACTGCGCCGATCCGACGCCTGAAAGACGGCTTGTTGCGCGCCGCGCCTGAGCCTTCTCCGATCTCCGGCAAGAGGCTTGCCCTGTCCGAGCAGCTGTTCGACGAAGACGCTGTCATTCTCGATCGGCCCGCCAGCAGGTCGCTGCGCTATATCGCCGATCAAGGGCCATCGCTGGAAGTTTCCTGGGAGGGATTCCGCGAGCTTGGGATTTGGTCAAAACCGGGCGGCGCGCCGTTTCTCTGCATCGAACCCTGGCGCGGCTTTGCCAGCCCGGCGGAATTTGACGGCGAATTTGCCGACAAGCCCGGCCTGATGCACATCAAGCCGGGTGAAAAACGCACGCTGAGCTATCGCATCGGCGTGCGTTAGCTCATCACGCCATCGCGGCTACCCGCCCGAGCAGGGAATCGAACGCCGCGCGCAAGGCGGCCTGCGGATTGGAAGCGCCCGAACGGCTGCGCCAGGCGACATAGCCGTCGGGGCGAACCAGCACGGCGCCATCCGCCTCGATGCCGTAGGCCAGCTGCCATTTGCCGTCGGGATCGCTGACCTCGCCGTCGCTGCCGATGACATGGCTGACCAGCGGTGGCCACGAAGGGGAGGCCGCCTGTGCCGCGCGCTGCCAAGCCGCGCCATCGGCGCCGGCGAGCAGCAGGAAGTGTGGCCCGATCAGGTCGACGGTCGAGATCTGCTCGTTGCCGCGCTTGAGCCAGACATGCGGCGCGCGGCTGCCGGGCCGTGCCGAGGGCAGGTATTCGGTGACGGGATCGTCGATCGCCGGCGGCGGCGTACCATCAGGCACGACCGCCATTGACTTATAGCTGGCGCCGAAGATCAGTCCCTGTTCGGCGAGGAATTCGCGCCGCGGCAAGACGCCGCTCTGGCGCTCGGTCCGTCCCATCGACATCGCGTTGGCGAGCGCGTTCCTGGTCGTGATCTCGGCGAGCGGCTGGCGCTCGTCATGGTAGCTGTCGAGCAGTGCCGCATCGGCGTTGCCGCGCAGCACGGCAGCGATCTTCCAGACGAGGTTATGAACGTCCTGCACCCCGGTGTTGAGGCCAAAGCCGCCCGTCGGCGGCATTTCGTGCGCCGCGTCGCCTGACAGGAACACGTTGCCGGCGCGGTAGCGGTCGGCCACGATCGCGGACGCCTCCCACGGGCTGACGCCAAGCACCGTGACGGGGATGTCCGGCAGGCCGATGCCCTTGCGGATCAGGCTCGTGCAGAATTCCGGAGTAAAATCTTCGGGTTTCCAGCCGAATTTCGAGGAGCTGTGGATCAGGAAGCCCCAACGGTCCGTGCCGTTGATGGTCAGGAACGTCGCGCGCAGATCCTCCTGCTCGACGAAATAGAGCGCGGCCGGCCGGTCCTTGACCCATTGGGTGAGTTCGGCGTTGAACAGGATGTTGACGCTGTCGTAGACTCTCTCCTCGCCTAGCATCTTCACGCCCAGCGCGCGCCGCACCCGGCTTTGTGCGCCTTCGGCCGAGATCAGATACCGCGTTGTAAACGGCGTCTCCGCGCCGGTCGTGCGATCGGTCAGGATGCCGGTGACGGAACTGCCTTTCTGGGTGAACGACGTCATCTCGGTGTTGAAGCGCAGCTCTCCGAGTCCGGCGGCCTCAGCGTAGCGGCGGATGACCGGCTCGAGATCGTCCTGCGCGCAGAGGCAATTCTTGACCGGCGTCACCGCCATGTTCTTGGCGATGGCGCGGCCGGGTACGCGACGCTCGATCTCGCGGCCGGTGAGCGTCTCGGTCCAGACGATCAGCCCGGTGCCGCCTTCGGCGAGGCCCGCGGCGCGCACCGCGGCGTCGATGCCGCATTGCCGGAAGACCTCCATGGTGCGGGCATTGATGCCGCGCGCCTTCGGCGTCAGCGCGGTGCCGGGATGGCGTTCGACCATCAGCGAGCGCACGCCATGCTGGGAGAGCAGGAGCGAGGCGGTGAGGCCGACCGGACCACCGCCGGAAATCAGAACGGGAACGTCGAGCATTGGAGACCTTTTCTTCTTTTTGACCTAGTGAATTTCCATCGGTTTGCCGTGCGGCTCGCGGCGGAAGGCGACGATCGCGATCAGCGCCGCCAATTCGCACGCCGCCAGGAACAGGAACGCCGGCGCGACCGCGTCAGTGGTGGCCTTCGGGGAGACGATGTCACCGCTGCCCGCGATCAGCGCGAGACATACCGGTCCCAGAATCTTGCCGACGCCGTTGGAAGCCTGCGCCAGGCCGAAGGCGCGGCCTCCGAGCGAGACCGGAAACACCTCGACCACATAGGGCGAGATGTTGGAGAACATGCCGCTGTAGAACGTCGCGCCGAAGACGATCAGCAGCGCGAACACCGACCAGCCGCCGACGAAGTCGCGATAGAACGTAAAGATCGAAAGCATGACAAGGCAGGACATTGCGGTTCCGACAATCGCCGCCCCGCGCCGGCCGATATAGAGCGGCAGCGCGGAGAACAGTACGCGCCCGAGCAGCGAGGCGATGGCGACGTAGACGAAGTAGTGCGCCGCCTCATGAGCGCTGATCTTGAGCAGCTGCGACAGGATGGTCGGACCCCAGAGGGCGACGCCGTAGGTGCCGGTCGATATTCCGACCCAGATGACCACGACCCACCAGAACCGTGTCTGGTCGCCCAGCAATTCGAGCATGGAGCCGTTTTTCTTCGCCGGCGGGAGCGCGCTTGGCAGCGAGATGCTGTCCTTGGGGACGCCGAGCAGTTTCGCGGCCTCGCGCCGGGCGTCCTCGTTGCGGCCGCGCGACAGCAGCCAGCGCACCGACTCCGGCACGATCATGAGGATCAACAGCGACGTGATGATGGGTGCCACACCCGTCGCTGCAACGCCGCGCCAGCCAATGACCGGCAGCAGGCCCGACGAGATCATCGCGGCGAACATGGTGCCGAGCGCCACCGGCACCACCATCATGCTGGACACGAAGGTACGGTAGCGGGTGGGGGTGATCTCGACGATCAGCGGGTTTTGAGCCGTGGTCGCCGCCATCGAGCCGCAGCCGACCACAAAGCGCAACAGCGAGAACTGGATCCAGGCGCCGTCCGGGACCAGCGCTATGGCCCCCGCGCCAAGCGCGAAGACGAAGCCGCCGCCCCAGATCATCCGCTTGCGCCCGACGATATCGGCAAACTTTCCGCCGATCAGGGCGCCTGTGATGGCGCCGACGCCCGACGACAAGAGCATCATCGCGCTTTGGCCGTAAGTCAGATGCCAGCCGGGGGCGAGGACGGAGACGAGGTAGCCGACCAGGAAGAAGTCGTAGAACTCGAACATCTCCTGCAGGACGATCAGGACGATCGTCGCGTAGTAGCGCGGCGTCAGCCTCGATTTTTCGATTTGATTGAGCCAATCCTGGGCGGAGCTTTCCGAGGCTTCTCGCGTCTTCTGGATCAGGCCCGGCACACTTCCGGGAACGGCGACTTGGGCGTCGAGCGTCACATCGGCCATTTCTCTCCCCGCTCGCCTGCCTGCCGCTGTCATGGTGCAGCGGTTCGAAATGCCGGACGATCTCCGATAAGGCTAACACCGGCGGTTTGATTACGATAATATTGAATTGTCATCACTTTGATCTCAAATCGGCATCAATCGAAAATGGACCTGCGCCAGTTCCGCTATTTCATCCATGCCGCAAAGCGGCAGAATTTCCGCAGGGCAGCTGAGGATTTGCGTATCGCGCAATCGGCGATGACGCGACAGATTCAAATTCTTGAGCGCGAACTGGGGTTCTTGCTGTTCGATCGCGTCAAGCGCGGCGTGCGGCTGACCGCTGCAGGCCAGCGCCTGCTGGAGCGCTCGCAGCTTATCCTCGGCGAGGTCGACCGCCTGAAGGAGACCCTGCAGATCGAGGCGCATGTGCCGAGCGGGCCGGTATCGCTTGCCGCGCCGCCGTCGATCGGCCGGCTGCTGTTCAACAGGCTGGCGCAGACCTTCCTGAAATCCTATCCGAAGGTGACGCTCAGCCTCCTGGAAGGCTGGACATCCAATGCCATGGGCCAGCTTCGCCGCGGCGAGCTCTCACTTGCCATCATGAGCGACCCGCCGCCCGATCCGCTGCTGGAATATACACGGCTCTTCACCGAATTGATCTATCTGGTCGGCCGTCCCGGCGATCCCTGGCTGAAGAAGCGGAGCCTCGAGGTGAAGAGCCTCGCCGATTTGCCGCTGGTGATGACCAGCAAGACCAACCGCACGCGCCAGCTGATCGAGAATTCGGCGGCGCGCGAAGGGGCGCGGCTGGACGTTCGTCTGGAGCTGGAAAGTCCGGAAACGCTCCAGCAATTATTGTTGAGCGGACGGATCTACGGCTTGTTGCCCTATTCCTCGATCTATCACGGCGCCCAGACGAGGCGGCTCGCTGCCGTGCCGATTCGCGGACTGGCGATAACGCGCTATCTGGCCAAGGGCCGCAACGAGGCCAACTCGGTCGCGCGCGAAACGCTGGAGAAGACAGTGATCCATGAGATGCGCGAACTGGCCAAGCGGCTCGGCGCGCGCGAGAGAGGGTGATGGTTGAGGTTTGGCCGATCAAGAACGCGTGTTACGGCTGCGCATGATCACGCTGTTTCTTGACAGGGCAGGGGCGAGCCGTTTCCCTCCTGTCGATCGATCCCGGGGCGGTTCGAGTATTTATCTCGCATGCAAGACGAAGCAGCAGTGTTGAGGCGGCGCGACCTGCTCTCCCTGATCGGGACGATGGCGGGCAGCGCTGCGATGTATCACGCGATGACGAGCCTCGGCTTCGCCTCCGAGTCGCGTTACCAGGGACCCATCAAGCTCGCAGGCGATCCGAAGGGCGCCTCGGTGCTGATCCTCGGCGCAGGGCTTGCCGGCATGACGGCGGCGCTCGAACTGCGCAAGGCCGGTTATCAGGTCCAGCTCCTGGAGTTCAACAGCCGGCCCGGCGGCCGCAACTGGACGCTGCGCGGCGGCGACAGCTTCACCGAGCTTGGTGGGGCGACGCAGACCTGCGCGTTCGAATCCGGACTCTACATCAATCCCGGCCCCTGGCGCATTCCCTATCACCACCGCGCGCTGCTGGATTATTGCCGGCGCCTCAACGTTGCGCTCGAACCCTTCAACCAACTCAATCACAACGCCTTCCTGCACGCATCGCGCGCATTCGGCGGCACGCCGCAACGCATTCGCGCGGTGAAGGCCGATTTCCAGGGCCAGCTGTCGGAGTTGCTCGCCAAAGCCGCCCAACACGGCAAGCTTGACGAAGCCGTCACTAGGGAAGACCGGGAAATCCTGCTGCAGGCGCTGCGCTCCTGGGGCGCGCTCGACCAAAATTATGGTTACAACGCCAATCTGCGCTCTTCCGAGTATCGCGGCTATGCGACTGCGCCGGGCGGCGGGTTATCGGCAATGCCGTTGCCAAGCGAGCCCGTCGGGCTCTCGGACATTCTCAGGTCGGGGCTGTGGCGCTATTTGCAGAATTTCGCGAACTACAATTTCCAGACCACGATGTTCCAGCCGGTCGGCGGCATGGACATGATCGGCAAGGCGTTCGCGAAAGAGCTCGGCGATATCATCCGCTACAACGCCAAGGTCACCAAGATCCAGCAGAGCGATCGCGGCGTCACCGTCACCTATGTCGACACGGCAAAACCGGCGATCGTGCAGACCGCGACCGCGCATTGGTGCGTCTGCACCATTCCGCTTTCGATCCTGAGTCAGATCGAGCCCGATGTCAGCGCGCCGATGCGCGCGGCAATCGAAGCGGTGCCCTATGCCGGATCGGTCAAGATCGGGCTGCAATTCAAGCGCCGATTCTGGGAGGAGGACGACGCGATCTATGGCGGCATCAGCTATACGGACCTGCCGATCCGCCAGATCGCCTATCCCAACACGGGCTATAACCGCACAGGCCGCGGCGTGCTGCTCGGCGCCTATCTGTTCGACGGCGCCAACTCCTATGAGTTCACGGCGATGCCGCCGGCTGAGCGTGTCGCGCGCGCGGTCGAGCTCGGCGCGGCGCTGCATCCGCAATACCCGGACGAATTCGAGAACGGCATTGCGGTGGCCTGGCATCGCGTGCCGTTCACGCTCGGCTGCAGCGGCGACTGGTCGGAGGACGCGCGCAAGCAGCACTACTCCAATCTCTGCCAGATCGACGGCCGCATCGTGCTGGCCGGCGAGCACGCTTCGGCGCTGCCGGCCTGGCAGGAAGGCGCGATCCTGTCCGCGCTCGATGCGATCACGCGGCTGCATGAGCGGGTGGTGAAGGCGTGACGCGCGCTCGCACGATGGGTATCGCCGCTTCGCTGGCGCTGGTCGCGGGCGCCGCATTCGCGCAAACCGGACCGCGGACCTTCAGCTCGGGCTACCGGTTTGTCGAAATGAGCGGCGAAGAGCTGTACCACAATGTCTGCCGCGGCTGTCACATGGCCGACGCCAAGGGGGCGACCGGCGCCGGATCCTATCCTTCGCTGGCCGCCAATCCGAATCTGCAAGCCGCCGGCTACCCCATCACGATGGTCGTTCGCGGCCGGCGCGGCATGCCGCCGTTCGGCGACATGATGAACGATGCGCAGATTGCCGCAGTGGTGAATTATCTGCGGACACATTTCGGCAATAGCTATAGCGATGTGGTGACCGCGCAGGATGTGAAAGAAGTGCGCTGAACCAAGAGGGGGCGAACCATGAAGGCGAGAGCACTCCTGCTGCTGGCGGCACTGTCGGCGGTGATACCGGCCAGCGCTCGGGCCGAGGTTGTCCGGCATCCGATTCCCAATTCCACCTTTCCGATCGCGCAGGCGGTTCAGGTCACGGGCCCGGTCACGACCTATTATGTCAGCGGCCAGGTCCCGCCGGTCGTGAACAAGGACGCTGATCCTTCCAGCCTCGCAGCTTACGGCGACACCAGGACACAGACCGTCGGCGCGCTCACCCGCATCAAGGGCATCCTGGAAGGGCTCGGCCTTTCCATGGGCGACGTCGTCAAGATGCAGGTGTTCCTGGTGCATAGCCCGGCGGCGCCGATGGACTTCAAGGCGTTCATGGAGGGCTACACGCAGTTCTTCGGCGGCAGCCAGCCCAATCTGCCGGCGCGCTCGGTGCTTGGCGTCGCCTCGCTCGCCAATCCCGGTTTCCTTGTTGAAATCGAGGTGATTGCGGTGAAGGATGCGAAATAGGCAGGATGGTCCGCTCGGAGAACGTCATGGCTGATAAGAAAAATACCCCGCTCCAGCTTTTGATTGCGTCGTGCGCGTTACTCGCGATCTCCGTCCCCGCCAAGGCCGACGGCCTGACGCCGAACCAGCAGCTCGCCCACGACATCTACAAGGAACTGGTCGAGATCGACACCACGACCGCGACCGGCGACACCAAGCGCGCGGCGGAGGCGATGGCCGCGCGGCTGAAGGCGGCCGGCTTCCCGGACGCGGACGTGCAAGCCTTCTCGCCCGCGCCGCGCAAGGGCAATCTGGTCGCGCGCCTGCACGGCACCGGCCAGCGCAAGCCGATCCTGCTGGTCGCCCATCTCGACGTGGTGCCGGCGCTGCGCGCCGACTGGTCGGTCGATCCGTTCAAGCTGACCGAGCAGGACGGCTATTTCTACGGGCGCGGCAGTAGCGACGACAAATACATGGCATCGTCCTTTGTCACCAACCTGATCCGCTACGGGCAGGAGGGCTACAAGCCCGACCGCGACATCATTCTCGCGCTGGAGACCGATGAGGAGATTTTCGACCGCGATAGCGTGGGCATCCAGTGGCTGCTCAGGCATCACCGCGACCTGATCGACGCGGAATTCGCACTGAACGAAGGCGGCGGTGTCTATCTGAAGGATGGCAAGGCTGTCCGCGTCAATATCCAGACCAGCGAGAAGGTGCCGGTGACCTTCCAGCTCGATGTCAAGAACTCCGGCGGTCACTCCTCGGTGCCGCGCAAGGACAATGCGATCTACCAGCTCGCCGAAGGATTGGTGCGGCTCTCGAAGTTCGAATTCCCGCTGCACCTGAACGACACCACGCGCGCCTGGTTCGCGCACACCGCACAGAACGTGAGTGAGAAGACCGCCGCCGACATCCGCGCGGTGCTGGCGGACAAGCCGGATGAGGCGGCGCTGGCGCGGCTCTCGGCCATCGCGCCTTTCAATTCGCTGCTACGCACCACCTGCGTCGCCACCATGCTGGAGGGCGGGCATGCCGCGAACGCGCTGCCGCAGCTGGCGTCCGCCAAGGTGAATTGCCGCATCATGCCGGGTGAGCCGGCGGAGGAGGTGAAGGCGACACTGATCAAGGTGCTCGCCGACGACGAGATCACCGTGACCCAGATCGACCGCGAGGTTGCGAGCGAGCCCTCGAAGCTGAATGAGGAACTCGTCGGCGCGATCGAAAAACTGTCGCATGAGTTCTGGCCCGAGGCGGCCTTGATTCCCGTGATGAGCTCGGGCGGCACCGACGGCGCTTTCCTGCGCAATGCCGGGATTCCCACCTACGGCCATTCCGGCATGGCGATGGAGACCGGTGATTCTGCGCGCCTGCACGGCCGGGACGAGCGGGTGCCGGTGAAATCCTTCTACAACGGCAATGAATATCTCTATCGCCTGGTGAAGCTGCTGGCGGGCGGGAGTTAAGACCGGCCACCGATCGTTACCCGCGGACTCGCAAGCCCGCGGCCCGCGCGAATATCGCTGCAATCGGCCCTCGTCGCAGGACGACGGGCCTGTCCGGACATCAAGATCCGATTTTTTTTTGGGAGGAGTCTCGCATGCTTGCCGCGTTTCGTCTGCGCGATACCACGATTGCCGGTCTCGCGCTTCTTGCCACCACGTCGTTTGCGTTTGCCGAAGGCCCGGCGGCCCAGCCGGAGCAGGCCGGGTTTTCGAGCGAGGGCGTCGCGCGCATCGACGCGTTCATCCAGAACGAGGTCGACACCAACAAGATCCCCGGCGCCGTCATGCTGATCCGGCGCAACGGGCAGACTGCCTATTTCAAGAGCTTTGGCGTGCGCGATCCCGCCACCAAGGCGCCGATGACGCCGGACACCATCTTCCGCATCTATTCGATGTCGAAGCCGATCACGACGGTGGCGGCGATGATGCTGGTGGAGGACGGCAAGTTGCAGCTCGACGATCCCCTGTCGAAATACATTCCCGCCTTTGCCAATGTGAAGGTCGGTGTCGAGGTGAAGGAAGAAGACGGCAAGATGCATCTCGATCTCGTCGCGCCGAAGCGTCCGATCACCATCCAGGACCTGATGCGCCACACCTCCGGACTGACTTACGGCTTTTTCGGCGAGGGGATGGTCAAGAAGGCCTATGTGGAAGCGAAACTGGGAGAGGGTAATCCCGATCTGGCGGAGTTCACCGAGCGTCTCGCGAAAATGCCGCTGGCCTATCAGCCCGGCACCACCTGGGACTACAGCCAGTCCGTCGACGTGCTCGGTCGGGTGATCGAGGTCGTCTCGGGCAAATCGCTCTATCAGTTCGAGAAGGAGCGGCTGCTTGATCCGCTGGGCATGAAAGACACGGGCTTCTATGTCACCGATGCCGCCAAACAGCCGCTGATCGCCGAGCCCTTCCCGAACGACCGCACCATCGGCGCGGGCGCCGAGATGAATGATCCGCGCGTGGCGCAGAAGATGGAGTCCGGTGGCGGCGGGATGGTGTCGACCATCGACGATTATGCGCGCTTTGCGCAGATGATCCTCAATGGCGGCACGCTCGACGGCAAACGCTATCTGAGCCCGAAGACGGTCGCCTATATGGGCGCAAACCACATCGGACCGGGATCCGGCGTGGTGCCCGGTCCGTATTATCTGCCGGGACCCGGCTTCGGCTTCGGGCTGGGCTTTGCGGTCCGCGTTGACGCCGGCGTCGTTCCCTATGAGGGTTCGGTCGGCGAGATGAATTGGTCCGGCGCCGGTGGCACGACCTTCTGGGTCGACCGGCAGGAGAACATGATTGCGGTGTTCATGGCGCAGACCGTGGTCAACCGCGGGCGCATCCGCATCACGCTGAAGAACATGGTCTACGGCGCGTTCGAGAAATAAGCGTCGCCGACGAGAGAGGCCGATCCGCCCCCAACCGGGGGCGGAACTGCCTGATTTGTTGATATTTTTTGCGACCGCGGTAGCCTGCGACACCAGCGCGCAGTAACCTTGATGGCAGTTGCGGCTGGAACTGAACCGCCGCCTTCCTAGATATACAGATGAGGGGAAGTCTCGTTTTTCGAATTGTTCAGGAGGCCAGAATGGGCCTGAAACCTGTGGTTCCAGCTCTGATCGGCGCCGTGCTGCTTGCAGCCGGCAGTTTTGCGATGGCCGACGAGTATCGGGCGGACGAATTCCTCGGCCTCGACCTGTCGAAGGCCGTGCTGTCGCCAAAACCGCTCGGCCCGGCCACGCATTTTGCGCCGGTCGCGGTCGAAGCCAGGAGTGACGCAAGGAGCGATCGAAGCGAAGCCAATTGGGCGCGCAACGAGCTCAAGACCGAGCCGAAAAAGGTCGCAGTGCAGGACGTGCAGGTCAGGCCTCCGCGCCATGTGACGCATGTGGCGGCCGAGAAGCCGAAGGGCGCGGCGCGGATCAAGCTCGCGCACCGCCATCGCAGCAATCCGCTCGATGCGCAGGCCATGGACACGCGTATCCAGAAATGGCCCTGCCGCTCCGGCGGCATCTGCGACTGGAAGCAGTGAGTTCCCATAGCGTTTTCGAGCGAAGTCTGCCCCGCACTTGATGCGGGGTGGGGCCCGGTTCGCGTTAAGAAAACGCGCCAAACAAACGAGTCATCCGATCGTTGTAAAAGCTTCGGCCCCGAGTTCAAAAAAGCGTCGGCTGAGAGTCAAACGCGGCAGGCACCCTTCATCGTGATTCGATGAAGGCTGCCCGAAATGACTTCACAAAAGCCGGTCCTGACCAGACGCCAGGTGCTGGTCCGATCCGCTTCCTCGCTGGCGCTGGCAGGCGGAGGGATTGTCGCAAAACCCTATCTCAGCCGCGCGGCCGACCGGCCGCAGATTTCCGGCGGCATCCAGTCCGGCGATGTCGATGCCGGGTCCGCAATAGTCTGGGCACGCGCCGACCGGCCCGCGCGGATGCATGTGGAATGCTCGACCGTCGGAAGCTTCAAGACCATCTTCAGCGCGGCTTCGGCTGACGCGCTGCCCGATCGCGACTTCACCGCAAAGCTGCTGCTCGAAAATCTCCCCGCAGGGCAGGATGCTTTCTACCGCGTGTGGTTCGAGGACTTCGCCTCCGGCGTCGCGGGAGAAAGCCGTGTCGGCCATTTCCGCACTGCGCCGCGCGACAATCAATCGATCTCGTTTGTCTGGTCAGGCGATACCGCAGGGCAGGGGTGGGGCATCGATGTCGGCCGTGGCGGATATCGGACCTATCACACCATGCGCGACAACCGCCCGGACTTCTTCATCCATTCCGGCGACCACATCTATGCGGACTGCACCATACCCGCCACGCAAGCGCTTCCGAACGGCGAGATCTGGCGCAACATCGTCACCGAGGAAAAATCCGCGGTCGCCCACAGTCTCGGGCAGTTTCGCGGCAACTATAGATATAACTGGCTCGACGAGAATTTTCGCGCCTTCCACGCCGAAGTGCCTGTCCTGGCGCAATGGGACGACCATGAGGTCTGCGACGACTGGTCGCCGGGCAGTTACGACGAGGGCGGCTACGACGAAGCCGGCAACTCGCGCCTGATCGCGCGCGCCCGCCGCGCCTTTTTCGACTACATGCCGATCCGCGAAATCTCGGCGCAGGCCGGCCGCATCTATCGCAAGATTGGCTACGGCCCGCTGCTCGACGTGTTCCTGATCGATATGCGCAGCTACCGCGACAACAGCTGGAACAAGGGCGACGAGCGCGCCGACAGCTTCATCTTCGGCGCGACGCAGCTCGCCTGGCTGAAGCGCGAGCTCGCCGCATCGAATGCGACCTGGAAGGTGATCGCCGCGGATCTCCCGATCGGGCTGATCAGTTTTGACGCGGTCGCGCTCGGCGACGGGCCGCCTTCGCGGCGCGAGCACGAGATCGCCGATCTTCTATCGTCTCTCAAGCGCGCTGGCGTTCGCAATATTGTGTGGCTAACCGCCGACATGCATTACACCGCCGCGCATTATTACGATCCGAACCGCGCGGTGTTCTCCGATTTCGAGCCGTTCTGGGAGTTCGTCTCCGGCCCCCTTCATGCCGGCACCTGGGGGCCGGGACAGCTCGACAACACCTTTGGACCAAAGGCGATGTATCAATGCGGCTGCAGCGCGGAGCAGGGCGAGAACCTCGCACCCTGCTTCGGGCTACAATTCTTCGGCCGCGTCGACATCGACGGAAAATCCGGCGTGATGGCCGTGACCCTGAAGGACGTCGACGACCGCGATCTCTGGTCGGTCGATATCCCGCCGCGGCCCGATGCCCGGCGGCTGGAACACCTCACCAGCCGATCTTGATTTGCGGCCCGCATTGCGGGCAAACTGGTCTCGACCCGGCCCGCCGTTCCAACCATCCCAAACAACAGCGCTTCCTTGCGGTTTTTCCTGCGAGCGCGCAAGGCGGCGCCGGTTTCAAGGAGTAATCATGGAAGCTTTTCAAACCCAGGGCATTCGGTTGCCGCGGCTCGGGCTCGGCACCTTTCGCATGCAGGGCGACGTCTGCCGCGCCGCGGTCGAAAGCGCGCTCGCGCTCGGCTATCGCCACATCGACACCGCGGAAATGTACGCCAATGAAGACGCTATCGGTGCAGCCATCGCTTCATCCGGCGTGCCGCGTGGCGAGCTGCATGTCACCACCAAAGTCTGGAACGAGAATCTGGCGCCCGACGCCATGCGCCGCGCCTTCGATACCAGCCTGAAGAAGCTCCGGCTCGAAATGGTCGATCTCTATCTCGTGCACTGGCCGAAGCCGGGCATGCATCTGCCGTCGATGTTCGAGACGCTGATGAAGCTGAAGGAGGAGGGGCGCACCCGTGCGATTGGCGTCGCCAATTTCAACGTTGCGCTGCTCAAGACCGTGGTCGAAGAATTGAAGGCCCCGATCGCCTGCAACCAGATCGAATATCACGTGATGCTCGATCAGTCGAAGGTGAAGAAATACATGGACGCGAAGTCGATCCCGCTGGTGGCGTATTGCCCGCTGGCGCAGGGCCGTGCCGCGTCGGATGAGACGCTTGTTGCGATCGGCAAGAAGCACAACGCAAGCGGAGCGCAAGTCGCGCTTAGATGGCTGCTCGACCAGGACGGCGTCGCCGCGATCCCGAAGGCCTCGCGCCATGAAAGCCAGAAGGCCAATTGGGATGCGCTGAGCCTCACACTCGACGACGACGATAGAAAAAAGATCGCCGCGCTGCCGAAGGACAAGCGCTTCGTCAACCCGGGCTTCGCGCCGGCGTGGGATTAAAGCGAACAAGAGAATGGCCCCTTGCGGGGCCATTCCTGTGTCGGCCTTGTTGGCCTTAGTAGCGATGCTCGCGGATCACGACGCGGTCGTGGTCGTGATGCCAGCCACGATGCCAGCCATAGTCCCGATGCACGCGCATTTCGGCGTGGGAACGGTCCCAGCCATGATGATAACCGCCGCGCTTGATCACGACGGTCTCGGCGCTGGCAATCGAAGGCAGCGCAATTGCGATCGCACCCAGTGCAGCCGCGACATAACCAAACTTCTTCATGTAGTCCTCCTCACTCTCAGTGCGGATTAAACCTCGAGTGAGAAGGAACGTTCCGCAGGAACTTGAAGAGAATCCTGAACAGGCATTCAGCTTCGTGCGCACTGCGTACGATTGTCGCACGTCGCGCTTCTTCGTCCGCGCTACTCCACGATCGCCTGATAGACCAGCGCGTTGATCTTCTGCCGATAGTGCCAGCGGACCGGGCCCGGCGCGGCCGAGAGATAGACCACGACGAGGTCTTCCTTCGGATCGGCCCACCAGTCGGTGCCGCTTGCGCCGGGCCATGAGAACTGGCCGACCGAGCCCATCATTCTCACCACGCCGGGCGTGGTGCGCACGGCGAGCCCGAGGCCAAAGCCGTAATCGGCGCGGGTCGGATCGGCATTGCCGACGAGATTCTTGATGTTGGGGCCGAGCTGGTCGGACAGCATATAGGCGACGGTCTTCGGCCCGAGCAGGCGCGACTCGCCGAAGCGGCCGCCGTTCATCAGCATCGAGGCAAAGCGCAGATAGTCCGACGCGGTCGATGCGCTGCAGCCGCCGCCGCATTCGAACTTCAGCTTCTGGGTGAGGTCGGGGCTGCGCGCCTGCGGCTTGCCGGTGTCGGGATCGGTCGGCAGCGGCTTGGCATACCGTGCGGCCTTCTCGGGCGAGACTGAGAAGCCGGTATCGGTCATGCCCAGTGGTCCCCAGAGATTAGCCTGCAGATATTCTCCAAGCGATTGACCGGAGATCTTCTCAATGGTGAGGCCGAGCACGTCGAGGCCGAACCCGTAGTCCCAAACGGTTGCCGGCTGGTAGAGCAGCGGCAGCGACGACAGCTTGTCGAGGAAAGCCGCGCCGTCATAGTTCGTTGCCGCGTCGCCGCTGCCGGCGGGATACATCTTGTGCACCAGCGTATTGCCGCGGCCGCCATAGATCAGGCCGGAGGTATGGCGCATCAGATCCTGGATGGTGATCTGGCGATTGGCAGGCACCGTCTGGTCGGTGGGCTCGCCATTGTCGCGCACCGCGACCTTCATGTTCGCGAATTTCGGGAAGTATCTCGAAAGCGGATCGTCGATCAGGAGCTTGCCCTGCTCGTACAGCATCAGCGCGCCGACGGTCGTCATCGGCTTGGTCATGGAGGCGATGTTGAAGATGGTATCGGTCGTCATCGCCGCACCCGCTTCCTTGTCGCGGAAGCCATAGGCATCGAACTTCACGAGCTTGCCGTGGCGGGCGATGGCGATGACCGCGCCGGGAATCCGCCCCGCTTCGATATCGGCTTTCAACACGCTGTCGATCCGCGCCAGGCGCTCGCTGGAGAAGCCGGCTTCTTCGGGCTTGGCGCGGGGCAGGGGATCCTCGGCAAAGGCAGCGGTGGAAGCGAGCAGGCAGGCTGCGCCCGCGAGCGTTCGGATGGAAAGCATGGACGTCTCCCTTTTTGGGCCGTTTGGGCCCTTATTGTTCGCGGCTAGCTTACGGCGTCGCGCGACGGGAGGCCAGTTGTGCCGATGCAGGGCTGAAGCGCGGCGCCCACGATATCACCCGTTCGCATTTGTGCTGGGCCGGGGTGGGCTTGCCGGTGGACGTGTACTTGCCGTCCTTGATGGAATACTGGTTTTTCTCGTTGCGGTTATACATCGCGCGAACGGTGCCGTCGCCCTGGTGGATCATGCCGTATTCGCGCGTCTGCTTGACCGAGGGAAAATAGACGCGCAGGTGAATCATTCCGTCGGCCGAGACGCTGAGCGACAGCACCTCGGCTTGGTCGCGGGCATCGCCGAAGTCGCGGCGATGCACCACGCGATCGTCGGCGATGTCGTAGGTCAGCACCGTGCCTTTGTTGTGATCGGGCGGCAGCATGCAATCGAGCGACCATGGGCCGATCAGGCCCCATTGCTTCGCCGTCTCCGCCATCGTTTCGGCGCTGGCGTGACCGGCGAGCCTCACGGAGAACGCCGCCACGAGCAACAGCCGGCTGAAAAACCCGCTCACGTCTTGCAAACTCCTTCCCACGCGATGTCCGCGTGGCTGCGGCGTCGCACTCTGTTTGGGAAATGCATCGAAATTGCGCTGTACCTTGCGGAAAAATCGGGGCTGGCGCATCATCCATCCATAAAAATCATTTTGGGGGGAGTGCCATGTCCGCGTTGTCACGCCGTGATTTCCTTGCGCTTTCAGGATCGGCCGCCGCCGTGGCGCTATCAGGCCCGGCCAACGCGGCGATGGGACCGAACGACAAGTTCGATCTGGTCATCAAGGGCGGCGAGGTGCTCGATCCCAGCCAGTCGCTCCGCGCCAAACGTGATATCGGCATCCGCTGGGGCGTGGTGGAAGCGGTCCAGGAAAGCATTCCCGCCGAGCGCGCGCTGAAAAGCATCGACGCCTCGGGCAAGCTGGTCCTGCCCGGCCTCGTCGATCTGCACTGCCACGTCTATCCCTATGGCTCGGCGATCGGCATCCCCGCCGACGAGCTGGTGCAATTCCAGGGCACGACCACTGTGGTTTCCGCGGGCGACGCCGGCGTCAACAATCTCGCCGCACTGCGCCGCTTCATCGTGGCCCAGACGCGGGCGCGGATGTACGCCTTCCTCCATATCGCCAACAACGGCCTCTCAGCCTTCCCGGTCGCCGAGCTCTACAATATCGACAATGCGCAGGTGGAGGCCTGCGCGATGGCGCTGGCCGAAAACCCCGATTTCCTGATCGGGGTGAAGGTGCGGATGTCGGAGAACATCATCTTCAAGCACGGCGTCGAGCCGCTCAAGCGCGGCATCCAGGCCTGCGAGATGTGCGGCTGGCCGGCCCGGATGATGGTCCATATCGGCGGCGTCGAGACCAAGGAGCTGATGAGCGACATCCTCAATTTGCTGCGGCCCGGCGACGTGCTGACGCACTGCTATTCCGGCTTCCCCAACATGTCGGGCGTCTTCACCAACATCGTGCAGGACGGCAAGCTGTTGCCGGCGGCGCTGGCGGCCAAGCAGCGCGGCGTGATCTTCGATGTCGGCCATGGCGGCGGCAGTTTCGACTTCACGGTGGCAGATGTCGCCATCCCCGGTGGCTGCACGCCCGACACGCTCTCCTCCGACATCCACGTCTTCTCCGGTAACTCGCCCGGCATGCCTTTCCTGCCCAATGTCATGAGCAAGTTCATGGCCATGGGTTTTTCGCTGGAGCAGGTGGTGGCGATGGCGACCATTGCGCCCGCGAAGATCATCAACCGCGCGCCGAAGATCGGCACGCTGCAGCAAGGCGCGCCGGGCGACGTCTCGATCATGGAGCTGGTCGAAGGTCCCGTGACCTTCGTCGACACCCGCAACAACAAGCGCGAGGGCAAGGCCTATATCAAGCCGGTGCAGACGGTGATCAACGGCGTGCCGTTCGGCCGGCCCTATCAGGCGCCATTTGCGGTGCGGTGAGCGCTACGCCCGCTTCTCCACATTGGCGATCCGCACCGGCACGCCGAACTCCTTGCGGCAGACGTCGGCGAGCACCGCGACGCCCTCGCGGATCTGCTGCTCGGAGGGGCTCGCAAAGCAGAGCCGCAGGCGGCTGCCGGCATAGCCCTTGTTGGTCGACCATTCCGGACCCGGATTGATGGCGACGCCGGCGGCGAGCGCCGCCTGATAGAGTTTTAGCGTGTCGACATTGTCGGGCAGCTTCACCCAGAGGAAGATGCCGCCCTTGGGGTCCTCGAATTCCGCCGAGGTGCCGAACTGCTCGCCCAGCGCCTCCATCAGCGTGTCGAGCTTGCGGCGCAGCCCGCGCGTCAGCTTCGGCACGTGCGAGGTGAAATGCGGCGCGCAATATTCGGCCAGCACCATCTGCTCCAGCGCGCCGGAGCCGGCATCGGTCTTCAGCGCCAGCATCCGCGACATCATCTCCCAGGGCGCGACGATGAAGCCGACGCGCAGCGCGGGCGCGATCGACTTGGAGAACGAGCCGATATGGATCACGCTGCCATTGTCAGCCATGGCATGGATCGCGGGCGGACGTTTGCCGTCCCAGATCAGGTCGGCATAGCAATCGTCCTCGAAGATCGGCACGCCATATTCCTGCGACAGTTTTAGCAATTCCGCGCGGCGCGACTCCGGCATGATGGTGCCGGTCGGATTCTGCACGGTGGGGATGGTGTAGATGTATTTCGGCCGGATGCCCCTGGCCTTGAGATCAGCGAGGGTCTTGGCCAGCGCATCCATCCGCATGCCCTCGCCATCGAGTGGAATGCCGATGGTATTGACGCCGAGCCGGGTCAGGCGGTTCAGCGAGCCCTGATAGGTCTCCTGCTCGACGATCACGGTGTCGCCGCGCACGAGCAGGGTCTGGTTGACGAGGTCGAGGGCCTGCAGCGAGCCGGAGACGATCATGATGCCGTCGGCCGTTGCAACGATGCCGGCGTCGCGCTTCAGCTTCGAACAGAGGAATTCGCGCAGTGGCCGGTAACCTTGCGGGCCGCTCGCCAGCCCATAGGTCGCGAGTGACCTGCCCTCGCGCTTGAGCACCGAATTCACGGCTTCGATCAGTTCGTCGACCGGCACCTGGTCGGGATCGTTGTTGCCGCCGACAAAGCTGTATTTTGCCAGTCCCGTCCATCTGGCCGCGGGAGCGGGCAGGCCCGCCGGAAGCAGGGGCGCAAAATCGAAGCTGGACATTGGATATTCACTCCCGGGATTTTCTCGTTTTGTTTTAATTCTTGTTTGTTTTAGTTGTTTTTTAGTTCTTGCCGACGACCTTGATCGGCCGCCCCTGGCTGATGAAGGCGTAGTGCGCGGCGCCGACATCGCCGACCATCAACGCTTCCACCACCGGCTCCGCGATCTCGCCGGCTGCCGCCCAATCGACCACGAAATTGGCGCCGGTTCCACCCCGCACATCGGCGGTCGGGATAGATACTTCGATGGTCGAGAACGGCTTTAGCGCGATCGGCGATTTGAGGTAGCTCTCCACCATCTTGCCGGCCGTGTCGAAATAGGCGATCCGCTTCAACACCAGCGGCCGGGTCTCAGAAGCGTTGTGGACGCTGAGCGTGACCGAAAAATCCGCGCGTAACCGGCCTTGCGCCATGGAGACACTGGAATAGACCGGGACATAGAACGAGCCGGATACGGTGAGGGGCTCCGCCGGCATCGCGGTTAGGGAAGCGGCAAAGCTCTTCTCGATGCTGAGCGCCGGCTCGGCTCGCACGGCAGTAATCGAAACGCTCCCGGCCCCGGCCAGAAGCGCGCCGGCCAGGGCGACACGACAAATTGCTCGCTTCAATCGCATCCGATCTCCCCGCATCCCTTGCTTCAGAGCCCAGTCTATCGCCCGGCTTTTCATTGGTCCATGCAGCCCGGGCAGGGCCGGGGAGACTAGCGCGCGCGTCGAAGTCCGGCTAATGCATCCTGGCATCAGATAGAGACCTTGAGAGAATGGCGAATACGATCCAGGACGTACTGCAAGCCTTTGCCCGCGGCGAGCTCGTCGTCGTCACCGATGACGATGATCGCGAAGGCGAGGGCGACCTGATTGTCGCCGCCTCGTTCTGCACCGCGGAGAAGATGGCGTTCATCATCCGCCACACCTCGGGCATCGTCTGCGCGCCCATCACACAGGAGGACGCGCGCCGGCTGCGGCTCGACCCGATGGTCGCGCACAATGACTCCGCCCACACCACCGCCTTCACGGTATCGATCGACTACAAGCCCGACGGCGGCACCGGCATTTCGGCGGACGAGCGCGCCTCCTGCTGCCGGGCGCTGGCCAACCCCAACGCCGGCGCCAACGATTTTGCCCGGCCGGGCCATATCTTCCCGCTGATCGCGCGCGACGGCGGCGTGCTGCTCCGCTCCGGCCATACCGAGGCCGCGGTCGACCTCTGCAAGCTAAGCGGTCTGCCGCCGGTCGGCGTCATCTCGGAACTCATGAACGACGACGGCACGGTGATGAAGGGCGAGCAGGTCAGCCGCTTCGCCGCCGCCAACAACCTCAAGCACGTCACCATCGCCGACCTGATCGCCTATCGGCAGGCGCGCGAGAAGCTGATCGAGCGGGTCTCGACCTTCGTCACCGAAAGCCCGATCGGGCCGCTGCAGGGCTATGCTTACCGCTCTCCTTTCGACGAGATTGCGCATGCCGCCTTCGTCTATAACGGCGTCGGCGACGGCAGACGCGTGCTGACACGGCTGCACAAGCCGAACATCGTCAAGGATCTCTTCACCGGACAGGCGCGGATGCAGGTCGTGCTGAAGCATTTCCAGCGCGCCGGCCGCGGCGTGCTGGTGTATTTGCGCGACGGCGCGGCGGGCGTTCCCGTCGAGCCGGTCGGCGAGCCAAAGACGGCGGAAGCCGATCGCAACAGGCAGTGGCGCGAGGTCGGCGTCGGCGCTCAGATCCTGCGCGACCTCGGTATTACCTCGATCGTGAACCTCACCTCGTCGGTTCATGACTACAAGGGACTGTCCGGTTTCGGTATCGAGATCGTCTCCAACGAACGGCTGGAAGGTTAGACGCTGTTCGCAATTCAATTGCGCTTCCATGCGTAGCGCTTTAATTTGTCGACCAATTCCTTAAAGGAACGACGCGAAAGGATTTTTCATGAGCGTGCGCCCTCAAGCCAAGGACAAGCCGGCGGAGGCTTCTTTCCAGTGGGATGATCCGTTCCTGCTCGACGATCAGTTGACCGAGGACGAGCGCCTGATCCGCGACACCGCGCGGGCCTATGCGCAGGACAAGCTGCTGCCGCGGGTGATCAAAGCCTATCTCGAGGAGAAGACCGACCGCGAGATCTTCAACGAGATGGGCGAGCTCGGCCTGATCGGGGTCACGCTCCCGGAGGAATATGGCTGCGCCAATGCGAGCTATGTGGCCTACGGCTTGGTGGCGCGCGAGATCGAACGCGTCGATAGCGGCTACCGCTCGATGAACTCGGTGCAGTCCTCGCTGGTGATGTATCCGATCTATGCCTATGGCGACGAAACCCAGCGCAAGAAATACCTGCCCAAGCTCGCGACCGGAGAATGGGTCGGCTGCTTCGGCCTGACCGAGCCCGATGCCGGTTCCGACCCCGGCGGCATGAAGACCCGCGCCGAGAAGGTTTCCGACGGCTACCGGCTCAACGGCGCCAAGATGTGGATCTCCAACGCTCCGATCGCCGATGTCTTCGTCGTCTGGGCCAAGTCGGCCGCGCATGACAACCAGATCCGCGGCTTCATCCTGGAGAAGGGCATGAAGGGCCTGTCGGCGCCGAAGATCGGCGGCAAGCTTTCGTTGCGTGCCTCGGTCACCGGCGAGATCGTGATGGATAACGTCGTGGTTCCCGAGAGCGCGCTGCTGCCCAACGTCTCCGGCCTCAAGGGCCCGTTCGGCTGCCTCAACCGCGCCCGCTACGGCATTTCCTGGGGCGCGATGGGCGCCGCGGAAGACTGCATGCACCGCGCGCGGCAGTACACGCTCGATCGCAAGCAGTTCGGCCGGCCGCTGGCCGCGACGCAGCTGGTGCAGAAGAAGCTTGCCGACATGGAGACCGAGATCGCGCTGGGCCTGCAGGCGTCGCTTCGCGTCGGCCGCCTGATGGACGAGGGCAAGATGGCCCCGGAGATGATCTCGATCGTCAAGCGCAACAATTGCGGCAAGGCCCTCGACATCGCCCGCATGGCCCGTGACATGCACGGCGGCAACGGCATCCAGGTCGAGTACCATGTGATGCGCCACTCCTCGAACCTGGAAACCGTGAACACCTATGAGGGCACCCACGATGTGCACGCGCTGATCCTGGGACGGGCGATCACGGGCATTCAGGCGTTTTCGTAAGGCCCGTTGCACAATGCGTAGGATGGGTTGAGCGAAGCGAAACCCATCGCCGCGTTTGCGTGCGTTGCGTGATGGGTTTCGCTTCGCTCTACCCATCCTACGACCGCAACACAGGTTTCCTTATCAATGGCCGAAAACGACGACGTCCCGTTCAACCGCAACTTTCCCTTAAAACCCGGCATCGTCGAGGAGGTCCGTCCCGGCATCCGCCGCGTGCTCTGCGACAATCCGAGCCCGTTCACCTTCACTGGCACGGTCAGCTACATCTTGGGCGCGGGCAAGGTCGCGATCATCGATCCCGGCCCGGACAGCGAGGCGCATGCCAAGGCGCTGCTGGATGCCGTGCGCGGCGAGACCGTGACGCATATCCTGGTCACCCATACCCATCGCGACCATTCGCCGAATACGCCGCGTATCAAGCAGGCGACCGGCGCGCCCGTCTATGCCGAGGGGCCGCACCGCGCCTCGCGGCCGCGCTTCGAGGGCGAGAAGCACAATCCGGAGTCCGGCGCCGACCGCGACTTCAGGCCGGATGTGCAGGTGAAGAGCGGCGACGTCATCGAGGGGGCGGGCTTCCGGCTCGAGGCGGTGGCGACGCCCGGCCATACCGCCAACCATCTCGCCTTTGCCTGGCCGGAGCGGAAGATCAGCTTTGTCGGCGATCACGTCATGGGCTGGTCGACCTCGATCGTGGCGCCGCCCGACGGCTCCATGATCGACTACATGGCGTCGCTCGATCGCCTCGCCGCGCGCGAGGAGGACCTCTATTTCTCCGGCCATGGTCCGGAAATCCCGGAGGGGCCGCGCTATGTGCGCTTCCTGATCCGCCACCGCCAGGCGCGCGAGGCATCGATCCTGCATCGCCTCTCCAAGGGCGAAGCCGACATCCCGACCATGGTGCGTGCGATCTATATCGGCATCGATCCGCGGCTTACGACCGCGGCAGGCTATTCCGTGCTGGCGCATCTGGAGGATCTGGTCTCGCGCGGCGTGGTCGCCACGGACGGCGATCCCGTGATCGGCGGGACCTACCGGCTGGCGTCCTAACCGTCATTGCGAGGAGCGAAGCGACGAAGCAATCCAGACTGCCGCCGAGGAGGCATTCTGGATTGCTTCGCTTCGCTCGCAATGACGAAAACGGCTCGGGGCTATTTCTTCACCGTCTTGGCCGGCCCCTTCGGCGGCGGCGGTGGGGCGGCCTTCTTCACCGGCTTGAGCGCGGCGGCTTCGGCCGCGGTATTGATGTCGTCGATCAGTTTGCTCACACGCGCGGCATTGGAGCCGAGATCGCTTTCGAAATAGCGCGAGGAGGAGCGGATATCGACGCGCGAATCATCGCCGTCGGGCGACACGCGGATGGAAACATCCTCGCGGAATCCCATGATCGGCGTGCGCGCCACCGCTTCGATGCGGCCGATGCGGCGCGGCGGCTGCGGCGCGCGTTCGTCGATGACGAGCCATTTGCGCTTGTTGACGAGTTGGAGCGCGATCGTGTAGGCGCGGTCGACCGGGATTTCGAGCTGCACCGGCTCGATATCCGGATAGGCCTGGTGCTGCTGCTCGGCGGAATAGAGGCCGGCATAAACAGCCGTGTTGGCGCCGTCGCCGCTGCGCAGGCGCGCCAGGGCGTCGAAGCGCGGCGGGTCGATCGGGTCGGTGGTGATGTCGTGGATCGGCGGCAGCTTGCGATACTGGAGGGCGAGATAGGCCGGATAGGCGAGGATGGCGGCGTCGATCACGAAGGCGACCAGGATCCGGCTCATGCCGCGCGTGCCGTTCTGCCAGATCGCGGCAAAACCGGCGAGCCCGATCAGGATGGACAGGGCGGCAAGGCCGAGCGCGCCGAAGAAGGTCGCAATCGCCGGCTTCATCTCCAGGAAGCCGAAGCGGACGATGAGGATCGAGACCACGACCGCGATGATCGAGAACACGGCAAGATTGCGCGCCCAGGTGGCGAGCCCGGAGAAGGGCTCCGACTGGTAGGGAGCGGAAAACCTGCGAGCCATCCTGAACTATTCCGGCATGGATTTGGCGCCCGTTCCAGCCAGTGGGCGAGCGGGCGTGCAGGTGACCTAGCGCACTTTCCGGCCAAGAGTGAAGCAATTTATGCCCCGTCCGCGCCGGAAAGGGGGCGAGAATCGGACGCGCCCCGCCGGGGCGGGGCGCGCGGCTGGAGCGTCAGTTAAATCAGTGGGTCGCGGCGAGCGGGCAGGCGGATTCGGACAGTTTTCCGAACGCTTCCTCGCCCGACATGGTCTGGATCAGCTTGTAATAGTCCCAGGGAGCTTTCGATTCCTCGGGCTTCTTGACCTGCATGATGTACATCTCGTGTTCCATCAGGCCGTCGGCGCGGATCTTGCCGTTGCTGGTGAACATGTCGTCGATCTTCGCCTTCTTGAGCTCGGCCATCACCTTGTCGGAATCGGTGGTGCCGGCCGCCTTGACGGCGTTCAGATAGGTCATGGTCGCCGAATAGTAGCCGGCCTGGTTCATGGTCGGCTCGCGCTTGGTCTTCTCGTAATAGCGCTTGGCGAAGGCGCGGGTCTTGTCGTTGAGATCCCAGTACCAGCCGGTGGTGAGATAGAGCCCCTGCGCGGTCTTCAAGCCCAGCGAATGGATGTCGCTGATGAAGGCGAGCAGGGCGGCGGGCTTCATCGTCTTGCTGATGCCGAATTCGTCGGAGGCCTTGATCGAGTTGGTGAAGTCGTTGCCGGCATTGGCAAGGCCTAGCACCTGGGCGCCGGAGTTCTGGGCCTGCAGCAGATAGCTCGAGAAGTCGGACGTCGAGAGCGGCACGCGCACCGCGCCGACCACCTTGCCGCCATTGGCTTCGACGACCTTGGTGGCGGCGTCCTGCAACTGCGTGCCGAACGCATAGTCGGCGGTGAGGAAGAACCAGCTCTTGCCGCCCTGGCTCACCATGGTCTTGGCGGTGCCGTTGGCCAGCGAGGTGGTGTCGTAGACGTAGTGGACGGTGTAGGGCGTGCAATCCTTGCCGGTCAGCGAGGCGCCGGCGGCGCCGATCGCGATGAACGGAATCTTCTTCTCCTTGGCCGCGTTGTTCATGGCGAGGCTGACGCCGGTGTTCGATCCGCCGAGAACCATGGTGACGCCGTCGCGGTCGGCCCATTCACGGAACTTCTGGGCGCCGACATCGGGCTTGTTCTGGTGGTCGGAAGTCAGAAGCTCGATCTTGTTGCCGAGCACGCTGCCGCCGAAATCCTCGATCGCCATCCTGGCGGCTTCGACGCCGCCGGGCCCGATGACGTCGGCGTAGAGACCGGACATGTCGTCGATGTCGCCGATCACCACCTTGTTGCCTGCCGCCTGTGCGCTGGTGGCGGCCATTGAAGCAAACAGCAGCCACGGCAGAGCGCGGTGCGCGATTGATTTTGTCATTTTGAGCGTTTCCTCGCTGTTTGGTTTTACGAAATCGGGCGGGAAATTAGAGAGCGGAAACGCCAGTTCCTATTGGCCTTTCGTAGCTGGCGCGGAGTTGGGCAGCCTTAATTGGCAGTATGGGAACCAAACGGAAAACGGCCCTCCTTTGGGGAGGCCGTTTCAATTCCAGATTATGCAACCATCACGCCGCCGCGTTCGGGAAGCGATAGGCCTTGAACTGCTCGCGCAGCGCGGTTTTCAGGATCTTGCCGGTCGCGGTATGCGGAATGCCTTCGACGAAGACGACGTCATCGGGCATCCACCATTTCGCGATCTTGCCTTCCATGAACTTCAGGATGTCCTCGCGCGTGGCTTTTTGGCCCTGCTTGAGCTGCACAATCAAAAGCGGCCGCTCGTCCCACTTCGGATGATACACGCCGATCACGGCGGCTTCCGCGACCGCTGGATGGGCGACCGCCAGGTTCTCCAGGTCGATCGAGGAAATCCATTCGCCACCGGACTTGATCACATCCTTGGAGCGGTCGGTGATCCGCATGTAGCCATGCTCGTCCATGGTGGCGACGTCGCCGGTGTCGAAATAGCCTTCGTCATCGAGGATGTTGGCGTCGACCCGGAAATAGGCCTTGGCGACCGCGGGTCCCGAGACCTTGAGCCGGCCAAAGGTCTTGCCGTCCCAGGGCAATTTCTTGCCGGCATCGTCGGTGATCTTCATCTGCACGCCATAGGGCGGGAAACCCTGGGTTTGCAGGATGTCGAGCTGCGCGTCGCCCTCGAGCTCGGTGAAGGGGGGTTTCACGGCCGCCAGTGTGCCGAGCGGGCTCATCTCGGTCATGCCCCAGGCATGGCGCACGGTGACGCCCATGTCGACAAAGGCCTTGATCATCGAGCGCGGCATCGCCGAGCCGCCGCACACCACGAATTCGAGGTGCGGCAGTTTCAGATTGTTGGCGGACATGTGCTGCAGCAGCATCAGCCACACTGTCGGCACGCCGGCGGTGTGGGTGACCTTCTCGGTGGAGAGCAGCTCATAGACCGAGGCGCCGTCGAGCTTCATGCCAGGCATGACGAGCTTGGTGCCCATCGCCGGCGCCGAGAAGGCGATGCCCCAGCTGTTGGCGTGGAACAGCGGCACCACCGGCAGCATCACGTCGCTGGCCGAGGTGCCGAGCGCGTCTTTCGAGTTGGCCATGAACGAGTGCAGCACGTTGGAGCGGTGCGAGTAGAGCACGCCCTTTGGGTCGCCCGTGGTGCCCGAGGTGTAGCACATGGCGGCCGCGGTATTCTCGTCGAAGTTCTTCCAGGCGAAATCGCCGTCGGCCTGTTTCAGCCATTCCTCATAGGCGATGGCGTTCTTCAGCGTGGTCTGCGGCATGTGCTCCTTGTCGGTCAGCACGATGTAGCGCTCGACGCTCGGCACCTTGTCGGCGAGCTTTTCCAGGATCGGAACGAAGGTGAGGTCGGTCAGCACCACGCGGTCCTCGGCGTGGTTGATGATCCAGGCGATCTGCTCGGGGAAAAGCCGGGGATTGACGGTGTGGCAGATGGCGCCGATGCCCATGATGCCGTACCAGCATTCGAGGTGGCGGGCGGTGTTCCAGGCGATGGTGGCGACGCGGTCGCCGAGCTTGATGCCGTCGCGCTGCAGCATCTGCGAGACTTTCAGCGCGCGCTTGTGAATTTCGGCGTAATTGGTGCGGACAATCGGACCTTCGACCGAACGGGTGACGACTTCCTGGGTGCCGTGATAGGTCGCCGCGTGCTCGATGATCCGGTGACAGAGCAAGGGCCAATCCTGCATCAAACCAAGCATCCGATCTCCTCCTGAAGCGTTATGTGCTTGCGCCTTTCCGCTTCGGAAAGGGCGGAAAAGGCGATCAATCCTGGAATTGGCATGAACCTTATCGCGGAGAACGGACATCGCAAGTGGGCATATCGTATCTGCGTGCCCATCATGGTTACCGCCGTAACCGCGCTGGTCCTCGTTGGCATACAAGCGCCCCGGGTCAGGGCCGCAAAGCCCCTCAACCTCGGCGATCTGTTCGAAGGCCCGCCCCGGCTGCGGGGCAGCGTGCATTCGCTCAAAGTACCGTTGCCGAAACCGCGGCCGTCCGAGGCGCCGGCGGCCGAGCCGGAAAGCCCATCGGCGGCGAAGCCGCCGACTGAGTCGGACAAGCCGGCCGAACAGGCGGCGCCTGCCGTGCCTCAGCCTTCGGCCTGCCGCACCGCGCTGACCGAAGAGATCGCGATCGCTCCCAGCATTCCCGACATTCACGGTGCGGGCGGCTGCGGCGGCAGCGACCTGGTGCGGCTGGAAGCGATCGTGCTGCCCAACAGGCATCGCGTGGCGGTGACGCCGGCAGCGACGCTGCGCTGCTCGATGGCGACAGCCATTGCCGACTGGGTCCGCACCGACATCGTGCCGCTCACCGAGAAGCTCGGCAGCGAAATCAGCGGGCTCGACAATTTCGATTCCTACGAATGCCGCGGCTTCAACCGCATTCCCGGTGCGCATCTGTCCGAGCACGGCCGCGCCAACGCGCTCGACGTGCGTGCGTTCAAGCTGGCCGACGGCCGCGCGATCTCGCTGACCGATCGCACGGTGGCGCGCGAGCTGCGCGAGAGCGTGCTGCATTCGGTGTGCACGCGCTTCATGACGGTGCTGGGTCCTGACTCCGACTGGTACCACGAGGACCACATCCATCTCGACCTGATGGAGCGGCGCAACAACTACAAGATATGCCAGTGGGACGTGCTCGATCCCTTGCCGCAGGTCGCGCCGCTGCTGCCGGCCGAGCGGCCCGAGGAAGCGCCGCCGCGCGAGGTGGCGGCGAAATCCGATGGTGACAAGCGCGATGCGGCAAAGCCTGACGCGGCCGAGCCGCAGGCCGCGGAAGAGACGAAGCCGGCCGCCGATCCGCTGCCAGCAGAGAGGCCGGCAACAAAAAAGCGCCGGTGAGACCGGCGCTTTTCGTATTCGTACCGACGCAGCCTACTGAACGGCGTTACCGCCGCCTTGCAGCGCCATTTGCGAGTTGAAAGGGGAGTCACCGTGGTGGGGCTCCAACACCACGACGATCGTTCCCACCTTGACCCGGTTGTACAAGTCGATTGCGTCCTCGTTGGTCAGGCGGATACAGCCCGAGGAGATCGACGCGCCGATATATTCCGGCTGGTTGGTGCCATGAAGCCGGAACAGCGTGTCTTTGCCGTTGGCATAAAGATACATCGCACGCGAGCCCATCGGATTGTCCGGACCGGGCGCCACGAAGGTGGGCACGCCAAGCCGCTCGATCTCGCTCTTGGTCGGATGCCACGGCGGCCACTCGGTCATCGCGCCGATCTTGGCGATGCCGGACCAGGCCATGGCTTCCTCGCCAACGGTGATGCCGTAGCGGATCGCCTTGCCGTCATTCAGCACGTAGTAGAGATAGTGGTTGTCGGAATCGACCACGATCGAACCCGGCGCTTCCTTGCGGTGATAATCGACGATGGCGCGGCGGAATGGCTCGGCGACCGGCACATTGGTGTACCGGATCTTCGCGAGAAATTCCTTGTCACGCGGCTTGAAGGCCGTGGTGTTGGTCGCCTCATAGGTGGCGGACTGCATGCAGCCCGACAACAACAAGCCGGCAGCCAGGATAGTGAGTTTCACCTTGAGCGACGACATGGTGTACTTCCGATGGAAAGCCTCGCGTTCGCGGTGCCGATCCTGGGCCCCAAACGCGATGATTCAGTTAATCCCTATTATCGTCGAAACCGATCGCAATTCCAGAACTTAAGAGCTTTTCCCGCGCTGCGGGACCGGGCCTGTGTCTTTTTTGCCGCAAGGGGTGTCGTTTTCGGCTGATTTTTGAGCAAGCCTGCCCGGACCGCCGAATCCGTGCCACCTTGCAGCCACCGCCTCGCCACAAATACCAATCGCCGGTTAATGGGCCGTCATCGGCCGCTTGCCAGAATCGTTCTATGTCCCGTTGGGTATCTTGAGTCCCGCCCGGAGTATCCCATGCTTTCTGTGTTCGTTCCCTCCGAAGCTTCCCTGAAGAAAGCCACTGTCGAGGACTTCGCCCAGCTGCCGGAGAACGCGGTCTGGATCGATCTGGTCAAGCCGACCATGGCCGAGGACAAGGCGGTGGAGAAGCTGGCGGGGATCGCGGTGCCGACGCGGGAGGACATGCAGGAGATCGAAATCTCCAGCCGCCTCTATATCGAGAACGGCGCGCGCTACATGACCGCGACGCTGATGTGCCAGTCCGACACCGAGACGCCGAAGACGACCGCGGTGACCTTCATCCTCACCGGCCATCGCCTGGTGACGGTGCGTTATGACGACCCGAAGCCGTTCGCGCTGGTCGAATACAAGCTCGGTCGGTCCTGCGCGCCATCGGTGACCGGCGAAATGGTGCTGATGGAATTGCTCGATGCCGTGATCGATCGTTGCGCCGACATCCTGGAACGCATCGGTGCCGACGTCGACACGGTCTCCCATGACATCTTCGAACCCGACACCGAACGCCACGGCAACGCCAGGCGCTATTCGCAGTTCCTGATCGCGATCGGCCGCAAGGGCGACCTCACCTCGAAAGTGCGTGAGAGCCTGGTCTCGATCGGCCGCCTCGTCACCTTCCTGTCGGCGGTGATGGAAGGCGTCAAATGGAGCAAGGACATGCGCGAGCAGCTCAAGACCCAGCAGCGCGACGTGGCCTCGCTGACCGACCACGCCTCCTATCTCTCCAACAAGATCACCTTCGTGCTCGATGCCATGCTCGGCGTCGTCAATCTCGAGCAGAACAACATCATCAAGCTTTTCTCGGTCATGGCTGTGGTGTTGATGCCGCCGACCCTGATCGCCTCGATCTACGGCATGAACTTCAAGGATATGCCGGAGCTGGAATGGGCGCACGGCTATCCGCTGGCGATCGTGGCGATGGTGGCCGCGGCGGTCGTGCCTTACTGGATTTTCAAGTGGAAGAAATGGCTGTGAAAGCCACCCAGCAGGACCATGAAGGTCAGAGAAATCATTCGGCTACTGGAAGATGATGGCTGGTCCCTCGTTGCAATGCGGGGAAGTCATAGACAATACAAACACCCTCTTCGAGCAGGGCGCGTTACGGTAGCGGGCAAACCCTCCGACGATCTTGCGCCGGGCACGTTGAATAGTATTTTAAAGCAGTCGGGCCTGAAGGAGCGGCGTTGATGCGCTACGCAGTGGTGATCGAAAAAGCGGACGGCAACTATTCGGCCTACGTGCCGGATTTGCCGGGGTGCGTTGCTGCCGGCGACACCGTCGCGGAGGTGGAGCATGAAATTCGCGAAGCCATCCGATTTCACATCGAGGGGCTCCAGGCCGAAGGCTTGGCGATCCCTGCGCCGACGAGCATTGCCGAGTACATTGAGACGTAGCGACCCTGCGTTCAAGTGGCTGTGAGAGCCGCAATCGTTAGCGAAGCATTGCGCTGAACCACGAGTCATCACGGCAGTAAAGCTGCCGCAATTGCTCAGGTAAAATTTGAGCGTTGCGCTGAACGTTTGAGCGAAACTTCTCTGCGATAAGACTGTCACGAGCATGATCCGGAAGTTGGCGCGGATTTCGGGACCCGTTCATGCTCACCAACCCGCCAGGGCGCGAAAGAAATCGGGCTTTGGTTACGAGGCAGCCATGGTTGAGAAACCCATAATTTCGTCCCGCAACGTCGTCGATCTCTCGCGCTATCGGGAACTCAATGCGGCAGGCAGAGCGATGGCGATGCCGGCGCGCGTCTGCCGGCATTGCGGCGCATCCCTGCTCGACGGCGAGCGCGAGGAGGAATGCTCCAGCACCTTCAATCTCGAGGCGCTGGGGGCTTTCCTTCCGCCGCGAAGGTTTGTTGCGGATTGAGCAGACGACCGGTCGTCGGGGGAGCCGGTACGTTCGCGTACGCGGGCTGACCTGATGGGCGAGGCTTTGAAGCCGCCGTTGCCCTGAAGGGAGCCGCGGCAGCGCTCAATGCGAGAACAGCACCGGCAGGGACGGGCTGCGCACCACCTCGTCGGTGGCGCCGCCGAGCACGAATTCGCGCAACCGCGAATGATGCCCGTAGGCGCCCATCACCATGAGGTCGGCATTCGCGCGCGCGGCCTGCGCCTTCAGGACCTCGCCGACCGAACGTCCCGCCGCATCGATCTTGTCGACCACGACGTCGATGCCATGCCGTGACAGGTTTTTGGCAAGTTCCTCGGCAGAGCGCTTGCTGTCGAAGACCTTCTCGTTCGTCACCGTCAGGACGCGGACCTGCTTTGCCTTTTCCAGTAGCGGAATGGCGTCGGCCACCGCCCGTGCTGCGGCGTGGCCGAAGTCCCAGGCCACCACGACGGTGTTGAGCTCGAAGGACTTTGTTGTCGGCGGCAACACCAGGGTCGGGCGGCCGGCCCCGAAAATAAGGGCCTCCGCGATCCATTGATCCTCGAAGGCGCGCGTCGGCACGATGGTGAGGTCGCGCAGGCGCGCATATTCCACGAAGCGGTTCGGGACCTCGGAGATGGCGCAGCGCTCGAGGATCGTCTCGTGCAGGAGCCCGGCGCGCTCTGCCGCCTGATCGAACGCCGCAAGCAGGGCCTGCGCGTTCTTCCGGCTCGTTTGGGCTTCGGCGGTGATCAGGCCCTCGACTGTGCCAAAGGAGAGGAAGGTGCCGGGCACCTGGACATGCGCCTCGCAGGAGATGGCGGCGATGTGGGCGTTCAGCGCCGTCGCCAGCGAGATCGCGCCGTCGAGCATCGAGGCGGGGGTCGGGTCGGGATAGCTAACAAGCGTGAGTAGGATATCTCTAATGGCCATGGGGAGTCTCCGGTCGAACGAGCCGAAACTAGCCAACCGAGAACGCCCGTCGTTGATCTGGCGCAGGTGCCGGTGCGTCCTGTTGTCCTATCAGTCCACCTTGCAACCCATGTTGAGAGTTGATCTCGGCACAGGCGGGGAACCGAAAGCGTGTCCAAGGGTCAAGCCGCGTCGACATCCGGCCTGCGCCGCCGGCTGGGCCTGCCGCTCCTGGTGCTTTACGGCACCGGGATCACCGTTGGCGCCGGAATCTATGTCCTGATCGGAGCCGTGGCCGGACGCTCCGGCATTCATGCGCATTGGGCATTCATCCTGGCCGCGGTCGTCATGGCGCTGACGGTCGCGTCCTATGCGGAAATGGCCACGCGCTATCCCGTCAGCGCCGGTGAGGCGGCCTATGTCAGGGCCGCCTTCGACAAGCGCTCGCTGTCGACTGCCATCGGCCTGCTGACGCTTGCCACCGGAACGGTCGCGGCCGCTGCCGTCACGCTGGGGGGCGCCGGTTATGTCAGGCAGTTCGTTGAACTGCCGACGCCCCTCATCGCCGTGGCGGTCGTCCTCCTGTTGGGCGCCGTCGCCGTCTGGGGCATTCTGGAGTTGGTGCTGCTGGCGGGAATCTTCACGCTGATCGAGACCGGCGGCCTGGTTCTGTTGATCGGTGCCGCCGTGCATTCCGACGTTCCATTCGCACCGGTCCTGCTCTCGCTGCCTCCGCTCTCGGCGAACGTCATGTCCGGCATTGCCTTCTCCGGCCTGCTCGCGTTCTTTGCCTTTGTCGGCTTCGAGGATCTCGCCAACGTCGTGGAGGAGGCGAAGGTCCCGCATCGCGACATCCCGCTTGCGATGGTGCTGACGCTTGCGATCACATCCGTGCTATACGTGCTGGTGGCTGCGATTTCGGTCAGCACGGTGGCGCCGGCCGAGCTGGCGCAGTCGGCAGCCCCCCTGAGCCTGGTATTCCGGCGAGTGGCCGGCATCAATCCGACTACCTTCAACGCAATCGCGATCGTCGCCACGCTGAACACGATACTGGCGCAGATGACGATGGCTGCCCGCGTCATCTACGGTATGGCGCGCCAGGGCGACCTGCCCGGATTCCTGGGCGCCGTCTATGCGCGAACCGGCACGCCGCTGCTTGCCACCGCCGTCGTCATGGGCGGGGTGATCATGCTTGCGCTTCTGTTTCCGCTGCAGCTGTTGGCGGAGAGTACCTCGCTTGCAACGCTGACGACGTTCGCACTGGTCAATGTCAGCCTGCTGCGGATCAGGCTGCGCGGCATCCACTCGGAAGCACCGCACGTGCGTGTTCCGCTTTGGGTGCCGGTACTTGGCCTCGTCACTTGCCTGTTGATGATCGCGACATCGCTGATCGGCCGGTGAGGGCCCAATTCAACTCATTCGCCTCGCCACCTGTGCGATCGCCAACACGACCTCGGTCATCGTGCCATCGTGGCTGAAGGGAGCGAGCCGGGTTTCGACATCGGCCAGCATGGCGTCGACCTTGTCGCCGAGCGCGGCCGGCGAGGACGGGGAGAAGGTCAGGACCCGCCGCGCGAGGTCGCTGATGCTGACCTCAAGCGTGGCCTCGGCGCGGATCGTCTCGCTCAAGTGAAAGGCGGTGCCTTCCAGCGCGGATGCAAAATCCCGATGCGCGCGCTCACCCTGGCGCGAGTCCGCCCAGAGCAGCTGGTCCGACCAGACGCGTCGCGCTTCGTTATACGTGTCGAGCCAGGCGTTGCGGCCGCCATGCGCCGAGAACGAGGCGCAGACGGCGATCGCACCATCCGGCGCAACAAGCCGATCGAATAACGGACCAAGCGCATCGCGCTTCATCCAGTGCAGGGCGCGGCCGATGGTGACGAGATCGAAGCGGCCGATGGTTTCCGCAAGGTCCTCGGCGCGGCCTTCGATCAACGCAAGGGCTTGCCCGGCGCGCTGCGCCGCCGCGCGCGCGGCGGCGAGCATATTCGGCTCCGGATCGACGCCGGTGACACGGCCCACATAAGGCGCAAAGCCGAGCGCGAGCAGCCCGGGGCCGGTACCGAGATCGATCAGCGCGTGCTGCTTGGTCAGTTTCAGTTCTTGAGCGACGGCACGGAAAAACTCGGCCGGATAGGGCGGCCGGAATTGCTCGTAGAGCTCGACGGTAGAGGCAAACCGTCCCATGGCGGCTCCTTGTCGCAGATCGCCCCGAGGGTGAAATAAGCATAGGGAGCGAAGGAGATCGACGCCAGCCGGTGCGGATCAAAGCGTGGTGTAGGCGGGGTGACGCCAAGGTAACCCGGTCCCGCTTCCGGCGTGCGGCATCCTCACGATATCCTAGTGGGACATCAGGCAGCAGATTGGCGTCGCCTCGAGCACATCATGTGTCATTCCGCCAAAAATCCATTCGCCAAGCCGGCTGTGCCCGTACGCTCCCATGACGAGAAGATCGGCTTTCTCGTGGAGCGCAAACTGGACCAGGTCGTCTGCCTCCGTGCCTTCCCGATGGCGGATGCCGTGGGCTTCCGCCGCAATCCGGTGCCGCGCCAGATAGCGGATCAGGTCATCCATGTCGGCGTGCGCGGGGGCGGTTTTCTCTCGGTGAACTTGGACGATCGAAACGCGGGCGGCCTTGCGAAGGAAGGGCAGCGCATCCATGACCGCGCGACGGGCTTCGCGGGTATTCCGCCAGCCGATGACGACGTGACCGGCTCCGAGTGTCGCGACCCCGTCGGGAACGAATAGCACGGGACGGCCCGCGTTCAGTATGAGCTTGCCGGGAGCGAGCAAGCCATAGGGAACGTGCGAGGGTTTGACTTTGCCGATGACGAGAAGGTCGGCCGCGCGCGCTTCGGAAGCGAGCGCCTCGGTGGGAAAATCCAGCGCCCAGCGCCATTCGGCCTCCGGCCGTCCCGCAATGTCGCGAAACCATGCTCCCTTCGCGGCGAGTGCGGCCTTCAACCGGGCGATGTCGGCTTCCGTCGCCTCTTCGATGACGACGCCCTCGGCGACGAAAGGCGGCGGCACGGCCCGGCCGGAAAAACCAATCAATGTAGCGTCGAATTTGGCCGACAGCTCCGAGGCGATCCTGATCCGTTGCTCGGGAAGACCATCGATATCGACGTGAACCATGATGGCTGCGTAGGACATGCAAGCGCTCCGTTCTCTCTGCGTGAAGAGACTAGGCCCCGGCGCAATGCGTGGAATTGAGCTGCCTCAACGGTCTTCCGATGTCCCGATTGACGCAAATCGACCCGGTCCAGGACTGCCGTCTATATCCTCTCCCAAAAGAGGACCGGTAATTATGCGGTTATTGAATTCCCAAACGCGCTACGGCGCGATTGCGGTTACGCTCCATTGGAGCGCGGTTGCGTTCGTGGTGCTCGCTTGGGGCCTCGGGTTGTTCATCGATGAACTGCCGAACGGGGCTGCCCGCATCCTCGGCCTGCAGGTGCATATGCTTGCCGGATTGCTGGTCGTCGTGATCACCGTCTTTCGACTGCATTGGCGCCTGGCCGATCCGTCACCGCCGCCGGGGCCCACGAGGTTCGGCGCGTGGTTGTTCGCCGAATGGATCCCGGCGGTAGCAAGGCTGGCGCATGTGGGCTTGTACCTCCTGATGATCGCGGTACCGGTCGCGGGCATCATTTTGCGATTCGCGCGCGGGGAGAGCCTCGACCTGTTCGGGATCATGGAGATCGCATCGCCCTGGACACGGGATCGGGCCTTCGTGGAAAAGATGTCTGAAGTTCACGAGCTTCTCGCGCACGCGCTGATCGGCTTGGCCGGCTTCCATGCCGCCGCCGCCCTTCTTCACCACTGGGTTTTTGGCGACCGGACGCTGGTTCGCATGCTGCCTCGTTCGTGAGCGGTCAGCGGTCATGCCTGCCACGCCCCACATCGAGAAACACTTCACCGCTACCGAGACCGTGCGCGATATCGTCATCGGCATGGCTGATGGCCTCACGGTTCCGTTTGCATTGGCGGCCGGACTTGCAGCCGCGGTCTCCTCGACAAGGGTGATCGTCACCGCAGGCCTCGCCGAGATCGTGGCCGGCGCCATTGCGATGGGTCTTGGCGGTTACCTCGCCGCGCGGACCGACGCGGAGCATTATGGCTCGGAGCGCGCGCGGGAAGACTGGGAGATCGATCATCTGCGTGAACGGGAGCTTCACGAGGTCAGCGGGATTTTTGAGGGTTATGGACTGCGCGGTGAGGAACTGACGGCGGTCGTTGCCGCCGTGACGGCGGACCGCAAACGCTGGCTCGATTTCATGATGCGCTTTGAACTGGGGCTGGAAGAGCCCGATCCGAAACGCGCTCCGGTCAGCGCGGGGACGATCGCGGCGTCTTATTTCGTTGGCGGCATGATTCCGCTGACGCCCTACATTCTGCTCTCGAGCATTTCCGACGCGTTCGCCTACTCAGTCGGATTTACCGGCCTTGCCTTGCTCGTGTTCGGCGGCATCAAAGGGCATTTCACCGGTATCAACCGGCTGAAGTCCGCCGCGCAGACGCTGTTGGTGGGTGGGCTCGCTGCCGGGGCCGCCTACGCCCTGGCGCATGCGTTCGGGTGAGCGAAGCCTGCCGCGACGCGCGCGGCATCAAACGTGCTGGCCGCCGTTGATGTGGATCTCGGCGCCGTTCACGTAGGAACTCGTCTCCGTGCACAGGACATAGATGATCCGCGCCACTTCGTCCGGCGTTCCCAGCCGATGCATCGGGATGTCTTGATCGACGATCTTCTCGGTCCCCGGCGAGAGAATGGACGTGTCGATCTCGCCCGGGGCGATCGAGTTGACGCGGACGCCGATGCGGCCGAAGTCCGACGCCATCTCGCGTGTCAGAGATGCCAGTGCGGCCTTTGAGGTCGCATAGGCGGCGCCGGCGAAGGGATGCACGCGCGAGCCGGCGATCGAGGTGACGTTCACCACCGAGCCCTTGGCGGCCTTCATCTCTTCCATCAGCCCGCGCGCCATCATGATCGGCGCGAAGAAGTTGACGCGGAAAACGTGGCTCCAGGTCTCGATATCCGTGTCCATGGTGCCCATCCGCGTGCCGCCGTCGCCTTTCGGCGAGATCGCAGCGTTGTTGACGAGGGCATGCAGCATGCCGCCCTCCAGCCGCTGGCGGATTTCACCGATGGCCCGGGTGGTATCCTCGTGGTCGGCAAGGTCGACCTGGATGTGATCCTCGGGGCCTGCGTCCCATGGGCAATCTTCCGGGAAGGGATGCCGCGAGCAGGTGATGACGCGCCAGCCGGCCGAGGAGAAGCGGATCACGGTGGCGTGACCGATCCCCCGACTGGCGCCGGTCAATAGCAGCGTGCGCCGTGGCGCGTTGGTGGAAGTCGGCATCAACGGTTCTCTCGTTCTACTCCGTCGTCATTCCCGGATGGTGCGAAGCACCAGACCCGGAATCTCGAGATTCCGGTTTCGCGCTCACGCGCGTCCCGGAATGACGGTTGATTTCAGGGATACAACCGCGTCTTGGTCCACGCGCCGTCCGGCGCGGCGCGGGAAAATTCGATGCGGTCGTGCAGGCGGAACGGGCGGTCGTGCCAGAACTCGAAGCGCAGCGGGGCTATGCGCCAGCCGCTCCAGCCTGCCGGCCGCGGCACCTCGCCGACCAGATGCTTCGCCGCGACCTTTGCAATGGCCTGCTCGAACGCGAAGCGGCTCTCCAGCGGCTGCGACTGCTTGGAAGCCCAGGCGCCGATCTGCGCCTGCTTCGGGCGGGTCGCGAAATACTCGTCGGCCTCGGCTTCGGTCACCGGCGACACGTTGCCGCGGATGCGCACCTGCCGGCGCAGCGATTTCCAGTGGAAGAGTAAACCGGCCTTAGGATTTGCGGCGAGTTCGCGGCCCTTTTGGCTCGCAATGTGGCTGTAGAACACAAAACCCTTCGCGTCATAGCCTTTCATCAGCACCATGCGCACATCCGGAAGCCCGTCGCTGTCGACGGTGGCGAGCGACATCGCATTCGGATCGTTCGGCTCGGCCTTGCAGGCCTCCGCAAACCATTCCGCGAACAGGGCAAACGGTTCCTCGGCTTGTGTGAAATCACCGGATGTTAAGGGTGGGGGGTGTTTGATGGAGGTCGTGTCCGTCATGTAAGGGGTCCGAGTTGCGTGCGCCCGCGTCCCAAAACGCGCTGCTGAGCCTAGCCCTATATAGGGCATGGGCGCGCGTTGGCCTATCGGCGTTCGCGCCGAAGGGGGCGGCGCTTACGCTCATTCTAATCGGACTTGGCACCGGCGGCTGCAGCTTCTCCCGCGGCGACGGGCCGTTCGCGAAGATGACGGAGAATGAGGTTACGGGCTCGATCAACCAGCCCGAGCCGACGCCGACCGAAGCCGATCTCGCCTTTGCCCGCAACGCCGCTTCCGACGTGCTGACCAAGGGCGACAAGGATTCCAGCCAGCCCTGGCAGAACCCGGAGACCGGCGCCCGCGGCTCGGTCACCCCGCTGGCCCAGGCCTACTCGTCGGACGACGGCCGCACCTGCCGGGATTTTTTGGCGAGCTATGTCAACGGCAAGACCGAGAACTGGCTGCAGGGCTCAGCCTGCCACAACGGCAATGGCCGCTGGGAAATCCACACGCTAAAGCCCTGGCGGCAGAGCTGAGCGGGTTTTGCCCGTTGCAAAAATACAACTGAGACCCCAGATGAATCGAAAAGCGGGCGGGCTGCCCTTGGTTTATGATCTGATTTTCCCTGAAGGAGACGTGACGGATGCGCGACCCCTATGAGGTCTTGGGGGTGCCGCGGGGCGCCAGCGCTGCGGCGATCAAGAGCGCCTACCGCAAGCTTGCCAAGAAACATCACCCCGACAGCAACAAGAACGATCCGAAGGCGGCGGAGCGTTTTTCCGAGCTCAACACGGCCAACGAGATTCTCGGCGACGAGGACAAGCGCAAGCAGTTCGACCGCGGCGAGATCGACGCCGACGGCAAGCCGCGGTTCACCGGCTTCCCCGGCGGTGGCGGCGCCGCTGGCGGCCGCACGGGTCCGGGCGGCTTCGAGAGCTACACCTTCCGCAGCGGCACCGGTGGCGGCGCGGGCGGCTTCGAGGACATCCTCAACAGCATGTTCGCCAATGCCGGGCGCGCGCGTGGCGGCGGCGGCGCGGGGCGCGCGAGCCCGTTTGAGTTCGACACCGGCGGGATCGGCCTCGACCTCGATGTCAACGTCGCCATGTCGGTGTCGCTGGAGGAGGCGGTCAACGGCGGCGAGAAGCGCGTCCGGCTGCCGACCGGCAAGGAGCTCAATGTCAAGATTCCCCCCGGCGTCACCGAAGGCCAGCAGATACGCCTGCGAGGCCAGGGCGAGACCGCGCAGGGCCATCCGCCCGGCGACCTCCTGATCACCGTCAACATCGCCCCGCATTCGTTCTTCAAGGTCGATGGCAGCGACCTGCGGGTCGACCTGCCGATCACGCTCTATGAGGCGGTGCTGGGCGGCAAGGTGAGGGTGCCGACCCTCGGCGGCGCGGTGGAACTCTCGATCCCCAAGAACACGTCGAGCGGCCGGACATTCCGGCTGAAGGGAAAAGGGCTGCCGAAGGCAGGTGGCACTTTGGGCGACCTTTTTGTCACCACCCGCATCATGCTACCCGACGGGAACGACTCCGAACTGGAGGCGTTGATGCAAAAGTGGCGCGATGGACACCCCTACAATCCTCGAAGTGATCTCACCTGACTGAAACCAGACGAGAACATCGGACGTAGCTGGTTTTTTCGGGCTCTTTAGCCCGGAAAAATGGGTGCGGCCTCGAGAGGGGGACCAGCGCGGTACAAAACCCCAACTCGAGGCCGCGTGCGTCGATCGGCGGATCGAACGCTTCTCATTTTTTCGTGAGCATCCGGTGCGATAATGAGACGCACCGATGACTTGATTCCAGAATCTTAATGTCCGAATTGGGACACCGAAGGTGACCTTTCACCGGCTCCGGATCAACAACGCTGCACGCACGTCGTGCGGAATGCCCCGCGGTTTTCACACGCCGCAGCTGCGTAGCCTTTGATCATGCTTAAACAAACGAGAAAGCAGGGGCCGCTTTTTCGAGAAAGCTAGCCGCCCTTCTTGTCGGTCTGGTCGTAGACCATGCGCGCCACCTGGGCGAGGCGCTCGCGGTCGCTGGTGCCGCTGACGACATAGCCGACGCCGCGGTCGGCCCAGAACAGGGCGCCTTCCTTGGCGCCGTCCTTGTCCTGGGTGGTGTAGCGCATCTGCGTCGTCTCGGTCGAAGCCTTGGCGGTATAGACCGTGAAGCGTTCGCCGGAGGCGCTCTCATACATCAGGAAAGAGGCCGGTCCGGTCGGGCCGGGCAAGAGCCGTCCGCCGACCAGCTTCAACCCGGTCGAGCCGAGCTCGGGGGCCAGGACGTCCCAGCCGCAGCGCTTGGTCAGCCACGCCTGCAGATGCGCGCGCTCGCTGCCGGGCACCTCGACGGGATGGCGCACCTCCACGACATAGAGCCGGTGCGCATCGAGCGCATCGTCCGTAAAGGCCTGGTAGACCGAAGGCGTCGCGGCCGCGCCATGCGCGAGCCAGCCGGTGCCGCCGCCGGCGATGAAGGCGAGCAGCGAGGCGGCGATCGCGCCAAGGACCCATTTGCGCGGCGGCTGCACCAGCCGCTCGAGCTCGAGCCGCTTCGGCACCGGCTCGTTGGCTACGGAGTTGTATCGCGCGTGCAGGGCTTCCGCCATCGTGCGCCAGGATTGCACCCGTTCGGCATCGTCTGGATGCGCCGCGAGCCACGCCTCGACATCGCCGCGGCGCTCAGTCGGCAGCTCATTGTCGACGTAAGCATGAAGCTCGTCTTCGGTGACGGGAATTTTCTGGTCGGTCATTTTCGTCGTCTCTGTCCAATTCCGGTCGAAAAATATCTATGCATAAGTCTTGCCACTATCGGTTACTTCACACGTCGCAATGCGGGGCGTTCGCCTTCGAGCGCAGCCTTCACATGGGCTCGGGCCCGCGCAAGCCGGGACATTACGGTGCCGATCGGCACGCCCTGAATATCAGCCACCTCGCGATAGCTCAGGCCCTCCAGCATCACCAGCAGCAAAACCGCGCGCTGTTCTTCCACCAAGGTCGCGAGCGCGCGCGCGATGTCGCGGCCCTCGGCCTCGGTACCGCTCGCATCGGGATTGTTCTCGAGCAGCGGCATGAATTGCGGCCGGCGCGCCAGCGAGCGGCGCCGGTTCTTGTTGAGGTTGGTCAGGATCGTATAGAGCCAGCTCCGCACGTCGCCTCCGAGAAACAGCCGCTCCGAGCGCAAGGCACGCACCAGCGTGTCCTGCACCAGGTCGTCGGCAATATCGGCATCGCGCGCAAGCGCGCGCGCATAGCGGCGCAATGCCGGAATCATGGCCTCAACGCTCTGTCGAAACGCGCTCATGCAAACTCGATTGTTCGGTAAACGCTTACGTAGAGCATAACACCCAATCTTCTAGCCTATTCCGCCTGTTGAGGTTTGAGGTAAACAGCCTGATCCGGGTACCGATGGGGCTGTACCGGGCCTGAGGGCTGGTGTACGCAAACTTCTCCAAGCTTGGTGAACGATGATGGCGCAGATTTCAGGGCTGATGCAGGGCAAACGTGGGGTGGTTCTTGGCGTTGCCAATAACCGCTCGATCGCCTGGGGCATCGCGAAGGCCTGCCATGCGGCCGGCGCGGAGGTGGCGCTGACCTGGCAGGGCGATGCGCTGAAGAAGCGGGTCGAGCCGCTGTCAAAGGAGCTGAACGGGCTCTTGCTCGGCCATTGCGACGTCACCGACCCCGCGACCATCGACGCGGCATTCGACGTGCTGAAAGAGAAATGGGGCAAGATCGATTTCGTCGTGCACGCGATCGCCTTCTCCGACAAGGACCAGCTCGACGGCCGCTATCTCGAAACCACTGCCGACAATTTCACCAAGACGATGCTGATCTCCTGCTACTCGCTGACCGCGATCGCGCAGCGCGCGGAGAAGCTCTTGACCGATGGCGGCTCGATCCTGACGCTCACCTATTACGGCGCCGAGAAGTGGATGCCGCATTACAACGTCATGGGCGTGGCCAAGGCCGCGCTGGAGGCGAGCGTGCGCTATCTCGCCGCCGATCTCGGCGAGAAGAATATCCGCGTCAACGCCATCTCGGCGGGGCCAATCAAGACGCTCGCCGCATCGGGGATCGGCGACTTCCGTTACATTTTGAAGTGGAACGAATACAACGCACCGATGCGCCGCACCGTCACCATCGAGGAGGTCGGCGACAGCGCGCTTTATCTGCTCTCGGACCTGTCGCGCGGCGTCACCGGCGAGGTGCATCATGTCGATTCCGGCTATCACGTCGTCGGCATGAAGCGGCCGGACGCGCCCGACATCACGCTGGCGAAGGAATGAGCATGATCCGGAAAAGTGTTGAGCGGTTTTCCGAAAAGATCATGCTCAATCAAGAAAGCTAAAGCGCGATGACGATTCAATTCAATCTCATCGCGCTTTAGCCGGCACGTCCCATGCCCGCGCCCGTGATCTACTACATTCGCCACGGCGAAACCCAGTGGAATGCCGATGGCCGGCTGCAGGGCGTGCAGGATACCGCGCTCAATGATCTCGGCCGCAGGCAGGCCACGGAGGCCGGGCATATCCTGGGCGACCTGCTGCTGCGCGACGGTCGCGATAGATCGAAACTGCCATTCGTGTCGAGCCCGCTCCTGCGCTCCCGCACCACCATGGAGCTGGTGCGCGCCGCACTGCAATTGCCGCTGCAGCAATATGCGATCGACGATCGCCTGCGCGAGATCGGTTACGGCAAATGGGAGGGCTCCACGCTCGCCGAGATGCAGGCCGCCGATCCCGTTTTCTTCGCGCAGCGGCTGGCCGACAAATGGCGGGTGGCGCCTGAGGGCGGGGAGACCTATGAGGCCGTGCAGCGGCGCATGAGCGACTGGTACGCGCAGGTCCAGGCCGACACGGTCGTGGTCGCCCATGGCGGCACGGCGCGGGCGCTGATGGTGGCGCTCGGCTTCGAGACGCCGGAAAGCGCCGCCGACCTGCCGATCGCGCAGGGCGCGGTCTATGTGTTCAGCGAGGAGGGGCTGAACAAATATAGTTAAGGCTCATCCGAGCCTTGTGCCGGGCATTTACGCGCGATACGACACATCATGTCCCACAACACCTTCGGCCATCTCTTCCGCGTCACGACCTTTGGCGAAAGCCACGGGGTTGCGATCGGCTGTGTGGTCGATGGTTGTCCGCCGCTGATCCCGCTCACCGAAGCCGACATCCAGCGCGATCTCGATCGCCGCCGGCCCGGCCAGTCGCGCTTCACCACGCAGCGGCAGGAGGCGGACACGGTCAAAATCCTGTCGGGCGTGATGGCGCATCCCGAAACCGGCGTGCAGGTAACGACGGGCACGCCGATTGCGCTTCTGATCGAGAACGCCGACCAGCGCTCCAAGGATTATTCCGACATCAAGGACAAGTTTCGCCCGGGCCACGCTGACTTCACCTATGAAGCCAAATACGGCCTGCGCGATTATCGCGGCGGCGGGCGCTCGTCGGCGCGCGAGACCGCGATGCGGGTCGCCGCCGGCGCTGTTGCGCGCAAGATTCTGCCGGAGGTGAACGTGCGCGGCGCGCTGGTGCAGATGGGCCCGCACCAGATCGACCGCGCCAAATGGGACTGGGACGAGACGGCCAAAAATCCGTTCTTCTGTCCCGACAAGGACAAGGCCGCGTTCTTCGAGGAATATCTCGATCGTATCCGCAAGAGCGGATCGTCGATCGGCGCGGTGCTCGAGATCGTGGCGGAAGGCGTGCCGGCCGGCCTCGGCGCGCCGATCTACGCCAAGCTCGATGCGGATCTGGCGGCTGCCCTCATGAGCATCAATGCCGTGAAGGGCGTCGAGATCGGCGCGGGCTTTGGCGCGGCCGAACTATCCGGCGAAGAAAACGCCGACGAGATGCGGATGGGCAACCAGGGCCCGAAATTTCTGTCCAACCATGCCGGCGGCATTCTCGGCGGCATCTCCACGGGACAGCCGGTCGTCGCACGCTTTGCGGTGAAGCCGACCTCGTCGATCCTCACCCCGCGCCGCACCGTCGACCGCAACGGCGGCGAGACCGAGATCCTGACCAAGGGCCGCCACGACCCCTGTGTCGGCATCCGCGCCGTGCCGGTGGGTGAGGCCATGATGGCCTGCGTGCTCGCCGACCATTTCCTGCGCCACCGCGGGCAGGTAGGGCGGTAGGCTTCGGTTAATTTTTCCGCCCTGCCGCGCAGCATCGCGGTTCAGATTCGGTAGGGCATCCGGATGCCCGGATCGCTGCTCCCGAAGTCCTTGGTATTTCGCGTGACCAGCAGCATCGCGTGTGTTTGCGCAGTTGCCCAGATGATCGCGTCGGGCAATTTGATGTGATGGCTGCGACGCAGTCCGACGGCGCGCTCGGCAATCTCGCTATCGAGCGCAACCACATCGAAAGCGCCCAGAAAGCTACGCGTCGCAGGTTCAACTTCGACAGAAGCGCCAACCATGACTTCCATCCAGGTGACGATGCTGACGGCTTTTTCGGTATACCGCTGAAGCTCGGCCCGGGCTTGGGGAACGGCGTTGAGGTAGTCGACCAGAATGTTGGTGTCGAACAGCGCCTTCACCATTCGTCACGCACTTTTTTCTGATAGGCGAGGCCATCCACCTTGCGTTTGCCCCAGAGGCCGAACGCATCGGCTTCCTGCTCGTCACGGTGTTGACGGAGATATTCGTCGATCGCTTGCCGGATCAGGGCCGCGCGCGATCGCTTCTCTTTCTTCGACAACGCATCCAGCGCTTCGATCTGGGTGTCGCCAAGGTCAACCAGGGTCCGCATCGTCTGTCTACTATTGATGTCCGATATCAATATCATATATCAGGCGAGAGTCAAACTCAAGCCCAAAGCCCCGCGCCTGAGACAATAGAGACGCCGCGCCCGGTCTAAGCCGGCGTCCCCATGATGTAGGGCTTCAGCAGCGCGTAGAGCATGCCGTGGGTCGGCGTCGAGATGCCGAGGTCGCGGCCGAGCTCGACGACCTTGCCCGAGAGCCAGGGCAGCTCCAGACGGTTGCCGCGCTCGAGATCGAGCGCCATCGACGCCTTCATCGCCGGCGGCGCATGCCCGATGAAGTCGAGCACCTTCGAAAGCGCGTCGGCGGGCAGTGCGATGTTCCTGGCGCGGCCGACCTCGATCACCTCCTGGATCGCCGAAAGAAAGATCGCCCGCACATCGGGATCGTCCCTGAGCTTGCCGATCGGCTGGCGGGTCACCGCGGTCATGCTGGCGTTGGTGGCGAGCAGAGCGAATTTCATCCAGAGCTCGGTCAGGATCTGATCGCTCAGGGTCGCATCGAACCCGGCCTTCTGGCACATCGCGAGGAAATCCTTAGCCCGCTCGCTGATCGTGCCATCGAGCTCGCCAAAAATCATGCGCATGAAGGTGCCGACCTGGCGGATCACGCCGGGCTCGATGATCGAAGCGCTGATCTGCGCCACGCCACCCATCACGGCGTCGCGGCCGAGGATCGGAACCAATCGGTCGGCGGCGTCGATGCCGTTCTGCAGCGGGATGACGGCGGTGTCGGGTCCAACCAGCGGCTTGATGTGCTCGCCGGCGCTCTCGACATCCCAGAGTTTCACGCAGAACAGCACGAAGTCGACCTTGCCAACGCTGTTGGGGTCGTCGGTCGCCTGCGTCGGCACCAGATGCGTATCGCCGCGCGGGCTCTCGATCCTGAGGCCGGCGCTCTTCATCACGGCCAGATGCGCGCCGCGCGCGATGAACGTCACATCGGCGCCCGCCTTGGCCAGTGCCGCGCCGAACCCGCCGCCGACGCCGCCGGCACCAACCACCGCAATCCGCATCCATTCCTCCCCAGGATCTCATCCTGCGAGCGGGCAACAACGACGCTCGCGTCACCACTGCATCCTCTCAGGGGACGCTAACCCCAACTCTCGGAAAGTTGCAACTTGCGAAGCATTTGCACCAACACGACGGCAAAGAGAGTTTACGGATCGGCCACGGTTGGCGTCGTCTTTCTTTCGTCATCATCTTGGCCTTTCAAGGCGGCGGGGCGACGCGACCTTAATCTTCCAGTAGCCGCTCGGCGGCAGATTGATCTGCTCGATTACGTCGTTCAAATCCCATCACTTCAAGGTTGGCCTCATGCGCCGCTTATCCGGGCTGGCAGCGTCGCTGGTGTTGCTCGGCACCGGTCTCGCCCTGGTCGGGTGCGCGGCCATAGAACCGCGCAATGCACTGCCTGAAGCAACCGCTGCCCATATCGATCCGGATGGGTTTCGCAACATAAGATTTTGGGGCGACGGGGTAGCTCCAAATGCGGTCTCGCCGAAGGATGACTTGGCCTCTGTCATCTCGCCACGAAGCGGTGTGCGGCGGCAACTGAATCTTCTCGCGATATCGGGTGGCGCTGAAGACGGCGCTTTCGGTGCAGGTCTTCTGGCCGGTTGGGGAGATGCCGGAAATCGCCCGAATTTCGACCTCGTCACCGGCGTAAGCTCGGGAGCACTGATTGCTCCTTTTGTTTTTCTTGGCCGTGAACGCGACGGTCAGTTGCGCGAGATCTTCACGCAGTACGGACGGAAGGATATCTTCGCCTACAACGTCCCCAGCCTGTTGGAAGGCTCGGCACTGGTGGACGATGCACCGCTTTCCCGTTTGATCGAAAAGTACATCGATCGGGAGTTCATTCGCGAGGTTGCGGAGGAGAGGAAAAAAGGAAGAGTGCTGCTGATCGGCACTACGAATCTCGATGCTCAACGACCCGTACTATGGGACATGGGACGAATTGCGGCGAGTGACAGGCCCGAAGCCGTAGAGCTGTTTCGGAGGGTTTTGCTTGCGTCAGCGACATTGCCCGGTGTGTTCGCGCCCGTTCGCATAAAGGTCCACGTGGGCGAGAAGGACTACGACGAGCTTCACGTCGATGGCGGCATAACGAGGCAGGTTTTCATTGCGCCATCCACCTTGCGTCTGGTCTCGGGCGGACCGGACCGGGGAAACTTCCATGGAGCCCGTCTGTTCGTCATTCGAAACGGACGCATCGATCCGCAATGGGAGCCGGTGAACGACAATGTATTGTCGATCACCCAGCGCTCGCTCTCGACGCTGATCAAGAATCAGGGAATTGGAGACTTGTACAGGATCTACGCGGAAGCGAAGCAGGACGGCATCGATTTCAACCTGGCGAGCATACCCGCGGATTTCGCTGTTCGGGCCGACGAGCTGTTTGACCAGAAATACATGACCGCGCTGTTCGAGCGGGGATACGAGATGGGCGGGCACTACGCGTGGATCAAAAGCCCGCCGGGGTTGCAGGCGGTCGCACACCAGGTTCAGCCACGGCTCACCGACGGCCAAGTTCAATAGGTCGACGCGAGGGACGACCCTTCTGGCTCATTTCGCTAGATCTCGATCTCCGTGCCGAATTCCACGACCTGGCGCGCGGGCACGTCGAAGAACGCGGCGGTACGCTCGGCGTTGCGCTGCAGGAATGCGAACACCGTCTCGCGCCACAGCCACATGCCCGGGACATCCTCGCGCGGGATGATGGTCTCGCGGCCGATATAGTAGGTGACATCGGAGAGATCGACGTCCTTCAGTTTGCCTTGCCGGCAGGCGAGCGTCAGTCCTTCGAAGATGGTCGGATATTGCATGAAGCCATAACGCAGGATGATCCGTGTGATGCCTTCGGTGATCTCGATCACCTCGGCGCGCCCTTCGTCCGATACGCGCGGCTGCTCCTCGATCAGCACGGTGACCAGCAGCACGCGCTGGTGCAGGCAATGATTGTGCTTCACGAACTGCGTCAGCGCGAGCGGCACGCCGTTCGGTGTGGAAGCGAGGAAGATGGACGTGCCGGGCAGCCGGGCGTGGCAGCGGCTGACCGCGGTTTCGATCAGATCTTCCTCGGGCTGGCGCAGCTTGCCGCGCGCCCGCTCGACCAGCCTGACGCCGCTGCGCCAGGTGAGCATCAGGAACGCGACCACGGCTGCTAGCACCAGGGGGAACCAGCCGCCCTCGAACAGTTTTTCGGAATTCGCCGCGAAGAAGATGCAGTCGATGATGAAGAAAAAGCCGTTCACGGCAATCACGACGATGGGCGGGTAGCCCCACTGGATGGCGACCAGCGCCGCCAGCAATGTCGTGATCACCATCAACAGCGACACCGCGATGCCGTAGGCGCCCGCGAGCGCATCCGAGCTGCCGAACATCATCACCGCGCCCAGCGTGGCAGCCGCCAAAAGCCAGTTCACCAGCGGCACGTAGATCTGGCCGATCGCATGGCTCGTGGTGTGGTTGATCTGCATGCGCGGCAAGAAGCCGAGCTGGATCGATTGCTGGGTCAGCGAATAGACGCCGGAGATAATCGCCTGCGAGGCGATCACGGTGGCGACCGTCGCGAGCCCGATCAGCGGGTAGTGCGACCAGTCGGGCGCGAGCTGGAAGAAGGGATGGTCGAGCGCGTTGGGATCGGTGATCAGCAATGCGGCCTGCCCGAAATAGTTCAGCACCAGCGCCGGCAGCGCGATGCTGAACCAGGCCAGCCGGATCGGCACCCGGCCGAAATGGCCCATGTCGGCATACATCGCTTCACCGCCGGTCACCGCGAGGAAGGCGGCGCCGAGCACGGCGAAGCTGATGTGGAAATCCTCATGCAGCAGGAACTCAACCGCATAGAGCGGGCTCAGCGCCGCGAGCACCGAGGGCGCCTTGAAGATGCCGTGGATGCCGAGTGCGGCGATCACCGCAAACCACAGGAACATCACCGGCCCGAAAATCTGGCCGATGAAGCTGGTGCCTTTCTTCTGCATGAGGAACAGGAAGACCAGGATGATGATGGTGAGGGGCATGACGGCCGGCGCGAGCGAGGGCGCGTCCACCTTCAGTCCCTCGATCGCGGAGAGCACGGAGATCGCCGGCGTAATCGCGCCGTCGCCGTAAAGCAGCGCCGCGCCGACCAGGCCGACAAGCAGGAGCTGCGCGCGCCAGGTGCCGGGTACGGCGGCGCGTGCATGCAGGAGCGCCAGCATCGCGACGATGCCGCCTTCGCCGCGATTGTCGGCGCGCAGGATCAGCATTGCATATTTGATCGAAACGATCAGGATCAGCGCCCACAGGATCAGCGATACCAGGCCAAACACCGCGCCGGATGAGACCGGTCCGCCATGCGCGGCGGCGCGGGCGGCTTCCTTCAGCGCATAAAGCGGGCTGGTGCCGATGTCGCCATAGACGACGCCGAGCGCCCCCATCGTTGCGGTCCAGGGAATGACGGTGGACGGAAGCGAGTTTCCGGCAGGCGTAGCGGTCATTGCCCGAGGCCCCGATGCTTTCGCCCGCCAGTCGGATGATGGCGGTCACGACTTGACGCAGTTTGCGCCAAGGTGCGAAAAATTGCTACAGGGTTGTGACCGCGGGCATTCGACAGCCGCCGGTATTCAGGCGCTCATTCATACTCCGGCGGGTCAAACCGCGACGTCTTCTTCCGCACGTGCCGCCTGTAACTCTTCCGGACGCGGGCGGTTGCTTGCGTCGGCAAAAGGGTCTGTAATCGAACCAATCACGCACAAACGGAATTGCGGAGCAGGAAACGATGGGGGAGGCCAAGACTGGTTACGACAAGACAGGCTACGACAAGACCGATTACGACAAGACCCATTACGAGGTGATCGTCGTCGGCGCCGGCGTGGCGGGCATCTACCAGATCAAGCGGCTGGCCGATCTCGGCATCGACGCCACCGTGCTGGATTCGGCCCCTGACCTTGGCGGCACCTGGTACTGGAACCGCTATCCCGGCTGCCGCTTTGATTCCGAGAGCTACACTTACGGCTTCTCGTTCTCACGCGAACTGCTCGACGAGTGGCACTGGAAAGAGCGCTTTTCCGGTCAGCCCGAGAATTTGCGCTACCTCAATTACGTCGCCGACAAGTTCGATCTGCGCAAGCATATGCAGTTCAATTGCAAGGTCGAGGCGATGCACTTCGACGAGGCGCGCGATCTATGGCACGTGAAGATCGCCGACGGCCGCAAGCTGACAAGCCGTTTCGTGGTTCTGGCGATCGGCCTGCTCTCCGCGCCGACCATGCCGCGGCTGGAAGGCATCGATGACTTCAAGGGCCGCTCCTTCCACACCTATTACTGGCCGCGTGAGCCGGTCGATCTCGGGGCTAAGAAGGTAGCCGTGATCGGCACCGGCGCCACAGGCATTCAGTTGATAGGCGAGATCGCGGACAAGGTTGGTGATCTCACCGTCTTCCAGCGCCGCCCGAACTGGAGTGCTCCACTCAACAACGGCCCGATCTCCGAGCAGGAAATGGCCGACATTCGCTCGCGCTATGACGAGATCTTTGCCGCCTGCGCCCTCACGCCCGGCAGCTTCCTGCACGGGCCCCAGCGCCGCGGTTTCCACGAAGTGACACGCGAGGAACGGCTGGAATTGTGGGACAGGCTCTATGATGAGCCTGGTTTCGGCATCTGGCTGGCGAATTTTCGCGAGATATTCATGGACGAGGCGGCCAATGCCGAGCTATCGGAATACATCGCCGATCGCATCCGCCGCCGTGTCAGGGATCCCAAGGTGGCCGAAAAACTGATCCCCAGAGATCACGGCTTTGGCGTGCAACGTCTGCCGCTGGAGACGAACTATTTCGAGGCCTACAACCGCGATAATGTGCATCTCGTCGATATCAGCGAGACGCCGCTTGTTCGTGTCACCGAAACGGGTCTGCGTACTACCGCGCGCCACTACGAATTCGATATCATCGTCTACGCCACCGGGTTCGATGCCATCACCGGCGCTTATGATCTGATCGATATCCAAGGCATCGGCGGCAAGACGCTGGCCGGAAAATGGAAGCATGCGCCATCCACCTTCCTCGGCATGCTTGTCCACGGCTTTCCGAATCTCCTGATGCCGACCGGACCTCAAAGCGCGTCTGCCTCGACGAATTTTCCGCGCGGCATCGAGAACGGCGTCAACTGGTGCATGGACCTGCTGCAGCATGTCTGGGACCATGGCTACACCCGCGCCGAAGCCACGCCCGAGGCGCAGGATCGCTGGACCGCGCATGTGGCGAAAATGTACGAGATCATGCTGATGCGCAAAGCCAAGTCCTGGTTCACCGGCTATAACTCCAACGTCGCCGGCCACGAAGAGGGCACGGTGCGCTACTTCGTCTACAATGGCGGCACGCCAAAATTCGTCGGGATCATCAACGAAGTAGCGGCGAAAGGTTATCAGGAGATCGAGTTCAGCTCGCTCCCGCGTGCCGACGGACCAGCCGCAGCCGCTCGTGCATCAGCCTAGTGCCGACGCCGCCCGTGTGTCGTGAAAACGCAAAGTGTTTATGGTGGCTTGACGGTTCCATAACGACGCACGCTAATGGCCGGGCATGGACAAGGCGAAGCTGGAAAACCTGACCGGATGGCTGATGGACGGCGCACGCTCGGCGCCGACGCCGATCGCGTTCCTGAAGGAGATGTGCGAGCGCCTGGTTGCCGCCGGCATTCCGTTGCATCGAGTCGGCGCCTTCGTGCGGACGCTGCATCCGGACGTGTTCGGCCGCAGTTTTGTCTGGCGCGAAGGAGCCGACGACATCGCCGTCAATACGGCCGACTTCGATCTTCCGGACACGCCGCAATTCAAGAACAGTCCGCTCGCTATCCTCTACGCCAGCGGCCATGAGGTGCGCTATCGCCTCGATGACCCCGAGAGCAAGCGCTTTCCGTTTTTCGACGACATGCGCGCCGAAGGCGTCACCGACTATATCGCGCTGCCGCTGTTGTTCACGGACGGGTCGATTCACGCTTCGAGCTGGACCACGACGGCCGAGGGCGGTTTCACCGACGAGCATCTGGCCGCTTTGCGCGCCGTCATTCCGCCGTTCAGCCGGCTCGGCGAGATCCATGCCATGCGCCGCACTGCGGCCGCGCTGCTCGACACCTATGTCGGCAACCGCGCGGGCGAGCGGATTCTCGCCGGGCAAATCCGCCGGGGACATGCCGAGGACATGCAGGCCGCGATCTGGCTGTCGGATCTGCGCGGCTTCACCGCGCTGTCCGACCGGCTGGTGCCGGAAACCGTGGTCGACATCCTCAACCAGTACTTTGATTGCCAGGTGCCTGTCATCCGCGAGCATGGCGGCGAGATCCTGAAATTCATGGGCGACGGATTGCTCGCAGTGTTTCCGATCGCGAAAGACGGTGGCAACCTTTCCGAGGTCTGCGGGAGGGCACTGGCCGCGAGCCGCAAGGCCCGCGCCAATGTCGACGCCATGCATTATCCCAGCGGCAACGCGGTCGTCGAGCGCTTCCGCTTCGGCGTCGCCCTGCATATCGGCGGCATCCTGTTCGGCAATATCGGCGGCATGAGCCGGCTCGACTTCACCTGCATCGGGCCTGCCGTCAATCTCGCCGCACGGTTGGAGAAGATCGCCTCGCGCACCCATCGCACGATCGTGGCGTCAGCCGCGTTCGCCGGCGCCTGCGCCAACGACTGGACCGATCTCGGCGAGTTTCCGATCGCAGGATTCTCGAAGGCGCAGCGCGTGTTCGGCCTGCACGACGAGGTATCGGCGTGAGGCCTTATTCCTCCGGCTCGGTGGTGAACAGCAGCGGATAGCCTTTGGCGCGGCCGGCGTCGGTGGCGCGCGTCGCCTTGGTCTCGGCGACGTCCTTGGTGAAGACGGCGACCACGCAGACGCCGAGCTTGTGCGCGGTGATCATGACCTTGTAGGCCTGATCGTCGGTCATCTTGAACTCGCCCTTCAGGATCGTGACGACGAACTCGCGCGGCGTGTAGTCGTCATTGACCAGGATGACCTTGTGCAGCCGCGGCCGCTCGACCTTGGTCTTGACCTTGGTTTTCGGCTTGGTGACGGTGCTATCGGCCATTACGGGGACCCGCTCTCCTGGAGTCCCTAGAATACAATCTCCGGCTCTGTCGGGAAACCCGCGTGTTTTCGATGGCTTCCTTGCGCGGCGGTCGCCGGCGGAAGCGGGGAGGCGCCCGTGCCCTTATTTAGGGCATTCGCGATAGCCGAACTTGCTGATCATGTCGCGGCCGGAGATGGCGTGGAATGCCAGCGTGTCCATGTAATGGTTGGCCATCACATATTCGCGAAGCGCCGCGTTGTAGGCGCCGAGCATGTGGCTGGTGAAGGAATTGGTGATCTCCCGCTGCCGGTTATGGCCGGCGTGGAACAGCAGCGTGGCATTGCGGTCGATGCAGACGTTGCGGATCGAAAGGAACAACGTGCAGGCCGACTGGCAGTGGCCTTCGATGCGGAATAATTCGCCCGACTGGTTATATTGCGCGACCACGGGATCGAAGCGCGAAAAATTCCCGCCCATGCCGTAAGGCACGGAGGAGCCTGCCGCCATCGCAGGGTGTGAGAAGATCAGCACGATCATAACGATCATCTTCTTCATGGCGACGGCCCCTCCGCACTTCCTCTTAGCCCGCTGCGCACGTGCGTCGCTTGGACTGGCGCGACAATATTGCGGCCGAATTCGCTCAATCGAGCGGCGGCACCGTGCGAAGATAGGCGATGATATCCTTCAAATCGGCGTCCTTTATTCCCGCGTAAAAACCAAAGGCCATCGGCGGCTTCAGCGCATGGCCGTCGCGCGCGGTGCCTTGCCGGATGGCACGGGCGATCTCAGCTTCGCTCCACCCTCCGATCCCGGCTGTGGGATGCGAGGTGATGTTGGCGGCGGTGCTGGTCGGGGCGTCGGGTGTGCGTTCGCGAAGCGGGAAGGCGCGGCCGCCCTTGCCGAGTCCGCTTTTGAAATCCGAGACGCCGCGCGACCACGCGGAGTGGCACTCCATGCAATGGCCGATCGTGGCGAGATAGGCGCCGTGCTTCACCGGATCGGCCATCATGGCGTTGGTGAAACCGGTGTCTGCATCCGGATAGGCATCGCGGTGGACCGGCAGCTTGTAGACGGGAGTGGCAACTTCGTTGCGAACCGGCTTGACACTGCGCAGGTAGGCGACGACGGCGGCGAGGTCATCGGGCAGCAGCGCCTTGTAGAAATTCGCCGGCATGATGGCCGCGAGCGCCGTGCCGGCGAGCTTGCCGTGATCGGGCCGCATGCCTTCGATCAGCGAGCGCTTGATCTCCTCATCGCTCCAGCTGCCGATGCCGGTCTCGCGGTCGGGCGTGATGTTTGCCGCAGTGGCGACAAAGGCCGGCGTGTCGAAAGTGAGCCCGCCGGACAGCGCTCTGTCCGCGATGATTCGCCCCTCGGCATCCCTGGGCGAGTGGCAGTTGCCGCAGGCCATGATGGTGTTGACGAGATAGTTTCCGCGCTCGATCGCGGTCTCAGCAGACGCGCCGCCGTTCACAGCCAACAGCAAGACGCAGCCAAGAAAGCTGTCAAGAAAACCGTTCCTCAGCATGATTCCCCCATTCCCAGACGCTGTATCGCACGACCGATCGCGGCCCGGCAATCGGCACCGGCGTGAATGAGGCGCGGTAATGACTAACCGGAATGTGAAGGACGGATGATGTTCCTGCTTTGCGCCGCCCGATTTGCGTGTCACCATCCTTTCATACGATGGGAGGTCAGCTGATGCGCTGGTATGTCTCGATCGGGGCGGTGCTGCTTGCGGGCGCGATGGCCGGCGGCGACGTGGCGAGCTTTGCCGCGCCGGGGCCGAAGTTGCAGCCGGGCCAGCAGGTCGCTGACAAAGTCGCCGAGGACGCCAAGCCGACCGTGGATATCGAGCTGGTGCTCGGCGTCGACGTCTCCTATTCCATGGACATGGATGAGCTTGCGATCCAGCGCGAAGGCTATGCGCAGGCAATCGTCTCCAAGGAATTCTTGCAGGCACTGAAGAGCGGACCGAACGGCAAGATCTCCGTCACCTATTTCGAATGGGCCGCCTCCAGCGACCAGAAGATCATCATCCCGTGGCGGCTGATCGACGGGCCGGAGACGGCGGATGCGGTTGCCAACGAGATCATGAAGACGCCGATCCGCCGCGCCTCGCGCACCTCGATCTCGGGCGCGATCTATTTCGCGATGCCGCTGTTCAACGAGGATCCCTATCACGGCCTGCGCCGCGTCATCGATATTTCCGGCGATGGCCCCAACAACAACGGCGCGCCGGTCACGGGCGCGCGCGACGAGGCGCTGTCCAAGGGCATCGTCATCAACGGCCTGCCGATCATGGTCAAGGAGCCGTCCTACTCGACCATGGATATCGACAATCTCGATTGGTACTACGAGGACTGCGTGATCGGCGGCCCCGGCTCGTTCGTGGTGTCGATCAAGGACCGCGAGAAGTTCAAGGAAGCGATCCGCACCAAATTGCTGCTGGAAGTCGCCGGCCGCACGCCGGAACGGCGGATCGTTCCGGTCGCCGACAAGGAGCCGCGGGTGTCCTGCATGATCGGCGAGAAGATCTGGCAGGACCGCTGGGGCAGGTAGCCTTCTATCGCGACCATTCGCCTCGCCCGTACGCGGCCGGTCTTAACCGGCTATTAACCGCGCAAATGGCCTGATCCGGCAGAACGCCCTATGGGTGCCGTGATGGCGCCCGGGCGCATGGTGTTTGCTGGATCGAACGGCCTGATGACGGCGATAACGACCATCCCCAAAGGCAGCCAGATCGCGCCGGCGACCGAGCGCGTCTATCACCAGAGCAATCTGATCGGTGACTGGAAGGGGACGTGGAAAAACAACAGCCGCCCCGTCGAGGTCAAGGTCCTCAACATCCGCGGCGACCAGGCCCAGGTCGAATATACCCACGACGGGCGCACCGAGCGTGGTACCGGGAGCGTCGACGGCGCCACCATCTCTTTCGGCAACATCACGATCGGCACCAAGAACGGCAGCGTCGCCGCCCTGGAATTTTCCTCCGGCACCGCGAAGCAGACCGCGACTCTCAACAAGGATGCCGCGCCCGCCGATCAGAGCAAGCTGGTCGGCAGCTGGAGCGGTTTTTCCAAGGCAAACGGCCAGAGCGCGTTCTTCCAGGTCGTGTCCGTCGATGGCCGGGATGCGCAGGTCAGGTTTTCCGCGAATGGCGGCACGCTCCAGAGCGGCGACGGCCTCGTGTACCAGAACACGGTGATGTTCGGCAGCAAGGGGCAGTTTACGACCAACGACGGGCAGACCGGAACTGTCGTGGTCCAGATCGGTCAGAGGAGCTATGCGGTGCCGGTGACCAAGAACAAGACGCCGACGGCTTCATCGACGTCCTCGTCTTCCGTGAACAAGCTGGCCTGAGCCGCGCTTCGCGCGCCTTTAAGAGCCTCTGACTGAATCGATTCGGTACTCCAGTCGTCATTTCTCCAAGCAAAACCCTGTCCCATTTTATTACGCCGCGCCTGATCAGCGCGGCGAAACTGTGACTCCATCGCAACACCGGCGGCGAAATGCCGTGGCCAAAAAGTGGCAACGCACAGCTTGACACGGTTCTGCCCGCATTCGCTGCGGACTTGGTGCGGGGCCGGGCTGCTAGTGAGGTGCGATATGCCTTCGATCAGCCGTGTCGGATTATCCGGCATCTCTGTTGATGCGCTTTGGGGAGCGAGTGCCGCGCAACGCCGGCAGGTCGTTCGATGGGTCGGCCTGGTAGGTGCCGCCGCCTCGCTGGCAGCCTGCGCGCAATCCAATGTCGTCAGCCGGCATACGGCCTTCGCACCGCCATCCGCCCGGCAAGCCGCCTTCGAGCGCGCCAGGCAAACCCATGTTTCCGTGGTGAGGAGACGGGTGGCTCCGACTGAGCACCATGTCGCTACGGCGAGACCGGCGTCGGGTGGCGGCGTCGCGAGCTTCTATACCGAGGATTCGCAGACGGCGAGCGGCGAGAAATACGATCCGACCGAACTCACCGCCGCGCATCCGACCCTGCCGTTCGGCACCCGGCTGCGCGTCACCAACACCACCACGGGCAAGTCGGTGACGGTGCGGGTCAATGACCGCGGCCCTTATGTGCCGGGGCGCGTGGTCGACGTTTCCTATTCCGCGGCGCAGGCGCTCGGCATGGTGCACTCGGGCACCGCCAACGTGAAGCTCGACGTGATGCAGTAGTCACGTGAGCGCTTTCAAGTCCCGGTCGAGGCTGCGCAGGCACGAAAGTGCGTGCGGAAAATCCTGATCACCGATTGATCGCCAAATTTCGGCGGCACGTGGGACGAGGTCGGGAATCGTCTTCGGGAAATTCGCCGCTTCCTGCAGCGTGCCCTTTTCATTGATGAGATAGCCCCCGTTCAGCGCAAACAGCACCTGCGCGGTGCAGGCGAGCGCGCGGTAGGCGCAGCCGGCGATGTGGGTTTGCTCGCCGCGCGCGAGCGCAATCTCGGCATTGTCGATCGCAAAGGAGAGCTCCCAATGGAAGCGTTTGATCAGCGCCTCGCCGAGTTGTTTCGGATAGGGTGAGGTCTTCGCCTTCAGCGCGGCGAGAGCGCCCCCGGGATCGGCAAGCGGCTGGCCAAGCGCGACTTCGCCCATCCAGATCGCGGAGCAGAAGCCATGGGGATGGCCGGGCTGGTAGTCCATGGTGATCTCGCCCTTGCAGCAGGCATCGATCACGCGACCGACATCGTCGAGATTGCGGTAGAGCAGGTCGACCTTGCGGCCATCGACCTCGAGCCACGCGCCGCCAACGATCCGTGGTCCCCAGCCGCCGACCGGCGTCACCTCGGCCGTCTCCGGATGATCGACCAGCGTTCGCACCGCCTGCAGCAGCCGATCCGTATCGAGCGGCTGGCCCGCGGAGAAATAAAGTCCGAGATCATAGTCCGACGATGCGTTCGCGGTGCCGCGCGCACGTGAACCGCCGAGCGTGATGGCCTGGATGCCGGGCACCTCGGCAAGCACAGGTACGATGCGGCTCAGGATCGGATCGGCATGCATGGGCGTTCCGTATCAGCGCGAGAACCGCGCCACCAGCTCGACATGCGGCGTGTGGCGGAACTGGTCGACCGGGGTCACGCCTTCGAGCCGGTAGCCGCCATCGACCAGGATTTTGGCGTCACGGGCAAAGGTAGCGGCATTGCAGGAGACTGCAATCACCACCGGCACCTTGCTGGTTGCGAGCTGCTGCGACTGCGCCTGCGCGCCCTGGCGCGGCGGGTCGAACACGATCGTGTCGTAGTCGCGCAGCTCCGGCGGCATCAGCGGCCGGCGGAACAGGTCGCGTGCTTCGGCCTTCACCGGCTTCAGCCCCGAGCTGGAGGCCGCGGCCTTCTGCAGCGAGGCGACCGCAGCGGCGTCGCTGTCGAAAGCCGCGATGCGCGCCTTCCTCGCAAGGCGCAGCGCAAAGGGGCCGACGCCGCAAAACAGATCGGCGATGTTTTTGGCGCGGCCGCTGTGCTGCTCCACCAGCGCGGCCAGCGCCTCTTCGCCGGCGGCGGAGGCCTGCAGGAACGAGCCCGGCGGCAAGGTCACCTGCGCAGGGCCGATCGCAACGACCGGCGCGTTCCGCATCAAGACCAGCTCGCCATGACGTGTCAGCCGCGCCAGGCGATGCTGTTCGGCGATGCGCGACAGCGTCGTGATCATGGCCGACGTCAGCGGCCCGGAGCCACGCACGTCGATGTCGAGGCCGTTATCGGTGGCGGTGATCTGGATGTCGAGCGGCTTGCCGATCTTGATCAAGGGTTCGGCCAGCGCCCAGGCCGCCTCGAACGCGCCCTTCAAGGCGGGATCGAGGATCGGGCAGCGGTCGACCGGAATGACGTCGTGCGAATTGGCCGCGGCAAAGCCGACCTTGAGCACGTCATGTGTGCCGAGGCGCGCATGCAGCGTGATGCGGCGGCGGCCGGCGCCATGCGCATCGACCAGCGGCGCCACCTCGCATTCGAGTTTCGCCTGCCTGAGCGTCTCGACGACGAGGGCGTGCTTCCAGGCGCGGTAGCGGTCCGGCAGCCAGTGCTGGATCGCGCAGCCGCCGCAGACGCCGAAATGCGGGCAGAACGGCGTGATCCGCTCCGGGCTTGGAATTTCTACGGCGAGCAGCCGGCGGCGGTCGGGATGGCCGTGGACTTCCTCAACCTCAACGGTCTCGCCGCCAAGGGTGTAGGGCACATAGATCGCCTCAGTGCCGCCAAGTGACACGCCGTCGCCGCGATGACCGACGTGATCGATGAGTAGACGTTCAACCACGTCGCGCGCCGAGGAAGAATTCGGTGTTGCCGTCGCCGCCCTTGATCGCCGATGGGAATATTTCGATGCCGGTGCAGCCCAGCGACTGCGCAAAGGCCGCGATGTCGTCGCAGACCTTCTGGTGCACGGCGATGTCGCGGATGATACCGCCCTTGCCGTGTTTTCCTATCGCCTCGAATTGCGGCTTGATCAGCGCGAGCAGATGCATGGGTGCGGCAGCCAGCGACAGCGCGACCGGCAGCACCGCCTTCAGCGAGATGAAGCTGACGTCGATGACGACGACGTTGGGCCGCGCCGGCAGGCGTTTGCCCTCAAAACTCCTGATGTCGGTCGCTTCCATCGACACGATCCTGGGATTTCCATGCAGGGAATGATGCAGCTGCCCGTGGCCGACATCGATCGCAAACACCATGGCGGCGCCATTGGCGAGCAGCACCTCGGTGAAGCCGCCGGTGGAGGCGCCGACATCGAGGCAGACATGGCCTTCGACATCGATCGGGTATCGCTCCAGCGCGGCCGCGATTTTCACCCCGCCGCGCGAGACATAGGGATGCGCCGGCTCGGCCTGCAGCACGGCATCAGTGGGGATCACTTCCGACGGTTTTACGATCGGCTTGTCGTTGGCGACGACCAGGCCCGCCTCGATCGCGGCGCGGGCGCGCGCCCGGCTCTCGAACAGCCCGCGCTCGACCAGCAGGAGATCGATGCGTTTGCGGGGAGAGGCCATGCAGTGCTCATGATCTTAGCGGGCGGAGGCGAACCACTTCGCGGCGATGGCAACGCAAACTTCGAACGCGGTCAAGTCGTGCCAGATATCAGCCGGTCTTGCGCGCGGCAGCACCAGCGGGGCGCCGTGGACATCGAGTCCGTGAACCATCATCAGATTGTCATTGTGGCCGAAATCTTCAACCGTGAGCCCTTCGGCGTCGACCAGATGGCCGTCGCGTGACGTGACCGTCGTAAAACGCCGCACGCGGTCGGCATAGGCGGCAGGATCGTTGGAATAGCCCAGCGAGAGCTTGCCGCGCGCCGCCATGTAGCCGAGCTCGTAGACCGTTCCGGGGTCGGCGCCGGGGCCGCGAAACGGCGTGAGATTGGCGATGATGGCGTCGCAACTGTCCATCATTGTTTCCAGGCCTTTGTAGATCCGCAATGAAGCGTCGGCGGCCGTGAGGTCCACGGGATTATCGAGGGGATAGCGGCCGGTCAGACCATGGCGGCGACAAATTTCGACCTTGCGCCGTCCCATCTCTACCGCATCCGGCAGGAACACATCGGGACCTGCCAGGTAGATGTTCATGCTTCAACTCGGGAACTGCGCTCCCTCTCCCGCTCTTGCGGGGGAGGGTTGGGGTGGGGGTGTCTCCGCGGCGCACTGTTCGAGTGGAGAGAGCCCCCACCCGCGCCTTCGGCGCGACCTCCCCCGCAAGCGGGAGAGGTGAAGCGAGTTCGGGGCTGGCCGCTCAGGCCAGCTTCACCGTCTCGGCCTTGAAATCCTTGCCCAGCGTGTCGAACACCTTCTTGACGATGCTCTTGGCGTCGAGACCGGCGCGGGCGTACATCGCCCCCGGGCTGTCGTGGTCGAGGAACACGTCGGGCAGGATCATCGAGCGGAAGCGCAGCATGCCGCTGTCGAGCATGCCCTGATCGGACACGAACTGCATGACATGCGAGCCGAAGCCGCCGATCGAGCCTTCCTCGACGGTGATCAGGATTTCGTGGTCGCGCGCGAGTTTCAGGATCATCTCCTCGTCGAGCGGTTTCATGAAGCGGGCATCGGCGATGGTGCAGGAGAGGCCGTGCGCAGCGAGCTCGTCGGCCGCCTTCTCGCATTCCGCCAGGCGCGTGCCGAACGACAGCAGCGCGACCTTCTTGCCTTCGCGGACGATACGGCCCTTGCCGATCGGCAAGGGAACGCCGAATTCCGGCATCTCGACGCCACGGCCCTCGCCGCGGGGATAGCGCAGCGCGCTGGGGCGGTCGTTGATTGCAACTTGCGTCGCGACCATATGCACCATTTCGGCCTCGTCGGAGGCGGCCATGATCACGAAGTTCGGCAGGCAGCCGAGATAGGCGTTGTCGAATGAGCCGGCATGGGTGGCGCCGTCGGCGCCGACCAGACCGGCGCGATCGATGGCGAAACGCACCGGCAGGCTCTGGATCGCGACGTCATGCACCACCTGGTCATAGCCGCGCTGCAGGAAGGTCGAGTAGATCGCGCAGAACGGCTTGTAGCCCTCGGTGGCAAGACCCGCCGCGAAGGTGACGGCATGCTGCTCGGCGATGCCGACGTCGAAGGTGCGGGTGGGGAAGGCCTTGTTGAAGATGTCGACCCCGGTGCCGGACGGCATCGCCGCGGTAATGGCGACGATCTTGTCGTCCTTCTCCGCTTCCTTCACCAGGCTCTGGCCGAACACATTCTGATAGGCCGGCGCATTCGGCTTGGCTTTCGCTTGCGTACCGGTCGCGACGTCGAACTTGACCACGGCGTGATATTTGTCGGCGGAATTTTCCGCCGGACCATAGCCCTTGCCTTTTTGCGTCACGACGTGGACGAGGATCGGGCCGTCCTTCATGTCGCGCACGTTCTTCAGCACGGGCAGCAGATGGTCGAGGTTATGGCCGTCGATCGGGCCGACATAATAGAAGCCGAGCTCCTCGAACAGCGTGCCGCCGCCGACCATGAAGCCGCGGGAATATTCCTCGACCCGGTTGGCGCGGTTGGCCAGCACCTTGGGCAGGCGCTTGTTGATCTGTTTGGCGGCGTCGCGCAGCGTGCGGTAGGTCTTGCCGGAATAGAGCCGCGACAGATAGGCGCTCATGGCGCCGACCGGCGGCGCAATCGACATGTCGTTGTCGTTGAGGATCACGATCAGGCGCGAGTTCATCGCGCCCGCATTGTTCATGGCCTCATAGGCCATGCCCGCCGACATCGCGCCGTCGCCGATCACGGCGATGACGTTGTTGGTGCCGCCGGAGAGGTCGCGCGCCACCGCCATGCCGAGGCCGGCGGAGATCGAGGTCGAGGAGTGCGCGGCGCCGAACGGATCGTAGTCGCTCTCGCTGCGCTTGGTGAAACCGGAGAGGCCGCCGCCGGTACGCAGCGTGCGGATGCGGTCGCGCCGTCCGGTCAGGATCTTGTGCGGATAGGCCTGGTGGCCGACGTCCCAGATCAGGCGGTCGCGCGGCGTGTCGAAAATGTAATGGATCGCGGTGGTCAATTCCACGACGCCGAGGCCGGCGCCGAAATGGCCGCCCGTGACCGAAACGGCGTCGATGGTCTCCTGCCGCAGCTCGTCGGCAACCTGCCGGACCTGATCGATCTTCAGCCGGCGCAAATCGTCCGGCGTCTTGATGGTGTCGAGGAGGGGGGTCTTGGTGAATGTGGTCACTGCATCCGTTCCAGTTTCTTTGGCGCGGAACAGAGGTTCCGGCGCGAGATGGGTGTCACGGTCGGCCGAGCATCGGCCAGGACCGTCCGGGGTTAGTCGCGCGAGCCGAGGCCCGATTTCAACGTGTAGAGGCGCTCCCGATCGATCAATGTGACGTCAGTCACTTGGCGGCTTCTACCCGTCTCAGCCACTTTTCCCTGTTTTTTCAAGCGCTTGTCGCCGTCGGAAAGCGAGGGCGGGCGGCTTGCAAAAGTGCATACTGTGCCAAGCATTACACCAAAGCGGCCGCCAAAGCCAACCCGCGCGACCGGCTGCCGCAGGCGTTGGGACGTCGGGGTTAACCGCTGCGCCGGACCGATGGTTCCAGGCCGCCTAATCCGGCGGCACCGGGCGCAGAGATAGGGGCTGTTTCGATCTCTTTCCAGCCTTTTTCCCGGGCAGCCTCGTCGCCGGTCGCGACCGCGAGCGCAGCATCCGGATGCGCCATCCGCTCGTGCAGCGGAACCGGCCCGCACACGATCATGAAGAACTCGTAGGCGTTGGGCACTTCGTTGGCCATCACGAACTGGAAGTGCACGCGGAAGAACTGCCAGCGGAACAGATTGTAGTGCTCGGGCAGGATCATCTCGCGAAAACGGATCGGCACGACGGTCGGATTGCACCTTGCCGCACCGACGTCGATGCCGTGGCTTGCAATCGGATCGAGATCGAAGAAATTCATCACGTCCTTGCGCGCCTGGCATTCGATCCAGTCGACCTGTGGCTCGATCGCGAGCTCGCGCAGATGTTCGCGGAAATCGGCGGCCGCCTTGTGGAAGCCGACGATCGGGTAATTGCCGCCCAGTGTCAGCAGCACCATGCGCGGGCCATGCTTGCCGAGCCGGGGATCGAGCTTCAGCGCGCGCGCCATGATCTCGGTGCCGAGGAACGAGCCGGAAGAATGACCGACCAGCACGATCTCCTCGGCATCGCTGCCGCGCGCGACATCGCAGAGATATTGCGCGAAGCGGTCGAGCCGCTCGTCCCACTCGGGACGCTCGCGATGCGAGAACTCCCAGGTCCAGATGGTGTCGCACATCAGATAGAGCAGGTAGGTGCGCTTTTCCGTGTACTTCAGCACGGTCCAGAGCGCGGCGAAGAAGAACACTGCGGCCGCCGGAATATCGAACGGCGAGGGCACGCCGATCGCCTCCAGTCCCTTGCGGACAAAGGAGGCGATGACCGCAAGGAACGCGACCTCGCACCAGAACACGATGTGCGGAAAGGTGATGAAGGTGAGGAAGCGCCAGTTCGCCTTCATGAAGCGGAACACGGTGCCGTGGACGATCAGGCGCAGATAAATCCAGATCGTGTAGGAGACGATGTGCCAGATCGGCAGGGAGAGGTCGCGCTGGATGAAATCCTCAAAGCGCAGGAAGTCGTAGGTGGTGCGCGTCTGCCAGTCTTCCGCGTTGGTCTCGATGGTCCATGACGCGATCTCGCTTTCGGTGATGTTCTGCGGCCGGCCGATCCTGGTGGTGAGGTGGTAGAGCTTCTCGAATTTGCGCAGCTCGGTGCGGAACATGCGGTAATATTGCGCGAGCCCGCGCGGGTCATAGCCCTGCACATAGATGACGTGGCGGTTCTTGACGCGCACTTAAAGCTGGATCCCCGGCGGATTTCTCAACCGGGGGACTATAGCAGTCCGATTGGCGCGCCAAGAGCTATTTCAGGCCCGTATCCTGCCGGGCATGAAATTTCGCTAGTATTCTCTGGAGGTTAAGGAGCTGGTCTACTGCACGTCGAGGGGAGCGACGCTGCGGGCCTCGCCGGAGGCATCCGTGGTGATCTTCTCGACCCGGGCTTCGGCCTGGCGCAGCAATTCCTCGCAGCGGCGCTTCAGCGCTTCGCCGCGCTCATAGATCGCAACCGATTCTTCCAGCGGCACCTTGCCGTCCTCGAGCCGCTTCACGATCGTTTCCAGTTCCTCGATCGCGCGCTCAAAGGAGAGCTTCTTCACTTCCACCAAAGTGTTATCGGCCATGCTCATGTCTCTAAATCCTGCTCCTTACGCGCTGGCGTCTCTAACGTAAGGCCACCACTGCGGACGGAATGTGGCACGCTTAGGGTTTTGGCGTGGTGCCCATCAGCGCCGTCAGATGCGCGGCGACCGATTCCTTCAGGCCCTGCAGGTCATAGCCGCCTTCCAGCACCGAGACAACTCGGCCGCCCGCGCTTTGCTCGGCGATATCCATCAGCTTCCGGGTGACCCAGCCGAAATCCTCGCCCCTGAGATTGATCGAGGCCAGCGGATCGCGATGGTGCGCATCGAAGCCCGCCGAAATGATGAAAAGCTCGGGCGCGAATTTTGTCAGTTGCGGCAGGATCGTGTTTTCGAACGCGCTTCGGAATTGCGCGCTGCCGTCTTCGGGCGCGAGCGGCGCGTTGACGATGGTGTCGTGCTCGCCGCGTTCGCCGCGGGCGCCGGTGCCCGGAAACAGCGGCATCTGGTGCGTGGAACAGTACATCACCGATTTATCGTTCCAGAAGATGTCCTGCGTGCCGTTGCCGTGATGCACGTCGAAATCGATCACGGCTGCGCGCGAAATGCCGTATTTGCGCTGCGCATGGCGCGCGGCGATCGCGGCATTGTCGAAGAAGCAGAAGCCCATCGGCGTCGACTTCTCGGCGTGATGGCCGGGTGGGCGCACCGCGACAAAGGCGTTGGGGTGCTTGCCGGTCATGACCGCATCGGTCGCCGCCACCGCGCCGCCGACGCCGCGCATCACGGCTTCCCAGGTGCCCGGCGACATCGAGGTGTCGCCGTCGATATAGACGAGGCCCGAGCTCGGCGCGACGTGGCGCAGCTCGGTGATGTAGTGCTCGCCGTGGCAGAGCGCGACGGAATCCAGATCGCCCTCCGGCGCCTCGGCGCGGGTGAGCGCCTTGAAGCGGTCCTCAGTCAGCACCTCTTCGATCGCGCGCAGGCGGTCGGGACGCTCGGGGTGGCCCGGCGGCGTGAGGTGGTCGAGGCAGGCGGGATGAGAGAGGAGGAGTGTTGACATGCAAAATCCTGGCGCGTGGAACGCGCATGCGACGAACGGCTAATCTAGGCGGTTGTAGGCTGCCTTGGAAGGGCGGTCAGCTTCAATTCGTGCGCGCGATGCGCAGCGGCGGCGCGGGCGCGAGCGGGCGGTTGGCCTGGAAATAGGCGAACAGCGCGTCGACGTCGTAGATGCCGAATTGCAGGTCCGTGCCGCCCTTGAATGCGGCGAAGCCGTCGCCGCCGAGCGCGAGGTAGTTGTTGATGGTGATGCGATAACTTTTGGCGGGATCAACGGGCGCGCCGTTCAGCATCATCGATGATGCATCGACATGTTCGCCAAACGGTTTTGTGCCGTCCCAGGCATAGCTGAATCCCCTGGAGACCTGCAGCACGCGCGGGCGCTTCTCGTCCAGCCACTGCTGCTCGAGCGCGGTCTTTAGCTGCGCGCCTGATAGCGTCAGCGTCACCAACTGGTTGCGGAACGGCTGGCTTGAGAACACGTCGGCATAGCTCACCGCGCCGTCATCTTTTTTTGTGATGTCGGTGCGGATGCCGCCGGGATTGGTCATTGCGATCACGGCGCCGCCGTTCTTTTCGCCGGCCGTGGCGGCGAGCTGCGCATCGGCAATGACGTCGCCGAGCACGCTTTCACCGGTCAGATTCGGCACGCGCGACAGCGTGTCCTTGACCGATCCGGCGCGGCGGTTGGCGATGGGGGCTGCGACCCGGTCATAGGCCTCCAGCAGCGCGGTCTGCTCGGGATCGCTGGCGATCGACGTCTTCACAATGACGTTGTCGGCCTTGGCACTGATCACATCGCGCGTCGCGGGATTGAGCTTCACGTCGATCGCGGTGACCAGCGTGCCGTATTTGTCGCCGCTGGTGACAAGGCGCCCGTCGATGTTGCAGACATAGGCGTGATGGGTGTGGCCGCTGATCACGATGTCGACGGCGCGATCGAATTTCTTGACGATCTCGACGATCGGCCCCGATATCCCCGGGCACTCATTATAATCACCGGTAGGCTGGCCTCCTTCGTGGATCAGCACCACGATCGCCTCGACGCCCCTGGCCTTCAGTTCCGGCACCAGCGCATTGACGGTGTCGGCCTCGTCGCGGAATTCGAGCTCGGCGGCGCTCGCCGGCGAGATGATCTCGGACGTGCTTTTCAGCGTCAGCCCGATGAAGGCGACCGGAATGCCGTCAAACGTCTTGATCTCGTAGGGTGGAAACAGCGTCTTGCCGGTGTCCTTGCGAAAAGTCGACGCTGCGAGATAGTGGAATTTCGCGCCCGGGAAGGGATGCGGCCCCTGGCACTTGTCGACCGGATGGCAGCCGCCATTCTGTATCCGCAACAGCTCGTCCTTGCCCTCGTCGAATTCATGGTTGCCGACGGCGGCGATCTCGAGCCCCATCATCGATAGCGACTCGATGCTCGGCTCGTCATGGAACATCGCCGACAGAAACGGGCTGGCGCCGATGAGGTCGCCGGCCCCGACGAACACGTTGTTCTTGTGGCCCTCGCGCAGCTCTCGCACCAGCGTCGCCATATGCTCCGAGCCGCCGGCCGCCACCAGCACCTTCTTCTCCTTGTCGGCGCCATCGTTGATCCGGATGCCGGGCGAGGGGCGGAGATAGCCGTGGAAGTCATTGATCGCGAGGATGCGCAACTCGACGGGTGATTGCGCCAAAGCGGGCGCAACCGACAGCACGAAGGCGGCGAGCGCCTGACAAAGCCTGAGTTTCATGCCGCCACCCTAGAACGCCGGCGCGACGATTCCACGAAAGTTCCCGTGAGAAGCGTCCGCGGTGGGTGGCATTTTCGGCAATTCGCTTTCGAGGGTGTTAACTACCGCGCAAGGATAGGCTGGCGGTTTGCCTCTGCAGCTTCTAGTTGTTGCGAAACTCCCAGTGCAATTGGTTCGTATGTATTTGCGATGGTCAGAGATGGCAAATATACGGCTTGGTTCCGGACCCCGCGCGGGCAGGGCACGGGCATCGTTCATTTGGCTGACGGCAAGATCACGGGCGGCGACTGCTTCTTCACCTATGGCGGCAGCTACGAGGCCGACGATAACAGCTTCACCGCGACGCTGACGACCCGGCGCTGTGCGCCAGGCCCGACCACCGTGTTCGGCGTCGACGAGATCGAAATCAAGCTCACGGGCGCCTTCAAGGGCGGCACGGCCTTCTGTTCCGGAACGGTGGACCAGATGCCCGGCCTGCACTTCGAGGCGACCCTGTTCGGCGGCCTGGATCAGCCGCCGGCGCTCGGCGCCCGGCCCGCGGCGGTGGTGTTCGACGCCACCCGTTTTGCCAAACTTGCTAAAACCGGCCAGCGCTCGCGCAAGCCTTTCGCGGACCGCTCCTAGTTCGATCGTGTCAAACCCTCATGGTGAGGAGGCGCGTCAGCGCCGTCTCGAACCATGAGGCCCCGACGGAGGCCTCATCCTTCGAGACGCAGCGGAGCCTGTCATCGGGCGCGCATTCGCGCGACCCGTTGGCGCTCCTCAGGATGAGGGGATAGTGCGGTTGCCGAAAAGCAAAGGGCGGGCTCTTTGCGGCCCGCCCTTCATCTAAAACCAGGCTCAGATGATCAGTTCGGCACTGGCGCGCCCGACGCGGTCGGCAGGACGGCGTCGGGGGGCAAGGTCGAGGCGATCGGGGTCTTGGACGGATCGGGGTCGAAGCCGAATACACCGACCAGGTACTTGTAGTAGTCCGGCAATTTTTCCTTCAGCGCCTCGCGGGTCTTCGGCTCGTGCATCGATTCCTTGCCGGCGAGGAAGATGCTGGCGGTGACCGCGAAGAACTCCTGCTGGTTGAATAGTGTGTACTCTTTCTTGTCGATCACGTCCTTGGATTTGGCGTAGGCGTAGGCGCCCTTGACGCCGAGATTATCGTAGCCGTTCGGCAGCAGCCTCTTGTGGTAGGCGTGCAGGAACTCGTGCAGCAGGATCGGATCGTCGGTGTACTGCGTCATGGTGGACCGCAGCATGATAACGCCGAGGCCGGTATCCGCGGCCTGGTCGATGACGTCAGGGTTGGTCCACTGATGTGTCCCGGAATCCCAGAGCGTGACGCCGTAGGAGGCGCCAGCGGCGCGCCTCGGCGCGAAATTTCCATAGCAGGCGAACGCCGCTCCCAGTTCGAGACAATCGGTGTCGCTGGCAACGATCGGGATCGTACGGAAGAAATTCAGGACCCTTGGACTGAAGCCTGCGTTCTCGACGATGTCGAGCTGACGCTTCAGGTTCTCCTCGAGCTTGTCGAGGTCCTTTCGGCCCGCATAGTTCGAGAGATCGTAGATGAAGCCATGATATTTCTGGAAGTCCGCTTCCGTGGTCGGCTGCGGTGCGTTGCCGGCCGCATCCAGGCTGATCACACGCGAGCCTGCGCCCGCCGAACCTGCGCCAAGACCTGCGCCAAGAACGATCGTGACCGCAAGGATCACCGGAGCGAGCGTGAGAGCGCGCATGAAAATATCCCCTCTGCCAAGAGATGGGGAATATAGCCGAGCCTGATTGCAATGCGGTTAGTCCGGTGAAGCGGATTGCGTGAATACGGTTACGCCGGCGTTAACTACCCAGTTCCCTGACCTCCCGCCGGAACCACGTTCTTCGGCTGCCGTTAACCCTGACAAGCCCGCCCGGGGACGGCATCCCCGAATCCGCGTTGCGCCCAAGGAAACCCAATGTGCCGCTGGATCGCATATCGAGGCGAGACGACGTCGTTCGAGCCCTATGTCACCGAGCCCGAACACTCGCTGATCGCGCAGAGCATCCGCGCGCTGGAGTCCACCGCCGGCACCAACGGCGACGGTTTCGGGCTCGGCTGGTATGGCGAGCACCCGGAACCCGGCCTTTACCGCGAAACCCGTCCGGCCTGGTCGGATGAAAATCTCCGCTATCTCTGCCGCCATCTGCGCTCGCATCTTTTCTTCGCTCATGTGCGCGCCGCGACCGGCACGGCGGTGACGCGCCAGAACTGCCACCCCTTCGCCTGTGGCCGCTGGATGTTCATGCATAACGGCTTTGTCGGCAGCTGGAACCGGCTGCGGCGCAAGGTCGAGCAATTGATCCCGGACGTCTTCTATCCCTCGCGCACCGGCACGACGAACTCGGAGGCGGTCTTTCTTGCGATGATGGGCGCTGGCCTCGACCACGATCCGTTCGGGGCGACGCAGCTTGTGCTGTCGTCACTGTGCGGTCTCGTCAACGAGGACGACAAACGCGAACGCATGCGCTTCACCTCGGCGGTGTCCAATGGCCGTGACCTCTATGCCTTCCGCTTTGCCGAGAACGACAATACGAATTCGTTGTACTTTCGCGAAACCGGAAACCAGCTGATCGTCGTCTCCGAACCCTTCGACAAGGAACCGGACTGGATCGAGGTCCCGCCGAATCATGCGCTGATTGCGCTGGCGTCCCGACCGGCGGAAATAGTTCCCTTTGTTCCCGCGGATTTGGCTGTGCAGGAACCGGAACCGTCCCGCATCCGAAGGATTAACGCCCGCAATTAAGAACATGCGCAAGTTTGCGGAGCGGGAGAAATCATGTGCGGAATTTGCGGTGAGGTGAGGATGTCCGGCGAGGTGTCGCTGGCCTCTCTGTCGGCGATGACGCAATCGATGCAAGCGCGCGGGCCCGATGCGGCCGGTGTGTTTGCGCAAGGCAGACGGGCATTCGGACATCGCCGCCTCTCGATCCTCGATCTCGCGCCGGCCTCGCAGCAGCCAATGACCGACAACGAGCTCGGGCTCGGCATCGTCTTCAACGGCTGCATCTATAATTTCCGCGAGCTGCGCACCGAGCTTCAGGCGAAAGGCTATCGCTTCTTCTCGGAAGGCGACACCGAGGTCATCCTGAAATCCTGGCATGCCTGGGGCGCGGCCTGCGTGCAGCGGTTCAAGGGCATGTTCGCCTTTGCGCTGTGGGAGCGCGACAGCGGCCGCGTGTCGCTGGCGCGGGATCGTCTCGGCATCAAGCCATTATACTACGCCGAGGGCCCCGGCTTCCTTCGCTTCGCCTCGACCCTGCCGGCGTTGCTGGCGGGCGGTGGGATCGACACGTCTCTCGATCCGATCGGCCTCCATCATTTCTTCAGCTTCCACGGCGCGGTGCCGGCGCCGCGCACCGTCTTGAACGGCGTGAAGAAGCTTCACCCCGCCACGATCATGACCATCGCGCCGGACGGCTCGCGCAGGAGCACGCGCTACTGGGACTTCACCGTCGGAGAACGTGTTGCCGACAGCCGCATGACGGAAGCGGAATGGATGGATGCGGTGGCGGAGACGATGAAGGGCGCGGTCGACCGCCGCCGCGTTGCGGATGTGCCGGTCGGCGTGCTGCTCTCCGGCGGGCTCGACAGCTCGCTGATCGTCGCGCTGCTGGCCGAGCTCGGTCATGGCGGCATCAAGACATTCTCGATCGGTTTCGAGAGCGTCGGAAAACACTCCGGCGACGAATTCCGCTACTCCGACATCATCGCCCGACATTTTGCGACCGACCATGAGCAGATCAGGATCGACGGCGACCGGGCACTCGACACATTGCCTGCCGCGATCGGGGCGATGTCGGAACCGATGGTCAGCCACGATGCTGTCGCCTTCTATCTGCTCTCCGCGGAGGTGGCCAAGCGCGTCAAGGTGGTGCAGAGCGGGCAGGGTGCCGACGAAGTGTTCGGCGGCTACAGCTGGTATCCGTCGTTCCTGTCGGCCAACGATGCCGCCGAGCAATATCAGCGGGCCTATTTCGACTGGGGTCACGACGATCTCGCAAAATTGCTGAGGCCCGACTTCGTCTCGGAGGATTTCAGCCGCGCCTTTGTCGACGACTTCTTTGCTGCGACCGGCGCGCCATCGCCGGTCGACAAGGCGTTGCAGATCGACAGCGAGATCATGCTGGTCGACGATCCCGTCAAGCGGGTCGACAACATGACCATGGCCTCCAGCCTCGAGGCCCGCGTGCCGTTCCTCGACCATGAGCTGGTCGAGCTGGCCGCGCGGATTCCGGCAAGCCTCAAGGTCCGCGACGGCGGCAAATATATCCTCAAGCAGGCGGCGCGCCGCTTCGTGCCGGCCGAGGTGATCGACCGGCCCAAGGGATATTTCCCGGTGCCCTCGCTGCGCTATCTGCGCGGGCCCTTCCTGGATTACGTGCGCGGCCTCCTTGAGTCGGGAAAGGCGCGCTCGCGCGGGCTTTATAACGAGAAGTTCGTTCAGCACATGCTCCGCAATCCCGAAGCCGAAATGAGCCCGAAGGGACATTCCCGGCTCTGGCAGGCGGCGCTCCTCGAAGGATGGATGCAGGCCCAGGGGATCTGACATGGCATTTGATTCCGGGCTTTTGAAAAAGCTGAAGTTGGGCCTGAGCGACGACAGGCAGCACCTCGTCATCCGTTCGGCCATCGGCCGCGAGGAAGCATCGGAATATTCCTTCGGAATCGAGGAGGAGTATTTCCTGGCCGACAAGAGGACGCTGAACGTCGCGATAGAGACGCCGAACGAGCTGTTCGAAGCCGCGAACTGGTCGACCGGCGGGCAGTCCATGCGCGAGATGCTGCAGTCGCAGCTGGAGGTCGCCAGCAACGTTCACTTCGACGTGCGTGATGCGCGCGAGGAGATGTGCTTCCTGCGCCGCGAGGTCGCCAAGGTCGCCGACGAATACGGCTTTGTCATCATGGCGTGCGGCACGCATCCGACCGCCGTGTGGCGGCTGTCGCAGCCGAGCCCGAAGCCGCGCTACGAGGAGATGATCGAGGATCTCCGCAGCATAGGCCACCGCAACATGATGTGCGGCATGCATGTCCATGTTCAGCTTCCCGACCCTGAGAAGCGTTTTGCCGTGATGCGGGCAATGATTCCCTATCTCCCGCTGTTCATCGCGCTGTCGACTTCGTCTCCATTCTGGAACTCGCATGAGACGGGATTGAAGGGTTATCGGCTCGCGGCCTCCAGCGAATTGCCGCGTAGCGGCATGCCGGAATTGTTCGAAACCAAGCAGCAATATGACGACTACGTCGAAGCCCTGAAGAAGTCGGGTGTCATTCCCGACGAGAGCCATATCTGGTGGGCGATGCGGCCGGCGATGCGGCACCCCACGCTCGAGCTGCGCGCGCCCGATACCTGCACCTTCGTCGATGACGCCGTGGCCATCGCCTCGCTCTATCGCGCGCTGGCGCGCCACCTCTACCAGCGGCCCGAACTGTCGCACGAGGTCAGCAGCGTCGACCGGGCGATTGCCGTCGAGAACAAGTGGCGCGCGCAGCGCTACGGCACGGACTGCATCTTTGCGTCAAAGGACGGCCCGGTGAGCATCGCCGAATTGTTGTCGCGGCTGATCGAAGAGACCGCCCCTGATGCGGAGGCGCTCGGCTGCGCCGACGAGGTGCGGCACTGCGCCACCATCGTCGCGCGCGGCAGCTCGGCGGATTTCCAGCTGGGGGCCTGGCGCGACAGCGGCGGGGATATTGCCGCAGTCTCGCGCTGGATCGCCAGCAGGAGCGCGCCCTCGCAGGCCCGTTATGCGTCGCTACCGGCCTAACCGTGGACCCATTCGCCGACCACGCGGTGAACCTCGCCGAGATGCTCGCGCATCTGCTCGAGCACGAAGCCGAGGGTGAAGAACCGCTCGGCCGTGTCGCTCGACGTGCCGCGGATCAGGCCGTCACGCCGTACCCCGTCGAACTCCTCGGAGTGGGCCTTGAACGCCGCCTCGACCTCGTCCAGCGGCGGCGGCGGTTTGCGCTCGCGCAGGGCGGCGGCGGCGGCGCGCAGGAAATCGCCGGCGGCTACTGAAATGTGTTGCAGCGGCGGCGTCAGCCGCGCCTCCACGGGCCCGGGCAGCTCGCAGCCGACCGCGCGGCCGAGGATGACGATGTCGTGGCGCAGCCGCAGCAGGGTTCGCAGCAGCGGCCCGGTGTTGGGGCCCGAGGTGAGGCGCGCGCTACGCTCATGCTCGGCCTCGGCGCCGGTCGCGTTCAGGCGGGTGATGAAGTTGGCCAGCTCGACATTGATCTGGCGGATGTCGGGGCGTTCGCCGCCAGTGTGGTGCTCCAGCATCTGCGTCAGCGCCGTGGCGACCAGATCGAGCGTGTCGGCGGCGGCGTCGACCGTGATCTCATGCGCGCGCGAAGGAAACACCAGGAAGGAGACGACGAAACCGACGGCGCCGCCGACGGTGACCTCAAGCACGCGGTCCAGCGCCGACGCCCCCGGGCTGACATGCTGCATGCTCGGCACCAGCAGCACGATGATCGCGGTGATCGGCAGCACGTTGAAATTGGTCTTGAAGGCGGCGATGAAGGCGAGCGGCGCCACCGCCAGCGCCAGCACCGCAAACAGCGCAAACTCGCTCTCATGCGGAATCAGGATCGCAAGCGCGCCGCCATAGGCGACGCCGGCCAGCGTTCCCATCAGATAGTCGGTCGCAACCTTGATCGAGCGGCCGAGGCTCATCTGGGTCACGATCAGCGAGGTCAGCACCGCCCACAGCGGCAGCCTCAGATGCATCACCTGCGCCAGCCCCAGCGCCGACAGCGCCGACACCGTGACCCGCAGCGCCAGGATGAGCTGCATCCGGTAGCGATGGGCGAGGGCGCGGAGGTGGGTGATGGAAGCGGCGATGGGAGGCATCAGGTGATTATAGCAGTGGATGACGTGCTCGTACCATAGAAGCCCGCGCGGCAGCTTGAGGACCAGGCTTTCTTTTCATCCGACCCGGGGCATCGTGCGGGGGCGCGCCTCGCGCATCTGTGCCGCCAAGCGTATGCCGGCGTTTGGTGCGCCAAAACCCCTGTATCCGCGCCGCTCCACGATCTCGAAGAAAAACCGCTCCTCGAAGGCGTGGGTATAGATCTGGAAGAACTCTCCTGCGTCGTCGCGATCGTAGAGAATTCCGTTTTCCTTCATCGCGGCGAGCAGGCCGGGATCCAGCTCGTACCGGCTGTCGATGTCGTCATAATAGTTGGCCGGAATATCCAGAAAGGTTGCGCCCGCTGCGCGCATGGCGGATACCGCCTTGAAGATGTCACCGCAGGTGAACGCGATGTGCTGAACTCCGGCGCCAAAAAACTCCGAGAGGAAGCGCGACGACATGGTCTGGGTCGCCGTCGACGCATTGAGGACAAGCCGGAGCGAGCCGTCCCGGTTCTGCAGAACCTGGCTCTTCACGAGCCCCAGCGGATCGGCGATTTCGAGTTGCGGCGCCCTCTCGACGTCGAAGAGCCCGGCATAGAACTGTTCCCAGGAGAGCATTTCCTCGAACCGCATCGATTGCGAGATGTGGTCGATGCGGCCGAGAAAAGGCGGGCCGTCTTCGTTTGCAACGTTGACGAAGTCGACGCCCCAATTGGGCGATTGCGGCTCGAGAAAGTACAGGAGACTTCCTCCGACGCCGCGAATCGCCGGGATGGTCATTTCACCCAGCCCGACCGGTTGTCGAAAGGTGGCCGCTTGCAGGGCGTCAGCCCGGCTCATCATGGCCGTGACATCGTCGACTTCAAGGGCGATCGCACAGACACCCGAGCCATGCGTCACGTAATGCGACCGGGCAAAACTGTGCTCGGAGCTGTTGATGAGGAGATTGACGTCGCCTTGCGACCATCGCTCCACGGCTTTCGAGCGGTGACGTCCGGTCAGTTTGAAGCCAAGTTGGCGCAGCAGCGTGGCCAGGGGAGCCGCATGCGTTGGATCGACGGCAAACTCGACAAAGGCCACGTCCGAGACCTCGGCGCGAGCGCGCAGGGCAGGGGCGGCGTTCGCCTGTTCGCTTTCCATCAGCAGCAGCGAGCGCATGCCGTCGATGGCGACCTCCTTGGTCGATTGCGCACGGAACTGGTCGTTGAAGATTTCGAGAGACAAGGGTCCCTTGTAGCCAGTGGCATCGATCGCTCGCATGAAATCCTTGACGGGGAGGTTTCCCTGGCCCGGAAAGCAGCGGAAATGACGGCTCCAGGAGAGAACATCGAGGTCGAGCTGGGGAGCGTCGGCGAGCTGAACCAGAAATATCCGGTCCGCAGGTATCGCTGCGATCGGGGCTGTGGGAAAACCAGGCGCCAGGGTATGGAAGCTGTCCAGAATGATCCCAATCGCCGGGTGGCTGGCACGCCGGACGATTTCCCAGGCATCCCTGTAGTCGTTGACATAGCGTCCCCACGCCAGCGCCTCGAAGCCGACGCGCAAGCCGCGCGCGCTCGCCCGCTCTCCCAGTTCGCGAAGGTCGTCGGCGGCCCGGTCTATGCCGCCAAGCGCCAGGGCTGAGACATTGCTGCAAACCAGCAGGAGATCGGTGCCGAGCTCCTGCATCAGATCGAACTTCCTTTCCGCCCTGCGAAAAGCGAGGCGGCGCTGTGGTTCGGGCATCCCCTCGAAATCGCGAAAGGGTTGCAGGGCGCTGATGCGAAGGCCGAGGTCTCCGCACATCCTCGCGACCTCGCGCGCGGAGCCGTCAAAGCAGGTAAAGTCGTTCTCGAAGATTTCCACCGCGTCGAAGCCCGCCGCCGCGATGGTCTTGAGCTTCTCGTCGAGAGCACCACCGATCGAGACCGTTGCTATCGAACGTATCATGTCACTGCTCCGATGCTTGTCCCGCGTCCAACTCCGTCTGATACCGGCGCCTCGAGCAGCTCGATCGGCAATTCGCGCAGCAGCGGCGGCAATATTGTCAAGGCGAGTGGCCAGCCAAAAGAAATGAAATGCGAACGAATGCCGTTCGCTGTTTCAGTGCCGATCGGGGCGCCCAGGACGACGAGATCGGAAACCCTCGCAGGGTGAGCTTTGGCGCCCTCTAGCGCCAGGGGGAAGCCCGAGAAGCCCGTCACCAACACGGCTTTTCTCTCGAGGCGCTGCGTGACGTCACCGATCAATTGTATCAAGGCTCGCTCGCTTGACAGATTGGCCGTCACCGGCCGGTACCCAAAGGCTTTAAGCCAGTCCGATAGCACCGAGGCGTTGAGCCTGCCGGCAAGATCCTGCGGGAAAAGTACAATCGGTTTCCCGTCCCCAAATCGAGCGGAGCCATTCGCCAGCATCGATTGCCTGGCGATCATGAACAAATCGATCGCCGCCGATGTCGCGAGCAAAGGCCAGTACGTAAACATTTCCAGAGCTGGCCAAAACGCTTCCAGCAACGGAGGCGCGGCGTCCGTGTCGAAATCCGCATGCGGCCTTCTCGGTGATTTATTCTCACCGAGAAGGAACCGGGAAACGATCGACACGCATTCGTCGGTCGCTTCCCATATCACCCGATGACCGCAGCCCGGAATGACGATCAGCCTGGCGCCGTCGATACGCTTCCCCATCATTCGGGAATTTCCCGGTGAAATCAGTTCATCCAATTCGCCTGTCAGCAGCAAGGTCGGACAGGCAACATCGACAAGGGCTCTCGATCCGTCAAATTCCGCGAAGGCCTGAAACTGCAGGTCAGCGGCGTGCAACGGTGTAGGGTGAAGAATCTCGCGCCGCATCTGGCTCTCGGCCAGCTTCCGGTTCTTCGTCAGATAATCGGGCGCGTACGTGACCTTCCAGATTTGCCGTGCCGCCTCTTCGGGCGATAACCCATCGAGATCGCGCATCACCCGGACGACCGATTGCCTGGCGTAAGTTGCCTGCGGGCCACCACACAAGGTGGCACACAGGATCAGCCGCCTGACGCACTCGGGAAACTGCCGCACGAATTCCTGCGCGATGGCACCGCCCATCGAATAGCCGAACAGGTAGGTGCTGGTTATCCCGAGTTCGTTCAAGAGTTCGAACACGTCTCGTGCCATGTTCTCAAGGGCGTAGCCCGTGACGGGTTTATCGCTCTGGCCGGTGCCGCGATTGTCCAACGTGATCACGGTGAACTGCCGCGCCAGAGCATCAACGAACGCGGCGGGCCATGCGCCCGCGTTGAGCCGATAACCCATGATGAGCACCAGAGGCGGTCCATTGCCCTGCACGCAATATGCCAATCGCACACCGTTTACATTGGCAAAGCGCATCGTCATGTCAGCCGATCGTTCCCTAGAGTCCCGAAACCAGATGTCCGCCATCCACCACGACAATGCTGCCGGTCATGAATGATCCGGCATCTGAAATCAACAGCAGCAGCGGCCCATCGAGTTCTTCGAGCTGACCGAGCCGGCGCTGCGGGACACGCTTGATCAGAGCCTGCCCGGCATCGCTTTCAAAAAAATCATCGTTGAGTTCGGTCGCGAAGTATCCAGGCGCGAGTGCATTGACCCGGATGCCGTAGCGAGCCCATTCGAGCGCAAGCGCCTTCGTCATCTGGACAACGCCGGCCTTCGATATGGCATAGGGCGCCACGGCGCCGGCCACGCGCAGTCCCAGTATCGATGCGATGTTGACAATCGATCCCTTGACCTTGTTCTCGATCATTCGTCGCGCGCTCGACTGAGCGACCTGCCAGACGCCCTTCAGATTGGTATCGATGACGCTATCCCAGGCAGGTTCGTCCTGATCAAGCGCCGGCCCGGTCGCGGTGACGCCCGCATTGTTGACGACGGCGTCCACTGGCCCGAATTTCCGCTCGGCCTCCTTGAGAGCCGCGTCGATCTTTTCAGCGACAGTGACGTCGAGCACGACGCTCTGAGCTCTGCCACGCGAGTCGTTGATCTCTGCCACGGCGGAGGAAAGTGCTTCGGCGCGCCGCGCCGCCAGCGTAACGCGCGCGCCCTTGCCGGCGAGGAAACGCGCGAAGTGCCGACCGAATCCGCTGGAGCCGCCGGTGATCAATATATGCCTGCCGTCAATCTCAAACACGGAACACTCCCGCAAGTTGTCGTTATCGCCGATGCCAGCGCCTCGTCTTATTGTTTTGCCTTTGCGCTACCGGCGTTCTTGTCGTCCAGGAGACGCGCGACGCGACGTAGAGCCAGCGAATAGCCCTGGATACCGAATCCTGCCATTACCCCGTCCGCTCGCAGCGAAACGAACGAATGGTGCCGAAATTCCTCGCGCTTGTGGACGTTGCCAATATGGACTTCGATGACCGGTCCCTCGAACGTATTGAGAGCATCGAGGATGGCGACCGAGGTGTGCGTGAATGCTGCCGGATTGATCACGATCCCGCCGGCGGTGCCTCGGGCTTCGTGGATCCAATCGATGATTTCATACTCACGGTTGCTCTGGTGAAAGACGACTTCGAGGTTTACCTCGACAGCGACCGCGCGACAGTCGCGCTCGACATCGGCAAGTGTCGAGTAGCCGTAAATTTCCGGTTGCCGTTGACCCAGCAGGTTAAGGTTGGGTCCGTTCAAGATCGTGACCAGGCGGCTCATCGATGCTTCCTTTTCTGCGTGGCTGCTCAATAATGGATTTGCGCAAGCTCGCGCAGCTCATCGGAGGTGGTGGTGCCGAAGCCGAAGAATTCGAGATAGGCGGGTATCTGCTCGAACAGCATGTCGGTGCCGACCTGATAGTCGCATCCCTTCGCCTTCGCGGCGGCCAGAAACGGCGTGATTTCCTCCTTCATGACGACCTCGCCGACAAACGCGGAAGGCGCAATGCGTTCGACATCGAGCGGGAGAGGATCGTCCTTCTTCATGCCAAGCGGCGTCGCATTGATGACGACGTCGTATCCGGCGGGGTCGGCAGAGCCGACGCTGACCTCGAGCTTCGGATAGTGAGCTCTGAGACGTTCCGCCAGCGCGTTCATCGATTTCGGAAAGGCATCGTACAGGGCGAGCTTGGCGACGCCGGCTTTCGCCATGGATGCCGCGATGGCTGATCCGACTCCGCCGCAGCCGGAAACAAGTACCCCGACGCCCTCAAGCTTCCGGCCCTTCTTCAGGACTCCGCGCACAAAGCCTTCGCCGTCGAACATGTCGCCAATCAATCTGCCGCGATCGTCAATTCGCACCGCATTGCAGGCGCCGGCGATCTTGGCCGACACCGAAGTCTCGTCAACGAGTTCAAGCGTGGTGATCTTGTGAGGCATGGTGATCAGCGCGCCATGGATGTTGCTGAGCCTGAACACCAGCTTCAAGAACTCGCCGTAGTTCTCGCTTTTGCACCCCATCGGCACGACGACGGCGTTGATCTTCCGCTTCTCGAAGAAGGGATTGTAGATCATCGGCGCCTTGAACGATTCCGTGGGATAGCCGATATGCGCGATAAGCCTGGTTTTGCCGTCGATCATCGCTTCGGACCTCGTTGTTCTTTTGATTGAACGCCTTCGAGAGATTTGACCTGCTCGCGCAGCACAAATTTCTGGATCTTGCCGGTGGACGTCTTTGGCAACGGTCCAAAGACCAGTGTCTTGGGGACCTTGAAACGGGCGAGCCGGCTCTTGCAGAAGGCAAAGACCTCGGCATCATCGGGCCTGGAAGCGCCGGGTTTCAATTCGACAAAGGCGCAGGGCGTCTCGCCCCATTTCGGATCAGGCCGCGCCACGACGGCAGCCAGCATGACGGCCGGATGCTGAGTCAGGACTTCTTCGACCTCGAGACTGGAAATGTTTTCTCCGCCGGAAATAATGATGTCCTTTGAGCGGTCCTTGATTTCGATCGCTCCGTCGGGATGCCAGACCGCAAGGTCGCCGGACAGGCACCAGCCGTCCACCAGCGTCTTCGCCGTGGCGCCCTTGTTCTTCAGATAGCCCTTCATGACCGTATTGCTGCGGACCATGATCTCGCCCACGGTCTCGCCGTCCCGCGGGACGCTGCTCATTGTTTCCGGATCTGCCACCCTGACGTCGTCGACCATCGGATAGGCGACACCCTGTCGCGCCATCCTGGCAAAGCGTTCGCTGTCGGGCATTTCGTGCCACTCGGGCTGGAATACGCACGATGTTGCCGGACCGTAGGTCTCGGTCGCGCCATACAGATGAACCACGCGGAAGCCGAGCGCCTCCATCGAACGGAACACCGCGGACGGCGGAGCCGCACCGCCGGTTGCGACCGAAACGACGTGATCGAAGGGAACGCGCTGCTCGGCCGGCGCATGCGCCAGCATGTTGAGGACGATCGGCGCGCCGCACAGGTGAGTGACCCGATCTTCAGCGATCAGGCGGAATATGACTGCAGGCTCGACCTTCCGAAGACAGATCTGTGTGCCGCCGACCGCCACGACGGCCCACGGATAGGACCAGCCGCAGCAGTGAAACATCGGCAGCGTCCACAGATAGCGGCTGTCGAAGCCGAGGCCAAAGCAGAGTCCGTTGCCAAGAGCGGAAAGATATGCGCCGCGATGACTGTAGACGACCCCCTTGGGATCGCCGGTCGTGCCCGACGTATACAACAGGGCGAGCGACTGCCACTCGTCGGTGATCCCCGGCCAATCGAATGAGGGGTCCGCCGCCGCCAGGATCTCCTCGTAGCCATATTTGCCGATGGCCGGCGCAGGCTGGTCAGGGACAGGGATGTCCACGATGATGATGTCGGAATCGAGATGGGTGAGCGCTTCGCGAACGATCTGAGCGTAGTCGCCATCGACGATCAGGACCTTGGCGGAGCCATGCTTCAGCGAGAAGGCGATATTTGCCGCGTCGAGCCGGGTATTCAGCGGATTGAGCACGGCGCCCAGCATCGGAACGGCGAAATGAGCTTCGATCATCTCGGGAATGTTGGATGCGATGATGGCGACCGTGTCGAGCCGGCCGACGCCCAGCTTCGTCAGCGCGGACGCAAGCCTTGTGCATCGTTCCAGCAGCTCTCGATAGGTGTGGCGGCGCGTGCCGTCGATAACAGCGGTTTTTTCCGCGAAGACACTGGCGGCGCGCGTCAGAAAGCTCACTGGTGTCAACGGGACGTAGTTCGCCTGATTGCGATCGAGGTCTGTCTCAAAGGGATGCATGTTCGACATCTCAGTGCACCCGGGTCCAGACCAGGATCGAGCGGCCGAGTGTGCCGTCGAGATAACTCTTGTAAGGCGCCGTGGTGATGGTGAGCGTATCGCCGTTCAGCACGAAATGCCTGATCTGGTCGGTCCCGGTCCAGGCTTGATTCCACGACGTGTCGATGTGGTGCACCACCACGTTGTCGCCGAGCGAGAAGGTGCCGGCATAGGCGACCATGGTGCCGATCAGCTCGACGCCCTCTTCGTCGGTCGGGACCACGTCGCGCGGCGTGACCCGGTCGTTGCGGGTGAAGATGGCGTACATGCGCCCGTCCGGGGAATAGCCGATATAACCGACCGGCGCGTCGCCGAACTGGTTGTGCCGGTGCCCGTCCGAGAGGCGCTCGCGCACATAGGATTGCAGCGACCAGGTGCCGATCACGGGGCAACTGGCCGGCGGCTTTCCATGCCGGACGGATTTCAAAACGTCGCTCTCGGTCACGATACACCTCGTCGCTTGCATGAATTCTCAGACATCGAAGAAAACCGTCTCGCGCTCGCCGCCGAGATGGATGTCGAATGTGTAAACCGCCTGTCCATCGCGCTCGGTGCGCGCTGCGATCAGCGTCTGGCGGCGCTCCGCTTGCTCGATGATGTTGAGCACGGGGTCACTGGCGTTGGCGGCCGCTTCGTCGCCAAAATACATCCGGGTCGCGAGACCAATGTTGATGCCGCGGGAGGCGATCCAGAAGCTGATATGAGGCGCCATGGTCTTTCGGCCGCGCCGACAGGCGACCGGGCCGGGTTTGATGGTCTTGATGCGATAGAGCCCGGTTTCGAAATCGGTTCCGGTTCGTGCCCAGCCGCGAAAGGCCGGATCGAGCGGTTTGTCCTGCCGGTCGGCCGGATGGTTGTAGCGGCCCGCCGCGTTGGCCTGCCAGGTTTCGACCAGCACGTCCTTTGCCGCATGGCCGGAAGCGTCGAAGATCCTTCCCTCGATGACGATGCGCTCACCGGCGACGTCCGGCCCGGCAATGTCGCCGCTGAAATTGTTTGCGAAGATATCGAAGCCGGCCTGGTTCGGAATGAGGCCGATATGCACATAGGGGCCTGCGGTCTGCGACGGCGTCTCGGGAAGATAAAGGTCGGACATCATCAGCCTCCGTGCAGCTTGTTCTCGAACAGGGTCTGGCGGCTGCCGCGCAATACGATGTCGAAGCGATAGGCAAGACATTCCAGCGGCAGGGAAGCATTGAGATCGAGCTTCGCGGTCAGCCTGTCTGCTGCCGACTTGTCGGGAATGGTCGCGATGATCGAATCGTGAGGGATCAGCGGATCGCCTTCGAAGTACATCTGGGTGATGAGCCGTTGCGCAAATCCGGAGCCGAACACCGAGAAGTGGATGTGGGCCGGCCGCCAGCTGTTGACGCGGTTGCGGAAGGGATAGGCGCCCGGCTTGACGGTGCGGAAGAAATAATAGCCGTCGTCGTCGGTCAGCATCCTGCCGCAACCGCCGAAATTGGGATCGATCGGCGCAATGTAGGTGTCGTTGCGATGCCGATAGCGGCCGCCGGCGTTGGCCTGCCAGACCTCGACCAGCGTATTTCTTACGGGACGGCCGTTGCCATCGAGAACATGGCCATGAACGATGGTCTGCTCGCCGATCGGCTTGCCGTCCTTGGCGTAGTTCAGGACAAGGTCGTTATCGAGCGGGCCGAGCTCATCGCGGGAGAATGCCGGACCGGTGACTTCCGACAGCGAGTTCTGCAGCGACCAGAGCGGAATTCGCGGAGATCGCAAGACGCTTGTCTTGTAGACGGGCGTGAAGGCGGGGGGATGGATATCCCGGTCGCGCTGGTGAAATTCATGTTCGGGCGTCATCGAAATCCTCTTGCGTCTCGTGCTTGAGAGGGGCGCGGAGCCGGCAGCTCCGCGCCGTTTTGTCGTCAGGCCGTCGCGGCGCCGCCGAACGAAGCAGCGCGGAGGCGGTCGTACTCCTGCTTCGCCATCGGCGTTGCACCGGCATTGCCGAGGTCGCTGACCGGAAGCCGGAAGGTTTCCCGCGCCGAATAGGCGGCGGCCGCTGCAACAGCCGTGATAGCGAAGGCGATGGCGCCGACCGTGAACGGGACGTTGCTCGATCCGGGAGGCGCCACGATCGCGAACAGCGCCGGCAGCAGCGCCGTGATGGTGGTGCCGATGTTCTGCGAGATCGCCATCGCCGAGACGCGGTAGCGGGTCTGGAACAGCTCCGGATAGAAGCTCGGGAACACGGCGTTGTAGCCCTGGTAGACGATGCCCCACATCAGGATGGAGAGCACGATCGCGACCGGCACGTTCTTGACGCTGATGGCGTAGAGATAGGCAAAGGACAGCAGGCCGGAGCACAGCGCTCCGAAGATGATCGGCTGTCGCCGGCCGATCTTGTCGGAGAGATTGCCGACCAGCGGGATGACCAACACGGCGACGACGTTGCCGATCACGGGGATCCAGAGATAGACGTCGGGCTTGAAACCGATGCCGTAGGCTGGCTGCACGGCGTACGCGGCGCCGAAGATCGTCGCCACCACGGGGATCACGTTCATCAGCGCCATGCAGACGACCCGCAGCATGTCGTCCCAGCTGGTCTTGAAGGCCTGGACGATGGGCGCTTTCGGCACCGCGCCGGCCTCGCTCTCCTTTTCGAAAGCCGGCGTCTCCTCGACCTCGCGCCGGATGAGATAGCCGATGACGATGACAAAGAAGCTCAGCAGGAACGGGATGCGCCAGCCCCAGGCGATGAAATCCTCCTTCTGCATGTAAGTCGCGATCGGAAGGAATACGGCCGCTGCGAGAATTTGTCCGGCCTGAACCCCCTGCAGGGTAAAGCTCGCAAAGAAGCCCCGCCGGCCAAAGGGCGCATGCTCCAGCACCATCGAGCTTGCGCCGGAAATCTCCCCGGCGACCGCAAAACCCTGGATCAGCCGCAGCACCACCAGAAGCACCGGCGCCCATATTCCCACATGCTCATAGGTCGGCACCACGCCGACCAGCATGGTCGAGAAGCCCATCAGAAACATGCAGAGCACCAGGACGTTTTTCCGTCCATGGGTGTCTCCCCAATGGCCGAGAACGAAGGCACCGATCGGCCGCGCGACATAGCCGACACCGTAGGTCGCCAGCGAGGCGACGATCGCGACCGTCGGGTTTTGCGATGGAAAGAAAATCTGCGGAAAGACCAGCGAGGCGGCGGTCGCGTAGATGAAGAAGTCGTAGTATTCGAGCGCCGATCCTATCCAGCCGCTTGCGGCTGCGATTCTCGATTGGCGCTGCGCGTTCGCGCTGTTGGCTGACGTCATATTGGTTTCCTCCCTTTTTTGATGGAACGCCTTTTTGACGGCGGACTTTTTTATTGGGAGCGGTTTTGCGAGAAGGTCATCGTGTGACCCCTTCGCCGCCGCGTGGCTGTTTCTGCTCCTGATAGAAGGAAAATACCTGCGGGCCGGGATAACACAATTACTCGTTTATGCCGGAAACTTAACCTGATGTTATCTTCGCGAACGGGCCGCCAGCCGCTTGCCGTCGGCCTCCATCTCGGCGCGCAGGATTTTTATGAAATGGGTGGCGTAGGGCGAGAGCGCCGCGCCGCGCTTGACGGCAACGTAGGTCTCGAAACGCGTCGGCTCGGCAATCTCCAGCAGCCTGATGCCGGGAATGCCGCCATGCGCCACCGAGAACTGGTCGATGACGGCGATCCCGAGGCGGGCCTGCACCAGCGAGCAGACGGTGTTGCCGAAGCGGGCGCGGATCGTGATGTCGTAGGGCAGTTTGTTTCGCGCAAAGAGCTCCGACATGATGCGGCCATAGGGATCGTCCGGATCGATTCCGATCAGGGGAAATCGCGTCATTTCGGCAGCCGATATCCGCTTGCGCTGCGCCAGCGCGTGGTCTTCCGGCACGATGCAATAGAGGCGCCCGGAAGCGAGCGGCAAGAAATCCAGCGCCGGATGATCCAGCCGGTAGCTGATGGCGGCGCAGTCGCCCTTGCCGAGCAGGAGATAGTCGATCACCTCCTCGAGCTTGAGGATGTTGATGTCCATCCTCAGGTCGGGGTAGCGCTGGCGGATCTTCTCCACGGCGCGCGGCACCATGACCTGGGCAATGCTCGGCACCGATCCGATCCGCAGCTCGGAAAGCTGACCGCGGCCGATCTTGCCGATGACGTCGGCGAGATCGTCGACCTTCTTGTAGATGGTGTTGATCTGCTCGAAGATGAGCTGGGCGTCCTGAGTCGGAAAGTAGCGGCCGTTCTGCCGCAGGAAGAAACGCACGCCGAGCGAGCGCTCGGTATATTTGACGAGACGGCTGATGCCCGGCGCGGAAACGTTGAGAAGTTTTGCCGCGCCGGTGATCGTTCCGGAGATCATCACGGCCCGAATGACTTCGATTTGCCTCAGCGTCATCATGACAGCACGATAACCCGTCGCTGGCCAACCAGGTGGCGAATGGGATCATCGCCGACATGGTCGGGCCTGTCCACCCGGCCCGACCGCATCTTCTGCCTGGAGCCGCTTATCGATCAGCCTTGGGTGCTGAATATCTCGAACGCCGTACGTCCCGGGCGAGAAGATACCGACATGTTCGCGTTAAGCCGTCGCACAAAGGCCTTCACGACCTGCATTCCAAAACCCTTGCTCTGATCGATGTCAAAGCCCTCCGGCAATCCGCGACCCTCGTCCGAAACTTCCAGACGCCATCCGCCGGGCGTCTGCTTGAAGTCCACGGCGACATTTCCGCGCTCGCCGACCGCGTAGGCGTATTTGAAGCTGTTCGTTACCAGCTCCGCCACCAAAAGACCCATCCCGCTCGCGACGTCAGAACGGAGCCTGGTGGGTTCCGCCGTGACATTGATCGCGGCAATCTGGGCGGGCGCCGTGTGTTTGAGGCTTTCGCACAGCCGACGCAGAAAGGCGTCAATCTCGATTTCTTCCAGGCTGCCGGTGAGGTGCAGTTGCTTGTGCACCGTGGCAATGGCGAGCACGCGGTTGCTCGCCATATCGAGCTGCGCCTTTGTTTCCTCGCTTGATGTGTTGCGGCTCTGAAGCGCCAGAATCGATTGCACGAGCTGCAATGAGTTCATGAGACGATGATCGCCTTCGCGCATCAGCGTCACTTTTTCCTTTACCGCTTCTTCGGCCTGTATTCTGGCGACGTGTTCGGCGGCGTTTATCCGCCGCAACTCGAGCAGCTTCATCACCTGGTTGGCCATCAGGCGCAAAAAAGCCTTTTGGGTATCATCAAGCTCGCGAGGCTTGTAATCGAGCACGCAGACGGTGCCGAGCGGAAAGCCCTCGGGCGTTTGCAACAGCGCGCCGGCATAAAAGCGAAGATGCGGGTCGCCGGTCACCAGGGGATTATCCGCGAAGCGGCGATCCAGCCTGGTGTCGGGCACGATGAACAGGCCGGGCTGCAAAATGGCATGCGCGCAAATCGAACTGTCCAGGGGTGTTTCACGCACACCCAATCCGACCTCAGCCTTGAACCATTGGCGGTCATGGTCGATCAGATTGATAACGGAGATCGGCGTACCGCAGACAGCGGACGCGACCTGCACCACCTCATCGAAATCGGCCTCTCGCGGCGTGTCGAGGATGCCATAACGCCGAAGGGCGTCAACACGAAACTCTTCGGCACGATGCAACTCCGCCTTCACCGACATCTCTGATTTTCGTGGATTGTATCAGGTACCGTGCACGTCACGGTTACCGGTGTCCAGATAATTCGAGCGGCAGGGCTTCGGAGGTGCCCCATGCTCACTCGGTAACGAGATCGGCCGCACGCTTTGCCTTTTTCCCCGTGCGCTTGACCGTGGCTTCTCCGATCTTCTCGGCTTCCGCGCGGCGCTGGCACTTGTCTCTGATATCCTCGAGTTCGTCGTGCGTGAGATGTTCGATTCCGACGAACGAATTGCGCGCCGCGCTCGATCGGATCAGCTCATCGAGCTTCACTTGAATGGCTGCGCTGTCGCGATTTTGCGAATTCTGGATCAGGAAGACCATCAGGAACGTGACGATCGTTGTGCCGGTGTTGATGACCAGTTGCCAGGTGTCGGAGTAATTGAACATCGGGCCAGTGATAGCCCAGGCGATCACGACGCCGGCCGCAATCATGAATGTCAGCGCTCGCCCAGCGGCCTGGGATGTCCGATTGGCGATGTCGGCGAACAGCTTTCCAGGACCGCTACTCTTGGGGTCACGCTCGTTACCTTCGCCGCATGAACCCTGTTTTGTCGCCTGCATTTGAACCCCGCTCGCCGGCTCTGATAAACCGGCCAAGGGGCAAACACGGTTGGAACCCGAAGGTTCCAACTTTTGAAACGCGGCAGCATCTGAAGACATCGCCCGTAATCGATTTTGCCCGGCGATTGATTGCGCCCATCGGCGCGGGAACGGCAGCAGTATGGCCATATGGTTCAATGAATTGTCGCAGCTGATTTGCCCGACGGGTCGACTTCCGAAAAACGCGTCAAGCTGGCGGCAAAAAAAGATTTCGCTTTTTCAGAAGATGAAATCGTGCTTTATGGTACGCCATCCCGGCCCGATCAAGAGGGGCGTTGCGCAACGTCACCAACGCGGGGCGGGACGCGGTAGACGCGAATGGCGCTCGTGACGAGGGCACTTGATGCGGACGGTGAAGTCGTGTGATCCTGACACCCCGATGCTGGTGTCAAGTCCGCGCCAAGCAGCGCGGGCGACGGTGGCAAGAAAGCCGGTCGCCGGGGAGAGCACGAAGCAAGCCGTAAACTATTGCGCGGGGAGTGCCGGGTGATTCCGGTGTGACCTGACTAACGCGTGTGCGTTCTTCCACTACCATTGCACACGCGGCTATCGGGCGCATCGGGCGCCCGGCATTCCCTGCGCCCTCTTGATTTCCGAGGGCTCCGATGACGCACAACTCGGGCATTTCGTGCCGCGGGAACGCTGATTCACATCCTCTCCATTGTCATGCCCGCGGAGGCGGGGCATCCAGTATTCCAGAGGCGTCGATGCTCGAGCCGCGAGGCCGCGGCGCACTGGATCGCCCGATCGAGTCGGGCGATGACATCGAGCAGTTGTTTGACATTTGAATCATTTGAATCAGAAGCAAATGGCCTGTCGGCTCCGACTGGCGTAGGATCGGATGCGGGCAGCAAGCCCGCACCAGATAAAAATAGCCGGGAGGAGGATCCCATGTACGCCGCCATCCGTCAGGCCAAGGCCAAGACCGGCAGCGCCGAAGAACTCGCGCGCCGGATCAAGGAAGGCGCCATTCCGATCATCAGCGATGTCGAGGGTTTTCGGGCCTACTATGTCGTCTATGCCGGCGACGACACCGTGACCGCGATCAGCCTCTTCAACAATTTCGCGGGCGCCGAAGAGGCCAACAAGCGGGCGCTGGCCTGGATCGACGAGAACCTCGGCCCGCTGCTGGTCGGGCAGGCGACCGCTGTCGCGGGTCCCGTGATCGTGCATACGCTGGCGTGACGGAATGTGGGGTGGGCAAAGCGAAGCGTGCCCACCACGATAGTGTGTCGAGTCGACATATGGTGGGCACGGCGCAAGCGCGCCTTTGCCCACCCTACGATCGCTCGCGGCAGCGGAGCTACACCAACAGCACTGCGTCCGCGCCGTTCACGGCTTCGGCGGAGTCGGTGACGGTCTTTTCCAGAGAGGGCGCCTGCACGGTGACGTTCTCGGCGAAGTAACGGGCCAGTGTCACGTAGCGTTCGCCGTCGCCGGCCTTGCGCGCGGCCAAGGCCTCGCCGGCAAGCATGCAGCCGCCCAGCGTCGCGCCGAACAGCCGTAGATAAGGCGTGGCGCCCGCGAGGGCGTCATTCGGTTTCGAGGCAACGCGTTCCAGCAGCCAGCGGCTGGCGCGATCCAGCGATCCCAGTGCATCACGCAGCTTCGCACTCGTCGTGCCAAAGGCGGGATCGTTCGAGCCTTCGACCTGCTTGACGGTCGCATCGAGCTCGGCGAGCAGCGACCACACCGAGGCGCCGCGATTGGCCGCAAGTTTTCGCGTGACGAGATCGATCGACTGGATGCCGTTGGTGCCTTCATAGATCGAAGTGATGCGTGCGTCGCGGTAATGCTGGGCGGCGCCGGTCTCCTCGATGAAACCCATGCCGCCATGGACCTGGACGCCGAGATACGCGACCTCGTTGCCGATGTCGGTGGAGAAGGCTTTTGCGATCGGCGTCAGCAGTGCGCCGCGCGCGGTGGCCGCGTCACGCACCTGCGCGTCCTTGGCGCGCACGGCGACGTCGAGCGCGACCGCGGTGGCGTAGCAGATCGAGCGGGCGGCGGCCGTCATCGCGCGCATCTGCAGCAGCATGCGCTTGACGTCGGGATGCACGATGATCGCATCCATGCCATCGCCGCTCTTGCCGGCGGTGCGGCCCTGCTTGCGCTCCTGCGCATAGGCCAGCGCCTGCTGGTAGGCGCGGTCAGCGACGCCGACGCCTTCGAGGCCGACGCCGAGCCGGGCCTGGTTCATCATCGTGAACATGCAGCGCATGCCCTGGTTCTCTTCGCCGATCAGGTAGCCGATGGCGCCGCCATGATCGCCCATGGTCATGGTGCAGGTAGGGGAGGCGTGCATGCCGAGCTTGTGCTCGACGCCGCTGGCATAGATGTCGTTGCGCGCGCCCAGCGAGCCGTCGGCATTGACCATGAACTTTGGAATCAGGAACAGGGAAATGCCCTTGGTGCCCGCGGGCGCATCGGGCAGGCGGGCCAGCACGAAATGCACGATGTTGTCGGTCATGTCGTGCTCGCCATAGGTGATGAAGATTTTGGTGCCCTTGATGCGGTAGGTGCCGTCCGCCTGCTTCTCGGCGCGGGTGCGCAGCGCACCGACATCGGAGCCGGCTTGCGGCTCGGTCAGCTGCATGGTGCCGGTCCATTCGCCGGTGACGAGCTTTTCGAGATAGATCTGCTTCAACTCGTCGGAGCCGTGTGCATCCAGCGCCTCGATCGCCGACAGCGTGAGCAGCGGGCAGAGGCCGAAGGCCACGTTCGACGCGCTCCAGATCTCGGTGCAGGCGGCGTTGATCGCGAGCGGCAGGCCCTGGCCGCCAAAAGCTTCCGGGCCGGACACCGCGTTCCAGCCGCCGTCGGTCCAGCGCTTGTAGGCATCGGGCCAGCCGGGCGCGGTGGTCACCTTGCCGGCATCGAGCTTGATGCCGTGCTCGTCGCCCACACGGTTCAGCGGCGCCAGCACGTCGCTGGCGAACTTGCCGGCTTCCTCCAGCACGGCCGCGGTGATGTCGGCGTCGAAATCGCCGTAATGGCCGGCTTCGATTGCCGCCTTCAGGCCCGCGCCGTGGTTCAGCGCAAGCAGCATGTCGTTGATCGGTGCGCGGTAGGTCATGGCGTCACTCCCGGATTGTTGGCGCCGTCTTCCCACGAAACCGGCACCGCCTCAACTGCCGGAACGGCCATTAACGATGACTGGGAAGCCAAACGGGCCCCAGGGAGACGGAGCGCCGCATGCCCATAATGCCCACAATAAAGGGTGGCCGAAGCGGGCTTTGGAGACGCGAATTTTACCCCGGCGTGGTTGAATTGGCGGCCTTCTCTCTATAGACCGGCACCGGCGGGGAAGCTGCGGGTAACCTGTTCTTCCGCCGTTCCCCTTGAAGGCCAGTTGGGGCGTAGCCAAGCGGTAAGGCAGCGGATTTTGATTCCGCCATTCGGAGGTTCGATCCCTCCCGCCCCAGCCACGATTTACCTTTGTTTTTAAGCACTTCTCGTGGTCCTCTCTTTTCCATTCTGAACGCCTTCATCTGCCGCGTTCTGAACGGATGTCGCCATTTCGTTCGCGAGTCGATGGGCGTGCCGCTTGCGCGTTGCCGACAGCATTCGCCTCTCAGTGCGCTTGGCGTAGCCAGCATAGCTCTGCTGCGTTCGGTGGGCCGATAGCGCGCGGCCTTGGCCGTCTGTCAACTCGGCTTCCTCGAGCTCGGTCATGCCGCCGTGGCGGCAAGCATCGAAAGTGAAGTGCTTCGGCAGCTCGAGCTTCTTGCGCATCCGTTGCACGGTGTGCTGCATAGTGCTGAAGCCAAATGGCTTTGCGATGCCATCTGAGACCTGACGTAAGATCATAGGAACGCCCAGACGGGGCAGGCGGGATAGCACCTCTTCGGCTTCCTCGTAAAACTTCACACCATCATGTTCGAGCGGATGATCGAGCACTTCACCCGTTTTGTGATGTTCGATGCGGATGGTCGGCTTCGGGTTGCGGTAGCCAGTCCATTTAATGTGCCCGGCAACGACGTTCTCCGGCCGCTGCAGCCACTCAAAGCAGATGACGGCGACCGCGGCGGCCTCGACCTCGCCGTGCTCTATGCAGCCGTGGGCAAAGACGTAGACCTCTTCGCGCGTAACAGCCGCCTTCTTCTTCTTGGCGCGCACTTCAGCGTGACGCCGGCCCATGGGTTTGGAACGTCTTTGTCAAACTGGTCGGGAAAGAGACGGTGAACCACCCGCCAAGCCTTTCGGCACAGCCCGACCAGCTTCTCGCCGGTCCGGAGACGTTGTTTGTCCGCCCCATCTGTCGCAGCGATGAACTTGTCGTAGAGCTTGTCGGCGGCCCGCGGGCTGATGGTCTTGACGGGGCGATCGCCGACCCGGTCGCCGGTCTTGGTCTTCACGTTGCAAATCTCATCCATCGCCCATTCGTAGTCGCGGCGTGAGCGCTGCGCGACCTTCTCCAGGTAGGCGGCGCTGATCTTGTACTCGCGGAAGAGCCAGTCGACGGTGCCGTATTTCGGCATGCTAGCAGATGTAACGGGTTGGCCCTTGCGTTGATGCTGCCACTCATCCAGAAGCCCGTTCAGGGTTTCTGCGCGACGTTCCATCGATTGATAGTCGCTTCCCAGCGGTTCATTGCGGACGGGGCAGCCAAGCTTTCGATACTTCGTGGGAACATTGAAAAAGAATCCAATAAGGCCGCCTGCCAGCCGCTTTGGAATTACATAACGGGGCAGGGGCCTCTTTCTCATCACAGATCCTCAGCCAGATCAGGATCAGTCGACTTGTCGGACCCCTGTGAAGGGGGCTCAAAAACTGCTGCGCCATTGGGGTGCAGCGTGACACGGAAGGGGACATTCTCGCGCTGGCAGGCACGGATGACCCGTTGAACGTCGGCTTGGTTTACGTTGGCTGCACGACGAGGCATGGTTTCCCTCGAATTGGCGGTCAGGATTCGTTCCTGAGATATGGTTATATGCCACGTTGGTTAAAAGTGGTCAAATGATTTATGCCCAAGGGGTCAAAGGTGGCATCGAAGAAAAAGCCGGTAGCCGACAGCATCCACGACCGTGATCGCATCATCGTCCGACTCCCTGATGGTATGCGAGACCAGCTGGCCGACCTGGCGGAAGCGAACGGCCGGTCCATGACGGCTGAGGTTGTCGCCGCACTCGAAAGGCATCTGAAGGGCGTCGACCGCGTCACCCAAATTTGGGAAACTCTGAAAAAGCACCAGCAAGACCTCGAGGAAATCGGGCTAATCCGGCAGGCCGTGTTGAACCTTGAAGGCGCGATGGAAGAAGTGGGTGAGGACAGCGTCTTCTATGGCGTCCTGCGCAGGAGCATAGCCGATAAGCAGCGAGCAGAACGAATTGCCAAGCTCCCACCCATCACTGTGGAGCAGGCGGAACACATTCGAGCGCTGATCAAAGAAACGAACACGCCTGAAGAAAAGCTGCTGAAGGTTTTGAAAGCGTCCAGCATTGAAGAGATTAAGGATTACGATCGAGTAGTCCGCATTCTCGAGGGTCAAAAAAGCCCGCCGGCGTAGATTGAACCGCGCGATGGTGGAACGGATCAGGCGAGGGCAAGTCCAAAACAACGTTCGAGAAATAGGGAGGCCATCGCGAAAGAGCTGCATCAGGTTGTCGCTAAATCGCGCGCCGCGGTCGTGAGCAAGAAAAAACCGCCAGCGTGACTATTGGGAAGCCTTTTCGCATAGCTCACTTGCCCGATCACAATTGAAAAGTCCCAGGTTCATGGCCAAAATCCTCGTGGGAGGCGCGCCTGATGGATGTGGAATTGGCCGCGACGGCGGCAGGGACTGCTTTAATTGTTTTCCCACTTGGTTTTTGGATTGGTTTTCGGGTCAGAGACCGCATTTCACGCGAGCGCCGTACTCGGCACTGGGTCGAGCGATGGGAACGCAAGCAAAGGGTGGCGCGTGAGCGAGAAGCTGCGGAAGCGGCAGCAGCGCTCGCTCCGCAGGATGACCTTCTCTAAAAGCAACAAAAAACCCGCCGGCGCACCGGCGGCCTCTACCCGGCGGCGCTCGGGATATCCTTGCGATCGAGAGCAGCCGAATCCCCTGGACGATGGCTTCCTGGATGGATGAGGATTTCTGGGGGTGGCGGCACGGCGGGCTGCTTCAGGCGATTGGCGAGGGCCTTACAATCGGCGGCAGAC
>CAWDJS010000029.1:0-104997 GCA_963802585.1 uncultured Alphaproteobacteria bacterium | reverse complement strand
CTCGCCGATGGACGACCAGCCATCACCGCCGGGCGAGGCGCCGCCGCCAGGGCGCGCGTGGAACATGTGCCAGATGAAGCCGTGCCCGGTGCGCGGATTTTCGCCCTGGATCGCGATGCGGAAGCGCCGGCCCCAGCCGGCCATGACGCGATCGGGACAGGAGCCGGCGAGCGCCTTGACGATCGCCTCGACCATCTCGTCGGAGGGATGGCTGGTGCACATCGTCACCGGCTTGCCGGGATCGGCCCAGACGATGGTGCCCTGCTTTGCCACCACTTTCAGCAGACGCAGCACGCCGGAGTTCTTCGGTATATCCGGATCGATCAGATAGGCCAGCGCCATGGTGACCGCTGCATGCATGTTGGCATGCGAGGAGTTCATGAAGCTCGTCACCTGCGGAGCTGAACTCCGGACAGATCGACCTCGATGTCGCTGCCGCGTTTGGTGACCTTGGCGGCGATGCGGATGTCGTTGTTGCCGCGGCCGTCGTCGTCGAGGAACGCCTCGCCATGGAAGACGCCGTCCTTCCAGGTCGAAACCACCGCGCGCGCCTGCGCCTCGGCGGCATCGAGCACCGCCTCGATCGCGGCCTCGACCACCGGCCCGCTCATCTCGGTGAACAGCTTTTGCATGCGCCGCTCGCCAAGATGGGCCGCGCCGATCATGGCGGCGAGATCGCCGCGGAAATCATGGGGATTGCGGACATTGAGCGCGATCATGTCGAGGATATCGTCGCGCAGCCGCCCCTTCTCGTAAAGTTTTATGGGCGGAATGCGCAGACCTTCCTGCCAGATCTCGGTCGCATCAGGATCGTAGGCGCCATGCGTGGCACCTCCGATGTCGCTCTGGTGCGCGCGCACCACCGTCCAGAACAGCCGCCGCGAGCCGTCGAACACCGGCACAAAGGCGGTCACGTCGGGCAGATGGCTGCCGCCATGATAGGGATCGTTCATCAGGATCACGTCGCCCGGCGAAACGTCCTTGAAGCGCTCCTCCACCGCCAGCGTGGCCCAGGGCAGCGCGCCGACATGGACCGGGATGTGGTCGGCCTGCGCGATCAGCCGCGCCTGCACGTCGCAGATCGCCAGCGAAAAGTCGCGGCTGGAGTTGAGAATTTGCGAATAGGAGGTGCGCAGCATGGCCTCGCCCATCTCGGCCACGATCGAGCTCAGCCGATGCTGGACGACGGAACGCGTGATGGGGTCAACTGCAGGAATCGAGATTCCACTTCAGCCCTTCTTCTTGGCAGTCTTCGTCGCTGGTTCTTTGGCCGGCTTCTCCTTCGGCTTCGCCGGCACGTATTCCTCGGCGGCGCGCTTCATCGAACGCACATAGGAGTCGGCGGTATTCTCGGCGTTGATCTGCAGCCGCCGCGCCGCTGCGGCGGCGTGCAGCAGCGTACTTTTGGCAAGATGCCGGTAGCGATCCTTGGCGTCCTTGTCCTTCGCCTTGCCGGCCATCGCCATCAGCCGGCCCTGCCGCTTCCTGGCGGCGGCGGTCAGCGTCCTGATCTGTTGTTTCGCCATCGACCGAATGACAGTGTCGAGGTCCGCTTCGGCCATGTGTACTTCCCGCTATGTGACAGAAGCAGGCTTGATACACTGGCTCCGCGTTTCGATCAAATTGCCTCAGGGCGAAATGATGAGCGGAAAGCCCCGTCAGGGCTTCCAGCTTCGCCGCAGGCCCGCGACATAGGTGTCGCGCACCGCGTCGAGATCGATGCTGTCAGCCGCGACGAGCCATTGCAACATGATCCCGCGCATCGCGCCGGATATGGCAACGGCTTCCGCGACCGGGTCGATGTCGGCGCGGATGTCGCCCTTCCGCTGCGCGGCGCGGATTTGGGCCGCGATACGGTCGATCCATTCCTCATTGAGACGCGCGACAACCTCGCCGATCGAAGGCCAGCGCAGGCCTGCATCCATCACCTCGTAGAACGCGCGCAGCTTCTTCGGCCAGCCGCGGCTGTCGTCGAGATAGAAGGCGATGGTCGCCAGCAGCGAACCAACCCCGTCGGCCGCGGGCAGCTTCTGCTCGCTCAGCCGCTTGCGATAGTTCTTCACCGCATGCTCGGCGACGGCCGCCAGCAGGGCTTCGCGGTTCTCGAAATAATGCGCCGGCAGCGCGCGGCTATAGCCGGCCTCTTCGCCGGCTTCCGCAAGCGTCAGCTGGTCGACGCCGCGCCGCGCCACGATCTCGAACGCGGCCTGCACGATCTTGCTTTCGGCCTCACGCCGCCGTTCGGCGTGCGTTCGCCCGGCCTCGGCGGTCTTGCGCAGCGGCGCAGGCACGGCCTACTCCGCGGCCTGCTGCAGAACCGGCTCGGCGCGCTGCAGTGGCGGCAGCACGATCGGCTTCGGGCCGGAGAAATCCAGCGTGCCGTCCTCGACCGCGCCGCGCAGCAAGGTCTTGCGGTCCCAGAAATAGTTGAATTCGGTGACCCACGGAAACTCCGCACCCTGCCGCGGCATCTTGCCGGCAGCGCGCAGGATGTAACCCGAGATGAATGGCATCCGGCGCGGCGGTTTGGCGAACACCGCGTTGTCCGCGCGCGGCGTGACCTGCTTCACGCCAAAGTCGTCCATATGCTGCAACAGACGACAGGCGTAGTCCGCGACCAGATCGACCTTCAAGGTCCAGGACGCGTTGAAGTACCCGGTGAAATAGATCAGGTTCGGGACGTTCGAATACATCAGGCCTTTATAGGTAATCAGCTTGCCCGGCTCGATCGGCTGGCCGTCGATCACGTACTTCATGCCGCCAAGCGCCTGCAGCACGAGGCCGGTGGCGGTGATGATGATGTCGGCGTCGAGATGCTCGCCGCCCTTGAGCTGGATGCCGGTCGCATCGAAGCGCTCGATCTGGTCGGTGACCATCCTCACCTTGCCGGCGCGGATGGCGTTGAACATGTCGCCGTCGGGCACGCGGCAGATGCGCTGCTGCCCCGGCCAGTAGTCCGGCGTGAAATGCTTGATGTCGCAGTCCGGGCCGATCTGCGCTTTCGCCAGATCGATCAGCATCTGCTTGGCCCGCTTGGGGTCCTTTGCAAACCGCTTCGCCCGCAGGCGTCCGGTGATGATGGTCCGCCAGCGCGTCGCCTGGTAGGCGAGCTTGGCGGGGAGGAAATATTTCAGGAAGGTGTTGAAGGCGTCCTCGGACGGCCGGCTCACGACATAGGTCGGCGAACGCTGCAGCTGAGTGACCTCGGCAGCCTTCTCCGCCAGCGCCGGCGCCAGCGTCACCGCGGTTGCGCCGGAGCCGACGATGACGACGCGCTTGCCGGCATAATCAAGGTCTTCGGGCCAGAACTGCGGATGGACCAACTTGCCCTTGTAGTCGTTATAGCCCGGCCATTCCGGCAGATAGCCCTCGTTGTGATTGTAGTAGCCGGCGCATGAGAAGATGAAGGAGGCTTGGAGCTGGATGCGGCGGCCATCGGCCTGCTCGACCTCCAGCGTCCACAGCGATGGCTCCGACGACCAGGAGGCGCTGATGATCTTGTGCTGGTAGCGGATGTGGCTGATGAGATCGTTCTCCGCCGCCGTCTCCTCGATATATTGGATGATCGCGCCGGCTTCGCTGATCGCCTTCGGATGCTTCCACGGCTTGAACGCATAGCCCATGGTGTGCATGTCGCTGTCGGAGCGGATGCCGGGATAGCGGAACAGGTCCCAGGTGCCGCCCATGCGCGGCTTGGACTCCAGGATCACGAAGGATTTGCCCGGCAGCCGCGTTTTCAGGTAGCGCGCCGCGCCGATCCCCGACAGGCCCGCGCCCACGATAATCACGTCAAAACGCTCGATCGACATGCGCCACCGCCGTTTGAAGGGCCAATATATTTGCTTGTCGACAAACAAACATATTGGCCGCTTTTTGTCAACGGCCGGCGCCTCGCCAAGTCAGGCGAGGGCTCGCGCCGCCCCAAGCTGCGGACGCAGCAGCAGATAGAACGCGGCGGCATGCGTGATCATCAGAAGCGGGACATAGATGATCGGGATCGCGTAAGTGGCGCCCAACTCCCCGGCCACCGCAGGCAGGTTGGCCTGGACGGCGTGGTAATAGTCGATGAGGATGTCCCCTGCCCCCACCACGTTGAAGCAGAAGACGAATAGCCAGAACAGCGGACGGATCCTGACCGTCGCAAGCGCGAGCAAGGTCAGCACACCGGTGGCGAAGTCGCCATAGGCGGCGAACGACGCGAAATCGGCCGGCAGCCTGGGGCCAATGACGCCGGGAAGGAGGAAGACGAGCCCGAAGAAGCGGAAGCTGTGCAGGGTGGCGATGGCGCGCTGCGCTTCGAGGGCGTCCATCGCCTTGAGCCGGGGCCAGATGTAGACGCCGAAGCAGAGCAGCCAGGCGACATAGCCAAGCGCGAGATGGATGCGAAAGACGGTTTCCGGCGACATGCGACGCCCTGTCAGCTGTTGATTGACGCGGCCTCGAACACCGCGGTCAGGATGCCGATGCGGTCTTCCATGATATTGCGTCCGAGATTGCCGGAGAGCTGCGCGAAATCCGGCCCCATCACCACGCCGAGATTGGGCGACGGCGGCGGCCCCGACGCGCGCAGCTGCGCGAACCACGCCTTTGCCGTCTCGGAATTGTCCTGCGCGACCAGCGTGCGGAAACCGGCGCCTTCGACCGCCGCGCGCGTCGCGTCGGCCGTCAGCAGAAAGCTCGTTGCCGGCGTCCGCGCCCATGGCACGGGATAATGCGGCTCGCCTTGCTTCGATACGACATCATAGGTCGCAAACCGCCCGCCCGGCTTCAGCACGCGGCGGATCTCGCGGTAGAGCCGCGTGCGGTCGGCGATGTTCATCGCCACATGCTGCAGGAGGACAGCATCGAAACGGCCGGCATCGAACGGAAGATTCAGCGCGTCGCCGGTCTCGAAGGCCACCTGCCCGCTTTGCCCGGTGCGCGCAGTCAGATAGCGCGCGGCGTCGACGAAGGGCTCGCTGAGGTCGACACCGGTGACCCGGCAGCCACAGGTCGCCGCCAGCAAGCGCGCGGGCCCGCCGACACCCGAGCCGATATCCAGCACCGCCATGTCGGCGGTGATCCCGGCGAGTTTCGCGAGCTCCGTGGTCGCCACGATCCCCCTGGTGTGAAACTGGTCGAGACCGGCGAGTTGCTTGGGCACAAGCCGCTGGTCTTCCGGCCCGAACACCGCAAGTGCCGTCTTCAGCCGCTCGGTCAGCCCGGTCGCGCGATAATGGTCGCGCACGCCCTCCAGCACGTCGGTCATGTCAAAACTCCCTCGGATCATTTGCAACCTCGATGTAGGGGCGCTTCCCGCCAGCGACTATCCGCGATAATGTCGATGGGCTATGAAGCAGATCTTCACAGTCCGGCATGGCGCACTCGACGGGAGGACTTGAGCGCGTCCTTCCATGGATTATTGACCGGCCACCGCCCCCGCATTCGGCCGCCCCGCCGAGGCTTCCGCATCGGTCCAGTCGCCGGCCCATTTCCCGTCGCGCAGGATCTCCTCGCCGGTATGGACAGTGAATTCGACGAGCACTGTCTTTTTTGGAACGTCAAGCACCTCGCTGCAGATGTCGAAGATGCGCCGGCCGAGCTCAAGGCGCTGATCGAGGGACCGGCCGCGACGAATCTCCACCAGGACCATCGTGATAGATTCCAGACCGTCCTCGCCGAGGTGGAACAGGTTGTCCTCGCCGAGCTCGGCGATCCCGACATTGGGCCGCCAAACTGCGTCTGCATGACGTCCGCGTAGAGATGACACAGGCGGCTCGCCAGTTCCCGCTTCGTCCCTGATGGATAGGTTTTTGCGAGATCGAGATGGAGATACGGCATCGTCGGCTCCTCCGTGAATGTCGCTTTGCGTCGAGCCCCTAGAAGGGTCTCGAACGCGCCTTAAATCTCGATATTATTAGATGACGTACATCATTGCATAGCCGATTCAGGACCCCGCCGCCAACTTTAAAGCTCTGCAGGCACCGCTGCCGCGTTCGGCGCGCACGAGTCCGTGAATTGAGCGTGAACGCTGGCATCACGCGGAGACAAGCAAAATCGTCAACGCAGGGTTTCGCGCAGGCAGCTTGGTTCCGAACTCTCCTTCACTAGTTGAGGGAGACCTGCTTCTCGATGAAAAGGCTTAACCGATGTCCGCTTTCGCCAGCACGCTACATCAGTCCGCGATGCGCTACCGCGGAAGTTTTCTGGCGATTCTCGCGTCGGCATGGGTAGGTGTTTTACTGGCCGGCGCAGTTTGCACGTTGGCGACGGCTGGGCTTCGGATCGACTTCGCTCCAGCTATGGCCTTTTTGGCCGCCAACGAACTCGAAGCCGTCTCATTCGTTGAAGACGGAACAAATGCAGCGTCCGTGCCGCCGGCGCGCAATGACAAGCAGGCCGCTCGGTTGTTCGGTATGGAAACCGAGCCTGTCGCTGCGGGCGAGTTGCCGGAAAAATGGCGCCGCGTCGAGGCCGCGATGGCGCGAGATTTCGCGGTGGTTGCGCAATGCCATGCAAACGGGACCTGCCCTGCGGTCGCGCAAAAACTGATCGACATCAGCGCGGAGGGCGCCGGGCGAACCGGCCGTGTACGCGTGGGCCTGATCAACAGAGCGGCGGACCTTGCCATCAGCCCGGTCAGTGACGAGATGCAATGGGGCGTGGCGGATCATTGGAGCGGTCCGTTTGAAACGCTGCTCTCCAATCGCGGTGACTGTGAAGACTACGCGATCCTTAAATATGCCGCGCTGCTACAGGCTGGCATTCCCAGGGACGATGTGAAGATCGTTATCCTGAAAAACTTCTTCCCGGACGAAAATCATGCCGCCGTCGCAGCGCGCGTCGATGGTCGGTGGCTGATCCTCGACAATCGTACGCTGACGCTGGTGCGCGACACAGACGTCACGCGCGCGATCCCGGAATTCGTGCTCGACCATGAAGGCGTCAAAGCGTTTCAACTGGGCCGGTCAGACTCGACGAATTGGCAGCTGATTTACACGCATGGCCTTGCGCCCAATTGCAAGGCTGGAGCGGGTGAAGGGAATCGAACCCTCGTATTCAGCTTGGAAGGCTGCTGCTCTACCATTGAGCTACACCCGCGTCAGGCAGATGACCTAACATGCCGTGACGACCGCCTCAACCGCCTCTGAAGGCCTTGTTCCCATTGGATTTCACGCCGTGGCCCCCCTTAACGCGCGGCGATTCGCGGTCTATATTGAGCATTGCATTAACAACGAAAGGAGGTGATCCAGTGTCTTTCTCCAAGCGCTGTCACCTCGCTGGGATCGCCCGCTGAGCGTGTTTTAGCTTGGCATCGGGGCGTTTCCAGCCCTGGACCAGCGAGTTCAAGAGTTGGACGCGGCGGGAGCAATCCCGCCGCGTTTTTTGTTTGCCTATCCTGGATGCTCAGAAGCCGAAGAGATTGACCGAGCGCGGACGCGGGCCGCGGCGCGTTTCGGTGATGCGCTCGCCGAGAATGGCCGAGCTGCCGTAATAGCGGTGGTGGCCGATGACATCGTGCCAGTCGCCGGTTTGCGAGGAGATCGGCGCCTTGCTGGGTCCCTTGGCGCTATCGCTGATGATTCGGGGCTGCTGGCGTGACATTGACGTTCTCCGCTTTAGGCTCGCGCAGGTTGCCTGCGTTCTGGCCATCAGTCGGCTCCCCGAAGCGGCGCGTTCAAGGGCCGCCCGGATTTATCGTGTTTCAGGACGGTTTCGCGGGCTTGCGGCGTATCGACAGGGTGACGAAGCCTTGAAATCCATGTGAAGGAAATGTCGGGATTCGCCCTCCCCGCACGTCCTTGGGACAGGAGCCTGCGAAGTAAAATGGAGAACCGAAGCGATGCTGTACGCCATCCTGGCCTATCACGTGGAAACCGAAGTCATGTCCTGGACGAGGGAAGAGGACGCCACGGTGATGGAGAATTTGTTCAAGGCGCATGAACGGGTGAACCAGGGCGGACGGCTCGGCCCCGCCGCGCGGCTCGGCACAACCGGAAAGGCGCGCACGCTGCGCGGTCCGGGCAAGGGCACGGTGGTCGACGGCCCGTTTGCCGAGACCAAGGAACAATTGCTGGGTTTCTACGTGCTGGAGTGCGCCGATGACGACGCGGCGGTTGCAGCCGTACGCGAATTGCGTCGCGCCAATCCGACCGCGGTCTACGAAATCCGCCCCGTGGTCACCTATCTTCCCGGCGTTGCCTTGACGGACCCGCCCAAATAAGGGTTAACGCGGTTCCGGCCTCCGGAAACCAAGACGTCATAAATCCCAGCGGCAAGCGCCGCGGCGCCCGAGGCTTGCATTGATTTTCAAGGCGCATTCCGTTTCAATCGCGCCGCAAGCGTCAATCATTAGAAATCGCGAATGCTCAAGGGATCGATCGACTTCATCGACCACCATGAATTGCGTGGCTGGGTGCAGGACGACGCCGCCCCCGGCAAGGCGGTTTCGCTCGTCATTTTCGACAATGACACGGAGATCGGCCGGGCCAGCGCGCAGCTGTTCCGCCAGGATCTCGTGGAAGCCGGAATCGGCGACGGCTATCACGCCTTCGAATTCAAGTTCGGCGCGCCACTTTCCCCTCATGCCAGGCACTCCATCAACGTCCGCACCGAGGAGGGCTCGGATATTCCGGGATCACCGGCGCTGCTCAAGGCCGTTCCGGCTGTGGTTATCCCACCGGGATGGGCATCAATGATCTCAAGCGCGGGTACCTCCCTCGCGCAAAAGTTTGGAGCGGGATGGTGACTATGTGCAGGCACCCGTCATGCCGGTTCGTCATGAACCCGCTGTCGTGCTCCCGTTGCGGAGGAAGAAAGAGCCGGATTTGTTTTCGAGTTGAACGATGAGTGTTCTCGATCTCGTAAAGGATGAGATCGAGAAGACGATTCAGAAGTCTCGAAGCAAAGACGTTCCTGGCCGACCCAATAGCCGGTCCGCACTTCTCAAAAATCACCAGCGTGATGAGCTCGGCCTATAAGCGGCACGGATTCACTCGGCCGAGATTTCAATACTCGGGAAATCTCGCTTCTTTCGGCTGGTCGACGTAAAAGCCGGTGTGGTGGAAGTGTTACAGATATCCATTCAAGTGCTGAATGTGATTTCTCGGGAGCAGAACACGTTTACTTGCGAGATCGAATTTGACGCATCTCTCTTGATCGACCTGAGCTTCGATGTGGGGGCTCGCTATGGGATTGGTGATGATGAGTACGAAGCGCCGAGGGAGATTTCCGTTGGATATACACACCTAGATAGCTTCGATGCCGTGGTAGTAGTTAAATACGAAGTGGCCGATCCGATTGCTTCTGAACTGCTATCGGTCGACTGTCGACCGGGTGTAGAAATCGACCTGGCTGAAATCGATGAGGTTAGGACGTTCAGATATTAGGGCAAAGAAGCCGATCATCGCGCAACGCGATTCGTTTTTAGCCCGCCGGCATGCCTCGCACGGCACGTCCTTGTCGCGGTGAAGTGCCTCATCACTCCTCGTACGGCACATCAATGTCCCGCGTCGACCATTGCAAATACCGGCACCTAGCCTTGTCCCTCGAAATCAGCGCCTACGTTCGATCCGGGAAATACATATTTCCATCCCGACCGATAGCTTTTATCTGCCGCCGCCGCAGGGCGGCCTTTTAAAGGAAGTGATTGATGAAAATGAAATTGCCGACACCTGCAAACGACAACGTCAAACCAATTAAGCTGCTTCGATACTCCGAACTGAACGACACGCGCGGCATCACGTACACCCGCCGTCATCTGTACACGCTGGAAAGCGAGAACAAGTTTCCCAAGCGTGTGCCGCTCGGTGAAAATCGAGTCGGTTGGCTGGAGTCGGAAATCGATGACTGGATACGAGATAGGGCCGCCAGCCGTGCTGCATGAGACCGTATCGCGTCGTGCTTCCCATATGCTTCCCAATCCGACCGGCACGAAATCGGCTGGGAAGCAATCTAACGTAAGTAATTGATTTAATTGGTGGGGGAGGCAGGACTCGAACCTGCGAAGCCATAAGGCGGCTGATTTACAGTCAGCTCCCTTTGCCACTCGGGACACTCCCCCGCTTCAATGGCGTTCGTTCCGCTTCCCCTTGCGGCGGACGGAACGGGCCATGGAGACGTGAAGACCGCGGATCGCCCTCCAAAGGGGTCGCGGCCGGGCGCGTTTATGGGGGGAAGCCGCCTCTAAAGTCAACCAAGGCGGTCCCCTAAATCCACCCGGAATCAGGCCAAATTGCCATTATTCGGAACCCGTGACAAAAGCGGCCCATGAGCGATCGAGATCGAAAGCCGCCGTTTCGGCGTGGCGGCGGCAAACCCTTCGACAAGGCCAGATTCGACAAGGCCATGCCCCGCGGCCGCCGGCCGATCTGGCAGGATCGGGACCATGACGGGCCCGCGGTGCTGTACGGCTGGCATACCGTTACCATGGCGCTGCAGAACCCGCAGCGCCGATTCAAGAAGCTCATCCTCACCGAAAACGCCGCGCGGCGGCTCACGGAAGAGAACATCCCCACCCCCATCACGCCGGAGATCGTGCGGCCGAACGAGATCGACCGGCTGCTCACGCCCGACGCCGTGCACCAGGGCCTGCTTGCGGAAGCCGATCCCCTGCCCTCGCCCGACATCGAGACGCTGGAGCTCGACGGCATGGTGCTGGTGCTCGACCAGATCACCGATCCGCACAATGTCGGCGCGATCCTGCGCTCGGCGGCCGCCTTTGCGGTGAAGGCGATCGTCACCACCGCGCGCCACAGCCCGGAGGCGACCGGGGTGCTGGCAAAGGCGGCTTCCGGCGCGCTCGAGCTTGTGCCGCTGGTGACGGTGCAAAACCTCGCCCGCGCGCTGACGGGGCTGAACGAGCGCGGCTTCATGACCGTCGGCCTCGACAGCGAGGGCAGCGAAAATCTATCCGCGATCGCGCTGAAAGAGCCGCTGGCGCTGGTGCTCGGCGCCGAAGGCAAAGGTCTTCGGCAATTGACCCGCGAGACCTGCAGCGTGGTGGCGCGGCTCGACATGCCCGGCGAGATCAAGAGCCTCAACGTCTCCAACGCCGCGGTGCTCGCGCTTTATGTCGGCGCAACGCGGCTGGGGCTGATGGCCTGATTCATGATTTAAATGACAAACGCCCGCTCGCTGGCGCGAGCGGACGCTGCAGTCTTCGTTCTTCCAGCGCTAGCGCATGATCCGGAAAAGCGTGTAGCGGTTTTCCCTCGCGACAAACGCGTAGCGTTTGCGCGGAGATCATGCGCAAACAAGAAACCGAAGCGCGAACGCGCTCTGGTATCAGTAGTAGCGGCGCACCAGCGGGCGGCCCCAGTAAGAACCTTCATGGCCCCAGTGGTTGCGATACGCATAGTGACGTGGCGCATAGCCGTAGTGATAGCTCTGGTGCCACGGGCGATAGTGATGGTAGCCGTAGCCATAGTGCTGGCCGTAACCGTAGCTCGGCACCGCGTTTTCCTCATAGGCCGGATAAGGCGCGTACGAGCCGGGGCCGGAATAGGTCGGGCCCTGGTTCACGTAGTAGTATTGCGTGGTCGGCTCGGCGAGCCGTTCATGGCCCCAGCCGGCGCCGCAGCTGCCGCAGCCGCCGCCGTAGGAATAGCTGTAGGACGGCGCGTAAGTGTACGCCGGCTCGTAGCTATAGGCCGGCGCATAACTCGTTTCGCAGGGGCTGACCGCGGCGCAGGGCGAGCAACCGCCGAAGCCGCAGGCCATGGCGGGCGCAGCGCCCGCGGTCATCACGGCAAAAGCCGCGAGCAGTCCTTTAATCGTCTGACGCATTACTCGCTCTCCTGTTGGTCTCTTTTAGTTTAGTTGGGCATTCTCTCGGGCTTGGGATGGAAAGGCGGGGGCGAACCTCGCCTGTGGTGGTGATCGTCCGGCGGCGCCACGATCACGGGCGGCGGATAGAACGGGATTTCCGGCTGGGCGGCGTTCGGAAGCGTTGGCGGATTCGGCGCCGACTGCGCGTGCCAGGATTGGTGATAGCTCTCGGCCGGCTGCGGCAGCTTGCGGTTGGCCGGCGGCTCGATCTCGAGGCGGCCATAGGCCGGCTTCAGGCCAAGGCTCGGATAGTAATGACCGACTTCGGGCTCGGGCGGCACCGGATGGCCGCCATAGATGGTCGGCTGGTTGTTCACGCCCTTGCCAAGGCCAAAGCCGCCTTCAAGCACGGCGTAGGAAACATCGATGCCATTAACGACGATCGGTACGCCCGGATGCGTCGGCACGACGATCTCAAATCCCTCGGCAAAGGCCGCGGGCGTCATTCCCAGCAAGACCGCCAGTGCCAGTTGAAGGCGCATGCATCCAGTTCCGAACCACTTAAGCCGTAGTCTAACCGAATGAGCGATACCAAGGGTTAAGAAGGCGCGTGAAATGCGCGGTAAGCCTAACATGCGGGCCATTAACCGGCATTAATTTCGGCAGCCCCGATAGCGAAGCGTTAATTTGTGTAAACGCGGGCGACCAACCTTACGCCAGCGTGGTCGCGACGATGGTGTTGACGCCGATTGCGATGGTGACGAGCCCCACGGCGGCTTGCAGCCCGCTATTGGCCCAGGTCAGCCAGCGCGCCGAGATCGCGATCGGCACCGCGATCACCGTCGACAGCAGCCCCATCCCGATCATCGAGCCGATCCCGAACAGCGCGATATAACCGAGGCCCGCGGCGGCGCTCGGCGCGCGCGTGACCGTGAGGACGAGCAGCGCCGCCGAACCCGCCATGCCGTGCATCAGGCCGACCAGGAGCGTGCGCCAGCGGAAGCCGTGCGCATGCGCGTGCGGCACGCTGGCATGCGGCACGCTTTCGCCGGCATGGCTGTGGGCGTGGAGATGAACCGTGCCGTCGTCATGGCGGTGGCCATGGAAATGCACGCGGTCGCGCCACAGCCGCCAGCACAAATGCGCGCCGAGACCGACCAGCATCACGCCAACGGCGGTCTCCAGCGGCCGCGCCAGTGTTTCCGGGATCGCATGACCGAGCAGGATGGCAGCGCCCGCAAAGGCGAACAGCGTCAACGTATGGCCGAGGCCCCAGGTCAGGCCGTGCTTGACGATGTCGGTGACCTCGCTGCGGCGTGCCGCGATCGAGGAGACGGCCGCGATATGATCGGCCTCCAGCGCATGCTGCATGCCCAACAGAAACCCAAGGCCCAGAATTCCGAACATGCGTCCCCTGCTCGCGATCGGACGCGACACTAACGGTTTCGCTGGGTGGAGCAAGATTTAGCCCTACGGTCCGGGCTTTTCGAAGAGGCTCGCTTGGCCGTAGATTGGGTCGACCAGGGAGAAAACGCCGTGAGCGAACGCAGGATAGTCCGCAATGAATTGGACATCGCCGAAATCGAGCGCGCAGGGTTCGCGGCGTTTCTGCCGCAAACCTCGCCGTTCGAGATCATCGCGGCGACCGCGGCAAAATATCCGGACAAGCCGGCCATTCGCTACATCACCAAGGTCGGCGCCGCCGAGGCCGGCCTCGTGCTCAGCTATCGCGATTTCACGAGGCGGATCAGACAGGCGGCTAATCTTTTTCACAAACTAGGTGTGGGCCGCAGTGACGTGGTGGCGATCCTCGCTCCGCATGTCGCAGCGACCCAGATTGCGCTGTGGGCGGCCGAAGTGGTGGGGCGCGCCTGCCCGATCAATCCGATGCTCGCGCCGGAACATGTCGCCGGCCTGCTTCGAGCCGCCGGCGCAAAGATTGCGATCGTGCTCGGCGACAATGGCGAAATCGATATCTGGTCCAGGCTGGTCCCGGCGCTGCGCGAGCAAGGGCTGCTCACGCACATCCTCGATTGCGATTCCGAGCGAGCCACGGCTGGCTCGGACGGCCGCTTCGAAGATCTGATCGCGCGCGAGAATGCGGACGGATTCGACTTTCCCATTGAGCGTGACGGCGACGCCATCGCCGCTTTCTTCCACACCGGCGGCACGACCGGAGCGCCCAAGCTGGCGCTGCACACGCGCCAGAACCAGGTCTTTGTCGCCCGTTCAGCCGCCCTGATGTATGACCTCGGGCCGGAGGATGTGCTGATCAACGGCTTTCCGCTGTTTCATGTCGCCGGCGCCTTTGTCTATGGGCTGTCGGTGTTTGCCGCAGGCGGCTCGATCCTGATCCCGACGCGGCTCGGCATGCGAAACCGCGCTTTCGTCGATTCCGTCTGGAAGCAGGTCGAGCAATATGGTGTCACCGCCATCGGCGGCGTGCCGACCGTGATGAGCACGCTGATCGCAATCCCCGTCGACGCCGACATTTCCAGCATGCGCCTGATGCTGACCGGCGGCTCGCCGTTGCCGACGGAACTTGCGGACGCCTTCGAGCGGACCGTGAAGAAGCCGGTGCGCAATATTCTCGGCATGACCGAATGCGCCGGCGTCGTCACCATCGAACCGTTCCACGGCCCGCGCACGCCGGGTTCGACGGGATTGCGGCTGCCTTTCACCGAGGTGCGCGCATTTCATGTCTCACCCGAGATTGATTTCGCCAAACCCTGCTCAGCCGGCGAGACCGGGGTAGTCGCGCTGCGCGGTCCGAATGTCAGTCCCGGCTACAGCGAGACAGCGCGAAACGCCGGCACGTTCGAGTCCGGCTGGCTCGTGAGCGGTGATCTCGGCCATGTCGACGCGGATGGGCGTATCTTCATCACCGGACGCGCCAAGGACGTCATCATCCGTGGCGCCCACAATATCGACCCCGCCGTCATCGAGGACGCGCTGCTGCAGCATCCGGATGTCGCGATCGCCGCGGCGATCGGCCAGCCCGACGCCTATGCCGGCGAGTTGCCGGTCGCCTATGTCACGCTGAAGGCCGGCGCCGAGGTCGAGCCGGACGCGCTGCTCGCCTTTATCGGACCACGCGTTGGCGAGCCGGCGGCACGGCCGAAATCGATCTCGATCCTGCGCGAGATGCCGGTCACGCCGATCGGCAAGATCTACAAGCCCGCGCTGCGGGTCCTCGCGACCCGGCGCGCCATCGAGGAAGCGCTCGGCGGGATCGGGCTGGCTGGCGCGCAGTTCGATCTAGCCGTCAGCGAGAACGAAACTGTCGTGCAGCTCAAGGACGCCGCGCACGAGGACGCGGTCAAGGGCGCTCTGCTCGGCATGCCCATCCGCTATCGCATTCAACCGGCCGATGACGCGTTGACGCGAGGCGAAAGCCTGCCATAAACAGGCGCTCATCAGGTGTTAGCGGATGCGTGCTAAAAAATCGGCGCCACGCAATTTCGCCAAAACGATTAGTAAAAAGCGTTCAGTGCCTTAGCCGGCTTAGCTCAGCGGTAGAGCAGCGGTTTTGTAAACCGAAGGTCGGGAGTTCAATCCTCTCAGCCGGCACCATATTTCTAAGCAAATACAGTGTTTTACTTTGTCGCCTATGACCGAACTTCCTCGACTTTATCACAGGGAAGCACCAGGGAAGCACGGATGATCTTTTGGCCGCCCCACTCCGGGCGTCGCTTTCATCGTCTGGACCGCGATCGGAAACTGACGCAATCTGCCCTCTTTCGGGAAGCGGGAGGCTCCATTGAGCTACGAATGTTTTAAGCAAGTCGACGAGAGCGGCGGCGTGAACATAAATTCCAGGGCCGTTGTTTGTTTTCACTCGGATCCAATGCGCGAAGGTGTGGTGAATGTCGAATTGTCTAATGGATCAAAATTTGCGCTTAAGACCACGCTGAGTGCAATTGAAAATTGGCTTCAAAAAAGCGCTTAGCGCCGCGACTGGGTGGAAACGCTGCTGAACCACAAAGACGGCGACGTGACGGCAATTTGTGCCAGATGGCACATGTTCGAAGAGAAGCGTAAGGCTGCGCCGGCGATCGAAGCAGGTTTAATTCTCGGTCCCCCCCCGGGGCGCAGCTGTCAATCCGCGCGTACCGCGTCCGCGCCGTCGGTCCCTGGTCCGAAAAGACCGCCGCCACGAGGCCATCTGTTGTTCGAAAAGGATTGATTGCGCTTGATCTCCCGTCCCGGTTGCGCTTGGATGCCGCCGGGCAAGGGGAAATTCATGCGTATCATTGTAATTGCGGCGCTTTGCGCCGCGCTGGGCGGCTGTGTGACCGCCGGCGAAACTATTGCTTTCAAAGCTTCGAATCCTCAACAACAGGCAATGATGCGGGATGGCCAGCCGGCCCTCGTGTCTCGCCAGAAGAACTCGCTAGTGCTCGTTCGGCCAGCGTCTCGGCAGCTTCAAGCCAACGGCCGGCCGGTGTTTGTTGTCGGCATCAACAATCTCGGCAAACAACCGGTCGACTTCGTGGTGAGCCAGGTCGAGGCGGTCCAGCACGTAAGCGGCTCCGATTACGAGATGAAGGTCGTCACTTACGAAATGCTGGTGCAGGAGGAAAAGAACCGCCAGGTCGCCGCCGCTATTCTCACCGGCGTCGCCGCGGCGGGTAATGCTTATAGCGCTTCCCAAGCCGGGTACGGGCACTACAGCACACCGAGCGGTCGCAGCGGCACCTTCTACAGCCCGACGGCCGCGGCCATAGCTCAGAACAACGCGGCGTATCAGAATGATGCGATGATCGCGGCCACCGTCGAAACGGGTCAGCGCAACATGGCTGTCCTTGAACAGTCGGTCATCAAAGACAACACGCTGATGCCAGGCGAGTGGTACGGCGGCCAGCTTCATCTCGCGCCGCCGACTGATCAAGGTGGCGCACAAAAGACCTACACGATCGTCATCACGGTCGGCACCGATCGCCATGTGATCGACATCTCGCAGACGCCGGCGGGAGCATGAGACGAAGGCTCATATGGTTCGTCTTCACCTGCGCGATCGCGGCGCTCATTTTATCGAAGCCGACGGCAGCCGGTTCCTCTGAGTGCCAGGATGCAGTTTCCCAATACAATTCGGCAATAGCCGACATCTCGACTACTCTTCGTCGGTACGCTAGCTGCGTCTCGAATGGCCAAGGGCACGATGACTGCTCTTCCGAATTTAGACGCTTGAAGAATGCTCAGAGTGATTTTGAAACCGCCGTTTCAAATTATCGCAGCGAGTGCGACTAGGCATGATCCGATCCATTGTAACTGTCCTTGCTGTTCTCTTCGCCACGCCGGTGAGTTCTGAGACGGTCGACGTCAAGTATCGCGGTATCGTGGACCTGAAGCCCTTCGCCTGCACCGACACGCCGCGGAGCAGCTTCATTCAGCGCGTCTGCTACGACAAAGCGCAAAGCTACATGCTGATCAATCTCAGAGGCATCTACTATCACTATTGCGAAATGCCGCCGGCGACCTTCGACGCGTTCGTGACAGCGCCGTCGATGGGACAATTCTACAATCAGCGGATCAAGGGCACCGGCTCAGACGGACCATACGACTGTCGGACGCATTGGGTGCCGACATATTGAATGCGAAAACTCCGGTCGACCCATGGGATCGTCGCGCGGCTTTCACCATCACGAATTACTGGCGAAGGGTCTCGGCGAGCGGTGGTTCTGCAGTGAAGCAGAGGCCGAGGTAGCTGGATCTCGCAAGACCACGCGCTAGAAGGGGAATCTCGCGATATGAAAATCCATGTTGTCTCAGCACTTACTCTGCTCGTTGCAATCACTACGGCCAATCTTGTTTCCGCGACGAGAGCAGCCATCTAGGAAGGCGGAGTGGATCGACGGCGAGCCCCGGATTGAGGTCCGGTGCGAACGGTGCGGTCGGGTCTATTGACGCGGCCATCCAACAAAGGTTGTGGATAAGCGGATGCGCAACTAACCGAGGTTGCGTTGCTGGCTTACATTCCCATGGGGTGTGGCGCGCCGAACCAACCAACGGGGGATACCCGATGGCCACCGAACGAGGGTCGTATCGTTTCACCGTCAAAGAGACCGATCGAGGAACCTTCTTCCTCGCGGCAGAGCCGGCCGGCGACGTGCTGAAGGGACTAAATGGTCTATTGGGGCTTCAGCTTGAACAAGGCACCACCTTGGCAGAAGCTATGACCTTCGCGCGGCTACTGAACAGCAAGATCACGTCGCTGACGCTGACGAAATAGGCGCGGGACCGAAGCCCCGCGCCGGGGCATTCACAGGTCAAACTCCTCCAATAGCTCCGGCATTTCAGCGCCGAGCACTGCAATCAAATTGGACACCTTCTCCAGCCAGGCCAATGCATGCTCTGCAGCGTCTTGGCGCAGGCTCCGTTCAATGGCAAAGCGAATCATTGCTTCTTCTTCAGTTTCCAGGATTTCGTCAGCGGTCTTCGGCTGATGTTGATTGTCGCCGGCCATGTCGCTCTCCTGCTGAGTCGCTGGAAGAATCCTGAACCCCAGCGGCGCCGAAACAAGACGCCAGCGCCGCCGAGCTTGTGGATAAGCTATCGCCCCAGCCGCCGGCGATGGCCCGCCAGCCGCTGCTTGCTCAGGACGGCGCTCGCCTGCTTCGACCCCTAGTGCCCTGATTTGAACCTTCAGTGCGCCACGATGACCTACGTTTAGGGTAATCGCGCCTTAGCGTTAGTATGGGGGTCTCAAATGAGTACTCTTCTGCGGCGCCTTGCATTCGTCACCGACACGATAGCTCACCTCAATGTTCGGATACGCGAATTGGAGCAGGCTCGCGACCTGGTCAGGAAAGCGCGACAATCGGCCCGAAGAGCGCGGCGGAAGTCCCGTGGAAAAAGGCGCGCGTTTTAGAATCACAGAGGCCGCCTCAGTTGCGGCCTCCTTCATGATAGCTTTGACAACGGGCCACGCGGCGCATGGTCTTCGATGTTATCGGCGATCTCATCGCAGACAGACGCCAATGCAAGCAGTTCGGTTTTAATGAGAGGATCGCCGGCCCGCCCGACAAGTTTCCGACAATTGGCCGCTTGATCCCGTAGATAGTTAAGCCAATCATGTATGCTGAACACAGTGCCGTTTACCTCGGAGTCGTGATAATCCATAGTCGAGCCTTCACTAGAACACCGAACGCATGAACCTGATGTAGGTTTGCAATCTGCCAACACCACTAAATTGGGCTTTAGTTCGTGCTGGGGGCGAAAACAAAACGTGAGCGCGGACCTGAGCCCGCGCCCTTTCTTGTTACCGCCTCAGTCGTCGGGCGTGCGGAGCCAGCCGCTGCCTATTCCGCTTCCGGTGCGATCGGCGCCGGCGCTTCGTGACACGCCCACCAATTCACCGTGTCAACGTTTTTCATAGTGGCCCTGAACCCGGGGAACTTTCAGCCGATGCGCGGGTCGGATTGACGGTACGCATCTGAACCCTAAAGGCAGCTCCAACCGATGGCGTAGGTCGTGGGAATGACCATGGAGTTCACCCGCGTCATTAGTCCCGTCGAGGACATGGAAATATGGAGCGCGAGCAGCGACGGCTTTTCGTTCGTGATCAGCTATGAGAACCGCGGCGGTCCCGGTTTGCACGGACACCCCGGGTTTGTGGCGTCGTGGCGTCCGATCGATCGGAACAGGAGCGCCATCAAGATCGGCGGCTCGCCCTTCAAAACGCTCGCTGAGGCCGAAAAATCCTGCGAGGCCATGCTGAGATATCTGACGGACAAGCCTGAGTAGGCAAACCCTCACGGGCGGGTTTCGCGCGTCTTCGCCTGACGAGCGCCCAGCCGTTACAACAACGAGCTGAGTTCGACGAGGTAGACCATCTTCACTCCCTCGTAGAATTCGGCGCTGTTGCCCTCCGCTTCGTAAGATGCTTTTTCGACTGGCCGTGCGATGCGTATCTTTTTGACGAGTGGCACATCTTCCCCGAGAGGGCTTTTAGTGGGGAGTTGATGCCAGTGGTACCCTATCCAACCTTGGCCGATATCGTCGGCTTCGCTTTGCCACTTTGCCCGGAAAACGACCGTCGCCGTCCCGTTAAATTCGATAGTGAAAGTTGAGTTGGAGAAACTCACTTCACCGACCTCATCAAAGTGGCTGCCCATCCTTGGGGCTTAGTGCGGTAGGATAGGAGCGTGGCGCGATGAAGGCCACGCTCCGGTCTCGTCTACCCACGACGCGCTGTAGCTCACCGTCGTTCCGCGCCCCAAGGGATTGATGATTTGCGCGCGCCGGCGGCCAAAGCAATCATGGGCGATGCCCACGCTCACCCGCCGCCGCTCCGACGACCCGCACCGCGAAAGCTGGATCATCTTCTATGATGACGTGCGAGTGGGCATGATCGGCAAGCGCGCCGGCGTCCCGGTCGACGTCGACCAATGGGGCTGGAGTTGCGGCTTCTATCCCGGCCTACATCCTGGTCAGCACCGGTCCGGCACTGCGGAGAATTTCGAGGCTGCACGCGCTGGCTTTGAGGCGGGCTGGAACGCGCTCCTGCCGGAGATCCCCGACGGCGCCTTCGACGAGCACCGCCGCGACCGCGAGTGTCGAGCGGAGATCGCCGCTGTCCACGCGCGTGGGGAAAAGCTTCCGTCGGAGTTGCCAAACTCCCTGATGCGGTGCATTTGCGGCGTTACCTTCGACAGCCACAAGCCGGCTGAGAGCCATGACCACCGCGTGCACATCTACGCCGCGCAAGCCTAAGGTTAGGACGTGCTCTAATCCAAAATTGACGTCGACCGAACGAGGACAAAATGCCAAGACCGATGAGAGTGAAGTTCTTCATGGATTCGCAGACGAGCATTCTAGAGGAGCGCATAAACGCCTGGCTCGATCATCTCGGTGCAGTGTCAATTATCCGCACCGAGACAAGAGTAACGAACGTGGTGGAGAAACCAAACGATGGGACCCACCCGTGCATCGTAGTGACTATCTGGTATGAGCTTCCCGGAGACCGTTAGGAAGTTGCCCGTGAACTTCATCGAGCCCCGCCCTTACGCCGATCCTGACGTCGCCGCTCGCAAGCTCGTCGAGCTCGTCGAGATCTCCAAGCTCAACGGCGATTTCAAACGAAACTATGGGAGGCTGATCGGAGCCTTCCTCTATCTGCAATCCATCAGCGCCGCGCGCGGCCGTCCTTTCCTTTGGAGCGGCCTTTTGTTTGCGTTCCTTTCGGCCGCCGGGACGTGGTTGGAGAGGCACGGCTTGTCGTGGCTGCATGCAACATGATGTGCTAAAGTAGCGCGGCCCTATCCGGACATCGGGCAATGGCTAATGCGCTTGTCATACACAGGGGCACGAGGCTGGCGATGCGCTTCAAGGCGCTTCGCGCGGCACAGTATGTTCGGATGTCGACCGACTATCAGCGCTATTCGATCGAAAATCAGGCCGCCGCCATTCGTCGCGCTCGCCTTATCCACCGAATTTGAAATTGTTCGCTGTCAAGGACGACGCGGTCACCCCAGTCAAAGTGACGTTGTCCCCCGCGTGGTCGGTAATGAGCGTGTTTGAACCAGATTGGACAATATCGCCAGCGTTAAACATGGCGGTGTAATTAATGAACAGCGCGGGATTGAATTCAATTACATCATTCTTACCGAAGCCATCGACGACCTCGTTTCCGATCGTTGGGCTGCTCGCACTAAGTCCGAATGCCACCGTGTCATGACCGTGGCCGAGAGTGATCGTGTCATTCATTCCTGCGAAGATCGTGTCGTTGCCGTTGCCGACCGTTATCATGTTTCCACTGCCGGCATCGTTCACGACGTCGCCATTGCCGTTGCCAAGCCTAATCGTGTTGCTGCCTGCTTCCTCCATGTTCAACACGTCGTTGTCACCGTTGCCAATCGTTACCGTGTTGTTATTAAAGCCGAGAAACAGCGTGTCGCCGTCGCCGTTACCGACCCTTACAGTGCCGTCGTTGCCTACGAAATGCACGTTGTCGCCCGCGCCGTTACCGACGAGGACCGTATTGCCAGTCGCGTCAAACCCACCAACCGCTACACTGTCCCCTGTACCATTACCGACTTTGATCGTTTCATAGCTACCCCTGGGGGCGCTAACCGTGTCACCATCACCATTGCCGAGGGTTATGGTATTATGGCCGCCACCGTAAACGGTGCTAACTCCGTCGCCGGCACCGTTGCCGAGAGTAACCGTGTCGTTGTCGCCGACGAAGTTGACGGTATCACCGGCGCCGTTGCCGAGGCCGATTGTGTCGTGATCGCTGACTGCCGCGATCACCATATCCGCGGCTCCATTGCCTAGGGTGATTGTGTTGTAGCTGCTACTGGCGGCACTTACCTCGTCACCGTCACCATTGCCGATGGTTATTGTGTTGTAACTGCCAGCGTCGGCGGCCACCGTGTCGCCAGCGCCATTGCCAAGGGTGATTACGTCGTTGCTGCTGGCTACGGGAACGTTTTCATCGCCAATGATCTGTCGACCACTGACTACGACCGCGTCACCAACACCATTGCCAAGGGTGATTGTGTCGTATTGGCTGCCGATGGCGCTCACTGAGTCCCCGGCGCCTTTGCCCAAGCTCATCGTGTCGTCGCTGCTGCTATCGGCGGTTAACGTGTCACCAAAGCCGTTGCCGAACGTTATCGAAGTGCCAATGTCGGTGCTGCCGTTCATCATCAGCGTGTCATTGTTGCCATTGCCGAGGGTGATTGAGTCATCGAAGGCGAAGGCGATATTGGCAATGTCATTGTCACCGTTGCCAAGGATGAGCGTGCCGACCCCACCAAAAAAGCCCCCTAAATTGTTTACTATGTCGTTGTCGCCATTACCGAGGGTTATTGTCTGGGCACTTGCGTTGGTCACGACGTCGCCGTCGCCGTCGCCGAGAGTGATTGAAATGGCGCCTTGTGCGTTCACCTCGTCACCGGCACCGTTGCCGAGGGTGATTATATCTTGGTTGGGAATAAGATTGTCGCCGGCAAACACCGTGTCACCGTTTCCGTTGCCGAGTGCAATTATGTTGTTGGTGCCGACTGCGATCACTTTATCGCCGGCGCCGTTGCCGAGAGTAATCGTGTCATCGCCATCAGGGGTAAATCTTGACCCAGCGTTCACTGTGTCATCGGCGCCGTTACCGAGGACGATCGTGTCGTTGCTGCTGTCAGCGGCGTTTACCGTATCCCCAGCGCCATTCCCGAGCTTGATAGTGGAGTTGTTGAGGCCAGCGATCGGGGCCGCAGGGTTGCCAGCGGTCACCGTGTCCGCAACGCCGTTGCCGAGAGTGATCGTGTCGTAGCTACCGTTGAAGGCATTCACCGTGTCGGCTGCGCCGTTGCCAAGGGTGATTGTGTCGTTCTGGCTTCCGTCGATCGGGCTCTCAGGGGAGCCGGCGTTTATCGTGTCCGCGGCGCCGTTACCAAGCGTGATAATGTCGTAGCTGCTCCCGTCGGCGCTCACCGTGTCACCGGCGCCTTTGCCGAGGGCGATTATGTCGTGGCTGCTGTTGGCGGCATTACCGTGTCGGTGTCGCCATTCCCGAGAGTTATCTTGTCGTTCTGGCTCGAGATGGCACTGACCGAGTCCTCGGCGCCGTTGCCAACGATGATTGTGTCGCCGTTGCTATTGTCGTCAGGCACCGAAAGATTGTTCTGATTGCCACGGCTGATTAATGCCATTTGTCGCCCCCAAATTAGAAAAGAATGAGAATTGCTGACCAATCGAATGCTGTTAACGCGGTCAGGTTTCGCTCTGAAATCGAACGTCTGTGATACGTCAATAAAATTGCACTCATCGGCATTAAACACGGCGATAGCCGCCACAACGAGGCGACGCGCACACTCAGCCCCCGCTGGATGACTTCCTATTTCAATCCTCTCGCGGTGGTTGAGTCAAGTGCACGCACTAATCCGGCCCGCTGCCGAACGGTACGAGGACCGTTAGGATTGTTGACCTAGTGCTTGCTGAAAGAAGCGACTCGTCGGACACTTGCCGTCATGGCGAACAACGACGACAAAGACAATCCACAACCTCCCCGGCCCCTGGGGATGCCCCAGCAGCAGAAGTTTTGGGTGCCCGATCAGTTGTGGGACATGCCGCGGCAGCAGCGCAACAACGCTCTTTTGGACTCGCAGCCCAGCTTCGCGCCGCCTCCCATGGAGCCACCACCGCCACCCGCGAATGCACGGGAAGGGGATATCGAGGCTCGTTTCGAAGAAGCCGTGCGTCGCGCTGCAGACCTGACCTCGTTCATCAATCAACTCCGCGAAGCATCGAGGAGTTGGGAAATCGGCCCAGGTCACAATCAAGGGCCGCCGCTACCGATTGAAGAAGTGAATAACGAGGTAGAGCATTTGATTGCGCTACTTCGGGACCGAGGGCCAAAGACCAAGGGCACGGTCGATCTAAAACCCCTGATCGAGCAAACGGAAAAGACCAAGAGCCTGTCCGAAAGGATTTGGAGCCTGTCGAAAACAGCAGCCTTGGCGGTGGCGATGATGGGTGCAAATGAAGTCGCAAAGGATTTGACCAAACCGCTTTGGGAGGAATTGGCCCAGAAGATTTCTGATCTCTGCCAAGCCGTCATGGCCTATGTGTCGTTGTTGCTGATGTAGGAACCTCCGAGCCTTATCAGGGACCGGCTACTTGCCTCCCACTTTGCTCCTGACGGGTAACCACGTGATCGGCACCCGAACGACAGGGGCACCCCTCGAACCGGATCAGCACCCTGTTTGCCTTCGAGTAAAGGGGGTCTACGTCGGTTTTGGGACCAACCCCTGTCATGCAAAGGGGTACCTGCGGTTACTCAGGTTTCCGGGCGCTAGCCGATCCTCCCTTTGCCCTTTTACGCTACGCGTATTGTCCGCTAATATTATCCAATTCAGATGATGTAGACGACTCTTTTGGCGACACCCAGATTGTTTGAGGCAACAATGCCCAAAGCACTTGAGTCGATGATCGATTTGTATGTGAAGCTCAAAGAGCCCAAAGCGCTTGAGAAGCTCTTAGACGCTCGGCGGAGCACCTACCGCGACTTTGAGCAGCTCAATTCTTCAAAAAGATTCCTCGATGAACTCGCCGAGGAGATGGAGATGATTAAGGCCGGGCTACACAGGTTAGAAGACGGGGACGATCCTGCCAAAGAGAAGCAACCCAGCGAGGTGAAGGTAACGGCCATTGCTGTCTCCGCTTCTCCAGCGACCACCCACGATGGAGCGACTTCGGCGGTGGTTACGGGCTTGAGCATATCGGTTTCGCCTTCGCCCGTCGAAACTGACTTGTCGTCCTTGCCGCCAGCTCGAGTTTCGACCAAAGACTCCTAGGAACTAGCGCCCGATGCGAACGGCGTTCAGAGCGGCTGGCTGTCAGGTCCGGCGCGGACGGCCGCGCGGGCCGTCGGGATACAGAACTCGAACGTTTTCACCGTAGGGTGAAGATGGGGCAGCCGGCGCAGCCAGTGAAGCAGACTCGAGGGCTGCGGCGGCACGTTCGGCAGCCTCTACCTCGATCCGCAAGGCCCAGAATTCCTCCAACGATTGCCGAAGCTCCTCATCGGACGGAAGCGGCGTAGTTGAACGAAACGGAATTCTCATTTGCTTGCTTTCGGGCTACGACGGTCTCCGCTCCATCGGGGCTGGGGGCTTTGATGATGGAGCGGAGCTACTCGGTACAACGCCGATTGCCGTCGGCAGTTCGAAGGGTGCTTGGAATTTCAGGCGCACCAGCGGCCGGATCGTGAAGGGCCTTGCGGGGAATGAGGAAAGTTCATGTTGCGCACAGCCTTCTTTCTTAAGAGTTCGTTAATTCAAGGGGCGCTGGACGAGCGATTTGGAACCCGTCCTCCAAGTTGACGTTACGTCATCCATGGAAGACGACGTGACAGCTTTGGCGGCGATACAAGCCCATATTCTCAAGGTTCGCCAAATGGCGGCCGAGACAGCCGATCCTGTGAGGCGAGCGGAGTGTCTTCGCATTGCCGAAGCTATTGAGAAGCGCGCGCGGGAAGAAGATCAAAAGCTAATCGCAGCTGCGGTGATCAACTCCTAAGGCGGGAATCCCTTCGTACGCCGCGGTTATTCCAAATTAACTACACACTTGCGCCCAGTTTAATAGGCGGAATAAAGCCGAGAAAAATCAAAGGGTGGAAAAAATGCGATCAAACCTCAACTCGATGTCGGTAGACGAACTCTGGTCTCTGCATGAGCAGATAGTCACTCTCTTGGCTTCAAAGATGTTGGAGGAAAAGGCGCAGCTGGAGAAGAGATTGGGACAGCTGCAAACAGCGTCCGACCTCCGCACGCGGCGTCCGTACCCTCCAGTCGTCCCAAAGTTTCGCAATCCCTTGCGGCCATCAGAGACCTGGGCGGGCCGCGGAAAGCAGCCGCGTTGGCTTTTGGCTCAACTGCAGAACGGCAAGAAAATGGAAGATTTTCGGATACGCGCTTTCTGAGGGAGCAGCAAACTCCAGACCGCGTCATGCGTCATCTATAGCTGGCGTCGCGCTCGGCCTTCGCCACTTTCGCACGAAGCGCCAGAAGCTCGGCCATCGCGACTTCCAACGACCTGAGCGCAACCCGTCGCTTGAATGCTACGTCAATGCGATCGCCACCAGTCAATTTGCTCGTCGGTTCGTGAATCTCAAATCTAGCAAGCTCGATCATGATGCTTTTCACCGCTGAAGTAAGCGGCCCCCTCATTGATTTTTTCTTATGAAAATGCCCGCGCTGGGTAATGACTAATTAGCTTGGGTTCGATCTACGTAGCGAAGCACATCGCCTCGGCGTCCAATCAGCCGAGCAAATAGAGCGGTGCACTGAATCAGAGCATAGATTGCAAGATCTCCAGGATCATTTTTAAAATCTCCGGGTTCAAAAATTGCTGTTCTAAGAATCGCCCCAGCCCGGAGATTAAATCCTAAAGCCGACTGTCCTCGGTGTAAGTGCACAATGTGAGTTCCGATGCAGGAACAAAAATTCAGTTGCTCCTCGGTAACAGCATCGGGAAATTGTCAAACAGCGGAAGCGCTACCACGAGCCTGGAACGCGGAACGGCGGCGAGCTACAGCGCGTGGTGGCCGCGTGGAGCGCCTTCTCGCTGGCCGCCACTCCTCAGCAGGCCGCCCGAAATAGCGAACTGGCGCGGCTACGGCGCGGGCGCGGTGGCGGTCTGGACCCACATTGTCCCGATGCGCGATCTCGCGCGGCGACATCTGAATACAATGCCCTGGTGGACAGCCTTTCGAGGCTGTGACGGTGACGCTGAGGGCAGAATAAAAGCGGATAGACCAACGGCGACGATCGGACCATTATAAGTAAGGTCACTTTTTAGAACGAGGAAGGGAGCGCCTCGAATGTACGCCAATATTCTCTTGAGCACGGATGGATCGGATGTCGCGAGAAAGGGCGTTAAGCATGGGATTGCTTTAGCAAAGGCCTTGAACGCCAAAGTGACAGTCATCACCGTAACGGAGCCGCAGCCGGTCGACTATGGGAGCGGACACGCCTCGGGATGGATTCCCACGCAGGAGGAGGTTGATAGCTTTGACGCAGCCTGCGAGGAACATGCGGGCATGGTGCTCGATGAGGCTCGAGCTATCGCGGAGCAGATCGGCATATCTGCAGAACTCTTGCATATTCCGAATTCGCGCCCAGCCAACGCGATTATCGAAACAGCAAAGTCCAGAGGCTGCGACTTAATCGTCATGGCCTCTCATGGGCGTCGCGGCCTCAGGAAGCTATTCTTGGGGAGTCAAACATCGGAGGTCCTAGCGGACGGAAGCGTGCCGGTGTTGGTAGTTCCCCCCGACCCAAAATAACGCACCGGCACCGATTGGCCGGATACTCAAACGCCACACCTGCGGATCGTGCTCGGCGAACCAGCGCTCGGCCGCTTCCTCGGTGGCAAAGACTTGAGCGAGCGGCTTGTTCGCCCGTTGCCAGAAGCGGTCGAAGACGTCCATCACGGTTTGTCGCCGAGGCCGTCCAGGCGCCTGAAGCTGTAATCGGAGACCGTGGCGCTCTTGCTGATTTCGCTAGGGAACGGCAGTTGAGCGCGTACCCATTCCGCGCGCGCCTGAATGTCAAACTCGGAAATTCCCGGAATATCAAGCTCCATAAGTTCCTGCTGTCGCACGGTCTTGCCGGCCTCCCCTACCTTTAGCGAGCTAAGCCATTCGATCATCCTGTTGGGGTTTACTCTGTCCACTTTTGTTCATCCTTTCTTCGCACGCTGCACCCGTGAAACCACGCCTCGCCGGCAGGCACGGCTTTGCCGGTCGTCCGCAGGCAAGCGCCGCGAAAGCCCGCGGCCCCCGCGCCGGGCCCGTGGAAGCGTTTCCCACCGGTGCGAAAGCTGAATCTGAGCTATATACTAGAAACGGATCGTTATTAATTGAGGGACAGGCATGCCAACCGGCAAAATTAAGATGTTCAACGAGGATAAGGGCTTTGGTTTCATCAAACCGGACGACGGTAGCGGCGACGTTTTCTTCCACGTGTCGGCATTGCGCGAGGGCGATGAGATTGCAAAGGATAAGCCCGTCAGCTTCGAAGTTGGTGTCGATAAGAAGTCCGGAAAAACGAAAGCCGTCAGCGTCGATTTGGTAGCCTAAAAGGCGATCGGCGCTGCAGGAGAGTTTGACGAACTCTTTCAGATGCAAAGAGCAGTGCGCCTCACTCCGCGTCCCGAAATAACGCACCAGAGCAACACGTCGCGGCGCCAGGAGGCCATCAACTGCCGTCTTGCCGCTGCGCTTGCAAGCTCTCGAGGCCCATGTCGCAAGCCGCGCGAAACAAATCTGGCCCGAAGGGGGGCATGGGCCGAAGATAGGGATTTTGGCCGGCAATTGCGAATTGTCGATTAGAAGTCGCTCGTTATGACCATGGGCCATCTATCAGTCGTAACGCGGGCTTTGGCCCTGGCGAGCGCGCCTTCCCATTGTTCGTGGCTGGCGTTCTCTCTCCAACTTTGGGCAGTACCGCTCACTTTGAATTTGCCGTGACGTGGGCAGTCATAGCCTTCGGCATCGCCCGTTATGTCGAGATCGCTAGCATTCGAACCACAGATCGGACAAGTGGCCATGGATAGTCTCCGTTGTTAAGCGGCACCTCTGAGAGGCAACGGCAACTGCGCTGGCCGCCGGCCGTCGTGTCGCTCGATGAAGTCTTCCAGAATCAGAGGGACCTCTCTGTCCTGTTCGGCGTACCATCGCATTAGCTCGTCGGCGATCTCCTCCGACATGTCCCGCGACCAGCCTTCCGCCGTATTGAAGGCGACCACGCGAACGGGATTCGAATACTGGCCCGTCATTAGGTCCGTGATGACGATCTCGCGATCGGTGCGCTCCTCGTCCGCCTCCGGCCAGGCGCGGCAGAGCCGCCCTTCGCATTTGGGCAAAGGTGATCTTCACCGGACGATCGGGCATCGCCCATGATTCCGTCGATCGCGTCTGAAGTGAAGCCGCTACAGATTGGGGCGCAGGCGGGCCAGGCCACCGTACGTTAGCGCCACGGCGTATGTCGGGTCGAACTTCTCGGGCTTATGCCGGTTGACCGCGCCTATTCTACGCGCAAATTCGTGTCAGAATATTGCAATGCTCCTCCACCGGATTTTCATCCTTGTAGCTGGGACGATGTTTGCGCTGTCGATATTCTTTGTCTTCCGACCGCATCACCCCTCCAGTGGGATAAAGCCACCTCATGACCTGGCTACCGCGGCGTGCGAGGCTCCTCCTGAAACTGGCGCGATGTCCCCGGAACATAGCTGCGAGAAACCATGACCGGGGCTTATCGAAGTCGGCACGTCGAAGCGCCGGCGGCAGCTACTGCGCGTCGTGGGTGTGGACAGGGCACCATTGCGATCGAGATAGATGCCTCGATTTATGCTACCTCTGTCAACCTGCTGTCGGCGTCCGGGCTTGTGCAAAGCAACCGCCTGCGGATGGCTTCTTCGACTAGCGCAAGAGCTTGTTTAGCTTCGCGAGCTTCGGCTTCAGCGGCTTGTGCTCGAAACTCAACCGCCGTCAGATGGTCTTGCTGAGCTTCAATACGAGACTGGGCATGCTCTAAAGCTCTGGAAGCATCTCGCAGTTTGTGCTTGGCGCTGACGATAAGTTCGCGTTGGGCCCGCTCGGCGGCTTCGGCGCGCATTTCAGCACGCCGCAATTTCTCCGATGCGTTTTTACAGAGCGATTGCGCGCGGATTTCTGTCTCGCGTGCGCGCTCTTCTATATTTTGGAAAACATCAGCCGCTTGATAAACCAAATCTAGGGCCGTTGCACTTGTGTCTGAAATTGATAGCCGTGGAAATCTCAAAGACACGGTCCTCTCTTCGCGCCGAGGCTTTCAAATGGCCTTGGGGGGTCATGCAGTTCAAAGCCTATTCGCGAAAAATTATGACGATCAGGATGAACGGTTATAGTAAATCCCCGGTTAAGGCCGGGAAACTTCCGCGAAAGCCGACCTTGAGGGCTTGGCGATCTCAGGGCGCGCCGACTGGCACCGTGTTCAAGTTGACCGACCCGAGCCGATATTCGTTAGGCGGTGACGTCGATGTCTCATCGCGAGGACTCCTTCGCGCGGTCTCACTTCTTCGCCTTCAGCCTGAACCCAAAAGCGGCTCGGTATCGTTTTGCAGCGGTAATAGCCGCCGCCAGACTAGCGATAAGGCGTTGCCTTCGCTCATCGGGAGGGCCCAACGCTCCCATCAATCTCGTAAGACGGGCTTCTCTCGATTTGATGTAGCGGGACGTCCAGGCATCCACCGCGGCCTGCAGGCTCATCGTGAGGCTCCGTGATTCGGTTCCGCACAATTCAGCGCTCCCCCGGGGAGGATCGCAATTGCCTTTTTCGGACGTCTGAATTTCTCAAGTTCATTGCTTTTATGATGGGATCGCCTGTTGATCGTATCGTCGTAGCGGGATGTGCCGCGCTTGATCAGGGCATCATTGGCGACGGCAAACAGCCGCTTAACCTGGAAGCTTCTCGGGGCGACGTAAGCTCGTTGACAAGGGTCGACGCTGGTCTCACCGGAAGCGTAACCGGCAGCGGCTATCGTCGCATCGGAACCGGCCGTGCCGTAAGGCCGCTGTAAGCCGGGTCTGCTAAACAAGTGAAGCGTGCGACGTTGTCCACATCGACACCGTATGCACCCAATAATACTTCCAACCCGCCTCGATCCCCGGGGCGGGTTTTTTTTGCCGGCACGCTCACAATGCACCGCAAGGTGAACATTGAGAAAGCTTAACTTGGTCTACTGCACCGCAGGGTTGAGGATGGGGTACTGGAGGTGGACCGATGTCAGACCTCAAAGATTGTGAGATTGAACGCCTTTCGCGTTTGTTTGCCAGCGGCAGCATGAAGCATGCGCCGGAGATTGCGCGGTTGTTAGGCCAGGAATTGAACGAACAGGGACCAAAGCCAATCCCGCTGCGTGCCGCGTTCGGAAACTTTCTCCGGGGAGCGGTGACGTGAAGCCGACGGTATAACTGGCAGCGGCTCGCGAGCCATCGCAGGCGGCGAAAAGGTAGCACGGTGATGTTGCGCTAGTCACGAAAGCAGGAAACGATATGCCAGTCGGCTCATTTCTGCCGGCGGGTATTTTGATCGGCGGATTTAATTATGTCGCATGCAATTGAATTGATCGTGGAGGGGTATTTGAACCTGAAAGACCGCACTGCGCTTGAGGATCTTCGAGCGCATCGCCTGAGACTGAGAAGGCAGCTTGAGGAGCTGCCTCCGGGCGGCATCGATGCTCGTCCAGCGATGGAAACACTGGACGAAGATCTGGGCGTCATTGAAGCAGCGATCAATAGGCTACATTGAGGGCGCTCGAAACGGTGACCGGCCGTCAACCAGGACGCTGTCTCAGCGTCGCGGATTTGCATCGCGTACCGCGGCACCGGTCATGAGGAACCCACAGAAGCCCGCCGGCCTTCTCGACCGGCGGGTTTTCTATTGAGCAGTATAGGCGTCGAAGGCATGGGCGAGAAAAACAGCCGCGCTACAGCAAACTAGAAACGCAACAAGCAATGTCATTGGTGACCGCCTCTTGGTCCCCGCCAGCCAAGACGCATTAGGGCCGCGCAGCCCAATCCTCAAGTTAAGCTTTCGAAACGACAGTATAGGCGCGGGGCTTCGGTCCCGCGCTCGCCCATTGCCTAAGATAACAATCGCCAAACAGACCACACCAACGCGATCAAGACCGCGATGAAGGTCAGAAGCCTTAAGCACTGATAGATCAGGCGAGCGCGATTTGGCATGGCGCCTCCGCCTCGGGGCTCGCTTACTGCAATCGCATTGACGTTTTGGAACAACACCTGCGTCGAGGCGAAATTCCAGCCTTCCCACGCCAAATCGGGCCCGGCTGTCGGGGCGGCCTACCTAGCGGGGCTTCGGTCCCGCGCTCAAACTTGTGTACCGACTCAACGCAGAAGCGTACCTTGCACCGGTGTTGACCGCAGCAGCGCCGAGGAGGCGGGAATGCGCGACGTTTCAAAACTGAAGTTCATCGGCTCGTCATTCTGCAGCCAATATCAGAGCCAGGCGAAGTTTTATATCGACGAGATGCATGCATCGGGAATGCGTCACCTCGTGGTCGTTTATGAGAATGATGAACCCGACTTCATTGCCGGCATTCCTGATGAGTGGGCAATCGAAAACGTGCAGGACTTCATCTTCTGGCCGATGAAAAATCCGAACTCGCCCTATCCCGCATGGGAGGTCCCGGCGCGCGCCTATGGCAGTCCGATGCTTTATGCTTGGTGGAAGGGCCGGCCGCCGCTTCAGCGAGCAGTCTCTGCGCGGACTCAGAAATAGCCCGTGGATTCGCTGGCGCCGACCGGGCCCGCCGACTAAACCTGTACCAGCGGCTCCGTAGACTCAGCAAAGGGCTATCAGGGCCAGGCGTCCCCGCCTCTCGCGGTAACCGGCCGTCAACCCGCCGCCGCTATCTTGGCAACGTCGCGGATTTGTATCGCGTACCGCGACAGGCATGACTAAGGGCAAACTTACCCGCCGGCCAAAACCGGCGGTTTTTGCGTGCGTTAACCGCAACTCTTAACAGAACATAAATGCGCGGCTGATAAAATTAGGCAAGGAGGGTTGTCATGACGACGATTTATCCCGTGCCGACAGCTGTAATCGAGGCAAGGGTTCAGCTTGCCGTTGATCAAGAAGCGAAGGCGCCGCCGGCAACCATAACCAATGACGTCGGCGAGGTTGCCGAACTTCAAGCCGAAGCCGAACATGAACAGCTGCTGGATCTGAAAGTCTAAAGCGCAGGGCTTAGGTCGCGCCCTCTCTCATCGGGCGTGATAGGCCTCGACTGCGTGCGCCAGGAAAATGCCGGCGCTAAATAAGCCAGTGACCACGACTGCTAACTCGACCATCGAGTGCGTTCCTGCAAACCAACCCCTGAGTTGATCGCGCAATCCATAGATAGTGCTAAGGCGGACAGACCAGTCGCTGATCACGCGTCTTTGATAAAGTCGCTGCGATCGGCGGAAGGATGCCTGGCTTCGGTCCCGCGCTCACACGGCCGATAAAGGTTTCGAGTCCGCCACTTCAACCCGGTGGGTTTTTCTTTTGCTCTCGGCAGGCCCGGCGATCTGCAGGCTCGCCTTCGCCGCCCGCTGGTTTCGAGCTGCGATCGATTCCGTCGGCCGGGAAAACCGAGCGGTCCAGCGCCGTTCGCACCGTCTTTGAACGTCCAAGGGGATGATACTCATAACAACTCCGGGCTTTTGATGATTTGACGCGCTCAATCGCGAGACAGCTTCCCGAAGTCGTGCGAATGGCGAGGGGCACAACTGTGTCCGAATAGGGATAGAGCTGATTTTCCGCCGGTGTTGGAATCCGATCACACCATAGCTGGTCGTGCAGGGCTCTCCGCCCAAATACCAAGGTGTGCCGCTTATCTCAGGCCGCGGACTCGTTGGCACGAGCGGCCGGCACTTGGTGCCTGCCGACCAAACCCGAACCAGCGGCCTTGCTTGAGTCGACTAGGACTATCGGAGAGCAACGCGGGACCGTGCCAGCCGTCCTTATTTGACGATGTGATAGATCCCGTTCAGCCCAAACATTCCCACGACAATCAGATAGACCGCGACGGCGTAACTTACGATGCGAGGCGCGATCATGAGAAATAACCCCGCCGCGAGCGTGGCGATCGGCAACAGCGGATTTGCAGCATCCAAGTGCATCCGGAAGTTATACCAGATTCGAATGCTTCGCCGGCGGTTGGGGCGGTGATAACTCTTTAACACTCGAGACAGATCGCCGTTGTTCGCCCCTCAGGGCGACGGCTTTTTGCCACCGAGTTGCCACCAGTTTGTCTGACGAATCACGTTCGTTTGATCAGTTTTCTGGAGGAGATACCGAAGTGGCGATAGGCACCGTGAAGTGGTTCAATGCGACGAAGGGTTTCGGATTTATTCAACCCGACAAAGGCGGCAAAGACGTGTTCGTTCACATCTCTGCGGTGGAGAGGGCTGGCCTGAGTACGCTCAACGAGGGTGCCAAGGTAAGTTATGAAGAGAAGGAAAACCGTGGAAAATCATCCGCGGAAAATCTGAGGATCGGCTAAAAGCCGTCTGCCGGAAATCCGCCGAGGGACGTCGGACGGTGTTTCTTTGACCTGCCGCATGGCTAGGGCTGGCGAGCCATCGCCGGCAGCCGAGCCGACGACAGCTGAGGGCGCGGAGCTTCGGTCCCGCGGCTCACGCCGCATGTCACTCAAGCGCGCTCCAGATCTCTCCTACGATCTCCCACCAGCCGACGAAGCAAAGGTAGGACCAAAGCTGAGGGCGAACGCCATCTCGGCAATCCGATAGTAATTCATCGGCGCACACTGGTCCGCTATCCGGCCAGCACGATGGCTGGCTCAAGGCAGAAACACGCTGCGGGAATGGAAAACTTCGGGCTTCGGTCGCGCTTTCACTTGCCGGCTTCTTTGTGTGAGCCGTACATCTGCTCGATGACTTAACGCCCGTCACACTTCATTGAAAGTCAGGCCCGCTGAATTTTTAAAATTGTACGGGACCGGAACCGGAAGCGGGCCGTTTAAGGCTGACGGCAGGGTCGTCATTAGCGATCAATGTAGAACCGCATCATCGATGGGCTCGCCCTTTAAAATTTTCGAGGAGGCCGAAGCCGCCTGCGACGCGATGCTGAAACACCTGATAAGCGAAAATTGACGCGCGTTCGGCGCACGACCTATACGCTCGCCGCCGGAGCCGCGCTTCGCGTCTATCGCAATGAACGCCCGACGGTGAGCTAAAGTTCGTTCACGCCGTCGCAGCGGAATGACGCGATGTGCCAGAAGGGGGCTCATGCATTGCGATATGATCGGCGAGACGCTTGCCTAATCGCCGTACACAGGGAATGAGCGCGTCGAACTCGAACGCAAGCTCGAGGATGAACAGCGCCAGTTCAAGCCGGTTAAGAACTACGCGCCGGCATTCCGCACGCCCATGGTCATCATGCTCGCTATCCAATATTTCTGCTGAAGTGTCGGCGTCTATGGCTTCGTCATCTGGCTGCCATCTATGCTGAAAGCTGCGGGCGAAACCTCGATCGTGCTGCTCGGTTGGCTGTCGGCCGGGCCGTATCTTGCCGCTGCTGTGATCATCGGTTCGTACTTTTCAGACGTCAGCGGAAATCGGAAGAACTTCGTCTGGCCGTTCCTGTTGATCGGGGCAGTCGCCTTCTATGGGTTCTACCTACTGGGAACATCGAGCTTCTGGCTCGGCTACGGTCTGCTCGTGGTTGCGGGTGCCACGATGTACGCGCCGTACGGCCCGTTCTTCGCCTGGATAGCCGAGATGCTGCCCGTAACGTGGCGGGCGGCGCGATCGCGCTGATAAACTGCTTCGGCGCGCTTGGATCGTTCGTGGGATCGTATTTCGTCGGCTGGCTCAACGGAATGACGGCTGGTTCGGGCCCGTCATTCCTGTTCATGGCAGATGCCTTGCTGGGTTCGGCGGTACTCACTCTGACGCTGCGGACCCCTGGTCACCCCATAATACACACTCGAGCCGGGACATCGTGAGCACTTCATGCCTGTGGTCGCCGTTGCAGGCGCGCTTGCCGTTGGCCCAGCTCCCAAGATTGCCAACGCACCTTCCCGACGAAACGATTTGTGGGACAGCCGTGCGTGTGCGCAGTCACAAACTGTTCGATCTCAAGCTTCCGGCCGCCGCGGCATTGACGTTAGCAGCAGGATAGCGCGCATACAGCGTGTCGACGCGGTCACGCCACATCGCTACGAACGCGGCCGAGGTAAGGCGGTCAACCGACTTCCATTCGCGCTTCACCTCCGGCAGCGTGTTGCCCCAGATGGCGCGCTTGCACCATTCCTCGCCCTTCGTCATGCCCTCGTGAGTCGCGCACATTGACTTCCAGGCAATCTGCTGCGGATGACTCAGGTGTTCGGCGGCTCCTTCCCAGCCCTGCTGGTGGATCAGATAGAGATTGGCGAACGTCAGCTCCATGTGCGTTGTTGCTTCGAATAGCGCAGCCTCGGTGACGAACTTGTAGGCCGCCGCCATAGCATTGTCGCGAGGATTGAGGATGTCGCCCGACCCGTATTTGCTGAACTCGGACTTGCTCAGCTGGAACAGACCGATATAGGAGCCAGTGCGTTCCTTGGGATTAAAATCGGATTCGATTTTGGCGACAGCCTTCATGAAACTAACATCGACACTGAACGCTTCGGCCGCGCGTTCGATCTCTTGGACGGGCGTTCCGAGCGGGACGTGGCTCAATGCTGCCGCGGCGATCTTCGCGGGTTTCTCCGTTGGCGGACTTTCCGAGTAGACGTAATACTTCAGATACGACTGTTCGCCTTTGTCCGGATTAGGCAAAGCAGCGGGCAGACGGCCCTGTTCTGATGTTGCCTCGTATTCGGGGGGCGCAGCGTCAACGCTGCCACGGGCGCGCAACATTAGCTCTTGCCGCAGCGAACGGGTCACGTCGGACGGCATCGCCGCGTCCAGCGCCGCGGCGCTGAACTCCGCAGCAACAATTGCATTAGCCGATGATCTTGTATCGAATTTCGCCTTGGTGACCGGGGCCGGCAACTCTGCGCGGATATTTGTCAGGACCGCGGTCACGTTCAGGGGGATGGCGCCGAATGCATCAGCAACTCTCGCATTCGGCGTTGCGACGCTCGGGCGCGATACCGCGATCTGATGGATCGCGGCATGCGAAGTCGCGGCGGCCTCAACGGACCCTTCCGGCTCATCTGACATCGCCCTCGCGTCGGTTGCCGTCACCGCTGTGGCGGGCGCTGCCGTATCGGCGCTATCGACAACGGCGTTGGCCAAGATGGTCGTCTGCGGGGGGTCCGCGACCTCCGCATCGGCAGCGAGAGATGGTGGGGCGCGCTCGACGATTGGCGTAGCGGTGTCTTTGATGCCGGCCGAACCGAAGCCAGCCACCCACACGATAACGCAACCCGCGAGAACTACGGTTAGCGCCGGCGCCGTCGCCAATCGCCGCGGGTTCATGATCGTAGCCTCCGGACGCTGCACTTGAGTCAGATTGAACTGCCAAGCATGCGATACCGGGGAACCGTCGGATCACGATATGACCGCCCAAGGGCGGAAACTCCCTCTCATCTATTTTTTCAAACAGTGTTGCTTGAATGCAACGCGCGGCCGCGGCTGAGTTGTTGTGCATCCTCCTGTCATTCGGCATGCAAAATTGGCTCTGACTTAATTTTGATGCACTCTCATTCTGCGCCGATCAATCTAGCCTTAAGAAGATCGATTTTCCCGCGACCGTACATTTGACATCTGACGATGACGCGTGACCTGACCTTCAGTCTGACCGTTGGACCAGGGCAGAGTGATTGCTGCTCGAACCGCCGCTTCGCTGCATGCAGTAGCATGTCTCAAACGGCACTGCCGCAAATGGAATCGCTGTTCGAATCAATGGTGAACAGCAAGCTCGATCGAGACCTGCACTCGATCGAGCTGCTCCATGCCCGCACGACGTCGCATTGTCCGCTTAAGGGCAGTGATGCGTTTGCCATCAGAGATAGGCGGCGTGCGCCTTCAGGCAGAGAACGATTGTAGCCAGAATCCGCTCGTATCATTGAGCCCCCATGGCTTCGACCTTCTGAATGGCGTCTGCGCAGTCCTTCGAAGCCGTCGATTTGTTCGCGATCAGACATGCGGCGATTCGACCCTGGCCCGGCTGTATCTTCCCGCACACGCCTGTTATCTCCGCTTTGCAGGCAACCACTCCGTCTTTCAGAAGATCCGCCGTGGCCTGCAAGTTCGCCGCGGCCTCCTCCAATTCATACGTGCATTTCGGGCTTATCTTGTCCTCATGGGCCTGCATACAATAGATCATGCGTCCCTCGCCCGGCGTGACGTCCTTGCAGTATTTCTTGATATCAGAAGCGCAGGCATTCTCGAGTTTTGTAATTTTTGCTGTCAGCTTTTCGACAATCGTTTTCCCGAGATCGGTCTGCGCCGATGCCGATCCGACCGACAAGATGACCAGAAAAGGCAAAACTCCGAGCCCGGCGAGCAAACGCGTTGTAATTTTCATGATCGTCCTCTGATGATTAGCTTTGAAGCGTTGCCAAGCGATTTTGCGCTCATCGTGCCAACGCAAGCGTGAGTGCCGAAATTCCGAGCGACAGGTTGATCCCGACAGTCCCCTCGACCGAAAGCGGCTGCAGGGAGATCGAGCGATTGGAACCGCCAACCAGGACGTTGGCGCCGACGCCGACGCCGACGCCGATGGAGCCGCTCGCGCCCACATACTTGCCGGCGAGCTTTCCGCGCATCGGGCCCGCATTGGGCGTGATGACGCCCCACGCCATGACTCCCCCCGCAGTGATACCGATATCAAGACCGAGCGAGTTCATCACGCCGACATAGGCTTCGGGCGGATAACCGCCATTTGGAACAAACCGGCAGGCCATCCGCTGCTGGGATCCAATTAGCAGGCCAATTGACGGCGCCAACTGGCAAGTGAGCGTGCCAGCGGCGGTCCCCTGCGGGGTCTGCGCTATCGCCGGTGAACCCCAGGCCATAGCAAGCGCGCCTAGTACCAGCGCGAAACGATGTTTGAACATGACTGGTTTTCCTACCCTCTGGAGTTGTTCGTTGGCCGCGGCAACATACACATGGTCGTCAGATTAACTGTGCAACTTTGGATCGCCCCGTTGAGCTTCAATACGCTCGATTTTTGAAGCTGGATGCCGTAACAAACGGCAATTAGCAGTTTGGCGTTTGACCTAGATCAATCTCGAAACGGCAGCACGGCGATCGACGGTTTGTCGGGCAATGGAAGAAGTTGGGCGGTCTCGACTGATCGAATGTGATCGGCGTGATCGTCGGGCGGTGATTTGCAGCATCAATCCGCACCTACGCGCTTGTCGCGCGCGGGCATAGGCTTCGGCGCGATGGTCGCCGCCGGCAGGGGCGTGCGGGTCACCTCGGAAGTTGCCGCGTTGTTTGCCGCCATGTCGGCTCGCACCGGCGCGACCTTCATTGCGTTCAACCGGGCGCGCACTTCCGGCGTCAGGCCTGGAAAAGACGCCACCGGCGTGAAATCCGGGGTCTGGTCGTTGCCGACCCGTAGGCCGGAATACGCGACGAGCCCGTCGGTGGTGGCGAGCACGTCGCCCGGGCGCAGCGAGTCGTCCAGCGCGAGATCGACTGGCGCAAGACCGCCGGGATTGTGGCCGTTGCAGGTGCAGTCGGCGCGCAGCGCCTTCCGATAGGCAAAGGCGTTTTCGCTATCGGCGTAGCGTTCGCCGCTTGCGGCATAGGCGTTGTCGATGCTGGAGCCGAAGAACACTTCGGTCGGGCTCGCCGGACAGAGGGCCTGGCACGTCTGCGCCGGCGAGGCGGCGCCGCGCATCAGCGGAAAATATTTGCCGTCGCAGCTGCGCACGCAGAAGGCAGGTCCCGAGCTTGCGACAACCAGCCGCGGCGGTGGTTGCGAATTATTGTTGAAAACGTTGGCGAAAAACGAAGTCTGGTGCTGCTGCTTCTGGCCGCCGCCGAAAAAGAAATCGAGCAAGCCTTGGGCCGAACTCATCTCGGGCGCCAGCGCCATGGGGCCAACGATGGCGGTAGCAACAAGCACGCGGCGGAGCTTGCGCTGAAAGGACAATTCGGTACGCAACGCTTGCTCCACCCGACGCAAACGCACCTCCCTTGCAGCACGAGGGCACGCTGCAAATCTCTCATTCGCCACAATGGTGGATAGTAAACGCGCTCTAAGCGGGGCAGAGAAGGGGAAAGAAAAAGGCCAATGGGCACGGCAAGCGCCACATTCTCCCCCCCCATCATGCTCGGGCTCCGAGCTGTTATCTGCTTTGGGTCGTCATCAACGGGACTCACTTGCCCGCAGCAAACAACATCATGAGCCGACTCTCGAGCACGATTGATTTGCGCGGGGTTGATTGGCGGGCGTTTTGCTCGAAAGGCGAGCAGATCTGACCCTCTACGATCAAACGCAGAGCCTTCCAGTCATATTTGAAAAACGGATTGTTGCATTAAAGTTACTGCAATGCAGCCTTCGCAAGACTAACACGGAGAGTGGCTTCGTCCGTGGGGCCCCAAGTGCAATGGTAACAGTGCGTGTTGGCTTGGCGGGGGAGTCAGTTGGCATGTGGAGTAGCTTTCCTCGTCCCAGGCTAGATTGGGCAGCCGTTGTTCTATTTTCCTTCATTTTGGTCGGTTGTGCTGCCAGGCCTGGCCCAGAGGTGCTCACGCCCGTGGCGGCCTCGTCTGGCGAAAAGACGCTGCAGATCTATGTGGCCACCACGCGTGAGCGCGAGATTTCGTCGGGGAATGTATTCACTGCGAACCGCGCCGATGCGCTCAACTTTGCAAAGTTTGTCGTCTCGGTGCCGCCCAACCACAAGTCCGGCAATATCGAAATGCCGACAGCAACCCCCGATCCACGGAGCAGCTTTGCTGTAGTGGATCAGGCCGTGATGAGCGAAGCCGATTTTCGCAAGGCCGTTGCTCCGCAAGGCGATACTCGGCGAAAAAAGCACAAAGCCTTCGTTTTCGTGCACGGGTTTAACAGCAACTTCCAAGAGTCGCTGTTCCGACTCGCCCAATTGCAGGCGGACATCAAAATCGACGGGATTCCGATCCTGTTCTCCTGGCCATCGCAAGGTCAGGTAGCTGCCTATGAAATGGACAAGCAATCGGCAAGCTATTCTCGCGACTATCTGATGGCTTTACTAACAATGTTAAGCAGCAGCTCCGAGGTCAGCGACATTATGGTGGTAGCCCACAGCATGGGCGCCATGTTGACCGTTGACGCTCTGCGCCAGCTTCGTATCGAAGGCAAAGACCGAGTGATCGCCCGGCTAAGCCGTGTTGTGCTGGCGGCGCCCGACATCAACGCGAAAACGTTCCGTGCTCAGGTACAAGCCATCGGTCCGCTCGAGCCACCTTTGCTGGTTCTAGTTTCCAAGGATGATGGTGCGCTTCGAGTGTCCAGTTTTCTTGACGGTGGCATCGCGCGTGCTGGCGGTATAAACGTTGACGATCCCGTTGTGCGGGAGGCCGCTCTGAAAGAAAAGGTTCAAATCGTCGACATTTCAAGGCTCGCAAAGCGCGACGATCTGGGGCATGACCAGTTCGTCAGTGTTGCTGTGCTTTATTCACGATTGCACGACCAAGCCGCGCGTTATCGCAACACGGCTGGCACATTCATCTTAGATGACGATGAGACGTTCTTGCGGCCGATCGACATCGGAGATCAGGTGGCGGACGCCAAGTAATTCCACGGCAGTGGCTCTTGGACGCCACTACAGTTCATCCGATTAGTGCCTCCTGACAGGTTTGCCAGGTCATCCAACAATCACTGATTTGCCCGACGGGGCAAGCAAATCTTCTGCTTTTAGAAATCATAACGCGCGCGCAACCCCCAGTCTCAACCACTAACCAATTGCTCCTTCTAAAGGCGAGGATCCCGGACTTGACGGATTTCTGAAACGAGCGGCTCTGATCCCTGCCTTTGTTTTCTATTTTTTGGGCGGACTGTCTTCAGCAGCGATGGCTTTAGGGTCGGCGCACCTTGATTTAAGGCCGGATATTGTGATGCCGACCGGCCTCATGCCTATGGCGACATATATAAACCCGACAGATGATGTATCGGAGAACCTGGGCCCGGTTACTCCAAGCTGCGGCGGCATAGGTCGCACCCACCCCTCCACGCCACCGTTGGGCAACGAACTCTGTAATGCTGCAGCGAGGGCCATACCAGCCTCTTTTTCATCGGGCCGCTTCTCATACAGGTTGGAATATATCGAAATCCCCTCCCGCATTAAGGATGTCAGGAACCCAGATTCTTTTTCGTCGACCTCTAATGCTTTCCATCCACGCGATTCTAATTCGTTTAGAAGACCCTGCAGCTCGACCAGCAAAGCTTGTGCGTCTGGATCGGCTGCAGCCTGCAATTTAACCACGACTCCCGGTCCGGGCAGCTTTTGTTTAAACATTTCCGCTGAAGGATCGAGCTGCCGCCTAGTAGCACGTCTTCCGGGAGCTAAAATTCTAGGTGCAAGCACCTCTCTGAGAGCATTATTTTCGCATGTCAGTTTGGCTTCGCCTGTCCTTAGCGAGATAATTTCCTCGCGCTGCGAAGATTTTATTTTTTCTTCTATTTGTCCAGATCGGATATGTAGCGCCAGTTCCCCAGCTACGCCCAATATCACCAACACTTCGCCTAATTTTTCGATGTGGTGGTGGGGTGCGCCGCCGAAAAATCTACTCCACAACCTTGGTGCAAACTCGAATATTAGCCCGAGCACTACTAGCGATATGGATATATCGAGCAATCCATTCAGAAAAGCTAGAGAGGACTTTAACGATAGAGACTCTACACTTGACATGGCGCTTTCCTCTTTTCGAAAAAGGAAGAATACGCCTTTGGGTTGTTAGCCGCAGGACTTATCCTACTGCTTGTCACAACATTATTTCGTCGGAGGAGCTAAAATGGCAACTCCAAGTGCTTCCATTCCGGTTCGCTGGCCTAGCTCGTCTCTAGTTGAGACAGTTGCCAGTGATCACTCAAAAGATCAACGTGACCGGCGTAGAAGTCGCCGTTCGCAGAGACCACGCTTACAGCTGGGTGCCCACTGTTGTTTCAGCCCCCGCGGATCCTATCGGTTTTCAAAGGCGGGCTGACGAGATCGCTCATGTTCTTCGCACGCGTTTCGAAATAGTTTGAGCGCACCGCTTTTAGTGCGCCCTTAAGTTGCCACAACTGTCCAGTCATCTTTGTCGCGGCGGATTTAGTTGAGTACCGCTGAAGACCCACATTTGCCCCGTCTCGCTAGGCGAGGCGGGGCATTTTCAATACCGCGACGATCGCGGCGGACTCTTGCCGTCAATCGGGCGCTGCCCGCTCGGCACCGCGGCTGCCCAGCCGCCGGCCCCGCTCAGTAGCCCTGCGTCGGCTCATCAGCTTGTCTCGGCGCCGGCTTCTGCATCGGCCCGAGCAAACCCGCCAAGGGGTCCTGACGGATTGCGTTCTGCAGGTCCTGCCTCGGGATATAACCCGGGATAGTCTGGTGGGCGGCCATGTCATTCGGTCCGACATACTGGCCGGCCAGGTTTGAGACGTCCCCACCTACGTTCTTGAGGGCGAATGGCCCGAAGCCGACGCGGTGCCCGCCTGTTGCGCCCGTCGGGGTAACGGAAGGGAAGAGCGTATGTAGGGGATCTTGCCAAAGCCGCTGGCTTGCCATGGTCGTCGCTAGCGCCAGGCGCCGAAGCCGGTCCGCGAGCGACGTGCCCGGGGGGCCCATAACGCCGTCCTCTTCGCCGTAGTCCGGAGCGTTGTGTGTGAAGAAGTCTGCCATGCGAGCATTCCTCGAAATCTGAGGTACGTCGCCGGACGTCGCGACAAAATTCCGCCAGTGGTAATGCTACTTTAAAATGGCCGTTGGAGCAAATATTGTAGCGCGCTCTGACGATGTCCGTTCATGGCAGTAGACCGGAAGTGACGGGCGGCGGTCAGGGGGACGTGATTGCCCCGAAGCGGACATGGCTGGGACTATTGTTGACGTAGATTTTGAACTTAGCCGACGTTGTATCAGGCCGAATTGACGTCCCAAGTCCCTTGGTTGGACTGTGAGAAGATGACCGACTGTGCTGAAGATCACAATTTGCTTTTCGACCTGTATCATATTCTTATTGGAGCATTGCTTTCGGTAGGAGATACGGATGAAGATCCGATCGTTCCTTTCGGCGCTGATCTTTGCGTTGCCTCCGCTCGTGCTTATGACGATTGCGGACAGTTGCCTTGCCGATACGAGGGTAGCCCTGGTCATCGGAAACGGCGCCTATCGCAATGTCCCGCGGTTGACCAATCCCGCGAACGACGCCGCCGATGTTGCGGCCGCACTCAAGGCGGTCGGATTCGAGACAATCGTAGCAACCGATCTCGATCGGGCCGGCATGGACGAGACTGCGATTCGCTTCGCGCGCGCAGCACAAAACGCCGACATTGCGCTCTTGTACTACAGCGGCCATGCCCTTCAATTTGGCGGGGTCAACTATCTGGCCCCCATCGACACGCAATTGAAGGACGTCGCGGATCTGCGACGCCTGGTGCGCCTCGACGACATCGTCGCCGACCTTCAGCAGGCCAAGAACTTGCGTATTCTCGTGCTCGACGCCTGCCGCGACAACCCGTTTGCCAATGAGCTGCGACGGTCGCTTGGGTCCAGCCGGGCCGTTTCGCTACAGCGAGGATTAGCCAAGCTGGACAATGCGCAAGGCATGGTTGTCGCGTACGCCACCCAGGCTGGACAGACGGCGGAGGACGGTGACGGCCGCAACAGTCCGTACACCAGAGCATTTCTCGAGAACATCAAGGCGCCGGAAGAGATCGGCACGATCTTCCGCAGGATCAGTTCTGACGTCTACGAGACGACCAACCACAGCCAGTTGCCTGAGCTTTCTCTGTCGATCATCGGTGAGTTCTATTTGCGTGGAAAGGTGGAGATCTCCCCCACACCTCAGCAGACCGTTCTGGCGCGAACTTTGTTGGGCATGCCGTTCAATCCCGACGAAGTGCCCTTTTTGTGCGATCAATGCCGTGCGCAGATCAGGGCCGGCTTCGTCGGCAAGCCCCTGCATTCCGCCCTGGTGCTGTCGTTTGATGGCGGTTACTATTGGTCGACGGGACGACACTCCGCCCTAGAGGCGCGCGCCGGCGCGCTAGCTCAATGCTTGAACGCGAATCGGCTGAGCTGCTTCGTCTATGCGATCGATGGCCGCATCAGTTGGGATGAACCGCCGCCGCCCCTTCCGATCGAACCCTGGCTTTCAGCGAATGCCAGTGCAGCCCGGCCATTGAATATCCAGGAAATCGGCGCAATCCATGCGACCGATCGCGACAGGGCGACGCGACTGTACCAGGAATATCACGGCAAGGCGCTCGCTGTCGGACCGGACTGGCAATGGACAATGACTGGCCGAGCCGACGGCGACAACGAAGCCGCGCGTGTGGTCCTGCAGCGATGCGGCTATATCACCCACTCTCCATGTCGCGTGGTCGCAATGGGCGATTCTTTCGTCGTCGACCATACCCTCGTGGAGTCCGTGCCTCGCTCGTTGCCCGTAAGGCCGCTGTCCCAGATCGTGACCGGGCCCGATTACGCGTTGACGGGACCGCAACTTCGGTCGAACGAAATTCCCTTCGTCTGCGATCAATGCCGCAAACAGATCGAACAGGAAATGAGCACCAGATCTGGCCACACGGCACTCGCCATTTCCTTGTCTGGTGGCTACTGGACGACGTGGGGGCGAGGCAGCGCTGAGGAAGCACGAACGCGCGCCCTCGGTCCCTGTCTCGGTGCATCCCAATCAATGTGTTTCGTCTATGCAGTCGACGGAAAGGTGGTCTGGAAGGAAGCGCCCCTAGATGTTCCGCCAGCGCCCTGGTTCAGTCACGCTGGCGAGAAGCCGTTGGCCGTGAACGAGCCGGGCATCTTTTCGGACACGGCGCGGAAGTTCATCGACAAATTCTATTCTCCGGCGTCCGGCTCAAAGGCCATCGCCATGGGCGAGGGCGGCTACCTCGGATACGCGTTTGGGGCGCAACTGAAATCCGAAGATGAGGCGGCTCGCGTGGCACTTGAACGTTGCGCGTTCCTGATCCAGGCGACATGCCGCATCATTGCAATCAACGACAGCTTGGTCGTCGATACCGATGCGATTATACGCCTGCGCCGTTGAATGCCGCAGATTGGGGCACCTTTGTCACCTCGATCAGCCAGCAGAGCGCGTCGTGACGGTGCTGGAAGATGTCTCCTTTGGCACTTTTCGGAAGTGGCGGCCCTGATGCGTGATGTCTGCTGTCGGAGGATGACCGGAAGTGGTCAACGAAGGGGGCGAACCGACGCGATTGGCCGTGCGCCCCGAGGGCGCGACCCTGGTAATGACGTCGACGGGAAAACCTTAGCATAGCTCGCGTTGCCGAACATGATGATAGAAGATGCGGATATTCCCGCCTAGCAAAGACATTTTGTCGAAAAGATCAGACGCTATGCGCTCGATCCCGTCTCGCAAATGCAGAAATTGTCGTTCTCTTTCAGCAGGTGGCGTTCCCTTATTGCCGGCAAGCTGATCCATCGCCGCGCTGCTGATCTCGCAGTCGACAATCTTGGCCTTGTCATCCATCATCATGAACGCGAACGTCATCCGGCCGACGTCGTAACCTATTGTCTTGCCCCGCGTGAGCGGCATCGAAGTTCCAACTGCTGGATTGTTTGAATTCAATTCACTGGTGCGCAAGCGAGACGAATAAGCTCAGGTTCGTCGCCGCTCTTCCTTTGACAGTGCGGAGAGGAATTCGTCCAACGCGCGCTTCCCCGCAACTTGGGCGGCGGAATCCGACTGAAAACCGCGCGCCGCTAGCTTAACGCCTAGCGGTTTGCTTCTGCGACGTATCTCCCAACTCCATTGGTCGGGGTGTTCTCCGTGTTTTGACGTAATCACGTAGTAATCGTTATTGCTCATCGCGGGGGCCGCCTTAACAGGGGCATCCGCGCTTGTCTTGTTGTTGCAGGCCAATGATTTGTGATTTTACGCCGGCGCGTGCTTTGGCACTTAGCGGTCGCCAAGTCGGCGCTCTCACACATCCGCTATTGGGTAGGGGAAGAGCGGACATCGATCCGGCAGGGCGGTCGCTATTTCCTCGCGGTGACGGGCGAGCAGCGCGCACACGATTGACCCCCGGACATTGAGTCGCAGCATGCGGGCCCCGTTGTTTGCCCTTTTTCCACTTGCTGGGAGGTCGCAAACTGCTAGCTTTTCTGCATTACACGAAGCGGCGTCCTCGCGGGGGGTAAATGCATCGGCGCGAGTTCATCACGCTGATCAGCGGGTCGGCCGCTTCTTGGCCGCTCGGGGCACGCGCGCAGCAGGCGCTCCCGGTGATCGGCTTCCTCAACATTGCTACACGAGAGGGCTACGCATCCAATCTCGCGGCGTTCCACGCGGGCCTCAAGGAAGGCGGCTACGAAGAGGGCAAGAATGTCTCGATCGAGTATCGCTGGGCTGATGGTCGTTACGATCGTCTCCCGGAATTGGCCGCCGATCTTGTGCGTCGGCAGGTTGCGGTGATCATCGCGAATACACCGGCCAACCTGGCAGCCAAGAACGCAACCGATACTGTTCCGATCGTTTTCACTACCGCCGCCGATCCGGTGCAGATCGGTCTCGTTTCGAACTTGAACCGGCCCGGCGGCAACGTCACCGGCGTAACCCAGCTCGATGCCGCGCTGGGTCCGAAACGCCTAGAGGTCGCGCATGAACTTGTGCCTGCCGCAACATCGCTCGCGCTGCTCCTGAACACAGGCGATCCGATCCGGACCGAGCACCTGCTGAAGGAGGCGCAAGAGGCCGCGGCGCGAATGCAACTCGAACTTCACGTCCAACACGCGCATAGCGATGCGGAAATAGAGGCTGCCTTCGCCAATTTTGCCCAATCGAAGGAGCGCGTGCTCGTGATCGGCGCGGATGCCTTTTTCAATTCCCGAAGCAAGCAGCTTGCCGATCTTTCCCAACGTTACGCTCTGCCGGCAATTTTCGAACACAGCGAGTTCACCGACGCCGGCGGTTTGATGAGCTACAGCGGCAATATCAGGGAATCCTATCGTTGGGCTGGGATCTATGCCGGGCGGATCCTCAAGGGCGCAAAGCCTGCCGATTTGCCGGTGCAGCAGTCCACCACCGTCGAACTGATCGTCAACCTGAAGGCGGCAAAGGCCCTCGGCGTCACTGTGCCGCTGTCGCTGCTCGGACGCGCCGATCAGATAATCGAGTGAGGAAGAGCGATTTAAGAAATCGGCACTTTTCGGACCTCACCCGTTGGTCAACGTGAGTCCTGTATCCGCATCAAAGCGGAAGTCGGCCGACTTCTCGCCTCCCTCGAAATCTCGAATTTTCGCAAATTAGCGGAGGCACATTACGGCGTCTTTGGCTTACGAGGTCGGCCCCTCCCGGCGGGGTGCCGGCTGGCCCCCTGGCGCGGCTCGAGCGGTGACCAGTCCCGGTTGTGGCCTAGGGTAGGCGCAAGCAACGCAATCAATTCAACCGCATGCACGCGCCCCGGCGCGCGCTACATCTCCGAAACGACGCGCTGCACGACGCTCGTGCCAACGCCCAACGTGCGACCGATCTTGAGAACGCCCATGCCTTTCGCGCGGAGGCCGCGTATGCGTCTCTCAATCGCCGGCGCTGTGCGAGGTCGCCCCAGCGTCGTGCCCTTCTCCCTGGCCCGCGCTAGCCCAGCGTTGACCCTTTCGCGGATGATACCCCGTTCAAATTCAGCGAAGACGCCAAGCATCTGAAACATGGCGCGGCCGGCCGTTGTCGAGGTGTCCAGGCCTTGCTGGTGCAAGAACAGATCAACACCCTTGTCGCGGAGTGCCTGCAGTATGGCCAGTAGATCCGTGAGCGATCGTCCGAGACGGTCGACAGACCAGGCCGCGACCATGTCGAACTCTTTCGCGTTGACCGCTTTCATCATGGCGTCGAGGCCGGGGCGTTTGTCCCGTCCTTTGGCGCCGCTGATGCCGGCGTCTTCGTAGGTCTTGACGATTTGCCAACTCGAGCGCGCCGCGACCGCTTCCAGCTCACGGCGCTGGTTAGCCGTCGTCTGGCTGTCGGTACTGACGCGCAGATAGATCGCAACACGCTTCATTGTGGAATCCTCCGTTGTCCTGCGCGCACCATATCGCGGTCCATACCGAAAACAACTGTTTTCAGTATAGCAATTCGCGTTGGATATTCGTGAGCGAACGCAATGCGCGGGACGGCGGAATGTTGGGAGGGTTTTTCGTATGGGCCAATGGGGGCGCGCCAGTCCGCTCGAAAAGCGGAGATAGGTCTAAACCCATGTCTGCCACCGTCATTCAGTCCAAAGTTGCTTCTCAGGCTGCGTCCCTGCCTTACAGCTGCGATATCATCAAATCGGAAAAGCCCGGCTTCGCAGACGTTGATGCGTGCGTACCGTTGGGCCTGGCTACAAAATTTATGAGCCTGGCCGCCAATTGCGGAGAAGAGACCGCATTCAAATTCACGCAAACGGAGCTTCGCGGCCTGGTTCTGATCGACGCGTGCGTTCCTGAAAGGATTGCCGCGGATTTTTGTGTCATCGCGGCCGCCGCCTAATTTTCATAGAACCACCAAACGCCCGTCGTGCTGAAAGGCGCGACGGGTTTTTCTTTTCTGTCCCAAACCGATTCGTTTTCTCTCAGTTCTATCCGTTTCCACAGGCGAGCTTTGACAGGGCCTGATTCTGCAATGCTAGTCGGTGTCACTTTGAAACAGGAGAAAGCAAAATGGGCCGTCCAAGCTATTCGTTCGAGTTCACTCAATCCGGAAACCACATGATCGTGGATGCTTGTGTCCCAGTCGCGGTGGGACATAGAATTTTCGAGTTGGTTCAATTGGCAGCCCAAACCGACCGCGCGCCAATTGCATCTGAGAGACCAAAACTGAGCCTGGCGAAAGAACCGGAATTTCAGTTGCGGTCCCTCGAGATGCCCAAGGTGCCAAAGGCTAACAACGCCGCAAAGAAACGGAAGACGCCGCCAACGGCCAAGGCGCCGAAATAAGCCCCGGCGGATAGGCGTCACGCGCAGGGAGAGATATTCTCGCGCGCGTGGCGTCGGCCACCTGCGTGCTATCGCGGCAATCCTGCCCTGACCCGCAACCCCGATTCGGTCAGTCGATAAAGGTGCTGCGGCTCCGGCTCGGCGCCGGCCATGATCTGCCTGGGGTCGAGCCTGCCGCGGTACGCCGGGTTGTCTGCCTTCTCGACCCACCCCCGACGCAACAGGATCTGATGCACTTTGCCGCGCGCGCTGCGCTCGACGCCGGCCATCCTGGCGATATCGCCCATGCCGAACCACTCGCCAGGCCGCATCGCCCTCAACATGCGATCGGCAATCGACTGGCCGGGCAACGCGCGGCAGAGATTGCGCGCGCGGGCGGCCGCTAGGGAGCGCTCGATCGCTACTTGTTGCTTCGCGGCTCGAACCCGGAGTTTATTCGCCTGTGACTTCTCAATGTCGCACCACGGGCGCTTGTCGCCCCTCTTTGTGAACCGCCAGCTGTGGTCGTTCTCGTCGAGCAGGCGCCGAACGGTGTCCCAAATCGCGATTGGGTCGATCTTGAAAGCCGGCACTGTGCGGCTCCTTTCGATGTTCGCTGCTGCGCCGCGTTGCACGTGCGCAAATGTTGACAGAAACGGCGCGACGCCTCGCAACGTGTGGTCGCCGGTTCACTACTTGGACGGGATAGCCTGTCCTTCGTAGGCACAAGTTGACTTTCTCGCCCGCCGTCAGCGTTGGCGCCGCGGAAGCCGTACAGCGCGCGGCAGGTCCCAACGGTCACGGGGCTTCCCGGTCGACCTAAAGCACACACGCGCCGTCCTTAGTGCGTGCTGGCGCCGTCAATCCCGGGCGACCGTTCGGCCAGGGGTTTTCTTTTTGGACTTGTGCGCGGTGGGTGCCACGATCGGCACTGGGCCGCTGTGAGTCTTTCGGCACTCAGGACAGCGGCGGACCAACTGGCGGGTGCTGATTTGGCGCATCGAGGCCGTGGCCTGAAAAACGTCGAAGCATTCCGGACAGGTGCTTTGCAGCTCGAGGACCCGCACTTCGCGGCCGTTGCCCATTGCGTGATAGAACGCGCCGGTCTGAATGTAGGCCTGGCCGCGGACAGTGAATTTAGAGCCAGCGGGGGTGTTCGTTCGTCGCATGTTTCAGAGTCTCTTGTCGGTGGATTGGCCGATGGGCGCCGGCGGCGAGTTGGCTTTCCTTTTCTGGAATCGGCCAGTGTTGGCGTAATTGACATCGCCCAGGGTGGGCACCGGTTGTCACCGTTGTCACTTGAGGGAATTTGCAGGAAAGACGGCCAGTGGCCCTCTGGCTTCTATTATTAGAAGATGGACTTTTAAGGTTCTTACGCGCGCAAGTGACAGACGGTGACAACGGTGACAAATCGTTACGCCGCGACTGTCTGGAAAGGCGGTGACAGGCGGTGACAACGGTGACAATCATGCCGCTGCGCCCTGCTTAATGCCTTCCTGCACCCCGTCCCGCCGACGGCGTTCCGTTGCCGCGATTTCTTCGAACCTGCCATCGTGTACCGCCGGATTAACGGTCCAACGGTCCTCGACGCCGTGGCGATCGACGTGGGCCGGCTTAACCCAATCGTGCATCTCCAGGACGCGCATCGTCGCCACGATTAGGCCTCGTTTCTCCGGTGACTTCAGCGCGGGGTAAACGCGATAGATGTCCCGGCTCGAAATGGCCTGCAACCCGCGCGCCAGCACAAAGCCGGCGATCCAGAGGGCGTGCTCGTCCATCGTCGATGCCCCCAGGTCCTTCAAGTAGAACGTCAACGCGTGGGAATAGACGAACTCTGTCAGGTACCGCCGCGCGCGCTCCGCGGTGCCGCGACCGATGACGGTGGCCGGAAGGGTGTCTACAGCGGCGCCGGAAGCCCCGTAGTGCTCGATGAAGTGGAAAACGAGGGAAAGCCTGCCGAACTCGTTGGGCATCTTGTCGAGCCACTGGCAGAGCGTGGGCGATGCGTCCGGCCGCGCGATCTCCCCGGCCTTGAAAGCCTCGATCGCGTGCAGCTCCGCATCGGCTTCCGGTGAAAAACGAAACAGGGTGTTGTTGCCTGCTTCTGCGATTGCATTGGCGGCGGTCGATACTCTATCGTCCAAGGCTTTATCGGGGTCGATGTCGGCGCCGTTATCCCGGCGATGAAGGACAATCGGAGTAAATCGCTGCAGCAGTCCGTCATCTGACATGCTTGTTTTAAGCGCCTTGATCTTGTCGGGCTGGATACCACCCAAGACCGAGATGGCACAGTTTTCGACACAGATCCGCTCTGACAATTTCCGGTTGACGATGAAGTCGCCGCCTTCCTTCGCCTGCAGCCAGAAAGCGCGGTCCTTTCCGCCCTTGGCGCGATATGCGTCCATGCCGGCCAGCCAACCCGCAAGCTCGTCAGCATGATACAGCAGCCCTTCCGGGTTCTCGCACAACGCCACCGCCAGGGCTTCTGTCGTCGCGTCGTTGTAAATCTTCTGTCTGAATTTAGTTTTCTCCGCTTCGGCTTCGCCCTCAAAAACCTGGTCGGTGTTTTCCGGCTTGGCCTTGTTTACCTTTTCAGCCGCTGCGCGGCGCGTCTCGTCACGCTTGCGCCTGTGCTCGTCGGCCGTGAACGTTTTCCGCCACTTTTGTTGAAGCGTTTTTACAGGGTCCATCGCGGCATTGATGGTTGCCGACTTATTCGAACCAGACGGGGCTATGATGGCCGTCCACAGGATTGGCTTCACAGTCCACTTGGTATCACGTTGACGAATCTGCAGACGGTTTCCGGCAGGCACAAGCGATCCAAGCGCGGTCACCAATGCGGCGGCAGGCGCGCCAGCGTCTACGCCTAGCCGGCGAGCACTGTCGCGCGCAAACTGCTCTACCACCGGGAGAACGCCAGCGGGCAAGTCTGTGGGCTTCAGGTGGTCAACAAAGATCGCGTTAGGCTCATTCTCCCATGCTCCTACATCGCCGATTTTCGCGGTCGGTATTGCGGCCGCAGTGGGCGCTTTGGATTCATCGATCTCAACCGGTTCGAACCCTGGCGCATCACGGTGCAGGCAGCCGATGGCATTTTCTCGATTATGGCCTGCCGAATTGCAGATACGCTGCAGGTCTTCCAGGTCGAGTGGCGGCTCACAATGGGTTTCATTCCAACCGAGCATAATATCGAGCCTCGTGTCGTAACCACATCCGAAGTCGCCCAACTTGAGCGCGACCGTAATGGCGGTGTTGTCTCGATTGCCCGACTCTGCGCGGGGCGCTTTGCGATCCAGCCAGTGTTCGGCCGCAGTGCGCGCGTGCTCATCATCGGGAGCGACGCGCTTTCCCGCTGCGGCTGTCTTCGGCTTCGCGGCCTTGAGTTCGTCGAGGATCCACTGAGGAGCAAACGCTATCGGTCTGTCGTTGGCGCGCGTGTAAGGTCGGCCATCGATGGTGCTGCCGGGCATCACGACGTATTTGCCGCGGGCTTGGATGTCGATGCCCTGGCCAAGCTTGTCATTCCCGCCTTTGACCGGATTGCCGTCCGGTGCGACGTAGAATAGATGCTGGCCGCCACCTTGCGTATTGGTCATCGCGGTTTCGGGAAAGTCGTAAATAAGGCGTAGAAACTCAAGCGTTTCGGCACCCCCTTTACGTGGATCGACGTCGATCACGATCAGGTCGTTCGTTGCGCCGCCGATGTTGGCGGTCGGCGACTGCGTCCACCATTTTCGAATTTGCTCCGGATCTTGTGTCGCGAGGTTCGGCCAGTGGTCCAGCAAGGGAGCCTTTGCCGCCGTTACAGCCGCATCTCTTTCTTTTTGAGAAGCGTGCGGACCAGGGTCGACGTACCAGCGGAGCGGATGAACCGGAATGTACCGCGCGGCCTCCAGCGCCCAATCGAGTTTCGTTTTGACTATCTGCTTTGGCTCGGCCGTGACGGCGGTAGCGGCCTTTTTCATCGGAACGACGTTGGTCACGGTCTCGCTTTCTGTCGGCAGGTGTGTGGCGACGAGTGGCGCAACATCCGCCGCGGCGATCTCTTCCGCAGCGATCGGTGGCGCAACGGTTCTGACTGCGGTCGCGGCCAGCGTGATTTCTTCTTCGTGGTCTGCCAGTTGCACGCCGCACGCCTCCAAAAGCCAAGGGGTCGCCAACGACAAAGCATTGTCACCGACGAACTCACACGCATCGCCGTCGATCATCGAACCGGGGCCAACGACAAAATCGTCACTGGACAGAACGTCGATGCCTTCAAAGAGCACGTCGCTTCTGGCCTCGACCGTGGCGCCGTCCGGCAACAAGAAATGCAGACAGACTTCAACAACCTCGTCGGGGGCAGCAGACAGCTTTCGGACGGTTTTGACAGAGAACGGCACCCCGTGCGCGACCAACAACGCGTCGAGCGACTTGAAGGTCGATGTGGCCCAACGCGTGGAATTGATGCGAAGCGTCAGCAGGTTTTCGAGTGAAAAGCCGATGTTGTATTTCGGGTTTTCGTCCCACCAGTGGCGCAACATCACCTTGCTTTTTGTGGCCATCGCGTCGCCTTCGTCGAAGGCCGGTTCGGCGCTGTTCACTCCTAGGGGGAAAGACACAAAGCCGCGATCAGCGGCGTTGAGAGCGAAATCTATGTTCGAGAGAGCAGGCAGAAGGCTCCGCACATTGCGCTGCGGGCCGGAATCCGATAGATTTGACACTTGAACCTCATAGAGCCATCGGGTGTTCGGAGCTGGTTACTCCTAGCCCCCGGCGGCTTTTTGCTGTGAAGCGCAAAGCACGCGGGCGAGCCAGATGGCGGGTATTCGTGATGTCAATTCCCCCGACGGTCAATGCGCTCGTCGAGGCGTGGGGGTGGGCGCGAACCACCTTCGGTTTTTAAGCCGCCGCGCAATGTGCAGGCAAAGTTTAGCAGAGCGTCGCGGGCGACGGTCGATAGAGTGCGCGATCGTCGACAAGGGATGGGCGATCGGTCACGCCGAGAACAGCGCAGCGGTGATCGTCGCTGCATGCCTTTGCGGCAAGGTCCATCAGCGCTTTGACCAGACCCTGGCGCGAACGCTTTTGGACGGGCAGTTTCTCCGTGCACACGTAAGTCGATCTGTCGATCGCAGACCGCACGCTGGCGACGGGGTAGTAGTCTTCGAATCTGCCGCCGCCGCCAGATTGCCCCGGCGGCACCGGCGCGTCCGAAACCGCATAAAGAAAAAACCGGATGCGATGCGCCGCGTCGATCTTCTCCCATTCAGCTTCGGTGAGTTCTGGCGTGTAAGGAAAGACAATGACGCAGGCCGTTCCGTTCCTGACCGCGATGAGGTTTTCGGGCTTCTTGAGCATCGTAAGGTACGGCGTCATGCCGCTTCCCCGTGGTGCCGCCGACCGGATATCGAAACAGGAGCATCAGGGTCGACGGGCAATCGCTGACCGTGCACATCGGTGGCGTCGGCCATTGAGGCAGCGGGCGGCGCGGCCTTCCATTTCAAAGAGAAGCGATTCTTGCGAAGTCCGGTGTATGCAATCGGAGACGAGCCTTCATTGAGGGACATCACGCACATGCTCCGGCCGCCGGGTACTCGCTGGTCGAGTTGAACTGCCGCGCGCGCGCCCATGAGTTTAACTCGTCAACGGCGTAGACAATGCGGCGAGGCGTCAAGCGCAGATACGCTGGCCCGTTGCCCCGCAAACGCATTTTGTCAAGCGTGCCTGGTGCCAATCCGAGACGTGCGGCGGCTTCCGGAGTTTGCAGGAAGGTTGGGTTGATCGGTGGCTGCGCTTGACGGCGCGCCTTCGTAGCGAGTGCAGTTACAGACATTTATCTTTTCCTCGATTGTGCGCGGCGAGCGTGACGTTGCCGCCAGTAGCCCTACCTTTGCGGCGGCGGACACAATCAACAACCTAAACAATTGCGGAAACAAACCGACGTATTCACAATGGTTTAGTGAACCAAGTTGCGGCTTCCCTTCTTGCGGCCGCCGCGTTTGATTGGCGCGCGACCCATGTCTGCATCGTGCAACGCGCGTTTTCGCTTTATACGCTGTCGGTTCTTTTCTCCCTCTCCGAGGCGTTGCACTTCGCTCAATGCGAGCGCACGACGCCCCCGGTCCGCTCCCATCGCCTTGAACGGTGCAGCCAGAACATCAATGCGGCGCCACGCGGCGTCGACAGCCTCTCCTGACAATTGCAGGATCAATCCCGCGCGCCGATCTTCTATGACATCGGCCGCACGCCAGTGTCCGGCTGGTATCCACAACGACTCCTCGCCGGCGCCGCGGCTCCCCCTGGCAAGCGGGCGCGCCTTCACTGAGGTTTCCGCCCGTGAATGTTTGCCGGCCAATATATCTACCGTCACTTTGATTGCTTGATCGAATGGATGCAACGCCTTCGGGTTTTCGCGTATGCTTTTTCGATATGCGGCCCCAAAGGTCGCTTCTTTCACTCGCGAAAAACCCTCGGGGATCGTCAGCGCGATTCCCAACGTCGGCAGGCGGGCATGGGGGCGAGTTCGGCGTTTGTAGACGCCGAATGCAATCGATCGGCAAATCTTCTTGTCGCCAGACGCGGTCCATGCCACCGCCACCTCAAGCGGCCACCACTCTCGGTCGAACCAATCTCTGGATCTCAGCCGCACAATGGACGCCTTCGGATCAGCCGGCTTAGCCATCACGGGCACGCTTGCCAGTAAGCGGGATCATCTTGGCGGGCGAACTGCGTGGCTCGCCCATCGCAGCCGAGATTGTTCCTGCGATCGACTCCGAAGCTCGCCGCAAGGGATCGCTGCCAAGGTGCGCGTAGCGTTCGGTCGTGACAGCTTGCGTGTGGCCCAGCAGCTTGCCGATAATTGGAAGACCCAAGCCACTCCCGGCTCCGAAACTGGCATAAGTATGCCGGAGGTCATGAAGGCGAACTCCGGTCAACCCGGCGCGGCGAGAAACCGCGCTCCAAACCTTTTTCAGGTCATGGCGCGGTCGATCGGGAGCATCCCCTGGCACTGCGTACGCGCCGATACGCGGCAGCGAAGCCAGTACGAGCAACGCAGGTTTGTTGAGAATAACCGTCCGCTGTCCTGTCTTCGTATCCGGCAGCAGCAGCAAGCCCCGTTCGATGTCGACGTATTCCCATTTGAGATCGAGGATCTCGCGAAGCCGGCAACCGGTAAAAAGCAACAGCCGCACCGCGGCGGTCGCCGACTCCCCAAAAACTGTTCGACGCTTCTGTTTTGGTATGTGCTTCGCATTCGGCTGCGCTTCGTCGACTTCCCAAGGGATGCCGCCGGTCTCGGCCTCCCGCAGCGCCGCCCCGATGCGGGCGAGTTCGTCCGTCGTCAAGAAACGTTCCCGACGCTGTTCTCTAAATTTCTCAATTCGAGTGGCCGGATTGCATCCCTCTGGCACAAGCCCGCGGCGTTGTGCGAAGCCGTACATGCTACCTACGGCGCCGAGCATTCGGTTTGCCGACACCGCCCTGCGCTTCATTCGGCTGTGTAGCCTGGCGACAGCGTTCCGTGTCAATGCGTCCGCTTTTTCAGCGCCGACGTCCGGCACTACCCAATGCTGCAGCAGATGACGATATCGCTTCTCGGTCGCCGGCTTCAGCTTGCTCTCCGCGTGGTCGGCCAGGAAGGTATCGACCAACTCCTTGACCGTGAGGCCTTCGCGGGCTTGCGCTCGATCTCGAGCCGGGTCCTTGCCGTGCGCGACCGATCCCAAGGCTTTCTGAGCGAGCGTTCTGGCAGTATCAGGGGTGAGCTTACCGACAGCTCCTAGAGTGACTTTGCGGACGGGCGCCTTGCGGCCAGTTCCCGCACGATAGACAATCACGTATGTCTTGACGCCCGTGGGCCGGACCCGCACACCGAAGCCGGTTAGCGCTTTATCCCACTGGGTATACTCGGATGCCGCCGGCTGAAGGCTATCGACCACTCTCTTCGACAGCCGCTTCGGGGCCATTTGCACCTCGGGGAAACACCAGGGAAGCACGAATTGGGAAACAACTGGCGACCCAAGGAAACACTGTACCGCCTAAAGACGCCTAACACCAGTGGTTTGTCCCACTAGAGGAAAACAGGGGAAACACTGCGCGCCGAACCAAATAGGTTTTGTAAACCGAAGGTCGGGAGTTCAATCCTCTCAGCCGGCACCATTTCCGCGATTTCAGGCCACCCATGAACGCAGCGCGCCGGTGGAAACTCGCAAGCCTCGCCGTCGCAATGCTCTGCGTGCTCCCGCGCGCGGCGGAAACGGCCGAGTTCTACAGTGAAGACCTGCGCATTCCCATGGCGGCGGCCGGCCCGCGCGGGCTGGAAGCCTTTCTGATGCGCCCGGCTGGCGGCGGAAAATATCCGCTCGCGCTGATCAGCCATGGCACGCCGCGCGATTTCGACGACCGCGCCGGCATGACGGCGCGCAGCTATCGCGGCATCGCGATCGAATTCGCGCGGCGCGGCTTTGCCGCGCTGGTGTTGTTGCGGCGCGGCTATGGCTTCTCGCCCGGCGGCCGCGCCGACAGCTACGGCTCCTGCAACCATCCCGATTATCGCGCGGCGCTTGCGGTCTCGGTCGCCGATCTGCAGGCCGCGATTGCGGCAATGAAGAACCGCAGCGACGTCACCACGCAAGGCATGATCGCAATTGGCCACTCCGCGGGAGGACTGGCGACGGTCGGTCTCACCGCGCAAGCGCCGCCGGGTCTTGTCGCCGCGATCAGTTTCGCCGGCGGCCGCGGCTCGCGCAGTCCTGACACGGTTTGCGGCGACCGCGCGCTGGTCGATCTGTTCGGGCAGCTCGGAAAGACATCACGCGTCCCGATGCTGTGGGTTTACGCCAGGAACGATGGCTTCTTCTCGCCCGTGCTCGCGCACCGCTTTCGCGATGCCTTCGCGGCCGGCGGCGGCCAGGTTTCGTTTATCGACGCGCCTGCGTTCGGCGACGACGGGCATTATCTGTTCTCGACCCGCAGCGCCTCCGCATGGACGCCCTATGTCGACGCCTTCCTGCGCGCGCACTGAGAGGGAACGACTTCGGTCATTGCCGGTTTTCTTCCCATGCGCATTCCGGAAGAAAACCGCAACATAGTGCTGCTCGCCACGGTGACGGCGTTCACGGCGGCCATCGCCTGCGCCGTGGACCTGGTGGACCCGGCGCCCGCGCAAACGGACAGCACGCCTGCCTATCTCGCTGGGCAAACTCCCGCTCGTGTCGTGGGCGTACCGTTCGAGCCGAATACCAATCCGCGCGAACATCGGTAGCCCCACACCGGGTCACCGCCCGCGAGGGTGCGGAACTCGTGACAGTTTTGTCACGCTTAACCTTAAACTGACACTCCCCTCCGAAGTCACTGACACCGCTCTTGATTTCGTTTGTCTCACGGCCGACTTTTTTGTGTCTGAGGTGTGGCATGAGTTGGAAAAAAGAACGAGATTCCCTGATCGCGCAAACGATGGCGTTCGTTCAGTCCGTGACCGGCAGGAAAGAAGACTCCGTCCCCCTGAATGCCGGATTTGCGCCTGAGGCGCCGGCCGCCGAATTGCCCACGCCGCCTGCGTTGGATGCGTGGGTCATGCCGAAGGCTGAGCCGTCGATCGAACCCGTGAAGGCCGCCGAACCGCCGCCCAGCATGCCCGCAGCCGCGCCACGCCCGGTCGTTGCGAGTGAGGTGGCGAACGAGATCCGCGCCCGCGTAGCCGGTTTCCGCGCGCACCAGGAGCGCTTTAACCGCGAGCGCGAGGAATATTTCAGCCAGACGCTGGCGAAGCTCAAGGCCGAGATCAAAGAGATGCCGCCGCCGCGTACCGGCAAATAATACTTGGTTGCACCTGACCTTCTCGGAAAACCGGTTCCCACTTTTCCGGGTCATGCGCCCGCGATCTTCTCCAGCACCGGCATCAGATATTTCAAGAACGCTTCCGGGTTCTCGCTCATCGGGAAATGGCCGAGGCCCTTCATGATTGTGACCACGCTGCCCGGAACGCTGTTGGCGACCGCCAGCGTCTCCTCCGGCGTGCAGGAATAATCATACTCGCCCGACAGCAGGAACAGCGGACAGCGTTTGGTGTCGATCTGCGCGACGCGGTCGCGGATATCGCCGTCGATCTTGTAGAAATAGAGATCGCCTTTGAACACGCCGGGGCCGCCCTGCATGTAATGCCACAGCGTCTCCCAGCGCTCTTTTTCCGGCGCGTCGGGTCCGACCAGACCGGAGACGATGGCGGCACAGACTTCGCCGCCATGGACGTCCGGCCGGTGCAGGAAATTCAAATCGTAATACGGATCGATATGCGCGCCGGACTGCAGGCCGATGATGGCGCGGAAGCGTTCGGGGTGCTCGAGCGCCAGGTGCAGCACGATGCGGCCGCCGATCGAGCAGCCCATCACGATCGGTCTGTCGAGTTCGAGCGCCGACATCACCGTCAGCACCATGCTGGTGTATTGCGCCGAGGTGAGCTGATACTCCTCCTCGTGCCAACCTGACGGCGGCGAGGATTTGCCGTGCCAGGGCATGTCGAAGGCGATGACGCGGTGGCGTGCGGTGATGCGCACGTCATTCATCAGCGCGCGATATTGCCGGCCGTCGCTGCCGGCGGTGTGCAGGCACAACAAAGGCGTGCCCTGCCCGGCCTCCTCGACATAAAGCCGGTGCGGCTTGCCGAAGAGATCGAGATGCATGTAGCGGCCGATGATCGGCTCGAATTGCGCGCTCATGCGGCGCCTCCCGCCGCCGGCCGCAGCTTGGCAAACGCTTCCTTGAAGTAGCGCAAATGCGCCATGAACACCTGCAGGTCGCCTTCGGCCTTCAGCACTTTCCTCCGGACCAGCGCCATCAGGTCATTCGAGCCGGGCGGCGGTTTTGACAGGAAGAACTTTTGCCACTCGGCCTCGCTGGCGCGCAGCGCAAAGGAGGACGACGGCATCACAAAGGGGCCGCGGGTCACCGACACGACCTTGCCCTCGAAGATCGAGACCAGCCAGGAGGTGTCGCCCGATTGCAAAAGGAAGGTCGTGGTCAGATAGCGGCCGCGCCGCACCAGTCCGGCATCCTCATTGACCCGCTCCTTGAGCGCCTCGAGCATCGCCCGCCTCCCCGTTTATTGTCTTGATGGCATGATCAGGGGAACGGCGCCGGCGTCAATTGCTCGGCACTAGAGCCAGACGCATACCAGCACGACGTTGGCCGCGCAGGCCATTGCCAGCGCGATGGCGAGCGTCAGCTGCGTGCGTCCGCAGAAGGTATGGAGGCTCGTATCCATGGCCGGAAACATCCGGCAATTCTAGGCTGAGAGTCCCGGGGATTCTTTTTTCGGGGATTCATCTCTCGTTTACGACTCACGCCACCCTGCCAAAATGGCCCAAATCGGCCCGATTCCAGCCCCGACGGAGCGGCTTTCCAGCCGCAACCCAAGTCCAGCTTGCGCGTTATTAGTGAATCGTTCTGACCGGAGCCGTCCGATGCCCTACGCGCTGTTCTGCAACGACGCCAAGCTGAGCAAGACCTATCCGACCGAGGCGGATGTCTGGAAGTTCGCGCGGCTGAGCGGGCTGGTCGTCGACGTCTCCTCCGACGAGGGCAAGTCGCATCCGCATCCCGTGCTCGACAATGACTATGAAATTCGGTCTTGCCGGCCGGAGCCGCATGAGGATCCCGCCGAGAACAAGGCCGAGGCCGAACGCCTGGCGCGGCATGAGTTGCAGTTCACTTCTTGAACCCGACTGTCTCGAAGACCAAATCGTTTTGAAGACCAAATCGTTTGATGACGAAGACCAAATCTTTTGAATACAAAGGCACCCGTCGCCCTCACCCGCAACGCGGGGTGCTGGAGATTTGCCAAGACGAGGCGGCGCCTTAAGGCGTCGCCGTCGCGAGTGAGGCCTGCTCCGAGGCGAGCGACACGCAAATCCGCTTGCGATGCAGCCCCCTGATCGCGCCGGTCACCTTGAGCACCTTGCCGGCAGAACATGAAACGTCCTGCACGAAGGCGACTTCATAGGGAGCGAGCGCGAGGGGTTCGGATTTCAAGACGGTTTGGGCAGAGCACGGCAGCGCCACCGCGAGAGAGATCAGCACCGACGCCAAGATACGCATGTTTGTTGTCCACCACCGGCGAACACAATAATAGCCGAACCGCATGACAAGTTTCATGGGCGCGAAAATTATTTTTTAGCGCAGCCGGAAAAAGCAAAAGGCCGGCGCAAGGCCGGCCTTCGTGTGACGTCGGGTAACGCCGCCTCAGTATTTGGCGGCGACCGGACCACCCCAGCCGAAGCGGTAGTTCACGCCGACCTTGACGGTGTGCTCGTCGTCCCTGAAGTGGGAGCCTACGATCGGCGCCGGACCGCCGGTGAAGGTGGTGCTGCCGAAATTGTAGTACTGGTATTCCGCCTTGGCCGACCAGTTCGGCGCGAACATGTATTCAAGGCCGGCACCGACGGTCCAGCCGTCCTTGTGGGTGCCGTCGGTGGTGAACGCGGCCGGGGTACCTGCCACGGTCACGCCGATATTGGGATTGTCTCGCCAGGCATAACCGCCCTTGGCGTAGAGCAGGCCCGGACCCCAAGTGTAGCCGACCCGGCCGGTGACCGAGCCGAGCTGGTTGCTGCCGGAGGTGATCGCGACGGCACCAGGAAAGGTCACGCCGGTGGTGTTGCTGTTCAGCCAGCTGTACTGGGCCTCCAGGCCGACGACGCCATAGGTCGCAAACTGGTAGTCGAAGCCGCCCTGCACGCCACCCATGAAACGCGCGTCGCTGCCGGTCAGGCTGTTGTCGCCCGCGAAGGCGCCGCCGAGATGGCCGCCGACATAAAATCCGGTCCAGTTATAGATCACCGCCGGTGCCGTATAGGCGGGCGGCGCCTTGTAGGTGCGCGGCGGCATATCGGCGGCAAAGGCAGGCACCGCGAAAACGGTCAAGGCGGCAGCGCTAAGCAGAAGTTTCTTCATCAGAATTCCCCAATGTCGTCGGCCACGACATCAGCCAACAAATTGGCTTCAATTTGGTTGCTCTGGGGCGAAGCCAAAGGCGTAATGTCGCATTCGTGACAACGAGGAAGCTCGTCCTGAAGTTCCCTCGCAAGGACCCAAACCGGCCCGAATCCGGGCGATTTCCGCCCTTAGTTTGGTCGGACTCGGGGGGTCACAGGTTCAAGGCTCGCCTAAAAGTGATCGCGCGCCTGCCGTCAGCGCTGCATTTGTTCCAGTTCCGGAAACGGCACGTAAACCGCACCGGCACATTCGTCGCCGGCATTCGGGATCATGCGGTCAAGCCGGCCGTTGACGAACAAGACCGCGCGGTCGCGCGCCTCGCGATAGGTGCCGTCGGATTGGCGTTCGGAATAGCGCAGACAGCTGAGGTAGCGCACGTGTCCCCCGACGGTCCGCTGCACCGGTTCGGCGATAACAGCCGCGCGCACGCCGACCGGGTTGTTCAGGTAGACGTGCAGATACGACAGCATCTCGTTCTTATAGCTGCTCGGAAAAGGCTGGGCCGCGTTGGTGTCGGAAGAAAACGACATCGGGTTGCTGGCGGCGTCGTCGGTCAGACAGCCCGCAAGCAGGGTCGGCAGCAGCAAGGCTGCCAGGAATTGCGCTGGAATCGTTCGCGCTGAAATCCCCAACCGCAAGGCTCAACCCATTTTTCCGAAAAGTCCGCCGCCCGGTTGCCGTTTTAGACCTTCCCGGCTCCGAAGTGAAACTGCAATTCATCGCGAGCCAAATGGTACCGGCCCGCTCGACAACCGGGGATAGGGTTGCGAGCGAGCCGGGCTTTCCGCTCCGCGCGGCGGGGGCAATGTGTGGAACGAACCGCGCCGAGCAGATGGCGTCAGCCGCGCTTGGTAGTGCTGTGCGAGGTATGCTTGTAGCTGACCTTCGCGTGGCTCCGGTGCGCGGCCATCTTCCGGTGATGGTTGTGATGGCGGGCATACTTGGTGTGATGCTTGCCCATTCGAGCGTTGGCGTTGAGCGCGCCGGCCTTGACAGGTGTCGCCTTGGTCTGGGTCGTCTTGATGACGGGGGTCTGCGTGGCCTTGCCGGTCGCGGCAAACGCCGGCGCGGCTAGAACGGAAACCGCAAGCAGGGCGGCGGAAATCGTCTTGAACATGGTGGTCCTCCTCTTTTCGGGATCTCAGAGGCGTCGGCTGAATGCCCGGTCCCTTCGATCATGGAAGCGACCCTAGAGGCTCACCACTGAACCCACCCTGAAGCGTCCTGGCAGGCGGCGTTCATCTCGATGACTGCCTGTTCATCGGCGCATCAGCCTTTTTCGCTTGCGCATGATCTGTCCGGGAAATCGCTGCACACTTTTCCAGTGTTTGGCGTTTTCCCGGCCAAAATGCGCGCGCGGAAAGACGCCGTTCACGGGAATATTTCGGACGCTTAGATGTTCAAGACCAAGGGATCAGGTTAGGATCATCTTCGGGCATGGCGTCCGCTCACGCGGTCTGTGCCCGGAATGCAATCGGGAGAGAGATGCATGCGCAAGTCTTCGAACAAATCCGCCAGCAAGTTTTTGGCGCTGGCCTTGTTGTCGGCAACGCTGATCGCGGCGCCCGTGATTTCGGCCAATGCCGCCAGCGACGACCAGAATCCGAAGCCGCCGCCGTCGGATACCTCCAAGAAGGGCAAGAAGAGCAACAAGAGCTCGAGCATCGACAGCCCGAAATTCCTGGCCGGCTATCACAGCGCCTATGCCACGATCTATGACCGCCACGACTATGCGGGCGCGATCGAGCAACTCAAGGCGCTCGGCCAGGACAGCCGTGCCGACGTCGCCAACCTGATCGGGTACTCCTACCGCAAGCTCGGCGACTACAAGCTGTCGCAGGTCTGGTACGAGCGCGCGCTGCAGGACGATCCGAACCACGTGCGGACCTGGCAGTATTACGGCCTCTGGCAGCTCGAGCAGGGCAACCGCGAGCAGGCTGAATATCACCTGCAGAAGATCGCGCAGCTCGCCGGCACCTCCTCCAGCGAATATCGCTCGCTGGCCGCGGCCCTCGAAAGCCCGCCCGGCACCGGCCTCGTCTACTGATCTCAGCCGATCGACCTTCGATCGCCGAAAACCGGCACAACCCCTCCGGGTTGTGCCGGTTTTGCTTTTTCCAGTACCATCTTGAAAACACTGACGGCGATTCCAGGTGCAGCGATGGACGCATGGTTACGATCCGCAGCCGACTACATCAGCGACTGGATCGAATTTCAACTGACGACATCGCAGCAGCCGGGCCTCAGCGTCGCGATCGCCCATCGCGGCGAGATCATCGCCGAGCACGCCTTCGGCGTGGCCGATCTCGACACCGGCGAGAAACTCACGCCGCGCCATCGCTTTCGCATCGCCTCGCATTCGAAGAGCTTTACCTCAGCCGGCATCCTGAAGCTGCGCGAGCAACGCAAATTGCGGCTGGACGATCCGGTCGGGCAATATGTCGGCGATCTGCATTCCGAGGTCGCTGAAGCGACGATCGCGCAGCTGCTTTCGCACAGCGCCGGCCTCACCCGCGACGGCGTCGATTCCGGACAGTTCATCGACGGCCGGCTTTATCTCGACAAGGAGGAGTTGCTGGCAGAGCTTTCCCTGCCGCCGGCAATCGAGCGGAACACGCGCTTCAAATATTCAAACCACGGCTTTTCGCTGCTGGGCCTTTTGATCGAGGCCATCACCGGCGAACCCTACCCTGTCTGGATCAAGCGCGAGATCGTCGATGCAGCCGGCCTCAAGGAGACCGTGCCGAACATGCCGCTCGCCAAAGGCACCCCGTTCGCGCGCGGTCATACGCGGCGGCAACCTCTCGGCCGGCGCCTGGTCATTCCCGGCGACAATTCCACCAACGCGATCACGTCGGCTGCGGGTTTTGTCGCAACCGCCGCCGATACCGCGCGCTTCTTCGGGCAGCTTGCACCGGGCGCAAAGAAAAGCGTGATCTCGCAGGCGAGCCGCCGCGAGATGACGCGAAGACATTGGCGCGTTCCCGGCAGCGCCGAGCTCCATTACGGCCTCGGCGTCGCCTGCGGCAAAAGCGAAGGCTTTGACTGGTTCGGCCATGGCGGCGGCTTTCAGGGCTATCTCTCGCGCACCGCCGTGCTGGCGGAGAGCTACGTCGCCGTCACCATCCTGAGCAATTCGATCGACGGTTGGGCGCCGTTCTGGATGGAAGGCTGCTTCCACATCCTGCGCGCCTTCAAGACGCGCGGCGCGCCGGAGCGGCGCCTGCGCGACTGGGCCGGCCGCTGGTGGACGATCTGGAACGCGATCGATCTGGTGCCGATGGGCAACCGGGTGCTGGTCGCCAACCCGCATCTGATCAGCCCGTTCATGGACGCGAGCGAGATCGAAATCGTGGGCCGCGACCGCGGCCGCATCACCGGCGCGGCCGGCTACGGCAGCTTCGGCGAGCCCGTGCGCCGCGCACGCAACAAATCGGGCAAGGTCACCGACATCTGGCTCGCCGGCGCCGACTTCAAGCCGGAGAAGACATTGGCCGCGGAGATGGAGCGCAGATATCCGCGGGGGAAACGCAAAGCCGGAGGCTAGCGCGCCTGCCCTACTTCATCAGCCCCTGCACCTCGCCCCGGAACGCCTGCCGCGAGGCGTCGCGCGAATAGAACATGTGACCGCCGGGATAGACCACGAGTTTCACGCGCTGCGGGCTGCCGAGCTGCGGCACCTGATCGAGCAGGATCTTCGAGCCGTAATACGGCGTCGCGAGATCGAACAGGCCGTGCCCGACCAGCACTTTCAGCTTCGGATCGAGCGCGAGAATCTGCCGCAGCTCGGTGATCGATTCCGCGGGCCTCAAGCCGCGGCCGAAATCCCAGGAGCGCTCGACCGCGCCGTTGCCGAGCTCATAGGATCCGTCCGGCCGCCAGTTCAGCTTGCGTGTGGTGAGATCGACGGCGGCGCTGGTCACCGGTGCTGCAAGCGCATCGCCGGACTGGTCATCGAAATGGAAGAAGCTCGAACTCGGGAACGGATCGATCCCCGTTACGGAAGCGTCGTAGCGGCCCGTCACCCTGCCGTCGCCGCGATCGAACCAGCGGCGAAATTCGATGACGTCGAAGCGTCCGCCAAGCCGGCGGCTGATGGCCTGCTCGATGCCGGTCAGTGACGCCAGCTTGTCGGCCAGGCGGTTGGTCGCCTCGACGTCGGCCTCGCCCTTCATCAGGTCGAGCAGGAAATCGCCGCTGGCATATTTCTCGACATCGGCGAGATCGGCGCGTGTCACCTTGTTGCCCTTGGCCTCGCGCGCGACCGCTGCATAGGTCGGCAGGCTCCAGACATATTGCAGGATGCTGGAGCCGTTATATTCGCGGAAGTCGAGCACGGGCGAGACCAGGATCAGTCCCTTCACGCCGACGCCCTGCTGGGTCTGCAGGTTGCGCACGAGCTTTGGCCCGCGAATGCCGCCATAGCTTTCGCCGGCAATGAATTTGGGCGACAGCAGGCGGTCGTATTTCTCGAGCCAGCGCCGGATCGTCACCCCAAGTGCCGCGACGTCGCCATCGACGGAGAAGAACTTCCGGCGCACATCCTCGCCGCTCGCGACGAAACGGCTGTAGCCAGTGCCGACCGGATCGATGTAGACGAGGTCGGTGAAGTCGAGCCAGGTCTCGGCGTTGGGCTGCAGGTCGGGCGAAGCCGACGGCGTCACCTGGTCGGCGTTGATCGCGAGGCGCCACGGCCCGTTGCTGCCGAATTGCAGCCATGCCGACGCCGCGCCCGGCCCGCCATTGAAGACGAAGGTCACCGGACGGTTCGCACGGTCGGTGCCGTCGAGCTGGTAGCTGGTATAGGCAATGTCGGCCTGCGGCTCGCCCTTGTCGTCGAACAGGCGGATCGAGCCCGCGGTCGCGGTGAAGGACAGCGAGCGGCCGGGAAGATCGAGCGTCTGCCTGGTGGTCGAATCCGGCGGCAGCTTGTGCTGCTCGCTGGCTGCCGGCGTTGCCGGAGTTTCAGCGGCACGGCGGCCGCCGCCTTTCTGCCCCGCGGGCGTCGTCGCCGACGGCGATGGCTGCGGCGACGGTGCCGCATCCTGGCCATGCGCGCCGACCGCAAGCGACATCGCGACAAGCGCCGCCGCGAAACCAAGGCGGCGCGAAACCGGCAACGAAAAATCCATGCTGCTCTTCTCCCTGCTCCCCGCGATCAGCCCGACGACGGTGGCTTCGCGCGGCGAAGCGTTTTGGGCAGCCAGGGGTTTAGCGGGAAATTGCGACAGGTTGCAGTCGCAGGCAATCGGTTACCGCGATCACCATTGCGGCATCGCTGTTGGCGCCCTCGTGCCGATCCGTCGGAAAGCTAGAACGCGATCCCGACCATCAACAGCACTGGCCGGCTGCTCCAGGAGGCGCGCTGCACTGTAGCTGGCGCTGCGTCCGCATAGCGGAGGTGAGAAGCATACCAGGAGGCCATGCGGGACCGCGACCAGCCGAAATGGTGTTTAGCCGGTGCGGACGCAGTTTTCACCGCAGTGACGCGCAGCTTGCATAGCGGGCCATAGTCCGCGGCAAAAGCAGGAGCGGCCATCGAAAGCGTGGCGACCACACCGGCCGTCGCCAACAGCGAGATCATGCGAGGGGTACTCATCCGGCTACCTCTTGGTGGGCGGAACCCATAAAACGCGAACTTGCGCCTGACCATTCCTCTAAATCCTAACAATGCGGCAATTAGAAGCCAACGCCAATCATGGTGTGGCTGCCGCCACCGCCGCCTCCGCCGCCCCCACCGCTGACTATGCTGGGCCGGGCCAGCGCCTGCTGGCGCACATGCGGCGCCTCGGGCTGCTGCACCTGCTTCTGCCGGCGCGGCTGGTCCTGATCGCGGTCGTGGTTCGCCTGCTGCTTCTTGCGGGCGCGGGCATTGTCATCGTCGTCGTTGTTCTTGCGGGAGGCGGTCGCCGGCGCGGGCGCCGGTGTCGCCTTCTCGTCGGCGATGCAAACTTCGCCCTTCAGGCTTTCGCCGGCCTGGCACTCGATCGGGCAGACGCGAGTCGTGTGCTTGACGAGCTCGGCGACCAGATCCTTGGTGACGACGGGATTGTCGGCCGGCTGGCCTCCGAGCTTGAGATAACGGCTGAGCGCGGTCTGGGTCGAGGTTAGCGAGCCATCGGGACGGCCGGTGTAGCAGCCGAGCCGGATCAGCTCCATCTGCGCGGTGCGAACCAGCGGGAGCGAGTTGGGAGCCTCCGCCGCACGCTTGGCGGCTTCGGCGTTGAAGCGGTCGAGCGAGGCCACCACCACCGGCCCCAGCCGGTCGCAGGTCACGGTTCCCGAGAACTGCTTGAGGTCGTTGACGCCGGTGCCTTCACTGCCCTTGGCCAGGATCGCATCCAGCTTGCCCTGCTCGTCCTTGCAGGCCGCTTCCTTCTGCGCGGCGAGCGCAGCCTTCTGGCGCGCGGCTTCGGCTTCCCTGGCCTGCTTCTCGGCGGCGGCCGCAGCGACCGCGGCCTGGGCCGCTGCCTTTTCGCGCTCGGTCAGCGCGGCCTTCTGCTGGGCTTCCAGCGCCTTGCGATCGGCCTCAGCCTGCTTGGCCTGCCGTTCGGCTTCGGCGGCGGCAGCACGCCGCTCGTCCTCTTCACGTTTCTTCTGCGCCGCCGCCTGGGCCGCCGCAGCCTTGGCCTTTTCAGCGGCCTCAGTGGCGGCCGCGCGACGCTCGTCCTCTTCGCGTTTTTTCAGTGCCGCGAGCTCGGCCGCCTTGCGCTGCGCTTCCTCGGCCGCCTGCCGCGCTGCCTCGCGCTCGGCGCGCGCCTGTTCCTCGCGCTGCTGGGCCTGCTGGTTCAACACATCGATGCGCTGCTTGGCGGTGAGCGCCAGCGGCGAATCCGGGAAACGCTTGATGAATTTCTGCAGCACCGAGACGTCGGCGGAGTCCTTGATCTTGTCCCACTCGAGCCCTTCCTTCGACGTCGTGTCGCGTGGGGTCGAAGGCTGCTGCGGCAGCGCCGCCATGTTGATATTGCCGGCAGGCGTGGCCGGCGGCTGGCTGACGGGCTGGCCTTTCAACTTCTCGATCTGCTCGCGCGCCAGATCGGCATAGAAGCCGGTCGAATGGGTACCGAGAAACACCTCCCAGGCGCGCGCCGTCCCGATCTTCTGCACCAGGTCGTAATCGGCCTTGACGTCGCTGACCGGGGCTTCCTGCTGGATCACCGGCGCCGGGACGATCGAAACATTGCCGCCGCCGAGCGAACCGTAGACGAATGGCTCCTGGCGGTTGGCGGTCGATTTCAGCACCTCGTCGCGAACCCGGCCGAAGGCCAGGCGGACGTCGAGGCCGGGAATCGGCAGATCCCTCAGGATCGCCGTCGTGAACGGGCTATGCTCGCCGTCGCCATCGTCCGCCGTCGACCCGGCTTTCGCTGCATAGGCAATCAGGGTGTCGGTCGAGGTCGGCTCGACCTTGCCGAGACCTCCGGTGACAGCGCGGCTCGCGGTCCGGTTGCGTTCGCGGCGCATGTTGCCGACGAAGGGGTTGTCGCGGCAGGCGTCGAGGATGACCAGCCGCAGCCGCTTGGCGCCGTCGGCCGACGACACCAGCCGCTCCAGCGGGATCGCCTCGTCGTCGGCGTCGCGGTCGCTGGCAAGCCTGGCGTCCACCGGAATAAGGTAATTGTTGCCGGCGATCTCGAGCCCATGGCCGGCATAGTAGACGACGGCGATATCGGCTTGGTCCGCAGTGGTCTCGAACTTTCTGATCGCACGCTTGAATTCGAGATTGCCGACATTGAGCAGGACGTCGACCGTGTCAAAACCGGCATCGCGGAACATCTTGGCGACCGCGCTGGCATCCCGCGCCGGATTGGGAAGCTGCGGCACCGTCTGATAGCTGGAATTTCCGACGATCAGCGCCACCCGCTTGTCCGCCCAAGCCGCATCGGGAGCCAAAACCATCGACGCGATGGTCGCCCCGATCAATGCCGCCAGGGAAAAAAGGCGCCTGATCATTTGCAATTTTCGCGCGAGTCCGTCGCCGGCCGCGCTGATCCCTTCGTCAGTATCCGAACAAATATGCGTGGCGGCTTTTATGAAATTCGCGGACGCCGCCCACCATACGCTGCTCCGGCCTCGCCGATCAATCGGCACATCGGCCAACCTATCGGATTTCCCCGTGCGTCATGGTGACCCAAATCACTCGGCACGGGCGGCGACCCTGCGGGGTCGAGGTGGCGGTCCAAATTGTCGCAGGGCGCGCGGCCGCACCCAGCCAGGAATACCTCTAATGGTGCAGTAAAATGTTGCGCGAATGGTACAGCCTTCGAGATTCACAGCCCGCCGCCCGTCAAGTGGCCATGTTCGGCTTTCGGCCCGCGTGCGGCTGATTTACGGTTGCCCAGCTGCAGAATTGTGGCCGATTCTTTGTTAGGGGCGCGAGATGATTTTCATTCCATCGTTTGCGAAGCGGAACAGCAAAGCAGCCGCATTGGGCGCAGCGGTCCTCGCCGTATTCCTCTCGGGTTCATCCGCATTCGCCCAGTGTACCGGTACCGTGACAGGTCCGGGAGCTCCAGTGTTCGGACCACAGTTTAACGCGATCGGAGCAGCCGGCAGCTCTGCCGCCGGGTCGTTCGCCGGGGCTCTTGGCAATCTCAGCACGGCCTTTTTGACTCAACAGGGAAGTGCTTTCGTCTCTGCGCCCGGAGACCCGCAGCCCAACCAGCCTGGCGGTGGCGTCTGGACGCGCGGCGTCGGTGGCGAGGTCACCAACAAGTTTACGTCGACAAATACCGGCACTCTGAATGCAGGCCCCTTCAACGGAATCATCGGCACGCAATCGAGCCTGAACTGCACAGGCTCAGTGCATGAAACTTTTGCCGGCATGCAGGTCGGGCAAGACATTTCCCGCTTGAACTGGAACGGCTGGAACTTCCATGTCGGCACGACGGCGGGTTATATGTCGACCCGCACTGACGACCATGCCGGCAACACCAGCAACTTCGACATACCCTTCTTCGGCGGCTATGCGGTGGCAACCTATGGCCGGTTTTTCGCCGACGTCATGGTACGCGAGGAGTTCTACAACGCCACCCTGAACTCGCCTGCGGTGGGATTGTTTGGGCAGCAAGTGGGCGCGCGCGGCACCTCGGTGTCCACTTCGGCGGGATATAATTTCGCCCTTGCCAACAACTGGTTCATCGAGCCGTCGGCCGGCTTCATCTGGTCACGGACCAATGTCGATAACTTTGCGGTCAGCGGCGGCCTGATCGGCAACGGCATCGTTTCAACGTTCTCAACGGCCCCGATCGACAGCGAGATCGGACGCTTGTCGTTGCGAGGTGGAACGACGATCACGTCGGGCAATATGATCTGGCAGCCCTTCGCCTCGGTCAGTGTGTTCCACGAGTTCGCGGGGAATGTTAATACTTCACTGACGAGCCTCAACGCAGCCGCGTTCGGTGTCATTCCCATTACCCTGACCGGCACGAACAGCACCACCCGCGTTGGAACTTATGGACAGTATTCGCTGGGCTTGGCGGGGCAGATCGCGAATACCGGTTGGCTCGGCTTTGTCCGCGTGGATTATCGAAATGGCGAGAACATTGATGGCTGGACCGGCAATGCTGGCATCCGTTATCAGTTCACCCCGGAGATGATCGCGTCGGTGATGCCGGTCAAGGTGAAGGCTCCGCCTCATCCTTACATTGCGCCTACCAATTGGACGGGCTTCTATGTTGGCGGATTTGCCGGTATCGAATACGGCAAGACGGACATGCGATTTGTCACCCCTCCCCCGATAATTGGAAACAACCCGCGGGTGATGGGCGCTCTCGGTGGCTTCGAACTCGGCTATAATTATCAGTTCGCAAACCACGTGGTAGTTGGCGTGGAAGGCGACATCGGTGCCTCGAATCTGAATGGCGCGAAGACCTGCTCGAACGAACAAAATCTGGCCCTGTTGCTGACTTGCCGAGACTCCTCCAATTGGATGGCAACGGTGGCGGGCCGTCTTGGCTATTCTTGGGACCGCACACTATTCTACGTGAAGGCGGGCGGCGCTTGGGCCGACGATCGAACGAGCACCAGCTGCATTTTTGGTCCGCTTAGTGGGGTAGTGGGCGTGTGCGTTAATGCGGTCGGCGCGCCGACCACTGGTTTCAACAGCAGCGGCACGCGCAGCGGATGGCTGGTCGGCTATGGCACCGAGTTCGACCTCGGCAAGAACTGGTCGGCAAAGGCTGAATACGACTACATCGATCTCGGCAGCAGAACGGCTACCATGAGTGACGGCGTGACTGTGATGAGAGACAGCGGCGCCATCTCGCAGGTGAAGATTGGCGTGAACTATCGTTTCACCCCCGGCGCGGTCGTCGCGAAGTACTGAACGGGCACAGTTTCCTGATTTCCTGACGGGCGGCCCCCAGCCGCCCGTTTACTTTATGGGCAACGAAAGTCCCCTGCTGTCATCTCGACAAGGATAGCCAAGGCTATATAGACGGTCTGCACGCCCGTCCCCGCACCAAATTGCGAGATATCCGGACTTCATGAGTACGCCCAAGCGATATGACCGGATCGCCTTTGTCGCGAGCGCCAGCGATGAGGCCCAGGCGGCGATCGAGCAGCTCAGCCATCTCTACGGCAATTGCCCTGCGGAAGAGGCCGACATCGTGGTGGCGCTCGGCGGCGACGGGTTGATGCTGCAAACCCTGCATCAGTATATGCGCTCGGGAAAGCCGATCTACGGCATGCACCGCGGCACCGTCGGCTTCCTGATGAACGAGTTCTCGACGCATGATCTGCGCACGCGGCTCGCCGCCGCCCGCGAGTCCGTGATCCATCCGCTCCTGATGCGGGCCACTGACATCCACGGCACGGTCCACATCCATCACGCCATCAACGAAGTCGCGCTGTTCCGCCAGACCTACCAGATCGCGCGGCTGCGCATCCTGATCGACGAGCACGAACGGATGCACGAATTGATGGCCGACGGCATCCTGGTGGCCACGCCGGCCGGATCGACCGCCTATAACCTTTCGGTGCAGGGCCCGATCCTGCCGATCAACGCCGCCCTGCTCGCGCTGACGCCGATCTCAGCGTTCCGGCCGCGCCGCTGGCGCGGCGCACTGCTCCCCGACACCGCCTATGTCGTCATCGAGGTGCTCGATGGAGAGAAGCGCCCGGTGGCTGCGGTGGCCGACCGTGACGAGGCGCGCGACGTCCGCCGCGTCGAGGTGCTGTCCGACAAGACGATCTCGATGCGGATGCTGTTCGACCCCGGCCACAGCCTGGAAGAGCGCATCCTGCGCGAACAATTCGGGCATTAAGCAGCCCCTCTCCACCCCCATCGCAACGCTTCCTTAACCCGCATCCTCGTATGGTTAATGCGGGGTATACCGCGTTCGGGTCGTCCATGTTCCGCATCGATTTCAACAAGCTCAGATTCCTGGTCTGCGACGACAATCCGCACATGCGCCGCATCCTGCGGACGCTGCTGCACTCGTTCGGCGCGCGCGAGGTCTATGAGGCCGAGGACGGCGCGACCGCGCTTGAAATGTACACGCATTATGTGCCCGACATCGTCATCACCGACTGGTCGATGCCGATCTTCGACGGGCTCGAGCTCGCGCAGATGATCCGGCAGCCGGAATCCAAGGGCAACCCGTTCGCGCCGATCATCATGCTGACCGGTCATTCCGAGAAACGCCGCGTCACCGTGGCGCGCGACGCCGGCGTCACCGAATTTCTGGCCAAGCCGATTTCGGCCAAGGGGCTCTACCAGCGCATCCTGAATGTCGTCGCAAGCCCCCGGCCCTTCATCAAGACCAAGACCTATTTCGGCCCGGACCGCAGGCGCAACACCACCAACGCCTATATCGGCCCGGAGCGCCGCATCGGCGGCGAGGTCGAAGTGCTGCAGCAGCCTTCGCTGCTCGACAAAGCCCGCTCCGCGGTCTGAGGCAAGGACATTTTCATGCGGAAAGAGAAGCCGGCGGAAATCAAGGTCAAGACCTTCGCGACCCATCACGTCATCACCCAGCCCAATCCGCTGCGCAAGGTGCTGCGCCGCGTCGACGAGCGCGACCTCGACGATCCCGTCGCGCGCGCGGAGCAGGCGCTGGCCGGCCTCTCCAGCGAGTTCAGGGACTGGATGCTGGTCGAAGCCGACCGCCTCTCCGCCGCGCACGCCGCCATCCTCAAGAATGGTTTCAGCGAAAAGGCCGCCGAAGAGCTGTTTCGCGCCGCCCACGACATCAAGGGCGATGCCGCGACCTTCGGCTACCCTTCTGCCGCCGCCGCGGCCGAAAGCCTGTGCCGGATCATCGAGCACGCACCCGATCTCGACAAGGTGCCGGCCGAGCTGATCAAGCACCACATCAACGCCATCCAGGCGATCGTGCGCGATCACACCAGGCTGCCCAGCACAAAGGTCGCCAGCGAACTGAGCCGCAAGCTGCGCGGTGTGGCCGACGAATATCTGATTTACGTCAACCGCGACCGCCCCGAGCATCTCGAGGCGATCCTGGCGCCGAGCATCGTGCCGGCGGAGTGAACCTCGCTGTCGTCCCGGCCAAGCGAAGCGCGCGCCGGGACCATCGCCATCGCTGTTCATCGTCAGATCGTAGATGGGGTAACGGGCCCCGGTCTGCCCTCACATTGATGGTGTGACGGAGTTCGAGGGATGAGCCTCGCTCCAAGCATCGAGGAGAGACGACCATGAACCAGTATGCCGGAATCGACGTGTCATTGGAATGCTCGAGCGTGTGTGTTGTTGACGCAAATGGCAAGATTTTGCGCGAGACCAGGGTGACCAGCGAGCCGAAGGACCTGATCGCCTGGTTCCAATCCTGCGGTTTCGACCTTGAACGGATCGGGCTGGAGGCCGGACCGCTATCGCAGTGGCTTTTTGCGGCGATGAAGGCGGCCGGGCTTGCCGTGGAGTTGCTGGAGACCCGGCATGTGCGCAAGGCGTTCGAGGCAATGCCGGTGAAGTCCGACCGCAACGATGCGCGCGGGATTGCGCAATTGATGCGGCTGGGCTGGTTCCGGCCGGTACACTGCAAGTCGACGAGCGCGCAAGAGACCCGAGCGCTGCTGACGGCGCGCAAGCTGGTGCAGTCAAAGCTTCGCGACGTCGAGAACAGCCTGCGCGGGATCCTGCGCGGCTTTGGGCTGAAGGTCGGCAAGACGACGGAGCGGGAGTTCGCGGGACGGATCAAGGATCTGGCTTCCGGGCAGCCACACCTTGAGGTGATCGCCCAGGCGCTGTTGGCGGTGCGAGCGGTACTGCGGAAGGAGTTTGCAGCCTTCGAGAAACAGACGCGCAAGATGGCGCAAACCGACCCGCAGGCACGGCTGCTGATGTCGGTCCCGGCAGTCGGACCGATCGTGTCGCTGACTTATGCCAGCGCGATCGACGATCCGACCCGGTTCAAATCGTCGAAGCAGGCGGGAGCCCATTACGGGCTGACCCCGAAGAAGTATCAATCCGGCGAGACCGACTACACCGGTCGGATCAGCAAGATCGGCGACAGCTCGGTGCGCACCGCGCTCTACTAGGCCGCCCACATCATGCTGACCAAGCCGCTCAAGGGCTGCTCGCAATTGAAGAGCTGGGCGATGCGGATCGCCAAGCGCGCCGGCATGAGTAAGGCCAAGGTGTTTGCGCCATCTTGCGCGTCTGTTTCTCGAAGGCTGCAAACTCCTTCCGCAGTACCGCTCGCACCGCCAACAGCGCCTGGGCGATCACCTCAAGGTGTGGCTGCCCGGAAGCCAGATCCTTGATCCGTCCCGCGAACTCCCGCTCCGTCGTCTTGCCGACCTTCAGCCCAAAGCCGCGCAGGATCCCGCGCAGGCTGTTCTCGACGTCGCGAAGCTTTGACTGCACCAGCTTGCGCGCCGTCAGCAGCGCTCGGGTCTCTTGCGCGCTCGTCGATTTGCAGTGTACCGGCCGGAACCAGCCCAGCCGCATCAATTGCGCAATCCCGCGCGCATCGTTGCGGTCGGACTTCACCGGCATTGCCTCGAACGCCTTGCGCACGTGCCGCGTCTCCAGCAGCTTCACGGCAAGTCCGGGCGCCTTCATCGCCGCAAAAAGCCACTGCGACAGCGGTCCGGCCTCCAGGCCGATCCGTTCAAGGCCGAAACCGCAGGATTGGAACCAGGCGATCAGGGCCTTCGGCTCGCTGGCCACCCTGGTCTCGCGCAAAATCCTGCCGTTTGCGTCAACAACACACACGCTCGAGCATTCCAATGACACGTCGATTCCGGCATACTGGTTCATGGTCGTCTCTCCTCGATGCTTGGAGCGAGGCTCATCCCGTCACACCATCAGTGTGAGGGACGACCGCCTGCCCTCCAAGCAAGCCGCGCGCAGCGCGCCATCATAGCGCCGTAGCAAGCGCGGCTTGCTTGGAGGGCAGGCCGGGGCCCGTTACCCCATCTACATGCGCCTCACGCCGCGGTCAGATCCTGCGGTCGCTTCTTCCGCGAACGCCAAGTAGGATGGGTTGAGCATAGCGAAACCCATCGACCATTTCGACACGCGCGATGGGTTTGACTTCGTTCAACCCATCCTACGGATTACGAACGCCTCACGCTGCGATCAGGTCCTGATGCACCGGCGTGATTGCCTCTTCCGCCATCAGCTCGTCGCAGAACAGGCGCGCTTCCTCCCGCGCCGATTCCGTCGCAAAACGCCGGAGCAGGATCAACAGCGGCTCGGTGGCGCCGCGGTCGGTCTCGCAATGGGTCAGCACACGCTCGACCATGCGCCGGCGCAGACGTGCCGCGCCGCCCGCGTCGTCGACAAATCCGGCCTCATGGAGGGCTTCCAGCGCCACGCGGAACGCCGCAAAGGTGGATTCCGGCAGTCCGGCGCGCCTGAGCAGCGCCTGCAGTCCGGCTGTGCCGCGATCGTGCAGCAGCGCGGAGACGCGCGCCTGCGGCAAGTCGGAGAGCTCGGCCAGCGCCGCATCAAACAATTCGAGATTGCCTGACAGCAGCGCGCGCAGGATGAGGCCGGCATTGAGCTGGGAGGTCGCGCGCAGATGGGCGACGAGGCCGCGCATGTCATCGCCGCGCGAGCGCGCCGCTATATTCAGTGTCGAGCGGTCCCGCGCTTCGGTGGTGATCCGCCCTGCCCGCTCCGGGCTCAGCCAATTGCGCGCTACCACGAACTGCGCCAGCATATCCGAAAGCTTGGCGACCAGTGCGGCGCGGGTTGCGGCGGGAAGGTCTTCCAGCACCAGCATCGATTCCCGGATCGCGGCGAGATGGCCGTGGCGCTCGACAATGCGATCCCAGGAGAACGGCGCGAGCTCGGCATAGGCGTTTTCGATCAGCTCCAGCGCGGCCGCAGCAGAACCGACTTCGGCAATCGCCGCGCAGACCGACGCGGGCAGCTTGATGCGGCGCGCGATCGCGCATTGCATCTCGCCATTGCCGGTCGCGACGATGTCGACGAGATCGGCATCGATCAGAAGCGGGGAATGTTCGAGCACGGGCAGCGCCACCGAGGGCTGGTCGAGGGAGAGCGCCTGCACGATTGCCGCGGGCGCCTCGGCGCTGCGTGAAAATACTTCGGCCATCGCCTGCCGTACCAGCGGCGAGGTGTCGTCGAGCATCATCAACAGCGCGCCTTCCGCGGCTGCGCGGTCGTCTTCCGAAAGATCGGAAATGAGCCAGGCCCGCGCCAGCGACCGCGTGGCTTCCGCCCGCTCGCCGGCGGGGGCGCTCCTGATCCAACTGATGAACTGCCGAACGATCATGGTCCTGCCGGCTTACGCAACCAAAAACGACAAAATGTCGCCACTGCAAGACAAAATAAACCACGACGCTTAACAAAGCGTTCACCATAACTGGCTGGTTTTATTGACGTTTTGTTAAGGGTGCGAGGCCCCTGGCAAGACTTGCGGCCGAGATGGCGGACCTGCACCCGTCTCTCTTCTACTCGCATGAGGTCAAAGGGCGGCCGAAAACTGCGGCCGCCCTCACCTGAACTCAGCGCTTCTTCTTTGCGTATTTCTTCTTCGCCACCTTTTTCTTCGACGTCTTCTTGGTCGCCTTTTTCTTCTTTGGCGCCGCCTTCTTGGCCGACCGCTTCGTCGACGACTTCTTCCTCGCTGCTGCCTTCTTCACGGGATACTTCGGCGGCGACGCTTTGCGCTTGTGCGCCGGCGCATCTTCGGCGGAATGCTCCGGCACCTGCGGCGGCAGCGGCTGCGGGTTCAGCGCCACCGTTACGCCTCCCGCCGCAGCGGCCAGGCCAGAGCTCATCCAGAAATGGAGTTCCGGCAGGTCGTTGCCGTTGGGATCGAGATAGCCGTTCTGCCAGTCGTCACGGTTGACGAGGCCGTGCCAGACCTTTGGATCCTGGCGATGCGCCTCGACATAGGAGTTCCAGCGATAGGCCTGGTAGGTCGCGATGATGTTGACGGCGTAGGACGCCGCTAGTGCACCGTTACCCTCGATGATCATCAGATTGTCGTCGTTCTTGCTCGAAGCCTTGAGGCCGAGATTGTGCGAGCCGGTCATGACCACCGGATTGGCGCCGAATGGATCAAGCACGACGACCTTGCTGTGAATGTGGACGCCCTGCCCGAGGATTTCGGTCGCCCAGTCATGGAAGGTGTCCTTGATGTTCTTGGGCACCATCGATTCATAGCCGAGATGCTGCGGCGGCTGGTTGCCGCCGTTGAAGAGGGTGACGGGCGTGGCTGCCGAGGGATCCAGCGCGGTGTGGGCCTTGGGCTTTCCCGTCTTCTTCGACGTCGATTCGTTGGTGAGCCCGGCGATCTCCTGGTTCACCACGCCCCGAATGTAGAGGTTGGGATTATAATCGGGCGAGCCTTCGTGATGCCGGAACAGGATGTTCTGCAGCAGCGTCCATTTGCTCGCCGGCTTGTCGGGTCCGGCGAATACCCCGGGATTGAAGAACAGGAACAGGATGCCTTCCTTGGCGGCGCTGATCAGCTTGCGTGCGTAGTCGAGGTCCTCGGCCTTGTCGGTCGGGGCAAACCATTGCGTGATGCTGGCGCCATCGACCTTGAAGCTGTTGGTGCCGTTTTTCCCGGCCTGGCCGTTGGTCGCGGCAAGACCAGGGGGATAGGTATTGCCGGCCTTCTTCAGGAGATTCCATTCGTCGAGGAAATATTGCGCGAGCTTTGCATCGCGGACGATGACCCCGTTGTTGGCCTGCGTGCACAATCCGGTCATGGTCCAGTTCGTGCTGCCGGACAGCACGCTCTGCGGCTTGCCCGCGGAATCGCAAAACACCACGAACTTGTTGTGCGCGAAATGGCCCGAGGTAACGAGACGATTGGACAGATCGACCACGCTCTTCAACTGCCCGCGCACCGCCTTGTTTTCATCATTGGTCGGCGGCTTGAAGGCGCCGTTGGCAAGGATCAGGTGACACTTCTTGCCCAGCGCCTTGAGCGCTTCGAGCAATTCGGGATCGTTGAGCTCGTACAGGGCGGCATAGATCTCGCCGCCATTCGCCTTGACGTCGGCCAGCATCTTCAGGATCTGCGGACGCAGCAGGCCGCTTAACGCGTCGCGCAGCGAATTGCCGGGCGTGTCGATGATGTCCGCGATCTTCGGATTGGGGCCGATGGCCGCAAGCGCGCGTGATACCCACTGCGCGGAGACGATGCCCTTGTTGAAATAGGCGCCGATACTCGGCGAGACCTGGCTCGTGATCGTCATCGGCGGCGTCAACGCACTGGCGGCGTTGTTGTCGAGCTGGAGGTTGTCCTTGTCTCCAGTCACCGGCACGACCGAGTACTGCACGGTCTGCCCGGGCTTCACGCCGTAGTCCCACCACATGAAGCGTTGCACCGGATGTTTCCATGGCGCGTTCGGATCGAACTTGTCGTCGTCGGAAAAGCCGACGAAGCCGTGCAGGAAAACGTCAGGACTGCCTTGCGTGACACGACGGATGGTGAATCCGCGACACTCCGGAATTGGTTTGCCGTCGGCGGGCAACCAGACCAGGCAAGTGTGATCTCCGTTGTCATAAACTTTCACATTAAGGGACATAATATCCTCCAGCGGCAATGAAATTGGCTGGCGGACGCTAGACCTCTACCTTAAAGCGCACAAGACTCTACGCACACTCAAAAAATTTACAATCTGTGAGCCACGCCACAATCGGCGTTCGCGTCGCGGAAGGTGATTGATGCTGACTGTCTCGTTGCTGACAGTCTGTGCGCGTCGTCAGCTGGAGAACGTGCCGTTGCGATCGCTGAAGAGATCGAGCGGCCGCGGCGCGCTGCCGCTACCCGTCTGCGGCGCCGCATCCGCCGTCAGCGACGACGACCTGCCCCACAATTCATGCACCGTCGAGGACACCGGCTGCGACTGACCGTCGACCTGGAAGAGCGAACGGAAGATCGGATCTGTGGGCGGCGAATTGTTGCCGGCATTCGCTGGCGAGGCGGCCGGCGTCGCAGCGCGGACATCGGGAAATTGCGAGAGATAGGTCGCGGTGTCGAGGCCGGCCACGGCCTGGACCGGACTTGTGGCCGGCGCGGCGCTGGCCATTTGTGTGGCGGGCGGCGAGGCGCCATACATCGCAAGCGCCGTCTGCGTGGTGGAAGAGCCGGCGGCGACGCCATAACGCGTGGTCAACACCGAATAGACCTCGGAGACGCTGCGCGCGTTGCCCTGCCGGTCGTAGAAGATCGGGCGGTTCGCGGCGGCCGCATTCGGAAACATCTTTGGCGCCGAGGCCTGCGGATCGTCCACGGCGCTGTTGATCAGTTTCGCCGCCCCGCCGACGCCCATGAAATGCGCCATATAGAGCTCAGGCTCGGTCGGGCGGCGGCCGATCTTGCCGGTGAGCTGAAAGCTGTTGGACTGGGTCAGCACGCCCGCCATCGCCGAGCTTGCCGCGGGATCGTCGCGCAGCTTCATGATCGAGCGATACATCGAGGGATCCGAGACGGTGTAATCGCCCGACGATGTCTTGGTGATGGCGTCGGCATATTGGCTGTAGCCGAGCTGGCCGCCCGCTTCCTTCACCGTCGCAAGCCAGGTCTGGTCGATGAACTGGTAGAGCCCGTGCGCCGACGAGGTGGACGCGCCCGCGCTCGGGTTGAAATCGGATTCCATCTTCGCGGTGGTGAGCAAATACTGGAAGCTGGCGCCGGTGTTGTTGGCAGCCTGCTTGATCGCGCCGGTCACCCGTGCGCGCGCGGGATCGACACCTGCAGCCGTGGCGCTTGACGTGTCGACTGACATTTTCGGTGCCCTGCTCCCCGGACACGATCATCTGGCTCGCGGAGCGCTCTTTCTCCCGAAAAGCGCTCCCGCCTCCGGTCACAGTGCGGCGGTTATGGTTAATGGGGCGTTAAAACGTCACTTGCGGTAGACGGTGTTCGGATCAAACAGCCGCTCGGCGTCGACAAAGGCGAGCTTCTCGCCGCCCTCGATCCTCCGATAGAAGCACGACCTGCGCCCGGTATGGCAGGCCGCGCCCACCTGCTCGACCCTGATCCAGACGGCATCCTGGTCGCAATCGACGCGCATCTCGACCACGCGCTGGGTTTGACCGGATGTCTCACCTTTTCGCCACAACGCCTTGCGCGAACGGCTGAAGTACCAGGCTTCGCCAGTCGCCACCGTCTTGCGCAGCGCCTCGTCGTTCATGTGCGCGACCATCAGCACCTCGCCGGTCGCCGCATCGGTCGCGACACAGGTCACCAGCCCGGACGCGTCGAATTTGGGCTCAAGCTTGAGCCCTTCTTCGCGGTCGATATCGTGTGAGGTAGACACGGGATAGCCCTCGCTCTTGACAGCGAGGGTGAGCAGCTAGCGCTGCGTCCCTCGCACCATGGACAGGAAACGCGCCTGCTCCGCCGGATTGTCGCGGAACATGCCGGTGTAGCGGCTGGTGAAGGTGCTGGCGCCATGCTTGGCGACGCCGCGCACCGACATGCAGGTATGCTCCGCTTCGATCATCACCGCAACGCCGCGCGGTTTCAGTATCTCGTCGATCGCCGCCGCAATCTGCGCGGTGAGATGCTCCTGGGTCTGCAGCCGCCGCGCAAAGATGTCGGTCAGCCGCGCCAGCTTCGACAGGCCTACCACCCGCTCGACCGGCGTATAGGCGATATGGGCCTTGCCGTAGAACGGCATCATGTGGTGCTCGCATTGCGAGGTGAACTCGATGTCGCGGACCAGCACGAAATCGTCATAGCCGGCGGTCTCGCCAAAGGTGCGGTCAAGCACCTCGGCCGGGCACTGGTGATAGCCCTGGTAAAGCTCGTCAAAGGCCTCGACCACGCGGCGTGGCGTGTCCAGCAGGCCCTCGCGGTCGGGACTCTCGCCGATATAGCTGAGCAGCGTGTGGACTGCGGCCTCAGCTTCGGCGCGCGAGGGGCGCGGCTGATCGGCGCGGACGGCCGCGGCCAGGAATTCCGAAGGATCGAGCTCGGCGGGCCGGGTTTCCGCGGGCTTGCCAGGGCGAATGGGTTTGATCAGGGCGCCGTCCATGTCGTCTACTCCGTTCGACCGGTCGAAAGGACCGGAGTGTCACCGGCAGACGGGGCGGACTGCTGCCGCCGGACGCCTGAGGATATAGCCGGACTGTATTTCGTCCGGGCGCACCCATATATAAGGCCATGACATCCGGCCGCCAAGGCCGTCCGGCGGGACTACCATCATATGCTGAACGACATCTACAACAAGCGCATCATCGAGTTGGCCGGGAACATCCCGCGGCTGGGCCGCCTTGGCGATCCCGATGCCAGCGCCACCGCCCATTCGAAGCTCTGCGGCTCGACCGTGAAGGTCGACCTCAAGATGGACGGCCCCGTGGTTACGGACTTCGCCCATGACGTGAAGGCCTGCGCACTCGGACAGGCTTCCTCTTCGATCATGGCGCGTCATGTGATCGGCTCGACCGCGAGCGAATTGCGGGAGTTGCGCGAGACCGTTCGCAAAATGCTGAAGGAGAACGGCAGCCCCCCTCCCGCCGACCACAAATGGGCCGACATCGCCCTGCTCGAGCCGGTCCGCGACTACAAGGCGCGCCACGCCTCGACCATGCTGACCTTCGATGCGGTGGTGGATGCGATCGGCCAGATCGAGGCCAAAGCGAAGCAGCCTGCGGCGGCTCAGGGCTAGCGTCCGTCATTCCGGGGCGATGCGAAGCAGCGAACCCGGAATGACCCTTCGGGTCACTTTGCAGGCGTAGCGACGCCGCCGGTGGGAACCAGGGCTTCGGCCGTCCGGGTCGACTTTGCCGGCTGCGCGTCCGTCTCGCTCACGCTGTTCGGGAAGCGATCCTGCAAGGATTTCGGCGCCAGTTCCGCCATCGGCACCGAGACGTCGGCACGCGGCAGGACGTCAGCGACCTTGGCCGTGGTCACGAGGTTGGTCAGCCGCAATTCGGCTGGCGTCAGCTCATGCAGCTCTTCCCAGGGCGCCACGCTGAGCGACAACGACAGCAGGTCGCCCGCCCCGCCCATGTCAAACGTGTATTTAGCCAGCCGGCCAATGTCGCGCTCGACGATGGTCAGATCCTGCGCAGTGTAGCTCGCCGCCCGCGCGTCATCGGCGCGATCTCCCATCCAGATCTGGTGCACCCGCACATGCGCTTGTTCGGGCACATAACGCGTCTTGCCCGACAGCAACAGGAACACGCACATCGACTCGCAATAGGCTTCCGGCGAAACACTGCCGCGGTCGCCCCGCGCGTCGTGGTTCAGCACGCTGACGCCAACCGTGGTGAGCATGCCGAGATCGCGGAAGCGGCGCCCGAGCGCAATGGAATCATTGACGGAGCCGCCGCTGGAATCGAGCACCACGGTCGCGCCGGCAAGATCGCGGCTGCGGGCGAAGTCTTCGAAATCCTTCGGACTGTCAGCGGTCACCACCCCAACCGCGCTGACCCAGCCAAGGCAATTTGGCTCGCAGGCCGCCCAGCTGAACTTCATCGGCAGCTTGCGTTCTTCGAGGCTGCCTCCGGCACGTGCCGACGTGCCGAGCGGCGCGGTCGCGCCCGGCAATGCGAGACAAATTGCGGCGGCGCAAAACAACGCCCAGCCGCGCAGATCATGCGACTTCAAGAGCCTCAATCTGGATCCTTCCCCAAGCCCCTATTCGAGCAACGGTAAAGCCCCAACGCAACGCCAAAAACGATTCTATCATGCTGGCGTCATAAAATGGTATCCGGGCGAATACGCATCGTCCATAGGGACTTGCTGCAGCGCTACCAAAAGCTCATGTAAAATCGGAACAGTGTGGCGCAATTGTCTGACGCCATTAGTTCCCTGCTCCGGAACCACGCAAATCGCGCCCAGGATCGCAGCATGCCGCCCACGAAAAATTCAGGGCAGGATTCGAGTTCCACAATCGGATCCACCCTGTTGCAGCTGCCGCGCCGGGCCGGGCGGGCGTTGATCTGGCTTTACCGGCACACGCTGTCGCCACTGGTCGGCTACAACTGCCGCCATCTGCCGACCTGTTCGGTCTATGGCGACGAGGCGATTGACCGGTTCGGACTGTGGGCGGGCGGCTGGATGACGCTGGCGCGACTCCTGCGCTGCCATCCCTTCGGCACGTCCGGGATCGATCTCGTGCCGGCGGCGTTACCGGCGCGGGCACGCTGGTATCTGCCCTGGCGCTACGGCCGCTGGCGCGGCGTCAACGCGCCGCCATGAGATGCTGCGCCGCCTCCAGATGGGGGCGCATGACTGACCTGCCGGAACTGCGGACACTCCCTCGTATTGTCGTGATGCCCCCGCGGGAGGAAACAACAATGCGCTGGAAAATCAGCCATCATCACTACGGTCACGACCCTCGGCAGGTCGACCTGCTCGCGGTCATCGCACTGCTGATCGTCATCGTCGCCGCCTACAGTCTCATCGCGGGCTATGCCGCGCCACCGCCCGGCAATACCGCGTTGATCGAGCCCAGCCAGAGCGTGCGCTGGTGAACTAGCGCCCGAACCAGAACACCCCGTGCCGCGGCTCAGGCGCGGGCTTCGGCTTCCTCGGACGCGGCGGTTTCGCCGGCGGCTCGTCGGTGGAAGCCGTCGCATCCGAGGGCGGGGTTTCATCGGGGCCAAGCCTCACGGACAGCAGCAGGTTCGAATCATTCGTCCGCCAGCGATAGCCGATACCGAAATTCATCGGCTGCGCGCGCCGGAACAGCTCGGCGTAGCTCTGCTGATACCGCCCCGGGAATTCGCCGATCGGGCCGGCATAATGGCCGAACGGGAAGAAGCGCCATTTCTTCGAATTGTAATTGCTGAGCGGAATGCCGGAATCGTCCTGGATGATGGTGGCACTATTGGCGAGCAGGAAATCGCGCGCGACCGTGAAGCTGCCGGAGTGCAACAGATAGGAGGCGCTCTTGATCAGGCTGTTGCCGGGCGCCAGCGTCTCGCAGAATTTGAGGAAGCCGCTGTTCTTGGCGCCGGAATTTGAGAGGTCGGTCGAGAAATAATACAGCGTCTTCTCCACGCCGTCCTTGCCGGCGAACAGGATGCGCACGCCGTGCGGCGCATTGGCCTTGGCGCCCTCGCCGCCGGTATGGACCTTGCCGTCCTCATCCAGCGTGACCGGCGTGACCTCACGGATACTCTTGCCCGAGCGCTCCATGAACACGAACAGGAGCGGCAGTGCGCCGGAGATCTGGCCGACGTGCAGATCCGTCTTCATGTGCTTGGTAATGAAGAAGCTGAAATTCATGATGGTGCCGAGCGAGTGCTCGATATTGCCCAGCGCCGAATCGATGTTTCCGCGCGGGATTTTCGTCAGATCGGGCATCGAGCCCGGCGGCTCCAGCGCCGCCATCACATAGGTCGTCGCCTTCGGATAGAACGCGTTGGCGTAGAGGAAGTCTGGCCCCGAGAAGAAGTAGAACATGGTCGGCTTGGGCGCGGCGAGATTGGTATCGGCCCAGGCCTGCACCTTGGAGAGCTGGCGCTGCTCGAGCTGGGCGAAGGCGCTGTCGAAGAATCTGGCGTGATGCTGCCAGGCCGGATCCTTGGTCAGCGGCGCCAGCGGCGAGCCTTCCGACGGCTGCAGGCCCGCGAGGAACCGCGCGGTGTCGTCGGCGGTCGCAGTGTCGGCGGCATGCGCGCCCAGCGTAGCGGCGAGGATAAAGCCCGCGGCCAACGCCGCCATTTTCAGTGAGCGGAGCATTTTTCGTGGCGGCCCTAGGATGAAGTCGCGGCGCCCCTATCGGCCCGCTTGTGGAAGATAGCGTAAATCAGAAGACCCGAGATCATGATCAACATGCCGAGGAACGCCTGCAGCGGCCGCTCCGTCAAAAGGTAGTACATCATGAAGCCGGTCACGAGCAGGAAAACCAGCGGCGTCACCGGGTATCCCCAGGCGCGGTAAGGCCGCGGCAGATCGGGATGGGTGATGCGCAGCTTGATCACGCCGAGCACGGTGAAGAACGAGCAGAACAGCAGCGAGAACTGGATGAAGTCCAGCACCGCCTCGAACGAGCGGGTCAGCATCATCAGCGTCGCGGCGGCAAGCTGGAACAGGATGGCATAGACCGGCGCGCCATTGCCTGATTTGCGGGCAAACAGCTTCATCGCCGGGATGTCCTCGCCCATGGTCATCATCACGCGCGGGCCGATCCACATCATCGCGGAGATCGAGGAGACGAGCCCGATGCAAATCATGCCTGCGACAACGCGCCCGCCGACATCGCCGAAAATGTAGCGGCCGGAAATAGAGGCGACGTCGAGCTGGCCGGAAAGCTTGTCGATCGGCGCGGTGTGCAGGAACACGGCATTGAGCGCGACATAGAGCGCCATCACGATCAGCGTGCCCGCAAGCAGCGCGCGCGGCAGGCTCTGCTGCGGGGTGTCCATCTCGCCGATGATGTAGGTCGCGGCGTTCCAGCCCGAGAACGAGTACATCACGAAGACGAGGCTGATCGCGAACGGCGCGCTCATCACTTGCGCGAACGCCGCGCCCGACGGCGCGAACGAGACCGGCTGCGGCGTGCCGATGACAAAACCGGCCGTCAGGAAGGCCACGATCAGCACGACCTTCAGCACGGTCGAGATCAACTGGAAGGTCGAGGAGTGCTTCACGCCGGTGAGCTGGATCAGCGACACGATCCAGACCATGCCGACGGCAAGCGCCACCGGCGAAGCGCCAGGCAGCACCGATTTGGAATATTCGCCGAACGCCATGGCCGCGAGCGCGACGGGTGCGGCAAAGCCGACGGTCGCCGACACCCAGCCGGCCAGGAATCCGAAGGCCGGATGATAGGCGCGGCTCAAAAAGTTATATTCGCCGCTCGAGCGCGGAAACATCGCGCCCAGTTCGCTGTAGGAGAACACTCCGCACAGCGCGACCAGGCCGCCGACGACCCAGAGCAGCAGGATGGAGAAGCCGGAGGGGATGTCCTTGACCTGGAAGCCGAGGCTCGTGAAGACGCCGACCCCGATCATGTCGGCGACGACGATGGCGGTCGCAACGAGCACGGAAACCGAATGCCCGCCTTCGAGAAGGCGGCCCGGCGGCAGTACCGCGCTCCCCGTTTCTGATGCCGTCATGTCGGGTCCTTCGGCATTCCGCCGCAGCGTTCATGGTGCAAGGTGACGTCCGCCAATTCAAGCAAGGTTAATGCAAGCCAAAGAAACATGGTTAACAGAGGTATTTAGACACCCAATCCGGCCCCCGTCTCATTACGGCGTTGCGAAAACCGGGCTTCCCTCCCACAATCACGACACGATTTCGTGTTGATCTTGAGGCTTGTAGTCGAAGTTCGTTCAATGGCTTTCGGATGGGGAAGTTTTTCCGAAAGCTTAACGTAGCCTAAACGTCCGGCCGGCTCTGATAGGCCGTTTGCCGGGTCGACTTGGGGCAGTGGGTGGATGGTCGGAGCCAATCCGAAGAACCATGTAAATGACGTTGCGCGCCGGGGTGCGTTACCGGGTGCGATGGGCTTTGGCCGCCGCTGGCGCTGGGCCGTAATTGCTTGCGTCTTTGTGCCGCTCTCGCTGGTTCTGGTTCAATGCGGCCGCGCGCCGAATCCGGGCGCCCTTGCCGCCAACGCTTCCGCAACATCGGGCACGCAGACCGCATCAGCCGACAGCTTCGACGATCGATTCCCCAAGCCAGAGTTCCGCGACCGCTTCCCCACGGCCAGCGAAGCTCTTCCGCTGCGCCAGATGGCCGACTTCGGGCCGAGACGGGTGCAGACGCAAAGCTATCGCGTCGCCTCGCTCGAACCGACGGTGCCCTACAAGCGTGAGCCTCAGCCCACCGGCGAAGAGGTAACCACGCTGGTCAGCATGAAGTCTTCCGCCTTCCCCTATTACGGCAACAATCCCGCTTCCGACGCACCGTTCCTCAACATCGCCTCCGGCAGCCGCAAGGGCCATCGCAGCTATTCCGGCCACGTCTACTGGCAGGACCAGACCTACAACGACAACCGCACGCTGGTGCACATCCCCGAGAATTTCGACGTACAGAAGCCGGGCGTGATCGTCGTGTTCTTCCACGGCAATGGCGCGACACTCGAGCGCGACGTGCGCGACCGGCAATTGGTGCCGCAGCAGATCTCCGATTCCGGCGTCAACGCCGTGCTGCTGGCGCCGCAGCTGGCGGTCGACGCCGCCAATTCCTCGGCCGGCAAGTTCTGGCAGCCCGGCGGCTTCAAACGCTTCATGGACGAGTCCGTTGCCAACCTCGCCAGCCTCTATGGCGATCCCGCGAGCGCCAAGGCGTTCGAAAAAATGCCGATCGTCATCGTCGGCTACAGCGGCGGCTTCCTGCCGACCGCCTGGAGCCTCGAGGTCGGCGGCATCAGCGACCGCGTTCGCGGCGTGATCCTGCTCGATGCGGTCTATGGCGAGCTCGACAAGTTCGCCGCCTGGATCGAATCCCATCGCAACGGCTTCTTTGTCAGTTCCTACACGCACTACACCTCGCCCCGCGACCACGAGCTGATGTCGATGCTGCGCGGCAAGGGCATCACCGTCTCCGAAAGCATGGACAGTCCGCTGCGGCCTGGCAGTGTCGTCTTCGTCAAGACCGGCGAAGGCATCAGCCATCGCGATTACGTCACGCAGGCATGGACGAAGAATCCGATCGAACAGGTGCTGGTGAAGATGGCAGCGCCCTCGATGCGGGTCGCAACCAGCACGGTCTCGTCCTCGAGCCGGTAGTCGTCGAGCGATCACTCCCCTTCCCTGTTCCAGCCGCGCGTGAGTTCCATTTCTCGCGCGACCGTTCCATCGCTGTTCAAAATGTGATGTTGACGGGCGCGTGATTTCCGCGGGCGCGGGATTGTTCGCTCAACTGGCGGGCCCTAAGGTGCAATCAATGGGAATTACAACCACTGGGGGATGAGAATTGCAGGAAGGCTTATATAAGGTTGAATTTCATACCGTTCATGGCACAGGCAGCGGCGTCATTTACGCCCATTCCGGGAAACTCCGCGGTGGCAATTCCGCCTTCGCCTTCATCGGCAGCTATCGCGACGAAGGCGAGGCAATCAATGTCAAGGTTTCGACCGAGCGCCACAACGCTGATCCCGCGTTCAAGCCGCTGTTTGGAACCGACCGCATCACGCTGACGCTGAAGGGCAAGGACGACGGTAACCTGGTCGATTTTGAAGGCACCGCGCTGCAGTTGCCGGGCGTTGCCTTCAGAGCGATCCTGACCCGCATCTGCGACTAGCGCGAAGACACGCTCACGACTTCGGCAATTTCGGCATGCTGTCGACAAAGCCGTTGTAGCAGGCGAGCCGCTCGTCCTCTTCCTTGGTGAACTTGCACTCCATCACGGTCTTGGCCGCACCCGCCTTCGGCTTCGGCGCCGGCGCGATCACCTCGTCGTAGCAGTTCAGCCGCTCCTTGGTTCCGTCGTCGAGGTCCTGGCACGACTGCAGCCGGACCGCGATCGATCCCTTGGCCGGCGCCTTCGCCTTGGCCTGCTTCGCTGGCTTGGCCTGGGCCGCGGGCTGATCCGCCGGCGGCGCGGCAGATTGCGCGAGTGCCGCGGCTGAATAAAGGACCGCGACGAACGCCAACATCATTCTCATGTCAGTTCACTCTCGTTTTGTCGGTGATCGGATAAACGGAAAGCCGGTTCCGGCGTCATTGCGGCTTGCGATTTAACGCGGTCGCGGCCGATTGGCCAGCCCCCGTGGGGCCGAGCCGTGGCTAGCTTGCCGGGGCCGGTCGAGGCTGGCTTGCGAGCACCAGCATCACCGCGAGCATAACGAAGGCCATGCCGACAAAACCGACGCCATAGAGCAGCTCGCGCGCATAGAACAGGCCGCCGACGAACGAGCCGATCGCCTGCCCGATATAGAGCACGGAGGTGTTGAGCGCCACCGAGGCCGGCGCCAGCGGTGGCGCGGCCGCGACGAGGCGCACCTGCTGCATCGAATTGGTCGAGGCAAAGCCCAGTCCCCACACCGCGACGGCCGCGGCCATCAGGACGTAGAGGCCCGCGCTCAGCGCCCAGCCGGTGATGCCGATCATGACCAGCGCATTGAACAACAGCGCCAGGAGTCGACGATGCGGGTCGCGATCAGAATGCCGACAAAGCCGGCGATCCCGTACAGCGCAAAGATGAGACCGATCGCATTCGGATCCGCGTCCGTCAGCTTCTTGAGCAGCGGCCCCATGAAGGGGAAGACGGTGAACTGGCCGGAGGTCTGCAGCGCCGTGATCGCCAGCAACAGGATTGATCGCGCGGTTGCGGCCGAGATCGACCCATGTCTTGAGCTCGACCGGCGCCGCGCGCAAGCCGCCGGGCAATCGCCAGGCGAGCAGCAGAGAGCTCAAAAAGCCCATCGCTCCGATCGAGCCATAGACCGCCTGCCAGCCATAGCGGCTGGCGATGAAGGTGATCAGCGGCAGGCCGACGGCAGCCGCGAGCGACCAGCCGAGAAAGATATAGGCGATGGTGCTGCCGCGCTTCTCCACCGGCACGATCAGCGCCGCCGTGCCCGCGGCCTGCGGCGTATAGATCACGCCCACCGCCAGCATGAGCAGCGGATGAACAGCAGCGTCGCGTAGTCCGGTGCGAAGGCAGAAGCTGCGTTGGTGAGTGCAAGCACCGCCAGCGTTGCGACCAGCAAGGTGCGCCGCTCGATCCGGCTGGTCAGCCACGCCGTGACTGGAGAACCCACGCAGAGCACGACCGCGCCGAAGGTGATGAGCAGCCCCGCAGTGCGGATGCTGACGCCGAGGCTCTCGGATAATTCGGTCAGCATGCCCGCCGGTGCCAATACCGAGCAGCCGGTGACGATGTTTCCGAGCATCAATGCAGTGGGAGCGAAACGGCCATTCACGCCGCCTCTATATCAGACGGTTTGATGCAATTGCATGAATTATCATCATGCGACGCATGAGCTGCATGAACTAGCAGGAGAATGCGAGCTTGAGATCATTTCTCTGCGCGATCGCGCGACACGACGGTCTGAGATGGCGTTGGATTTTTTGACGGCGCACAGGTGGCGATCAAACTATCCAGCGCACCCGACAATCCTTCGCTGGAGAGTTTCATGGATTGCGGAATGCGGTGTCCGTCCGCAGCAACCGACGACTCCATAAACTCGACTTGCGCCAGTTCCAAAAGCGACTGCACCGAGGCCTTCGCCATCCGCATGCCCCACACTTCGAAGCCCGACGCCTTCGCTGGCGGATAGGAAAAATACTGCCGCTTGCCGCCGCCACCTGCAATCGCAACCGAGGAGAAGGTCGGATTCACTGTTGCCGGCCGCTGCACATCCAGCTCGAAGCGCTCGCTGTCGAAACAGATCATCCGCCACTGCATCAGGCGGAAGGATTTCTCGCCGGGATTGCGCTGGACCGCGACCTTGCGCACGGTGCTGCGCCCGTTGTTCTCGAACGACCACGAGGTCTCCACGAATTCGCGCCGGTCGATCCCGAAGCGGACGATCTCCTCGCGCGTGAGCACGTGCATGTCCTCGAACTTGACGGTCCTGGAGAGATCGAGCAGCGCGGCATCCGCTCCCATCTTGGCGAAATAGCCCGCGAGCAGGCGATCGCCACGCTCACGGCCGCGCTCGGTTGCGGTTGCGACCATCGACGGGGTCGGCTTGCCGACGCCGCGGAAGGAAACCACCACCTTGGGCGAGTGCACGGCCAGCGCCGCGTCCGGCGCGATTTCGCGCGTGGCAGCACCGAGGATCAGATAGGGACAGGCGGACGCGCACATCGCGTTATGGGTGAAGAGATCGCCGTGCAGCTCGCGGGGGGACAGCTTCAGCTTGATGCAGACCTCGCTGTCCTGCGCCTCGAAGCCGCATTCCCGCACCACGGTTCGCCCGACGCGGGCCACGGTGGGTTTCTCGCGCAGCATGTTGCCCATTGCGACCGCCTGGTCGAGATTGCCGCCGGGCGAATAGAAATAGATCGGCAGCGAACGGTCGCGCTGCTGCGACAGGAATTTCCTGAAGCGCGCGGCGGCGTTGGAATCGACCTGCCCTTCCACCGCGATCCAGCGGTCGCAGCCGCGGCCGCAACTGTCCGGCGCGCCCCTGACCACATAGAAGGTCATCGGCGCCGACACGGCCAGACCCGGCGCAGGCCGCGCGCCAAACGAGGCCGCCGACGCATGACCGCAGACAAGGGTGAGAGCTGCGACCAGTGCAAAGCGCGGAAACATGGGAACGGCCGGAACAGGCAGAGGAAGGATTTCGCTAAATCTAGCAAGCCGGCGGCAGCAAGTCCATGCGCCGGCAACCACGGGCTGTGAAGTGTGGCATCGGTGTCAGCCCGTTGAAATGGCCGTTATTTTGCGGATTTTCCACGACGGCACCGATTGCTTTGCCCGATTCCCCTGCTATATGGCTCTCGTTCCCGCTTACCTGCGCTCGTTCGCAGGAGTGAGCCTCAGGAGACCGACATGTCCGACAAAAAATCCGAATCCGGATTCCAGTACTCGCTTACGAATCTGAAGCCCGTCGAGCCGGTCCACAAGATCACCCTCACCTTCCCCGACGGCGCCCAGCGCGAATTTCCAAAAGACACCACCGGCCTCGAGATCGCCAAGGGCATTTCGCCCTCGCTCGCCAAGCGCACGGTGGCCATGGCGCTCGACGGCGAGCTCGCCGACCTCAACGATCCCATCGAGACTGACGCCAGGATCGAGTTCGTCAACCGCGACGAGCCCCGCGCGCTGGAACTGATCCGGCATGATGCCGCGCATGTGCTGGCCGAAGCCGTGCAGTCGTTGTGGCCGGGCACGCAAGTGACGATCGGTCCCGTCATCGAGAACGGATTCTATTACGACTTCTTTCGCAACGAGCCGTTCACGCCGGAAGATTTTGCCGCGATCGAAAAGAAGATGCGTGAGATCATCGCGCGCGACAAGCCGTTCACCAAGGAGGTCTGGGACCGCGAAAAGACAAAACAGGTGTTCCGCGACAAGGGCGAGGCCTTCAAGGTCGAGCTGGTCGACGCCATCCCCGGGAACGAGCCGATCAAGATCTATTTTCAGGGCGACTGGTTCGACCTCTGCCGGGGCCCGCACATGACCTCGACCGGCAAGATCGGCAACGCCTTCAAACTGATGAAGGTGGCGGGCGCCTATTGGCGCGGCGATTCCAACAATCCGATGCTGACCCGCATCTACGGCACGGCGTTCGCGAAGCAGGAAGAGCTCGACGCGTATCTGAAGCAGATCGAGGAAGCAGAGAAGCGCGACCACCGCAGGCTCGGCCGCGAGCTGGACTTGTTCCATTTCCAGGAAGAAGGCCCGGGCGTGGTGTTCTGGCACGCGAAGGGCTGGACCATCTTCCAGGCCGTGATCGCCTATATGCGCCGGCGCCTGACCGGTGAGTACAGCGAGGTCAATGCGCCGCAGATCCTCGACAAGTCGCTGTGGGAGACCTCGGGCCATTGGGACTGGTATCGCGAGAACATGTTCGCGGCGCAGTCCGCCGGCGACGAGGCCGAGGACAAGCGCTGGTTTGCACTGAAGCCGATGAATTGCCCGGGACATGTGCTGATTTTCAAGCACGGCCTGAAGAGCTATCGCGACCTGCCCTTGCGCCTCGCCGAATTCGGCGTGGTGCACCGCTATGAGGCGTCAGGCGCGATGCACGGATTGATGCGCGTGCGCGGCTTCACCCAGGACGACGCGCATATCTTCTGCACCGAAGAGCAGCTCGCCGACGAATGCCTGAAGATCAACGACCTGATCCTCTCGGTCTATGCCGATTTCGGCTTCACCGGCGATCTGATGGTGAAACTCTCCACGCGGCCGGAGAAGCGCGTCGGCACCGATGCGATGTGGGATCACGCCGAGCGCGTGATGGCGACGGTGCTGCAGGAGATCAAGTCGCGCAGCCACAACCAGACCATCAAGACCGAGATCAATCCGGGCGAAGGCGCGTTCTACGGGCCGAAGTTCGAATATGTGCTGCGCGATGCCATCGGCCGCGACTGGCAGTGCGGCACCACACAGGTCGACTTCAATTTGCCGGAGCGGTTCGGCGCGTTCTATATCGACCATGATGGCTCGAAGAAGCCGCCGGTGATGGTGCACCGCGCGATCTGCGGCTCGGTGGAACGCTTCATCGGCATCCTGATCGAGCACTATGCCGGCAACTTCCCGCTCTGGCTCGCGCCAACGCAAGCTGTCGTCACCACCATCACTTCGGAGGCCGACGAATACGCCAAGACGGTCGTCGCCGCCGCGCGGCGCGCCGGCCTGCGGGTCGAGATCGATTTGCGCAACGAGAAGATCAACTACAAGGTCCGCGAACATTCGCTGGCGAAAATCCCGGCCCTGCTCGCGATCGGCAAGAAGGAAGCCGAGACCCACACCGTCTCCGTCCGCCGGCTCGGCAGCGACGGCCAGAAGGTGATGTCGACGGAAGAAGCGATCGCCGCGCTGGTGGATGAAGCCACACCGCCCGACATCAAGCGGGCGAAGCTGGTCGACGCGGCCTAGGCAGGATTTGATCTTGATCAAGAACTCGGCGTTTCCGCCGAGTTCTTCTTGTCGCACGTCTCGGCCATGGCCAAGCGCACCGCGCAAATATACCCTCCAGTTTTATTGGCCTCGAACCACAACCTTCGGGGCGAAACAGGGAGGGTGATATGTTGCGCATTTTTGCTTTGGTTCGATTGGCGTCTGCTCTGTTGCTTGTCCTCGCAGCGGTCCCTGCGCAGGCGCAGACCGTGATGGGATCTGGCACCGCCGCACGCTGCGTGGAGAACGGCCCCAACGGCGAGCTCGCCTGTGGCTCGGGCGCGACCGCCTCCCCCGGCACCGGCGCCACCGCGATGGGCATCAACGCTAAGGGTACCGCCGACGCCGCGATGGGATTCGGCTACAACGCCAATGCCAGCTCGATTGCCGCAATGGCGTTCGGAAAGGACGCCAGCGCCACCAACCAGGGCAGCGTGGCGGTCGGCCAGGGTGCCAACTCGAACGGCTTTGCCTCCACCGGCATTGGCTTTGCCGCCCGCGCGCTGGCCAACGACACCGTGGCGGTCGGCGACACCGCGACCGCGAGCGGCAATTTTGCAACGGCGCTCGGCTCCAACACCTCGGCCGGGCAGCCGTCAAGCACGGCGCTGGGCTACGGCGCACAGGCGACCGTCGCCAACCAGATGATGTTCGGCACGGCAACCAACATCCTCGCCGCGCCCGGCATCGTATCGGCGGCCAGCAAGGCGGCGCAGCAGGGCAAGGTGCTGATGGTGACGATCGACGAGCACGGCAATCTAGCGGCTACCGCGATACCCGTCTGCCGCTGCCCGATCATCGAGAAGCCGCCGCTGAAGAAGCGCTAGTCTGGTAGTCCGATTCTAATCTTCGCGCTTTGCCGATCTTCTTGCCAAGTTCGCGCGACCGCACGATATAGGTTGGGCGTCGCCATGCGGCGCCCTGCAAGGATTCCCTATGACTGACGCCCTGGAACTGCTCAAAACCCGACGTTCGATGAAGCCGCGCGAGATGACCGGTCCCGGCCCCTCTGCGGCCGAGATCGAGACCATCCTGACCATCGGCGCGCGGGTGCCCGATCACGGCAAGCTTGCGCCGTGGCGCTTCATCCTGTTCGAGGGCGACGCGCGCGTCCGCGGCGGCGAGATCATCGCAAAGGTGTTTGCAAGCAAGAACCCGCAGGCCCCAGCGGCCGAGATCGAGATCGAGAAGAAGCGGCTGACGGATGCACCACTCGTGATCGGCGTGGTCAGCTTCACCAAACCGCATCCCAAGGTGCCACCATGGGAGCAGGAATTGTCGGCCGGCGCCAGCGCAATGAACATCGTTACCGCCGCAACCGCGCTCGGCTATGGCGCATGCTGGCTGACCGGCTGGTTCGCGTTCGACCGCGACGTGCTCGATGGCTTCGGATTGAAGCCGGACGAGAAACTCGCCGGACTGATCCACATCGGCACGCCGTCAAAACCGAGCGAGGACCGCCCCCGCCCGACGCTGTCGGACATCGTCACGCGGTTTTAGTGCAGTCACGCCGCCTGCGAAGCACGCGTGCCGAACCTGGACAACAGCTGCTCGACCTCGTTCGCTGGCCTTGCCGCGCTGAACAGAAAACCCTGCACCTGGTTGCAGCCCTCGGCGCGCAGCCAATCGAGCTGATCCATTGTCTCCACGCCCTCCGCGGTCGTGGTGATGTTGAGGCTGCGGCCGAGCCCCGAAATCGCGCGCACGATCGCGACGCAGTCGGAGCGCTGCGCGAGATCCTTCACGAACGAACGGTCGATCTTGATCTTGTCGAACGGGAAGCTGCGCAGATAGCTGAGGCTGGAATAGCCGGTGCCGAAATCGTCCATGGAGATGCCGACGCCGAGCTCGCGGAGCTGATGCAGGATCGCGAGATTAGCCCCGGTCTCCGCCAGGAACAGCAATTCCGTAATTTCGAGCTCGAGCCGCTTCGGCGACAGGCCCGAATTCGCCAACGCCGAAACCACCACCTGGACCAGATTGCGGCTGCGGAATTGCACCGGCGAGAGGTTGACCGCGATCTTGACGTCGGCAGGCCATTTCACCGCCTCGTTGGAGGCCTCGCGCAACACCCATTCGCCGAGCGAGACGATCAGGCCGATATCCTCGGCCACAGGAATGAAGTCGGCCGGAGAGATCATGCCCTTTTCGGGATGCCGCCAGCGCAGCAGCGCCTCGAAGCCGCTGATGCGGTCGGTCGCGATATCGAGCAGCGGCTGGTAATGCAGCTCGAACTCGCGGTTGCCAAGGGCGCGGCGCAGGTCGAGCTCCATGTCGCGGCGCATCTGTGCCTGGCGGTCCATCTCGCGCTCGAAGAAACGATGCACGCCGCCGCCGTCTTCCTTGGCGCGGTAGAGTGCGAGGTCGGCGTTGCGCATCAGCTCTTCGCTGGTGTCGCCGTCGCTCGGCGACAGTGCGATCCCGATCGAGGCGCCGATCACGACCTCATTGCCGTCGATCAAATAAGCCGTGCTCAAGAGCCTGATCAGGCGCGAGGCGAAATCACTCGTCTCGTTCGGCGAGACGTCGGACGAAAGAATCACCGCGAACTCGTCGCCACCGAGCCGCGCCGCAAGATTGTTGCCGCGGACCTGCGCGCGCAGCCGCTCGGCCACCAGCTTCAGCAGACGATCGCCGATGGGATGGCCGAGTGAATCGTTGACGTTCTTGAACAGGTCGAGATCGACACAGAGCACGGCGACCGGCTTGTCGGTCTCCAGCGCCTGCTTCAGCCGCTCCTGGAACAGCTCGCGGTTCGGCAGATTGGTCAGGCCGTCGTGATGGGCCATGTGGGCGATGCGGGCTTCCGCCTTGCGCCGTTCGGTGATGTCGACAACGGCGACCATGAAGGCATCGCGGCCGTCGAACGCGACGCGGCGGCCATAGGTCAAGACCTAGATTTCGCTGCCGTCGGCCTTGAGGTGGCGCCAGTTGCGCCCCGAATAATGCGAGCCGCCGATCTGCTGCAGCGCCTGGGTGTGGCTCGACCATTCATCCTGCGGCCAGATCTCCTGCAGCTTCATGCTGAGAAATCTGGCGCGGCTGTAGCCATAGTACTGGACCGCGGCGTCGTTGATATTGAGGAAGCGCGTGGTTTCGACATCGAACACCCACATCGGCATCGGGTTGTTGTCGAACAGCAGGCGGAACGAAGCCTCGCGCCGCTTCAATGCGGTCACGTCCGAAATCGTCAGCGAGAGCATGTCGCCGAGCGCGGTTGCGCCGAGCCGCAGGTTGCGGTCGTCGCTGTCGATCTCGAATTGATCGCGGCCGCCACGTTCCACGATCTCGAGCAGGCGATCCGTCACCTCGCGCGAGCACAACAGATTGCCGCCCTCGCTGAGCCGCCGCCATTGCAGGCTTTCCGACGGCACTTTCAACAACGCGGACGCTGCCTGGTTGTGATGCACGATCTGGAGGTCGCTCGCCTTCTGGCTGAAATCGCGCAGCGTCGCGAGCGAGAGCACGCCCTCTTCGGTGTTGGTGAAGATCGCGTCCAGCAGATTGTATTGCACGCTGCGCTCGTTGACGTAGGTGCCGACCAGCGTGCCGCCCCATCGCGACGCCGTCGGCAGCGCCAGCACGTCGTAGGTCCTGACCATGCCGTCGCGCACGCAATGCGCCAGCGCCAGATGCGGACGGTTGTTGCGGAGCGCGCCGGCGGCCGACTCGGCCAGCGCCGTCGCACAATCCGGCGACAGTGCACTCAAGGGAATGTCCCAACGCTCGTCATTCAGCCATTGCTGGATGTAGCGGCCGGTGCGCGAGACTTCGAGTGCCTCGCTGGTGTCCTTCAACAGCACGATGTGGTCGGCGAGACGGCCGAGGCTGCCGAGCATCACGTCTTCATAGCGTGGAAGCTTTTCGCCCGGGCGCACCGCGGCCTGCCACTTGCGCTTCAGGACAGGCAGGTCGTCGAACATTTCCGGTTTGAGTTTCCTGGATGACTTGTTGGCAACCATGACATTCCCCGCGCCTTCGACCCGGCGCGATCCAAAGAGGAGCCGGCTTAATGGCTTGTAAAAATAGGGGGAGTGGTACGCGGTTATGGCGATTATGACAGTTTAAAGCCGGGCGATGGTTAGTGCGCGTTACAAACCATGACAGCGCTTGCCGGTTGTAGTGCGAGTTCTAGCGCGCGACGACTTCGACCTCGCCGTCGACGCCGTTCACGACGTTGAAGGGCCGCTCGTAGACCTTGCCCTCGTTCTTGGCGATCGCGCGATATTCGCCTTCGGACAACACCACGCGCGGGAACGCACCGATCAATTCCTTGATCACGTCGCCGCCCGGGGTGATCACCGACCAGGCGGTGTTGGCGAGCGCTTCGCCGCCCTTGTCCGAGACCAGCTTCAGCGTAATGACGGCGGCGCGGTGGGTGACGACGACGTCGGTCAGCTTGCCGGCCTGCACGCGGATGTCGGAGCGCACCACCGAATTGGCATCGCCATAGTTGGAGATGATGTAGTAGGTGCCTTCCGGCAGCAGCACGACGTCGCCGGCTGCGACGTTCGGCACCAGCGAGGCGCGGTCGCCGCCTTCGAACTGGCTGCCCTTGTAGATCGCAAACGAAATCTGGTTCTGCGGAATCTTCGACGTGCCGACGCGGCCCTCGATGCGCAATCCGCCGGCCGGCAGCAGGAAGGCTTCGCGATCGGTTTCCGCCTTCAGCGTCACCGTGCGCACCGCGCTGACGAGGCCGAGCGCGACATGCACCACATAATTGCCGGGCGGCAGCACGACGTTCGGCGTCGCGCTGCGATCCTCGCGGATCATCTTGAAGGTGCCGGTGTCGTCCGGCCGGTCGGAGAAGATGCGCCAGACCAGGCCGCCATTGATGGGCGGAAGGTCCTTGCCATAGCGCGCCGACAGCGCGAGCACCGCCTGCGCCGGCGCGCCTCCCGGCGGGACGGGCGGTGGCACGGTGGCGATGGAAGGCTGTGTCAGCGCCGGCGGCAGGCTTGGCGGCGGTCCAGCGCCCGGGCCTGAGGGCGGCGCCAGAGAAACCGCCGAGCCGGGATCAGGCACGGCAGCCGGCGGCACCGGCGGCGGGCGATCGCTGAAGAGTTGGGCTTTCGCTGGGAAAGCTGAAAGGGAGAACAAAATTCCCGCGAGCACGAGCGCCGGCCACAGCCGTCCGCCGCGCCGCCATCGGAAGATGCCGTCACCCCCTGTCGTCATGCCTCTGCTTTTCACCGAAAACGCGGCAAATTCAAGCCATCGCCTCGCCCCCGCCCAGCCATTGGGCAGGTTTTGGAACCCGTAAGATGCCGGAGAATTGGTTCCGTCGGTCGCGATACAGTCATATTGGCTGCCTAACTGCGGCATAAACCATGCTTGCGGTCATTTCTGGCGGGGTCGGACCGGAGCAAATAGTCTGGTCCCTCAGGAGATTTTCGGTGCTTGAGCGTTTGACGCGGCGTAACCAGAACGAGGCCGAGGACGGCGACAAGGTCGGTCTCGGCAGCATCCGCCGCCCCGTGATCGGGCTGGCGCTGGGCGGCGGCGCCGCCCGCGGCTTTGCCCATATCGGCATCATGCGCACTTTGCTCGCCCACGGCATCGTGCCGCATGTCGTGGTCGGCACCTCGATCGGCGCGGTGGTCGGCGGCGCCTACGCGGCCGGACATCTCGACACGCTGGAGGAATGGGCGCGCGGCCTGCAGATGCGCAACATCCTCGGCTATCTCGACATCCGCCTCAACGGCTCGGGCCTGATCGGCGGCGACAAGCTCGCAGCCCAACTGGAGGCCTCGATCGGCAACACCCTGATCGAGGATTTGCCGTTCAAGTTCGCGACCGTGGCGACCGAAGTCCGAACCGGACACGAGATCTGGCTGACCCATGGCCGCGTGGTCGATGCGATGCGCGCCTCCTATGCCCTGCCCGGCATCTTCGCGCCGGTCTTGATTGGCGACCGCTGGCTGGTCGACGGCGCGCTGGTCAATCCGGTGCCGGTCTCGGCGGCGCGGGCGCTCGGCGCGGAAATCGTCATCGCCGCCAACCTTTCCAGCGACATCTTCACCCATTCCACCACCATCTACGCCCACGGCGCGGCCGCGCCGGAGGGATCGGTTGAGACTGAGGCCGAAGCGGCCCCGCCAAAGCGCCGGTTCGGCAGGATTTTCTCGGCCGAGCGCACCGTGAAGCGCGAGTTCTTCGGCGGCGGCGGACGGCCGGGCATCTCGACCGTGATGGTCGACGCCTTCAACATCATGCAGGACCGCATCACCCGCGCCCGCCTCGCCGGCGATCCGCCGGACCTTCTGATCTCGCCGCGCGTCGGTCAGATCGGCTGGTTCGATTTCCACCGCGCCGCCGACCTGATCGAGCACGGTGCACGTTCCGCCGAACGCGCGATCGACTCCATCCAGGAAGCGATCCACATACTGGCGCCGCCCCGTCCCGGTGCGGTGAAGGCGAAGCTGCCTTAAGACTTCTATTTGAGCATGATCTTATTGGAAAACCGGTATCCACTTTTCCGGATCATGCTCTAAGCGGTCTTGATATACTCGCGCAGCGCTTCCTGCTCGCGCTCATATTCCTGCACGCGCCATTTCACGACGTCGCCGATCGAGATCAGCCCGACCACCTTGCTGTCCTCGACGACGGGCAGATGCCGGAACTTGCCGAGCGTCATCATCTCCATGATGGCGCCGACGGTGTCGGATGGGCGACAGCTCACCACCTTGCGCGTCATCACATTGCTGATGGGCTCGTCCAGCACGGCGGCTCCGCGCTCGCTCAGCACGCGCACGATGTCGCGCTCCGACAGGATGCCTTCGATGCGCTCGGCCATGTTCAACACCAGCACGGCGCCGATCTTCTTCTCTCCGAGTATTTTCACCGCCGCCGAGAGCGTTGCGCCCGGCTGCACGCTTTCGATCTGATGGCCCTTGGTATCGAGGATAGCTCGCACTGTCATAGTCGCCTCCCTGAATCCGCCCGGCCCGCTTAAAAAGATGGGACCGTATTCTTGCGAGTCAAAGACAACTCTCGCGCGCCGATTTCGTTTCCGGCGTTCTTGTCATTGCGGATGATGAATCGAATCGCCTCGTCGTGCAATCAGTAACGGCAACTGACCTAATATTGGCGCATGATCTCTTCGGAAAACCGGTTTCCACTTTTCCGGATCAAGCGCTAATGCGGCGGATGCGGTAACGCACCTGCAGCATTGTTTTCGCTGCGCGGCACCGGATCGAACAGCGCGAACAGCAGCAGCCCTGCCAGGAAGCCGCCGATATGCGCCTGCCACGCCACGCTCTGGCCCTCGTCCATGCCGATCGCGATCGAGCCGATGCCGAAGATAATGTTGACGCCGAACCAGATCGCGAGGAACGCGAGCACGCGGGCGTTGCGCAGGGCACGCCACAGCGACAGCGCCGGAACTTTTGCGGCGGCATCGGCATCGCCGCGCGAGAACGAGAGGAAACTGCCCTGCACGAAGGCGAAGCGGATCGCGGCCGCCATCGTCCCCGACACCGAAGCCGACGCACCGATCATCGGCGCCAGCGCATGTTCATGCGTAATGAGATGCGCGAGCGCGCCGGCCGCGGCCGTCACCGCCATGAAAAGGAAGAAGCGCAGCGCGCCAAAGCGCCGCGCCAGCGCGCTGCCGAACGGCAGCAGCCACAGCACGTTGAAGCCGATATGGCTGAAATTGGCGTGCAGCAGCGAATAGGTCACGAAGGTCCACACCTTGGCGCCGGCGCCGCCCGGAAAGGTCACATCGAGCAGCGTGGTGTCGTAGCGCTTCGGGATGAACCCGAACACGTCGATGGTCCATTCCTCCCAGTCCGGCGGCAGGAACACACGCAGATGGATGATCGCGATCAGCAGCACATAGGCGGTCAGCGCCGGCGGCAACGTCAGGATCGGCTCGTGCGGCGGCTGCGGCCCGAACTCTGCCGGCAATGGTGGCAGGCTGTCCTGTGGTGGGTCTTGCGGGGATTCCAAGGACAAGAAGACCTTCAGCGGCGCTTCAAAAAGGGACAGGCTTGAGATAGGCGGCTTTGCCCTGCCTGTGCAAGTGCACAAATCGAGCGGAAGCTGGGCGACACCGCGTTTTTGAAAAAGTGAAGGGAGGGTGCTGAGAACACCCTCCCTCATTGCCTTGACCTTGACCTTGACCTTGACCTTGGGCCGCGGGGCCCGGGTGCATCCCCACCCCTCCCCGAAAGCCTGACCAATCTGTTTGACGCCACCTGTCATGCGCCTCGCAGGGAACCTGGAGAAAACCGGCGAGACGCGATGGCGAGACCCTAACGGCGCGAGCGGGCGCCGCAAGCTCATAGTTAACTTAACCTTAACGCCGCAAAGCCACCGCCTGGCACCGCTGCGGCATGGACGCTGCACGGTCCCTTCGGCACAAGTGTTTTCGGGAATGCGCATGCGCGAAAGCGGGACAGAATTGTCCCGCCAAGGCTCGCGCGGGGGTGAGTTTGAAGCATGAAGCATCCTTCCAGCCGGGCGTTCTTCGCCTATTGGGACGACCGGCGCGGCGACGCGCGCGCGCCGGACCGCAGCGAAATCGAACCGGCCGCGCTGCGCGAACAGCTCGCCGACATCTTCGTGCTCTCCTATGATGCGGCAGCCGGCTATCCCTTCCGCGTCGCCGGCACCCGCGTCTGCGCGCTGTTCGGCCGCGACGTAAAGGACCAGAGTTTCGCCGCCCTCTTTGACAGCGAAAGCCGGCGCAAGATCGAAGAGGTCGTCGCCGCCGTCGGCGACGAGATGCTGCCGGCGATCGCCGGCCTCACCGCGGCCACGCCGCGCGGGGTCACCACCCATCTCGAGCTCCTGCTGCTTCCCTTTAACAACCGCGCGCACGCGCCGATCAGCCTGACCGGGCTGCTTGCACCTTTCGAGACGCATGGCGGCACGCTCGGTGAACTGGCGTTGACCTCGTGGCGCTACATCCATCCGCCGCCGGAAAAGATCGTGCCGCGTGCGCTGCGCAAGCTGAAGATCGCCCGCGGCTTCATGGTCTATGAGGGGCTGCGCTAGAGCGAGATGACTTTTCTTCGAATCGTCATCCCGCTCTATCTTTTTGTTTGAGCATGATCTCCGCGCAAACGCTGCGCGTTTGTCGCGAGGGAAAACCGCCACGCACTTTTCCGGATCATGCTTTAGCGCCAGGCGGCGCGCAGCGCCTCCCTCCCCCATCATCCCGTCAGACGTTGCCCTCACTTCCGCGGCGTCTCTGCTCCCTGGACCGGCCGCAGCAGCCGGATCATCTGTGCCTTCTCGACGGTGAGCTCCACGCCTGGACGGCTGGCAAGCCCCGGCGCAGACGGCGGCGGCAGCGGGCCCTCCG
>CAWDJS010000028.1:0-72686 GCA_963802585.1 uncultured Alphaproteobacteria bacterium | reverse complement strand
GATCGTTCGGATTCCTGACGGCGTAGTCATAGGCCACATCGAGCGAGTGGTTGTATCCGATCGTGTTGTACTGCGCGGTGAAATCGACCACCGTACCGATGTGCTTGTAGAGATAGCTGAAGAGGATCGCGGTCGGCCCGTCCGGCACGATATCCTCGGTGTTGACAATGCGGAAGGTCGGCACGCCATTGTTGTTCATGCTGTAGGCAAATTGCGGATCGCCGACGCGCGGGCTGGCGAGATTGTAGTGTATCAGAGGAAACGATCCTGGCTTGATCGCGGTGTTGGTGATCACGTCGGGAACGGCGAGCGAGGACAGCCCGCAGCCCAGGCTGTGGCCGGTGAAGAAGAAGCGCTTGATCGAACCGACAGACAGCGCGTTGATGGCGGAATAGACATCCGGCCGCAGCTTGTTGTAGATCTCGAAGAAGCCGGCATGGACCTGACCGTAGCCGGAGACGAGGTTATAGGGCGTCTGATCCATCTTGGCATCCTGCAACTCGTCGGCCTTGCCCATGGTGCCGCGGAAGACGAGATAGGCGTCCTGATTGGCGTCGGTTGCGAGAAATCCGAACGGCTCGTCATAGGTGAACACGTCCAACCAGGTGTAGGTCCAGTAAAACGGGCCTGAATAAGTGTAGCCGTTGCTCGGCTTCTTCCATTTGAAGTTTTGCCACGACGGAAAACCTTGATTGTGCCACTGGGCGTACTGGTCATAGGCGACGTCGACGAGGGTCGAGCAGTTCACGACATCGGCCAGCACAAAGGGCTTGGCGGGGAAATACATCGGCAGGCTGCCGCGTGGGGTGGTTGCCATGGCGCAGGGCTCCGGTCGGATATGAAAGGTATATGCTCGCAAAGAGAGTATGGTTATATCATGCTACTTTAGACTGCCACAACGAAGTTGGTGTGAACAGGGGCAGGAAGCCAAAGCGCACGCGCTTTCGCGTTCTCGCGGCGCATTGCGTCCGAGTTTTGCCATCCGCTTCCGCCCGGAGGGCGTGGGGAATGCCGGGCGCCGATGCACCCGCAGCCTCGTGTGCAAAAGTAGAAAGCACAAGCACACGAGTAGTCAGGTCCACCGGAAACAACCCGGCATTCCCGCACGCGCGATTGGTGTTAACGGCTGCTCCGCGCTCTCCCTGGTGTACCGGGCTTTTTAGCCACCATCCCCCCGGGCGCTTGACCCGGGAGTTGATCCCAGCGTCGGGGGATCGGGACCACACGACTTGGCCGTCCGCTTTGGCTTCATTCGTCAGACGAAGCCGCAACGTCCATCGCATCCCGCGCCACGTTTCGTGACGACCGCGAAGCGCCTCCGTATCGAGCGCGGGACGGCGCGAACTAAAGCCAGTGATTTGCCCGACGGCACAAGCGGAATATTTTTCGCGAGAAGGCTTGACACTAATTCTGAAAATCAGCACGTCGGGCAAATCAGTCCAGGCGCGCTATTCCTTCAATGCGATTGGCCGGTCACGACCGCGTCACGAGAAAAGCCGCGGATTCCTCCGCGGCCTTCTGCGTACGACCTTTTGGTCAATTTCCTCAGTAGCGGTCGGTACCGATTCCCACGCTTGCGCCGGGAGCGCGGAAGCCGACACCGCCGCGGTTGTCATAATCCCGGCATCCCGGCGCTCGATATAACGCGCGCCGGCCCTCTTTATCGGCTTCGAGCGACCGGTTAGGCTGATTGGCCGAGAGACCGAGCTTCGCGGAAGTTATCCGCTCGAGGGGTGAAGCGAATGAAGCGCCGCGCGGTGATTGCGGGAATGAGCGCCGCTGTGATCTCCGGCCTTCCCGGCCGCCTCCCGGGCCAGGAGCGCACCCGCCGGATCGCCGCCCTCATTGGAGCATCGGGTACGCGCGTTGCCAGCTTCGAGGATGAACTGACAAGGCTCGGCTGGAAAATCGGACAAACGCTGGAGATCGACTATCGCTTCAGCGGCGGCGATACCGCGGTCTCGCGCGACCAGGCGCGGGAGTTGCTTGCACGCAATCCAGAAGCCATGTTTGTACAAACCAACACGGCGATGGCGGCCGTCTATGCCGAGCGCACCGGCGTTCCCACCGTGTTCGCGATGGTCAGCGATCCCGTCGGCATGCACTATGTCGACAGTTTTGCCCATCCCGGCCGCAACATCACCGGCTTCACGCCGTTCGAACCGTCGCTCGGGGCAAAATGGCTGTCGACATTGAAGGAGATCGCGCCCGACATCGAGCATATCGGCCTGATCTACAATCCCGAGCCCGGCAACAACGCCAGCGCGTTCCGGAAGGCGATCGAGGAGGTCGCCGCTCAGCTTCATATCTCCTCGATCGAAAATCCTTCCGGCGACAGTTCGGATATTGAGCGCCTGATCCTGGCGGTTGGCAAGAAGTCCAATAGCGGGCTCATCTTCCTGCCGGACTCGCTCACCTCTGACCGGCGCGAGCAGATGGTCTCCCTCGTAAACGGACACACGTTGCCCGCGATCTATCCGCTCCGCTACTTCTGCACCGCCGGTGGGCTGGTGTCGTACGGCGTGGATTTGGACACGGTGATACGCGGAGCGGCTTCCTACATCGATCGGATCCTGCGCGGCGCGAAGCCGGCCGACCTTCCCGTGCAAGCGCCGACACAGTTTGAACTGGTGGTGAACCAGAAGACGGCCAAGCAACTCGGCTTGCAAATACCGGCAGCCCTGCTTGCTCGTGCGGACGAAGTGATCGAATAGCGATGCTCCCGCTTGATCAACGGCGGACACCACGTGTCTTGCCGCGAACCTTCCGGCACCAGGGCGAGCCGCTGAACCGCTCGACGAGGAAATCGAGAAAGGCGCGGACCGGAGGCGCGGCGGTTTCCCTGCCATCTGCTCGGCGCCTCCGCGGGTACCCTCGCCGGTCAAGACGAGAAAAGGAATCGAACCATGGCCTGGATTTGGAATCGCATCCTGCCCGAGGCGATGCCTGCCGAAACAACGCCGTCGCCGCGGATCGATCGCTATCTCGCGAGCAAGATCGAGCCGGATGGCCCGGGGCTCGCGCTCGCCGTCGTCAAGGCCGGGGCCGTCGTGCACGCGGCGGGCTATGGACTGGCCGAGATACGCGGGCGCCCGGTTACACAGGATGTGATATTTCAACTGGCCAGTTGCGGGAAGCAGTTTACCGGCCTGGGAATTGCGATGCTCGCCGAGGAGGGAAAGCTAGATCTCGACGATCCCGTCGCCAGGCACCTTCCCCTGCTCGCCGCCTTCGGCCCACGGGTCACCCTTCGCCGCTTGCTGCATCACACCTCGGGGATTCGCGATCTCTATGACGAGGACGGTGTCGCGGAAGTGCTGGCCGGCCGCGAGCGGGCGACCAATGCCGATATGATCCGCGCCTATGTCGATCTTGGCTGTCCGATGGCCGAAGACGGAAGCCGGCCGGGCGACAAATTCTGCTACAGCAATTCCGGCTACGACCTGCTCGGCGCGGTGATCGAGCGCGTGTCGGGGCAGTCCTATCATGACTTCTTCCAAATACGCGTGTTCGACCGGGTGGGCATGAGGGATACGTTCTCGGTTCCGGACCCCCGAATGGGCGATCGTCGCTGCGCGACCGGATACATCTGCGACTATCGAGACGCCTTCGTCGAGCACGGCGGCACCGGGTTCGACGAGGTGGTGGGATCGGGGTCGTTCTACACAACGGTGTCCGATCTGTGCCTCTACGACCGCGCTCTGGCGACGAGCAGCCTCCTCGGGGACGCCGGAATGCGGCAGATCTTCACCAGCGGCCGCACCAACGACGACGCTCCCACGGGTTACGGATTTGGCTGGTACCTGGGAATCGACCAGGGCGTGCGCTTCGCCGAGCACGAAGGTGAATGGAGCGGGTTCTACTCCTATATTCGTCGCTTTCTCGACCGGCCGCTCAGCATCTTCCTGCTGTCGAACCATCCCGATCTCGACCTGTTCGAGATCGCGCGTGAAACAACCGCAGCCTTTGACTGATCCCGTCGAGTCGCGAGCTACCCTTGCTGTTGTCGAGGCGCCCCGGCCGGGCGGCTTCCCATCGACGAGAGCAGGCTTCGGTGCGAGGCGATCCAATTGTAGAGGGGATGGCCGACAACGCTGCTCAGAACCGGCACATAGAACAACGGAACCAGCCACCACAATCCCGGTACGCGCAGCACTACGTATCGATAGGCTTCGAAACCCGGCAACGCCCGGGCGTCGCGCAGGGTGAGGTAGAGCGCTTTTTCCATTTGCGCGTCACTGACGATGGGGGAAGGATCGCTGCGGAAGTTGCGCACCTTGATCTGCCCGAGGCCATCGAAGGCCAGGAACCACGCCATCGACCGCACGCAGAATCCGCAGTTGCCGTCGTAGATCATTTCCATCTCGCCCATTGCGCGCTTCCACGCCGCGCCAAGGCGCGTCAGCCACTGCGGGCGCACGAAACTCATGTGGCCCATAATCATCAGGAAAGAGAAATAGAACAGGCCCATAAGGAGCGCGAACTGCAGGTGGAGGAATATGGCCGCAGCCAGCAGATAAGGGCGCGTGTTCCGCTGCCAGATCAGGAACGGGAATGCGATCTCAATGAGAATCGTACCGTAGGTCGCGAGGTTGACCAGCCAATAATGCGATGCGAGAACGTCCAGGATGATCCTGTTGTAGTACTCGTCGGTGCTGAACATGATCCATACCGCGTCGCCGCTCAACCAGATGTCCGATCCCAGCTTGCTGATGGCGCTGTAGAAGAACAGCACCGCCATCTGTATCTGCATCAGCCGGGTGCAGGCGCCGGCCCAGGCACTACTGTAGGGCGGCAACCGCGCCTCCAGATCCCCAGCCTTTGCGGCGCGCTCGGCGCGCACCCGGTCCAGGCTCAACGCGCGTCCGACCGGCGCGACACCCAGAATGAAGAGCAGGCTGGCGGCAATCCAATCGACCCCGTAGGTGAGCGTCGGATTGCGGTAATCGCAGGAAATCTGGCCGACCAGCACGATCCACTTCACCCAGGACGTCCGCCAACCCAGCATGAAGGCGGCGCAGCACGCCAGAAAGAGAGCGTGGAAGGTCACCCACTCCCAAGGGGCGCCAAAATAATAGAAGACCGATTGCATCCAGGGATCGCGGATCTTCAGGATGACGTCGCGCGGCATCCAGCCGGCGTCGCCCCACAGATCGAAGAGATGGGGGATTGCCAAGGCATAGTGGAGCAGCAGCGCTGCGCCGACGCCGATGCGAGCGAGTTCCAGCGGCGAGGTGGGACGATCCTGAAACCAGACCTGCGACCAGGCGCGGCCAAGGGCTGCAAACCTGTCGCGGGCGAAGCGGGCGAGCGTCACGGGGCCGGACATTTGACGGTCTTCACGGTACTCACCGTGATGAATTCGGGATCCATCGGATGCTTCCCGCTCAATTGGTCGTCGGGTGTGAATCTCCCCTGCTCGTAGCTCATCAAGGTAATTGAGACCGGATGCAACGAGGCGTGCTTGCGGCACAATAACGCGCCGGCGCGGTCGGCGTAGAGCTCAGGATCGTCGATGATGGCATAATGCCAGTCCCTGAACCAAATATACTCCGGATGAAACCAGCTCAACTGCTCCGTCGGCGTAAAGGCATAGTGTGCCCCGGCGCCATCCTCCAGCGTGTAGCGCAGTTGGGACCCGGCGATGTTCGGCGCGAAGAAATTCCACGGATTGTCCAGCCTGAACAAGATCAAATAGGGTTGCAGAGCGGCACGCAGCGTCCGCACCAACTCGCTCGAGTCCGGGGCCGGTGCGATCACCATGGCAAGGGTATGCCAGGCGACGAATGCCGACATCACCAAATAGGTCATGTGCTGCCGCCAGCGCTTCCAAATCATTCCGAAACCGATGAATTGATCCGTTGAACGCCAGAGCGATACTCCTCGGAGGAGAACTCGCGTCGTCTCGTGTCCGCCCCGATTTGCGCAAAAATCACTGCGCCGTTCGGGTGGGGGCGCGCCGGGCGCCTCCGAAGTCGAGTGCCTCTATTTATAGGCAGCGCAACGTTCCATCGGGCATACGCGTGGCTGGATGGCCGGTTTTTCTAATGCACCAGTCCTGATTTTGACCGCCGAAGACGCAATTACCGAACCCATCGCGATGGCGGTTCGGACCGCAGCCGCCCAAGGCGGAAGCAGGCGTAGCCAGGAACGAGACGGCGGCCGAAAGAATGAGAATTCCGAGTAGCGCGGCAGAAACCTTTTTCATCATCAATACCTCCACTTCTTACGCCATGTTGGGGAATGGCGATTTTGTCTATAACATCAGCAACCCTCTGATCATAGGTTATGCGTGTCGTTCTCGCGGCATTATCGTAGCCATGCCGATCGCATTCGGCGAAGAGCCGCCCGGCAGATCAGGCGAACAGCATCGTTGTTCACATTCTGGAACAATGGTTTGCCAAAAGCGCGTCAGGTTGCCTAGCGGCGGGTACAGATAGCGCCACCGACCGGATCCGCCGTCACGGTGGGCTGACGCCGCGCCTGATCGTCCTCTGCGGCCGCGAACTTGCTGCGATGTATCCGAGGTGACGGTAGCGGGCGCCTATTTTTTCTCGCCCGTGGTGACATAGGCCCACAATGCCTCGATGTCGCCGCTCTTGAGCAGGTCGCCCCACAGCGGCATCTGGTTCTTGCCGTTGGTCACCGAACGCACGAAGCGGTCGTGCTCGCCGGGCGGAAACTTGCGCAGGTCGAACGCGCTTTCCGGGTCTTGCATCCGCGGCCCATGACACGGCGAACAGTTACGGGCGAAGATTTCGGCGCCGGTTGCGATCTGCTGCGGCGGAAAGCTCCGGTCCTGGGCGATCTGGTCTTGGGCGGCGGCCGTGGTCGCAGGGCGGTCTGGAATCTCGACCGTTCGCATCACACATAGGTGGCATGGACAAGTCCTTCCGCGCACGCCTCCTCGAAGTCACTGTGACGGCTCAAGCGCCGACCCTCTGGAAATGGGATATCGCCGAGCATGGCCTGGAGGTCATGTGTGGGTATGAGACATCGCGCGAAACCGCTCAGCTCGAGGGCGACACGGCATTGTTCAGGCTGCTGTCAGAGCGCCAATTGTAACACCGCCTGTGCGCCTGGCCCCGTTACCTTCGCGACGGGGAGCCGTGAGCTGCACCTCCTCCTGCGACAAGCCTGCCCGCATCGTCGCCGGGCTTGAATCATTGTCGGTCACCCGGCTGAGAATGCGCTGGCATATTGTTCATGGCTATCCTCGGACCACCCACCTCGCCGCCGACCAATAAGCCGATGAGGACCACGGCCGCACACAGGCTGGCCGCTATCAACGCGAAGAACAGAAGGTTTGGGCGGCCGTTTGACATTCAGGCTCCTCACCAACAACCCCGCGCCAGCACGAAGGTTGCCTGGCATGGCGACGACGACGCCAACCATCCGGCGAGCGAGCGCGCCCCCTGGCGACGCGATAGTTCAGCTCACTAGCTCAACAAGGTACGGACCTTGGTGGCGGCGTCATAGATTTCGACCTGGAGCCTCGGATAAGCCGACTTCAGCTCCCGACCCGATGCTTCAGCAGCCTCGACCGTGTCGAACTCGGTCTTGAAGTGGCCATCGACGATGGTCACGAACCCTTCGCTGGGAGGCCGGTCGGCTCGTACTGCCTTCTTCGGCTCTGGCTCGTCAATTGAGAGAATAGGTTTTTTCATCGTTGTTCCTTTCACGGCGGCTGAGATCATTGCTCTGATTGGATTACGCACGCCGGCATTGTTGCCGCCAGAGCGTGATGACTTTTCTCCGAATCGTCATCCCGCTCTATCCTTTTGTTTGAGCATGATCCTTTCGGAAAGCCGCTACACACTTTTCCGGATCATGCACTAGCGTGGCTTGTGACGCGGCCCGGCCGGGGCTTGATTGATCCGGCTCAAGCGAGCCTGTGAAACGCCGGCGGCAGGGGCTCGCGCACGAGTCCGGTAAGATCAAGATCCTCACCGCTTTCCGTGATGTCCGAGAACAGTATCTCGACAAAGGGATGCTGCCGGTTGGACGCGGCGCCTCCCTGGTATTTCGCGCTCACGATTCGCTGAAGCGCGGCAAGGTTCAGCTTGCCAAGCGCATTGTATTGATCACGGAACAGACTTTGTGCTCCTCCACGGTGCTCGATGGACTCCGCCCAGACGTCCAGCACCTTGCGGCCTATGAACGCCTCGACCTGCCCAGCACCATCCTGGGCGTAAAGTCGTAACCCATCCATGTTATGGGGTCCGTCATCGATGCTGAATTGCATAAGTGAGGTCATGTTGACCGCCTTTGGTCGCGGCGGGAGCCCGATGCTCTCAGTCACCGATAACAGCCTGGGGCGAGCGGTGATGCCATACATATGGTGACCCTTCGCCCAATAGCGAGGCGCGGCGCGACTTATTTGTTCGGCCAGGGGTTGGGCAGGGTTGTAATCCGATTCCTGAGTAGCCAGCTGTGAGAGAGCGCAAGCGGCTCGCGTGCGCGGGCCGGCACGAAGTCTCGTGCACTGGCGAATTGATCGGTTCCAGCCAATGATCGAGTTTCCAAATCATAGTCGCTCATACGACCGAACGCGGCATGCGGTGCGGTTCTGGGGATACGATAGCGCGATGGAGGCGTCCTTTTTCATCAACGAGGACGCACTGCGGCGCATTCAACCGGATGCTCGCCCGGATGAATTGGGTTTCCTGAACGCATTCGATATTAACCGTGACTTGATATGCGCCGCGGCCGCCAGGCTTTATGTTCGCGGCAGCAGGGGTTCTTACGACCTCGTCGCCAATAATTTCTGAAACGAAAAATCCGGTGGCTGTAGCCTGAACGGCGAAGCCGTTCGGCGCGCGATAGAGCACCCCCCCGACCTCGAATTGTCCGCGTTCATTTGAACTGCGCCACGACAAAAGCCGCGGATTGCTCCGCGGCTTCTGCGTAGACCTTTTCGGCAATTTACTCAGTAGCGGTCGGTACCGATTCCTACGCTCACGCCGGGAGCGCGGAAGCCGACACCGCCGCCGCCACGGTCGTCATAGCCCCGGCGATCGATATAACGCTCACGAGGAGCATATCCATAGGAATCGCCCGGGCTCTGGATGATGACCCGGCGTTCGTCACGTTCGCGCCAGCAACGGCCGCCTTCATCGCAGACCATCCGAACGTTTTGAAATTGGCTCTCGGGTGCGACTGATACGTCGGCGGAGAGCGGCGCGGCGGAAGCAGAGGTGACGAGAAGCGCACTTGCTCCGGCTGCCAGATAGATCGCGAGATTTTTCATGCCATTTCCTCCAAAAGTGATGGTGTCAATGAGCCAATGGGCTCGCCACCCAATGGTTCCGGCAGCCGAGACCTGAATATTGCGGGAGGGTTTCGGAAGGCCTCGACGAGGTCGGCGCTCAGCGGCACTTTCCGAAGATGCCAATGGCGGAAAATGACAGCATTCACGCGGCCGCCGCGACTGAGCCAAGCGGCACATCCAGCGAGTAGATGAATCCACCCGGTTCGTAGGCGAGCTGTACCTGACCTTTCAATTGTTGGCCGATAGACTCCATCATGCGGGTGCCGAAGCTTCGCCGCGTTGGAGGCTTGACCGCCGGGCCTCCTCTTTCCGTCCAGACAAGGCGAAGTCTCTGCTTCAATTCGTCTATCGTCCATGCGATTTCCACGCGGCCCGTCGCGACGGACAGGGCGCCAAATTTGGTCGTGTTGGTGCACAGCTCGTTGAACGTCATCGCCAGCGCGATGACGGCGCCGGAGGTGATTCTGATATCCGGTCCGTTGAAATGAAAGCGTCTGCCGCCCTGACCATCATAGGGCTCCGTCGCGCTGCTGAGCGTGTGAGTAAGACTGGCATTTGCCCAGCTGACCTGCATCAGCAGATCGTGGGCTCGTCCCAACGCGATCAGCCGACCATCCATGGCCTTCTGACCCTGCTCGATACTGGGCGCTGCCCGGAAGCTCTGGGACGCCATCGCGCTGACCGTAGCCAGGGTATTCTTGATACGATGGTGAAGTTCGCCAAGGATCAGCTTCTGCAATTTGTCGGCAGCTTCCCGCTCCTTGGCGTCGATACCGGCCTGGACAAGAAGAGTCTCGGCGTCTATCCCGGCTTGTTCCAGCAACAGGCGAAGGCTGTCGTTCTCGGCCGACAAGACGGCCTCCTGCGCGGAGCGGGGCGACGGGCCAATCGGCTCCACGGTGCGACGCGCCCGATCCGCCGGTTCCAGGGTTACGTTCGGAACAATCTTTAACGCGCCGGCGCCTACCATCGCCTGCAACTCGCCGATCATGTGCTCGACACCCAGCGGCTTGCCAAAGAACCGGCTGTCCGCCGGCCTTTCCGCGTCCGATGGCGTCACGTGACCGGAAACCAGTACGATCTTGATGGAGGGCCAGCGCTCGTGCACCGCGTGGGCGAGTTTCAGGCCGTCGATGCTGCCCGGCATCTGGATGTCGGTGAACAGCAGGGAGATATCCGAGCGGGACTCGAGAATCGAGATGGCCTCGTCGGCGTTGACGGCCTCGACGGGGCAGAACCCGGCATCCTCCACGATGTCAACCGCGCGCATGCGCAGGATCATCTCGTCTTCCACGACGAGTACGTTCGGCACCGGAGTCAGATCTGTTGACAAGGATAGCCTCACTCTCTCACAGGGAGCCGATGGAGTTGCCCGAATTTGTCCGCGAACCTTGATGCAGCAATGGCCTGGCCACTCAGCGGTTGCCGAGCGTTTGGCCTAGGCCATTGCTGCGCCTTTCGAGCAGGGATAGCGAGCTAATTCGCAACGCCCGACAGGTCCGTCATCTTCAACGGATGACCGGCGTCATGGCTCGAGCGGATTAAGAGGCGGAGGTGAGAGGGGCTCATCGCGCAATCGTCTCACGAGCATCATCAAATGCGGCGGTATTCCCGACGGCTTCGGTTTCATAACGATGGCAAGCCGCTCACTGATTTCCTTGCAGATCGCCACGTTATGGAGACGGCTGATCTCGACGCCACCCTGCTGTGCGGAATAAGTCATGAAGAATCCAATGGGTCGGTAACGGAAACGAATGAGACAGTGCCGGCACTATCGGCGGGCGGTCACAAGACGGGCTTCCAGGATTTTCCCGGAGCCCGCGTTTCGCAAACAGGATGCGGTGAAATCCGGCCAGACCTGCGTTGAGCAATTCGAGGCAACCGCGTGGACCGCGAGCCGGTCTGCCTTGGCCAGCACTGCGACCTCACCCGTTTGCGCTTTGGGGGCAAAACCCGGCAGAGCTATCACCGAAACTCCGAGGAGCGCGAATACCGCGAGGGTTGACAGCGATTTGAGCATTTTGGGCTGCTGACTTTTTCATCTTCGATCCCTCCGCTTTCGGGGGTCGGCATCACAACAACCAAAACGAGAATTGGTTCCATCAAAACAACCTGTATTTGTTTGTCATTTCAGGCCTCGGACATCGGAGGACCCACCCGCCCCGGTCCGGTTCGTGCCGACAGCGACGTTGTAGCTCGACGCAGAGACTGCCTCATGTCCGTTCTTGCGCCGGTAACAAAGTCGGTTTCTACTATGCGCGGCGGGTCGTCTCTTCCCGCCCCTCAAGGAGCAAATCCTTGCCCCGCCTGACCGACCAAGGCTTGCAGAAAATAAACGACCTGGCGCAGCGCTACGGAGTCAGTGCCGACGCGGTGATGACGTTGTTGCAGGCCCTGCTGAACAACAAGGGCACGATGGCGCAGTTCGATCATCGCGAACTGGGTGGCGCCGGGCAGTGGATGGCGGGCGGCATGACGATGGTCGGCGACATGTTCAATCACGGCCTCAAGGCGAAGGTCGACGGCTTGTGTTCCGAGCTGTCACAGATCCTGGCTGGGCAATCCTTCGCGCCCTTCGCCGCAGGCTTTCAGTCACAGTCACAGCATCAAGGTGGCAGCCGGCCGGCGGGCGGCGACGAGATCCTGGATACAGGTTCGGTCAGCCTGTTCGTACCGGAGGCGCCCGGCCGGGCGTCGGGTCAATGGTGGCCGGCGGAACTGGGGTTCCCCAACGGCACCGGCGCGCAGAACCAAATCCGCTATGCCTATTTCAACCAAAACCATCGATTGGCGGTCGAGCTGAATGGACACGTGACCGTCTACGATACGCTGGATCACCACATCAGCGGCGTCTCTCAGCAGCAGGGGCGCGGCGGCTCGCTTACCCTTACCAGCCAGCGTGGCACAGTCAGCGTCTCAACTCTGCCTGTTGTCGCGGTGGACGGCACCCAAGCCAAGAATCCAGAACCCAAAACGCCGGAGCCCAAGACTCCGGAACCCAAGACTCCGGAATCACGCATGGCGCCTGCCGGCGAGCCGCATCGGCCCGACCCTGTCCAGGAAACCGACCTCTTCGTCAAAATCGAGCGGCTGGCCGAATTGCACAAGAAAGGCATTCTCTCGTCGGAAGAATTCGCAGCCAAGAAGGCGGAGCTTCTCGCCCGATTGTGAGCGACTACCTGATCACCCACGATCGGACCATCCATTTCGCGCCGAGGTCGACGCCGCAACAAAAAGAAGTCTTACTCGATCACCTCGTCGGCGCGCGCAAGCAGCGTCGGCGGCACTTCGAGGCCGATCGCCCTGGCGGCCTTCATATTCACCACCAATTCAAACTTTGTCGGCGCCTGCACCGGGAGATCGCCCGGATTGGCACCTTTGAGAAGGTGGTCAACATACGAGGCCGAGCGCCACTGCAAATCATTCTCGTCGACGCCGTAAGCGAAAAGGCCGCCGTCGTTGGCAAAATACCGGAAGGGATATATGGCGGCCACGCCGTGACGGGTTGCAGCATCGAAGATCTCTTGCCGATGAATGCCCGCGAACGGACCGGGCAGGACGATCAATCCGCCGCGCCGTTCCGCCGAGAGCGCGGCGATTGCCGCCTCGATTTCGGTGCTGTCACGCACGGGAGCGGCGGTCATCCCGATCTTCATGGTTCGCGCCGCAGCCTCCAGCAGGTCGCGAATGCTGCTGATGCTCGCAAGCGAGCTATCGGGATTGACCAGATATGCGATCCGATCGATGTTCGGTGCGATTTCCTTGAGCAGTTGCACCCACTTGCCAAACATGGAATCCACGAAGTTGATAAAGCCCGTGACGTTCCCGCCTGGATGAGACCTGTCGGCGACGAACGCTGAAATCGCCGACTCCGGGCCGTCCACGAAGACGGTCGGGATCGTCTGGGTTTCGCGCAGCAGCGCGACGACGAGGGTCGGCGTGACGGCAAGGATGACCTCGGGCCGTTGCGCGACCATATCGCGTGCATGACGTTCCCTCACCTCGGGATCGACAGCGCCAAAGCGATAATCAATCAGAACGTCGCGACCGACCGTCCATCCAAGCTCCTGAAGTCCGCGCTCGAACGTCGTGATCCAACCCCTGTTTCTCGCGTCGTCGCGACCGGGCGTCAGATACCCGATCCGGCGTATTTTTCCACCCTGCTGACCGTTTGCAGCCAGCGGCCACGCTGCCGTCGCGCCGCCAACAAGCAGAATGAACTCGCGTCGCTTCATGGCCCGTGCCGTCCCCTCTGCTCCGACCGAAGCGTAGGCACTTTTCGGCGCGAAGTCCAAGCGGACGGAATTCAGAGTCGGGTCATGTCCGCGTCATTTCCGATCAGGAACCGATCTCGGAAGTGCCGGTGGTCGGTTTTGCCAGTTGAAGGCGCCGCGCGTTGGTGGCGGGTGTTTTCCGCCACCATTTTTCTCAGGCCGCGGCGGACAACCGCATCCGCGCGCCCCGCGTCTTACGGCTGCGCGAGATGCCAGGCGCCGTTGAGGAAACCATCGCCCATGATGTCGCCGGCCTTCTGGTCCTTGGCGAAGGTGTAGAGCGGCTTGCCCTTGTACGCCCACTGCTTGGAGCCATCGTCGCGCGTGATGATGGAATAGCCGCCGTCAGCCTTGTCGCTCGCTTCGGCCTTCAGCACCGGCCAGTTGGTGGCGCACGGCCCGTTGCAGGCCGACTTGCCCTCGGCATCCTTGTCGAAGGTATAGAGGCTCATGCCCTTGGCGTCGGTCAGCACGGCGCCCTTGGCGGTCGTGGCCTGCTTGGTCGGCGGCGCGGCGAAGGCGGCGGAAGCAAACGCGAACGACATCGCGGCGGCGAGTATAAGAGCTCTGTTCTTCATGTTGTCTCCTGTTTAGCAAATGGCTTGCACAGGTGAGACGCATGGCGGCGCATTCTATTCCGCCGCGCGCCGGCGGCATTTTTTTCAGGCACCAGGGGAATAATCCGGGAGAGGAACGTCGCACCGTCGATGCGCTAGCGCCGGATCAGGACGACGCCGCCGATGAGCAGAAAGACGCCGATCACGCGCGGCAGATCGAGCGGGCGTTGGGCGAGGCCCAGCCATCCGAAATGATCCAGCACTACCGAACACAGCATCTGGCCGGCAACCAGCAGCGCGATGAAGGTAGCGGCGCCGATCTTCGGCACCAGGAGAATGGCGAGCGCGATGAAGATCGCGCCGAACAGCCCGCCGCTCCAGGTCCACCACGGAATGCGGCCGAAGGCTGCGGTCGGAACCGGATCGCCCAAAGCCATCGCGAGCAACGCCATGCAGACGAGACCGACGAGATAGCTGGTAAATCCGGACCAGGCGGCGGAGCCGAGCTCGGCGCGCAGATTCGCGTTCAGCGCCTGCTGGATGACAATGGAAACCCCGGCCGCGGCGGCGAGGCAAAGGGAAAAGACTGTGCTGAGCATCTTGCACCTGTTGGCCGATTTCGTCAGCCATGATACACTTTTTCAAAGAAGAGACGGCACCATGGCAAGCAAACTCATCAGCATCGAACTCGACGCGAAACAGCAAGCAATTTTGCGACAGCAACTCGATTCGGGCCGCTATGACAACGCCAGCGAGGTTATGAGCGACGCGTTGCGGCTCATGAGCGAACGCGATGCCGTATTCAGCGAATGGCTCCGAGACGAAGTGCGAGCCTCGATAGCCGACAAGCGGGCACCCGCACCGATAGACGAGGTTTTCAAGCGTGTGCGTGCAAAAATAGCCCGTACGGCGAAAGCCGCAAAGCGTGGCGCTTAAAGTCGTCCTGTTTCGCCGCGCAGAAGACAGGCTGGCCGAACTCGGCCTATATATCGCGAGCGAAGCAGGAATTGCCATCGCGAACGGTTACCTGGACCGTATCTATGCGACCTGCATGGCGCTGGCCGAATTTCCCGAGCGCGGCAGGAGTCGCGACGACATTTTACCGGGACTACGCACTATCACCATGGAGCGACGAGTAACAATCGCATACCGCGTGCGCAAGACGCGCGTAGAGATCGTCACTATCGCCTACGCCGGGCGGGATTTCGCGGACGAGTTGCGCAGGCGGAAATAGGCTTACTCGCGTTACCCTCGATCCCCGCCCCTCACACGCCGGTACCTGAAGTCGCAATGAGACGCGCCCTGCATGATGGTCTGGGTGCGCGTGAGCTTGATGTCGCCGCCAAATCCGTCCGCCGTATCGAAGTCCGCGCTGCAGACCAGCAGGAAGCCGAGCTCGGGCTCGCCGAGCTCGTGATAGAACTCGGCGTAGCGGCATCGCGTCACGTCGAAGGCGAAGGCGTCCTGTGACTGCTCGATCACGTCGTAGGTGAGCGCATCATCACGCGCGTAGGTCTTGAACGCCGACGCCACGGCCTTGCCGACGTCAGTCTCGTTCTTCGCGCGCCAGAACGCCTCGCCATAACCGCGAAAGAGGTCGCGCAAGGCACCGCGCGCGATCGCGTTCGCGCGCGCCTCGCCGAGTTCGGCCTGCAAGGCCTTCACCAGCGGCACCAGGACCTGCGCCTGGATCTTGGCCTGCTCCAGAACGGAAACGCTCACGCGAGACCTCTCGTGTTTATGACATTTGTGACGGTAGCGGGCTGGCGACGCCGGGGGAAAGGTCGGCAACGCGCGCCAAAAGCTGCGCCCACACGCATTTTTGTCGTGACTGATTTACGACATTATTGTTACATTCGCATGTAAATCACATGTAATTTTGATTACGCGCGGAGAGCAGCCGAATGACCCTTGAGTGGCGGACCCCGTCCAAATCCCTTCAGAGATCGTTGGCCTTGTCGAACCCCCTGGCCTGGTGGTGGGGATTCATCAGCCTGGTGAGCGCCGCCAATATCGCGGTCTGGTTCGTGCTCTATCGTGAATTTGGCGCCCAACCGGCCGGCGCCAGCCTCGCCAGCGCCCCCGGCATCTCCCTGATGCTGCTGCTCTGCGCCGGCTATGTGTTCGGCTGCGCGTTCCGCTCGTTCCTGCCGCGCGCGGATGTCCAGCGCATCTGCCTGGTCGACCACTGGCTGTCGAGCGTCGTGGTCGGCCGCTCGGTCGCGACCATCGCCGAGCTCGCCTTCGCTGCGCAATGGGCGGTCCTGTTGTACCAGCTCGGCGGAATCACCGGCGCGGAGACCACGCTCAACGCCGCGCGCACGGTGGTGCCGCTGATCCTGATCGCGGAATGCTTCTCCTGGTATGCGGTGCTGACCAGAAACTATCTCGGCAACGCCATCGAGAATTCGATCTGGGCCGTAGCCTTCTTCGTGGTCGGAATCGCGCTGTGCCGGCTGCTGCCGGAGTTTCACGGGCCGGTTCGCGTCGTCCTCGTGGTCGCGATCGCCTGCATCGCGCTCTATCTGGCCTTCCTCATGACCATCGACGTGCCGATGTATCTGAACCGCTGGCGCGCCGATCTCGCCGAAGGCAACCCGCTGTTGCGGCCGCTCGAGGGCCTCTACGACGTGAGCACGCGCTGGATCGTCACGCATGACCCGGCGCACTGGAAGGGCGAACTGGCCTGGATGGCGCTCTATTTCAGCGGCGCGGTGTGGGCGAGTCTCGCACTGTGCGTGTTCTACTCGCTGGAAGATCACCTGCCGCGCTATCGCACCGAGACGGCAGCGATTTCCGCGCCGGCGGACGCATCGAGCCTCGCCCGCATCGGCGATTGGTTCAGCATTGCAGCGCCTGCAAAGGCGGGAGCGAACTAGCCTCCAGCCTTTCTCTCGGGCGCACCGTCCGCTGTCTTCCACTCCGGCGCCAACTTCTGCTAAAACTTCTTCACGCGGAACGGGCTTCCGCACGAAAGAAGAACAACGGGAGGAATGGGCTCAAATGTTTTCGCACATCATGATCGGGACCAACGACCTCGACAAAGCCAAGGCGTTCTATGATGCGCTGCTGGGCACGCTCGGCGTCCAGCCCGGTTTCGTCGACCGCCACCGCATCTTCTGGCGCACCAAGACCGGGACCTTCTCGGCGTCTAAACCAATTGACGGCAACGCGGCGACCTTCGCCAATGGCGGCACGATCGGCTTTGCCGCCTCTTCGCCAGCCGATGTCGACGCCTTCCACAAGGCCGGCTGCGCCCATGGCGGCAAGTCCTGCGAGGACCCGCCGGGCATCCGCGAGGGCGCGGGCATGAAGCTCTACATCGCCTATCTGCGCGATCCCGATGGCAACAAGCTCTGCGCCGTGCACCGGATGGCGTCCTGAGGCGGCGAAGCCGCGAGCTCGCGGGATGGGTGGAGCGAAGCGATACCCATCGATCCGACGTTGAGGCAGATGGGTTTCGCTGACGCTCAACCCATCCTACGCATTTGATGTGCAGGCGGATTACGCCAGGCTAATCCGCCTTACGGTTGCCTCGTGCAGGGCGAGCAAAATTTTGATTTTACAACCCGCCTTCATCGAGAAGTCATCGATTGGTTATGCAGGCCGGTTAGCCTGTCCTCCCCTCAACGACCATAATAATCAGGGAGGACACCAATGTTTCGACCGTGCCTTGTCGGCGCGGCCATCGGCCTATTTGCCTCGGTCGCGATCTCCTGCACGCCCGCGATGGCGACGCCGTGCACCAACCTGCAATCGCTTCAGCTGGAACACACCACGATCACGTCCGCCGCCGACAATACCAGCGGCATCTTCGTGGTTCCCAACACCACCCCGCCGCAGACGATCACCGGCCTGCCGGCATTCTGCCGCGTCACCGCAACACTGGTGCCTACGGCCAACTCCTCGATCAAGATCGAGGTCTGGCTGCCGGCGACCACCTGGAACGGGCGCTTTCTCGGCACCGGCGGCGGCGGATTCCAGGGCGTCATCACCTACAACGAGCTCGCGAGCGGCATCCAGGCTGGCTTTGCGGCAACCAACAGCGATCTCGGTACCGGAGTTTCAGGCTGCAGCCCGCTCTATTGCGGCTCTGCCGGCAACATGGGCAATCCGCTGGCGATCGCGTTCGGCGATCCGCCGAACCCGACGCCCGGCCTGTTCGGCCATCCCGAGCGCATCAAGGATTTCGGCTACCGTGCGATCCATCTGATGACGCTGCGCGGCAAGGACATCGCCGGCGCGTTCTATCAGAAGAGCTCGGGCAAGGCCTATTTCGCCGGCTGCTCCACCGGCGGCCAGAACGCGCTGATGGAAGCGCAACGCTTCCCGCAGGACTATGACGGCATCCTGGCTGGTGCGGCGGCGTTCAACCGCACGCATTTGCACATGGCGGGACTTTCGGCGTGGCAGAACGCCCATGCGACCCCGGGCCGCTTCATCCAGGCCGGCCAGATGACGCTGATCAACCAGGCGGTGATCGCGCAATGCGTTGGCCAGGACGGTGGCGCCAAGACCGACCAGTTCCTGACCGATCCGCGCAACTGCCGTTTCGACCCGAAGGTGTTGCAGTGCAAGGGCGGCAATGTCCCGCCGGCGTGCCTGTCCGCCGAGCAGGTCACGACCATGCAGACCTACTATGACGGCACGCGCGACCCGGTGAACGGGCAGCTCATCAATGTCGGCTCCGAGCGCGGCAACGAGACCGACAACGTGTTGGCGCTCGGGCTCAGATTCGCCGAACAGCTTCCGGAGCCGGCGTTCGATGGCCTGTTCTACTGGGTGTACGGCCAGAGTTTTGGCTTCCCCGGCAGCCCCCACAACTTCCAGAACTTCGATTTCCACCGCGACGTCGACAAGGTGGACGACCAGCTCGAGGCCGTGCTGAATGCGACCAGCACCGATCTCGGCGAGTTCCGCGGGCATGGCGGCAAGCTCATCATGTATCACGGCTGGGCGGACCCGCTGATCCCCTCGCAGACCAGCATCAACTACTTCAACGCGCTGGTGGGAGACCACAATCATGGATTCCAGCAGGCGAGCTTCGTGCCGGGCCGCGACCCGAACCTGCAACAGACGCAGAGCTATGCCCGGCTGTTCATGGTGCCCGGGATGTTTCACTGCTCGGGCGGACCCGGCCCCAACGTTTTCGACGCGCTCACCCCGCTCGTGAACTGGGTCGAGAAGAATGTGGCGCCGGAGACGATCGTCGCCACCAAGTTCGTCAACGACACGCCGCCCGCCGTGGCGATGACGCGGCCGCTTTGCGTGTTTCCCAAGGTCGCCAGGTACAATGGCAGCGGATCCACCACCATCGCTGCGAACTTCACCTGCGTGACCGACGAGAACGACTTCAACCAGACGCCGGCCCCGAAATACGGGCCATGAGTAAAGCGTAAGGCGCGCTTCTGCCGACTGGCCCAACGAACGAAGGCGCAAGGCGTCGCCCGCCTTGCGCCTGTCGTTGCGCGATCGCCTTCAGCTCAGGCTCGCGCTTTCGGTATGACTCCACGCCCCCCTGCTCCGGCCCGGAGGAAGGCGTGGATCAAGCCCGAGCGAAGGGATGCCCGCAGCCAGATCATGCCGATTTTCCGCACGAATTTACGATCGGGCAGCGCGATCTTTCGCAACCGCAGCCCTTCGGGCCAGGGCGGCGCCCAGTCCGGCAGGATCGCGACACCGAGACCGCGGTCCACCATGACCGCAATCGCCTCCGGTCCGTCCATTTCAAATCGTTCGTTCGGCCGAATGCCGGCTTTTCGCAAATAGGCGTCAATCATCTGGCCGGCATAGACCCGCCGGTCCAGCCGAATGAAGGGTTCGTCGCGCAGAACGGCGTGCGCAGGACGAGCCCGCATCGCGCGGGGAACGACGACGACATACGGCTCTTCGCGAAGCAGCGCCCAGTCGAAACTCTTCGGAAGCGCAAATGTCGGGTGGCTGGTCAGGGCCGCGTCGACATGGCCCTCGAGCACCATGGCATAGAGCTCGCTCGAATTGTTGCGCAGGATGCGCACGTCGATCCGGGGATGCGCCCTGGTGAAGCGGCTGAGCATATCGGGCACGAGACTCGAAAGCAGTGTCGGGACCACGCCCAGCCGCAACTCGCCGGTCAGCGCGCCGCTCGCGGCCATCGATTTGAGATCCTGCACGTCGCGCTGCACGATCCGCGCCTGCGCCATGATGGTTGCGGCGGCGGCGGTAGGCTGCACGGTGCGGCCGGCGCGAACGACGAGCGGCGCGCCGATCTCGTGCTCCAGCGAGCGAATGCGCTGCGCAACGCCTGCCGCCGTGAGGTTGAGGCGCCGTGCCGCCTCGGCGAAGGAGCCGCAGTCGATCACAGTCACCAGACTGTCGAGGAAGCGCGTGTCCATGCAAACAAAATGTATCTTCTGAAGATGCAAAAGTCCATTTCCGCTATCGTCCGCGCGCGGTTAGGTTGTAGCGGCGGGATCGCCCGAGTGACACACCGGAGTGGCACACATGAAACGACAGCTGCTTGCAATTGCCATCGCCGTCTGGAGCAGCGTTTCGTTGGCAAGTGCCAGCGACTACCCGCAGCACTCCATTACCTTCGTCGTCCCGTTTTCCGCGGGAGGTCCGCTCGATACGCTGGCGCGGATCATGGCCGAGCGCATGAGCCGTTCCCTCGGGCAATCGATCGTGATCGAGAATGTTGCCGGTGCGGGCGGCAGCGTCGGCGTCGAGCGCGTCGTCCATTCGCCGCCGGACGGCTAAACCATCGGCGTCGGAAACTGGAGCACGCACGTCCTCAACGGCGCCATCTATACGCTGCGCTATGATCTCGTCGGCGATCTCGAACCCGTCGCGCTGCTTCCAAGCGCGCCCCAGATCATTCTCGCCCGAAAAGGCATCGAAGCCACGACACTGCCTGAATTGATCGCCTGGGCCAAATCGCATCAGGCGACGCTGGGAACGGCTGGCGTCGGCAGCGCCGGCCATGTCAGCGCCGTTCTTTTTGAAAAACAGACCGGCGCGCACGTCACGCTCGTGCATTATCGCGGCAATGGACCGGCCATGACCGATCTGATCGGCGGCCACATCGATCTGATGTTCGACCAGTCGACCACCTGCCTGCCCCAGATCAAGCAAGGCACGGTGCGCGCGTTCGCTGCGACAAGCGTAGCACGGCTGTCACCCGCTCCGGAGATTCCGACCACCGACGAGGCAGGCCTGCGCGATTTCCACGTGGCGGTGTGGAGCGGCTTGTGGGCCCCGAAGGGGACGCCGACCGATGTGATCCACGCCTTGAGTGCTGCGACCCGGGAATCGTTGTCCGATCCGGCCATTCGCGCGCGGCTTGAAAACGTCGGCCTGACCATACCGTCCCCTGAGCAAGTTTCGCCGGAAGGATTGGCCGAGCTGCAAAAGGCGGAAATCGCGACCTGGTGGCCGATCCTCAAGGCGGCGAACGTCAGGTCCGAGTAGCTTCAGTTCGCGAGCAACTTCCAGCGCTCGGTGGCGTCGATCGCCTGTGCCCACAAGCGATCGGCGCCCTGGCCGCGATGCAGCGCCTTGCCGATTTCGCAGATGGCCATGAAGGCGCTCGCCCGCGCCTCCTCGACCTCCAGCGGCGCCTCGCCGTCGGCCTGAACCAGGCCGACCAGAGCGTTGAGCATCGGTAGCGCGGCTTGCGCGGGCGCATGCTCGGCGAGCTTCAGCGTTTCCAGGACTTTTGCGGCCTTGTCGGCGTCGGTCATGGCAGGTCGTCGTTCGCAGGGTGGGTAGAGCGAAGCGAAACCCACCGATCAGGAAACGCGGCGATGGGTTTCACGGAGCCTGTCATCGGGCGCGCATTCGCGCGACCCGTTGGCATCCTACGCGCCAGTGATTTACCTCTACTCCGCCGCCTGCTGTACCGGCGCGTCGAGCGCCGCACTAACTTTGGGCGGCGACATCGGCAAACTGTAAAAACGTTTGCCGAGCGCGTTGTAGACGGCGTTGGCAACCGCCGCCATCACGGGCACCAGCGGCACCTCGCCGACGCCCTTGACGCCTTGCGGATGTTTCGGGTTCGGCACCTCGACCAGCCCGCAATCGATCATCGGCATGTCGGAGCAGACCGGCATGCGATAATCGAGGAAGCCGGGATTATCGACCTTGCCGTCCTTGTTGTAGATGTACTCCTCGTTCAGCGCCCAGCCGATACCCTGCACCACGCCGCCCTGCAGCTGGCCCTCGACATAGCCGGGGTGAATGGCGCGGCCGACATCCTGGATCGCGGTGTAGCGGATCACGCGCACGATGCCGAGATCGGGGTCGACTTCGACGTCGCAGATATGTGTGCCGAAGCCGCCGTCGGCGCCTTGGGTGTTGAGCTGCACGCCGGCGCCGATCGGGCCGCCCATCGCGGGCGCCTTCTCGGCCAACTCGGCGAGCGTCAGCGGCGGGAACTGGCCGGCGTTCGGGCTGACCGGATGCGCCGCGCCATTCTCCCACTTCACCGCCTCGGGATCGATCTCCCAGATCTTGGCCGCGCGCTCACGCAGAGTCTGGATGATCTTCTCCGTCGACTGCGTCACCACGATCGAGGAAGCGAACAGCACGCGGCTGCCGCCGGTGAGATTGGAGAAGCCGATGGTCTGGGTGTCGCCGATGATGACGGAGACGCGCTTATAGTCGATGCCGAGCAGCTCGGCGCAGATATTGGCGATGCCGGCGCGCGAGCCGCCGATATCGGGATGGCCCGTGGTGACGACGACGTTGCCGTCCTCGGTGATGTTGACCTGCGCCGAGGATTCGCCGCCGGCGTTGAACCAGAAGCCGGAAGCGACGCCGCGTCCCTGCAGCTTGCCGAGCGGCGCGTGATAATGCGGATGGTTCTTCGCCATCTCCAGCGTCTCGATATAGCCGATGCGCGGGAACACCGGGCCGTGCGCGGCCTTGGTGCCTTCCTTGGCCGCATTCTTCAGGCGGAATTCGAGCGGGTCCATCTTCAGCGCGGAGGCCACTTCGTCGAGCACGCATTCCACCGCATAGGCGCCGATCGGCGCGCCGGGCGCGCGGTAGGCCGCGACCTTGGAGCGGTTGGAGCAGACGTCATAACCCTGCGAGAGGATGTGCGGGATGTCGTAGGGCGCAAACGAGCAGCCGACCGCGCCGCGGATCGGCGAGCCCGGGAGCGCGCCGGCCTGTAAGTAAAAGATGCCATGCGCGGCTGTGATCCTGCCGTCTTTGGTGACGCCGATCTTGACCGTGCTCTTGGAGCCTGATGTGGGGCCCGTCGCCCGCATCACTTCCTCGCGGGTCATCACCATCTTCACGGGACGGCCGGACTTCTTCGCCAGCAGCGTGGCGAGCGGTTCGAGATAGACGATGGTCTTGCCGCCAAAGCCGCCGCCGATCTCGGCCGGAATGGCGCGGATGTCGCTCTGCGGGATGCCGGTGAGGTACGCCGTCATGGCGCGAACCATGAACTGGCCCTGGCTCGAGCTCCAGATCGTGGTCTTGCCGTCGGCGGCAACGCTGATCAGGCAGGCGTGCGGCTCGATATAGCCCTGATGCACCGGACGCGTCGTGAAGGAGCGCTCGATCACGATATCGGCTTTCGCAAAGCCCTCGGCGATGTCGCCCTTCTTCTGCTCGAGCTTGCCCATGATGTTCGAGGGCTTGCCCTCGAACTTGTTCCACTCATGCAGGATCGGCGCGCCGTCCTTCAGCGCATCGTCGATCTCGATGGCCCAGGGCAGCACCTCGTAATCGACCTCGATCAGCTTGCAGGCCTCGGCCGCGATCGCTTCCGTGGTCGCAGCGACGGCGGCAACGGGGTGCCCCGGGAACAGCGCCTTGTCGCGCGCCATCACATTGCGGCACATCCAGCGCATGTCCTGGATGCCGAGCATGACCGCGCCCTTTTCCAGCGGGAAGTCGACGACATCGCGCGAGGTGACGACCGCCTTCACGCCCGGCAGCTTTTCCGCCTTCGAGGTGTCGATCGACCTGATGCGTGCATGCGGATGTGGGCTGCGCAGAACCTTGCCCCAGATCATGCCGGGCATGTTGGTGTCGGCGGCAAAGGCCGCGCGGCCCGTGACCTTGTCGACGCCGTCAGGGCGAATGGTGCGCTGGCCGATCCACTTGTTGTTGGTGACGATATTCATGGTGCCGTCTCCCGCATTTCAGCCGCGGCATCGAGCACCGCGCGGACGATCTTGTCATAACCGGTGCACCGGCACAGATTGCCGGCGAGCCAGAAGCGAACTTCCTCTTCGGTCGGATCAGGATTTTTCTTCAGTAGCGCTTCGGACGCGACCAGCATGCCCGAGGTGCAGATGCCGCATTGAAGCGCAGCATGTTCGAGGAATTTCTGCTGCAGCGGATGCAGCACTTCGCCATGCGCCATGCCCTCGATGGTGCGGATCTCGTGGCCTTCGGCTTCGGCCGCGAGCATCAGGCAGGAGCAGACCAGCCGGCCGTCCAGCGTGATCGAGCATGCGCCGCAGTCGCCGGAGGAGCAGCCTTCTTTCGAGCCGGTCAGACCGAGCGAACCGCGAAGTGCGTCGAGCATGGTTTCGTACGGCTCGCACAAAAACTCCATCGGCTCGCCGTTGACCGTGGTGGAAACATGTACCTTCGCCATAGTCCTACTTCCCTCCCGCGCGCTTCGCTGCGATCGCAACCGTGCGTTTCAAGAGGACGCCGGCAGTTTTGACTCGATAGGCAATGGTGCCGCGCTTGTCGTCGATCGGACGGCAGGCGGCACGGCAGGCTTCAGCAGCTTTCTCCAGCGCGGCATCGTCGAGCCGTGAGCCGGTCAGCGCCTGGCCTGCGGCTTCGACCAGCAGGGCGGTCGGCGCGACGGCGCCGAGACCGACGCGGGCCGCGGTGCAGACGCCATCCTTCAGCGTCAGGTTGACGCCAAGGCCGACCACGGCGATGTCCATCTCCGTGCGCGGGATCATGCGCAGATAAGCATCGCTCGAGCCCGGCGGGCGCGGCGGCAGCGTAAAGCTGACCAGGATTTCGCCGGGCTTGAGGTTGGTTCGCCCCGGACCGGCCGGGAATTGCTCGACCGGCATTTCGCGGCGACCGTTGGGGCCCTGGATGCTGCAGATAGCACCGGACGCGATCAAGGCGGGTACGCTGTCGCCGGCCGGCGAGCCGTTGCAGAGATTGCCGCCGGCGGAGGCGCGGCCCTGCACCTGCTTGGAACCGATCAGGTTCACGGCTTCCAGCACGCCGGGCCAGGCCTTGCCGAAGCGGGGATGCTCGGCCAGCGTCATGCCGGCGACAGCGGCGCCGACGCGGAAGCCGCCCTCGGCGGTCTCCTCGATTTTCATCATCTCGTCGATACCCTTGATATCGACGATCAGTCCCGGCCGCACCATGCCGGATCGCATCTGCACCAACAAGTCGGTGCCGCCAGCCATAATGCGAGCAGCACTCCCGGCAGCAGCGAATGCGCCAATCGCTTCATCAAGCGTGCGCGGTGCCACGTATCGGATATCGGTCATGTCTGTTCCCGCGTCTCCCCTACCCTATGCTTTGATTGGATTGTCTTATCTTGGTCTGCGGAGGCCACAGACTACACGGCCGGGGGCGATTGGAACAGCCTCCGCGGGCGGGTCAATTTGGCCGTCTCCTATGCGTATAAGGCGCTTGTGGGCGTTCCCCGGATGCTGCGCAGCGCGCCTCTTGGCGTGGTGCGCTGCTGATCCGGGGTCCAGATGGGTCCCGGCTCTGCGTAGCGGCATTGCATGCCGCAACGCGTCCGGGACACGAGATTGCGCCTAGCCCCGCAGCCGTTTGGCCAGCGCCGTCACGAACCGGTCCGTGTCTTCCTCGTCATTATAAACATGCGGCGAGATGCGCATGCGGCCGAGACGGGGCGCGACATAAATGCCTTCGCCGGCCAGGCCCTCGACCAGCCCCGCGGGCATGCCTGCGGGAAAACCGAGGCTCAGGATGTGCGGCGCGCGATATCTGGCGTCGGCCACGCGAACGCCGGTATTTTGCAACCCGTCTGCGATCCGCTCGGTCAGCATATTTAGACGCTGCACAATGGCAGGCGATCCCCACTCCGCCATCATCTCCATGCCGATCGCCGCCATTTCCATCGAGATGAAATGATCGCGTTCGCCCATGTCGAAGCGCCGCGCATTGGGCTGATAACGGACATCGGCGAAATAAACGTTGTTCTCGGCGTTCACATTGCGCCGGCCGAACGCGGTCTGCTCCAGCGGAACGCCGTCCTGATGGCGCTTGGCCACATACATGAAGGCGCGGCCGTAGGGACCGAGCACCCATTTATAGGTGGGGAAGATCAGGAAATCCGGATCGAGCCGCTTCACATCCATCGCCAGCACCCCGACGTGATGGGTGGCGTCGACGAGGAACATCGCGCCCTGCTTCCTCAGCGCGGCACCGACCTTCTCGACATCGATCAGCCCGCCATCCGACCAATGCACCGACGAGATCGAGGCGAGCGCGACGGGTGGAGCGCCGGGCTTTTCGACCGCGGCAAGCACGGCAGAAGTCCAGTCGCCGTCCTCGGCCTGGCCCACGGTTTCGACGGTAAAGCCCTGCGTCGCGGCGCGTGACTGCCATTCCAGCACCGGCGAGGAATGGTCGTTCTCGAGCACGAGCACGCGCGTCCCGCGCGGGATCGTGACGAGCTTCGCGGCGGTCGATACGCCGTAGCCGACGGATGAGATCAGCGCGACGTCCTCGGCATCCGCATTGATCAGCCGCGCCGCGGCGGTGCGGGTGCGCTCGTGTACCTCATTGGCAAAGCTGCCGGGAACGAGCCACGGCTGGCCCTTGCGCCCGACCGCGGCACGGCCCGCTTCCAGCGTCCTGCGCGGCAGCGGACTGTACGAGGCGGCGTTGAGATAGCAGATGTCGCGCGGAACCTCGAACTGCTCGCGTTGGGAGGGAAGCATGATGTCTCTCATTTCGATCGGGCCTCGTGCCGGGGATTTGGCACAGCGCGCGGGGCGCGCACTCCCGCGCGTTCTAACACATCAAGCGATGCACTGTTGATCCCGCGCCCGCGCCAGACTGCCACGCTGGGGAATGGGCCTATGCTGCCATCAGCGCCATCACGCGCGCGGCGAGGGCGGGCTCGCGAAGCGCCGAGTTCGGCTTCAAGAGCTGGGAGACCTCCGCCATCAGTTTATGAACTTCGGGATCCTGGGCCGCTAATTTGACCAGGGCCATATTGTACTGCATTCGCTGTCCGAAATCCGGGGGCCGAACCCCTCGCGTGGCTGGGTAAACGAAATCGGATTGGGCGACGCCCCAGGGAGTTTCGATGACGGGCTGAATAGCGGTGAAGAACTCCTTGGCCAATCGATCCGCCGGGACACCATCCTGCAGCAGCCGCCCCAGGATCACGGCTTCACGCGCAGCAACGCTCATGCCCTGACCGAACACCGGATTGAACCGACACACGGCGTCCCCCATCATGAGCAAGCCCGTCGGAAACGATTCGAGACGCTCGAAATGCCGCCGTGAGCTGGCCGGCAGACGGAAGCGAACGATATCCGCCGTTGGCCGCGCGTCCTTCACCGCGTCGTAGATTGTGGGCGTGCGAAAGCTCTTCACAAAATCAAGGAAACCCTCCCTGTCGCCGGGAGGCACGTCGCCGTGATTGGCGCCGACCGACAACATCCATTGCTGCCTCTCGATTGGAAAGATGAATCCGCCTCGACTGCTCGTCGGTGCGCTGGGAAGAAACATGACCCCTGACGCCCCCCGGTCTTGCGGCCGCTCGACGACTATTGTCGAATAGGCTTGGTCGATTCCAATTTCGGTCTCTTCGGGCTTTTCGAGCCCGAGCCTGTCCAGAAGTTCGAGAGTCAATCTGCCCCTTCCAGTAGCCTCCACAACGAAATCCGCATCGATGGTCTCGGCCCCGCCATCTTCCCTGTCGCAACGAACCCCCTCCACCTGCAACGTGCCCGCAGATGCAACGATCTCCGTGGCGCGACGACGCGACAGGATTTCAATATTGGGATTTTTCTGAAGACAACGTCTGGTCACGGTCTCGAGCAAGGGACGAGACATGAAGAACATGTCGAAGCCAAGATCCCTGCTTGGGAAAGGATCGAAGCCCGGACGCTCCTGTCGAATTTCCTTGCCGGCTCGTGTCCGTACCGCGCCTGCGGTCTCGAGATCGTGCTCGAAATTGGGAAACAGCGATTGCAGTGCCTGCATCCCGCCCGCGAGGAGAGCGTGGGCATGCGGGGCCTGAGGCGTCCCGCTGCGGGGTGCGGGCTCCGCGGGGAGAAGGTCACGCTCCAGGATGGTGACCTTGCTGAAATGGTTCGAGAGAACCTTGGCTGACGTGAGACCGGCCATCCCGGCCCCAAGCACAACGGCATGATTTCCCAATGATTTCGGCACACGCGCCTCCCAAAAAATGTCGAAGAAAATTGGCTTTTAAAATCGACCCACGGCACCGGCCAATGTGGGCTCGCACGGCAATGCTATCATCCTAGGACACTTCCGGCTGAGAACCAAAAGGGAAAATTGACGCAGCGCCGGAGCGGATCACGCTGCCGGCGCTGCGATAATCTTTCAAGCACGTCACGCGCTCCCGCTGTTCACGCCCCGTTGGTCCTCCGCCCTGCCTGCGGCGCCTCGTCCTTCAGCTTCTCCAGTGCGGCGGGCATCATCTGGCCGAACATCGAGCTCAGCATCGCGGTCGGGATCAGGCCCGCATTGTTGCTCTCGCTGCCCTGCGCGCCGGACATCAGGAATTGCGGCACCAGCGGCTGATTGATCTTGGTCAGGGCTTCGGCGAACTTCGCGAAGTTTTGCTCCGCCAGCCGGAATTCAGGCCCGCCATAGGCATCGACCGAAAGCTTGGTCGCCTGCGCATTGGCGGTGCCGACCGCCAGCACCCGGTCGGCCTCGCCCTGGCCTTCGAGCCGCGACTGCTCGCCGCGGGCCGCGGCCGTCACCTTCAGCGACTCGGCATCCTTCTGGGCACGCGCCAGCGCAGCGGCGCCCTCGTTCTCGTTGACCTTGACCTGGATCAGCGATTGCGTCAGCGCCGACTGGGCCGCGGCCGTCGCCTTGGCTTCGTTGAGCGCGCGCTCCTGGGTCGCGGCCTTTTCCTGCTCCTGATACGTCTCGATCTGCTCGCGCGCGACCTGGCGCGAGCGCAGCTGGATCAGGATGTTCTCGATCGTATGGTCGCCCGCCGGCGCGCGCGGCGTGCCGATCAGGACTTCCTGGAGATCGAGCGAATAGCCCTCGAACTTCGCCTTCATCTGGGCCGCGGATTCCTCCTGGATGGCGGCGCGGTTCTGCAGCAATTCGATCAGCGTCATCTTCTGCGCGATGTTCTTGAAGAAGGCAGAGACCATCGGGTCGAGCGTCTGCTCGACCAGTTTCTTCACGTCGCCGAAGCGCTGGATGATCATCGGCGCTTTCTTGTAGTCGATATGCATCACCACCGAGAGCGGCAGCGTCGGCTCGAACGCGTCCTTGGTGATCAGCGAAATCTCCGACAGGTTCTCGTCGAGCTTCATCGCGCCGACCTCGCCGCGCACCCATTTCAGGATGAAGTTGACCGTCGGGATGATCTCGATCTTGCCGGCATAGGTGTTGAACGCGTATTTGCCGGGCAATAGCGGGTCCTTCCAGACACCGCGGCTGCCGTTGAGCACGAGCTCGCCGTGACGGTACTGTTCGCCCGACACGTCGTCGGTCCGGGGTCCCGTATAGAAGATGACGACGCCGACATTGCCGACCGGGATCACGGTTTTCGGCACGGCTTCCACCGTCGCAAACAACCGGTTGATGTACCAGGTGCCTTCGACGATGACCTGCAGCTGCCGGCCGCGATAGCCGCCGGCAATGAGGAATTTCTCGGGTTCCTGGAAATTGTTGTGAAAGGCTTCTCCATCGCGCAATTCCGTGCCGACTTCCGGCGCGATGATTTCGCCGGGGGGCAGCGACGGACCATCATGCACGGTGACGATGCCGACCAGGTCCTGGTCGGTCGCGAGCACAAAGGGCGAGAAACCCCAGCGCTCGGAGATCGTGAGCTGCATGCCCTCGAGCACGTCGCGCTCGCGTTCACTCAGCGCGTGGCCGTACACGCGCTCGTCGGTGATGATGGCAAATTGCGTGGTGTTGATCGCATAGGTGCCCTCGCGCAGGATTTTCCGCTGCGGCCCCTTCTGGCCGCCGCCAAGAAGAAACCGCCGCGCGTCCTGGAAGTCCGACTTGTCCTCGGTGTCGTTGGCGCCGAGCACCTGCGAGGCGCCAAGCGGGGCGCCGTCGCGCGCGAACACATAGGCGATCTTGCCCTGCCCGACCGTGACCAGATCCGACTTGTGGATCCGGTACATGAAGGGAAAGAACACATGCAGGCCGCCGCGCAGCACTTCGGGCTCGTAGCCGGCTTCGCCGTTGAGCGCGATGAAGCCGCCTGCGATCGAGCCTTTCGTCGTCCATAGCTTTTCAACGATGCCGACCTGGTTGTTCGGGATGTAGCGGAAGATATTCGAGATGCGCAGCAGCACGATTATGACAGCGGTCGCTGCGGCCCAAATGGCCGGCTGAATCCAGCCTGAACCATTAAGAAACCCGGTGAAGTCCATATTCCATCTCCACAATTCGCAACTGGGCGGTTCGGCAGCCCGAACCTGCACCCCAGAATTGCGGAGCGGGGATGTGAGCGGTCGATGCCGTTTGCACAAGGCGGCGAGGATGACCGCGCTGCCGATCTTTTTCGGATCGCCACGTTGACAACAGGCTTGTTTGTGTCGCGGCGATACCTAAGCGTTCATTGTTACATTGTAACAAGTCGTTCGACCGTGAGCCGCATCACCGAACACTACGCGCGCTTCTGTCTGCGCCTCCGGCGCCAAAGCCTGGCGCGATCGAGATAGAGATAGACGACGGGGGTCGTATAGAGCGTGAGGATCTGACTCACGATCAGGCCGCCGAAGATGGCAATGCCCAGCGGCTGGCGAAACTCGCTGCCTTCACCCAGGCCGACCATCAGCGGCACTGCACTGAACAGGGCGGCCATGGTGGTCATCATGATCGGCCGAAAGCGCATCATGCAGGCCTCAAAGATCGCGTCACGCGACGACAGGGCGCGCTGACGCTCGGCGTCGACCGCGAAGTCGATCATCATGATGGCGTTCTTCTTCACGATGCCGATCAGGAGGATCACCCCGATCATCGCGATGATGTCGAATTGCGTGCCGGACAGCATCAGCGCCAGCACCGCGCCGACACCGGCCGAAGGCAGCGTGGACAGGATCGTGAGCGGATGAACGTAGCTCTCGTAGAGCATACCGAGCGAGATGTAGATGGTCGCGAACGCAGCCACGATGAGATAAGGCTCGCTCGCCAGCGACTGCCGGAAGATCTTGGCGGCTCCCGCGAAATCGCCGCGGATATCCGAGGGCATGCCGATCCGGCTCATGGTCGCCTCGATCTCCGTGACGGCCGTGCTCAGCGAGGCGCCCGGCGGGAGATTGAAGGAGACGGTGCTCGCGACCAGAAGATCCTGGTGATTGACGACCAGCGGCGTCTCGCCCTCGGCGTAGCGGGCCACGCTGGAGAGCGGGATCATCGTCTCCTGAATGGTGCTGACGGCGGTTCCGGTCGACGAGCCCGCCTTGCCGGTGGCGCCGATCGAGTTGGTCGCGAGATTTCGTACCACACTTGCCGCGATCGAGTTGACCGAGGTTTTTTGCGCGGATGAAACGACGGTGCCGGCCACCGCGTTGGTCGTTTGAGAACCGCTCGCAGGTCCGCCCACGGTGCTGATATAGACATCCTTCAATATCTGCGGATTCTGCGAGTACGGCGGCGCGACCTCCATGATCACGTGATACTGGTTGCGCGCGACATAGATGGTCGAGACCTGCCGCTGCCCGAAGGCGTCATAGAGCGTGTTGTCGATCTGGCTCAACGTGATCCCGAGACGGGAGGCGGCATCGCGATCGATGACCAGATTGGATTGCAGGGCCTTGTTCTGCTGATCGCTGCTGACGTCGGCAAAAGACGGATTGGTTTGAAGCGCGGCGACGAGCTTTGGTGTCCATTCGTTCAGCTGTTCGAATGTCGAGCCTTGCAGCGTGTATTGATAGGCCGCATTGCCCGAGCGCCCTCCGGCGCCGAGATCTCCGACCGATTGCAGAAACAAGGTGGCGCCGGCCACGGCCGCCAGTTGACCGCGCAGCCGCTCGATCACCTGATCGGCCGGCATTTTGCGTTCGCCAATCGGTTTCAGCGATGCGAACACCGTGCCGGTGTTGGTCGCGCTGCCCGGGCCCGGACCGCCGCCGCCGGTAAATCCGACGACGGTGGCGACCGCCGGATCGCTTTTGACGATATTGATGAACTGCGTGAGCTTCTGCCGCATCAGCTGAAACGAGGTATGCTGATCGGCCTGGATCGACCCGATCAACAATCCCGTATCCTGCTGCGGGACAAAACCCTTTGGAACGACGCGGTAGAGATGGAAATTCAGGCCGAGGGTCGCGACCAGGATCAGCATCACCAGAAGCGGATGGCGCAGCGCGATGGCGAGCGTCCATCGATAACCGTTCAACATGGCCTCAAAGATACGCTCGCTGATCCGATAGATCCGCCCATGTGGCTGGCCGCGGTCATCCCGCAGCAGCAGGGCGCACATCATCGGCGTCGTCGTCAGCGAGACCACGAGCGAGATCAGAATCGCAATCGTGATGGTCATGGCGAATTCGCGGAACAGGCGGCCGACGAGGCCGCCCATCAGCAGGATCGGGACGAACACCGCGATCAGTGACACGCTCATCGACAGCACGGTGAAGCCGACCTCGCGGGCGCCAAGCAGGGTAGCCTGCAGCCGCGGCATGCCCGCATCCATGTGGCGCGTGATGTTTTCCAGCACGACGATGGCGTCGTCCACCACGAATCCGGTTGCGACCGTCAGCGCCATCAGGGAGAAAATGTCGAGGCTATATCCGAGCAGATACATGACGGCAAATGTCGCCACCAGCGACACCGAGACCGCTACCACCGGCACCAGCGTCGCACGCGCGTTGCGCAGGAACGCGAACACCACGAGAATCACCAGCGCGACCGCAATCAGAAGCGTGATTTCGACATCCTGCAGCGACGCCCGGATCGTCTTGGAGCGGTCGACCGCCAGATCGATATCGATGGCGGGCGAGACCGAGGCGAGCAGCTGCGGCATCAGCGACTTCACGCGGTCGACCATCTGGATGATGTTGGCGCCCGGCTGCCGGTACACGATCATCACGACCGCGGGTTTGCCGTTGGAAAGGCCCAGCGTGCGCACGTTTTCGACGGAATCGATGACGTCGCCGACATCCGTGAGACGCACAGCGGCACCGTTGCGGTAGGCCACGATCAGCGATTTATAGTCTTCCGCTTTCCTGGCCTGGTCGTTCGAATAGATCTGGTAGCGCTGGCTCCGGACGTCGATGCCGCCTTTCGGGCTGTGCGCGTTGGCGCTGCCGAGCGCGGCGCGGACGTCCTCCAGGCCGATGCCGTATTTGTAGAGCGCCGAAGGGACCAGCTCGACGCGCACGGCAGGCAGCGATCCGCCGCTGACGGCAACTTCGCCGACGCCTTCGACCTGCGACAGTTTCTGGGAGAGCACGGTCGAGGCGGCGTCATAGAGTTCGGCCGGCGTCAGCGTGTCCGACGTCAAGGCGTAGATCAGGATCGGCGCCGAGGCGGGATTGAACTTGCGGTAAGTGGGATTGCTCCGCAGACTGGTCGGCAGGTCGGCGCGCGCTGCATTGATGGCCGCCTGCACGTCGCGCGCGGCGCCGTTGATGTCGCGGCCGATGCCAAACTGCATCGTGACGCGCGCGGAACCGAGCGAGCTCGCTGACGTCATCTCGGTGACGTCGGCGATCTGGCCAAGCCGACGCTCGAGCGGGCTTGCAACGGTGGCGGCTACGTCCGCGGGACTGGCGCCGGGCAAGGTCGCCTGCACCGCGATGGTCGGGATGTCGACGTCGGGCAGCGGCGAGACCGGCAGCTTGAAGAAGGCGATCGCGCCTGCCACCACAAGTCCGAGCGACAGCAGCGTGGTGGCAACCGGACGGCGGACAAAGGGAGCGGAAAGATTCATAAACCTGCGATCGAGCCGTTGCGGATCAGCTTCTAGCCGCCCGCGCCCCGATGCAAAAGCCCCACAATGTCACATGGTGAGCGACGAGCCTGACACATTGCTGCCAAGCTCCTGGCTACCGGGTGGATGCGCCCAAAGACCACGCCGATAGCTGTGCCTGCAACGCCTCGCGCACCCGCTCGATCACGGGCGCGTAATCGCGCCTCTGGTCCTGCCTGAACAAGCGCGCGGTTCCGTACCACGGGCTGTCGTCGCGGCCGAGCAGCCAGCGATGGTCGGGCGCCAAGGGCAGCAGAATCCAGGTCGGAAGTCCCAGTGCGCCGGCGAGATGGGCGACGCTGGTGTCGACCGTGATCACGAGATCAAGGCAGCTCATGAGAGCTGCGGTCTCGGCGAGGTCTGTGAGATGCGCGCTCAGGTCGACGATGCGCGTCCGTTCGAGTTCTGCCCTGTCGTCCGGTCTTGGCTCCTTCTGCTGGCTGACGAAAGCGGCATCGAGATCGAGCAGGCGCGACAGCTTCTGGAGCGGGAACGATCGGTTGTGATCGTTGGTGTGTTGTGGCCTGCCCGACCAATTGAGACCCACAAGCGGCCTGTCGCGCGGGCCGAGCCGGCTTTGCAGCCGGTCCTCCCAGGCTTGCACCCGCGCATTCGCGGGCCGCGGGAGATAGGAAGTGTCGGCCGGAATTGTCTCGAGCCGGGTTCGGAACGCCAGCGGCAGGCTGGAGATCGGACAGTGCAGGTCGAAGGCCGGCCGTGGCATCGATTTTTCGAGCAACTGGGAGACGCCGGAAAGTCCGGACAAAAGCGGTACGAGGGGCGCGTCGACCGCCAGGATCACCCGCGCCCCGCGCGCCGCCAGCATCGGGATGTAGCGCGCGTACTGGATCGTATCGCCCAGCCCTTCATCGGCATAGACAAGGACGGTCTTTCCCGCGATCGGGCCGTCGCCGAGCCAGATCGGTTGGGGGAAGTCCGGATAATCGTTGCGAACACGGGTCTTCCATCGCGCCTCGCGCCCGGCCCAGCCGGCCTCGAAATCGCCGGTCAGGAGCTGAAGGTCCGACAGGAGAAAGTCGACATCGGCATTGCCGGGATCGATCGCTTTCGCCTGCGCGTAGACGGCAAAGGCCTCGTCAAGCCGCAGGATTTTCGTGAGCGCGGCGCCCTTGCTCATCAGCACAGGGATGGAGTTTGGTTTGAGCGCAAGCGCCCGGTCAAACCACGGCAGCGCGTCATCATAGCGGGCCAGCCGCAGCAACGCCGCGCCGATATTGTTGCAGATCTCGCCACTCGCGGGATTGAGCGCATGCATCCGCAAATTGACGGCCAAGGCGTCGTCGTATCTCTTGAGGTCATGCAGCAGGAGCGCCCGTTGTTCGAGCACCGTTACGTTGTTCGGAAGCAATCGGTCGCTGAGATCGAGGCAGGAAAGCGCCTCCTCGTTGCGGTTCAGGTTGCGCAGGACAACGCCGCAGCGATAGGCGGCATTGGCGTGGCGCGGGTTGAGTTGGAGCGCCCGCTGGTAGCTCGTCAAAGCGTCCGCCGGCCGCCCCAGGCTTGCGAGTGCGTCGCCATGGGGCAGCCACGCATCGGCATCGCCAGGCGTGATTTTGACCGCGGCGTCGAACGCCTTGAAGGCTTCACCGTGGAGTCCGGCCTGCATGTGCCGCAAGCCAAGTTCATGGAGCGCGGCCGGCGTCGAGACGTCGGGATTTCTGGCGGTCTTCCTGGAGCCACTGGCGGCTGCCCGGCGTTCATGACGATTCATATCGACGCATTTCGACCGCTTGAGATAAGCGCAGATAGCTGATTCCCGAATAGCGGTCGAGTTGCCGGCCGCGGCGTCGATGCCAGCTAACGGCGTTAAGCGGGAAAACTCAACCGACCAGCTCCGGCCAGGGCACGATCGTCGACTTCACCGTCTTCATCGCGATCGCGTCCGCGACCGCGCGGCCGACGCCCTCTTCCGTGAACGGATAGATCGTCTGCATGTCGAGCCACGGATATTTTTGCCGGTGCGGTCGAGCATGTCGACGCCGAGCGGCAAATCGTTGGCCGTAAAGCCCCAGGAGCCGAGCACGTTGAGGTCCTTGGTGCAGATGCGATGCCAGGAGGTCTCGATCGAGCCGGCATCGGTGAACTGGCCCATCTCGACATAGGTGCCGCCGTCGCGCAACATCTCGATGCCCTCGGGGCCGGCGGTCGGATGGCCCGAGCAATCCATGACGAGATCGGCGCCGAAGCCACCGACAATGTCGCGCACGCGCGCGATACGCTCGGCCGGCGTCTTCAGCTCGGTGATGTCGACGGTTGCCTCCGCGCCGAATTTTCGCGCGAGTTTTAGCCGCGGCTGTTCCGGCGCGCCGACGCAGATCACCCTGCCCGCGCCCATCTCCTGCGCCGCCGCGACCGCCAAAATGCCGATCGGCCCGGAGCCCTGGATCACCACCGTATCGCTCCAAGTGAATCCGCCCGCGCGTGTCGCCCGGTTGAAGGCGCGGATGCAGGAAGTGAGCGGCTCCGACAGCGCGCCGAGCCGCAGCGACATGTCGTCGGGCAATTTGTAGATTTTCGTCCCCGGCAGCATGTCGAGATCGACATAGACATATTCGGCCCAGCTGCCCCACAGATGCGGCGCCTTGTCGACGCCGAGATAACGACCGTAATAGACCGGCGTCAGGCACTTGTTCGCGCTCTGCGGATAATGGATGCAGTAGTAGCAGCCACCGCAGGGCATCAGCGGCGGGATCATCACCTTGGAGCCGACTTTCAGCGGCTTGCTCATGAAGTCCTGGTTGAACTCAGCTCCGCATTCGACAATGACGCCGCCGAGCTCATGGCCGAGCGTGAACGGCCAGGGCAGCGGTTTTGGCCAATGGCCTTTCAGGATGTGAAGATCGGTGCCGCAGACACCGCAGGCGCCGATCTGGATCAGCGCGGCCTTCTTGCCGACCTTCGGCCACCGCACGGTGCGGATCACCGGCTGCGCGCCCGGGCCGTCATAGGTGCAGACGCGGATTTGTTGCATGCGTTTCTCCCGGGCGTTCGGTTCTTGTTGTTGTTCGCCGAACTTAGGTGAAGCCGGAAGCCATGCCAACTGCGTCGATGTATTGACAGCAGCGGCGCAACGCGCCGACCGCTCGTCAGCATTTGCCGTCGGGCCTCAGCCCCAGCCTGGAGGCTTGATATCAGGCAACCCGGGCGCCGGTTAGTCCGGCGATCTTCTTGACATGGGCGACGGCGGCGAGCGCACCGGTCGTCTTTGTAAGAAGGTCGAGCGTCTCGTCCTCGTCGTCACCGACCGGCGTGAGCGCCTTGTCCATATAATTGCTTGCTTCAGAGCCATGCGTAATAACCGTCTGCCAAAATAGCAGCCGCAGGATCGCGCCGGTCAGGATCGCGTGCTTCACAAAAGTGTCCCGGTAAAAGCGCGGCCAGAAGACCCAGGGGTTTTCACGCGACAAGCCGGTGCGGCGCTCGGACGGATGCTTAAGACGAAGGATGCCGCCCTGCAGCGGGTGTACTTTCTCGAGGCGGTCCGTGGTCGAAAACGTAAGCAGGTACTTTGCCAGATTGCCGATGGGAACGCCGGTTGCCGCGGCGCGCCGCAGCAGCGTCTTCATATGCTCCGGCGTGTAATAGAGCGACCAGGCTTCGTGGTAGATGTCTTGCCACTCATTCTTGCTCATCTTCGAATGAGCCGTGCAGACGTGTTCGACATCGTACCGGTTAAGGTCCGAGTCCATCGCGACGTCGTTCTTCCAGAGCGTCTGGTGATCCTCCGAACCGGGAAGCGGTGTCAGACAAAAGAATTCGAGAAGGTCGATCGGCAATTCCTCCTTGATGATCGCAATATCACGTTTGATCGTCTCCGGCGTGTCTGCCGGAAAGCCGAGGATGTATCCCGCGATGGTCAGGATTCCCTGCTTCTTCCAGGCGAGCAGCATCTTCCGATATTCGGTTATCTTGTTCTGTCGCTTCTTGGCCGCCGCCAGATTGTCCGGGTTTATGTTCTCGAGTCCAATGAAGACCTTGTTGACGCCGGCTCGCTTTGCCTTCTCCACGAAGTTCGGAATTTTGTGACAAAGCGTGTCGACCTGAATCATGAGGCCGAGCGGGATGCCGTCCTTTTCACGAAGCTCGATCAGGCGGTCAAAGGTCGATTCCCACTCCTTGTTGCGCGCAAAATTGTCGTCGGTAATGAAAAACTTCCGAATGCCCTGCGCCCAGTTGAGGCGTACGAGGTGCTCGATATCGTCCGCCGAACGGTAACGCGACTTCCGACCCTGCACATTGATGATCGTACAAAAGGAGCACTGGTAAGGGCAGCCGCGGCCGGCGTCGAAGCTGGCGCTGGCACCAAGCGTGCGCTCGACGTGCCTCTTCGGCAGGAACGGTACCGGCATGCCCTGCATTCCCGGCAAGTCTTTCATGTAGTTGTACAGCGGCGCGGCGCGCTCAGCGGCCACGTCAGCGATCAGCGATTCCAGCCGCCCCTCGGCCTCACCCGCAAATATGGTGACGCCCATGTCGCGGCAGGCGTCGAGATCGACCGCGCGGCCATCCAGCATCGACAGGCATCCCGACACATGGAAGCCACCCATGACCACGGCAATTCCGGCGGCCCGGAACGGTCGCGCAATGTCGAGCGCGCGAGGATATTGATTTGACTGTACGCCAACGAGTGCAACACATCCGAAATCGTCATGGCCTCCAAAGCGGGAGACGAGCGCCGGGATGTCAACGCGTGTATTTGTCTCGTCGATGACCACGATATCGATATCAACGTCCGGCCCGAGCACCCGCCTTTCGACGCAATCGGCTGCAATGCCGTACATGGTAGCCAGCGTATTCGAGGGTGTCATGGCGCGCCACCACCGGATGACATATCCGTCATCATCGTAGTGAGACGGTTTGATGAGAACGAGCTGAAAGCGTCGCTTCATCGCTCCCCCGGATTGCTGCACTAGGTGCTCCTGGCTGGTCGCGCTTAGACCCGTAGCATGAAAGGCGGTGATGAACACCCCGTCTGTTTGTGGGTGCTCTTCCGAGAGCCTCATTAGTGCTTGAAACCGCCTCAATCGTGGGCAGTCGTTATCGCCTTCGCCTCGCTAGAGGCTGGCCGGAGCGTTTTGAGGCAAACGCTGCGGTTAAGTCATCGAATTGAAGCCTCTGATTGATGTGGTGCATATCTCTTGCATCTTAAGCACGGCAAACTTCGACGCCGCACTGACAACGACGTTTTGGCCGGCAAAAACGGTGCTCCGCAACCACCCCCTACGCTCGACAGCAAGTCTCCTGTGGTATTTTCCACCGCGCTGCCGAGTCGAACCATTTGTTAACCAATCGGGACAAGTGTGAATCGCTCCGGCCGCAATGGGGATTTTGATGGGAATCACGTTTCAGACGCCTAAAATCCGCACCGATGTGGTCCTGATGGAACCGCCGGTGCTGCAACCGCGGGGGCCGCTGGACGACGTTTTTTGTGGCGCGCCGGCAAGCGAGAAGGCCTTCTGCGGCGACGAAGGCTTGCTCAAAGGGCCCTCCTTCTCTTCGGATGAACTCCGGAAAATCCGCGAGCTGCTCAAGGGGCATCTCGTCAAGACCGCGCATGGCTTTTCGCCGCGGGCTGCGGATGCGATCGCGGGCGTGGAGCTCGATGACTATCACTTGATTTCAGGCGAGATCGATCACGCCAAACTTCTCTCCAAGAAGGGCCGTATCCTCCCCAAAGCGATCGTCGATGCGATCAAGCAGATGTCGTTCTTCGACTATCTGCGAAAGACGATGGGCTCCTTCTATCTGTCCGATGAAGAAGGCGTCGGCCACGAGCAGATCAGCTTTCGCATGGTCCGCCCCAACCGCCGCGAAGATGTCGGCTCGCTGCATCGGGATGCCTGGTTCTGGGACCATTACGGCTTTCACCGGCCGGAGGGGATTGCGCGAGGCAAGGTCTGGGTTGCGGTGTGCGGCGAGCCCGGCCTGGCCGGGCTGCTGCTGGCGCCGGGATCGCAGAAGCTGCCCGCGCCCTACCATACGGAGATGGCGAACGGGAAGCTCGCCTTCGTGCCGGAGTTCGACGTCGGGACCATCGGCTTGCAACGCTACTGCGGCGGCCTCGGCGAGCCCATCCTGTTCAATTACAGCACGCTGCATGTCGGCTCGCTCAATCGCGCGGCGCGATGCCGGGTGAGTTTCGAGCTCACGATCATGTTCAAGACTTCCTCTTGAGCGATGCGAGGCTGATCTGATGGCAGTGTGCGGCGCTTGTCGGAGCGCACTCTTCGGCCGGTTCTTCCGCGCGCAGGAGGCGTCCGTCACGGGACTGTATTTCGACCAGCCCAGGCCGACCGAGCCTGCAACCATTGAGCTCGAATACTGCAAGAGCTGCGGCTTCATCCGTCAGGTGCCGGATCGGATGATCCGCCTGGACTATGAGCGCATCGTGCGCGGGACCGCGCAGCAGCTGCCGCCCTATGCCGCCGACATCCTCTCCAGCCTCACGCGGCTCGGGGTGAAAAGCGACGACTTCATTCTCGAGGTCGGTGCGAATGACGGCACCTTCCTGAAAGAGCTGCGCGCGCAGGGCTATCGCAATCTGCTGGGCGTCGAGCCGTCGAAGCAACTCGCTGACGCCGCAAAAAAATCCGGCTTCGAGATCTCCGATGCCTATTTCGACCAGAAACTCGCCGCGGAAATTCGCAGCCAACGCGGTGGCGCGCGCGTGGTGGTCTGCCGCCACACGCTGGAGCACGTACCCGACGTCGTCGAGTTCACCAAGGGTATCGCTGCGGTGCTTGCGGCGGATGGGGTCGCCGTGATCGAAGTGCCCGATGCGGATTGGCTCGTCATCAACCTCTTCGCGCACGAAGTCTGGGACGAGCATATCTCCTATTTCCGGCCGCGTTCGCTGGCCGCGCTGCTGGGCAGCTGTGGTCTCAAACCGGTCCGCCTGGAGCGGATGCGGTTGCGCGATACGCGTAATCTCGTGTGCTGGTCGGTGCCGGCAAACGCGGCCGCTGCGCCCTGCGCAACCGACGATGAGGCAGGCTTCGAGGCCGTGGAAGGATTTCAGGTGCGCTGGGATGCCTTTGCGGAGCGGCTGCGATCCATCGTGTCGGCTGCTCCCGCACCCGTCATTGCGATCGGCGCGGCGCACCCTCAGCTCAATTTCCTGAATTTCGCCGGCCTGGGTGCAGCGGTGGCCACGCTGATCGATGATGACGAAGCCAAGACGGGCCGCTTTGCTCCGCTCGCAAAAGCGGTGCCGATCCGGTCCACCTCCGAAATCCTGGCGACGGTGCGCGAGGGAACGCTGCTCCGAACCGGTTTTCCCTATCCCGCCTGGGAAGAGCGGATCGAAAGCGCGCTCGGCGTCTACGATGTCCGCGCCATCAAGCCCTACGATATCCTGCGATCGCGGCCGTAAGCCTGCCGTCACATGCCGGGTCCGCGCGGATGCACCGCCGTTGACAGCGTTGCGTACACCCCTCACCTTCGCCCGCAAATTTCGGGGGTGAAACGTTGCACAATCGCTGGGGCATGCTTGCGACGCTATTCATGGTGCGCCTCACCATGGCGTTCCAGTTTCAGAGTGTCGCGGCGGTCGCGCCGCTGCTCAAGACACAATACGGCGTGGGGCTCGCCGAGATCGGTTTCCTGATCGGACTCTACTTCACGCCTGGCATCGCGCTGGCGCTGCCGGGCGGCGCAATCGGCAAATGGCTGGGCGACAAGCGTGCCACGCTCGCTGGATTGGCGCTGATGCTGCTCGGCAGCGTGGCGATGGCGCTCGGCGAAGGCTGGAGCTGGCAGGTCGCCGGCCGCCTCGTCGCCGGTGCCGGCGGCGTGTTGCTCAATGTGCAGCTGACCAAGATGGTCACGGACTGGTTCGCAGGCAGGGAAATCGCGACCGCGATGGCGATCTTCGTCAATTCATGGCCGGCCGGGATCGCGCTGGCGCTGCTGACCTTGCCCGCGATCGGCACCGCCTACGGCGTCAACGCCGTCCATCTCTTCGTCGCCGCGCTGATGGTGATGGGGATTTTGCTGGCGCTGCTCTATCAAGCGCCGCCGGGCGAAGCCGCGGCCGCGACCTCCTCCGCGCGCCTCGACGTGCGGACGCTGTCGGCGGTGATGGTCGCTGGCCTGATATGGGGCCTGTTCAATGTCGGCTTCGCCGTGATCTTCTCTTTCGGCCCGGCCATGCTGGTGGAGCGCGGCTGGACCATTGCGCAGGCAGGCTCGGTGATCAGCATCGTGCTGTGGATCGCCGTGTTCAGCGTGCCTTCCGGCGGCTTCGTCGCCGACCGGCTGAAGCGGCCGCAGAGCGCGCTGGTGGCGGGCTGCGTCGCGTTCGCGGGCGTGATGCTGTGCCTGGCGCATACCGAGGCGGTGATCTTCTCCGTGATCGCGATCGGGCTTTTTAGCGCACCGGCGGTCGGCCCCATCATGAGCCTGCCCGCGCGCGTGTTGCAACCTTCGACGCGCGCGATCGGCATGGGCGTGTTCTACACCCTTTATTACGCCACCATGATGCTCGGCCCGATCATCGGCGGCGCCGCTGCCAAATGGACCGGAAGTGCCGCCGCTGCGTTCGATTTCGGCGCGCTGGTGCTGGTGGCGTGTCCGGTGTTGCTGCTGTTGTTCAACGCGATTGCGGCGCGGCCACGCCCGTAGGCTTCCGTAGCACCGTCTGCAACCTCGCTAACGCCCCGTTAACCTTGCTGGACGTAGGGTTTTGCGACGCCGTATGGCCGGCCGTCTGGTGGCGAGATGAGCTTCGCGCATAAAAAATCGATACTTCCGGCCGCCGAAGAGCGCCGGCGCTTCCAGCGCGTCAAGGTGCACCTGCTCGGCCGCTACATGCTGCCCGACCGGCGCGAATTTCCCTGCCAGATTATCAATATGTCGCCCGGCGGGCTGGCGCTGCTCGCGCCCGGCATCGGCAATGTCGGCGACCGCGTGATCGCCTATCTCGACCATATCGGCCGCGTCGAGGGCAAGATCACCCGCATCATCGACAACGGCTTTGCCATGACCATCGGCGCCACGGCGCGAAAACGCGACAAGCTCGCCGCCCAGCTCACCTGGCTCGCCAACCGCGACATCCTCAACCTGCCGGAAGACCGCCGCCACGACCGTATCATCCCGCGCAACCCGATCGCGATGCTCACGCTCGAGGACGGCACCAAGATGACCTGCCGCATCATCGACATGTCGCTCTCGGGTGCCGCGATCGCAGCCGAGCACCGGCCGCCGCTGAAGTCGCTGGTGATGCTCGGCGCCGTGCAGTCGCGCGTGGTGCGCAATCTCGAAGAAGGCTTTGCCATCGAGTTCATGCACGAGCAGAACGTCGAAACGCTCGAGGAAGCCGTTACCACAAGGTAGGCGGCGCTACTCCCCCTTCACTGCCGGCTTCGACAGATAGTCCAACGACTGCGCCTCGCTCTTTAGCGGCGTGACCTTGTCCGGATCGATCCGCACCGTCAGGTAGTCGATGTGGTCGTCGATCCGGGTTAACCAGTGCCCGGTGCCGGCCCGGATCACCACGACGTCGCCGGCCTTGATCTCATAGGCGATGCCGCCCTGGCTCTCCGAGCCGTTATTGCCGGGACCGTTGAACTCCCTCACCGTGCGCATGGTCGCAGGCCGCCGCTGCCGGTTGGTGATGTCGGGACCCAGCACCAGCGTCGCCGCGCCTGATATTACATGATAGACCTCGCTGATCTGGTCGTGCTCGGCGACCGAATCCGGCGCAGGCTTTTCCAGCTTGCCGCGGTGAACCATGCCGATGCCGATCTGGGCCTTGCCGATGTCGATGTCCCGGACCTGCTGGTCGAGCAGCTTTTCGGCGAGCGCCTTCTTCGCGTAGCTCTCCAGTTCGGTTAACGGAATGTAAGTGCCCGGACACATCGGGCAGGTCGGCTGCGGATCGGTCGGATTGATCCTGGTTTGGGTCTGCGCTCCGGCTTGAGCGGTCAGTATCAGACAAAATGCAGCGGCCCCAGCCCCAAGCGGCGTGTCTCATGCGTGCCTCCCTGTTTTTCCCTATCGTTGCACCGGCAGCGCGGCGCTGCCAAGCCACGCACTTTGAGCGCGGCGCGAAGACAGCGTTAGCGCGCGGTAAACGGCCGAAGGCGCCGCTTCGGCTGCCTTGCCGCCCGAAAGCGCATCTTTCATGCGCAGGGCGCCGCGGGTGGCACAGCCGCGGTTCCCGAAAGCCGGTTAATGCCGCGCTCCGTTTCGGCCGGAAACCACGGAACCACGCGGCGAAAGTCCTTAATCGATAAAATTTGAATCAATTGCAGTCATTTCAAATTTTAGTCGAATAAGATTCAAGTATAAATCGATCTGTCCGCAGTTTTTACTTTCATTCGCTTCAAATCTACTTGCCGCACTTAGCCGCGGCGAAAAATCTTTGTGCGAAACGTGGTCCCAACAAGAAAAACGGGGGCTGCGATGTTCAAGATCAGGGGACGGGAGTTGGCGGTTGTCGCCATCTTGCTGGGGATGCATGCGCCGGCGCAGGCCGGCGACGATCGAATGCTTTATGCGAGCCTTGGAGAGACCACGCGTGCGCCGATCGGCTGGGTCGAGTTCTGTGCCGACAATCCCGGGGAGTGCCGGGGCGGTGCGACACAGCCGCGCGACATCGTGATGTCGCAGACCGCGTGGCGCGATCTCAACAAGGTCAACCGCTGGGTCAACGAGACCGTCAAGCCGATGACCGACATGGATCATTGGGGCGTGATCGAGAAATGGTCGCTGCCGACCGACGGCTACGGCGACTGCGAGGATTACGTGCTGATGAAGCGCAAGATGCTGATCGATGCGGGCTGGCCGCGCGAGGCGCTCCTGATCACGGTGGTGCGCGACAAGAAGGGCGAAGGCCACGCGGTGCTGACGGTGAAGTCCGACAAGGGCGAGTTCGTGCTCGACAACCAGAACGAAAGCGTCCTGGCCTGGGCCGACACCGGCTACCGCTTCGTCAAGCGCCAAACGCAGGGCGATCCCAATGTCTGGGTCTCGCTCGGAGACAGTCGTCCGGCGGTATCGACCGCCACCTCTCGCCAATAACAGGATTTATCGAACCCGCGACCCGGTCACATCCCCACCCCTCCCCGTCCCAGACCGGTTCGCGCGCGGCCAGCTCTCCCCCAAGAGCTGGCCGCACCTTTTTGGGGGGACCAAAAAGCGGATTGCCTGGCATTTTTTCGAATGCCCGCAAGAGAGGACAACGCCCTTCCAGGTTGGCCTTCGTTTCGCTTTCGGTTCAACCTAGCTTCGTGCGAGCTTGCGAGCCATCGCGCGGCGCAGCCGAAGGAGCTCGAAAACGTTGCCAACCATGATCAGCAGCAAAAGCGACAACGCCGTTGCCAACGTTCCAAGCGCGAACAAGTCCGCCCAGGGCGGTACTTTGAGACCAAGCCGAATTGTCTGCGCGAGTGCGGCCGCTGGAACAACGAGAATAACAGCACCAAGTACATGAGCTGCGATCTCGATCGCTGGGCTCGCGTCATCCTTTCCCACCTGTAGCATTGCCCAACCAGCCCCCTCATCCAACGAGTTGGGTTTAATGCTTCGTAGAGCCGCCCAGGTGCCGACAAAAAGGCAACAGCCGATGGTAAGGAGGGTCGCTATTCCGTAAGGCAGCAAAAGGACCGGAATAGGAAGACCGGCTACGATCTCTTTCCCTCCGCCTTCCGAAAGATATCGAACTATCAAACTATTCACGACAGGATCACTGAGCTTGACGTCCTCCACCGCCGCCGAGGTGCCGAGCGAACTCAGAAGAACTCTCGTGCGGTTCCACAACCGGGGGCTACGCAGGAATTTGTGTACATCGTCGTTAGCATTGATGGCATCGGCAACAAAGCGTGGCACGGTCAGCGTGACATCATGGATTGGAGCCGTCTTGCCATGAAAGCGGCCAATTGAGTACTCGGACAGTGCCCCAAACAACTCGTCAGCTATAACGGAATAGGCACCCATATCGCTCGCCCCGCCCTCCTGCGAAAAACCGGGCAATGAGCGAAGTTTAAACCTCACCTTTAGGTCAGGATCCCAAGGAGCCGTCAGGGTCAGCGGGGGGCAGACAGTTTGCGGCGAGCGAGCATCCATAATCTCGGTACAGACCGCGGCCAACTCATCGGTACCAGACGGAAAGTCGGATTCGGGGATCGAAGCAACCGCATCACGCAACAGTAGATAGCCCAACAAGTCGCGGGCCAGCTCTCGTCGATCGAGCGTTTGCGAGTATGTTGCCGACAACAAAAGCCAAACGGTGCACAAGACAAGTGCGAACGTTGTACTACCGCGAAACTCCATGATGATCTCGGTGAGCCCTGCCTTCATTGAAGCGTCCTCTCCCTCCGCCACCATACACACTCAAGCTGCGATGATCGTCGGAATTCGCTCCGTCGAAAATGTTTGCCGCACAACAATAAAATACGAGCGAGTGAGTGAGAATCGCCTTGAGACCGACCGCAGCTCGAATTCCTAGTTATCTACGCGCCAGTTCATTTCGCGTTTCGGAAAGTCGTTGCGAGACTTTGCCCTCGCAAACTCCTCCCGAATCCTGCCCGTTTCGCAGGATTGCAGCTTCATTCCGGCAGTCCGGCCGCACGGAACGCCTCGGCCATCGAGGCGGCAAGCGCCGGCGCACAATTGACGCCTGCGAATTGCCGGCAAAGGCCCAGGGATCGAGTGGGCTCAACCGCATGCCCCGCTCGCTCCAATCGATAGCGCGCTCCGCCGCGCCTCCCCAGGCGACCAGCACACTGCCGAGGATGTAGGTGAGCGCGCAGGAAGGGCTCAGCGCCAGCGCCGATTCGAAAGCGGTGAACGCGCCGCCGCGGTCATGACCGTCCATTCCGATGGAGAAGCCGGCCAATGTCAGGGCTCGCGCGTCGTCCTGGCCGAAGCTCATGGCGGCATCGGCATGGCGCGCCGCGCTCTTGCGATCTGAAATGGTCGATGACTCCCAAATCAGCCGAAGCGAGACAGGTTTTCTCGTCGTGCGGCATTCTTTATCAAGCGCTCGCTCTGATCTATATCGGATTTTACTGCGCCTTAACCACGTGCGGTACACCATCACGCCATGAGGATTCGCGACGATATGAGCGCGGTGACCGGGGGCCTGCACAAGGACCACGGCCTCCTCGCAGCCTTTCTGGAAGCGACCGACAAGATCGATTGGCGGCCTCTCCATAAGCGGGTGGCGATCGAAGAGACGCCCGAGCCCGTCAATCTGGAAATGTGCGAAGCATTAGCTGCACCCGTATTGCCTCAGGTTGAGTTGCCTCAGGTTGAGCCGCCAAAATCGCCGGTGTCGCCGTTTGCCTTGAGGCGTGCCAACCTGGTGCGAGCTTCCGAATAGCCCCTCCGACGTCGCCCTACGCACGCGATCGCCGGGATCGCTTCAGCTACGCCGGTCAGCAGCAAGGTCACCATCGCGATACACGCTCCGGTGTGATAATGCCGAAGCGTTGCGTCGATCGAATGTTGCGGCGCAACAATCCAGACCCAAACACGAATACCGCTGGAATATCCAAGCTTTTCCGTCTTGCCAGCCTCGCTTTTGTCGGATTCATTGCCAGATACTGAAGCCTGCGCCGGCAGCAAGCCGCGCACCGAAGGCCAAATTCTGTTTCCGCGTCAGTTCGCTTGGCGTTTTGCTTTGAGACGAACCGTCGCCGCCGGCGGCATCCGAAACATCCTTTTCCTTTGGACCTTGCACAGCTGATGATCCCAATCACCCGCGATGCCCCTGCCGCCAACAACCGACCGGCCAACAACCGCGTCGGCAACGGCCGCGCCCGCATCGGCGCCCAGCCGATCGCGCTCACCGCGGCGGCGCTCTGCCTCGTTCTCGCCGGCGTCGCCTCGATCGCGCTCTGGCGGGTCTATACCGGCACGTCTCCCGAAACCGACCGCGCGGTCGCGGCCCGCACGCTGCAGGCGCGCGCCGCGCAGGCCTCCGAGCAATTGGTCGAAAAGACCAAGGGGCTGGAAGCGACCCAGCAGGAATTGATCGACCAGCTGCAGGTGGTGCAGGACCAGCTCTCGACCGTCCGCCGCCTGCTCGCCTCCCAGCAGGCCGACACCAAGCGGCTGTCCGAGCAGGTCTCGGGCCTGACCGAAGCCATCGACGGCCTGCGGCAGTCGTTTGCCAGCGCCCCATCCTCCGACCCCGCGCCGGCACCGGCTACGCGCAACCGGTCGGTCCGAATCCGGGCGAACCACACCGTCAGGACCGTCCAAAGGCGGGCCAAGCACAGCTAGTAGCCGGCCAATCGACGTCGCCGGCCTTCCGGAAAGACCCTGTATCAACAACAGGTTGACGCGCGACCTTGATTTGATCTCACCGCCCGCGGCGCCGGCTGCCGGCAACCTTCCGCCACCCGCCAATTTTCTTCCGCCGTTTGTGAACTGCCTCACACTTGCCCGTTCGAATCCGGTGCATCCTGCAGTTCACCGGAAGGCGTGAGCCAATTTTAATTTCCGGGGCTGGCAAGGTCGTTGACGGCATACTGCGTCGACGGCCTTGTTTTTTATTCCCCACCTCCTGAAGTTTTTTATCGCCGCTCCTCGCAGGCTGGTGATTTGCGCTCCCTGCTGCATTGCACGTGAATGCGCCCCGCACGCGCATGCGCAATTCGCAGGGAGAAAATAATGAGCGCCGAAACCCTTCTGACGTCCGACATCGTCGGACTGACCAAACCCGCAGCCGTATCGCGCCGCGGCTTCATGACCGCGTCCGCCGCGGTCGCCGCCGGCTACACCCTCGCCGCGGGCCCGGTGCGCGCCGACGTCATCAAGACCGACACCGACGGCCTGGACGCCGGCGACTGCAAGATCAAGGTCGCCGACGGCGAGATGCCCGGCTATTACGCGCGGCCGAAGGGCAAGGCCAATCCCCCGGTGGTGCTGGTGTCGATGGAGATCTTCGGCCTGCACGAATACATCAAGGACGTGACGCGCAGGCTCGCCAAGCTCGGCGCGTTCGCGGTGGCGCCGGATTACTATTACCGCAAAGCCGATCTCACCAAGGTCACCGACATGAAGGAGCTGATCCCCCTGGTCAACGCCAAGCCCGACGCGGAGCTGCTTTCCGATCTCGACTCGACTGTTGCCTGGGCGAAGTCCGAGGGCGGCGACACGTCAAAGCTCGGCATCATCGGCTTCTGCCGCGGCGGCCGCACGGTGTGGGAATATTCTGCGCATTCGACCGCGCTGAAGGCGGGCGTCGCGTTCTACGGGCCCCCTGTCGATCCGCCCAACCCGCTCTGGCCGAAGAGCCCGACGCAACTTGCGCCGGAAATGAAGGCGCCCGTGCTCGGCCTTTACGGCGCGGAAGATACCGGCATTCCCGTTGCGACCGTGGAAGCATTGAAGAAGGCACTGGAGGACAACAAGAAGACCGCCGAGTTCAAGATCTATCCCGGCGCGCCGCACGGCTTCCACGCCGATTACCGCGCGAGCTACCGCAAGGAAGCCGCGGAAGACGGCTGGAACCAGATGCAGGCCTGGTTCAAGAAATACGGCGTGCTGAGCTGACGCGCCTTTCGGCTTGCGCGCGGGCTTGATCCCGCGCGCAAGCGCTTTCCTTCACGCCATCACTCGCAGAACGATATCACTCGCAGACTTGCACGGCGCGCAGCTGCCAGCCATACGGCGTCGGCACGCGCTGCTGCACGAGATAGCAGCCGCCGTAACCAACGTCGGAATAGGCGTCATCGTAATAGTCATCGTAGTACGGCCCAACGAAGCCTACGCCCGCGATAAAGGCCCGCCGATGGAAGCCGTGATGGAAACCATGGAAGCCATGGTTGAAGCTTGGGGCGAAGTGAGGCCCGCCGATCGCGGCGGTGCGAAAGGCCGCGCCGCCCATCGGGGCGCCGCGAAACGCCATGGCGCCGCCGTGCCAGCCGCCGCCTCCCATTCCGCCGTGCCAGCCACCGCCTCCCATTCCGCCGTGGAAGCCGCCGCCACCGCCGAATCCACCGTGGAAGCCGCCGCCACCACCGAATCCGCCGTGGCCGCCGCCACCTCCGCCGCCGCCTCGCGCCGAGGCGACGCTGGGCACCAGCACGCTCAGCGCGGCCGTTGCCAACAACGCGATCATGATCTTGCGCAACATCACACTATCCCTCCTCCGATCGCCGCCGATGTTCGGCGGCACGATCGCGAAGGAGTTTAGGACCGCTTTGCGGCCAGGGCCGGATCGCTTGTCTCAATTCTCCGCGACCCGTTGTTAATGCATCGTTCATCTACCGGATCGTGCGTTAGCAGCCGCGGCAAATGCTTTTGAGCTTGCGGTCGATGGTGTTGTTCTCGGCGTTGACCGTGGCATCGGTGTTGGGCGTTGCCGGCGGCGCAGCATTGCCGGAGCCCATCCCCGCCGAGCCGGTGGTGACGCCGGGTTCCCGGTTCGATGCAGCACCTGAGGATTGCGCGGTGCCGGCGCTATTGGTTCCCGGCGGCGCGCTGCCGTTGTTGTTTTGCGCCAGCGAAGCGCAGGGCGCGGCCAGCAGCACGATCGCGGCGATCAAACCCATTCCTGACATTCTGGTCATCGGCAAAACTCCCTTTATGATCCAACGATGCGGCGCGGGATCAGGTTCCCTCGCCGATCTGAACGGAGCGGCCGCCATGCGCAAATTGATCGCTTTCGACGACGACACCGCCGCCAAGCTCACGCAATTGGCGCGCGATCGCATGGCGACGTTCCAGGAACTCGCGGACGAAGCTTTTGCCGATCTGTTGAAGAAGCACGGCATCCCGATCGACCTCAAGGACGCACTGCGCAAGAGCGCGCGTCAGGATGGCGGCAACGCCAAGGTGATCCCGCTGCCGAAACGAAAAAAGCCGCGCGACTAAGAGACAGGCATGGCGTTCGCCATCAAGGCCGAAATTGGCGATCCCAAAGCGAAGACCTTCGCCTTCACCGCGCAAAAGACCATGTATGGCGGCAAGCAGATCGCCACAGGCGACACGGTTTTCCTGTTTGCGAGCGAGAACGAAGGCGGACAAGGCCTCGTCGCCCGCGGCGTCGTCACCTCCAGCGAAGCCGTCGCCAGGAAGCGCGGCATTGCCAGGCAAACCCCGCGGGTGAGCCTTGTCATCAAACGCACCGCGCTGACGAAACGGCCGCTGGGACGGAGCGAGCTCAAGCGCTTTGGCAAGTGACGGCCGGCCCGAAACCGAGCTCAACTTCAAATTCTATCGCCAGGCGACCAACAAGATCGTCGGCATCTCCGACCAAGCGGCGGCGTTCCTCAGCGGATTCTTCTGACGCGGAGCACTAGAGCGCGATGACTTTTCTTCGAGTCGTCATCCCGCTCTATCTTTTTGTTTGAGCATGATCTTTTCGGAAAACCGCTGCACACTTTTCCGGATCATGCGCTAGTGGACCGGATCTTGACGTTCGCCACCCGGTAGCTCCGGCGTCGCAAAGCGAACGTCAAATCCACAAAATCCCGGCCAGAAACCCCGGCGCCTATTGGGTCGGCATTAGATCGCCGCGTCGGTCTTGGCGTCGAAAACGTGAAGCTTCGAGGGGCGCATGGCAACCCGCAGCTTGTCGCGCACCTTCACCCGCACGGTCGGCTCGACGCACGCCACCATGACACCCTCGCCGACCTTCATATCGAGCAGGATTTCCGAACCGAGTTGCTCGACCACCTCGATCACAGCATCAAAGCACGGGTGATCGAGATCGGCGGTGCCCGCCACGGTGAGGTCCTCCGGGCGCACGCCGAGCGTGACCTCGTGGCCGATATAGCCGCGCAGGCGCTGCGCAGTCTCGTCCGGCAGCTTGATGCGCAAGCCGGAGTTCTCGGCGATCAGCGATCCGTTCGCCTCGGTCACCGAGACGGCGGCGAAATTCATGGCCGGGGAGCCGATGAAGCCGGCGACGAACTTGTTGGCGGGCTGATTGTACAGCTCGAGCGGCTCCCCCACCTGCTGCACGACGCCGTCCTTCATGACGACGACCCGGTCACCCAGCGTCATGGCCTCGACCTGATCGTGGGTGACGTAAATGGCGGTGGTGCCGAGACGCAGGTGCAGCTTCTTGAGCTCGACGCGCATCTGCACCCGCAGCTTGGCATCGAGGTTCGACAACGGCTCGTCAAACAGGAACACGCGCGGGTGGCGCACGATGGCGCGGCCCAGCGCCACGCGCTGGCGCTGGCCGCCGGAGAGCTGGCGCGGCTTGCGCGTCAGCAGTTCGCCGATGCCGAGGATGTCGGCCGCGTCCCGCACGCGCTTGTCAATCTCGCCCCTGTCGAATTTGCGCATCTTCAAGCCGAACGACATGTTGTCGTACACGCTCATGTGCGGGTAGAGCGCGTAGTTCTGGAATACCATGGCGATGTCGCGGTCCATCGGCGCCAGTTCATTGATCACGCTGCCGTCGATCGAGATATCGCCGGAGCTGATTGCCTCGAGCCCGGCGATCATCCGAAGCGTCGTGGTTTTGCCGCAGCCGGAAGGCCCGACGAACACCACGAACTCCTTGTCGCGGATCTGCAGATTGACGTCTTTGACAGCATGCACGCTGTCGTAGAACTTGTTGATCCCCTTGAGGACGACCTGTCCCATTGGTTCCACCTGCCCCTCAGCCCTTCACCGATCCGGTCAACCCTGCGACGTAGTGCTCGACGAAAAACGAATAGGCGATCGCAACCGGGATCGACCCGAGCAGCGCGCCGGCCATCAGCGGCCCCCAGAAGAATACGTCGCCGCGGATCAACTCGGAGGTCACGCCGACCGGCACGGTCTTCTGCTGCGGCGAGGACAGGAAGACCAGTGCGTAGATGAACTCGTTCCACGACAGCGTGAAAGCGAAGATGCCGGCCGATAGGATGCCCGGGACAGCCACCGGGATGACGATGTAGAGCATGGCCTGCCAGCGCGAGGCGCCGTCAATGCGCGCGCATTCCTCGAGTTCCTTGGGCACCGCCTTGAAGTAGCCCATCATGAGCCAGGTGCAGAACGGAATGAGAAAGGTCGGATAGGTCAGAATCAGCGACCAGGGCGTGTCACCCAGCCGATAGTTGCGGACGATCTCGGCCAGCGGAATGAACAGCAGCGTCTGCGGCACCAGATAGGTGATGAAGATGCCGGTGCCGAGGCTCCCGGCAAATGGAAAATTCAGCCGCGACAGCGCATAGCCGGCAAACACGCCGCAGACGAGCGAGATCGCGGTCGACGCGAGCGCGATGAACGTCGTGTTCCACAGCCACGATGCAAACAGCGTCTCCTCGAACAAATATCTGACGTGGTCCCAAGTCGGTTTCCAGGTCCAGAACGGATTGTAGTTGACCGAATTCCAGGGCCGGTAAAGTTCGCCATCCGGCCGTACCGACGTGATCACCATCCAGTAAAACGGAAACAGCAGGAAAAGCAGGAACAACGCCATCGGGACGTAAAAGAACACCCACGTTCGCCACCTTGCACCTTCGATCATGGCTCAGCGGACCTCGACGCGGCGGATGTAGAGAAGCTGGATGATGACGACCAGAAACAGGACCGGAAACATCGCAAGCGAGATGGCGGCGCCCTCGCTCAAAAGGCCGGTGCCGATGCCGATCTGATAGGCATAGGTGGCGAACAGGTGCGTCGCGTTGGCTGGTCCGCCGCCCGTCATCACATAGACGATCTGGAAGTCGGCGAATGTCTAAATCACCGAGAACAGCACGACGACCATGGTCACGGGCAAGAGCAGCGGCCAGGTGATGTGCCAGAACCGCTGCCACGGCCTAGCGCCGTCGATGGCGGCGGCCTCGCTGAGTTCGGGACTGATGGTCTGCAGGCCGGCGAGCAGGCTGATGGCGAAGAAGGGGACCCCGCGCCAGATGTTGACGATGATGATCGAGATCATGGCGAGGTTCGGGTCGCCCAGCCAATTGATCCGGCCGGTGATCAGGCCGAGATGGTAGAGGAGCCAGTTGATAACGCTGAAGGTCGGGTCGAACATCCACTTCCAGGCGAAAGTCGAGAGCACGGTCGGGATGATGAAGGGCAGCAGGATGAAAGCGCGGGTGAAGGCCTTGCCGCGGAAATTCCGGTTCAGCAGCATGGCCAGCCACAGCCCAAGCGCCAGCTTGAAGACGGTGGTTACACCCGTATAGACAAAGGTGTTGTAGACCGAGGTGCGAAAGATCCCGTCATTGAAGATCTTGTAGAAGTTGGCGAGGCCGACGAACTCGCCTGGAACGCCGACGCGCGAATTGGTCACCGACAGCAGGATGCCGCGCACGAACGGATAGGCGATGAACGTAGCGAGCAGCACCAGCGTCGGCACCAGCAGCACGAGCGCGAGCCAGCGCTCGTCCTCGAGCAGCCGGAACCTGGGCCGCGGCGCCGGTGGCATGTAGACCTGGGTTTCCGCAATCGCCATTCGCTTCACCTCGATGCGCGCGCCATGCGGCAGCGATTTCGCCGCCGCATGGACCGGTGAGTCGCAGGTTCAAACATAGATCTTCGTCAGTTCACCTTCCGCCCACTTCACCGCATCCTCCGCCGTCGCGCCCTGGACTGCTTTGGCATACATGTCGGTGATGATGTATTTGGTGAGCACTTCGGCAGGCTTCTTGCCCGACGAGGCCAGCGGATAGCCGGGCGTCTGACCGAGCAGACCGGCGACCTTGAAGGGCGCCATCACCTTGTCCTGTTCCCACAATTTGTGCTTCTCCCACTCATGGGTCGGCGGCGTCGCAAAACCCTTCTGGGAGACAAACCACGGCTCGTAGTTTTCCCTGGTGTGGATCCACTTCAGAAACTCCCTCGCCCCGGCTTGATTCTTCGAGTAGTTCGGAATGACGTGAGAGAAGAAGGTGTGCATGGCGAATTGCCCGGACGGACCCTTGGGCAACGGCGTGTGCTGGATATCGGTGTTGAGCGGCACGCCTTTCTCGGTGGTGTACTTGTCGGGGTTGCGCAGCGACTCGAGGTAGATTGAAGCGCCGTTGAGCGTGGCGCAGACCGTTTGCGACAAAAACGCGCGGTTGTTGTTGGTGTCGTCCCAGGCAAGGCCGCCCTCATCATGGGCTTCTTTCCAGAAGGCCGTCATGAACTTGACGGAGTCGATGACCTCCTTCTTGTTGATGTTGACGGTCTTGCCGTCCTTCTCGATCTCGGTGCCGCCCCACGACCACATATAGGGGTAGCTGAATGTCGGCGCGTCGCCGAAGGTGTGGGCGAGCGTCTGACCGATCGGCCGGCCCATGGCTTTGAGCTTCTTGCCAACCTCGCGATATTTCTCCCAGGTGTCGGGGAATGTCGTTGAGCCGACCTCGTCGAACCACGATTTTCGGTAGGCGATCATGGCGCCGACGATGGTCCACGGCATCGCGATCGCCTTCTGGCCGTCCGTGGTGTTCGATTTGCACAGATCGTAATAGCCGCCTTCGGCCTTGCTCACGCTGGTTGCGAGCTCGGACATGTCGACGACGCTCTCCGAATAAATCTGCGGGTGGTTGTTGAAGAGCATGATGATGTCGGGACCCGAGCCCGACTGAATTGCCGAGGTGATGCGCGGCTGCAAGTCGTTGCCGTTCACGGTCTCTAGATTGATCTTCATTCCCAGCGCCTTCTCGGCGGCAGGTATCAGCTCCTTGCGCAGCAGCTGATCGGAAGCCGGCACGAAGTCGTTCCAGCGCAGCCAGTGCACTGTCGTGCCTTGGGCAAAGGCTGGCGCGCGGCCGGTCGCCAGGATGCCGGCCATGCCGCCTACGAGCGCGGTACTGCCCTTGAGGACGTTACGTCGGGTTACCGTCGTCATGCATTCCTCCCTTGGTGATGGTGATGCCCTGCGGCCGGTCTGACGCCGGCTTGGAGTGCCTTTTCAGACTATCGCGCCTCCATGGTTCAACGCGTGCGCACGCTTTCGCTTGCGCAATACGCTGTCCCGACGATCATTTATTGGTCTCCCTGCACTTCCAGCGCAGGTGGCGGTTGCGGCGCGCGCCAGGATGAATCCGCGGCAGGGCAGGCTCTGCAGCCGGCGCATGATCCATACGGCCATATCGGCACCCTCCCGCGCAGCAGTGGTGTTGCCGCCGCCGAGCGGGTTTTCCCCGTCTTGTATAGAGCTTGGTACCCTGATGCTGGCGCGACGCCATTGTCGCCGGTCGCAGCAGGAAATCAAGTGCTCCTTTTGACGCCGACCGGCTGCAACGGAATGCGAATGTTGAACCGGACCGCTAGCCGATCTTCTTCAGGCCGTTTTTGAAGCGCGGGCCGTTGCGCTGGTAGGACTGCGCGGGGCGGGCCAGCTTTGCGGCCTGCTCGGCATCGGGCGCGCGGATCACCCGCGCCGGCGCGCCGATGATCAGCGAATTCTCCGGAAATTCCTTGCCCACGGTGATCACGGCGCCGGCGCCGACCATGCTGCCGCGGCGGATGACGGCGCCGTTCATCACGATCGCACCCATGCCGATCAGCGCGCCGTCCTCGACGGTGCAGCCGTGCAGGATCACTTTGTGGCAGATGGTGACATTCGTGCCGAGCACGAGCGGAAAGCCGGGATCGGTGTGGCAGGTGCCGCAGCCAGCAGCACGATCGCGGCAATGAAACCCATTCCTGATATTCTGGTCATCGGCAAAACTCCCTTTATGATCCAACCATGCAGCGCGGGATCAGGTTCCCCCCGCCGATCGGAGCGGAGCGGCCGCCGTGCACAAATTTATCGCTTTCGACGACGACACCGCCGCCAAGCTCACGCAATTGGCGCGCGACCGCATGGCGACGTTCCAGGAACTCGCGGACGGACGAAGCTTTTGCCGATCTGTTGAAGAAGCACGGCATCCCGATCGACCTCAAGGACGCGCTGCGCAAGAGCGCGCGTCAGGACAGTGGAAGCGCCAAGGTGATCCCGCTGTCGAAGCGAACGAAAAAACGTTGAGGCATCTCGTGGTCGGCATCATCGGCTTCAGCCGCGGCGGCCGCATTGTGTGGGGGGTATGCTCCACATTCGGCGGCAAAGTGCTCGGTTGATGCCCCGTCGGCTCCTACCGCGGCGTCGCTTTGCCCGGCTCGGGGCACAGTGCCCGAACGCATGGCTCGGCTGAAAGTAGAGCACTTTCGCGACGCTGCCATCTATGCGTAAACTCGCGGCCAAAGATTAATAAAACAAGGGGGAAATCATGAGCGAGGTGGATGGCGCTACCCTGATCGCGCGGAGCTTGAAACAGCAGGGCATCGATCACCTGTTCGGGATCGTCGGGTTTCCGGTCACCGCGATCGCCGTGGCGGCGCAAAAAGAAGGCGTCGCCTATCTCGGAATGCGCAACGAGCAGAGCGCCGCCTACGCGGCAGCGGCCTACGGCTATCTCACCGGCCGCCCCGGCGCCTGCCTCACCGTCACCGGCCCGGGCGTGGTGCACGGTCTCGCCGGCCTCGCCAACGCCCAGCAGAATTGCTGGCCCATGATCCTGATCGGCGGCGCCTCCGAGACCTATCGCCGCGGCATGGGCGCGTTCCAGGAAGAGCGTCAGGTGCTGATCGCCTCGCCGTTCTGCAAATTCGCGCACGGCATCGAGAGCGTGCAGCGCATCCCCTACTACGTCGAGATGGCAACCCGGAACGCGATCTACGGCCGGCCAGGCGCTACCTATCTCGACATGCCTGACGACATCATCAGGGGCAAATGCGAGATCGACAAGGTCGTCGAGGTCGAGCGCGTGGGCGAACCGCCGCGCATGGTCGCGCCGGCGGAGAACGTCGAGGCGGCGCTGAACCTGCTCGAACGGGCCGAGCGGCCTCTCGTCATCCTTGGCAAGGGCATGGCGTGGTCGCGCGCAGAGGACGAGGTCCGTGCCTTCATCGAACGCACGCAAATGCCGTTCGTGCGCTCGCCGATGGGCAAGGGCGTGATGCCGGACGACCATCCGCTGTCGGCCGGGGCGGCGCGCACGCTGGCGTTACAGCAGGCCGACGTGATCTTCCTGATGGGTGCGCGGTTCAACTGGATCTTCCATTTCGGCCTGCCGCCGCGCTACGCGAAAGACGTCAAGATCGTCCAGCTCGACATCGCGCCCGAGGAGATCGGCCACAACAAGGCGACGGAAGTGGCACTGGTCGGTGACGGCAAGGCCATCGTCAGCCAGCTCAACAAGGCGCTCGACAAGCGCCAGTGGTTCCATGCCAAGGACAGTCCGTGGCGGCAGGCGATTGCCAAGAAGACGGCCGATAACGCGGCGCAAATCCGACCGCAGATCGATGACGATGCTGCGCCGGCCGGCTACTATCGCGCGTTGCGCGACGTCGCCGCCTGGATGCCGCGAAACGCGATCCTGAGCGCCGAGGGCGCCGGCACCATGGATATCGGCCTCACGCAACTGCCGAGCTTCAATGCCCGTTCCTGCCTCAATGCCGGCACCTACGGCACGATGGGCGTCGGCCTCGGCCAGGCCATCGCCGCCTGCGTGGCGCACCCCGACCGGCCGGTCATCCACCTCTCGGGCGACTCGGCGATCGGTTTTTCCGGCATGGAGATGGAGACCCTGATCCGTTACAACCTCCCGGCCAAGATCGTCGTCCTTAACAATGGCGGCATCGGCCCCGGCATGCCCGAGATTCCAGACAATCCGATGTTCAAGCTGAAGCCCAACGCGCTGATCTATGGCGCGCGCTATGACCGGGTGATGGAGGCTTTCGGCGGCAAGGGTTTGCTGGTCGAAGACCCCACGCATCTGCGCGGGGCCCTCGACGAGGCGATGAGCTTCGCCGGTCCTGCGCTGGTCAATGTCGTGATCTCGCAGGGATCGACCCGCAAGGCGCAGGACTTCGCCTGGCATAGCTGATCGAGTGACACATTAAGCGGCCGCGCCATTCGCGGCGCAGCGCCATATCGGGAGGATCGCCATGCAGGACCAGGTAGCGCATCCGGAGATCGCGACGGGAACACAGCCGGCGCTCAAAGGGATCAAGGTGCTCGACCTCACCCAGTTCGAGGCGGGACCGTCCTGCACCGAGGCGCTGGCTTGGTTCGGGGCCGACGTCGTCAAGGTGGAGGAGCCCAATCGCGGCGAGCCGGGGCGATGGGGATTCACCGATCGCGCGGATGCCGATTCGCATTACTTCATCTACTACAATCTCAACAAGCGCAGCGTGACCTGCAATCTCAAGAGCGACGGTGGCAAGGCGCTGCTGACGCGGATGATCGGCAAGGCCGATGTGCTGATCGAGAACATGGCGCCGGGTACCTTCGCACGCCTGGGCTTCGACTATCCGCGGCTGAGCGCGCTCAATCCGCGTTTGATCTTCGCGCAGGTCAAGGGCTTCGCGCCGGAGAGCGAGCACGCCAACTATCTCGCGTTCGACATGATCGCCCAGGCGATGGGCGGCACCATGGGCGTGAACGGCTTTCCCGACCAGCCGCCGGTCCGCCCCGGCTCGACCGTCGGCGATACCGGCACCGGCATGCTTTGCGCCATGGGCATCCTCGCCGGGCTCTACCAGCGCATGGCGACCGGCCGCGGCCAGCATATCCAGATCGCCATGCGCGACGCGATGCTGAATTATTGCCGCACGCCGATGAGCTACCAAGCCGCCCACAAGGAGCAGATGCCGCGTCGCGGTAACGGGGTGACCGGGACTGCGCCGGGCGGCCTCTACAAATGCGCGCCGGGCGGACTTGACGACTGGTGCTACATCTTTGCCTCGCGCGGCAACGAAGAACATTGGCGCCGTCTCGTGAAGGCGATTGGCCGTGAGGACCTTCTCAACGATCCGCGCATGGTCGACAGCGCCACCCGCGGCAAGAACCAGGCGGCCGTGGATGCGGCCCTCACTGAATGGACCTCGAAGCGCACCAAGCAGGAAGTAACCCGGATCATCGCCGGCGCCGGCGTTCCCTGCGGCGCCGTCCTCACCACGCTCGAACTGCTGCACGATCCGGATCTGCACAAGCGCGGGATGATGCAAACCATCGAGCATCCCCTGCGCGGACCGGTCATCGTGCCGGGTTGGCCGCTCCGGATGTCGGATAGCCAGGTCCCGCTGAAATGCGCCCCGGTTCTCGGCGCGGATTGCGAGGCGATCTATGGTGAGTGGCTCGGCTGCTCGCCCGACGAGGTCAGGAACATGCGGCAAGAGAAGGTGATCTGAGCACCGCAATCCCGGTCGCGCGAGGAGTGTTTCAGGCTTTTGCAGATCGTGCTAGCTACTTTCCGGCGCAAAATACGTTCTGGTTGGCATTGCGGAAGAATCGCGCTGCGTGCGGAAAACTGCAAGGTCGGACGGGAATGTAATTGACGTAGGCTACTTTGGTTGATTCATTCTTGTGAATGATTCGAGAGCAAGCGCTGCGAGCGCGTCAAAAGCTGGTCAGTAAATTGCCGATCACCGGCGAGATACTGCGTGGCTCGCTGTTGGAGCGCACGGTCCGACATACCAAAGATTGCCCGAAATGCGCGCGCGGCGAAGGGCACCGGGTCTTCGTTCTAACGGTGAGCTATGCCGGCGGACGCACCCGGCAAATCAGCGTGCGTCGCGAACGGGTTCCCGAGGTTCGCCGTTGGCTCGATAATTATCAGAAACTGAAGGAGACGATCGAGACGATCTGCGAGATCAACCACGATTTGCTGCGTCCGGAGAAAACCGCGGCAAAGCGCGGGGGGAGGAGCCGTGATTAAGATGCGACGCGCGCAGCTCAGCTTCGGCGATGGATTGATCGCCGAGGAAGTGAGCGATCTCCGCGAAAGCTGGATGACGCACGCCGATCAGGTGCTGGCGGACGAACAAATCGTAGCGGCCGTGTACGAAGCGCTGGCGAAGCGGCATCCCAAGAGCCGCAGCCGCGGCCGGCCAAGTGCTCCGGCCGAGGTGGTGCTGCGTTTGTTGATCCTCAAGCACATCCGTAACTGGAGCTATGGCGTGCTGGAGCGCGAAGTGCGCGCCAACCTGGTGTACCGCGACTTCACCCGCGTAGGCGCCGCCAAGACGCCCGATGCCAAGACGATGGGCCGCTGGGGAGTGGCGGTGGGGCCGGACGTGGTCGAACAAATTCATGAAAGACTTGTAAGGCTCGCACGGGACAAGGGAGCGATGGAAGGGCGCAGAATGCGCGTGGATACGACGGTGGTAGAGACCAACATCCATTATCCGACCGACTCGAGCTTGTTGGGAGACGGGGTTCGGGTGCTGATCCGTACCATGAAGAAGATCACAACGATCGCCGGCGAGACTGGAGCCAGACTGTGCGACCGTAGTCGGACGGTGAAGCTGCGGGTGCTGGACATCGCGCGCGCGGCGCGCTCCAAAGCCAAGCAGAGCCGGGAGAAGCTCACGCAGGCGTACGGCAAATTGCTCAACTCGACCAGCCGGGTGGTGGGACAGGCGAAGCGGTTCTCCAAAGAGATCGCCGCAGGAGTGAAGCGCGCTTCGAGCATTCGCAGGCAGTTGGTGCTGGAGGGCCTGCGTCAGGAACTCGATGCGATGGTGCCGCTGATCAAGCAGGTGATGAAGCAGACCAGAGCGCGCATCTTCCGCGGCGATACGCGCGCCGAGGGCAAGATCCTCAGCCTGTTCGAGCCGTCGACAGAAATCATCCGTAAGGGCAAGGCGGGCAAGCCCAACGAATTCGGCAAGATGGTAAAACTGCAGGAGGCCGAAAACCAGATTGTGATCGACTATGAAGTCTACGCTCAGCGACCGCACGATTCGGAGTTGCTGATCGCAGCCATCGAAACGCATCAAGCGATGCTCGGACGCGCACCGCGCCTCGTAGCGGCAGACGCCGCCTTCTACTCTGCAAAGAACGAGGCAGCCGCGAAAGCAAAAGGCGTCAAGCGCGTTTGCATTCCCAACCGCTCGACCAAGAGCCTTGAACGCCGCCGCGAGCAGAAGAAGCGTTGGTTCCGCGACGGCCAGAAATGGCGGACCGGATGCGAGGGACGCATCAGTGTGACCAAGCGGCGGCATGGGCTTAACCGTTGCCGTTACAAAGGCGATGCCGGGATGAAGCGTTGGGTTGGCCTCGGCGTCATTGCCGACAACCTCATCAACATCGGCCGCGCAATCGAAAAGTGGACCGCCCGGTAGATCCGCCCGCCCTCACCATCAGCTTCTGTAAAACCCCCGCCGGTCGTCTCCGGCGGATCTTGCGTTGCTGCGCGCCCTTGACCACTCTTCCCAAAGCATCAATTTTGCGCCGGAAAGTAGCTAGCCGATCCTTTTCAGGCCCTTTTTGAAGCGCGGACCGTTCCGCTGATAGGATTCCGCGTCGCGGATCGAAATCTGATCGGGCTCGAGCGTACGGATCACCCGCGCCGGCGAACCGATGATCAGCGAGTTTTCGGGGAACTGCTTGCCTCCCGTGACGACGGAATTGGCGCCGACGATGCTGCCCCGGCCTATCCTCGCGCCGTTCAGCACGATTGATCCCATGCCGATCAGCGCGCCGTCCTCGACGGTGCACCCGTGCAGGATGGCGTTGTGGCCGATGGTGACATTCTTTCCCAGTACGAGCGGAAAGCCGAGATCGGTGTGGCAGGTGCAATTGTCCTGCACGTTGGAGCCTTCGCCGATCTCGATCCACTCATTGTCGCCGCGCAAGACCGCGCCGAACCAGACGCTCGCATTGGCCTTGAGGCGCACCTTGCCGATTACGGTCGCGGTGTCGGCGATGAAGTAGTTGCCGTCAGCGGGAAGATCAGGCCCCTGCCCGTCCAGTTCGTAGATCGCCATCCAGGTCTCCTTTGTGGGGAGAACCTTGGCACAGCGAAAACGCTTAGGCCAGTACGCCGGCGGCGCGCAGCGTCATGAGGAAAAAGGTGCCGGACATCAGGCTCCAGAAGCCCGCGATCACGGTCGCCATCATCACGAATTCGAAGCGGCGGCGCTCGATCTGGACGCCGCGCAGCGTGTTGCGCATGATGATGAAGGGTGCGGCGAACACCAAAAACGGCACCGCGGCGAAGCGCTGCGGCGTCACGCCTTCCTGCAGCAGGCCGAAGCCCGCGGGACGTTCGGCGAAGGCCTGATAGCCGCTGGCGAGCGCGCCTGCGAGCGAAAACCCGATGAACAGGGAAAACAGCGAACTCAACGTTTCCGGCGACATCGGTACTCCCCGCAACTCAACAACCGCGCGCCCTCTCTTTGGCAAAAACGGGGGCCCGCCGCCACATCATCCTTAAGGAAAGGTTAATCGGCAAGGGTTCGTGTGCGGCGCGCGCATGGCTCGAGACTTCGCTTCCAGCGGGAAACGCTTAAGGGAACCCGGTACCGCATGGCATATTGGCTGGCGATGATTCGCTCTCTGTCACAGATATCCCGCTCCATGACCACGTTTTCGCTTCCCAGGCCTGCGAGGGGCGACTGGCTGCGCGCCGGCCACATGCTGCCGATCGCGCTGGCGGCCGCGATGACGGCCGGTGCCGTCACGCTGGTCGCCTATCTGCTCTGGCCGACCTGGAGCACCGTCAGCTCGGACGGTCCGGAACGGCTGCCGGTCAGTATCGGCGGTACGCTGTTCAACGTGCCGGTCTCGGCAATCCGCATGAAAATCCAGCGCCACACCGGCCCGCAAGAGCGCGTCGACCTCAATTTCAGCTATCCCTCGCTGCAGCCGCCGGAAGCGCAAAAACACGTCAGCGCCGAAGAGGTGGTCGAGGAGATGACGCAGCCGATCGACCGCATCTTCCTCTCGATTGCGGCCCATCACAACACGATGGCGCCGGACACCCGCGTGAACTCGATTTATCCGCGCTATCTCGAGCCGGCCTCGACGCCGGGGCCGGACGGACTCGCCATGCGCGCCTTCCGCGCCGAGACGCCCTATGGCGGCGAGGATCTGTATTACGCCAGGACGCCGGCACTCACCGCGCGCTGCACGCGCGATGCGTCGACCCCCGGCATGTGCCTGAGCGAGCGCCGCATCGACGGCGCCGATCTCACGTTCCGATTTCCACGGAATTGGCTCGCGCAATGGCAGGATGTCGCCGGTGCAATGGACCGGCTGGCGCTGCAATTACACGGCGGAAAATAGCGCCCTACTCGACCAGATCGTCCTCGAGGATCGCCATCTGGAACTGGAACGAGCGGTCGTCATCCTCGTCGTCGACGAAGAGCACGCCGATGAACTCCTCGCCGATATAGACCTCCGCGGAGTCGTCCTTCTTCGGCCGCGGCACCACGCGGATCTTGGGATTGCCGAACACGCGCTTGAGATAAGCGTCGAGCTTTCTGACTTCTTGAACGTCCACGGCGGTCTCCAATGCGCTCTTTTCAATTCGGGCAGGTTTTAGGACGAGACGGCGCGCACCGCTAGTGCTTCGTCCCACACTTTATAACCTCTCAAATCGCCGCGACGGGTGTCTGGGAAGCATGCGCAAATGCATGATTTCAATGCGGTTTTAAAGTCTCGCCGCGCCCCCGATAAGGAGGGAACCGCTGACCCATTCGCACAGGAATTGGCGTGGCGAAGAGCCTCAGAGCCCGATTGCCGAGATCATCTGGTCCATGGTGCGCGACGGCTCGGCGCAGCCGGCCTCGCCGACGATCTTGGCCGGCACGCCGGCCACCGTGACATTGTGCGGCACGGGCTTGACCACCACGGAGCCCGCGGCGATGCGCGCGCAATGGCCGATCTCGATATTGCCGAGGATCTTGGCACCCGCCCCGATCAGGACGCCGTGGCGGATCTTGGGATGACGATCCTCGTTCTCCTTGCCGGTGCCGCCGAGCGTCACGCCATGCAGGATGGAGACGTCGTCGTCGATCACGGCGGTCTCGCCGCAGACGAAACCGGTGGCGTGGTCGAGGAAGATGCCGCGGCCGATCTTCGCGTTCGGATTGATGTCGGTCTGGAACACCGCCGACGAGCGGCTCTGCAGGTAATAGGCGAAATCCTTGCGGCCCTTCAGATAGAGCCAGTGCGCCAGACGATGGGTCTGCAGCGCATGGAAGCCCTTGAAGTAGAGAAGCGGATCGATGAAGCGCGAGGTCGCGGGATCGCGGTCGTACACGGCCACGAGATCAGCGCGAAAGATGTTGCCGAGATCGGGCAGGTCGCGCAGCGCCTCGTCATAGGTCTGGCGGATCAGGTCGCCGGACACCGCGGAGTGATCGAGCCGGTCGGCGAGACGATGCACCACCGAATCTTCTAGGCGGTCGTGGTGCAGCACCGTCGAATAGATGAAGGTCGCAAGCTCGGGCTCGCGATGGACGATGTCTTCCGCCTCGGTGCGGATGCGATCCCAGATCGGATCGAGCGCCGCAACTTTGCCCTGCGGATTGATCTGATGCATCGCCATGGGTCGCTCCCGCATGATTGCTCGGCCACTTTATAACATGGCCGAAATACAAAGTCCTAACGGCGCCCGATCAGAAGGTAAAAGACGCCGGAACCGACACGTGGGAAAGAATTATTGGAATTCAAGCGTTTCTCGGGCGTCCATGAGCGCATGTCATGGCTTGGGTGAAAGAAAATCATTCTATGGCGCGGGACGTGGTTAGGCGGGGGTTAGCGCAAATCTCCTCGCGTCACTTCCGCCGTGAGAGAAAATCCTCGACACCGGTCTTGTAGACCTTGTCGCCGACCGCGCGCATGTGGTCGCGGCCCGGAATATCCAGCACCTCCGAACCCGCTATGATCTGGCCGAGCTCGTGCGGGGAGCCCGCGACCTCGTCCGAGGTGCCGACCGCGATCAGCACCGGCACCGAAATGCCCTCCGCTTCCTCTTTTGTCATCAGGCCGCGCGAGCCGCGCAGGCAGGCGGCAAGCGCAAGGCGATCCGAGCGGGTCTGGTCGGCGAAGGCGCGGAATGTGCGCCCCGCGGGATCGGTGACATCGTCCAGCGACGGCGCTTCCAGCGCCAGTGCGACATTCTCGCCGGGACCGCCGCCCTCGATCATGGCGACGCCGATGCCGCCAAGGATCGCCGAGCGCAAGCGCTCCGGCGCATTCAGCCCCAGCCACGCCGTCATGCGTCCGCCCAGCGAATAGCCCATCACGTCGGCGCGCGGGATCTCAAGATGATCCATCAGCGCGACGACGTCGCCGGCCATGATCGGAATGGAATATTGCATGGGATCGTACAGCTTTGAGGAATCGCCATGGCCGCGATTGTCGAGCGCGACGACGCGGCGGCCGTTCTTCTTCAGCTCCGAGACCCAGGTCGGATAGACCCAGTTGACGTTCTTGGTCGAGGCAAAGCCGTGCACCAGCACGATCGGATCGCCCTCGCCTTCGTCGAGATAGGCGATTTCGACATCGCCGTGATGGAAGCTCGGCATTGGCGTTTCCGTATTTGGGGAGAAGATCGGTGGCCGAAGCTTACGCTAGCCTTACGCGGCGGCCGTCGCCATGGCGACCTTTGCAGCTTCCTTGGCAGTTTCCTTGGCAGTTTCTTTGGCGACCGCCATCTGCCGGCGCAGCCGCCGCGCCTTCTTGTGGTCGAGCCAGGCCTGGGTCGCACGCTCGGTGGTGGATTTTATCGAGCACAGGACGCCGAACACCGCAAGCAGCGCCCAAAACAGCCAGAGCGTGAGATCAAACATGCCGGTCGCAAGCAGCAGCGCGCCGCGGCCGAGAATCTTCAGGATGGCGCGGGTCTGGTTGCCCTTGGCCTCGGCAAGCTTTGCGGCGCGGGCGACGTCCTTCGGACCTTCGGCGATTTTCAGCGTGTCGAGCGCGCCACGCGTGCCGGTTTTTTCCGTGATCCGCCCGACGTCCTTGGCCAGGCGCACCAGCCCGCCGGCCTTCTCGGCGCGGAATGCCGCCGAGATCGCGCTCACGCTCTCGCCCGGCCGCCATACCGAACTCGTGGCGACCGCCTGTTCCAGCGCGGGGGTATCGACGACCTCGCGCGCCGAGCGGCCCGCCCATGCGGCGAGCCCCTCACTGAGCCGGCCAACCTTGCGCGCATCCTTCACCAGCGAGAGGCCGGCGCGCACCGGAACAGTGCCGCCGGCGGAGAAATAGGTCGCCGCCGTCACCGCGATGCCTGCGGTGGCAAGGCCAAGCACCAGGCGGTCGGTCTCTTCCCCCATCGCCAGATGCTTGCTCTCGCGCACGACATCCCTGACATCGCCGATCACGAACAGATCGCCCGTCACCGTGCCGGACAGGCTTGCGACATCATCGGCATTGCCGGTGACGAGCCCGGTGGCAAAGCGCCTGGCGAAATGCGAGCTCGAGCTTTCTTCGGTAACCGCATCCGCGACCTTGCGCGCCAGATCATCCGTTACGGGAATGTCCTTTGCGCGCGCCAGTTCGACAAAGCTGTTGGCGAGATCGGCGTCGCCCTTGGCGAGCGCCTGCTCGATATTGTCGGCGACGATCTTCTGGTTATTTCGCAGCGCAGAATTGAGTTGCGCGTCCGCCAGCGCGGCCGGATCGTCCTGGGCTGACAGCAATTGGCCTGCCTCGCGCGCATGCGGCCACAGCGCCGCGCCAACTGCGCAACTCACTGCCATTCCCGCAAGCGCCAAACTGATCCGCCGCCGTTTCATGCCTTAAAATCGGGGGTTTCCCGCTCACCCAGAGATGTTTCCGCTCGCCCAGAGATAGTGTGCCGAATTTAAGACACAACGTCCCCGACGAAAGAAGGGCTTCTCTCCGACGACAAGATTGTGTCGAATTTGCATGAGCAAAATAAGCGGCCCCGGCTATAGGAATCAGCTCATACCGTCGGTATGGTGCCCGGCATTTCGACCGGCCCCGTCGCGTTGATTGCGTCCGCTTGCATTGCCACTCAAGGGTAAAGACGATGGCCGATAATGTCGTTCCGCACTTCCACAACGATGCCGGCGTTCCCGTCATCGAGATCGGCTCGCAGGAATTCATGTGCGTCGGCGCCAACCCGCCGTTCGACCATCCACACGTATTTCTGGACCTCGGCAACGACAACGAGATCATCTGCCCTTATTGCTCGACGCTGTACCGCTTTGCCACCGACCTCGCCGCGGGCGAGGCGCGCCCGCCGGAATGCGTGCTGAAGGACGTCGCCTGACCTCACGCTGAAAGCGCGATGGTTTCAGGATGAATCTTCGTCGCGCTTCGGGTTATTGTTGGCGTATGCTCCTTTCGGAAAACTGCTGCACACCTTTCCGGATCATGCGCTAGTGGCGGCGTCACGCACCATCTTCATCGCAGGGGCCGGCATCGGAGGGCTGACGGCATCGCTGGCGCTCGCCGCGCGCGGCTTTCGCGTGGTGGTGCTCGAGAAAGCCGAAAAGCTCGAAGAGGCTGGCGCGGGCCTGCAGCTTTCCCCCAATGCCAGTCACGTGCTTGCCGGCTTCGGCATCAAGGAGCGGCTCGGCTCGCGCGCGGTCGTGCCCGAGGCGATCAGCATCATGAGCGCGCGCGCCGGCGGCGAGATCGCACGCCTTCCGCTCGGCGAAGCCGCAAGCGCCGCTGCCGGCGCGCCCTATTGGGTGGTGCACCGCGCCGATCTGCAGGCGGCGCTGGCGGCGGCCGTCAACGATCACCCCGACATCGAGTTGCGACTAGGCTCCCAGTTCGACGACGTCACCTCCCATGCCAAGGGCCTGACCGTGGTCTCCCGCAACGGCAACACGCGGCAACAGGATCTGGCGCTCGCGCTGATCGGCGCCGACGGCATCTGGTCGAGCGTGCGGCATCATCTGTTCCCGGATGTCACGCCGCAATTCTCCGGACTGATCGCCTGGCGCGGCACGCTCGATGCCACGCAACTGCCGCGCGAATACACCGCGCGGCGGGTGCAGCTCTGGATGGGACCGGGCGCGCATCTCGTCGCCTATCCGATCTCGGGCGCGCGGCAGATCAATGTGGTGGCGATCGTGCCGGGCACCTGGAACCGGCCGGGCTGGAGCGCGCCGGGCGACGGCATGGAGCTGCGCAACGCGTTCGACGCGTCGCGCTGGCCGGCGCCGGCGCGGATGATGCTCGGCGCGGTCGATGACTGGCGCAAATGGGCGCTGTTCACCGTGCCCGAAGGCGGTCAATGGGTGAGCGGCACGATCGCGCTGCTCGGCGACGCCGCGCATGCCATGCTGCCCTTCGCCGCCCAGGGCGCCGGCATGGCGATCGAGGACGCCGCGGTGCTTGCGAAGGTGTTGAGCGAGGCGCAGCCGGAAACCGCCGCGCAGGTCACGGCCGCGCTGAAACGCTATGCGCGGCTGCGCCGCTCGCGCGTGGCGCGGGTGCAGCGGGCCGCGCGCAAGCAGGGAGGCGTCTACCATATGGCGGGGCCGATGGCGCTGGCGCGCGATCTCACCATCAAGGCGATGGGCCCGCGCCGGACACTGGCGCGGCAGGACTGGATCTACCGCTGGCGGGTGTGAGCGCGCGCCTCAATAGACCGCGCTGCCGGCCCTGGAGGGCGGCGCGGGCTTGATGTCAGGGCGGATCGGGCCGGCCTGCACGGCCGCGGCACCGGGCGGCGTCTCGCGGCATTTGTTCCTGCGCCAGGCCTCGTCGGCGAATCGCATCTGGCCGCGCACCGCGATATAGTCGTTGCGGTAGGCGAGCTCAGACACCACGGGGCCTGCGACGCCGGTATCTGCCTTTGCCATCAGCCCCTGCAACTCCGCCGCGCGGATGGCCATCGCCTTGCGTTCGGTCTCGAGTTGCTTGCAGTCGTAGAGGTCGTACTTGGCCGGATCGGCGAAGGCCTGGGTCATGCCGTCGCTCATCTCGGCACAGCCCGACAGCGCCGCGCCCAGCGCCAGCAGCGCGGCCGCCACGCCTGCGCGCGGCAAAGCTTTCACGACGGATACGGCTGACATCATAAGGCGTTGCTAGTCCCACAAGATTGAGATTGGCTAAAGCAGGCGCTCTTGTCCGGATTGAGGCTTTGCTTCGGCCGGGCTTGCGCTTCAAGGAAGGATTGCGCTTTCCTGCCCATAATAACCTCATTCCGATTGGCCGGAAAACGCGCTAAGTATTTGATTTATCGACAAAAGCGGACGTGGCGGAACTGGTAGACGCAAGGGACTTAAAATTCGCTGCGCCTGCTGAGTACAAAGGGGTTTTCTGGAAAACGCCCGCCAAGCTTCTCGCCGAACCTGCCCGAACAAGGCGCGATTTGGAAAACGCTTCCGGCTTCTGAATTTCAGAAAAGGCGTGTGCAGCAGGACTCTGCGGCCCATGTTGATGCCGCCGCCAATCCGTGATGACCGGCAAATCCGGAACGTTCCGTTCGAGGCAGTGGCGGATGATCTCGTCGGCCTCGAAGTCCGCGGCGGTCACCGGCGAGCCGTCGCCCTTGTACTGCGTGCTCGTTCCGGTCTCGCGCAGGCGCATGATCGCCCGGCCGGCGCGGACCGCGATCAGGCCGAACAGACGGGCGAGCTTGTCGCGCGCATCCACAATGCTGGCCTCGTTCAGCTTGACGCTCACTTTGTTGACGCTCACTTGGCGGCTTCCCGCGCCAAGTGCGGTTGAGCTGGTTTGGTCAATCCCAGCCGTTCCACATTATAACCCCGATTGAGGATGGCCCGCCACCACGGCTGCTGGTCGATGTACCAGCGCACCGTCTTGGCAATCCCGGTCTCGAAATTCTCCTCGGCCTTCCAGCCGAGCTCGCGCTCGAGCTTGGAGGCGTCGATCGCGTAGCGGCGGTCATGGCCCGGCCGGTCGGTCACGAAGGAGATCAGGCTGCGCCGCGCGCCCGTGGCGGCCGGCGACATCTGGTCGAGCAGATCGCAGATCGTCTCCACTACGTACAGGTTGCTTCGCTCGTTGCGGCCGCCGACATTATAGGTCTCGCCCACCACGCCGTGCTCCAGCACCAGCGTCAACGCCCTCGCGTGATCTTCGACGTAAAGCCAGTCGCGGATGTTCTTTCCGTCGCCATAGACCGGCAGCTTCTCGGACGCCAAGCCCTTGATGATCATGTGCGGGATCAGCTTTTCCGGGAAATGATAGGGGCCGTAATTGTTCGAGCAGTTGGTCACCAGCGCCGGCAACTCGTAGGTCTCGCGCCAGGCGCGCACCAGATGGTCGGACGAGGCCTTGCTTGCCGAGTAGGGCGAGTTCGGCGCGTAGGCGCTCGCTTCCGTGAACAAGCCATCCTCGCCGAGCGAGCCGAACACCTCGTCCGTCGAGATGTGCAGGAAGCGGAAGGCAGCGCGCTTCGCCGGCGAGAGCAAGCGCCAGTGCCGCAGCGTTTCCTGCAGCAGCGTGAAGGTGCCGACGATGTTGGTCCTGATGAACTCGCCGGGGCCGTCGATCGAGCGGTCGACATGGCTTTCGGCGGCGAGATTCATCACCGCATCGGGCTGGTATTTCTCGAACAGTCTTCGGAGCTCATCGCCCTCGCAGATGCAGGCCTGCTCGAAGCCGTAGCGCGGATGGCCGACAGCACCCGGCAGCGAATCGAGATTCGCCGCATAGGTCAGCTTGTCGATATTGACGATGCGCGCCTCGGTGTCGCGCAGCAGATGGCGCACCACCGCGGAGCCGATGAAGCCGGCGCCGCCGGTGACGAAGATCGTGGATCCCTCAAAGCGCATGTTCAATCGTCCCCGCGGCTGTATTCAGTGGCGATAGGATCGGGCGACCGACTTCAGATATTCGCCGTAGCTGCTCTTGGCGCATTTTTCCGCCACCTTCTCGAATTGCTGCAACGAAATATAGCCCTGGCGCAGCGAGATCTCCTCGGGGCAGGCGATGCGCAGGCCCTGGCGCTGCTCCAGAATCTGAACGAAGTGGCTCGCTTCCACCAGGGAGGCGTGTGTGCCCGTGTCGAGCCAGGCGAAGTCGCGTCCGAGCACCTCCACATACAGATCGCCGCGCTCCAGATAGGCGTTGTTGACGTCGGTGATCTCGATCTCGCCCCGCGCCGACGGCTTCACATTGGCCGCTATGTCGAGCACGTCATTGTCGTAAAAATAGAGGCCGGTGACCGCCACGTTCGACTTCGGCTGCTTCGGCTTCTCCTCGATCGAGAGCGCCCGGCCGCTACCATCGAGCTCCACGACGCCATATTGCTCAGGCGTGTTGACCACATATCCGAAGATCGTCGCGCCGCTTTTGCGGCTGACGGCCTTGGTCAGCATCTCCGGCAAGCCGTGTCCATAGAAGATGTTGTCGCCGAGGACCAGCGCCGCAGAGTCGTCGCTAATGAAATCCCGACCGACGATGAAGGCGTCTTCCAATCTGCGCGGGCTGTCCTGGACCGCATACGAGAAGCGCAAGCCGATCTCGGAACCGTCGCCAAGCAGTCGCTGGAACAGCGGCTTGTCCTGGGGAGTGCAAATGACGAGAATGTCGCGAATGCCGGCCAGCATCAGCGTCGAGAGCGGATAGTAGATCATCGGCTTGTCGAAAACCGGAAGCAGCTGCTTTGAGACGACAGTCGTCACAGGGTAAAGTCGCGCATCATCCGGGCATTCAGCAGGATCAAGGACCGTCAGGACAAGGCGTAAACAGGTTTTGTAACCGAAATGGAAAACGCAAGGGTTCGATTGGAAAACATTTGCTGGCCCGGGACGAAAAAGCTATGGAAATCAATAGGGCGGACGTGGCGGAACTGGTAGACGCAAGGGACTTAAAA
>CAWDJS010000027.1:0-53413 GCA_963802585.1 uncultured Alphaproteobacteria bacterium | reverse complement strand
GAGATCGCGCGGAAAGGCCGACGCCGGCGTCACTCGCGCCGGTAGTCGTCCTCGATGCGGATGATGTCGTCCTCGCCGAGATAGCTGCCGGTCTGCACCTCGATCAGCTCCAGCAGGATCTTGCCGGGATTCTCCAGCCGGTGCACCGCGCCCATCGGGATATAGACCGACTCGTTCTCGTGCACGGTCTTGACGTCATCGTTGATGGTGACGCGCGCCGCGCCGCGCACCACGATCCAGTGCTCGGCGCGATGGTGGTGCTTCTGCAGCGACAGCCGGTTGCCCGGCTTGACGATGATGCGCTTCACCTGATGGCGGTCGCCATTGTCGACCGACTGATAGCTGCCCCAGGGGCGATGCACCTTGATGTGCTCTTCGGTGACCTGCGGCGCGACGGTCTTCAGCTTCGCGACCAGCCGCTTCAAGCCGTTGGCGTCCTTCTGCCGCGACACCAGCACGGCATCCTGGGTCGCCACCACGACGAGATCGTCGACGCCTTCGAGCGCCACCAGCGCGCGGTCGGTCGCGACGTTGCAGTTGCGCGAATCCTCGAACACCGCGGCGCCCTGTGCGGCGTTGCCCTGCGCATCCTTGTCCGACAATTCCCACACCGCGTGCCAGGAGCCGACATCGGACCAGCCGCAGGAGACCGGCACCACGGCGGCGCGTGCGGTCTTCTCCATCACCGCGTAGTCGATCGAAATCGCCTTCGCCGAACCGAAGGCTTCCGGGTCGAGCGTGACAAAGCCGAGATCGCGCCCGGCCTTGGTCACGGCAGTTGCTGACGGCCTCGACGCTCGCGGCATCGAACTTGCGGTATTCGTCGAGCAGCACGGAGGCGCGGAACATGAAGTTGCCGCTGTTCCAGAGATAGCCGCTCCTGATGTAGTCGGCCGCGGTGGGCTGGTCCGGCTTCTCGACGAATTTCGCGACCGCGCGAACCTCGCCCGCGACCTGCTCGCCCGGGCTGATATAGCCATATTCGGTCGCCGCGCGCTCCGGCTTGATGCCGAAGGTCACGATGCGCCCCTCGCCGTGCCGCGACCAGTCCCTGCCGGCAGGCCGCGACGAAGGCGGCGGTGTCGCGCACGACATGGTCGGCAGCGAGCGCCAGCACCACCGCATCCTTGTCGCGGGTTTGCGCAAAGGCTGCACCGGCCGCGATCGCCGGACCCGAGTCGCGCCGCATCGGTTCGAGCAGCACGTCGGCCTCGATGCCGATCTCGGCGAGCTGCTCCAGCACCATGAAGCGATAGGCCGCATTGGTGATGACGATCGGACGCTCGAACAGGCCGGCGTCCGAGACGCGCACCAGCGTATCCTGAAAGGTCGATCGCGTGCCGAACAGCGGCAGGAACTGCTTTGGCCGGACCTCGCGCGAGGCCGGCCACAGCCGGGTGCCGGCGCCGCCGCACATGATCAGGGGGATGATTCGTCGGTCTGCCATCGCGTCTCAAACTTTATAATGAGTTCGGTACCAGGCGACAAAATCGCGGATACCGTCCTCGATGGAAGTGTCGGGTCTGAAACCGGTGTCGCGGGTCAGTTCCTCGATATCGGCAAAGGTCTCCAGGACGTCGCCGGGCTGCATCGGCAACATCTCCTTTTTCGCCGTGCGCCCGAGCTCCTTCTCCAGGAGATTGACAACGTGCAACAGCTCCTCCGGACGGTGATTGCCGACATTGTAGATCTTCGCCCGCACCCCGCCCGCGGCCGGATCGGCGCCGGGGACGCGATCGATCAGCTTCGATACTACCCGGCTGACGTCGGCGATATAGGTGAAGTCGCGGCGCATCCGGCCATGGTTAAAGAGCTTGATCGGCCTTCCCTCCACGATCGCCCTGGTGAACAGGAAAATCGCCATGTCGGGCCGTCCCCAGGGACCGTAGACCGTGAAAAAGCGCAGGCCCGTGACCGGAAGATGATAGAGATGGCTGTAGGCATGCGCCATCAACTCGTTGGCCCGCTTGGTCGCGGCATAGAGACTGATGGGGTGATCGGTGCGGTCCTGCACGGAAAACGGCAGCTTGGTGTTGGCGCCATAGACCGATGACGACGAAGCGTAGACGAGATGCCGACAGCCATGGTGCCGGCATCCTTCGAGGATATTGGCGAAACCCGCCAGATTGGCATCGACATAGGCGTGCGGGTGATCGATCGAATAGCGGACACCCGCCTGGGCCGCCAGATGGACAACGGTTGCGAATTCATGTTCGGCGAACAGCGCCGCAACGCCCGAGCGATCGGCCAGATCGGCCTTCACAAAGGTAAACCGCGGGTCCCGCAGCAGAATATCCAGCCGCGACTGTTTCAACGCCGGATCGTAATAGCTGTTGAGACTGTCAAGTCCCAGCAGGTTGCGGCCCTCGGCGAGCAATTGCCGGCAGACGTGATAGCCGACGAAACCCGCAGCACCCGTGACCAAGATTGGCTGATCCGACATCGCGTCCCTGAAGGCATCGGCGAGGGCAAACCCCGCCGGCCGCGGCCTCTTTAGCCTCGCGGTCGCGTGGGTCGCAATACCCGATTGCGCCGCCATCGTGGCCTGAATCACCGGATATTGACCGGCTTGAACGGGTCGGCGCGAGCCGCCGGGGCAGGCCTATTGCCAGATCGACCTTGAGGCCATACCAAGGCGCCGAATTCCTCGGTTTCCCTGGGGTCACGCGAGTTACGGGCGAGATGCGCCGGATTCTGGTCTCGACAATAAAAATACTGATCTCGGCGGCACTGCTCTATCTCGCGCTCCGCAAGGTCAATCTGGTCGAACTGGCCGCGCGCATCAACAATGTCGCGAGCCTGGGCTGGATCGCGCTCGCCATCGCCGTATACTTCGTGCAGATTTTCGTTGGCGTGCTGCGGTGGTGCGAGGTCAGCGCGGCATGCGGCGCGCCGTTACCGGTTACGCGGGCGATGCGATATAATCTGATCGGGACGTTCTTCAACCAGACGCTCCCGTCCTCGATCGGCGGCGACGCGGTGCGGCTCTGGCTGGTGGCGCGTTCCGGCGCCGGCTGGCGCGCCGCGACCTATTCCATCTTCGTCGACCGCGCCATCGGACTGATCGCGCTCGCGATCATCATCGTGGCGACGCTGCCGTGGAGCTATGATTTGATTGCCGACCCCCAAGGCCGCTCGGCGCTTTTGTTCGTCGACCTCGTGGCGCTCGCGGGCGGCCTCGGATTCCTGCTGTTCGGCGTGCTGCAATGGCCCTGGCTGAAACGCTGGTGGGGCACGCATCACATCCATGCCTGCGCCGTCATCGCCAACCGCGTGATCTTCAACCGCAGCAGTGGGCCGAAGATCGCGATCCTGTCGCTCTCGGTTCACGTCCTCGCCGTTGTCATCGCCTGGTGCGTCGTGCGCGCGATCGCAGCACCCGTCAGCTTCGGACAGACCTTTCAACTGGTGCCCCCCGTGCTACTCATCACCATGGTGCCGATCTCGATCGCCGGCTGGGGTGTGCGCGAGGCCACGATGGGGCTTGCCTTCGGATATGCGGGACTGATCGCCAATGAGGGTGTAAACATCTCGCTGCTGTTCGGCGCGGTCTCCTTCATCGTCGGCGCGTTCGGCGGATTGGTCTGGGTCTTCAGCGCCGAAAAGGCAGCGCAGGGATCCGCCCCGATCGAAGCTCCCGAATAGATCGCCGAGACAACGCCGTTGCAGTCCGCACCAATACCCAAAATGCGAGATTCCGGAAAAATCCTGGTCGTCAGTCAGTTCTACGCGCCGGATTCGAGCACGACGGCCGCCTATATCTCGGCGATCGCCGAAGCGCTGGCGGTCGACAACCGCGTGGTCGTCCTGTCCGGATCGCGCAACTCCGGGGGCGAAGCGAGCGGTGACGGCAAGCCGGAAGTCGTCGAGGTCCGGAGCTGGATGCCGCAAAAGGACGCGCTGATCCGCCGCTCGATCGCGATCACCCTGCTCGCGCTGAAAATGTTCTTCTCGACCCTGAAACGGGCGCGGCGCGGCGACGTCGTGTTCTGCGTCACCACGCCCTTCACCGTTCCCTACGCCGTCGTGCTCGCGGCAAAGCTGCGCGGCGCCGCGACCATCCTTCTGGTCTACGATCTCTATCCCGAGGCGCTGGAGAAGACCGGACTGATCACGCCGTCATCGCTGACCGCCCGCCTGATCCGGCTCGCGAACACAAGGCTGTTCCGCTCGCTCGATGCGATCATCACCATCGGCCGCGACGTCGAGCCGCTGCTGCTGGTCTACAGGGAAGTGACCTCGGCCAAGATCAATCTCATTCCCAACTGGACGCTGCTTCCGGTCGCCTATCGCGAACTCACCTCCGACAACCGGTTTCGCGCCGGCCACAATTCGAAGCTGGTGGTGGGGCTGTCGGGAAACCTGGGTTTCACCCACAGCCCGCAAACGGTGTTCGCCGCCGCCCGCCTGTTGCGCGACAATCCCGATATTCACTTCCTGCTGTCGGGCTGGGGCATCGGCTGGAAGGAACTCAGCGAGCTGCAGGCCGCCGAGAAGCTCGGCAATGTGACGCTGATGGAGCCGGTGCCGCCGGCGCAGCTCGCCGACTTCCTGTCGGCCGCGGATGTCTGGGTCATTCCCTATCTGCGCAACATCGCCGGCGTCTCGATTCCGAGCCGGCTCTACAATCACCTCGCCGTCGGGCGCGCGATCATCGTGGCGGCAGAGCCGCATTCGGAAGCTTCCCTGGTCGTCAACGAAGATCAGATCGGCTGGGTCGTGCCGCCGGAGGATCCGCAGGCGCTGGCGGATGCGATCGTGCTTGCGGCGTCCGATCGCGCGGCAACCGCGCAAATGGGCCGGCGCGCCGCGGTGGCGGCTGAAAAATACGGCCCGGATTCCGCACTGAAGCGCTACCGCGAGCTGATCCAAAGGGTGCGCCAATCGGCGCATCGGGCGGAATGACCTTTACCGAACCGCTCATCTTGCTGATCGCCATCGTGCTCGCCGCCGCGCTGTCGGGGGGCATCACCCCGGCGATCCGTCCCTTGCTGCAGCGCTATGCGCTGGCGCGGCCCAATGCGCGATCCTCGCATCGCATTCCGACGCCGCAAGGCGCCGGCATCGCGGTGATCGCCACCACCTTGCTGGTTGCCGGCGGCACTGCGGCGTGGATGGGATTCCCGATTCCTTTCGAGGTGTTCGGCGCCACCGTGGCGATAGCGATCGTGGGGATGGTGGACGACATCAGATCGATCCCGGTGCTGCCGCGCCTGCTGCTGCAGGCCGCTGCCGTCGGCGCCATCGTTTACAGCGCGCCCGACGATCTCACGATCGCGCCGGACTTGCCGCTCATGGCCGAACGCGCCATCGAACTCGTTGCAGGCCTCTGGTTCGTGAACCTGGTCAACTTCATGGACGGCCTCGATCTGATGACGGTCGCGGAAGTCGTGCCGATCACCGCCGCGCTGGTCCTGCTGGCGCAGCTCGGCGAATTTCACACGCTGCCGGCCGTGGTCGCCGCGGCGCTGTGCGGGGCCATGCTCGGCTTTGCGCCGCAAAACCGCCCCGTGGCAAAGGTCTTTCTCGGCGACGTCGGCAGCCTGCCGATCGGGCTCCTGCTCGGCTGGTGCCTGTTGCAGCTTGCCTGGCAACAGCATCTGATCGCGGCGCTGCTGCTGCCGCTCTATTACCTGACCGACGCGACGGTGACGCTGATCCGCCGCGTGGCGCGGCGCGAGCCGTTCTGGGCGGCGCATCGCAGCCATTTCTATCAGCGTGCGACCGACAACGGCTTCACCGTATTGCAGGTGGTGTCCGAAGTTTTTTGGCTCAACATCGTGCTGGCGGCGCTGGCCATCGTCGCGGCGATGGGCTCGGACGTGGCCGGCGCTGTCAGCCTGCTGCTCGGCGCGCTCGCGGTCGCGCTCGTGCTGTTGCACTTCTCCCGGGAGAAATCGGCCTGAGCCTACCCGCCATCAGGCATCGGGCGGATTCAGCGCCAGGCGCAGGCCCTTGTCGAGGCTGACCGGCGGCCTCCAGCCGGTCGCAGCCGCCTTGGACACATCGAGCACCAGCGAACCCATCAGGCTGTCCCGCACCTCCTGGCGTCCGCTCATGCCAAGCAGCACGCGCAGGATGGAGGTCGGCATCGTGAACAGCCGCGACCTGGTGCCGGCCGCGGTGGCCAGCCGTTCGATGAACTCCGGCGTCGAGACCTGTTCCTGGTCCGCGACCAGGAAGACATCGAAGCTTTTCTCGGTGTTCAAAAGCCGCTGCGCAATGAACGAGGTCAGGTTCTCGACCGAGAGAAACGCGCGATAATTGTTGATGCCCGCGAACGGAAGCGGAATGCCGAGCTTCACCGCCCGGACCAGCATCGCGAAATTGCCCTTGGCGCCGGAGCCATAGACCAGCGGCGGCCGGATCACGGTGACGCCCATCCCGCTGTCCTGCGTGAGGCCGCGCAATCCGGCCTCGGCGGCGGCCTTGGACATGCCGTAGAGGCCGCGCGGCGTCAGGACGTCGTTTTCGCTGAAAGGCGCGCGGCCGTCATTGCTGCGGCCGTGCACCAGCACGGTAGAGAGGAAAATGAACCGGCGCACGCCGCTGCTCGCCGCGCAACGGGCCAGATGCAGCGTGCCGTCGATGTTGACGTCGCGATAGATCTGCACCGCGTGTTCCTCGTGCTGGTGGTGCACGCGGGCCGCAAGATGCACCACCGCGTCGACATCGGCGAGCGCGGCCTGCCAGTCGGTCGAAGGGCCGAGCGAGCCGATCACGACCTCCTCGCCCTCGCCCGAGGGTTTGCGCACCGCGCGGCGGACCGACCATCCCTGCTGCTCCAATAACGGCACGAGATGCCTGCCGACAAAGCCGCTGGCGCCGGTGACCAGGACCAGACGTTTACCGCTTCTCATGAGAGGTGCTCCCTTCACTCCCGTGCAGGAGTTCCGCGACCAGTTGGCGATAGCTCGTCATCGCCCGATCGAGCGCAAAGTTTCCGGCGGCGGCAACAGCCCGCGCCGCGATCGGCAAAGCCGCGCTCCGCGACGCTGCGCGTATCGCCTCCGCCAGGTCGCCGGAAGCACCCGGCATCACCACCCAGCCGAGTTGGCCCTCCGCGACGATCAGGGCGGCTTCAGCCTCCGGCTCCGACACCAGGATCACCGGGCGGCCGACCGCGAGCAGATTATAGAACCGGCTGGGCACCGATACACCAGCGACATTGCTGCGATAGGGAATGAGCCAGACATCGGCGGCCGACAGGAACGCTTCCAGCTCGGCGTCGGCGACGCGATCGACCAGGGTGACGTTGGCGAGCTTCGCTTCCGCCTGCAACTGCTTCAACGTCTCGAAGCCGAGCCCCCAGCCCGAGAGCAGGAAATGGATATCCGTCGCTTGTTGCTGTTGTTGCAACAGCCGCGCCGCCTCGAACACGATCAGGGGATCGTGGGTGAAGCCGAGATTGCCCGACAGCCCGACCACAAAGCGCGCCGCGATGCCGCGCCGAAACGGATTCGACGGGTCGATCGGCCGAACGGCAGGCGACAGCGTGGCCCAGTTCGGGATGAAGCGGATTTTTTCCGGCGTGAGGCCGCGATAACGCGACAGCAGACGCTCGGTATCGCGTCCGATCGTGATCACGCGATCGATCAGGCGGAACATGATCGCGTTCGCAGCGCGGATGATTCCGGCCACGATCGATCCGCCCTTCAGGACGCCGGACATGACCAGCACATCGGGAAACAGGTCGTGCAGGATCAGCGCCGACCGCGCGCCCTTGAGCCAGGCGGCTGCGACACTCGCATAAGGCAGCATGAAGGGCGCGGTGACGGTGACCACGACATCGCCGCGCCGGGCGTGCCGCAACAGCGCAAAGAATGCGCGGGAGGTGAATAGAAGTTCGGCGGCGGCGCGTTTTACGAGAGCCGCCTTCTCCGGGATGCGGTTCCTGATCTCGGTGACGGCGGGCCGGCCCGCGCTTGCGGACGCGGCAGAGCCCGGTGTCCCCGACAGCACCAGCACCTCCGCATCATCAGCCAGATGGTCGGCGATCTCAGCCATGATGGCGGCGGTCGTGCTCGGATCCGGCGGGTAATGCTGGCTGATGATGACAATCTTTCCAGGCATCAATCGCTTTCAACCGGATGGCCACGGATCAAGGGTGCAGCCGCTCTGTTTTTTGAGCATGATCTTTCGGAAAGCCGCCACACACTTTTCCGGATCATGCTTCAGGCGGCCGTCGATCCGAACTCGGGGACCGCATCCTTGAGCACGGTCTTGATGGTGGTGGGGTCGTCATGGTCGATCGCCTGTTCGAGCGCCGCGATCCATTTCCGCAAGGTTTGCATCGGCGGCTCGTTCGGCTTCGCCGCCATGATGCCGGCAACCCCGATCTCGACCGCAGGCTCCTCGCTGGCGAACAGGATTTCATGCAGCCGTTCGCCCGGCCGCATGCCCGTGAACACGATCTCGATGTCATGGCCCGGCTGCAGGCCGGAGAGGCGGATCATGCGCTCGGCGAGCTCGACGATCTTCACGGGCTGCCCCATGTTGAGCACGTAGACCGAGACATGCGCGCGCTCGCCCGCCAGCGCATGGGTCGCCGCCGTAATGACGAGATCGCAGGCCTCGCGGATGGTCATGAAATAGCGGACCATGTCGGGATGGGTGACGGTGACCGGCCCGCCCGCCTCGATCTGCGCCTTGAACTTCGGCACCACCGAACCGTTGGAGGCGAGCACGTTGCCGAAGCGCACCGAGATCAGCCGCATCGGGCGCTTGGGAGCGGATTGCGTCGCAAGATCATGGTCGAGCGCCTGGCAATACATCTCGGCAAAGCGCTTGGTGAGGCCGAGCATCGAGACCGGCTCGATGGCCTTGTCGGTCGAGATCATCACCATCGCTCCCGCGCCGGCCGCAAGTGCGGCGTCGGCGACATTGATCGATCCGAAGATGTTGGTCTTGACGCCCTCGCTCCAGTCGCGTTCGAGGATCGGCACATGTTTCAGCGCCGCGGCATGGAACACGAGGTCGGGCTTGAACTGCTTCATCAGGCGGAAGATGCGCTCGCGGTCGCGGATATCGGCGATCCGGCCCTCGATTGTGGCCTGGCTCGCTTGGGCTGCGAGCGCCTCGGTGATGGCGTAGAGCGCGGGCTCGGAGTTTTCCAGCACGAGCAGCCGCGCGGCGCCGAAGGTCAGCACGCGATGGCAGATTTCCGAGCCGATCGAGCCGCCGCCGCCGGTGACGATGACGGCCTTGCCCTTCACCAGCGCCTCGAGCCGGCCGTAGTCGATCTTCTCGCTCGGGCGCAGCAGCAGATCCTCGACGGCAACCGGCGACAGCCGCGGCGCGTCGCCGCTCTCCAGCGACGGCAGGCGGCCGACGATCAGGCCGAGGCGCTTGGCGCGCATCAACACCGCTTCCGGATGCGCGTCGGCCTCGAATGCCGACGGCATCATCACCACGCGTGCGATCGGCTTGTTGCGCCGGCCGAAGTCGGCGATCACGTCCTCGATGTCGTCGACGCCGCCGAGCACGGGCATGTTGCGAATCAGCTGGCCGCGGTCGGCGCGCGACGGCGACAACAGCCCGACCGGCCAGAGCCGCTTCACCGCGCCGCTCTCGATGCCGCGCAGCAGGATTTCGGCGTCCGCGGTGCGGCCGATCAGCAGCGCCGGCGCCGCATCTTCCTCCCGGGCGTGGCGGCGCACGCGGGTATAGCGGAAATAGCGATAGGCAAAGCGCAGCGTCGAGAGGAAGGAAATCTCGAGGAACCAGAACAGGACGATGGTCACCTTGCCGACGAAGAAGGCGCCGTGAACATTGGGTGCGACCAGGATGTAGTCGAGCACGAGCAGCGTCAGGGCCAGCACCGTGGCGACGCGCAGGATGTTGAGCGCATCCGGCAGCGAGATGAAACGCCATTTCGTGGTGGTAAGATTGAAGAAATAGGCGACAGCTATGCTGAACACCAGGAAATACGGCAGGATGCGCAGCAAGAGCGGCAGGCGGTCGTAAAACAGCTCGCCGCCGTCGAAACGCAGATAGAACGCGGCAAAAAACGCCACCGCCGTCGCGATGACGTCGTGCACGGCGATCAACAGATTGCGCAGAGTGAGATGCGACAGACGCGTCATTCAATGGCCACGAGGTGGGAAATAACCATGTGTTCCGACAATTTTCCCGCGCCCCGCTGATAACCCATCTCTAAAGCCCTTGCCAGCGCCTAGCGCGCCTTCAGGAACTTCGCGTTTCCGAAGGCACTTGCGTGGCCCGCGCCTTCAAGACCATGCCGCCGGCAACGCCGACGCCCAGCACATACATCCAGCCTTCGTGGAAGTCGAAGATGTGGGAGTTGAACAGCGAGGTGAAGATGTTCTGCACCACCACCAGCAGCCCGATCCAGTTGGCAAAGCCCTCGCCGCGGAACAGCAGGAGATGCAACAGCCACATCGCATACAGCAAGACGATGCCGAGCGTGCCCCACTGGACCGCAACATTCAGCGTCTGGTTATGCGGGTTGGGAAACACCCTCACCCCCTTGATCCAGTCGGAATCGCTGGCTGGCCTTGACGTAAAGCCCCTTGGTCGATCCGGTGCCGTGACCGATCACGGGGGCTTGGGCATAGAATTTGAGCGCAGCACGCCAGTACTCCAGGCGTTCGCCGATCGACGTCGGCACGCCCTCATCCCTGTAAAGCTGGTAGTCGCGCGAGAAAGTCTTGACGGTCCACTCCAGCTGCGGCGACGCAAGGAAGGCGAGACCGGCGATCACCAGCGCGGCGCAGGCGATGATCAGATTGGCGCGCCATCGCAGATGGAGCAGGCCGAACACGGCGAGCATGATCGGCATGGTGACGAGCGCGGTGCGCGACACGATGACGAAGGCCATGTTGGCGACGAAGCTCAAGGCGATCGCGCAGAGCAGCAGCGCCGGCCAGATTTTTCGCGCACGCAACAGCGTGATGACGGGAAAGGCCAGCGCCACCGCGCAGAGCGCGAACTCCTGGCTCTGGTCGATATAGTCTTTGACGAAGATTCCGCGCGCGGCATAGGGCGGAGGTTTCAGCGACAGGTCCGGATGGAAGGCGACGATCCAGGACATCACCGACAGAAGCGCGCAGGAGACGAGAAAGGCTGTGAAGATCGGATTGCCCGCGCTCGGAGCGTTCGAAATGAAACAGCAACAGCGGCAGCACCAGGAGTTTTGCCGTCGGGCCGATCCCGTGACAGGCGCTCGCCCCAGGGTGCGTCCGACCACAAGGTGCCGGCGGCCGCGAGCAGGAACAGCGCGATCGGCACCGCGCAGATCGGGCGCTTCAGCGATCCGAGCAGCGCGGGCACATCGAGGAACGGGCCCATCGCGATCACCATCGCGACCGCGAATACCGCCACCAGCGAGGTCGACCAGGGCAGCGAAAGCGCGAGCAGGATGGCAAGCACGTCGACCGCGGTCACCCAAGTGGCCGGATCGCGCCAGCGCGGCAGTGCCGCGGCCGAATTTCCGGCAAGCGCGGTCACGCGCCGCCTCCGGCAGCGCGTACGACAATCGATCCGATCGAACCGGCGCCGCCGGTCAGGCGCAACATTCCGTCCCCTGCTCCATATAAAGTGCGGCCAGCTTTGCCCCAGCCGGGCGCCACAGGCAACGGCACGGTGCAGGCCGGCTGGGCAGCTTTACCTCCCTGCGGCGAGCGGCTACCGACAGAACCAGAGCCGAGCCGGCATCAGATCCATTAAAGAATGAACATTAATTCGCAATATCAGGGAAAGACCGGGGATGCGGACGATGCCAGTCCGATCCTGATCATCCCCTATATGTGGATCGGCGACTTTGTCCGCGGCCATTCGGTCGTGCGCGTGCTGAACCAGCGCTGGCCCAACCGGCCGGTCGACCTGCTGACTACCCCGCTCTGCGCCCCCCTGGTCGATTACATGCCCGGCGTGCGTTCAGGGATCGTCGGGGACCTGCCACATGGTCAGCTACGGATGGGCAGACGATGGCGTCTGGCCGCGCTGCTGAGGGCGAGGGGCTACCGGACCGCGCTGGTGCTGCCCCGGACCTGGAAATCGGCCATCGTTCCGGCGCTGGCCGGCATCCCCGAGCGGATCGGCTTTGTCGGCGAGGGCCGGTTCGGGCTCATTAATAAGTGGCGCTGGGGCGAGAAGGCCCTGCCCCGCTTCATCGACAAGAACGCCGCGCTGGCCCTGCCAGAGGGCGCACCGCTGCCGGCGGAATGGCCGGTGCCGGAGCTCAAGGTTCCCGCCGAGGAGGCACAAGCCTGGCGGCAGGCGCAGGGGCTCGGTACGGGCGCGGCGGTGGCGCTGGCTCCCGGTTCGGTCGGCAGTTCCAAGCGCTGGACCTATTATCCCGAGGCCGCGAGGCTTCTCGCCGAACAGGGCCTCGATGTCTGGGTGATCGGCGGCCCCGGCGAGAAGACGATCGCGCAGGAGATCGTGGCCGCCGGGGGCCCGCGCGTCCGCGACCTCACCGGCACGGATTTGCGCAACGGCATCCTGGCGATGGCGGCGGCGAGCGTGGCGATTTCAAATGATTCCGGCCTGATGCATATCGCGGCCGCTTTGGGCACGCCGACCATGGGCATTTTCGGGCCGACCAGCCCCTATCACTGGGCGCCGCTGAACGGCCTTGCCGCAACCGTGCAGACCAAAACCGTCGTGCCGTGCCAGCCCTGCCATCGCCCGGTCTGCCGCATGAACGATCATCGCTGCATGCGCGACATTCCCGCCTCCGACGTGGTCGAGATCGCCAGGCGTGTGTTACGTGAGGCCGCACGTCCGTGACCATTGCCGCGTTGAGCTGCCGCTGTATTCTCAAGCACGCGAATCGATGACCACATTGATCTCCTCCATCCCGTCCCGTCCCGCCGCGTTCCTTGATCGCGACGGCGTCGTCAATCATGACGACGGCTATATCAGCACGAAGGACCGGGTGCGCTGGATGCCCAACGCGGCAAAAGCCATCCGCAGGCTCAATGAAGCCGGCTATTTCGTATTCTTCTTCACAAACCAGTCCGGCGTGGCCCGCGGCTACTACACCGAAGACGAGCTCAACGCCCTGCACGACTGGATGCGTGCCGAGCTGCTGGCTGATGGTGCTGTGATCGACGACATCAGGTATTGCCCGCACCATCCGGAGGGAACGGTGGCCGGCTATCTCGAGGATCATCACTGGCGCAAGCCCGCACCCGGCATGATCCTGGATCTGATGCAGCATTGGCCGGTGCAGCGCCAGGGCAGCTTTGTCATCGGCGATCGCTCCAGCGACATCGAGGCGGGAAAAGCGGTCGGTCTGCCCGGCTTCCTGTTTGCAGGCGGCGATCTCGACGCATTCGTCGCCGGCGTGCTTGCTCAGATCAGCGTGCGATAGACGCCGGCAATCGCGCGGCCTCCGCATCAAGACTGAATTTCTCCTCGACGCGCTGCCGCGCGCGCACGCCCATCGCGTTTGCCGCGGCGGGATCGCGCATCAAAGGTTCGAGCGCGGCCGCGAGCGCATCGGCATCACCGGTCGGAACCAGCACACCGGTCACGCCATCCTCGACCACCAGTTCCGCCGCGCCCGCGCGCGCGGCAACCAGCGCAGCACCCGCCGCCATCGCCTCGATCAGCGTCAGGCCAAAACCTTCGTTGCGCGAGGTGAAGGCATAGATGGTCAGGCGCCGGTACCAGCGCTGCACCTCCTCGATTTCCAGTTCGCCGGTCATGACGATGCGCGACGTGAGGCCTGCGGCCTCGATGCGCTTTTTCAGATCATTGGCAAAGCCCATCTGCTCGGCCACGACAGCGCCGACCATGACCGCGGTGAAATCCGGATAACGCGGCAGCAATTGGCACATCGCATCGACAAAGACGTCGCTGCCCTTCTGTGCGCGGATGCGGCCGAAGCAGCCGATGGCGTACCGCCCGGGCAGTCCGCTTTCCGCAAACGCTGCCGCGCGATCGGGAGGCGGCGCGTAGACATCGGTGTCGACGCCGTGCGGAATGACGGTCGCCTCGCGCTTCAGATAAGACGCCGAGGCATCCGATGTCGCGATGATCGCGTCCATCTGCCGGATCAGCCAGCGCGTGAGCCGCTTGTGATGTCGCTGCGCCGCCGAGGTGAACACCAGCCTCAAGGGCCAGCCGAGCGCGCGCAGCAGGAGGCCGACGATCATCTCGTCATTGCGCCGCGCGTGCCAGATCAGCGGCGTGCGCCGACGCCACAGCCTGAAGAGATCGCCAAGGCCCATGCCCGCGATGCCCTCGGGCCGCCAGGAACCGAGCCAGCCGGCCCGCACCAGCCTGGCCAGCTTCGGCGCAACCATGCGGTTGGTCGCGGTCACGCCCGAATAGCGCCGGTGCAGGTTCGGCACGATCACCTGCAGATCGTCGGGCAATGTGTTCTCGGCCGGCACGAAACGCTCCAATTTTCGGTATTTCCTATACGCAACATTAAGCATGGTGGCCAGTTCGCCCGCGCCGAAACCCCCTCTTCACTGGCGAAGCGTTAGCTTCCGCAAAAAACAAGATCAGACGGGGAAGTTCATGACCGTGCTTGTCACCGGCGGCGCCGGCTATATCGGAAGTCATATGGTTCGCGCGCTGGCGGAAGCCGGCGAGCGCGTCGTCGTGATCGACAATCTCTCCACGGGATTTTCCAACTTCCTGCCCGAAAGCGTGCCGCTGTTCATTGGCGATGCCGGCGACGAGAACCTCGTCGAGGGCGTGATCGCGCAGCACCAGGTCGAAAGCATCATCCATTTCGCGGGCTCCGTGGTCGTGCCGGATTCGATGCGCGATCCGCTCGGCTATTACCGCAACAACACCATGACGACGCGAAGCCTGCTCAACGCGGCCGTGAAGGGTGGCGTCAACCGCTTCATCTTCTCCTCCACCGCCGCGGTCTACGGCAACCCGGAGCAGGTGCCGGTGCCCGAGCACGCGCCGACGCGGCCGCTGTCGCCCTACGGCTCGTCGAAGCTGATGGCCGAGATCATGCTGCATGATGTCGCTTCCGCGCACGGCATGAGCTATGTGGTGCTGCGCTATTTCAATGTCGCGGGCGCGGATCCGCAGGCACGCATGGGCCTTGCCACCGTCGGCGCGACGCATCTCTTGAAGATCGCGGTCGAAGCCGCGACCGGCCAGCGCGCCAAGATCGACGTGTTCGGCACCGACTATCCGACGCCGGACGGCAGCTGCATCCGCGATTTCATCCATGTCAGCGATCTCGCGCAGGCGCATCGCGCCGCGCTGTCCTATCTGCGCGGCGGCGGCAACTCGATGACGCTGAATTGCGGCTATGGCCGCGGCTACTCCGTGCTCGAAACCATCGAGGCGGTGCGCCGTGTCTCCGGGCGCAATTTCGCGGTCCAATATGCGCCGCGCCGGCCGGGCGACATCATGACCATGGTGGCCGACACCAGCCGCATCCGCGCCACGCTGGACTGGACGCCGCAGTTCGACGATCTGGAGACGATCGCGCGTCACGCGCTCGCCTGGGAAGAAAAACTCTTCCAGGAACGCCATGGCGAGATCCAGCACGCGGCCTCCGCCTAGAATCGCATCCCATGCAAGCCTTTAATTGGGCTTGAAAAACCGCTGCCAAGCGGGCAAGGAACCCGGACGACGCGCATGGCCGATCGGGCCTGTGCTGTCAGGGACGTGGGATGGCCGACTTTCCGAGGAAAATCACCGACGACCCCTATGGGGCCGCGATCCTGATTCGCCGTCTGGTGATGGAACAGGGGGCCGCTTACTGGCGGCGCTATCTCAGCGCCTTCGCGCTGATGGGGGTTGCGGCCGGCGCGACCTCGCTGTCCGCCTATATCCTCGGCGAAGCCATCAACAAGGCCTATGTCGACAAGAACATTCCCGGGCATTGCGCTGTTTTCCAGCATCATCTTCGGACTGTTCCTGATCCGCGGCTTCGCGCTCTACGGGCAGACCGTGACGCTGTCGAAAATCTCCAACGCGATTCTCGCCAACAACCAGCGCCGCCTGTTTGCGAAGCTGATGAGCGAGAGTGTCGGCTTCTTCTCCGAACGGCATTCGTCGGAATTTCTCGCGCGTCTCACCCAGGGCGCGAACTCGGTCACGCAGGTGCTCAACCTCCTGATCAACGCGGTCGGCCGCGACCTGCTTGCTGCTGGTCGGCCTCGTCATCGTGATGCTGGTCCAGGACGCCTATATGGCGATGCTCGGATTTTTGATCGCGCCGCCGGCGATGCTGGTGCTGCGCAAGCTGGTGAAGCGCATCAAGGGGCTCGCCTACAACCAGTTCACCGGCACCGCCGACATTCTGGAGACCATGCAGGAATCGCTGCAGGGCATCCGCACGGTGAAGGCGTTCACGCTGGAAGAGACCATGCGCGATCGCATCAACGAGAGCATCGAGGCGGTCGAGCGCAACGCCAACAAGATGGCGCGGGTGTCGAACCGTTCGAGCCCGCTGATGGAAACGCTCGGCGGCCTCGCGGTTGCGGGCGGGCTGATGTATGGCGGCTATGGCGTGGTGGCGCTGCATGCGACGCCCGGCCAGTTCTTCTCGTTCCTGACCGCGTTCCTGATGGCCTATGAGCCGGCCAAGCGGCTGGCGCGGCTCAACATCGACCTCAACAGCAATCTGGTCGGCGCGCGCATGCTGCTCGAAATCGTCGACAGCCCCGCGACCGAGATTGCCGACGACGACAAGCCGGCGCTGAAGCTGACGGACTCCCGCGTCGAGCTGCGCGATGTCAGCTTCGCCTATCGCCCGGGCGAGACCGTGCTCAACCGCATGAGCTTTGTCGCCGAGCCCGGCAAGGTCACGGCGCTGGTCGGCCCCTCCGGCGGCGGCAAGTCGACCGTGCTGGCGCTGCTGCTGCGCTTCTACGAAGTGACCCAGGGCGAAATCCTGATCGACGGCCAGTCGATTTCAAAGGTGTCGCGCCGCTCGCTGCGGCAGCAGACCGCCTATGTCGGCCAGGACGTCTATCTGTTCCGCGACACCATCCGCGCCAACATCGCCTTCGGCAAGCCGGGCGCGACCGAAGCCGAAATCGTCGACGCGGCGAAGGCGGCCTGCGCGCATGAGTTCATCATGGGCTTTCCGCTCGGTTACGACACGCCGGTCGGCGAGCACGGCACCCAGCTTTCCGGCGGCCAGCGCCAGCGCGTCGCGGTCGCCCGCGCGCTGATCAAGAACGCAGCCGTGATCCTGCTCGACGAGGCGACCGCCGCGCTCGACTCCGAATCCGAGAAGCAGGTGCAGGAGGCGATCGAGCATCTCTGCCAGAACCGCACCACCATCGTGATCGCCCACCGCCTGCACACCATCACCCACGCCGATACCATCCTGGTGGTGGAGGCCGGCGAGATCGTCGAGCGCGGCCGGCACGATGACTTGCTGCGGCGCGGCGGCCGCTATGCCTCGTTCTTCCGCCTGCAGCAGCGCGATACGGCAACCCTAGCGCCGGTCAGCGCAACCGCGTAAAAAGCACCCGAGTTTTCCTGCCTGTAACCCGCCGAGACCTTTCATGAACGCCACAGCTTTTGTCATTCCCGCCCCGCCGCAAGCCTCGATCCCGGTTGCCGGTGATTCAAAGTCCTTTCCGGTACGCCGCATCTGGTGCGTCGGCCGCAACTATCTCGAGCACATCCGCGAGATGGGCAATGACGAGCGCGATCCGCCGTTCTTCTTCGCCAAGCATGCCGACATGCTGGAGAAGGAAGGCGCCACCATCCCCTATCCGCCGCTGACCAAGGACATGCATCACGAGGTCGAGCTGATCGTGGCGATGAAGAGCGGTGGGCTGAACATTCCCACCGAGAAGGCGCTCGATCATGTCTACGGCTACGCCGTGGGCATCGACCTCACCCGGCGCGACCTGCAGCAGGCCGCGCGCAAGAAGGAGCGGCCCTGGGAGATCGGCAAGTCGTTCGACCATTCCGCGCCCTGCTCGCCGCTGCAGCCGGCCTCCAAGATCGGCCACCCGTCGAAGGGCAAGATCTGGCTGTCGGTCAACGGCACCGAGCGGCAGAAGGGCGATCTCTCCGAGCTGATCTGGAACGTGCCGGAGATCATCTGGAAACTGTCGCAGCAGGTCGAGATCGGCGCCGGCGACATCATCATGACCGGCACGCCGGCCGGCGTTGCCGCGCTGTCGCCCGGTGACAAGGTCGAATGCGGCGTCGACGGCATCGGCACGCTGAAGGTCTCGATCGGCAAGCCGGCCTGAGCCGAACACTCACGGAAAGAAGCGAAGGCCCCGGACGTGGTTCGGGGCCTTTTCGATTCAGTGGGAGATGCAGACGCGGCGCCTCAGCCGCGCGCGACCGCCTGCAGACCCTTGAAGGTCAGGCGTTTCGGATCCTTGACGCCGGCGAGGTAGAGCCGGCGGATGAAGGCCGTGACCGCGTCACGGTCGCAATCGGTCAGCGCGACAATGGCGTCGACCGCAATCTTCTGGGCTTCCATGGGGCTTCCCCTTGGCTTGTCAGCAGGCGCCCGGCCACTCAAGCCTAGGACTCGCCGGTTAATCCGGCGTTAACCGTTTGCTCAGGATCGCCGATTCGAGGGCGGCGTCGAATACGCAAAACCGCGCATGAGGCTTTCAGACGCTACCTGAACGACCGATGGCCGGTCGTTCGGATTTTTGCGCGAGTTTTCAAGATCGCCCGGCTGGAACGTGTTATGTTTGAAGAGAGATGTTTAAGCCGGGGAGCAATTGCGATGCGGCTAAACTCCATAATTCCGCTGACAGGAGCCCTCGTCGGCATCGCCGGTTTTTTTGCTGCGTGGTTCCTGATCGGAGGCATTGCAGGGATGATCACCGGCTTTGGCGTGTTCTTCGCCTGCGCCGCCGTCTCCCGGCATATATGGCAGCGTGGTGCGTCGCCCGAAGAGATCAGGCGCGACCTCGAGGACCGGGTTCGCAGCCTGCCTTAGGCGGCCCCTCTGGAAGCACCCTCAGGAATACTGCATCACGCCGTCATCGACCTTGCCGAGGCGAAGCGTGACGATGTCGAGCGCGTAGTTCTGGTAGAGCCGCCACGGCCGCTTCGAGCCCTGCTTGGGCATTTTCGCGACCGCGCGCTGCACATAGCCGGAGGAGAAATCCAGCGACGGCAGCGCCTCGATCGCGGGGTCTTCGTTGTGCGGCATGCATTGCCGGTAGTTGTGGCGGTCCATGTAGTTGATCAGCCGGCAGACATATTCGCAGGTGAGGTCGCATTTCAGCGTCCAGGACGCGTTGGTGTAGCCGAACGCCGAGGCCAGATTGGGCACGTCCGCAGTACATCATGCCCTTGTAGTTCAGCGTGTTGGCGAAATCGACCTTGCGGCCGTCGACATTGACCTCCACGCCGCCAAGCACCTGCAGCACGAGGCCGGTCGCGGTCACGATGATATCGGCCTCGAGCTCGCTGCCGTCCTTCAGGCGGATGCCGTTTTTGGTGAAGGTGTCGATCTCCCTGGTGACGACGGAAGCGCGGTTTTCCCTGATCGCGTTGAACAGGTCGCCGTCGGGCACCAGGCACAGCCGCTGGTCCCAGGGATTGTAGCGCGGCGTGAAATGCGTCGCGATGTCGTAGTCCGGGCCGAGCGCCATTCGCACGCCGCCCAGGATCAGCCGCTTCACCTTGGCGGGCTTGCGCCGCGAGAGCTGGAAGAAAAACATCCCCCACAGCACGTTGCGCCAGCGGATCAGGTGATAGGCGAGCTTGGCCGGCAGGTTGCGCCGCAGCTTGTTGGCGAGCGGGTCCTGCGCCGGGCGCGACACCACATAGGTCGGCGAGCGCTGCAGCATGGTGACATGGCCGGCGGTCCTCGCCATCTCCGGCACCAGCGTGACCGCGGTTGCGCCCGAGCCGATCACGACCACGCGCTTGCCGGCATAGTCGAGGTCTTCGGGCCATTGCTGCGGATGGATGATGCGGCCGGCGAAGTCGGCGGTGCCGGCAAATTCCGGCGTGTAGCCTTCCTCGTATTTGTAGTAGCCGGCGCAGGAGAACAGGAAATTGCAGGTGAAGGTGACGGTCTCGGTCGCCCCCTCGCCCATGATCCGCTCGGCTTCCACCGTCCAGCGCGCGTCCGGCGTCGACCATGACGCGCGTTTCACGCGATGGCGATAGCGGATTTTCTTGTCGATGCCGTTCTCGGCCGCGGTCTCGCGCACATAGTTGAGAATGCGCGGGCCGTCGGCGATCGCCTTCGGTTCGGTCCACGGCTTGAACGAATAGCCGAGCGTGAACATGTCGCTGTCGGAGCGGATGCCGGGATAGCGAAACAGATCCCAGGTGCCGCCGATCGTGTCGCGGCCCTCGAGGATCACAAAACTCTTGCCCGGGCATTTCGTCTGCAGATGATAGCCCGCGCCGATGCCGGACAGGCCGGCGCCGATGATCAGCACGTCGAAATGTTCTGGTGTCGTCATGGGCTCACTGGCTCGTCATCGTCATGGCCGGTCTTGGCCCGATCATCCAAATATCCTCCCGACCTTAAACACGTTGATGGCCGACACAAGGCCGGGCATGACCGGAAATGGCCCACGGCATCTCCGGTATCGGACCGTCCGACACCGCAACGCACACTGACGAGCGAGTTGATAGTACCGCGACATGCTACTACCATAGGTCGTTTCAGTTCCTGAGTATTTGAGAGGCAACATGAGCACCACCGACAATCGTGAGCCGGTCGTCGATCCCGCCCCACCCTGGATGATCTGGTGGATGGGATCCTTCTCATTTCTCATTGCGACCTTGCTGTTCTATCTGCTGGTCACGACCTGGCCCGTGCTGGCGTTCGCCGACACGGCATTCCGGCCCGTCAACATATTCGGCTGGAGCCACTCCTGGTCTCCCGATCGGCAATTGATGTTCACGGTCATGGTTTCCGGCGCCATCGGCGGGCTCGCCCACAGCATGAAGTCGTTTGGCGATTACGTCGGCAACCGCGAATTGAGCTCGCACTGGGTCTGGTTTCTGATCTTGCGGCTCCCGATCGGAACCGCCATCGCGCTGTTCTTCTATTGCGTCATTCGAGGCGGAATCCTCATCCCGACCATTCAAAGCCAGCCTCATCTCACCTATTCGTCCGACGCAACCCTGCAGATCAACAAGAGAAAGCCGGAGCGGCCGGGGCCTTTCGCGAATGAGGGTCGTTCAGCTCAGTACCGGTACTGATCCGACTTGAACGGGCCTTCCGGCTTGACGCCGATATAGTCGGCCTGGTCCTTGCGCAGCTCCGTCAGCTTCACGCCGATCTTGGCGAGGTGGAGGCGAGCGACCTTCTCGTCCAGCACCTTCGGCAGCACATAGACCTTCTTCTCGTACTTGCCATCCTTGTTGTTGGCCCAGAGCTCGATCTGCGCCAGCGTCTGGTTCGTAAAGGACGCCGACATCACGAAGGACGGATGTCCCATGGCGTTGCCGAGATTGACGAGGCGCCCCTCCGACAACAGGATGATGCGGTGCTTGTCGGGGAATTCGATCTCGTCGACCTGCGGCTTGATATTGGTCCATTTCAGGTTGCGTAGACCCGCGATCTGGATCTCGTTGTCGAAGTGACCGATGTTGCAGACGATGGCGCGGTCCTTCATCGCGCGCATATGCTCGATGGTGATGATGTCCTTGTTGCCGGTCGCGGTGACGAAGATGTCGGCGCGGGGCGCGGCCTCTTCCATGGTGACGACCTCATAGCCTTCCATCGCCGCCTGCCAGGCGCAGATCGGATCGACTTCGGAGACCATGACGCGGCAGCCGGCCTGGCGGAGCGAGGCCGCCGAGCCCTTGCCGACGTCGCCGAAACCCGCCACCATCGCAAGCTTGCCCGACATCATCACGTCGGTGCCGCGGCGGATGCCGTCCACCAGCGACTCGCGGCAGCCATAGAGGTTGTCGAATTTCGACTTGGTGACGCTGTCGTTGACGTTGATCGCGGGGAACAACAGCTTGCCCGTCTTTTCCATGTCGTAGAGGCGGTGCACGCCGGTGGTGGTTTCCTCCGAGACGCCCTTGATGTTCTTCGCGATCTCGGCGAACCAGCCCTTCGGCTTCTCCTTCAGGAGCTTCTTGATCAGCGCGAAGAAGACTTCCTCTTCTTCCGAACCGGGCTTGTCGAGAAACTTCACGTCGCCCTGCTCGGCGCGCAGGCCGTGATGCACCAGCATGGTGGCGTCGCCGCCGTCATCCAGGATCATGTTGGGCGTGCCGCCGCCATGCCAGTCGAACAGCTTTGCGGTGTAGTCCCAATACTCGGCGAGCGTCTCGCCCTTGACTGCAAAGACCGGAATGCCGGCCGCTGCGATCGCAGCCGCCGCGTGGTCCTGCGTCGAATAGATGTTGCAGGAGACCCAGCGGATGTCGGCGCCGAGTGCGGCGAGCGTCTCGATCAGGACCGCGGTCTGGATGGTCATGTGCAGCGAGCCCGCGATGCGCGCGCCCTTCAAGGGCTGCTTCGGGCCATACTCTTCGCGCGTCGCCATCAGGCCGGGCATTTCGGTCTCGGCCAGCGAGATTTCCTTGCGGCCGAATTCGGCGAGCGAGAGGTCCTTGACGATGTAGTCGGTGAAAGCGGGCTTCTTGGCGGCGGCGGTCATGCGATGATCCTGTTGTTTGGCTTGTCATTCCGGGGCGATGCGCAAGCATCGAGACCCGGAATCTCGAGATTCCGGGTTCGGTCCTGCGGACCGCCCCGGAATGACGGCAAGAAAACTCAGAACGCGCGCTTGAGCGCGTCGGCGAGATCGGTCTTTTCCCAGGAGAAGCCGCCATCCTTTTCGGCGGCGCGGCCGAAGTGACCGTAGGCCGCGGTGCGGCGGTAGATCGGACGGCAGAGCTTCAGCGTGCGGCGGATGTTGGTCGGCGTCAGGCGGAACAGCTCCGGCAGCACCTTCTCGAGCTTCTTCTCCTCCACCGTGCCGGTGCCGTGGGTGTCGACCAGCAGCGACATCGGATCGGCGACGCCGATCGCGTAGGCGACCTGGATGGTGCAGCGCTCGGCAAGGCCCGCGGCGACCACGTTCTTGGCGAGATAGCGCGCGGCATAGGCGGCCGAACGGTCGACCTTGGTCGGGTCCTTGCCGGAGAACGCGCCGCCGCCATGCGGGGCATAACCGCCATAGGTGTCGACGATGATCTTGCGCCCGGTGAGGCCGCAATCGCCGTCGGGGCCGCCGACCACGAAATTGCCGGTCGGGTTGACCAGGAAGTCGGACGACTTGGCGGGCATCCAGCCCTTGGGCAGCGCCGACTCCACCGCGGTCGAGATCATCTCCTTGATCAGGCCGGGGGTGTATTTCTTGTTGTTGCGGCTCTTCTCATTGTGCTGGGTCGAAACCACGACCTTGGTGCAGCCGGTCGGCTTGCCGCCGACATATTTCACCGTCACCTGGCTCTTGGCGTCGGGCTGCAGGTCGGCGAGCTGGCCGTTGCGGCGCTTCTCGGACAACACCTTCAGGATCTTGTGCGCGAAATAGATCGGCGCCGGCATGTACGAGCCCTTCTCGTACACTTCGCTCTCGGTGCAGGCATAGCCGAACATCATGCCCTGGTCGCCGGCGCCCTCTTCCTCGCCGCTCTTCTTTTTCTTGGCATCGACGCCCATGGCGATGTCGGGCGACTGGCCGTGCAGCAGCACCTCGACGTCGGCGCCGTGAAAGGAGAAGCCGTTCTGGTCGTAGCCGATGTCCTTCACCACATCGCGCGCGATCTCGGTGATCAGTTCGCGATCGACGACCGAGACGCCATGAATGGTGCGAAACAGCTGGCCGCGGCCTTCGCCGGCAATCACGATCTTGTTGGTGGTGCACAGCGTCTCGCAGCCGAGCCGCGTGTTGACGAGGCTGTCGTCGGCGATGCCGAGCTTGACGTCCTTCTCGATGAAGGCATCGAGGATCGCGTCCGAGATCTGGTCCGAAACCTTGTCCGGATGGCCTTCGGAAACCGACTCGCTGGTGAACAGATAAGACTCGCGCATCAACAACCCCTTATTTCCGCCCCTTCGCGGCGCTCGTTCCAAAAATGTGTTCCAATTTTTCCCGGGATGTCAGTCCCGCCGGCGCGAGATGACGTAGGATTCGTCGTAAAACCAAAGCCCGTTATGCCTTCGCAAAACCTCTCTGGCGGCGTCGAGAGTGCGGCCGCTTTGAGCCATTTCTTCCGTCAACCGGTCGTCTTCGATCTGGGCGACATACACCGCCGCGTTCCACGCTGCAAAGGCCGTGGAGGTTCCGATCGTGCCGGTGACCTCGTTGGGCAGCGCTTCCATATCATACCGGAAGATCGAGCGGTTATCGGCATAGGCGTTGAAGTTCAGGTCCCGCCCGGCCGATCCCAGCTCATATTTGACAGCGCGCAATAGCTCATGACGGCTTACGGAGAAAGGGTTTTCTCCGGGCCAGACGGCCTGGATCATCTCCAGGCCCGGGTCCTGTCCATGGGAGTGAATCCCAATCAGCCGCCCACCGGCGCGAAGCGCCCTCGCCAGTGGGGCGATGATGCGTTTGGCGCGGAAATTCACAGAAGATTTGGCCCGATAGGGCTGGGAGGCGATCACGAGGTCGAAATTGGCCTCGGTCCGGCCCGCCCGGGGGATGATCGAATTGAGCAGGAACCGGTGGTCCTCCCGGTACAGCACCAGCGCCACCGGCCGCTCATAGCTCGGCATGCCCGTGCGGGGAGACACGCTGGCGCGCCAGTTCTGCTCCAGGAAGGGCCGCAAATCGGCGATCTGAGCCTCGAACTCGCCCGAGGAGGCCCCGCGCAGGGGCACCTCGTGCCAGATCATGCCGGCGGCCGCGGCCTGTGATTTCGGGGTCAGCCAGGGCGCCTCGGCGTAATACATGTTGGTCAGCACGAACACGGTAGCCGGGTGCTCGAACAGCCGGTCAGGCACCTTTTCAAGCGTCAGCCGGACGTCCTCGAGGCTCAGTTCCTTGCCGGCGATATAGAAGGGCATATGCGGAAAACGGCCGTGCATCAGCCGCATCACCCGCGCCAGCACCGTGCCGTCGCCGACGCCGGCATCGAACACGCGAAGCGCCGGCGGCCGCGGATGGATGCTGGAGAGCTCGAGCCCGATCCGTTCAGCGACCACCCGCTTCTCGCTGCAGGTGTGCACGAACAGCAGGTATTTCTGGCGGTTCTCGAAGAAGCGGAAATTGCCGCGGGGGTCGCGCTTCTCGGGCGGCACCTGCAGACCGCGCGGCGGCGGCAGGCCTCCCGGCGTGGAGGCCGCGATATAGGCCTGGATACGGTCGAGCGTATCGATGGTGATGCGCTTGCCCTCGCGGAGCCGATGCACCAGCTTGCCGTCGTTCACCACACGGCGGCCGAAGGTCGATTCCGCCATGTCGGCCTGACGGCAGAATTCCGAAATCAGGCTCAGAATTTCGTCGTTTTTCATCGATTGGACGGGTTTGGGACGAAGGTGGGCAGGAGTGCAACGGGATGGCCGTCCTATCACCATCTGCCCAATCGGGAAATGCTCGTTTCGGTGCGGGTTGAGGTAGCCCCTCGCGGCTTCGGTTACCGGCCTTCTGCCTCAGCCGGGATAATCGCGGACTTATGATAGTACGCCGCGATACAACCGATGTTGTCAGTCACATCGGAACTGGTGAGTGTGGAAGGCGTCCATGTATGTTTGCGAACAGTGACGATCGCCTCTGGGCTCGTTGCCAGTAGCCTGTCCCGCGCAACACTCTCCCGCCAGAATGGATAGAAGCTTTCTCTCTCTGAGAGCACCCGGAGAGACGTTGAACTCAGACCGAGCGATGCGACCATCAGCATGGCAAGCGAGGTCGGCAACACGGCTGAATTGACCGCAAGCCGCAAGCCGGCCGCCATGAAGCGTTGACGGAGTTGCGGGCGATAAGCTCGAACCAAGAGCGACACACTCAGTGTGAGACCGAAAAGAAGCAGAATGAGTGCCTGGTTCTGCGCTCGTTCCACGATCCGAACACCTGTTGAAAACTCGTGCGCGAAATATTCGAAATAGCAACAGGCGAGACAGAGCGCTGCAATCCCGAGTGCCAGTAACCTCCCGCGTGGATGCGCTGGCCTCGTTGGTTCGGCCGCGAGTGTTGCGATAGCTGCAACGGCGAGCCAACCGATGACCGCGGGCTCGCGAAGAAACCGACCGAGGCCGATCAGAGAAAAGCGCAACGACGCGTAGAGCGAATGACCTATAAGTCCGGTCCCGCTGTTTGTCGCCATGCGGACGCTGTTGCCGGGCGCCATCACCACGAAGGTCCAGCCGATCAGAACCAAAGCTGCAATGAGCAGATGATGCTTGATCTGCAGCTTCTGACCGAAGGTGCGGCGTGCCAGCAACGAACCTGCAAGCATACCAACAAGCCAGATACCCGTGAACTCGTTGCAAATCGCGGCGATGAAACCAGCTATGGCCATGTTTAAAGTGGCGAGCCGCGAGAACCCGGTTGCACGGTCCAGTGCTCGAACGCACTCGCCGAGGATCAGAATGGAGACAAGAGCCGGCGGGATATAGCAAGCGACGGCTGGGAGCCAGTAGAGCAGATCGTGCACACTCGGCGTGGCTCCGAGCACAGCCGCGGGGAACGCAAGGCTGAGGAAGAGGACGGAGGGTCCCGAACGATCGGGCCAGGCGCGAACGACAGCAAACGCGGTCCCGGCCATGAAGACCACCATGCAAGCCACCAGCGTCATCGAATAGGCAGATAGGATACTGATGCCCGCGGCGGCGGACATTGCACCGGGTAATTGGATCAGGAGAAAAGGTACGATCCGGGCAGACATACCGTAGTAAAATCCGATGACGGTCTGCACGAAACCATCGTGCACGTTGAGATACGCAAAGCAAAAATCATCGTGCTCGGGAGCGGCGAAAAAGATAAGCGCGAAGAGGCAGAGCAGAAATACAATCGGAACTAGGTTGGCGAAAATCCAGCCAGCCCGAATCATATGGCCGCTGAGTGAGCGATGAGCTTCCGGAGCAATTGAATGAGTAGACAAGAGGCGCGATTCCCTGAAGCGGGCACATTAGCCAGAAATAACAAGAGCGACAACTTGCGGTGCCCCATTTCGAGATCACTCGCAAGTAACGTAGCTGCCGCGCGCGCAGATCGCACTGGACTATTATGCCGGCCGTGGCGTGCAGATCGACAGCCGCGACTACCTGATCCCGGTCGACGCTAAGATGCAGGCAGCTCATAGGCTCACCGAGGGCATGGTCGACATGGACACCATCCTCGCAGGGCTCAACGACCAGGTACGCACCAACATCCTGATCTTCGATGCCTGCCACAACAACCTACTGGAGGCGCAGATCGCCTCCAATGAGCCGAACCGCGTGGTCGCCGCGGGCTCGGGTCTTGCAGCTCCGAGCTCGCTCGGCGCCGGCGTGACGCACGGCGCCGGCACGTGATCGCGTTTGCGAAACCGCCCGGGCAGGTCGCGCTCGACGGCGAAGGCGCCAACTGCCCCTTCTCGGCCGCACTCGCGCGTCACATCGGCACGCCGGGGCTGGAAGTGCAGCAGATGCTGACCCGCGTGTGGGCCGAGGTCGTGTCCACCACGAAGAACAAGCAGGTGCCGTGGTCGAACTCGTCGCTGCTCGGCGAGGTCTATCTGGCGGAGAAATGACGGAGCGCTTGTGACCCGTCATCCCTGGCAATGCGTAGCGTCGAACCCAGGATCTCGAGATTCCGGGTCTGGTGCTTGCGCACCATCCCGGAATGACGCTTCGCGTCACTTTCCCCACACCTCATTCGCGATCTCGACCGCGAGCCTCAGCTTCGCCCACTGCTCCTCCTCGGAGAGGATGTTGCCTTCCTCCGTCGAAGCAAAACCGCATTGCGGCGAGAGCGCGAGCTGATCGAGCGGGGCGAATTTCGACGCCTCTTCCAGCCGCCGCTTGATGTCGTCCTTTTTCTCGAGCTCGCCGAATTTCGAGGTGATGACGCCGACCACCACGACCTTGTTGCCCTTGGGCAGGAAGCGCAGCGGCTCGAAACCGCCGGCGCGGTCGGAATCATATTCCAGGAAATAGCCGTCGTAATTGGTGCCGGCGAGCATGGTCTCCGCGACCGGCTCGTAGCCGCCCGACGAAATCCAGGTCGAGCGGAAATTGCCGCGGCAGACATGGGTGGTGACCACCATGTCGGCCGGCTTCTCGGCCAGCGCATAGTTGATGATGCGCGCATAGATCTGCTGCAGGCCGTCCGGATTGTCGCCGCGCTCGCGCGCCTTCTGCAATTCCTCCTGCGAGCAGAGATAGGCCCACACGGTGTCGTCGAACTGCAGGTAGCGGCAGCCGGCGTCGTAGAAAGCCTTCACCGCCTTGCGGTAGGTCCTGCCGAGGTCTTCGTAGAACGCATCGAGGTCGGGATAGACCTCCTTCGAGATCAGCTTGCGGCCGCCGCGGAAGTGCAGCACGGTCGGCGACGGGATCGTCATCTTCGCCGTGACATGGGCCTGGTCGGCCCACTTCTTCAGGAAGCGAAAGTGGTCGAGCATCGGGTGATCGGAGGGGAAGTCGACCTTGCCGACCACGCGCACGGCGTCATGCCGGGTCTGCACGCCCGCGAACTGGATGCCCATGTCGGGATGGAACATCTCGCAGCCGGTGAGTTTTGCGAGGAAATCGAAGTGCCACCAGGAGCGGCGGAACTCGCCGTCGGTCGCGAGCTTCAACCCGGTCGAGGCCTGCCGGTGCACGACCTTCTCGATCTCCATGTCCTCGGCCTTGCGCAGCTCGTCTGCGGAGATCTCGCCCTTCTCGAGCCTGGCGCGCGCCTCCTTGACCTTTGGCGGCCGCAACAGACTGCCGACCTCGTCGGCGCGGAACGGCGGTTTGGTTCGTTGCATGGTCGAAACTCCAAGGTTCTTATTTATGTGCCGCCGCGCCCGCGACGCCAAGGTAGCGTTCGAGCACCGCGGGATCGGCCTTCAGCGCGCGGCTTTCCGCGTCGTGGGCGATCGCGCCGCGCTCCAATATCACAACACGATCGGCAAGCCCCAGAATCTTTTGCGCATTCTGCTCGACGATGATGGAGCAGATGCCGCTCGAGCGTGTAATGGTGCCCAACGCCCTGAGCAATTCCTCGACGATGATGGGCGCCAGCCCCTCGGTCGGCTCGTCCAGCAGCAGGACTTTGGGATTGAGCGTGAGCGCCCGCCCGATCGCCAGCATCTGCTGCTCGCCGCCGGAAAGCTGGTTGCCGAAATTGCCGCGCCGCTCCTTCAGCCGCGGAAACATCGCGTACACCTTTTCGACGGTCCAGGGTCCGGGCTGGGCCACCGCGGTCATGTTCTCTTCCACCGTCAGCGAGCGGAAGATGTTGCGCTCCTGCGGCACCCAGCCGATCCCGGCGCGCGCCCGCTGGTCCGGGCGCATCGCGGTGAGATCGGCCCCGCCGAGCGCGATCCTGCCGCCGAAGCGGCGGGTGATGCCGACGATGGAATTGATCAGCGTGGTCTTGCCGGTGCCGTTGCGCCCCAGCAGCGCCAGCACCTGCCCCTCCGGCAGTGCGAGCGACAGGTTGGGCAGCACCACCGCCTCGCCATAGCCGGCGCGCAGGCCGTCCAGCTTCAGGAGATCAGGCATCGGCGGCCTCGCCGAGATAGACCGCCTTCACCTGCGGATCGCGCGCCACTTCATCCGGCGGACCCTCGACCAGCAGCGCGCCATTGACCAGCACCGAGATGCGGTCGGCAAAGGAGAACACCAGGTCCATGTCGTGCTCGATCAGGAGCACGGTGACGTCGCGCGGCAGGGCCGCCACCGCGGCGAGGATATCGTGGCGCTCGCTTTCGGGCACGCCGGCGGCCGGCTCGTCCAGCAGCAGCACGCGCGGCTTGGCGGCGATCGCGACCGCGATCTCGAGCAGGCGCTGCTTGCCGTAGGGCAAGGTCGAGGTCAGCTCGTTCATGACATCGAGCAGATGGAAATTTGACAACGTTTCGGCGATCTCGGCATTGACGTCGTCGCGCGTTCCCATGCGGCGCCACCAGTCGCCGCCGCGGCCCATGCGCTCGGAGACAGCGAGGCCGATGGTCTCCAGCGGCGTCAGGTCGGCGTAGAGCTGGTTGATCTGGAAGGTGCGTGACAGCCCGCGCAGCACACGCGTATGCACCGGCAGGTCGGTGATGTCGTTGCCTTCGAGCAGGATGCGGCCGCCATTCGGCTTGAGCACGCCGGTCAGCAGATTGATGACGGTGGTCTTGCCGGCGCCGTTCGGGCCGATCAGCGCATGGCGCGCGCCCTGCTGAACCTGCAGCGACAGATCGCGGGTGACGCGCAGGCCGCCGAAGGATTTTTCCAGACCCTTGGTTTGCAGCGCAATCGTCATGACGCATCGCCCTCGGGAACGGCGACTGCGGCCTTGCGGCCTGCGAAGTGCGTGATGACGAGATTGGGCAGCCACAGCACCCAGCGGTGCAGCCGCGCGCGGCCGACCAGCACGATCGCGACCAGGACGGCCCCAATCCAGAATTGCCAGTATTGCGGCGTGATGATGGAGAACACATCCTGCAGCATACGAAACACCACCGCGCCGATCAGCCCACCGTAGAGATAGCCGGTGCCGCCGATCACCAGCACCAGCATCAGATCGGCGGAGCGGTTGAAGTCAAACACATCAAGCGAGGCCAGCGCCGTGGTCTGGGTGAACAGCGCGCCGGCAATGCCGGCGTAGAAGGCGGCGACCGTGTAGATCGCGATCAGCCGGCGGTTCACGGGAATGCCGATCGCGGCAGCGCGCAACGGGTTGTTGCGGATCGCGCGCAGCGACAGCCCGAACGGCGAATGCACGATGCGGCGCGCCAACAGGAACAGCAGGAACGTGACGGCCAGCGAATAGAAGAAGCCGGTCTTGCCGAACATGTCGAAGGCAAAGGTGCCGAGGATCGGCTGCATCTCGATGCCCTGCAGGCCATCCGTGCCGCCGGTGATGTTGGAATAACGCTCGGCCAGTGCTTCCAGCAGCAGCGCGATGCCGAGCGTCACCATCAGCCGGGTGAGATCGGCGCCGCGGATGACGAGAAAGCTGGTGAGGAAGCCGAGCACCATTGCGGCGAGCCCGGCCGCGACAAGCGCGATCACGGGCTCATTGATGATGCCGTGCAACGCCAGCAACCCGGCGCAGTAAGCGCCGACGCCGAAGAAGGCGGCATGTCCGAGCGAGACGATGCCGGCATAACCAAGGATCAGGTCGAGCGAGACCGCAAACAGGGCGAGCCGCACGATGTCGGTCATGATCAGATAGCGCGAGGGGAAGACAAACGCGCAAGCCAGTGCCGCGATCCAGAAGATGATCTCGGCGGGGTGCCAGCGCGCGTGCTGCCTGGCGTGAAACCCGACATCGGCTGGCGCGGTCATGGGCTCACCGCGCGGCGGTGCGGCCGAACAGGCCGTTCGGGCGCCAGATCAGGATCACGATCATGACGGTGTAGATCACGAACGGCCCCATCTTCGGCACATAATATTTGCCGGCGACGTCGGCGATGCCGAGCAGCAGCGAGGCGAGGAACGGACCCGTGATCGAGGACGAGCCGCCGACGGTGACCACGATCAGGAAGTAGATCATGAATTTCAGCGGAAAATACGGGTCGAGCCCCAGCACTTCCGCGCTCAGCGCGCCGCCGAGGCCGGCAAGCCCGCATCCGAAGGCGAAGGTAAAGGCGAACACCTGCGGCACGTTGATGCCGAGCCCGCTCGCGGCGCGGGGATCGTCGACCGCGGCGCGGAGCCGGCTGCCGAAACGCGTGCGCGCCAGGATAAGCTGCAACAGCGCGGTGAGCAGGCCGCAGATCACGATGATCATCAGCCGGTAGCGGCCGATGCCGACGCCGAACAGATCGAACTGGCCTTCCAGCACCGAGGGCAGATTGATGAAGATCCGCGACGAGCCCATGATGTAGTCGACGGCGGCAACCGACATGAACACGAGCCCGACCGAGAACAGCACCTGGTCGAGATGACTTCGCGCGTAGAGGTGGCGATAGAGCAGCCGCTCCAGCACCGCGCCGATGATCGCGGCCGAGATAAACGCCAGCGGCAGGCCGGCAAAGAACGGCCAGCCGTGCTGGTTGACCAGCACCGCGCAGACATAGCCGCCCGCCATGGCAAACGCGCCGTGGGCGAGATTGACGAAATTCATCAGCCCGAGCGTGACCGCGAGTCCGCAGGCCAGCACGAACAGCAGCATGCCGTAGGCGACGCCGTCGAAGAGGTTGGTGAGGACTGCGGTCATCAGATCAAGCTAGCAGAGACTACCAAGTCACGAAAATCTTTACGTCGTCATGGCCGGGCTCGTCCCGGCCATCCACGTCTTCCCCCACCGGAAGGCAAGAAAGACGTGGATGCCCGGCACAAGGCCGGGCATGACGAGTAGAGTATGGAGCTTGCGCCCCGGGATGACGCCTTCGGCGTCATTTCTTGGTCTTGCCGGCATCCTTGACATCCGGGAAGGTCTGGAACTCGACATTGTAGAGCTCGCCGTCGACCTTCTCGACCTTGCGGATGTAGATGTTCTGGACGATGTCGCGCGTTTCCGGATCGATCGAGATCGGCCCGCGCGGGCTCTCCCACTTCATCCCCTTCATGGCCTCGACGAGCTTGTCGCCGTCGGTGTTGCCACTGGTCTTCTTCAGCGCCTCATAGATCAGGTGGATGCCGTCATAGCCGCTCACCGCCATGAAGCCCGGGCGGTTGCCGAAGTCCTTCTTGTAGGCGGCGACGAAGTCCTTGTTCATCGCCGACGGGTGCGCGGCCGAATAAAGATGCGCGGTCACGGTGCCGAGTGCGGCATCGCCCATGCCGTTGAGCAGGTCGTCGTCCATGACGTCGCCGGGCCCGATCACCTTGATGCCGGCCTTGTCGAGGCCGCGCTCGGCATATTGCTTCATGAAGTTGCCGCCCTGCCCCGCCGGAACGAACACGAACATGGCGTCCGGCTTGGCGTCCTTCATGCGCTGCAGGAACGGCGCGAAGTCGGGATTCGCCAAGGGCACCTTGACCTCTTCGACGATCTCGCCGCCGCCGGCGGTGAAATGCTCCTTGAAGAAGTTCAAGGCGTCATTGCCGGGCGCATAGTCGGAAGTCAGCGTCGCGACCTTCTTGATGCCGTTCTTGACCGCCCAGTCGCCGATGATGGTGGAAGACTGCGCCAGCGTGAACGAGGTGCGCACGATATAGGGCGACTTTTCGGTGATGATGGAGGTGCCCGCCGCCATCACGATTTCCGGGATCTTCGCCTGCGTGGCGAGCGGCGCCGCCGCAAGCGCGGCCGGCGTGACGCCAAAACCCGCGATGAAACTGACCTTGTCGTTGACGATCAATTCCTGCGCCGCGGTCTTGGTCTTGTCCGGCACCGCGCCGTCGTCTTTCAGGATGATCTCGATCTTCTTGCCGGCGACGGTGTCGCCGTGCTGCTTCATGTAGAGCTTGATCGCATTGTCGATCTGCTTGCCGGTCGAGGCCTGGCCGCCGGTCATCGGCAGGATCAGCCCGATCTTGACGCTGTCCTCGGCACGCGCCGGGCTCAGCGCCACGGTGCCGACGATAACGGCTGTGCCCAGCAGCGACAGCAATTTAGTACGAACGAACATGAACGCTTCTCCCCTCTTCGGCATGTGTCCTGAACCGAGTCCCCGGCCCTTGTCTCACCATAGCTCACATCGCAGCCATGGGCCCAGTCATGGGCGCAGCGACATGGCGTCTTTCGCCGCCCAGTTGTCAATCGGACGATGGGCGACCTTTCGGCGCAAAGCCGGCCGTTGCGGCCCGTCCATTCGCTGTATCCAAATACCATCAATGTAGCGACAGGAGAACCGCAATCAGCCGCCCGGGAGCTCACATCTGACCTGCTTTTCACTCTCGCAGCGCCGCAAACTTTCATTTGTACGAATGTACAAATGAAATGGTCCTGTCAACAAAAAAGCCGGTTGCCGATTGATCGAATAAGCGACACGAGTGAAGCCAAGAAATCAGGGAGAGAACACCATGTGGGGACGTCGACTGCTCGTGCTGGGAAGTGCGCTGGCTGGCCTTTGTCCGGCGCTGTGCGCCGCCGAACCCACCAGCGAAGCTTGCGCCAAACTCAAGGAAGCGGTCCCGGCCAACAGCATCGGGTTGCCGAGCGGAGGGGCTGCGATCGAGCAGGCCGAGCTCATGCCGCCGGCGCCGCTCGCAACCGCCGTGCTGCCGTTCGGGCCGCTGCCGCCCTTTGTCGCCGTGACGCCCGCGACTTCAGAATATTGCAAGGTGGTCGGCGCCATCGCGCCCATCGATCCCAAGGCGCCGCCGATCCGCTTCCAGGTCAATCTGCCCACGCAGTGGAACGGATCGTCCGTGCAATATGGCGGCGGCGGATTCAATGGCATGCTGATCACCGGCCTCCTGCTGCCGCCGCTGGCGCGGGCCGATCAGGCCTCGCCGCTGGCGCTGGGCTTTGTCACCTACGGTACGGATTCCGGTCACCAGAACGCGCCGGGCGTGCCACTGCAGGCCTTCGCGCTCAATGACGAGGCGCTGACGAATTTCAGCTACGCCGCCTACAAGAAAGTGCGCGACGTCGCGGTCGCGCTGATGCAGCGCCGCTATGGCCGCGCCCCGGCAAAGCTCTACTTCGTCGGCTTCTCCGAAGGCGGCCGCGAGGGCCTCACCATGGCGCAGCGCTACCCGAGCGACTTCGACGGCATCCTCAGCGGCGTGCCCGTCATCAACTGGGTCGGCCTGCAGGCGGCGGGTACGCGCGCCGGCGCGGCGCAGTTCGGCGGCGGCTGGCTCGATCCCGACAAGGTCAAGCTCGTGGGCGATGCCGTGACCGCCGCCTGCGATCAGCTCGACGGCCTCGCCGACGGCATCGTCAGCAACTATGAGGGCTGCAAGAAAGCGTTCGACGAGGCGAAGCTCGCCTGCAAGCCGGGGGTCGAGACCGCATGCCTGTCGGAGGCGCAGCTTGCGGCCGTCAAGCTGATGCACAGCCCGATGGACCTCGGCTTTGCGGTCGCCAACGGCGTGCACACCTATCCCGGCTGGGGTTTTGGCGGCGAAGCTGCGGCAGGCACGGGTCCGGTCGGAGGCTGGGTGAGCTGGCAGACCGGCACCGCCGCGCCGACCTTGCCGCCGGGGCCAGCGAACAGCCGTGCGTGGCTCTATGGCAGCGGCGCCGTGCAATATTTCTTCGCGCGCGATCCGAACTTCGATGCCACCAAATTCGATCCCGCGAAACTGGCCGACCGCATCAAGGAGATCTCGGCGCTGATGGATTCCACCAATCCGGATCTTTCGGCGTTCTCCGGCCGCGGCGGCAAGCTCATCATGTATGAGAACATGGCCGACTATGCGCAGAGCCCTTACGCCGGCATCGACTACTACAAATCCGTGGTCGCGAAGATGGGCGCGGGCAGCGTCGACAATTTCATGCGCCTCTACGTCAATCCGGGTGCCGACCACATGGGCGCCGGCGCGCCCGCGAGCGTCGATCTGTTGGCCGTGCTGACCGCCTGGGTCGAAAAGGGCAGCGCGCCGGGCGAACTGGTCGAAGTGGCGCAGGAGACCAAGCCGCCCTACGCCGTGACCGCGGCCCGCCCGATGTGCCGCTATCCGGCCTACCCGCACTATCAGGGCGGCGACGCGACCAAGGCGGAAAGCTTCCGGTGCAAAGCACCATAAAGGTATCTTGATACCTCAATCAGGCCAGAATAAGCCAATTTTACCTATTAGGAATAGCCTTCGCCGTCGGGTTTGGTGGGACGAGCGCCTGCCGGTCATTTGAAAGGTTGATTTCCACGCGATGATTGTTCGCCCTCGCCAGCTTGCGATCCTGTTTGCGTGCGCACTGCTGGCGGGTGCGCTGTCGGGCTGCGGCACCATCAACGAAAAGCTCTCGGCCGGCATGGGCGACTACGTCCCGCAATGGGCCGGCGGGATGCCGGCGGACGCCCCGCCGCGCCCGGGCACCGCGAAATACGATGAGTTCATGAAAGAGCGCGAGCGGCAGCGCCTGATGCCGGCGGACCAGCGCGAGAAGAAGCCGACCCAGCCCGATCAGCCCGGGTCCGATCCGGTCCACTGAAATCAGTCGACGAACACCACGGTCTTGCGGCCGTTCGGGATGACGCGGTCCTCGAGGTGATAGCGGATCGCGCGCGCCAGCACGCGGCGCTCGATGTCGCGGCCCTTGCGGACGAGATCGTCGGGCGTATCGCGGTGGCTGATGCGTTCGACGTCCTGGTCGATGATCGGACCTTCGTCGAGATCGCTGGTGACATAATGCGCGGTGGCGCCGATCAGCTTGACGCCGCGCTCATGCGCCTGGTGATAGGGCTTTGCGCCCTTGAAGCCCGGCAGGAACGAATGGTGGATGTTGATGCAGCGTCCCGACAGTTTCGCCGACAGATCGTCCGACAAGATCTGCATGTAGCGCGCGAGCACCACGAGATCGGTTTTGGTTTCACCGACCAGGCTCCAGACCTTGCCCTCCTGCTCGCGCTTGCTGTCCTTCGTCACCGGCAGATGGTGAAACGGGATGTCGCCGAAATCGAGTCCGGCATAGGTGTCGCGCGCATGGTTGGAGACGATCGCGGTCGGGATCATCGCAAGCTCGCCGGTGCGCCAGCGATAGAGAATGTCGACCAGGCAGTGATCGAATTTGGAGACCAGCAGCATCACGCGCTTTTTGGTGGCGCGGTCGCGCATCTGCCAGTCCATGTGGAAGCGCTCCGCGATCGCGGCGAAGCCGGTCTGCAGCGCCGACAGCTCGACGGCGAGATCGGCCGCGGTGAACACCACGCGCATGAAGAACTTGCCGGCCTCGACGTCGGAGAATTGCTGGGCGTCCAGGATGTTCTGCCCGTTATGGGCCAGGAACGTCGAGACCGCCGACACGATGCCGGGGCGGTCGGGACAGGACAGCGTCAACACATATTGATGATCGGGCATGAGCGGCCTGATTAAGCCTTGAGCAGGAGAAGCGATTTTTCGGCCCTGCTCTATCATCTGGCGTGACCTTGCGCCAACCGTCAGATCAGAGTCAGGATGAACAAATCACGCTCGAACATCGTTAAGATACAATCATGGCTGACAGGCTCAACGGCTACCGCATCCTGATCCTGGAAACGCGCGAGGAGGCGCAATTCTCGCGCCTGCTTGCCGAGCAAGGCGCCGATGTCCTGCAATGCCCGATGTTCGCGATCAACGATGCGCCCGACCCGGTTCCGGTCGAGGCCTGGATCCGCCGCGCGATCGAAACAGCCCCTCGACGATCTCGTGCTGATGACCGGCGAAGGCCTGCGCCGGCTGATGAAGGTGGTGCGACGGATCGATGTGGAAAAAGATTTTGTTGCAGCGCTGGGAAGGATGCGAAAATTCGCGCGAGGTCCAAAACCCGGGCGCGCGCTGCGCGAGATCGGGCTTGAGCCGCAGCAGACCACGGAGAAGCCGACCTCGGAAGGTATCGCCGAGATGCTGTCACGCATCGACCTGAAAGGCCGCCGCCTCGGACTGCAGCTTTATCCCGACAAGGATCACAGCGCGCTCGTCGGCGCGATCACGGCGCAGGGCGCCAGCGTCGATACGGTGCTGCCTTACGTCTATGACGCCAAGGCCGCCGACGGCAATATCGTCACGGCGATCGAGGAGATGGCAGCGGGCCGCATCGATGCCATCGCGCTGACGAGCTCAGGCCAGGCGCGTCGCCTGTTCGACGTCGCACAGGCGCATGGCTGCGAACCACGCCTGCGCGAGGCGCTTGCGAAGACGCCGATTGCTTCCGTTGGGCCCGTGGTGTCGGATGAACTGAAGACGCATGGCCTGCAGGCGAGCATCTCGCCGGCGGAAGGTGCTTACTTCATGAAGCCGCTGATTTCGGCGATGGCGGTGGAGTTGGCGGAAAATCCGCCGAGGGTGCGCATGACTCGATAACGTCGTCATTCCGGGACGGCGCGGTAGCGCCAGAACCACAGGTGCGCAAATTGCGCACCTGGGAATCTCGAGATTCCGGGTTCGATGCTGCGCATCGCCCCGGGATGACCCGCCTGCGGCGGGTCACTCCGCCGCCTGCTTGTGCTCGCTCAGATACGCCTGATACGCGAGCCTGATGCCGTCTTCCAGCGAGGTCCGCGCGCGCCAGCCGAGCCTGGCGAGGCGGCCGACATCGAGCAGCTTTTGCGGGGTGCCGTCGGGGCGCGAAGTGTCGTAGCTGATCGTCCCCTTGTAGCCGACGGTCGCGGCCACCACGCGGGCGAAATCGGCGATGGTGATGTCTTCGCCGGTGCCGATATTGACCATGTCCGCACTGGAATAGGTCTTCATCAGGTGCACGCAGGCATCCGCCATGTCGTCGACATAGAGGAATTCGCGGCGCGGCGTGCCGGTGCCCCAGACCACGACGTTGGCGCTGCCCGAAACCTTGGCCTCGTGGAAGCGGCGGATCAGCGCCGCGACGACGTGGCTGTATTCGGGATGGTAGTTGTCGCCGGGGCCGTAGAGATTGGTCGGCATCACATTGATGAAGTCAGCAGCCATACTGGCTGCGATAGGCCTCGACCATCTTGATGCCGGCGATCTTGGCAATCGCATAGGGCTCGTTGGTCGGCTCCAGCGGCCCGGTCAGCATCGAATCCTCGCGCATCGGCTGCGGCGCCAGTTTCGGATAGATGCAGGACGAGCCGAGGAACATCAGCTTTTCGGCGCGATTGACCTGCGCGGCGTGGATCACATTCGCCGCGATCGCGAGATTGTCGTACAAAAACTCCGCGCGCAGCGTGTTGTTGGCGACGATGCCGCCGACCTTGGCCGCGGCCAGGAACACGACCTGCGGCGCTTTTGCGGAGAACCATTCGAACACCGCGGCCTGGTCGCGCAGGTCGAGCTCGCGGCGCGTCGCCGTCAGCAGCTCGATCCCCTCTTGCGCCAGCCTGCGCACCAGCGCGCTGCCGACCATGCCGCGATGGCCGGCCACAAAAACCGTCTTGCCTTTCAGCTCAAACGGAAGAGTGGCCATTGGCGACCTCGCGTTTGGCGATCTCCAGATCGCCCGCCACCATTTCCTTCACCAGCTGGGCAAAGCTCGTCTTCGGCTTCCAGCCGAGCTTTTGCCGCGCCTTGCTGGAATCGCCGATCAGAAGATCGACCTCGGTCGGACGGAAATAGGTCGGGTCGATGCGCACCACCGTCTTGCCGGATTTCTTGTCGACGCCGGTCTCCTCGATGCCCTTGCCGCGCCACTCGACCTTGCGGCCGACTTCGGCGAAGGCGAGCTCGACGAACTCGCGCACCGACCGCGTCTCGCCGGTCGCGAGCACGAAATCGTCGGGGTTGTCGGCCTGCAGGATCGAATACATGCCCTCGACATAGTCGCGGGCATGGCCCCAGTCGCGCTTGGCCTCGAGATTGCCGAGATAGACGGTGTCTTCGAGGCCGACCTCGATGCGGGCAACGCCGCGGGTGATCTTGCGGGTGACGAAGGTCTCGCCGCGGATCGGGCTCTCATGGTTGAACAGGATGCCGTTGCAGGCGAACATGCCGTAGGCCTCGCGGTAGTTCACCGTGATCCAGTAGCCGTAGAGCTTGGCGACGCCATAGGGCGAGCGCGGATAGAACGGCGTGGTTTCCTTCTGCGGGATCTCCTGCACCAGCCCGTAGAGCTCCGAGGTGGAGGCCTGGTAGAACCGCGTCTCCTTCTCCATGCCGAGAATGCGGATGGCCTCCAGCAGGCGCAGCACGCCGAGCGCGTCGGCATTGGCGGTGTATTCCGGGCTCTCGAAGCTGACCGCGACGTGGCTCTGGGCGGCGAGGTTGTAGATCTCGGTCGGCCTGATCTGCTGCATCAGCCGGATCAGGTTGGTGGAGTCCGTCATGTCGCCATAGTGCATCAGGAACGGCACGTTGCCGGCATGGCGGTCTTCGTAGAGATGGTCGACGCGCGCGGTGTTGAAGGAGGACGAGCGGCGCTTGATGCCGTGCACGGTGTAGCCCAGCCCCAGCAGATATTCGGCGAGGTAAGCGCCGTCCTGCCCGGTCACGCCGGTAATCAGCGCCACGCGCCGCTTCGAATTCTGAGCCGCCATCTTGTCTCCAACACCCGCCGGGCGCAGGCCTTAGCACCCGACCCCCGCCAAGTCTAATGCAAAAGGCGATGGGAAATCAGGCCGATAGTGCCGGAAATTAAGGGACTTGGTTACTCGCCGTAGCTGCGCAGGCGGTCGAGGTCGAGGATGGTCACCCCGCCATATTCGAGCCGCAGCAGGCCCTCCTTCTCCAGCCGCTTCAGGCACTGGTTGGCGTTCTGCCGGGAGATGCCTGACAGCGCTCCGATTTCCTCCTGGGTGATCTCCAGGTGGCGGCTGAGATCGGGATAGAGGATCGGGTTGAACAGCGAGGCGATCGAACGCGCCAGCCGGGCGGTGGCATCCAGCGTGCGGCCATATTCGACGAGGCCGATGAACTGGCCGAGCCGCTCGTTCAGCTGCACCACCAGGAAGCGGTTGAAGGCGACGCTGTTCTCGTAAAGCCAGAAGAAGGTGGCCTGCTCCATCAGCGCGAGGCGGGAGTCGCGCAGCGCGGTCATGTCGTAGCGCCGCGGCTCCTTCTTCAGCACGGTGCCCTCGCCGAACCACGCCCCCGCCGACAGCCCGGTGAAAGTCATGGCCTTGCCGCCGCGCGAGACGATGCTCATCCGCATCAGGCCCGTGACCACGCCGGTCCAGTAGTCGAACCGGTCGCCGCGCAGGAAGACGAACTCGCCGGCGCGGTACGACCGCTCGGTGATGCCGGCGCAGGCCGCTTCGATCTCGCGTTCGGGGAGCTCGCGCGACCAGATCGCGATATGGCGGAGGTAGTCCGGGGTGATCATGATCCCATCGAAATGCGATTTTGGCTCGTCATGCTGCAACGCAGCAATCGACACAAAGCCCTCCGGTGAAAATTGCCTGCGAATTGTCGGACGCAAGACATTTCCAATGCCGGCTTTACCCTATGGAAGCCGTCGCGCCCAACCGGGGACGTTGGGCGAGGTGCGATTCCCTGATGGCATCCGGTGTCCAAGGCGGCAAGACGCCCTTCGCCGCATGGCTTACCTGGGACTGCCGATATAGGATCGCGCCGAGGTCGTGAACGCCAGATAAAGAGCGCGAAAAGCGCCTGATCCGGGAGGGATGATTGGACCACACATTGGAAGTGCGCGGGGTTTCGTTACGCTTCGGCGGCGTGCGCGCGCTCACCGATGTCAGCTTCGCGGTCAGGGACGGCGAGCTGTTTTCCATCATCGGCCCGAACGGCGCCGGCAAGACCTCGATCGTCAACTGCATCTCCGGCCGCTACCGGCCGACCGAAGGCCAGCTGTTCTATGGCGGCCGCGACATCACCGGCCTCACCCCCAATGCGCGGGCCTCGCTCGGCATCGGCCGCACCTTCCAGAATCTCGCGCTGTTCCACCACATGAGCGTGCTCGACAACATCATGGTCGGGCGGCATCACCTGCTCAAAAACAATTTCATCACGGGCTCGCTGTACTGGCTGACCGGCGCGCGGCGCGAGGAGCTCGAGCACCGCCGCAAGGTGGAGGAGATCATCGACTTCCTCGACCTGCAGTCGGTGCGCAAGGCGACCGCCGGCACCCTGCCCTACGGCCTGCGCAAGCGCGTCGAGCTGGCGCGTGCGATGGCGCTGGAGCCGAAACTGATCCTGCTCGATGAGCCGATGGCCGGCATGAACTTCGAAGAGAAGGAGGACATGGCGCGCTACATCGTCGATCTCAACGAAGAGTTCGGCATGACGGTCGTGATGATCGAGCACGACATGGGCGTGGTGATGGACATCTCCCACCGCGTCACCGTGCTCGATTTCGGCCGCAAGATCGCCGAGGGCGATCCGGCCGCGGTGCTGGCCGACCCCCATGTCAGGCGCGCCTATCTCGGCGAAGAGGACGAGGTGCTGGTCGATCCCGACGACAAGCCGCTCACGGAGAGCGCGGCATGATGGATTACGCCGCACGGGTCGCGCAGGCCGATACCTATCCGAAGCTGCTGCGCCTCAATGCCAAAGAGCATGGCAGCGAGATCGCGCTGCGGGAGAAGGATTTTGGCCTGTGGCGGCTGTTCACCTGGAACGACTATCAGGCCCGCGTGCATGACTTCGCGCTCGGCATGGTCGAACTGGGGCTCGGCCGCGGCGACGTCATCGGCATCATCGGCGACAACCGGCCCGACTGGGTCGCAGCCGAGATCGCAACGCATGCGATTGGCGGCTTGAGCCTCGGGCTCTATCGCGACGTGCTGGATGAGGAAGCCGCCTATCTCCTCAACTACGGCGAAGCGAAACTGGTATTCGCGGAGGACGAGGAGCAGGTCGACAAGCTGCTGACGCTTGGCCGACCGCGTGCCGCATCTCAAGCACATCGTCTATTCCGATCCGCGCGGCATGCGGAAATATGACGACCCGCGCCTGATGGAAGCCGACAAGCTCGCCGCCATGGGACGCGACCGCGCCGCGCGCGAGCCCGGGCTGTACGACAGGCTCACTGACGCGACCAAGGGCGACGACTGCGCGATCCTCTGCACCACCTCGGGCACGACGGCCAATCCGAAGCTGGCGATGCTCGCCGCGGGGCGCGTGCTGAGCCACTGCGCGACCTATCTCTCGTTCGATCCCAAGGGGCCGGACGACGAATATGTCTCGGTGCTGCCGCTGCCCTGGATCATGGAGCAGGTCTATGTGCTCGGCAAAGGCCTGCTCTGCCGGATGAAGATCAACTTCGTCGAGCAGGCCGACACCATGATGAGCGATTTCCGCGAGATCGCGCCGACCTTCGTGCTGTTCGCGCCGCGGGTCTGGGAGGCGATCGCCGCCGACGTCCGCGCGCGGGTGATGGATGCTTCGCCGCTGAAGCAGCGGCTCTACGCGCTTGGCATGAAGACGGGGTTGGCGGCGCTGGAAAAGGGCCAGCGCTCCACGCTCGCGAACCTGCTGCTGTTCCGCGCGTTGCGCGACCGGCTCGGCTTCACCCGGCTGCGCTCGGCCGCGACCGGAGGCGCTGCGCTCGGTCCCGACACCTTCAAATTCTTCCAGGCCATGGGCGTGCCGCTGCGCACGCTCTACGGCCAGACCGAACTGCTTGGCGCCTATACCCTGCATCCCGAGGGCAAGGTCGATCCCGACACGACCGGCGTCGTGATGGCCGACAGCATCGAGATCAGGATCGAAAGCCCGGACAGCCAGGGCATCGGCGAGATCGTGGTCCGCCACCCCAACATGTTCCTCGGCTATTACAAGAACCCGGAAGCCTCCGCCGCCGACATGAAGGACGGCTGGATGCAATCGGGCGACGCCGGCTATTTCAACGACACAAAGCAGCTCGTCGTCATCGACCGCATCAAGGATCTCGCCGAAACCTCGCGCGGCGAGCGCTTCTCGCCGCAATATATCGAGAACAAGCTGAAGTTCTCGCCCTATATCGCCGAAGCCGTGGTGCTCGGCGCCGGCCGCGACGCGCTCGCCGCCATGATCTGCATCCGCTACTCCATCATCTCGAAATGGGCCGAGAAGAACCGCATCACGTTCACGACCTATACCGACCTCGCCTCGCGTCCCGAGGTCTACGCCCTGCTCCGCAAGGAAGTCGAAACCGTCAACGCCACGCTGCCGCCGGCGCAGCGCATCTCGCGCTTCCTGCTGCTCTACAAGGAGCTCGACGCCGACGACGGCGAACTGACCCGCACGCGAAAAGTCCGCCGCGGCGTGATCAACGAGAAATACGGCGACATCATCGACGCCATCTATCGCGGCGCGAACATGATCCCGGTCGACACCGTGATCAAATTCCAGGACGGCACGACGCAGCGCGTGCGCACGTCGCTGCGGGTGGTCGATCTCGGCGGCCACGCGCCGCTTGCGGAGGCCGCGGAGTGATGCGGCGCATCAAATTCGATCGTCATGCGCGGGCTTGACCCGCGCATCCATCATACTTCGAAAGAAACGCCTCTTTAGGTCGATGGATTGCCGGGTCAAGCCCGGCAATGACGAGTAAGTTCCGATGAACCTCCAGTTCCTCATCCAGCTCCTCGTCAACGGCCTCGTGGTCGGCACGCTCTATGGCGTGGTGGCGATGTCGTTCGTGCTGATCTACAAGGCGACGCAAGTCGTGAACTTCGCGCAAGGCGAGTTGCTGCTGATCGGCGCCTGGGTGTGCTGGGTCATGCTCAACAAATTCCATGTGCCGTTCTGGCTCGGCATGCCGCTGACGCTGGTGTTCATGTTCGTGTTCGGCATCGCGATCCAGATCGTGATCCTGCGGCCGATGGTCGGCGAGCCCATCATCTCCGTCATCATGGTCACGATCGGACTCTCGACCGTGTTCCAGGCCGCGCTGAAATGGATTTTTGGCGTCAACCCGCAGCCGTTCCCGCGCGTGTTCCAGAGCCAATCCGTCGAGCTGTTCGGCCTGCAGATCCAGACCGTCTATGTCATGAGCCTGATCGTCTCCGTGCTGATGATGATCGGCATGGCCTGGTTCTTCCGCGCTTCCAAATATGGCCTCGCGATGCGCGCCACCGCCTTCAACCAGCAGGTGGCGCAGTCGCTCGGTATTTCCGTGAAGAACGTGTTCGCGATGGCCTGGGCGATCTCGGCGATGGTCTCGGCGGTCGCCGGCGTCGTGGTCGCCGTCGTCAACGGCGTGTCGTCGGGCCTGTCGGCTTACGGCATCAAGGTGTTTCCGGCGGCGATCCTCGGCGGCCTCGACTCGATCGGCGGCGCCGTGCTCGGCGGCATCATCATCGGGCTCCTTGAAAACGTCGCCCAATATGTCGACAGCGAGTATCTGCACTGGGGCAATCTCTACGAGATCGCGCCGTTCTACGTGCTGATCATCATCCTGATGATCAAGCCCTACGGCCTGTTCGGCACCAAGGATATCGAGCGCATCTGATGGCAGGCCCTTCCCTCATCCCCGCCGGTGATTTCCGCACCTCCTATGCGGCGGACACCACGATCTTTCCGACCAGGACCAGCCGCAACTTCGCGATTGCCGGCATCATCCTGCTCTGCTTTGCGCCAAAATTCTTCAGCGAGTATTGGCTCTCGGTCTCGATCCAGATCGGCATCTTCTCGATCGCCGCCCTCGGGCTGAACATCCTGGTCGGCTTCACCGGCCAGATCTCGATCGGCCAGGCCGCCTTCTTTCTGTTCGGCGCTTTCTCCTCCGCCTACATCAACAACAACTTCCCGATCCCCGTGTTCTTCGCCATTCCGCTCGCGGGCGTGGTCACCGCGCTGGTCGGGCTGATCTTCGGCGTGCCGGCGGCGCGGCTGAAAGGGCTCTACCTCGTCATCGCCACGCTCGCCGCGCAATATATCCTGCTCGACTTCTTCTCGCGCGCGGAATGGTTTTCCGGCGGCTCGGTGCCGGCGAGCGCCAATCCGTTCTCGATCTTCGGCTACGCGCTGCGCGGCGACCGGCAGTATTTCTACGTCGTGCTGGCCTATGTGCTGGTCTGCTACCTCCTCGTCACCAATCTGATGCGCACCCGCGACGGCCGCGCGCTGGTGGCGATCCGCGACCATTATCTCTCCGCCGAGATCATGGGCATCAACCTCACCAAATACCGCACGCTGTCGTTTGGCCTCGCCGCGTTCTTCGCCGGCATCGCCGGCGCGCTCTATGCGCATTACCAGCTCGTGATCTCGCAGGAAGGCTTTGGCATCGAGCGCTCGATCCTGTTCCTCGCCATGGTCATCATCGGCGGCACCGGCTCGATCATGGGCACGCTGATGGGCACCGCCTTTGTGGTGCTGGTGCCGGAATTGATGGAGTGGCTGAGCAACAGCCTGAAAGGCACCGCGTTCGATCACGCGCTCTCGCTCAACAACAACATCACCTTCCTGCGCGAGATCGCGATCGGCGTCATCATCATCGGCTTTCTGATGTTCGAGCCCGACGGGCTCGCGCATCGCTGGCGGCAGATCAAGGCCTACTGGAAACTCTACCCGTTTTCACATTGAGCTCGAAGACGGACGGACTACAATCGGATCAACGAATAACAGGAGGAAGACCAATGACCCTAAAATCCCTTTTGAGCACGGTTTCGCTGGCGGTGGTGCTTGGCGTGGCGTCCGCGAGCGCGCAGGCGCAGATCGCGATCGGCCATCTCGAAGATCTTTCGGGCGGCACGGCCGACGTCGGCACGCCCTATGGCCAGGGCGTCGCCGATACCTTCGCCTGGGTCAACAAGAACGGCGGCGTCGGCGGCAAGCAGCTCAATGTCGACAGCACCGACTATGGCTACAAGGTGCCGCAGGCGATCGCGCTCTACAAGAAATGGTCGGCGCCCGACAACAAGGTCGCCGCGATCATGGGCTGGGGCACGGCCGACACCGAAGCGCTGACCGGCTTCCTCGCGCAGGACAAGATCCCCGACATCTCCGGCTCCTACGCCGCGGCGCTCACCGATCCCGAAGGCACCAGCGGCAAGGCCAAGCCCGCGCCGTATAATTTCTTCTATGGCCCGAGCTATTCGGACGCGATGCGCGCGATGCTGATGTGGGCGGCCGACGACTGGAAGGCCAAGGGCAAGTCCGGCAAGCCGAAATTCGTCCATATGGGCGCCAACCATCCCTATCCCAACGCGCCGAAGGCCGCCGGCGAAGCGCTCGCGACCGAGCTCGGCTTCGAGGTGCTGCCGCCGCTGGTGTTCGCGCTGGCGCCGGGCGACTACTCGGCGCAGTGCCTGAGCCTGAAGAGCTCCGGCGCCAACTACGCGTATCTGGGCAACACCGCGGCCTCCAACATCTCCGTGATGAAGGCCTGCAAGGCGGCCGGCGTCGAAGTCCAGTTCCTCGGCAATGTCTGGGGCATGGACGAGAACGCCGCCAAGACCGCGGGCGACGCCGCCGACGGCGTCATCTTCCCGCTGCGCACGGCGGTGGCGTGGAACGGCAATGCGCCGGGCATGAAGACCGTGATGGAAATCTCCAAGATGTCTGATCCGTCGGGCAAGGTCTATCGCCCGGTGCATTACATCGCCGGCGTCTGCAGCGCGCTCTATCTGAAGGAAGCGCTCGACTGGGCCGCCAAGAACGGCGGCGCGACCGGCGAGAACGTCGCCAAGGGTTTTTACCAGAAGAAGGATTGGGTGCCGGCCGGCATGGAAGGCGTCTGCAATCGCCTCGACCTGGACCGAGAAGGACCATCGCGGCACGCTGAAGGTCGATCTCTATCGCTCGAAGGTTTCGGGCGCGACCGATGGCGACATCAACGACCTGATGGCCAAGGGCACGATCAAGCTCGAGAAGGTCAAGACCGTCGAGCTGCCGCGCAAGGCTGAATGGTTCGGGTGGTGAGACTGCCCGAAGCCTGACCACTACACAAGTGTCATCCCCCGCGAAGGCGGGGGATCCAGTACGCCGCGGCCTATCAGTAAAGCACTGCCGCCTCTGGAATACTGGGTCACCCGCCTTCGCGGGTGACGACAGCGAGAGGACGACAACGTGAGCGTGACAACCGAAATCGAACCGCCGTCCGGCGACAGCGCAAGCGCCCGCCCCGCTCCTCGGCGTGCGCAACATCGAGGTCGTCTATGACGACGTCATCCTGGTGCTGCGCGGGCTGAGCATGGAGGTGCCGAAGGGCGCCATCGTCGCCCTGCTCGGCGCCAACGGCGCGGGCAAGTCGACGACGCTCAAGGCGATCTCCGGCCTGCTCAAGACCGAGGACGGCGAGGTCACGCGCGGCGAGATCATGTTCGACGGCGAGCGCATCGACGGCATCGATCCCGACAAGATCGTCCGCCGCGGCATCTTCCAGGTCATGGAGGGCCGCCGCATCATCTCAGACATGACGTCGATCGAAAACCTGAAGCTCGGCGCCTTCACCCGCCGCGACGGCGAGGTGTCCGCCGATATCGACATGGTCTTCAAATATTTCCCGCGGCTGAAGGAGCGCACGGGTCTCGCCGGCTATCTCTCCGGCGGCGAGCAGCAGATGCTCGCGATCGGCCGCGCGCTGATGGCGCGCCCGAAGATGATCCTGATGGACGAGCCGTCGATGGGCCTGTCGCCGCTGCTGGTCAAAGAGGTGTTCGCCATCATCAAGGAGATCAACCGCGACCTCGGCGTCACCATCCTCCTGGTCGAGCAGAACGCCCGCGCGGCGCTGTCGGTGGCAAGCCACGGCTACATCATGGAACAGGGCAAGGTCGTGCTCGACGGCTCCGCCGACGAGCTGCGCGACAACGAGGACGTCAAGGAATTCTATCTCGGCGGCGCCGGCGACCAGCGCAAGAGTTTCAAGAACCTGAAAAGCTTCAAGCGACGGAAGCGATGGCTGTGAACGCTGCAGGCCAACATTACGACGCCCGCGAAACCCGCGATCCCGCCGCGCGCGAGGCCGACCTGTTCGCACGGTTGCCGGACCTGTTGCGGAAGGCGATGGCCGCGCCCGCCTATGCCGAGCGGCTGAAGGGCATCGATCCCGCCAGCGTCACCAGCCGCGCCGCGCTGGCGCGGCTGCCGGTGCTGCGCAAGTCCGAGCTCCCTGCCCTGCACAAGGCCGCGCCGCCGTTCGGCGGCTTCGTGGCGGAGCATCCGGGCAGCTTCGCGCGGCTGTTCACCTCGCCGGGGCCGATCTTCGAGCCGGAAGGCGCGCAGGCCGATCCCTGGCGCGGCGCGCGGGCGCTCTATGCCGTGGGCTTCCGTCCCGGCGATGTCGTGCTCAACACCTTCAGCTATCACCTGACGCCCGGCGGCTTCATCTTCGACACTTCCGCGCGCGCGCTTGGCTGCGCCGTGATCCCGGCCGGCCCGGGCAACACCGACGCGCAGTTCGAGCTGATCGAGGCCTATCGCCCGATCGGCTACAGCGGCACGCCGGACTTTCTGAAGATCCTGCTCGATGCCGCGGCCACCGCGGGCCGCGACGTCTCCTCGATCAGGCGCGCGATGGTGTCGGGCGCGGCGTTTCCGCCCTCGCTGCAGGCCGAGATCAAGTCGCGCGGCATCGACGCCTATCAGGCCTTCGGCACCGCCGATCTCGGCCTGGTCGCGTTCGAGACGCCGGCGCGCGACGGCATGGTCGTCAACGAGGACCTGATCCTCGAAATCGTCAAACCCGGCACCGGCGATCCCGTGGCCGAGGGCGATGTCGGCGAGATCGTCGTCACCTCGCTCGATCCGCATCATCCCTGGATCCGGCTTGCGCTCGGCGACCTCACCGCGGCGCTGCCGGGCAAGAGCCCCTGCGGGCGCACCAATATGCGCATCAAGGGCTGGATGGGCCGGGCCGACCAGACCACCAAGGTCAAGGGCATGTTCGTGCGGCCCGAGCAGGTGGCAGAGATCGGCAAACGGCATCCCGAATTGGGACGGTTGCGGCTCGTGGTCACGCGTGCGGACGAAAACGACATCATGTCGCTTAAAGCCGAGTGCGCTTCGCGCAACGACACGCTTCGCGAGCAGGTGATCGCCACGCTGCGCGCGGTGGCAAAGCTCAGTGGCCAGGTTGAACTGGTCACGCCAGGATCGCTGCCAAATGATGGCAAGGTGATCGCGGACGAACGCTAACCGCGATTCGCCTCGCGATGTGACTGATGTCACAGACCGATGTCCGCACAGCTTTTATAAGCTGCAATTTGCGATTATTCTGGAAGCCATAATGCGCATTGTCTCGGCCATCGTCCTGGCACTCTGCTCGATGTGGCTGTGCTGCCAACCGGCATTCGCCGAAAAGCGAATCGCGCTGGTGATCGGCGACTCGGCCTATGAGCGGGTGCCGCAGCTTTCCAACCCCGTCCACGACGCCACCGCGATGGCGGAGATGTTCAAGGGCGCCGGCTTCGACACCGTGCAATTGAAACTCGACCTCAAGGCCCTCGAGATGCGCCGCGCGCTGCGCGACTTCTCCGACCAGGCCCGCGATGCCGACATCGCCATCATCTATTTCGCCGGCCACGGCATCGAGATCCAGGGCACCAACTATCTGATCCCGGTCGATGCCGTGCTCGAGCGCGACATCGACGCCGACGACGAAGCGGTTTCGCTCGACCGGCTGTTGACCATCGTCGAGCCGGCGCGGCAATTGCGGCTCATCATTCTGGATGCATGCCGCGACAACCCGTTCGCCAAGACCATGAAGCATGCGGTTGCTTCGCGCGCGATCGATCGCGGACTCGCCAAGGTCGAGCCGATGAGTCCGAACACGCTGATCGCCTTTGCCGCCAAGGCAGGATCGACCGCCGCCGACGGCGATGCGAAGAACAGTCCGTTCACCACCGCGCTGGTCAAATATCTGCCGACGCCGGGCCTCGACCTGCGCCTGGCATTCGGCTACGTGCGCGACGACGTTCTGAAGGTGACGCGCCATCGCCAGGAGCCGTTCATCTACGGCTCGCTCGGCGGCGACGACGTTGCGCTGGTGCCGAAGTCGGCCGCCCCTCCTCCGCCTCCGCCAGCCCCGGTCGTCGATTCCAACGCCGGCGCCAGATTCGATTACGAGCTCACCTCGCAGATCAACGTGGTCGCGGCGTGGGATTCGTTCCTGAAGAAATATCCTTCCGGCTTCTACAGCGACCTCGCCCGGGCCCAGCGCGACAAACTGATTGCGGACACGACGGCCACGAACGAGCAGGTGCGGCTTGCGGCGGAGAGGAAGGCGCTTGAGGCAGCCAGGGCTCCAGAAGCCGAGCGCGCCAGGATTGCGGCCCAGGCCAAGGCGGAACAGGACGCGAGGATCGCAGCCGAGAAGGCCCGTGCCGAAGCGGCGAAGCTTGCGGCCGAGAAGAAGGCGGCCGAAGACGCCAGGACCGCCGAAGCCGAACGCGCCAGGATCGCGGCCCAGGCCAGGGCTGCGGAAGAAGCAAGAATCGCGGCCGAGAAAGCCCGTGCCGAAGCCGCACGGCTCGCGGCCGAGAAGAAAGCCGCCGAAGAGGCCAAAGCCGCCGAGGCGGAACGTGCGAGGATCGCAGCCCAGGCCAAGGCCGCGGAAGAAGCACGGCTGGCCGCCGAGAGGAAGGCCGCAGACGACGCCGCGCGCGCGAAAGCTGCCCAGGCAAAGCCGGCCGGCAACACGCAGCTGGCGGCGGTACTGCCCGGTGATGGCAGGCTTGGTCAGGAAGCGAGGATCGAGGGGCAACGTCCGCAGACCGGCTGCGCCGGCACGTCGCCGCAGGCCGTCTCGCTCTCGCCTGACGCGGCAAGGGCGCTATCGCTGCCGGAGGAATGCGGCCTGAAACCGAAGGAAAGCTTCCGGGAATGCCAGAACTGTCCGGAGATGGTGATGGTTCCATCAGGCGAGTTCCTGATGGGCTCCAGCAAGGACGAGATCGACAACGGCCTCGCCGGCGCCAATGAAGCCCCGCAGCACAAGGTCGCCCTGAGGCAGCCGATCGCGGTCGGCCGCTTCGAGGTGACGCGCGACCAATACGCCGCCTTCGTCAACGCCACCGGATACAGAGGCAGCGGCCGCTGCTTCACCTTCGAACAGAACATGCCGAAGGAACGCGAGAACCGTTCCTTCCTGATGCCCGGCTATGCGCAGGAAGGCAACCATCCGGCAGTCTGCGTCAGCTGGACGGATGCAGAGGCCTATGTCGACTGGCTGTCGAAGACCACGGGCAAAGCCTACCGCCTGCCCTCGGAAGCCGAATATGAATATGCCGCCCGCGCCGGCGGCACCGCGCGCTATGCCTTCACCGATGATCCCGCCGATCTCTGCCGCTTTGCCAATGGCGCCGACCAGTCGGCGAGGACGGCCGGCCTGCCCGAGGATGCGCCCTATATGGCGTGCAGCGACGGCTATGCCTTCACCGCGCCGGTCGGCTCGCTGGCAGCGAATGCGTTCGGCCTCTACGACCTGATCGGCAATGTCTGGGAATGGACCGCCGACTGCTTTGCGGACGACTACAGTTCCGCCGGCTCCGACAGCGCCGCCCGCGCGCTGAATAACTGCCAGACGCGAACCGTGCGCGGCGGCGACTGGTTCTCAACGCCGGCGTCGCTGCGGCCGGCCGTCCGCGCCAAGGCCAATCCCAATGCCCATCACGACGACATCGGCTTCCGCGTGGTGCGGACGCTGGCGCGTTGAAGCGGCTCGCAAAGGCACAATAAAAATCCCGGCCCCAAGAGATCGCTGGAGCCGGGATTGATCCGCCGTCGTTCTTGAAATTACGTCGACCGGCCGCTGCCCCCGCCACCGCACGGGGCAACCTTGAACTCGACGCGACGGTCGAGCGCGTCACTGGCATCGTCCTTGCCGGTTCCGACGATCATCTCGCGGGAGCCCTTGCCGGTCGCGATCAGCCGCCCGCGCAGCGAACGCTGCTCGTCCTCGAGCCGGTCCTTGATGTAGTCGGCGCGCAGGCCGGACAGCCGATCGTTGATCGCCGGCAGGCCAGTCGCGCTGGTGTGGCCGACCACTTCGAGACAACCCTGCTTGGCCGCCGTCCGCTCCGCGACCTTTTCAAGCCAGGCGTTGTAGGGCGCGCGGATGCTGCGATCGGTGATGAACTGCGTCGAGCCGGGCTTGAACAGGAATTTTACCGCGAGCTTGTCGCTCTTCAGCCCGTAATCGACCACCTTGCCGAACGCCTCCATCGCGGCGTTGGTGCGATGCAGCTTGTAATTGGCGAGATAGACGCCGTTGAGCACGCGCAACTGCTCGCCACCCGGCGTTTTCAACGCGCTCTGATAGACGTCGAGCGCATCCCGATAGCGGCCGTCGTCATAGGCCTCGATGCCGTCATTGACCAGCGAGGCCACCACGATGCGGTCGGCATAGGCCTGATCGACATTGTCGCCGACCTTGGTGCCCTGGCAGGTCTTGACGTAGCTGTCGGTCGAGGCGTCCTTGGCGAAGACCGGGCTGTCGTTGAAGAAAGCCGCTGGCGTCGGATCGATGCCTTCGGGCAAGGCGCGCGAGACCCCCTTCGATATGATCGTCTTGGTGCGCATGTCGGCGAGCGCGAGGCAGATGCGATAGGCATCCTTCGCGCCTCCTGCGACGCCGGCATTGTTCACCGCGGTGAAGGTGCCGATCAGTACGACCGGCGCCTTGGCGATGGCCTCGGCCGAGAAACGCGCCACCTGGAATCGCGGATAGTTGCTCTTCACGAGCGCGGTGATGCGTTGCTCTTCCAGATGCGTCGCCTTGGATTGCGCGCCGGTGACGCCATCGATCAGGGGATCGATGACCAGCGTCACCTTGTCCGGTGCGCCGTTGAGATTGGCCTTGGTGAACAGGTCGTTGGCCGCTTTCAAAAGCGCGGCATCAAACGGCACCGGCGTTGGCGGGGGCGGCGGGGCCGCTGCCGCGGGCGGCGGCGGGGCCGGCGTGCCGGTTTGGGCTTCGGCAGCGACGCCGGCAAAACCACTCGTGATGATACACAGAAATAATCCGAGAGAACCCCGGGCAAAATTCATGGGCGTGACCTCCAGACAAAAGAAGCAGGCTTTTGTAGCAACGGCCTATGAAAAGCGAAGGTGATCTATCTCACTGTCACGTGAGTTGATGGC
>CAWDJS010000026.1:0-59259 GCA_963802585.1 uncultured Alphaproteobacteria bacterium | reverse complement strand
CTAGCGAGCACACTCAACTCGACTGCGGCCCCGATCCCACTTCGCCCGCCCTGCGAGCCTCCAGCGCCAGCTTTGTCAAAATCTTCTTCCCCGCGATGCGTCCCGACTCCCAGGCGCCGGTCATTTGACTGGGGCTTTTCTTCAGGTCCTGCACAAACGCCTCGCCCGCGAACACCAGGTTGCCAATCACCAGCGGATTGCGGCGTTTGACGCCGGGCAGCATGGCCGAATAGGCGGCCAGGAAATTCGGATTGGTCGTCCAGTCGGTGATATGGAAGCGGCCTTCCAGGTTGTTGCGTGCACCGCTCAAATCGGGTTCGCCGACGCGATCGAGCAGATCGAGCATCTGGTTTTCGATGTCGGCGTAGTGCGATTTCTCCACCAGATCCGACATCGCGCCTGAAGCAAAGATGGTGACGAGCGGCTTGCCGTCGGTGCGAAGGTGCAGGAGCCAGGCGTGACGCTGTTCGTAAATCGTGACGAACGTGTCCGGTGCGATATTGCGTTCGGCAAAGAATTCTGGCCGCAGCGGCACGAAAATCTTGGTCATTTTCGCCGCCGTCATGCCCGCCAGAACCGGATCCAGCTGCGAGCGCGCGCTCTTGTCGAATCTGACGCCGTGCGATTTCAGCGCGCCAACCGAGAGCGTACTGAGCACATAGTCGGCTTCGACCGTGTCCTTGTCGGTCACGACCACAAAGTGCTTTCCGGCCTTTTTGACCGTTTGCACGACGCGGCGGAGCTGGATATCGGCCTTGTAATACCGGGCTTCGTTGGTCATGGCGGCGATGAGCTTTTCGATCCCGTCCTGCAATTGCATGCCGCCGGAACCCGCATCGTCGCCCCAGAATTCATCGCTTGAGACCTTGGCCGCGCTATCGACCGCCATCCAGTTGTTTGCCCGTTCCTCGGCCAGAGCGACGATCACGCGCGATTTCGACATGTCGGCCAATTGCCGGAGCGACACGTCTTCATCCCGATGCTGCGCCTTCCAGATCGCATACATCTCGTAAAGCCGGTTCATCGCCCATTCGCGCTGCTCAGGCGCCACTGCGCCTCCCACCGAGACATTGAAGCGCCGCGTGGCGGTATCGATGCCGATCGGCCCCAGATCGTAATGCCGATCGCAGGCCCATTTGTAGAACGGGTTCCTGGCGCCGCCATGGAACCAGTGCGCTCCGGCATCCACCGACACACCCGTCGACAGCTCATCAGTGCGCGCGCGCCCGCCGATCCAGTCCGCGGCGTCAAGCAGTGTCATCTCGGGCCGCGCGATGGTCTCGCCAGCCGCGATGAGCTTGTCGACGCCTTCCCCAATGGTGATGGCAGCGGTCAGGCCGGAAATGCCGGCGCCGATGATGACAATATGCGCACGCATGGGCGGGGGTTTTAGAGGAAAAGGCGAGGGTGTTGCACGTCGTTTGTGAGTTCAACGAGGGAGTGCCTGCTGGCGGGTCGGCTCCGCCGTGCGGCGCATCCGACTGCGAGGTCTATTTCATCGATAAAAGCAAGGCGCATCGACGGCAGTGGTGCAGTATGCAGAACTGCGGCAATCGCGAAAAACAAAGACGCTGGCGTTCGGGCGCGGATTGAGACAGCACACCGGAACATGAACGAGACTGCCAGCCGAAACTCCGTGTCCGAAGCAAGCAAGGGGCCGGCCGGGCGGTACGATGTCGAGCCGGCCCCTTCTGTCGGCTAGGCGTTGGCACCACCGTCGACAGTCAGCGTCGAGCCGGTGATGTACTGGGCCTTGGCGCCCGCCAGGAACGCCACGGCGTTGGCGATGTCGTCCGCCTTGCCATACCGGCCCAATGCCATGAACTGCCGCAGCGTGTCCGCGGTCGGACCGTGCGCCGGGTTCATGTCGGTGTCGATGGAGCCAGGCTGCACGAGGTTGACCGTGACCTCTTTGGAGCCGAGCTCCCGCGCCAACGCCTTCGTGAACGCGATCAGCGCCGACTTCGAGGCCGCATATACGCCGAGGACCGGCGCAGGCACGCGATCAGCGAAGTAGCTTCCGATGGTGATAATGCGACCGCCCTTGCCAAGGTGGGCCAGGGCGGCCTTGCTTGCGATGAAAGGCGCGCGCACGTTGACGTTCAGGAGCGCGTCGATGTCGGCGGCTGAGATGTCCTTGAGTTCGCCCAGTCGAAGGATTCCTGCATTGTTGACGAGGATGTCGAGCCCGCCCAGCTCGGCGACCGTCTTGGCGACCGAGGCCTGAACCGCGGCGACGTCGGCGCTGTCGGCCTGGATCGCCACTGCCTTGCGTCCCTTCGCCTTTATGGCCTTGACGACCTCCGCGGCACTCTCCGCGGACTTCTCATAGGTGATCGCCACATCCGCGCCTTCAGCCGCAAGCGCCTTTGCGATTGCAGCCCCGATACCTCTGCTTGCTCCGGTCACAAGAGCCCGTTTTCCCGTTAGCGACATTGTAATCTCCATTTCTGTAATGATCGACACAGAAGCATCTAGTCCCTTGATTGGCGGCGTCAAGTGACTTATGTGTTATTCGTTACAGAAAGGACGGCGATGGCGGTGACCGGACGGCCAAGGGGATTTGATCGCGAGGCGGCGCTCGAGGCCGCCATGTTGCTGTTTTGGCGCAAGGGCTTCGCGGCAACTTCGATGAGCGACCTGTGCGAGGCCATGGGCATCGGCTCGCCAAGCCTCTATGCGGCTTTCGGCAGCAAGGAGGCGCTCTATCTCGAAGCGGTCGAATATTACGTCCGGACCCAGGGGCCCCCGGTCTGGGGCAAGCTTGCGGAAGCAACGACCGCGCGCGCCGGCATTGAGAAGCTGCTGACCGCGTGGACCGAGACCCTGCCGAAATCCCGGGCGACACCGGCAGGCTGCATGGCATTGCTGGCGGCCGTCGGGGACGAATGGCCGGCCGCCATCGTCCGCGTCGTCAGGAAAGTCCGGCTCGAAATGCTGGATACGCTACGCTCGCGGCTGGAAGCTGCCGTGGCCGAAGGCGAACTGCCCGCCTCGACGGACATCGATGGCCTGAGCCGGTTCTATTTGAGCGTCTTCCAGGGAATGGCCGTTCAGGCAAAGGACGGCGCCACCCAGGCGGAGTTGAGAAATGTAGCCGCAGCGGCCATGGCTGCCTGGCCGGGCGACCAGAGCTAGTCCGTCGGAAATGCGCGATCGTCTGTGGGGCAGTGTCCGGTCGGCATTTTTCAAATCGCGCATGTTCAACCCCTTGACCTGTCCCCTGAGGCCGCCTCGATAAGGTGTGACGATCAGCGAATCGCGAGGTGTGCCGTGAGCTCTTCCGTCCGATATCTCAGCCCGTCCGAAGCGGCGAGCCGGCTTGGCGTCTCCACCAAGGCGCTGCGGCTCTACGAGCAGCGCGGTCTGGTTGCGCCGGCCCGCACGCCGGCCGGATGGCGGGCCTATGGTCCCGATCAAATGGCCCGGGCCGCGGAGGTCGTGGCGCTTCGCGCGCTCGGGCTCAGCCTCGCTCAGGTCGCGCTGGCGCATGGCGGTGAGGGGGAGGCGCTGCAAACGGCGCTCGCCGCGCATCAGGCGACACTCGAAGGTCGAATCCGCGAGCTTGCCGGCGCGATCGAGAAGATCAGGGGACTTCAGGCCGGCCTCGCTCGCGGCGAAGCGCCGGCGAGCGGCGAAGTGGCGCGCCTGCTGAAGGCGACCGCCGCGCCCGGCGTCACGCTTGAGCTTCCCTGGCCGTGGGGTGGCGAACACATCGAGTTCGATATTGCGCCACTGAATTACATCATCGGCCCGCTCGGCAGTGGCAAGACCCGGCTCGCTCTGCGTCTGGCGGAGACACTGCCCAACGCCGCCTTCCTCGGCCTGGATCGGGTGGCGGATGGTGGCGCCGCAGCGCGGGCGCGGCTCGATACCGACGCCGCGCTCAAAGCACGGGTCGATCAGACACTGACCTGGCTGGTCGATGAGGGAGCCATGGTGTCGGATGCCCTTGTCGCGCTCATTGTCGGCCTCGAAGGCGAAGGCCCGGCCATCCTGCTGGTCGACATGGTGGAGCAGGGACTGGATGAAGCCACGCAGGAAGCGGTCAGCGTCTACCTGCGCCGGCTTGGCCGGCCCGGCCGCCGCCCGCTCTTCGTGCTGACGCGGTCAACCGCAATCCTGGACCTGTCTGCCGTGGGCCCTGACGAGGCGATCATCCTTTGCCCCGCCAATCACAGCCCTCCCATGCGCGTCGCGCCTTGTCCCGGCGCTCCCGGCTACGAGGCGGTTGCGACTTGTCTTGCGTCGCCTTCGGTGCGCGCCCGCACCGAAGGCATGATCGCGTGGCGTCCTTCCGCGGCGTGAAGGCAAAGCCCTTGCTCCCGAGAGCTTCCGCGCCCGGCTCCCGCTTGACCCATGTCAATGCCGGCAGAGCGGTCCATTTGGATGGTTTGCGCGCCGCATTTGTCGATGAACGCTTTCTGCCATGTCGTTCGCGAGATCACAGGGTTTCGGCTCCATACCGAGCGCCACGGGCGGCATCGCGCGACTTGCCTGTGCGCGATTGAGCGAGATGGGCAAGGACCCCGCCCTCATCCTGTCGAAGGCGGGATTGATGCCGGAGGCGGCTCGCGACCCCGCCGTGCGGCTGGAAGTGGGAGCCCAGATCAAACTCCTGGAGCTCGCCGCCGAAGAGCTGCAAGACGAATGGCTGGGTTTCCATCTGGCGCGCAGCTTTGATCTGCGCGAAATTGGTCTGGTCTACTATGTGATGGCGTCATCGGATCAGCTTGCGGATGCGCTTCGAAACGCCGAGCGATACAGCCAGATCAACAATGAAGGCGTTCGCCTGCACTTCAATATGCAGAACGGGCCAGCAGCAATTGCGCTTGATTACGTCAACGTCGAGCGGGAGGCCGACAGGCACCACATAGAATTCTGGCTGGTGATGCTGGTGCGGATTTGCCGGCAGGTGACGAACGGCCGTCTGGTGCCGTCGCGGGTGAAGACAAGACATTTCCGAAACAGGACAGCGGCGGAATTCAGAACATTCTTCGGGGTCGACGTCGAATTTGGCGCCGGCGCCGATGAGATATGTTTTCCGGCACCTGTTGCCCTGCTTGCTGTCGTGGGACGCGACGAATACCTCAACGAACTGTTGCGCCGCTACGCGGAAGAGGCGCTGGCGCGCAAACCCCGAGGGCGCCTCACCATGCGTTCGATGGCAGAAGACATCTTGCCTAAACTGCTGCCGCACGGCAGAGCCACGGCATCGGAGGTGGCGCGGCGGTTCGGGGTCAGCTCGCGAACCTTGTCGCGCAAGCTTGCCGAGGAGGGTACTTCCTTCGCGGAGATACTGGACCAGTTGCGGGCCGCCCTCGCCAGGCACTATCTCCACGACGTGACATTGCCTGTTTCCGAGATCGCATGGCTGCTTGGCTATCGCGAGGTCAGCTCGCTGACGCATGCCTTCAAACGTTGGACCGGCATGACGCCCCAACGTTTTCGTTCCGGTCAGCTCGCGTCAAGTTGAGCCAGAATAAATCGGGATGGCAAGCGCTCGCGCTATTGGCGCAAAGCAACAAATGATTGGCTTGTCATAACAAGCGCGCTTCCGATCGTCCTGATATATCCACTTCCGCTTTCAGCCTGCTGGTGCTCGGAATGTACCTCCCGCTGCGGCGTTTTCAGCGGCTCGAATTTTGTGCGTTGACGGTGCCTGCTGCCCGCAACGCGTTTTCCAGGATTTCAGGGCTTATCGTGAGCGACACACCCCACCGTATGTTTACCGAGCTGCGAATAGCGAGAGCCTATGTCAGGCTCTCGTGCATTCCGGAAGATGATTCAGTCGCGTCTGTTTCGCTCATCTCGATCGGCAACTGCGAGATCCGCATGTTTCGGGGGCGTGGGGCAGATTCCGGGGGCATGCCGCTGTTCTGGCTGGAACTGTTCAATCACAGCACGAAAACATCAGTCGACGGCTTCAGCTGCCACAAGATCAAGGAAGCGGCGTCCATATTCGACGATTTCGTCGCGCAGGCAAACCGTTTGAACGAACTTTGCTCCGGAGGGGCGGAGCCCGGGGCTGAATAGATTCCAGAACCCGATATGCGGGAACAACATCTTGCTGATGCGCTAGCTCGCTGCTTGCGCCAGCCGCTGGTCGATTTCCTCGCGCAGCAGCGAGAAATCGATCGGCTTGGTGAGCAAGCCCGTCGCGCCGCTCTCCAGCGCCTTGCGCCGGGTCGCGGGATCGCCATAGGCCGTGATCATGATCACGGGAACCTCGGGGCGGATCTCCTTGACCCGGGGCAGCATCTCGAGCCCGGTCATGCCGGGCATGTTGATGTCGGACAGGATCAGGATCAGCGATTGCCCGATGCTGGAGGTGACGCGCGTCAGCGCATCCGCGGCCGAACCGGCAAAATCCATCATGAAACGCTGTGCGCGCAGATCGCGGCGGAATTGCTGGCGGAACAGCGCCTCGACATCGGGCTCGTCATCCACCACTAGAACCAGAACGTCCACGTCTAACCTCTGGATTTACTTGAAAGATTGCTTGTTCGCGGCAAAACGATCGTGAACTCGGTAAATTCACCCTGGAGAGTATCGACGTCGATCGTGCCACCATGTTGTTTCACAATGATGTCGTGAGACATCGACAGTCCGAGCCCGGTGCCTTCGCCCGCCGGCTTCGTAGTAAAGAACGGATTGAACATCTTTTCTTTCACATCCGCCGGAATTCCGGTGCCGTTGTCGCGAATCCGGATTTCGACATGGTCGCTGCCGCCTTTTGTCGTTGCGGTCACCGCCGGCTCGAAGCTGCCGTCGCCATTATCCGCCTTGCGCTTGCTCACGGCGTAGAAGCCGTTCGAGACCAGGTTCAGCAACACGCGGGTGATTTCCTGCGGAAACACTTCGATCATGCCCGCCTCGGGATCGAAATTGCGCAGCAAGGTGACATTGAAATGCGGCTTTTCGGCGCGGGCGCCGTGATAGGCGAGATTGAGGCTTTCGTCCACCAGCGCGTTGATGTCGGTGGGCCGGTGGTCGCCGGTGCCTTCGCGCGAATGCAGCAGCATGTTCTTGACGATGGAATCGGCGCGCTTGCCGTGCTGCACCACCTTGCCGAGATTGTCCTTCAACGTGCCGGTGATCTCGTCCACCTCGGCGCGCATCGTCTCGTCGAGCACCGCGGGTTTCAGCACGTCCTTCAGCTCGTCGGTCAGCTCCGCCGACAGGGCGGCAAAATTGTTGACGAAATTGAGCGGGTTCTTGATCTCATGGGCGATGCCGGCGGTGAGCTGGCCGAGCGAGGCGAGTTTTTCCGTCTGCACCAGGCGGTCCTGCGCGGTGCGCAGATCGTCGAGGGATTTGGCGAGCTCGCGGGTGCGCGCCTGCACCTCGTCGAACAGGCGGACGTTGCCGATGGCGATTACCGCTTGGTCGGCAAAGGTCTGCAGGAGCGCGATCTGCTTTTCGCTGAAGGGATGCACCTCGGTGCGGCGAAGCACGATGGCACCGATGCTTTCCCTGTCGCGGAGCAGCGGTACGCTGAGGATCGAGCGATGACCCATCCGCAACGCTAGTTCGCGGCCGTCGGAGAAATCGGCGTTCCGTTCATCCCGAAGATCAGCGAGGTGCACCGGCTGCTTGTCGATAAAGGCGCGGCCTGCGGTCCAGCGGCGGTTGATCGGCCATTTCTCAATCCCGATCGGGATCGGTCCATGATGGGCGCTGAAACGCAGATAGTCGCCGTCCTTGAGCGCCACGGCAGCGTCATAGGCCTCGCAAAGCTCGCAGGCGCTGTCGACGATGGCCTTGAGCACCGGTCCCACGTCGGTCGGCGATGACGCGATCACATTCAGGATATTGGCGCTGCCGGTCTGGTAGGTGAGGGCCTCGGTCAGATCGCGCGTCTTGGCCTGCACCTCGTCGAACAGGCGCACGTTCTCGATCGCGATCACGGCCTGGTCGGCGAAGGTTTGCACCAGCTCGATCTGGCGATCCGTGAATGGGCCAGGCTCCGGCCTGACAATCGAAAATACCCCCGCGACCACACCATTTCGCAGCAAGGGGACCGCGAGCGCGGAACGAAAGCCGCCGATTTGCGGGGCGAGATGGAAATCGAATTCGGGCTCCGCCAGCACATCCGGCATGTGTGTAACCTTGCCGTCCTGGAAGGCGCGACCGGTGAAGGTGCCTCGGCCCCTCTGAATGGGATTCTCGCGGAGGAACTCGAGGAAGGGAGGCGCAAAGCCCGATTGGGCCTGCACCCGCATCAGCTCGCCGTCGCGAAGGAAGATGACACCACGGGGCGCGCCCGCAAGCTTCACGGCCAATTCGATCAGTGTCTCGAGCACGGCCTGCAGGTCGAAGGCCGAACGGCTGATGACTTTAAGCACGTCGGCGGTCGCGGTCTGCTGCTGCAGCAACTCTCTCAGATCCTCCGTGCTTTCGCGCAACTCGCGAAGCAGCCGCGTGTTCTCGATGGCGATGACGGCCTGCGCCGCAAATTGCTGGAGCAGCGCGACCTGCTTCTTCGAGAACGGCCGATTCTCCTGCCGGAAGATCATGACATTGCCGACGACGCGATCGTCCTTGAGCAGGGGCACCGCAAGCAGGCAGCGCGCGCCGCCGAGGTCGACCAATGCCAGCCGGTTGGCGTCGCCTCTGCGATAAGCCTCCAACTCCAGGAGATCGTCGATTTCGACAAACGGCTCGCCCTGGAGGAGGCGCGCCGGCGCCGTGCCCGGGCCATATTCCAGCGGCTGCCTGCGGCGATATTCGTCATAGGCCGGTGGCAGCCCGTAGGTCGCGGCGCTGTGGAACAGCTTGCCGTCATGGGTGTTGAGCACGCCGAAACTGGCGCTGCAAAGCTGCATGGCTTTCGCAAGCATGGCATCGAACACCGGGGCGAGATCGCCGGCGGAGCTGGAGATGACGCTCAGAACCTCCGAGGTCGCGGTCTGCTGTTCCAGCGCTTCCGTGAGTTCGAGCGTGCGCTCCTGAACCTCGTTGAACAGCCGCGAATTCTGGATTGCGATCACGGCCTGATCGGCGAAAGTCTGGACAAGTGCGAGTTGCTTGTCCGAAAGTCTGAATCCGGGTTGCGGATGCGTAAGGATGATGGTGCCGATGCCATTGCTCTCATGGATCAGCGGCACAAACATGATATTGCGGAACCCGCCGGCGGCGGCCAGCTTTCGGGTGTACTCCGGCGTGTCCGGTGCATTTGTGTCGGGAATTGCGATGATGCGGCGCTCAAGGATGGCGCGGGCCGAGGGTGCGCGATCGGGGTCGAAGGAGATCGGATACTGGGCCTCGGCCGCTGCATGATCAAAACTCGGCACGATCTCGGCAATGGCATTCCAGTGCAGCTTGCCGTCTTTCAGCGTTGTGATCGTGGCCGAACATGGCTCGAACAGCTTTGCCGCGCTGTTCACGATCGCTTCGAACACCGGCTGCACGTCCGATGGCGAACTGGCGATAACTTTCAGAATGTCGGAGGTCGCGGTCTGTCGCTCCAGGGCCTCCCGCGTCTCGTTGAACAGCCTTGTGTTCTCGATCGCGATCACGGCCTGGTCGGCGAAGGTCTGCAGCAACTGAACATGATGGGGCGCGAATGCGCCGGGCTCGACGCGCGTGACCGTGAGGATGCCGATCGGAATCCCGCCGTTCATGAGCGGCACGTACAGCATGCTGCGGAAGCCGTGCAGCCGCGCGATCTCCCTGATCGGCGCGTGCGGAAGCTCTTCGGTGTCGGGGATAGGGAAGGGTTTGCCGTGCTGCGCCAGCCGGAAGCCCTCAAACTCATCGACCGGCCTCGGGAAATCCGCCTTGAGCGCTTCGTCGGCCGCGGGCCGGGTCGGTGTGAACGCGGCGAGATGAACGATGCCATCGCGGATGCCAAAGACGGCAGCGGCGAACCCTCCGAGCAGGCGTTTGGCACTGCCGGCGATCGCTTCGAACACCGGTGCCGTGTCCGACGGCGAGCTTGCGATCACCTTCAGGATCTCGGCCGTTGCGGTCTGGCGCTCCAGCGCCTCCTTTGTCTCGTTGAACAGCCGCGTGTTCTCGATCGCGATCACGGCCTGGTCGGCGAAGGTCTGCAGCAGCTGGACGTGATGATCCGCAAGCACGCCCGTCTCGAGGCGCGTACAGGCGATGAAACCGATGAACGCGCCCTGGCTCATCAACGGCGTGTTTGTGACGCTGCGCCAACCGCGGGCGCGGCCAAGCCGCCGGGTTTGCGGGTCGGCCGCTTCAGCGTCGGCGATCTGCGCGATCTCGCCATGCTGCACCAAAGCGAGCGATGGCCACTCGCTCACGGGCAGCGGGAACGCGGCTCTGAGGGCTTCGTCGGCTTCCGGATCGATGGGCGTGAAGGCCACCAGGTGAACGATGTCGTCGATGATGCGATGGACCGCGGTCGAGTAGCCGCCGATCAGCCGGTTGGCGCTGGCCGCGATCGCATCGAACACGGGCTGCACGTCGGATGGCGAGCTTGCGATCACCTTGAGGATGTCCGCGGTCGCGGTCTGGCGCTCCAGCGCCTCCTGGGTCTCGTTGAACAGCCGGGTGTTTTCGATTGCGATCACCGCCTGGTCGGCAAAGGTCTGCAATAGCTGGATGTGATGATCCGCGAACAGCCCGGTCTCGCGGCGCGTCACGCTGATCATGCCGATGGGCTTCTGATCGCGCAGCAGCGGAACCAGCATGGCGCTGCGCCAGCCACGCGCCCGCGCTACCTCCCGCACGCCGGCCGGCGTGAAGGCTTCGTCCTCGCTGTCTGGAATTCGGATAATTTCACCCCGGCGAACCGTTTCGCCCCAGGCAAATGTGGACAGTGGTTGAGGATAGTATGCCTGGAGGGCGGCATCGGCAGCCGGACTGACCTTGGTGTACGCTACCATGTGCAACGCATCGTCCAACAGACTGAGCACCGAAGTAGACAGACCACTGACCAGCTGATTCGATCGCTCGGCGATGGCATCGAACACCGGCTGCACGTCCGACGGCGAGCTCGCGATCACCTTCAGGATGTCGGCGGTCGCGGTCTGGCGCTCCAGCGCCTCCTGGGTCTCGTTGAACAGCCGCACGTTCTCGATGGCGATCTGGGCCTGGTCGCGGAAGGATTCGGCGAGCGCAATTTCGTTGTCCCCGAACATGCCCGACTGTTTTCCGACCAGAGCCAAGAGCCCGATGCATTCCTGATCCCGCAACAGCGGCAGGAACAGCGAGCAGCTGATGCCGTAGGTTTCGCGGAGATGCCTTTCCCGGTCAGGGAGTTCGATGACGGACCAGTCGGGATAATAGAGCGTCCGCTTGTCCAGGATCGCGCGCGATGGAAAATTCGCGGCCCGATCGATCGGCGCCGAATGCCCAATCTCGGCAAACGAACCATCGAGTGCCGCGGTGGCTACCGTCAGATACGTCGCGCCCTCGCAACGTATGATGAAAGCGCGATCGCAATGCAGCAGCCGGACGATGGTGCGAACGATGGCGTCGAATACCGGCTTCACGTCGGTGGGCGACTGGCTGATGACACGCAGGATTTCGGCGGTGGCGGTTTGCCGCTCCAGCGACTCCTGGGTTTCGTTGAACAGCCGCGCGTTCTCGATCGCGATCACCGCCTGGTCGGCGAAGGATTGCTGCAGCGTCAACTCTTCGGCAGTGAAGGGAGCGAGCCGGTCGCGATAGACGATGAGAACGCCAATCGCCTCGTCGCCGCGCCGAAGCGGCGTGCCGCACATGGTCCGTGTTCCGGCGGCGCGCGCGTGCGGCGGGCCGGGCCAGTGGGCGAAGGCCGGGTCCAAATTATCGAGGTCGGGAAGGTGAATCTGGCGATTTTCGGCGACGACCGTGCCGGGAAGATTGGGGCCGCCGATCCTGATCGTGCCCAGCGGAACAGCCGCCCGGACGCGTGTCGCGCTGTCGCCAAAGCGATAGGCCTGTCCCCAGTCGCCATTTTTGACGAGCTGGATCGAAACGCTGGGAGCGCCGAACAGCCGGGCGCTGGTTTCCGCGATCTGCTGCAGCGATCGCCCGGCATCGCCCGGCGCACTGGAGATGGTGTGCAGGATTTCGGCGCTGGCATTCTGCCGATCGGCGGTCGCGCGCAATTCGCTCTGCAGCCGGAAACTGACCAGCGCGCTCGCGGTCTGCCGCTCGATCGCGGCATCGCGCTCGATCAAGGCAGTTTCCAGCCGCTGCTCAAGCTCGGCAATCCTGCGATTGAGATCGGCTGTTGCGTCCTCGGAAACCGCCGTCATCGTTTGAAAAATCCAGCCGCCCATGCCCCGGCCAATGCCGGGCTAAATACCTGTCGGGCAGCCCATTATTTCACCCCGGCACGGCATGTTCCAGCGGTCCCGGGGCGATTTTCCTGCTCCCGTTCAGGTCCCGGGCCTTGAAACCTCGGTTTCCTTGGAGGTGATGAATTCGAGCAGCACCGGGACGCCTTCCTGGGTCTTCTGGATGCCGCGCTTGATCGCGCCCACGATGTCCTCCGGTTTGGTCACGCGCTCGCCATAGCCGCCGAAGGCGCGCGCCATCGCGGCGTAATCGCCGGAGATGTCGGTCGAGCGATATTTCTGGGTCGAGATCGGCATCACCTTCAGTTCGATCGCCATCGAGAAATTGTTGAGCAGGATCGACATGATCGGAATCCGCTCGCGCACCGCGGTCTCGAAATCCATGCCCGTGAAGCCGATCGCGGCATCGCCCCAGACATTGATGCAGAGCTTGTCCGGCCGCGCGAGCTTGGCGCCCATCGCAAGCCCGAGGCCATAGCCGAGCTGCGTCGTCTTGCCCCAGCCGATATAGGTGAGGGGCTCGACCGGCTTCCAGAACGGCGAGAGCTGGTCGCGCGGGCTGCCGGCATCATGGGTGATGATGGTGTTGTTGATGTCGACGGTGTGCTGCAGGTCCCAGAGCACGCGATAGGGATTGAGCGGGGCGTCGTTGCTCGTGAGTTTCGGCATCCATTTTGCGAGCCACTCCTTGTGCGAAGCGGCGATCTCGCCCGCGACCGCGCTCGCGTCGCGGTCGGATTTGACGGTCTTCTCGATTTCCTCGAGCAGCGCGTCGAGCACCAGCGCTGCATCGCCGACCAGACCTATTCTGCACTCGACATCCTTGTTGAGATGGTTCGGATCGAGCGTCGAATGGATGATGGTCTTGCCGTCCGGCATCTTGATGCCGAAACTGGTTTCGGTGAAGGAGCATCCGATGCCGAAGATCACGTCGGCTTCGGCAAGAAATTTCGGCACCGCGCGCGGCACCGCCAACCCGGCGGAGCCGAGCGACAGCGGATGCGTCTCGGGAAAGGACGACTTGCCGCCGAGGCTGGTGGTGACGGGAATGGCGAGTCGTTCGGCGAGCCGCTTCAGCTGCGGCCAGGCCTTGGCATAATGCACGCCCTGGCCCGCATAGAGCATCGGCCGCTTGGCGTTGACGAGCAGCGCCGCCGCCTCCTTGACATGCACGGGATCGGCGCCGTAGCGCGTGCGCAGCACCGGCGTGTAGTTGAGCGGCTCCGGCACTTCCTCGTTCCACATGTCCGAGGGGATTTCGACGATGACCGGTCCGCCGCGGCCGTTCTTCAATCTGGTGAAGGCGCGGCGGAAGATGTTGGCGACCTCGGTCGCGAGGATGATCGGCTCGGCGGATTTCGAGAACGCCTTCATCGCCTGGCTGGAATTGAAGTTCGGCTCGATGTTCGCAATTCGCCGGGCATAGCCCATCGGCAGCACCAGCACCGGCACGGATTCGCCGTAGCATTGCGCGACACCGCCCATGGCGTTCTCCGCGCCGGGACCGTGCTGCATGCAGAAGGCGCCGATGCTTCTGCCCGAGGTGACGCGCGAGATCGCGTCCGCCATGTGGATTCCGATGCGCTCCTGCCGCACCATGATCGGGCGGATATCGGCGTTCGCCGCATATTCGATCAGGTGGTTGACCGGATAGCCGCAGAGGATCTCGATCCCCTCGCGTTTCATGATTTCCGCGATCGCAGTGCCGAGTTTCATGGCCGTCTCTCCCCAGAACCGGCCGATTGTCATGCTCGGCCTTTACTGGCCGTTAAGGGAACAGGAATCGGGCGACGGGTAAAGCGCGCAAAGCGGCTGGCGCCGGAAGCTCTGATATGCGTGACGGGCGCGCAAAGGGGCTGGACAGGCGAGTATCCGGGGGCTGGCTTAACCGATTTTTCAGACTGTTCCTCAATCTGCAGGAAACCATTTCCAACCATAGATTGCGCGCGCCGGCGCGGAACGAGGTAGGATGCCGCCCGGAGTGCAGGAGTTTTTGATGCGGACCCTGATTGCGAAATTCCTGGCCGATCAATCCGGCGCCACGGCGATCGAATATTGCATCATCGCGGCCGGCATCTCGATCGTCATCATCACCGCCGTCCAGGGTATCGGCACCGGGTTGAACAACAAATTCACGTCGATCAGCTCGTCGCTGAAATAGCCGCGGCAGTCCTATTTCGTCAAACCCTCATGGTGAGGAGACGCGCTTCGCGCTCCTCAGGATGAGGGATAGAGCTACTGTGATGCAGCAGAACTAGCCGGCCTTCTTGGCGCGGGCAGGGGTGCGCGCCGGCTTTGCCGCTTTCTTCGGCTCTTCCTTGGCGGCGCGTTTGCCGCTGCCGCTGCCCGCGATCGGCAGCAGCATCTCGCGCTGGCCCTCGATCCGCTTGGACTTCTTGCCCTTGGCCTTCGCGGGCGGCGCAGCCTGCTTCTCGTTCGCAAGGCTCTTCTTGAGCGCATCCATCAGGTTGATGACGTTGCCGCCCGTCTTCGGCGCCGCCTTCGGCGCGATCTTGATGCCGTTGCGTTTCTTGTTGATGAGATCGATCAGCGCCGTCTCGTAGTGATCCTCGAACTCTTCCGGATCGAAATCTCCGGACTTCTGCTCGACGATGTGCCTGGCGAGATCGAGCATGTCCTTGGTGATCTTGACGTCCTGGATGTCGTCGAAATATTCCTTCTCGCTGCGCACTTCGTAGGGGTAGCGCAGCAGCGTGCCCATCAGGCCCTTCTCGAGCGGCACCAGCGCAATGATGTGCTCGCGATTGGTCAGCACCACGCGGCCGATCGCGACCTTGTCCATGCTGCGGATGGTCTCGCGGATCACCGCAAAGGCGTCATGGCCGACCTTGCCGTCGGGCACGAGATAATAGGGGCGGATCAGGTAGCGCGAGTCGATGTCGGACCTCGGCACGAACTCGTCGATCTCGATCGTGTGCGTCGACTCCAGCGCGATGTCGTCGAGCTCTTCCTTGCTGACCTCGATATAGGTGTCGGTGTCGACCTTGTAGCCCTTGATGATGTCGTCGTTGGCGACTTCCTCGCCGGTGTCGGCATCGACCTTGGCATATTTGATGCGATGGCCGGTCTTGCGGTTGATCTGGTTGAACGAGACTTTCTCGGTGTCGGAGGTGGCCGGATACAGCGCGACCGGGCAGGTCACGAGCGACAACCGCAGAAAGCCTTTCCAGTTGGCGCGGGGGGCCATGGCAGAACTCCGGGAACGCAACAGGGGACAAAGGGCAAGGATAACACCGGGGAACCCAATCACAAAGTGCTTCGCCCGACCAATCTGCCAACGGCGTTAACCGTTGGCGGTTTCACCCCGCCGCACGGCATGGGCTGCGGCCGGAACGCGCAGGGGAGGAAGGGGAACATCGCCCCCGATGCGGCGTTGCCCTTCCAATCTCCCTTGCATCTTCGAGACCGCGAGGGCTCGCGGAAAGTGTGAGTGAAAGCCAGCAAAAGAGGTCACCATGGCCACAACAAGAGAACATGATCGCATCGTCGAGACGCCGATGGAAGCACGTCAGGCCGAGCCCGGTCCTTCGGTGCTTGCACTGCTCACCGCCTCGACCGGGCTCGCCATCCTGATCCTGGGCGTAATCTGGTTTGTGTTCTTCCGCACCTGACGCGGCGCGAAAGAGAGAGGAGGTTGGGTGAGCATTCGAAGCCGCGCAACGCATCCACGACACCCGGTGCTCCAGACCGGTCGTCTGTGAGATGAGGCACTGTTCTCGACAGCTCCGTGGGGCTTCCACAGCAACGTCATAGTCGGCTATATCGGCTCTCCGTTGAACGGGCCGCCGGAGTCGCGCGTCAAAGCGGGATCGAAGCACCGAAAAAGCCATTGTGAAGAAAAAGTAACATAGCGTTGTTTGTTCTGTTCATGGGCGGTTCACGCCAGCCGGGTTCATCTTGATGGCGCAATTGGTGCGGTTCAGCTCTGGAGGCAGACGTGCGCTTGCTTGTCGTTGAGGACGATCCGGATCTCAATCGTCAGCTTACCACGGCGCTGAGCGATGCCGGATACGTGGTCGACCGCGCCTTCGACGGCGAAGAGGGGCATTTCCTCGGCGACAGCGAACCCTATGATGCGGTCGTGCTCGACATCGGCCTGCCGAAAATGGACGGCATTTCCGTGCTCGAAGCCTGGCGCCGCAACAAGCGCGCGATGCCGGTTCTGATCCTGACCGCGCGCGACCGCTGGAGCGACAAGGTGCAGGGTTTTGACGCCGGCGCCGACGACTATGTCGCAAAACCGTTCCATCTCGAGGAAGTGCTGGCGCGGATCCGCGCGCTGCTGCGCCGTTCCGCCGGCCATGCTCAGTCGGAATTGACCTGCGGCCCGGTCACACTCGATACGCGCACGAACAAGGTCACGGTATCAGGCAATCAGGTCAAGATGACCTCGCACGAATACCGGCTGTTGCAGTATCTCATGCACCATTCGGGGCGCGTGGTGTCGCGCACCGAGCTGGTCGAGCATCTCTACGACCAGGATTTCGACCGCGACTCCAACACCATTGAAGTCTTCGTCGGCCGCATCCGCAAGAAGCTCGACGTCGACATCATCCAGACCGTCCGTGGCCTCGGATATTTGCTGACGCCGCCCCCCGCGGGGGCATAAACTAGGGCGCATGCGCCGCAACTCGCTCGCCACCCGGCTCTTCTTCTCCGCGACCGCCTGGGTGGTGGTGATCCTCGCCATCACCGGTGTCGTGCTGTCGTCCGTCTATAAAGACGCGACCGAGCGCGCCTTCGACCGCCGGCTGAATTCGTTTTTGCGCACTTTGATCGCCGAAGTCGCCACCCCGGACGAGCCTCCGGACCGCCAGTTCCAGTCGCTCGGCGAGCCCCTGTTCGAACTGCCGCTCTCAGGCTGGTACTGGCAGATCACCCGGACCGATTCCGAGAAGCCCGAAGTGCGCGCCTCGAAATCGCTGTGGGACAAGAAGCTGCCCAAGCTCGAAGACCGCGGCATCGATCTTTCGGCGACGGGCATCCGCCTCGGCTATGTCGACGGTCCGGAAGGCCAGAATCTCCGCATGGTCGAACGTCCCGTCGATCTCGGACCCGACGGCAAATTCCTGGTCAGCGTCGCCGGCGACGCCTCGGAGATTTTCGACGAGACGCGCAGCTTCGACTACTATCTCGGCGGCACCTTCACCGCGCTCGGGATCGTGCTGCTGCTCACCACCATCTTCCAGGTCCGTTTCGGTCTGGCACCGCTCAAGCGCATTTCGGAATCGATCGCCGACATCCGCTCCGGCCGCGCCGAACGGCTGGAAGGCGAGTTTCCCGTCGAGATCGATCCGCTGGCGCGCGAGACCAATGCGCTAATCGACGCCAACCGCGAGATCGTCGAGCGCGCCCGCACCCATGTCGGCAATCTCGCCCATGCGATCAAGACGCCGCTGTCGGTCATCGTCAACGAGGCCAGCGCGCACGGCGCCGATCCCTTTGCGCACAAGGTGCTGGAGCAGGCCGACGTGATGCGCGACCAGGTGGCGCACCATCTGGAGCGCGCGCGCATCGCCGCGCGCCTCACCATCATCGGCACGGTGACGGAAGTGGCGCCCGCGATCGAGGCGCTGCAGCGGACCATGGAAAAGATCCACCGCGACCGCGGCATTGTCATCGAGGTCGAGGCCGACCCCAAGGCGAAATTCCGCGGCGAACGGCAGGATCTGGAGGAGATGGCCGGCAACCTCGTCGACAATGCCTGCAAATGGGCGTCCTCGCGCGTCTTCATCGAGGTGCTGGTGGAGCGGCCGGCTGAGCCGGGCGCAGGCCCGATGCTCCGGATCCTTGTCGATGACGACGGAAAGGGCCTGTCGACGGCCGAGCGTGCCAAAGTGTCGCGCCGCGGCCAGCGGCTGGACGAGTCCAAGCCCGGATCGGGGCTCGGGCTCTCGATCGTGGTCGATCTGGCAGCGCTTTATGGCGGCAGCCTGTCGCTTAGCAATGCGCCGATCGGCGGTTTACGGGCCGAATTGGTGCTACCCGGGATTTAACGGTCCTCAACCACTTGTCACAATTACTCAACGACTTCTTAATTGGGGGCCCCTTAAGGTACCCGGTGGAGGCATGTTGCCGTCCCTGCCTTAAGAATCCGAACCAACGCGCATGGGCCAGGAATCAATCGACCGGCTGAGAATGTATCTCGGGCAGCTGCCGCCGCAGTCGCAGGCGCTGCTGATGCGGGAGTTCGAGCGCGCCATCGAGCGCGGCCAGGATGTTGCAGTCGCCACTCTGGTGCTGCAGCAACTGCGCATGGTCGTGCGCAGCCCCGACGAGGAGACGACCGAGACGGCGCCGCCGCCGCCGCGCACCGAAGATGTCGCGCGCATCCTGTTCCAGCCGCTCGAGCCGTTCCTGGTCGACGGCAATGTTCCGATGCGACCCGGTCAAATCCGGCGCACCTCGCTCATGGCGGTGTGGCAATGGCTGATACGCGACGGCGCTCCCGACCAGGTCCAGGAATTCGAAAAGTCTCTGTCGGGGCTGCCGGCTGATGCCGCGCCACCCGAAGTGGCGGTCCGCAAGCTGCAGCTCGCGGTGGCTGAGGCCATCTTCCAGGTGACCTCTCCCTCGGGCGGTGCCAATCAACGTGCGTTGGCCCGGATCGGTGCCCCCAATGTGATCGAAGATCTGTTGCCGATCGGATCGGTGCTGCAGGCGCGCGAGGCCCTGGACTCCCTCGGAAACCGGTTGCCGCTGTCGATCCGCAATTTCGCCGGCGAGCAGATCGAATCGACCTGCGAGGCGCTGAACATCCCCACGCTGCAGACGCCGCAATTGTTGCCGTTCGCGCTGTCGCTGTTGACTCAGCGCCTGACCGCGCCGTGGCAGATCATCCGCATCGCCATCCGCATTGCGGCATCCGACGACGAACTGCGTGTGGCCGCGACGCCCTATGGCATGGCCGTCACCATCGCCCTTCACGACCTGTTTTGCCTTGCCGTCACGCTGCGCACCGACATCAGGCGCGGCCAGTTCGGCAAAGTCCCCGACAATCTCAAGGCGCTGCACGACGGGGTGCGGGGCCTGCGCACCGAACTCGACCTGCGCCAGGATTCGACCTGGGGCAGGCAGCTCGCTTCGATCCGCTCCGAGATCTCCAGCACGCTGCAGTCGGAAATGGACACCGTGCCCGGGCGGGTGCGGCGTATCCTGCGCCAGCGCTCCGACAAGGACATCCTGGCCGGCGCCAGGATCGACGCCTCCGAGGTCGACGATGCCGCTGATCTGATCGACTTCATCGCGGTCTGCCGCACCTATGCCAGCGAGCTCGCGATCAACGAAGTCACCTTGCGGACCTATTCCGACCTGCAGCAATATGTCGAGAAATCCACCGAGGCGCTGGTGCAGTCGCTGCGCGCCGGCGATATCAGGGCGCGCGGCTACCGGGAGATGCAGGCCAACGCCGCGGTCCGCTTCTGCGAGGTCCTGTTCGGGCGCGAATACGCTTCCCTGATGAGCCGGGCGCTCGACAACGCGCTCACCAGCGAGCGCAAATCCTCGCGCGCCGGTTAGAAAATAGGTCCAACGCCGCGTCTGCAATTTCCGGTTGACCGCCCACAGGCGGGCACGTACCGTCATGCGTGGAAGTCTGCTTTGCCAATTCTTTCTTTTTTCTTTTTCCCAGCATGAATTCAGCCATTCGTTTCGTTGAACTCGAGAACGGCGTCATCTCGGCGACATATCGGAACCTGGTGATCAGGGCGACGGTCTTGCTCGTTGAGAAGGCCAGCGGCGAGCCGCTGGCCGAGCCGATCACCACGATCACGTCGCCGCTGCCGACCGACAAGCTGCGGATCAAGCTGCCGGACGGAATCAGGGGCGGCGTTCATTTCCTGCTGGCGCGCAACGCGCATGGCGAGGAGGTCGCCCGCAGCGCCGACTTCAGCGTCGGCTAACAGATTATTATCGTTGAATTTTATGTGCATTTCCGGCATCCCGGAGAATTGACTATAGTCAATTGCCGCAGGCCTCGGCTGTGGTGTAAAGCGGCGCAATCGATCGAGGGCGCTGCAGGAAATTTGCCGGATGAATTTGTGGTTCGTGTTCGCGCTGATGACGGCGGCCGCGATCTTCGCCGTGCTGCTGCCGCTCGGGCTTTCCGCACGCGCGCAAACCGGCGGCAACGAAGCCTCGGTCTACCGGGATCAGCTTGCCGAAATCGACCGCGATGCGGCCTCTGGCCTCATCGGCGCCTCGGAAGCGGAAGCCGCACGGGTGGAGATCGGCCGCCGGCTGCTGGCGGCCGCCGATCGGCCGGTTCCACCACCCTTGCCATCGGGCATGGCGTTTCGCCGCATCGCGGCCGGCGTGGCGCTGGTGGGCCTGCCGGCGATTGCGCTGGCCGTCTATCTGCCGCTCGGCTCGCCAAAACTTCCTGATTTTCCGCTGGCCGAGCGCGCGCGCGCGCCCGATGCCAAGCAGCCCCTGGAAAATCTGGTGGCGCAGGTCGAGCAGCACCTGGAGCAGAACCCGAATGACGCGCGCGGCTGGAACGTGCTGGCGCCGGTTCTGCTGCGGCTCGGCCGCTATGACGACGCCGCTCGCGCCTTCCGCAATTCGATCACCTATGGTGGCGACACCGCGCCGCGCCGTGCCGATCTCGGCGAAGCCATCGCGGCCGCCGCCGGCGGCGTGGTCACATCAGAGGCGAAGGCTGAGTTCGAACGGGCGCTGGCGCTCGATGCGGGCGACGTGAAGGCGAGCTACTTCATGGGGCTCGCAGCCGAGCAGGACGGCCGCAAGACCGACGCCGCCGCGATCTGGCGTACGATGCTGGAGAAGGCGCCGCCGAATGCACCCTGGCGTCCGCTGCTGCAGGAATCCCTGGTCAGGGTCGGCGCACCCGCCGCGCCCGCGCTTTCCGACCAGACCATGGCAGCGGCCAAGGACATGAATGCGCCCGACCGCGACGCCATGATCCACAGCATGGTCGAGCGGCTGGCGACGCGGTTGAAGCAGAACGGCGACGATGTCGACGGCTGGCTGCGGCTGGTGCGGGCCTATCTGGTGATGGGCGATCGCGACAAGGCGAAGGGGGCGCTGACGGACGCGCGGGCTGCGGTCGGCGGTGATGCCGAGCGGCTCAAGCAATTGAACGAGGGCCTGAAAAATCTTGGGCTCGACGGATGAGAGAGGACCGATGACGCGCAAGCAACGGCGCCTCACCATGATCGGATGCGCGCTCGCCGTGCTCGCCTTCGCGGCGGGGCTCGTGCTCTACGCGATGCGCGACTCGATCGTGTTCTTCTCGACGCCCACGATGGTGGCCGAGCAGCATATCGCGCCGGGAAAACGGTTCCGCCTCGGCGGCCTGGTGCAGCCGGGCTCGCTGGTCTGCGGCGACAGCGAGGTCAGCTTCGAGGTCGCCGATGGCGGCGCGAAACTGCCGGTGACCTACAAGGGAATCTTGCCGGACCTGTTCCGCGAAGGGCAGGGCGTGATCGCCGAAGGCGCGCTCGATGCCTCCGGCGCGTTCCGCGCCGACACCGTGCTCGCCAAGCATGACGAGAATTACATGCCCAAGGACGTCGCCGATGCCCTGAAGAAACAGGGCCACTGGAAAGACGATTACGGCAAGCAACTCGCCGAAAACATCAAGGGCGCAAACTGTGCGCATGGAGGCTAGCCAGTGATCGCGGAAGCCGGACATTATGCGCTGGTGCTGGCGCTCGCTCTCGCCCTGATCCAGTCCAGCGTGCCGATATTGGGCGCGCGTTGGGGCGATCCGGCGCTGATGAATGTGGCGCGCTCCACCGCGCTCGCGCAATTGCTGTTCGTGGCGGCGTCCTTCACGGCGCTGGTCACGCTGCATGTCACCTCGGACTTCTCCGTCGATCAACGTGTTCGAGAATTCGCATTCGCTCAAACCGCTGATCTACAAGATCACCGGCGTCTGGGGCAATCATGAAGGCTCGATGCTGCTCTGGGTCTTGATCCTGGCGCTGTTCGGCGGTCTCGTCGCCGCCTTCGGCAACAACCTGCCGCTGTCGCTGCGCGCGCACGTGCTCGCGGTGCAGGCCTGGATCGCCGGCGCGTTCTACCTCTTCATCCTCATCACCTCGAATCCGTTCCTGCGCATCGCCGATCCGCCGATCGAGGGCCGCGACCTCAATCCGGTGCTGCAGGACATCGGCCTCGCCGTACATCCGCCGATGCTCTATCTCGGCTATGTCGGCTTCTCGATCTCGTTCTCCTTTGCAATCGCGGCCCTGCTCGAGGGCCGCATCGATGCCGCCTGGGCGCGCTGGGTGCGGCCGTGGACGCTGATGGCCTGGATATTCCTCACGCTCGGCATCGCGATGGGCTCGTACTGGGCCTATTACGAACTCGGCTGGGGCGGCTGGTGGTTCTGGGACCCGGTCGAGAACGCCTCGCTGATGCCGTGGCTTGCCGGCACCGCGCTGCTGCATTCGGCGCTGGTGATGGAGAAGCGCAACGCGCTGAAAGTCTGGACCATCCTGCTGTCGATCCTGACCTTCTCGCTGTCGCTGCTCGGCACCTTCCTGGTCCGCTCGGGCGTGCTGACCTCGGTACACGCCTTCGCCAGCGATCCGACCCGCGGCGTGTTCATTCTCCTGATCCTCTGCATCTTCATCGGCGGCAGCCTGTCGCTGTTCGCCGGCCGCGCCTCGCCGCTCAAGCAGGGCGGGCTGTTCGCGCCGATCTCGCGCGAAGGCGCGCTGGTGCTCAACAACCTCTTCCTCACCACGGCCTGCGCGACCGTGTTCATCGGCACGCTCTATCCGCTGGCGCTGGAAGTCCTGACCGGCGACAAGATTTCGGTCGGCGCACCCTTCTTCAATCTCACCTTCGGGCCGTTGTTCGTGCCCTTGATGATCGCGGTGCCCTTTGGGCCGATGCTGGCCTGGAAGCGCGGCGATCTCTATGGCGCCGCGCAGCGCCTGCTCGCCGCGGGTGTCGCGGCGTTGATTGCGATTGCGATGGTCTGGGCCTGGACGCGCGGCGGCAGCGCGCTGGCGCCGCTCGCGATCGGACTCGCGATCTTCGTCATCGCCGGCGCGATCAGCGACATCGTCGAGCGCATTGGCCTGTTCCGCAATCCGCTCGGCATTTCGCTTCGTCGCGCAAGTGGCCTGCCGCGATCGGCCTGGGGCTCGGCCTTCGCCCATGCCGGCGTCGGCGTCGCCCTGATCGGGATCGTCTGCGAGACCACCTGGAACTCCGAATATATCGGCACCATGAAGCCGAACGATGTGACGAAGCTCGCCGGCTACGAGCTGAAGCTCGACGGCGTCTCGCAGCGGCAGGGACCGAATTATCGCGAGATGGTGGCCAGCTTCACCGTCAGCCTCGACGGCGAGAAGCTCAGCATGATGACGCCGTCGAAACGCAACTTCACCACCCGCGGCGGCGCATCGACCACCGAGGCGGCACTGCTGAGCCGCGGCGTCAGCCAACTCTATATCTCGCTCGGCGATACCACCGCCGATGGCGCGCATCACCGTGCGCATCTATCACAAGCCGCTGGTGCTCCTGATCTGGTTCGGTCCGGTCTTGATGGCGTTCGGCGGCATGCTGTCGCTGTCGGATCGGCGGCTGCGCGTCGGCGCGCCGAAACCGGCGCGGGCACTGCGCGGACTGCAGGCGGCGGAGTAGGGCATGAAGCGGATTTTGTGGCCGCCTACCTGCTTGCCCTGATCGGGCTTTCGATCGGGCTGGCGCCTGCGCGGGCCGTGCTGCCCGACGAGATCATGGCCGATCCCGTCAGGGAGGCGCGCGCCCGCGACCTGTCGCGCGAGCTGCGCTGCATGGTCTGCCAGAATCAGTCGATCGACGATTCCGAGGCGCCGCTCGCGCGCGATCTGCGCCTGCTGGTGCGCGAGCGCATCGCGGCCGGCGACAGCGATGCCCAGGTGATGGATTTCCTGGTCGCGCGTTACGGCGAATTCGTGCTGCTGAAGCCGCGCTTCGAGCGCCGGACTTTGTGTGCTCTGGCTGGTGCCGCCGCTGGCGCTGATCGGCGGCGGCCTCGCGCTTTGGCTGCACATCCGGCGGCGTCCGAAGGGCGACACGGAGCTCGCCAACCGGCCGCTTTCCGCCGACGAAGAGACGCGGCTGGCGGTCCTGATGTCAGGCGATGCGCCGCCGGAAAAGCCATAAGCCTTCTCGTCATATTCGGCAGGGGCGGCCGGCGCTCTCGGAGCCCAGCCAACGGGCGCAGGAACCCGTGTATACGCAATGGCTTAGGGTCCTGCGCTAAACTGCCGCATTTAAACCCGGCTTCATTACCAAAGTTTAACTCCGCCGCCAGCGCGCCGTAAGGCGGGAGCCACCATGTTCATGCACGAACGGGTGCTTCGCGCCGCGTCCCCGTGCCCAACGAATTTCAGGTTCTGGAGATAGCTTAAATGACCGAACGCCCCACCGATCTCACGAATTTTCCATCCTACCGGCAGCCGCGCCGTTCGCTGTTGTCGGCCCGCAAATTCGCGCTGATGGCTTCCGTCGTCTCGGGCCTTGGCGTTGCCGTCTATGGTTTTGGCCCGTCGAATGGTCCGGTGAACCTGTTCAGCACCCCGGCCCAGGCGCAGGTCGCCAATGAAGTGCGCAAGGTCCAGCAGCCGGTTGGTTTCGCCGACATTGTCGAGCGCGTGAAACCGTCGGTGATCTCGGTCAAGGTCAATATCAACGAGAAGGTCGCCAAGGGCGATGACAACAACGACGATGATGCGCAGCCGTTCCAGCCCGGTTCGCCGATGGAGCGCTTCTTCCGCCGCTTCGGCGGTCCGGATGGGCTGCCCCCCGGCATGCGCGGCGGCCCCCGCGGCAACCGCGTGATCATGGGCCAGGGCTCCGGCTTCTTCATTTCCGCCGACGGTTACGCCGTCACCAACAATCACGTCGTCGACGGCGCCAACAAGGTCGAGGTCACCACCGATGAGGGCAAGACCTACACGGCCAAGGTGATCGGCACCGACGCGCGCACCGACCTTGCCCTGATCAAGGTCGAGGGCAGCTCCAACTTCCCGTTCGCCAAGCTTTCGGACGGCAAGCCGCGCATCGGCGACTGGGTGCTCGCGGTCGGCAATCCCTTCGGCCTCGGCGGCACCGTCACTGCCGGCATCGTCTCGGCCATGGGCCGCGACATCGGCAACGGTCCCTATGATGACTTCATCCAGATCGACGCGCCCGTGAACAAGGGCAACTCGGGTGGTCCGGCATTCTCGACCGACGGCGACGTCATCGGCGTCAACACCGCGATCTATTCGCCGTCCGGCGGCAGCGTCGGCATCGCGTTCTCGATCCCGGCATCGACCGTGAAGAACGTGATCGCGCAGCTCAAGGACAAGGGCACGGTCAGCCGCGGCTGGATCGGCGTCCAGATCCAGCCGGTGACGCCCGAGATTGCCGACAGCCTCGGCATGAAGAAGGCGGAAGGCGCGCTGGTTGCCGAGCCGCAGGCCAACGGTCCGGCGGCCAAGGCCGGTATCGAATCCGGCGACGTGATCACCCAGGTCAACGGCGAGACCGTCAAGGATGCCCGCGAACTCGCCCGCACCATCGGCGGTTTCGCGCCCGGCGCCTCCGTGAAGCTCAATGTGGTGCACAAGGGCCAGGACAAGACCGTCAACCTGACGCTCGGCACCTTGCCGAATACGGTCGAGGCCAAGGCCGACGTCGACAATGACGACAAGGGCAGCGCCACCCGCGGCACCGACGTGCCGAAGCTCGGACTGACGGTTGCTCCTGCCAACAGCGTGGCCGGCGCCGGCAAGGATGGCGTCGTCGTCACCGAAGTCGACCCCAAGAGCGCGGCCGCCGAGCGCGGCTTCAAGGAAGGCGATGTCATCCTTGAAGTTGCCGGCAAGACGGTTGCCAGCGCCAACGATGTGCGCGACGCCATCACCGCCGCCAAGAGCGACAACAAGAACGTGGTCCTGATGCGCGTGAAGACCGGCGGCCAGTCGCGCTTCGTCGCGGTGCCCTTGGCGAAGGGCTAACGAGCTTATGAGATGGAGGGTGTCGCCGGCATCAGTCGCCCCCGCCGACGGCTCTTTCCGGGGAGCGGGCCAAAAGCCCGCTCCCTCAGCCTTCCTTCCGGTGGATATCGCCCCCCTCCGTCGGAAGGGTCTAAGGGCGGTGAAGTCCCCCAGCTTCACCGCCCACTTTTTCGATTAACCGAATGGCGTTCGGTCGCCTTGCATGAAAGCGCCGACCGCGCCATGTTGAAGGAAAGTCGACGCCCGTGACCGCCACAGCCCCTGTCCTTGCTCCGCAAATGCGCATCCTGATCACCGAAGATGACCGCGAGTCCGCCGACTATCTGGTGAAGGCGTTCCGCGAAGTGGGCTACGTCGCCGATCTCGCCGCCGACGGCGAGGAAGGCCTCGCCATGGCCGAAAGCGGCGACTACGACGTGCTGGTGGTCGACCGCATGTTGCCGAAACGCGACGGCCTGTCGCTGATCGGGGCGCTGCGCGACAAGGGCAACCGCACGCCGGTGCTGATCCTCTCCGCGCTCGGCCAGGTCGACGACCGCATCAAGGGCCTGCGTGCCGGCGGCGATGACTATCTGCCAAAACCCTATTCATTCGCCGAGCTGCTGGCGCGGGTCGAGGTGCTGTCGCGCCGCAATGTCGGCCCGGCCGAGGAGACCACCTATCGCGTCGGCGATCTCGAGCTCGACCGGCTTTCGCACCGCGTCGCCCGCGGCAAGGACGAGCTGACCTTGCAGCCGCGCGAGTTCCGTCTGCTCGAATATCTCATGAAACATGCGGGCCAGGTGGTGACGCGCACCATGCTGCTCGAGAATGTCTGGGACTATCACTTCGATCCGCAGACCAACGTGATCGACGTGCACATTTCGCGGCTGCGCTCCAAGATCGACAAGGGATTCGAGCGGCCGCTGCTGCACACCATCCGCGGCGCGGGGTACATGATCCGTGACGGCATTCGGTAAGCTGATCCGGACCACGGCGTTCCGGTTGACGCTGGTCTATTTGTTCCTGTTCGCGCTGTTCGCGGCGTCGCTGCTCGGCTATTTTGCCTGGAATACACGGCGGATGATCACCGAGCAGATCACCACGACGGTCGGCGCCGAAGTCAGCGAGATTTCCGATATCTATGGCCGGCGCGGCCTGCACGGCCTGTTCCTCACCATCGAAAACCGCGCGCTGCGGCCTGGCGCCAATCTCTATCTCGTCACCGAGCCGACGGGGCGGGCGATCGCCGGCAATGTCGGCTCGCTGGCGCCGGGCGTGATAGGCACCACCGGCTGGTCGGAGACCGCCTACCTCCGGATGGATGAGGGGGACAATGCCTATCACCGCGCGCTGGTGAACGTGACCCAGCTCTCGGGCGGTTTCCGGCTTCTGGTCGGACGCGATCTCGAGGAGCGGCGGCGGTTGTTCGGCATCGTCGCGCGGGCCGCACAATGGTCGATCCTGGTCGTGGTGGTGCTCGGCATTGGCGGCGGCATCTTTGTCGCGCGGCGCGTGCTGCAGCGCATTGATGCCATGACCGGCACCGCCCAGCGCATCATGGCGGGCGATCTCTCCGGCCGCCTGCCGGTCGGGCGCAGCGGTGACGAGCTGGATCGGCTCGCTTCCAACCTCAACGCGATGCTGGAGCGCATCGAAGCGCTGATGATGGGGCTGAAGGAAGTCTCCGACAACATCGCGCATGACCTCAAAACGCCGCTGACGCGGCTGCGCAACCGCGCCGAGGAGGCGCTGGCGAAATCCAGCTCCGAGGCCGATTACCGCGCCGCGCTCGAGCGCACCATCGAGGAGTCGGACGGCCTGATCCGCACCTTCAACGCGCTCTTGATGATCGCGCGGGCCGAATCCGGGCAGGCGCGCGGCAACATGGATGATTTCGACGCCGCCGAGGTCGCCGAAGGCATTCACGAGCTGTATGAGCCGCTGGCGGAAGACGGCGGCATGGGCCTGCGCCTGAAGACCGCGCCGACGCCGCTGCACGGCAACCGCGAACTGATCAGCCAGGCGCTCGCCAATCTCGTCGAAAACGCCATCAAATATGGCAGGCCCGCCGAGCCCAAACCCGGTGAAAAGGGCGCGGTCGTGAGCCTCGATGCCAGGCAGATCCTGATCGAATCCCGCCGCGAGGGCGACCAGGTACTGCTCAGCGTCACCGACCGCGGGCCCGGAATCCCCGCAAGCGAGCGCAAGCACGCCATGGAACGGTTCGTGCGGCTGGATTCCAGCCGCAGCCAGCCCGGTTCCGGCCTGGGGCTGAGCCTTGCGTCCGCGGTCGCGACGCTGCATGGCGGTGAACTCAGGTTCGGCGACGCCTATCCCGGGCTGGTGGCGACGCTCGTTCTCCCGGCGCGTGCCGGGGCCAGCGACAGGCTTGCGGCCCAAACGCCGGATGTGCCACAGAAGGTGGCATGACCTGATCCGCGAAGGGCGACGCGGGCCACATCAATAGCCCGTTCCCGAAAGTTCGTGATTTCAAGCTATGACAATACGCGCATTGGCCGCGCGGTTTGTGGACGGCCCGCATGTTTCCGCGCCTGACAAGGCCGAAAATATCCTGTCGGGCTGGCTCGCTGACCTCGAGCCCGCGCCATCGGCCGAGCTTGCCGTGCTGCTCGCGCGGGGCGAGGTAAGGACCATCCTGCTCGGCATTGCCGAGTTTTCGCCCTACCTGTTCGACCTTATCCGCGCCGATGCCGCACGGCTGATCCGTCTGTTGCAATGCGAGCCGGAGACGCATCTGGCCGCGCTGATCGAGACCACTTCGCGCGAGGTGCTTGCGGCGGCCTCCGAGGCCGAATTGATGCGGCTGCTGCGCCAGATGAAATCGGAAGCCGCGCTGCTGATCGCGCTCTGCGATATCGGCGGCGTCTGGCCGGTGATGCAGGTGACGGCGGCGCTGACCGATCTTGCGGTCGCCTCGGTGCAGGCGGCGCTGCGCTATGCCTTGCGGCAGGAGGCGGTGCGCGGACGGCTGTCGCCGGGCGATATCGAAAAGGCGGACGAGAACAGCGGGCTGTTCGTGCTTGCCATGGGCAAGATGGGCGCGGGCGAACTGAATTACTCCAGCGATATCGACCTGATCGTGTTCTTCGATCCCGCGGCGCCGACGCTGGCGCGGGATATCGAGCCGCAGCCCTTCTTCGTGCGCGTCACGCAGGCGATGGCGCGGTTGCTGCAGCAGCGCACCGGCGACGGCTACGTGTTTCGCGTCGATCTTCGCTTGCGGCCGGACCCGGCGTCGACGCAGGTGGCGATGTCGATCGACTCGGCGCTGCACTATTACGAGCGGGAAGGGCGCACCTGGGAGCGCGCCGCCATGATCAAGGCAAAACCTTGCGCCGGCGACATGAAGGCGGCCGCGGCGATGATCGCGGAGCTCTCGCCCTTCGTCTGGCGCAAGCATCTGGATTTCGCCGCACTCGCCGATGTCCACGACATGAAGCGGCAGATGCAGACCTATCGCGGCCAGAGCGAGGTCGCGGTGGAAGGCCACAACGTCAAGGTCGGGCGCGGCGGCATCCGCGAGATCGAATTTTTCGCCCAGACCCAGCAATTGATCGCCGGCGGCCGCCACGCCGAATTGCGGGTGCGGTCGACGCTGGAGGCCCTGGGCCTGCTCGCTTCCAGCAACTGGATCACCTCGCAGGCGCGCGATGAATTGACCGTGGCCTACCAGTTCCTGCGCCGGGTCGAACACCGGCTGCAGATGATCGCCGATGAGCAGACCCATTCATTGCCGGACAGCGTCGAGGCGGTGGAGCGCTTCGCGCGCTTTCTCGGCTATGGCGACCGCGCGGCGTTCGCGCAGGATTTGCTGAAGCAGCTCGACATCGTGCAGGGGCATTACGCCAAACTGTTCGAGGGCGATCCGACCGGCACCGCGAAACTGCCCGACATCGACTACGGCGCCGGGCCGGAGGACCCGCGGCTGCTGAAACACCTGACCTCGCTCGGCTTCAAGGAGCCGATCAAGGTGGCGGGGATGCTTCAGGTCTGGATGGCCGGCGAATATCGCGTGTTCCGTGCGGCGACGACCAGGGCCGCCTTCACCGAATTCGTGCCGGCGCTGATCGACGGGCTGGCGCATGCCGAAGAGCCCGACCGCGCGGTATTGGCTTTCGACCACCTGCTGCAGGCGCTGCAGCGCGGCGGGCGGCTGATCACGCTGCTCGGCCAGAACCGCGACCTCGTTGCCCTGGTGGCGCTGGTGCTGGGCGCCGCACCTCGGCTCGGCGACATGCTGGCGCGGCAGCCGCAGCTGATGGACGGCCTGATCGACCCGCGCTTCTTCGGCGCCATGCCCGACCAGCGCGAGCTCTCGCAGCGGCTGGCGGCGACGCTGAAGGACGCGGGCTCCTATGAAGAGTTTCTCGATCGCCTGCGCCTGTTCGGCCAGGAGAGCCTGTTCTTGATCGGCACGCGCATCCTCTCCGGCACCGTCTCGGCGCAGCAGGCCGGTACCGCCTTTGCCGATGTCGCCGAGGGCATCGTCCACACCGTGCATGGCCTCGTCACCGAGCGTTTTGCCGCCCAGCATGGCCGCATCCGGGGGCAGGAGACTGCGATCGTCGCCATGGGCCGGCTCGGCAGCCGCGAGATGACCGCGACCTCCGATCTCGATCTGATCCTGCTTTACGATTTCGACACGGAGGCGCCGGATTCCGACGGCGAGCGGCCGCTGCAGGGCGCGCATTACTTTGCGCGCTTCACCCAGCGCCTGATCAGCGCGTTCACGACGCGCACCAATTACGGCGTGCTGTATGACATCGACATGCGGCTGCGTCCCTCGGGCCGCGCCGGCCCGCTCGCCTCGCACATCGATTCCTTTGCCGAATATCAGGAACGCGAGGCCTGGACCTGGGAGCACATGGCGCTGACGCGGGCGCGGGTGATCTCGGCATCGCCTGCATTCGGCGCGCGGATCGAAAAGGTCATCCGCGACGCGCTGACGCGGCCGCGCGAGTCCCTTGGCATCGCCGCCGACGTCGCCGACATGCGCCGCGCGATCGCGCAGGAGAAAGGCGAGGACGATCCCTGGGAGCTGAAGCACGCTGCCGGCGGCATCGTCGATATCGACTTCATCGCGCAATATCTGCAGCTCATCCATGCGAGCGAAAAGCCTGACATTCTCGGCGTCAACACGCTCGATGTGATCGGCAACGCCGCGCGGCTCGGCGTGCTGCCGCACGCCGAAGCCGAAGTTCTGCGCGCCGCGGGGCGGCTCTATCATGACCTGACGCAGATCCTGCGACTTTGCGTCGTCGACAAGTTCGATCCGAAGACCGCGGGCGACGGTCTCCTGCACGTCATGGCACGCGCCGGCGACGCCCCGGACTTTTCCGCGCTGCAGGCGCAGATCAGGGAGACCCAGGCCGAAGTGCGGCGGGTGTTCAGGTCGGTGGTGGAGGGGCGGTAAAATCCACTGGTGCTTAAACCTTGCATTGAGTTGCTACGCGGATCATCCCGAAGTAGTGTTTCGCGGACAAGGCAGAACGCGCCATGTTTTCGAGGGTATTCTCGTCGGCAACGACTTCGCTGCAAGCGAAACATCCATCGCCTGGCTCCGAAGATGCGGGCAGGCAATCCCTGTGGCGCCGCTTGCTCGACTTCGTCTTCGGGTATGATTTTTTTATCTCCTATTCGTGGAGTGACGGAGGCCGTTATGCCGGCGCCCTTGCCCGACAGCTGAAAGCGCAGGGCTTTGAAATCTTCCTCGACCGTGACGACTACGCCTCGGGAGATGACTGGAAGAAAGTCGGAGCGTGGAAACTCAGGCGCACCAGCCAGCTTGTCTTGATCGGATCTCCGGCTGCGCTGGTGTCGGGACCGGTTGTTCGCGAGATAGAAATCTTTTCCCGCACCGGGCGTCGCATCGTTCCGATCGATTTTGATGGATCGCTCGAGTGGAAGTCGGACGACGTCCCGCTAGCGCCCTACCTGCCGCCCGAAATCCTCAGGATCAGGGAGCGGGCTTCGGCGTTGCAGACTGGGCCGTCGGAGCAGGTAGTCGCGACGCTTCGCCAGACCTTCAACCTCGTCCGGCAGGACAAGAAGCGTGCGAGGGTTTTCGGCATCATTGCGTTCGTGCTCGGCATTTTCGCCGTGGCCGCCGCGGCGAGTGCGGTGATCGCCTGGCAACAGCGCAACGAGGCGCAACACCAGGCGCTCGTCTCCGCGCACGAAGCCTATGTGAGCGACATCGAACTTTCCGAACTCTATCGCCACGCCGGAGATCCCGACCGTGCCATCGACGTGCTGCGAAAGCACTTGCCGGGCGGCAAGTTGCAGGATTTGAGGGAGTTCGCCTGGCGCCATCTTTGGCGCCTCTACGACAATCACCGGTTCGCCGTTTACGTAGGAGGGCTGACGAGGAATCTCGACGTCTCCCGTGACGGAAAGACGCTCGCGATTACCGGCGGGAACCATCTTGTTACGCTCTGGGACATTGGCACGGGACTGGAGGTCGGGAGACTTTCCGAGGCCAATTACACGATTGGCTCCGCAACCTTCGTCGCCGGCGGCGCCCGAATTGCAACTCAAGTCAATGACGGACTGCAGCTTTGGGATCGGAAAGACCTGAAAGAACCTGTGACGACGATCCCGACGAAGCTGCTGGGCGTGCTCTCGGGTGAAAAGGAAATGCTGGTCGGGAACGCGGACACCGAACAGCTTCAGCTGATCGATCCGCGGACGGGAAAGGTCACGAACGTCCGGCCACGGGAGCAATTTGGCTACGTTACCGACTATTCGATCAGTCCGGATCGAACGGCGATCGCGGTAGTTTGTGAGCGGAATCGGGCTTTTGTTCTCGACGCAGTAACCGGGCAAATGCGGCGTGTCGCGGGCCTCCCACTCGATGCCGGCTTGCTGGATGTACGGCTTACGTCAGATGGAGCACTGCTCGTTGTTCGTGCCTCAAACGAAGGCTTCTACGAAGTAGTGGTGCATGACATCGCGAGGGGGGCCGCGCGTCTGCGGCTGCGAGGCCCCAAGGTCGAAGACGGGGGCTTCGTAGCGACCGCGGTTTCGCACGACGGCGGCAAAATCGCGCTGCTGACTGGCAATCCCCGCGTGTCTTCGCCCTTGCAGCACAGCAAGCTCGTCGTTTTCGATGCTCGGACCGGCGAGGAATTGTATACCCTCGACGAAACTCGGACCGGCTTCGTGACCGCCATGGCCTTTTCGCCGTCCGCAGATTTGCTGGCGACCGGCGATCGCAATCATCAGCTGACGCTGTGGGATGCCGGCACCGGTCGGCCGAAGACGCTTCTCGGTATTCATCACGGCAGTGCCATGCGCCAGGCGGATGCCGGGAATCGGCATCAGGAAGAAGGCAGCGATTTTATCAAGAATAACGTGAAAGGGATTGGAATCTCGACGATCCTGTTCTCACCGAACGGCAATAACATCGTCACCGCCAACGAGGAACTCGGGTGGGTTCGAGTTTGGAATGTCGAAGGCGGAGACAATGTGTACCCACTTCCTTCGCAGGGCGATCACCAGACAGCAGTCGCTTTCTCGCCCGACGGCAGTCTTGTGATGACCGGTGACGTTCGTGGCGGAGTTGCCAGTTGGCGAGCAAGCGACGGGGCGGCGCAATCGCGGGCCGCCGGGCATCACGCCGCGATTGACCGGCTCGCATTCTCCGCCGACGGGCAAAAGTTCGCATCGACGAGCAAGGATGGTGTCTTGAAGTTGTGGCGCACTGCCGATCTGGCAGGCCTCGGCACCTTCGCGGGCTTCCAGGGCGAAACCAGAACGCTGATCGTTGGTGAGGACAGGCTCGTCCATCTGTCCGCTCAACCGACATCTTCGGCAGAACAACGGTTTGCTTTGACGTCCTGGCCGGTTGGCCGTGATGAGAAGCCTGCCCTCAAGCTATTCTCCTCTCCGCTGGCGGCTCTCTCGCCGGATGGCGCGCGGCTCGCGTATCTGCAAGACGATGAGGACCGGCACGGCTGCCGGTGGATCTTCTGGAACGTCGAGGCGGACGTTCTGCAAGCCCAGTGGTCGCTCGATGATTCCACACCTTGCAAGGATCTTGGAGTTCAGGGGGCCGTGTGGTCTCCCAACGGAAAACTGCTGGCTTTCGGCGGGCCGTGGGCGCAGCGCACGGCCGATGATTCCCCGCCGATCCATGGCGCCATCCGCATCTTCGACATCGACGCTGCCGGCGAGCGGCCGCCGCTGCTGCTGCCGCTCAATACCAGGTCACCCGGGACCCTCGCGGGGATGGAATTCTCGCCCGACAGCCGGGCGCTCGCCACGCTAAGCGCCCTCCCGGGCGAAGACGAGCCTTCTCGCATGCCGTTCGAGCGGCCGGTCGTCACACTTTGGGACGTCTCGAGCCTCGAAAAGAAGCGCGTCTTTCAGGTGAGTAACGTCCGTTGTGGCAGCGGCGGCGAGTGCGTTCAACTCGGCGGTTTCTCGTCTGGCGGCAAGTCGCTGGTGCTGATCGTTCATGGACAAACTGATTTCGGTGCGGAGGTCCGCGAAGCCGTCGTCTGGCAGCTCGACGACAAGCCAGGTGTGGCGTTTGAATACGCGCGAACGATTGAAGCCGTGGCAATATCCCCGACGGCTGATCGGATCGCGACAGTCGTGAGCCCCGATGATATGGGGGCGCCGTCGATCTTGTGGGACTATAAGAGTGCCGACCGTGTCGCGTCGCTCGGCAACTACGAACGGTCGATTGTCGCCGTGGCTCGCTCGCCAGACGGGCGCATGCTGGTGCAGACGACCGAGAATCCGGTGCCGAACGGTGTGCGGAGCACCGTAGTGGACCTGGCCACGGGAGAGGAGCTGACATCGGGTATCGATCCACGCAATCAAGGTCATCGCGTCACGGATGTGTCGCCAAATGCCGACTTGATGGCAACATTGGATGAGACCGGATCTGTTACCATTCGTGACCGGCGTACCCGCCGCGTCATAAGTTCGTTCGACAGCAAAATGGTGGTCGCGGACCGCCGGGAGGAAGTAAGCTGGCAGCAGCCGCTCCCGCTTCTTGTCTTCGGTCCCCAAGGGCACACGATCGCAACCCTGGGAACCAAGCAGGCCATTCTGTGGGACGTCAAAGATGGAAAGCTGTTGCACGAGCTGCCCGGCACGCCGCAGATTTTTTTTACTCCGGGCAATGGCAGCTACGCTGCAACGGTCGATTGCAAGACGATCAGTGTGTACGACACGAGATCGGGCAGGCAAGTGCGTACGTTCTCGACCGCGAACTGCGCAGACGGAGCAGCCGTGTCCGCGGACGGTTCAATGCTGCTATCGCTCATGTCGGGAACGCCATCACCACCCGCTGAGGCGAGAGTATGGACGCCTGCTGGCCCGGCCAGCGGTACGGTCTTGATCGGCTATGAAGATGGCGGTGCGTTTGGTGCCTTTTCGCCGGATGGAAAGTCGATCGCCACCGCGGGCCCGGCTGGGTCGATCAATATCTGGGACCCGGTAACTGGCCGGAAACTTCTGGGCTTCACGTTGCCCGAGTCAGCGCAGGTTGAAGGCGTCAACTTTTCGGATGATGGCCTTGCGCTGGTGGTCGGCTACCCCAGGGAAGCCAGAGTTTGGTACGCCGCCCCTGATACTCGAAAATGAGTGTCGCCGCGATCCCTCCGGCGGTCTCGCCACGATCGTGATTGCGCTTCTGTGGATGAAGCTGTGCGCGACGCCGCGCGATGTCGAGCAGTGGAATAAGTGTTAGCTGTGGGCCGTCTTCAGTGCTTCCAGCGCTTCGCGGACATTGGGGTCGAGGCCGGCGCCACCCGCATCGAGATGCGCGAATATCTGCTTGCGCATCCGCGGGTCCCAGAACTTCTTGATGTGGTCGGCCACGCCCGGAACGGTCTTGTCATGGCCCTGGCTCTGGAAGAATTTGCCGATCTGGTTGGCCATGTAAACCAGCCGGTCAGGCGACGACGACATCTGCGGCCTCTGTGGCTGGTACATCCGCGGCAACGCGCTCGGGATGCGTAAAGACTTCAAAGCCGTCGCCGCGCGCGATGGCGGCTAGCGTGATGCCGGCGGCCTCCGCCGTCCGCACCGCCAGCGCGGTCGGTGCCGATACCGCGACCATCAGCGGCGCGCCGATCGCGGCGGTCTTTTGCACCATCTCGACCGAGACGCGGCTGGTGAGCAGCACCATGCCTTCGCTCGCGTCCACCTTTTGCTGCGCCAGCGCGCCGGCGAGCTTGTCGAGCGCATTGTGCCGGCCGACATCCTCGCGCAAAGCGACGATGCCGCGCGCGGGAGTCCAGAACGCCCCGGCATGGACGGCGCGGGTTTCCATGTTGATCTTTTGCAGCGGCGCAATGGCGGCCATCGCCGCCATGATCTCGCGCGGCGAGAACGGGCGTCCCTTTGCCACGATCGCGGCCGGCCGCACGGCCTCGGCGATCGACTCGATGCCGCAGAGACCGCAGCCGGTCGGGCCCGCGACATGCCGCCGCCGTTCGCCGAGGAGCGCGGCCTTCTCCGGCGACAGCCACATGCGCAGCTCGATGCCGTCATCGAGTTCGACGATGTCGAGAGATTCGAGATCGCCGAGCGACTGCACGATGCGCTCGTTGAGGCTGAATCCGACGGCGAAATCGCGCAAGTCCTGCGGCGAGCCCATCATGACCGCGTAAGTGCCGCCATTGTAGGTCAGCGCCAGCGCGGCCTCTTCCGGGATCAGCCGCGTGCCATCAGTGAGCCGGCCGTCTCGCCAGGCTTTGCGTTTCGCTGGACTGACCGGGCGGCGCATGGCTACTCCGCGGCTTCCGCCGGCGCGATGCGGCGGGAGTGGCGCGCCTGCGCGTCATAGGCCGTCTGCCAATCCGACGGCCCGTTCGACGGCGAGATCTGCACCGCGGTGACCTTGTATTCGGGGCAGTTGGTCGCCCAGTCGGAGAACTCCGTGGTGATGACGTTGGCCTGTGTGTCCGGATGGTGGAAGGTGGTGTAGACCACGCCGGGCGCGACGCGGTCGGTGATCAGCGCGCGCAATGTCGTTTCGCCCGCGCGACTCTTCAGCCGTACCCAGTCGCCGTCGTGGACACCGCGCTGTTCGGCGTCGTGCGGATGAATTTCGAGCCGGTCCTCTTCATGCCAGACCACGTTCTCGGTGCGCCTTGTCTGCGCGCCGACATTGTACTGGCTGAGGATGCGGCCCGTGGTGAGCAGCAGCGGGAAGCGCGGTCCGGTGCGCTCGTCGGTCGGGACATACTCGGTGACGACGAACTTGCCCTTGCCGCGCACGAAACCATCGATATGCATCACCGGCGTGCCCTCCGGCGCCTTCTCGTTGCAGGGCCACTGCACCGAGCCCAGCTCGTCGAGCTTGGCGTAGGAGACGCCGGCGAAGGTCGGCGTCAGCGCCGCGATCTCGTCCATGATCTGCGACGGATGATCGTAGTGCATGTCAAAGCCCATCGCCTTGGCAAGCAGGATGGTGATTTCCCAGTCGCCATAGCCGTTGCGCGGCGTCATCACCTTACGCACGCGCTGGATGCGCCGCTCGGCATTGGTGAAGGTGCCGTCCTTCTCCAGGAAGGTCGAGCCGGGCAGGAAGACGTGGGCGTAGTTGGCGGTCTCGTTGAGGAAGAGGTCGTGGACCACGACGCATTCCATCGACGACAGCGCGGCCACCACATGCTTGGTGTTGGGATCGGATTGCAGGATGTCCTCGCCCTGCACATAGATGCCCTTGAACGTGCCATCGATCGCGGCATCGAACATGTTGGGGATGCGCAGGCCCGGTTCCGGGTTGAGCTTGACCTTCCACGCCCCCTCGAACAGGTCGCGCACGGCCTCGCCCGAGATATGGCGATAGCCGGGCAGCTCGTGCGGGAATGAGCCCATGTCGCAGGCGCCCTGAACGTTGTTCTGGCCGCGCAGCGGGTTCACGCCGACGCCGGGACGGCCGATATTGCCGGTCACCATCGCGAGATTGGCGATCGCGATCACGGTGGTCGAGCCCTGGCTGTGCTCGGTGACACCGAGCCCGTAATAGATCGCGCCATTGCCGCCGGTGGCGAACAACCGCGCGGCTTCGCGCAGGTCCTTCGGGTCAACGCCGGTCATGATGGCGGTGGCTTCCGGGCTGTTCTTCGCCAGCGAAACGAACGTCGCCCAATCCTCGAACTCGCTCCAGTCGCAGCGTTCGCGCACGAAGGCCTCGTTGGCGAGGCCTTCGGTGACGATGACATGCGCCAGCGCGGTCAGCACGGCGACGTTGGTGCCGGGCATCAGCGGCAGATGCAGCGCCTTCACATGCGGCGATTCCACCATCTCGGTGCGGCGCGGATCGATGACGATCAGCTTGGCGCCCTGGCGCAGCCGCTTCTTCATGCGCGAGGCAAAGACGGGGTGCGCCGAAGCCGGGTTGGCGCCGATGATCAGGACCACATCGGTATGCTCGACCGAGTCGAAGTCCTGCGTCCCGGCCGAGGTGCCGAAGGTGGTGGCCAGCCCATAGCCGGTCGGCGAATGGCAGACCCGGGCGCAGGTGTCGACATTGTTGGTACCGAAACCGGCGCGGATCAGCTTCTGCACCAGATAGGTTTCTTCATTGGTGCAGCGGGAGGAGGTGATGCCGCCGATGGCGTCGCGGCCGTATTTCTGCTGGATGCCTTTGAGCTTGGTCGCAGCGAAGTTGAACGCGTCGTCCCAGGAGACTTCCTGCCAGGGATCCTCGATGCTGTCGCGGATCATCGGCTTGAGAATACGTTCCTTGTGGGTGGTATAGCCCCAGGCGAAGCGGCCCTTGACGCAGGAATGGCCGCGATTGGCCTTGCCGTCCTTGTAGGGGACCATGCGCACGACTTCCTCGCCGCGCATCTCCGCCTTGAAGGTGCAGCCGACGCCGCAATAGGCGCAGGTCGTCACCAGGGAATGCTCGGGCTGGCCGATCTCGATCACGGATTTCTCGGTCAATGTCGCGGTCGGGCAGGCCTGCACGCAGGCGCCGCAGGAGACGCATTCGGAGCCGAGGAAACTCTCGCTCATGCCGGGCGAGACACGGCTGTCAAAACCGCGGCCGGATATCGTCAGCGCGAAGGTGCCTTGCACTTCCTCGCAGGCGCGCACGCAGCGCGAGCAGACGATGCATTTCGAGGGGTCGTAGGTGAAGTACGGGTTGGACTCGTCCTTCGGCATCCAGGCGGCATTGATCTCGCCGGCGGACTTCGCAAAGACGTGGTTCTCGCCCTGATAGCCGTAACGCACGTCGCGCAGGCCCACGGCGCCAGCCACGTCCTGCAATTCGCAATCGCCATTGGCGGCGCAGGTCAGGCAGTCCAGCGGATGGTCGGAGATGTAGAGCTCCATCACGCCCTTGCGCAGCTTCTTCAGCTTCTCGCTCTGGGTGTGGACCACGAGACCGTTCATGGCCGGCGTGGTGCAGGAGGCCGGCGTGCCGTTGCGGCCCTCGATCTCGACCAGACAGAGCCGGCAGGAGCCGAAGGCGTCGACCATGTCGGTCGCGCACAGCTTCGGGATTTGCGTGCCGGCTTCCATCGCCGCGCGCATGATCGAGGTGCCCTCGGGCACCGTGATCTGGTTGCCGTCGATGGTCAGCGTCACCATCGTCCCGGATTTGGAGCGCGGGGTGCCGAAATCGGTTTCTTCGATGAGCGACATAGTGAAGCTCCTTATTCCGCGGCCTGCAGGCGTGTGGGCGCCGGGCCGAAATCTTCTTTGAAGTGTTTGAGTGCGCTCATGACGGGGTAGGGCGTAAAACCGCCGAGCGCGCAGAGCGAGCCGAACTTCATGGTGTTGCAGAGGTCCTCGACCACGGCGAGGTTTTCGGCGACGCGTTCGCCGCTTCTGATCTTGTCGATGGTTTCCACCCCGCGGGTCGAGCCGATGCGGCAGGGCGTGCACTTGCCGCAGGATTCGATCGCGCAGAATCCAAAAGCAAAGCGCGCCTGCTTCGCCATATCGACCGTATCGTCGAACACCACGATGCCACCATGGCCGATCAGGCCGTCGCGCGCGGCGAAGGCTTCGTAATCAAAGGGGGTATCGAACAGCGCGCGCGGGAAATATGCGCCGAGTGGGCCGCCGACCTGAACGGCTCGAACCGGGCGGCCCGTAAATGTGCCGCCGCCGATGTCGTCGATGAGCTCGCCCAGTGTCGCGCCGAACGCGGTCTCGAACAGGCCGCCGAACTTGATGTTGCCGGCAAGCTGGACCGGCATGGTGCCGCGCGAGCGCCCCATGCCGAAATCGGCATAGGCCTTGGCGCCGTTATCGAGGATGAAGGGGATCGCCGCGAACGACAGCACGTTGTTGATCACGGTCGGCTTGCCGAACAGGCCCTTGTGTGCCGGCAGCGGCGGCTTGGCGCGAACGAGGCCGCGGCGGCCTTCGAGACTTTCCAGCAGTGAGGTCTCCTCGCCGCAGACATAGGCGCCGGCGCCGACGCGAACTTCGAGATCGAAGCTGTGGCGAGAGCCGCCGATGCGCGTCCCGAGAAAACCTGCGCAGTTCGCCGCCGCGATGGCCGCGTTCATCGCCTCGACCGCATGCGGATATTCGCTGCGGATGTAGATATAGCCCTTGGTAGCGCCGACAGTGATGGCCGCAATCGTCATGCCCTCGATCACGACGAAGGGATCGCCTTCCATGATCATGCGGTCGGCAAAGGTGCCGCTGTCGCCTTCGTCGGCGTTGCAGACGATGTATTTGCGGTCCGCGCTGGCGTCGGCGGCCGTCTTCCATTTGATGCCGGTCGGAAAGCCGGCGCCGCCACGGCCGCGCAGGCCGGAGACGGTGACGTCGGCGAGAATCGCTTGCGGCGTCAGCGATAGCGCGCGCTCAAGACCCTTGTAGCCGCCATGGGCGCGGTAGTCGTCGACCGAACGCGGGTCGATGATGCCGCAGCGCGCGAAGGTAAGGCGGGTCTGCCGCTTCAGCCAGGGGATTTCGTCGGCGAGACCGAGCCGAAGAGGATGTGGTCCGTTGGACGCCATCGCCTCGAACACGGAGGGCACATCCGCCGGGCTCACCGGGCCATACGCCACGCGGCCTTTCACGGTCGCCACCTCGACCATCGGCTCCAGCCAATAAAGCCCGCGCGAGCCGGTTCGGATGATCTGGATCGGCAGGTCGCGCTTTGCCGCGGCCTGCTCGAACGCGGCAACGACTTCGTCGGCGCCGACCGCAATCGCGCCGGCATCGCGGGGAACGAAAATCCGCATTTTCATCGCTGCGCCTCCGCGACCAGCGCGTCGAGGCGCTTTTCATCGAGGCGCCCGACCAAGCGGCCGTCGAGCATGGCCGACGGCGCGGTGGCGCAAAGGCCGAGGCAATAGATCGGCTCGAAGGTCACGCGCTCGTCCGCAGTGGTGTTGCCGATGGCAATGCCGAGCTTCTTTTCCGCGCGCGCCGCCAGCGCATCGCCGCCCGCGGCTTGGCAGGCTTCGGCGCGGCACAGTTTCAGCACATGGCGGCCGGCGGGCCGCTTGCGGAAGTCGTGGTAGAAGGTGAACACGCCATAGATTTCGGCGCGCGACAGATTGAGCGCTGTTGCGACCATCGGAATCGCGGGCTCCGGCACGTAACCGAACGCTTCCTGCAGCGCGTGCAGGATCACCAGGGTCGGGCCTTCGTGCTTGCTGTGTTCAACGATGATCTCGGCGCCGCGCTTCTCATTCCATGGTTCGTAAAGCGACGACATCTACTTTTCCGATCAAGACTTTTTCGCTTTGCAATTAACTAGTGGATCCCTCTAAACATCAATAAAGCTGTCTCATGCTGCGATACGGAATGGCGATTATTTCGGATATGAAATAGACCGATTGAAAAATTTAATCGATGCGTTGGGACGCCGATCGGACGCAGTCTTTCCGCATGTCTGCCCGGCCGCGGTTCATGTTAAGGATGGTGAATGATCGACAAACTTGAACTTCTGCTGGCGCTCGCCAAGGAGCGGCACTTCGGGCGGGCGGCGGAAGCCTGCGGCGTGACGCAACCGACAATGTCAACCAGCATCAAGCAGCTCGAGGAAATCCTCGGCGTGATGCTGGTGCAGCGCGGCTCGCGCTTCCAGGGTTTTACGCCGGAGGGCGAGCGCGTGCTCGACTGGGCGCGGCGCATCGTCGGCGACACCCGCGCGATGCGGCAGGAGATCAACACGATCAAGCAAGGCCTTTCCGGCGAGATCGCGATCGCGGCGATCCCCACCGCGCTCGGCATGATCGCCTCGCTGACGACGCCGTTCCGGGCGCGGCATCCCAACGTGCGCTTCCGCATCGTGTCCTCGACCTCGATCACCGCGCTCGGGCTGCTCGAAAATCTCGAGGTCGATGCCGCGCTGACCTACATCGAGAACGAGCCGATCGGCAAGGTGCGCACGGTGCCGCTCTACAACGAGAGCTACCGCCTGCTGACGTCGCCGGACAGCATGTTCGGCGACCGCAAGGAGGTGACCTGGAAGGAAGTCGGGCAGGTGCCGCTCTGCCTGCTGACGCCGGACATGCAGAACCGCCGGATCATCGATCGTGCGCTGAAGTCCGTGGGCGTCGAAGCGAATCCGACGCTGACGTCGAATTCGATCATCGTGCTGTACACCCATGTGAAGACCGGGCGCTGGGCCAGCGTGATGCCGGCAAAGCTCGCGGAGACGCTGGGCTTTTCCGACGTGGTGAGGGCGATCCCGATCGTCGATCCCGTGGTGAGCTACCATGTCGGGCTGGTCATCCCGCAGCGCGAGCCACTGACGCCGCTGATCGCAGCGCTGGTGCAGATCGCGCGCGAGGTCGCGCCCAGCCTGCAGGCGTGAGGGATCACGCCGCTGCCGGCATGTCCGGCCGGGCGTTGCGGGGATCGCGCGGCAGCGAGACGCGCACCACGGTGCCGCTGCCGAGCCGCGAGCGCAGCTTCATCGATCCGCCGTGCAATTGCGTCAGCGAGCGCGCGATGGCGAGCCCCAGGCCCGAGCCGTGATAGGTCTTGGTGAGCTGGCTCTCGACCTGCTCGAAGGGCCGCCCGAGTCTCGCCAGCGAATGCGGCGCGATCCCGATGCCGGTATCGGCGATCAGAAGCGTGATGCGATCCTTCGTAAGCCGGCTGCGCACCACGATCTTGCCGCCCTCGGGCGTGAATTTCACGGCGTTGGAGAGCAGGTTGACCAGGATCTGCTTGGCGGCGCGGCGATCTGCCACCACGGAGATCGTCTGCTCGATGTCGGCATCCAGCACCAGCTTCTTGTCCTCCGCCCGGCCGGTGACCACGCGCAGCGACTCCGCGAGCGTCTTGGAGAGATCGAGCGGCTCCATGTCGAGCTTCATGCGGCCGGCCTCGATCTTGGACATGTCGAGGATGTCGTTGATCACCTCGAGCAGATAGTGCCCGCTGGTGAGGATGTCGTGGCAATATTCCTGGTATTTCTCCGAGCCGAGCGCGCCGAACATGCCGCTCTCCATGATCTCCGAGAATCCGATGATGGCATTGAGCGGCGTGCGCAGCTCGTGGCTCATATTGGCGAGGAATTTCGACTTGGTCTGGTTGGCTTCCTCGGCGCGGCTCGTTTCGCGCTGGTATTTTTCGGCGAGATCGGCGAGCTCGAAGGTCTGCCGCTCCAGCGCGGCGCGCGAGCGCTGCAGGTCGATGACGGTGGCGCGTAGCCTGAGATCGTTGTCGACGAGCTTCTGCTCGTGCTCCTTGATGCGGGTGATGTCGGTGCCGACCGAGACGTAGCCACCGTCCTTGGTGCGCCGCTCGCTGATATGCAGCCAGCTGCCGTTTTCGAGCTGGGCCTCGAAGGTGCGGGCGCCGGGCGCCGGCGCGCCGCTTTCCTGCACGCGGGTGCGGACCTCCGGCATGCTGCCGACCTCGATCACGGTCTCATAGGACGTGCCGGGGATGACGGCGGACTCCGGCAGCTTGTGCAGACGCTGGAAGTGCGAATTGCAGAGCACCAGACGGTTGCCCGCATCCCAGAGCACGAACGCCTCCGGGATGGTCTCGATGGCATCGCGCAGCCGCAGGTCGGCTTCGATGCTGCGCTCGGCGAGGCTCTTCTGCTCGGTGATGTCGACGGCGATGCCGATCAGGTGCAACCCGGCGTCGTTCGGGCCGTGGCTCAGCTCGCAGCGCACCCTGAGCCAGATCCAGTGGCCGTCGATATGCTGCATGCGAAACGTCTGGTCGATGTGACCGATCTGGCCGGAGATGAGCTGGTCGGCGATGGCGAACAGATCGATGTCATCGCTTTTCACCAGCGCGTTGACCTCGCCGAAGGTGAGGAGGTCGCTGCGGGTCTCCAGCCCGAGCAGGGTGAACATCGAGTGCGACCAGAAGATGCGGCCGCGGTCGAGGTCCCAGTCCCACAGGCCGCAGCGGCCGCGGTTGAGCGCGGTATCGATGCGGCCGCGCACGGCGTCGTTGATGAGGTCGCCCTCGCGGGCGCGGGTGGCTTGCCAGTGGAAGGCAAAGCCGAGGATCAGCACCACGAAGCCGGTGGTGGCGGACAGCGTCACCGACAGCGCCGAGTCCGAGCCCCAGATCGGCTCCAGCCGTTCCTGGATCACGATGACCCGGCCCTGCAAGGCCTTGATGAGTTGCGAGGTCGCCATGGCGCGGTTGCCGTTCGGCAGCGTCATGTCGGCGACCTTGCCCTGCAGGCTGGGCGCGGCAATCAGCTGCGCCGAGCTGATCGCGTCGAGAATGCCGTCGGTCTCGTCGAGATTCGATTTGATCGGAAGCCGCGCCAGGATCTGGCGGTCGGGCCCAACCACGATGATGTGCCGTCCGACCAGATTGCCCCATGCCGGGATGAGATCGGCCAGCAGCAATTGCATGCGCTCGATATGGATCAGCCGCTCCGCGCTCACCGAGGCGACGCGATCGATGCGCTCGGCGAGATAGTCGGCGAGCGCTGTGAGGTCGCGCTCGGCGGCGGCGCGCTTCTGCCTGGTCTGATCGAGCACCTGCACGAAGGCGCCGAGGCAGATCGTGATCAGGAAGGCGATGATCAGGGTGGGTACGGCGCGGCGAAGCGTCGGCTCCGCCGTCAACAGCCTGGTATAGGCCGGCTTCGCGATCGATTGCGCCAATCCCTTGATCGAGTTGGATTGGGCGCACGCGTTCTCCGCATGCGCACGCGCCATGCCTTAGACCCCCACCGCAAATTTATTCAGTACACGTACCGGAAGCCCCCACGTCACTCCCGAATCATCGTGATTTGAATCCAGTTTTTGCGGGCTGTCGAGAGTCAACGATTCCTTAACGCGAATAATTCTTGTCCCAAGAAGATTCGCCTACGTGAAATCACGGAAAATTTGAGTCCGAAACAGGAACGTGAAGAGTCCCGGCCGCGTCAAGCGTACGGCGGCTCGGCGTGACTGATGACGCGCTTCACGGTCGGGAAGGCGCGGCGCAGCGCGCGCTCGATCTCGTCGACGTTCTCATGCACCTTGATCACGCTCATCGAGGGGGCGGCGCGGCAATGGAAGTTGACGATCTCGCCGGCGTCGGTGTTGCGCACCCGCACGTCATGGATGTCCCGGATCGCGGTGTCGGCGGCAAAGCGCGACAGCGCGGTCCGGATGGTCTCGATACGGTCGGGCGCGGCGTCGGTGCCGAACGGCAACTCGGGTTCCAGAGGCTCGATATGGGTGTCGACTTCCACCTCGGCGCCGAACTCGTCGCGGATGTCGCGCTCGAGGTCGTGGGCGATGTCGTGCGCGGCCGTCAAAGCCATCTCGCCGTCGACCTCGAGATCGAGGCTGACGGTGAGCTTGCCGCCGAGGTCGTGCACGGTGACATGGTGGACGGCGAGGCCGGAATTGCGCGCGATCACCATGATGCGTTCGCGCACGCTCTCATTGTTCAGCGCGACCGGCGCCGCCGTGAAGGTCACGTCGGCGTCGCCGAGCGCGGCGCTGACCGCGGCCTGCACCTTCCGCTTGATCTCGTCGACCCGGTCGATCGGAAGGGTGCGCGGCACCTTGACGGTAGCCTCGATGAAATGGGTCGCGCCGACCATGCGGGCGCGCAGGCGGTCGACGCCGACCACGCCGGGCACCTGTTCGATGGCGTCGCGGGCCTTTTCCGAAACGCCCTCGGGCGCACGGTCGAGCAGGGTTTTGACGGTTTCGCGCGCCATGCGCAGGCCAAGCAGGGCGATCATGACGGCGACCGCGACGGCGGCAGCCGCGTCGCCCCACCAGAAGCCGAGTCCGGCGAGCGCAAGCCCGATGATCACCGCGATCGAGCCGAGCACATCGGAGGCGAAATGCAGCGCATCCGCCGCCAGCGCCTGGCTCCCGGTCTCGCGCGCGGTCCGATGCAGCGCGCGCGCGCGCCAGAAATTCACGGCGATGTCGATCAGCAGCACGATGAAGGGGATGGCGGAGATGGTCGGCGGGGCCACGCCTTCGCGCAGGCGGCTCCAGGATTCGACCAGGATGCCGCCGGCCAGCACATAGAGGATCGCGATCACGCCGAGCGCGGAGACGCTCTCGAACTTGCCGTGGCCGTAATGGTGCTCCTCGTCGGCGGGCTGGTCGGAAACCCGCACCACCATCCAGGTGATGACGGTCGCGACCACGTCGACCGATGAGTGCAGCGCTTCGGAGACCAGCGCCAGCGAGCCGATGAGGATGCCGACCACAAATTTCGCCGCGGCCATGCCGGCCGAGGCAAAGATCGAGATCGCCGCGACGCGGGTTTTGACGGTGTGGGCGTGTGTGCTCATGCGCGTTCGTTTATCAGCCCATCCGTTAACATCAAGCGCCGATCTCATGCCCAATCGCCACACACTTGCAGGAGCCGTTTGTTGCGAATTGTTCCGAATTAAGGATTCGTCATTGCGAGCTCCGCGAAGCAATCCATTGTCACCGCGTACGCGGAAGGATGGATTGCTTCCGCCTTCGCTCGTCGAGCTACGGCGGACAAGTCGCTGCGCTCGCAATGACGTGGCTTGCACTGAATACAACTCCGCGATCTCGCGGCGCGAAGCGCCCGAGTTTTGCTGGTAATTTCCGCACCTCTCGAAAAAGAGGGCGCAGGGAATGCCGGGTGCGCGCTGCACCCGCGGTCTCGTGTGCAAAGGAGTGTGGAGACGCACACGAGCATACAGGGCAGCGGAGAGCATCCGACATTCCCTGCGCAAGGGAAAATAATGATGCATATGGGATTGCAGAGAGGCGCGTGGACTCCACAAGCCATTGATCACCCGCGCAATATCCCCATAACGTGTCGTACGCCTTCACAGGCCTTTACAGACACGATCGCGACACTTCGCGGGAACGGGGACACGATTTCAAATGGCACGCAGGGTGAGTTTTAGCGCACTGGAAAGCCGCAGTGCGCGGCTTCGATTGAAAATCCGCCGCCGGCCGTACAGCGGTCCATCGCTCGCACGCGGCATCTCTCTCATGTACCGCCGCAACGGGACCAACGGCACATGGGTGCTTAAGTGCAGCGACGGCCATGGCGCGTATTGGACGAAGGGCTTCGCACTCGCTGATGATTTCGAAGATGCCGACGCCAAGACGGTGCTGACGTTCTATCAGGCGCAGGATCAGGCGAAGAAGCTGGCGCGCGGCGAGGATGGCAGCGCTGGCACCGCGCCGATCACCATGGATAGCGCCCTGAAGGATTACCGGCACGATCTCGAAGCGCGCGGTGCGAACCCGTACAACGCCGAGCACCCGCGTCTGCACCTCACCAGCGCGCTGCTGGCGAAGCCTGTGGCGTTGCTCACGACCGCCGATTTGAAGAGGTGGCGCGACGGCTTGCTGGGCACCATGGCATCCGCCACGATCAATCGCCTGTGCCGCTGTGTGTGCGCTGCATTGGAATTGGCGAGGCAGCATGACGAGCGAATCCAGAATAGGCAGGCATGGGAAACCGGACTTGCCGGACTGCCTAATGCGCAGGAAGCCCGCAACGTCATTCTCCCTGACGACAAGGTGCGTGAGTTCGTCAGGGCCGCCTACGGGCTTGATGACAAGTTTGGGCTGCTCACCGAAACGTTGGCAGTAACTGGCGCCCGTCCGAGCCAAGCCGTGCGGCTGCTCGTCAAGGATTTGAACGATCACCTGACGCGGCCGAAGCTGATGATGCCGAAGTCTGGCAAGGGCGGAGGCCGCTTTCGTGCCGAGAAAAAGATCGAACGTTATTCGGTCCCGATCACCACGCAACTGGCAGCCAAGCTGAAAGTAGCGGCTAAAGGCCGTGCAGAAAATGCGCCGCTGCTGCTGCAAAGCGACGGCAGCCCTTGGGATAAAAATCCGGGGCTGAATTATCATCGCGACGTGAACAAGATCGTCGTCGCCATCGGTGCCGAGCCTGAGGCAACGATGTATTGCTTGCGACACTCGTCCATCGTCCGCATGCTGCTTCAAAATGTCCCGATCAGGTTGGTGGCGTCGCTGCACAACACCAGCGTCGCGATGATCGAAAAGCACTACTCGAAGTACATCACCGAGCACACCGACGAAATCTCACGTAGTGCGCTGCTGCAACATGGACCGGCAATCGGTGACAACATAATTGTTTTGGCGAGCTGAACCTTTCGATGGCCCGGAAATTGAGTGGCGCTTTCGCGCGCGGGCGTTATTGGATCCGAGGCCACCTCGACTTCGTAACAAGTTGCCTGAATAAAATGACGTTCAATCTCAATGAGTTCCTTCATGCGATCCCTACTGTTGCATGTATCAATCACACAAGTGCAAACAGCGGTTGATCGACTCTCATGATGCCCTGAGCTAGTTTCCGTACATAGGCCGCCATAGCGGTTTTCTCGGACCTCTCGCGATAACAGCGTGACGCCTGAGCCGTCCGCGCCGCCTGTCGAATTAAAGACCCAGGGATTGGACCTATGGCCACGCGACCTGCCTCCATAACATTATCGTCGTGGATTATCGGGGGACAATTACATCCCGAGGCCGTCGCCGATCGCGGTTACTTCAACGGCGAGGAGATCAAGGCGTGCGAGGACGCCGGCGTCACCGTGACGTTGCCGAAGCCGATGACATCTGGTGCCAAAGCGGAAGGCCGTTTCGGCAAGCAGGATTTTGTGTATCTGGCTGAGGAGGATGTTTATCGCTGCCCGGCCGGGGAGCAACTCACCTATCGAATGACGACCGTTGAAAACGGCCAGAACATGCGCCGGTATTGGACAAATGCGTGCCGAGCCTGTCCGCTCAAGGCGAAATGCACGAAAGGTCCGGAGCGGCGGATCACCCGCTGGGAGCACGAGCAGGTGGTGGAGGCGGTGCAGGAGCGACTCGACAAGAACCCCGAGGCGATGCGCACGCGGCGCGAGACGGTCGAGCATCCCTTCGGTACACTGAAGATGCGCATGGGCGCGACGCACTTCTTGTGCAAGACGCTGCCCAAGGTTGCGACCGAGATGGCGCTCTGTGTGCTCGGATACAACATGACGCGGGTGCTGAATATCGTCGGCATCAAGCCGCTGCTCGCGGCCATCGCTGCCTGAGACAGCCCGACTGCAGGCTCCGCACAGCCTGAGAGCCGGTCAGGTTGGCCCGATGATGAACCAGGTTGCCTCCCAGACCGAAATCGGAAAAATATGCTCGAAACTGTCACCTTGCAGCGCAGCCCGCCTGTCGCAGCCCGCCGATACCCCCTCCGCCGCGTTATCACACGGCCAAGACCCAATTCGGACATGAAGAAATGTGACGGCAGGCAACTACCCCACGGGAAACATGGTTATGTGGCGACGTCTTGGGGCCGAATTCTTTGGTACTTTCTGGCTGACGTTCGCTGGTTGCGGCAGCGCGGTGCTCGCTGCGGGGTTCCCATCGCTGGGCATCGGGTTCCTGGGGGTCAGTTTGGCCTTCGGACTAACCGTATTGACCATGGCTTATGCGGTCGGCCACGTTTCCGGCGGGCACTTCAATTGTGCCGTTACCCTTGGGCTCTGGGCGGGAGGCCGCTTCAAGGCCACCGACGTTCTTCCCTATATCCTCACACAGGTGGCGGGCGCCATCGCGGCGGCTGCGGTACTCTATGTGATCGCCTCGGGCAAACCCGGATGGGTTCCCGACGGGTTCGCGTCCAACGGCTACGGCGATCTCAGTCCCGGAAAATACAGTTTGGTGTCGTGCTTCCTGAGTGAAGTCATCGCGACCTTCTTCTTCTTGTACGTTATCATTGGCACCACTTCGAAAGGCGCGGCGGTCGGATTTGCCGGGATACCCATCGGGCTTTGCCTGACGCTCATTCATCTCTTCCTGATCCCGGTTACCAACGCCTCGGTCAATCCGGCGCGAAGCACCGGACCGGCGCTGTTTGCCGGCGGAACGTATATCGCGCAGCTCTGGTTATTCTGGCTGGCGCCCATCCTCGGCGCGGCAGTTGCCGGCGTGATCAGCCGCTGGCAGCACGATGAGCCGGAAATGCTATGAGCGCTGGTTCTTCTCAGAAGAAACGACAAAACCTCGGCCTTAAAGCTCTTTCTTGTCGGACGAATTCTCGGAAGCGTTTAGTCGCATTGTCCGCTTGTGGCACATTTGAGACATGCGGACAGTCTCTGAAACTGTCCGTTATTCAGGGTGACAGCGGGAGTGATCGGGCGCAGCACCGTGAAGGATCAAAAGCGCAGCGAAACTAGTCGACTGACACGAGCCGTTCGTCCCACGCCGCCGCGAGGTTCTTGATCTGCTCGAAATTCAGGATCGCGGGTTCACCATCGCGGATGATTGTTGTCCGCTTGCGTTCCTTGGGCAGCAACGTCATCGCGCGCAATACTGCCGCTCGCAGTTTCATCGAGCCGTGATCTGTGAGGGTGACGAACTCTTCGGGGTCAAGGGCCATAGGTCCACGCCTACACTACCGGCTGGCCCGTAAATGCCAGCACGCGTGCCCCCGAATGCCCAACTCTTCAGATAGACCAACTTGGTTAATGGCGGGTTATCCTTCAGCTCTTTCATTGTTTGGCGCGCGGGCGTGATGCTTCGCGCAGTCTCAGTCGCTCATTATGTGTTTCAGCATCGCGTCGCAGGCGGCTTCGGCCTCGTCGAAAGTTTTAAAGGGCGAGCCAGTGATCCTGATCGCGCCACGGCCTCCATAAATCGGACGCCACGACGCCATATAACCGGCGCGTCCATGAAAGCCCGGACCGGAGGGGCTTTCATAGGTGACCACGAATGAATAGCCCTCGCTGGCTGCGCTCCATATTTCCATGTCCTCGACGGCACGGTGGAATTGCAGGGGCATTGCCAATCGGTCTGGGGGCATTCAATCGATCGACAGGCTAAGCGTTTCATCGGCGATGCCTCGTCGATCTTCACTCGCCGAAAGCGTCCCGGCCAACACCTTCCTTCGCAATCTCAAAAGTGTCACCCTGCGGTCGCCCTGCCAAACTTCAACATCATGGCCGCTCGACAGGTTTGCCGCTCGCCGTTTCGCATCGTCGTCATCCGCGCAAGTCAAATCGATGGCCGTCCAAACGTGCCCATTCTCCATCAGGTACGCGCGATAAAGCAGCATGACGGTTCCCGGTGTGGAACGCCCTGGTCCTAACGAAAGCCGGTGGCAAGGGTTCCGATCCCGCCGCGCCTCAACAAAGGTCACGCAACGCCTATAGCGGCAACCCGCCGCAATGTAGCCAATCGTGCATACGCCTCCTCGCGCCGGGCTACGCCCCCGGTCCGGTCAACGTGCTCGGTGGGACAATGGACTTGAGGACAATAGTCCCGAGAACGGCACCGGCCGTACTATTAAGGAAAGTAAACCTCAGGCAGGGGGCGCAAATGGCTAGTCAACTGGAGTTCAGTGCGCGGGCTGCGCTATGCAGAGAACTCGCAAAGCGCGAGCCGGCAAATGGTGTCCTCTGGATGGCTGAGGCGGAAAACTGGTCGCGTCTGTCGAACGAGAAACTTCGCGGCGAGCCTGAACAAAACTCGGTTACAGCACCTTGGCAAGTTTGCGGGCGCGTGACTGCGAATGACAGGGATGTGGTTCTCATTGAACGGCTCGGTCCCTGGTCCCGTACAATTTTAAAAAGCCAGCGGGCCTGACTTTTAATGAAGTCTGACGGGCGCTAATCAGAGCCGGATTACCGCTTCGGAAGTTATTTTAGGGGATGTTCTCATGATTGAGCGTCGAGCCCTGGAGCGCGTTGAAATCAATCAGCCCGCGATGCTTCACCTTGACGGCATTCGCGGCGTCTACCCCTGTATGGTGGTGAATTTCCACAATCAGGGAGCCAGCCTCCATTCCTCTACGTTTCACATTGTTGCTTTCGAGTTTGACTTGTCATTCGATGGTTTCAAAACGACAAAGCACTGTCATGTGGTGTGGAGGGACAGAAATTCGTGCGGCGTCGAATTTGTTGATCGAAGCCACGCCACGTTCCATCAGTCGGCGTAGATAATCCGTCTCCTTGCGCTGCTGCTGGCACCTCCGACGAGACTGCTCCGCAGGGGCGGCCAAGCGAAGCAGCCTCATCGAGGGCACGCGCTGGTATCGGTCAGCGTGTTTGTCAAAAGGGCCGAATCATTGACCTAGATCAATCGCCGATGATGCAGTTCACCGCCTCGGAAACCCATTGTCTGCCTTGGAACGCTAGCGACTAACCAAGTGATTGGTCTGTATCGCTGCCCATTGCGTGGCGGCAGAGCATCAGCAACCTGAAAAACAAAACTGCACTCGCCATCGCCACAGTTGCGGCAATCCGGCGGACGATTGTGACTTTGCTGATTTGCAAGCTCAGTTTGAGCGTCAAGATTTGCTCTCTCCCGCGTTTCAGTGAGGCGCCGATTGATGGGGGTGACATGAGGTGCGAACCGCTTCGACTGCCGTCTATTGGGTCGCGCCGTCGCGCGATGTCAGGGGCACGCGGTTGCAAATTTGTCTCCTCCAGATTGCTGGCGGCAATCGCGCTTTTAACGGCATTTACGGTTTCGACACACGCCCAGGTCACCAACTGGACCGGAGCGAACTCCAACGGCTGGTTTAATCCTGGCAATTGGGACGCCGGTGTTCCGAACGCGTTGACCAGCGTCAACATTGACACCGTGACGCCGAACTCGACGGAGATCAGGGGCGCGGGCGCAACCGCCCTGAATGTCACCGTCGGTCAATTCGGGACAGGAATGCTCGTTATTCAAAACGGCGGGACATTGACCGATCAAGCCGCGTCAATTGGACTTCAGCCGGGTTCGCAGGGCACGGTGGTTGTATCCGGTTCGGGCTCCAGTTGGACCAATAGCGGCCTCGTCGTGGTCGGCTTCTTCGGCACCGGCACGCTGACCATCCAAAACGGCGGTGTGGTAAACAGTAACGGCGGCTTCGTCGGACTTGTCGGCACTGGCACGGTGAGGGTTGCCGGCGCAGGCTCCGCCTGGAACAGCAGTTCGGGGCTGACCATCGGCAATGGGGGTACCGGCACGCTCACGATTGCGGAAGGTGGCATCGTTGCCGCGCCTAGTGTTGCAATCGCGACGGGCGCCGGCTCGATTGGAACACTCAACATCGGCGCAGGTCAGGGCAGCCCGGCGGCTGCGCCCGGCACGCTGAACGCGCCGAGCGTCGCATTTGGCGGCGTCGGCACCGGCACCGGCACGATCAACTTCAATCACACGTCCGCCGACTACGTGTTTGCGCCCGCGATCAGCGGCGGCGGCACCGTCAATGTGCTCGCCGGCACCACCATCCTGACAGGGGCCAACAGCTACTTCGGAGCCACGAACGTCGATGCCGGCACGTTGCGGGCGGGTGCGCCGCACACGTTCAGCTCGAGTTCGACAACGACGGTCGCCAGCGGCGGAACGCTCGATCTCAATGGTTTCGATCAGACCATCAGCAACCTCACCAATACCGGCCTGGTGAACATGGGCACGGGCACTGCGCCGGGCACGTCCTTGTTTGTGATCAATTACACGGGAACGGGCGGAACGATTGCGATGAACACCTTCTTGGGGGGCGACGGCTCACCGTCGGACAAGCTTGTCGTCATCCTCACCGCGACCGGCAATACCATGTTGCGCATTACCAATGCGGGCGGCCCCGGCGCCGAGACGGTGGCGGATGGCATCCGGGTGGTTCAGGCGGTCCGCGCCGGCACGACGGCGCCCGGTGCCTTCACGCTCGCCAATCCCGAGCTGCGCGCCGGCGCCTTCGACTATCGTCTCTTCCGTGGGGGCCTCGACCCTGCCAGCAGTCCCAACGACTGGTTCCTCCGCTCCACCTTCATCAACGAGGGACCGATACCGCCGAAGCCGCCGATCCTGCCGTCCGAGCCGGGCCTCTCCCCGATCATCGGGCCGGAGATTGCGACCTACGGCGTGGTCCAGCCAATTGCCCGGCAATTGGGGATGACGACGCTCGGCACCTTGCAGGAGCGCATCGGTGATACCTTGCTAAACGCGAATATGGGCACGTCATGCCCAGCCGACGGCGGCACACCGGACGGGATCTTCCGCAAGGCCCCGGTGAAGGCGCCAACCGATTGCCTGAACGCCGGCTGGGGACCCTCGGTCTGGGGCCGGGTCCTCGGCCAGCAGATCAACAACCATTACGGGGCCTTCGCCGACCCGCGCGCCTCCGGCCAGGTGCTGGGCTTTCAGAGCGGCATCGATCTGTGGCATGGCGAATGGATCCCGGGTCATCGCGACGCCGCCGGCATCTACTTCGGCTACGCCAATGCCAATGTCGACGTGACCGGCCTCGTCACCAACGAGGCGGCGACCGCCTATGTGCTTCGCCACACCGGCAACCTCAATCTCGACGCCTGGTCGGGCGGGGCTTATTGGACGCATTACGGCCCGGGCGACTGGTACCTCGACGCCGTGGCGCAGGCGACGCACTATCAAGGCGCGGCGTCCACGCAATTCGCCAGCCTTTCGACCACCGGCTTCGGCTTCGTCTCTTCGCTGGAGACGGGCTATCCGATCCGGCTGCCGGTGTTCGGGCCGGGCTTCGTGCTGGAGCCGCAGGCGCAAATCGTCTGGCAACGTGTTTCGTTCGACGACGCCAATGACGGCTTGGGCGAGGTCGCGCTCGGCACGACATCTGGCGCGAGCGGACGGATTGGCCTACGCGGCAAATGGACCATCGTCGGCGACAGCGGGCAGGTGTGGCAGCCTTATGTGCGCGCCAATCTGTGGCGTGACTGGGGGGCGCAGGCGACGACCGTGTTTTCCGGCGCCGATCTGGTGCCGCTACTGGAGCAGGCAACGCGCCTGCAACTGGGCGGTGGCATGAGCCTGAGGATGAACGCCAATGTCAGCCTCTACGCCAATGCCGATTACCAGTTCGCTGTCGCCAACACCGACGGCGGCAGGCGCGACGGCGTCCGCGGAGCCGCTGGTGTGCGATATACGTGGTGAAGTGCTTGCGGAACTTTCTCCCGACGTGCGGAGAAATCTGGCGGCCCACCGCCGCTCCAACCTTCTTTCAACGTCAAGAGGGATTTCCATGACCAGCGCTCCGGGTTCGTGGTCCCCCGGCCTGCAAGGCCTCAACGCGCGGGGTGCTTTAAAGGTCCACCTCGGATGTGCAGACAGAGTTGAGGCGGGTCAAAAGGCGCGATCCGCCGCGCGGCCGACGCGGCTAACTCATCAAATTCACCGGAGCCATATTGATGCCCTGCGGCGTCAGTGATCTGAACCTGCCATCCTTCTTGCAAGAGCGTCTTGGCTTTCTCAACACAGACCGTTGGTCTGATCCGGACTGTTGTGATCGTCTGTCCATTTTTTGACGCTTGGATCGTGAAAGCTGTCATCTCGTACCGCTCTTGTGCCACGACTCTCGTACCGCTCTTGTGCCACGACCATGGGGGAGGAAAAAAATTCGATGAGGACCACCATGTTCGGACCAGTTGCTCGCTGGCACCTCGACGAGACTGCTCCGCGCGGGGGGGAGCGAAGCGAAGCAGTCTCATCGAAGGCTCGCGCTGACCTATGCTCGGAGAGCCTCTCTAGCACCCGTGCTCAACATGAGATCAAAGATTTCCACCGGGTGCTATTGTCCTCACGGCCAATTGGGACAAGATCATTGCCCCCAACACCGGTGAGACATACCGGGGCAATCCGGCGATGTCTGTTGCTCGGAGAAGATCGGAATTGACCGGTGCCTCGACAAACCGACACAATTGACCCATCTCGGACTTGAGGTGCTCTTGCTTATCTCCCGTTGAGGTAGGCTAATGAGACGGCGTGAATTCGTCGGTCTTGTCGGCAAGGCCCCGGCCTAGGTCCGGGATTCGGGGCAAGGTGGAGGGGGTATCCCCACGAGTTCCCTCGATCCTATCAACTTTCGCACAGTAGTTAACCCGACGAGCGCGATGGCGACCAGCGGCTTGTGACGCAAAGCCCAACCAACTACCGCCGATGATGGTGCTGAACCGCTGGTTTTTGTAACGTTTGTTTCGCGCGGCGCACCGATACGAGACAGCCGTAGTGAATCACCATTATCTTTTGGCGACTCGATCGGAGGCCCTCGCGCCGCATCCGCGCGTTGATCCAACTCGTGCAACAGGAGAGCGACCGCGTTATCGGCTTCGGTCGCAACCGATAATAGAAAACTGTTAAGCTCGCGAGCTTCGGGCGCGACTGCCGCAGCCATCTTGGTGGCCTCGCAGAGTTCACCCACGACAGGCGCAAACGCGCTGATGGCTTGCTTAAGTCGGTATTTTATCGCTTCGATTTCACCTAAAACGCGATCACGCTCCCGCCGGGTGTTTTCCTCGGAAAGGCTGGCTTCCATTTCGACGATCCAAGTCGTCAGTGTCGCGACTTCGGATGCAAGTGTGTCGCGTCTTCCGCGCGCGCGATCCAGCTCGCGGTTGAGATTGTCCACTAAGTGGTCCTTTCCGAACATTTTTTTGCTCCGCCTAGGACAGGACTCCGGTTGGATAATCCAACTTGTAATAGCTAGTTATCGTTCGGCTCTATCATCTTGAATTGGCTCGCGCGGGTTGCACCGCGTGTGATCAGGCTACCGGTGCCAACCTGCCATCGGCATGCGGGTTTGCGCAAAGCAGACGCTTGCGAATGGCCTCTTCAACGAGCGCGAGCGCCTCCTTGGTTTTGCGCGCTTCGGCTTCGGCGACTTCGGCGCGAAGCTCCACAGCCGTCAACTTATCCTGCTGAGCTTCAATACAGGACTGGGCTTGTTCCAGCGCTCGGCACGCATGTTGCAGATTACGTTCGGCGGTGACGATGAGTTCGCGTTGTGCCCGCTCGGCGGCCTCCGCTCGCATTTCAGCGAGCCGCAATCTTTCTGCGGCGCTCGTGCAAAGCGACTGGGCACGTGCTTCGGTCTCGCGGGCGTGCTTCTCCATGCCGCGGAAGACATCGGCCGCTTGATACACCAGATCGAGGGCTGTTGCTCCCTTGTCTGGTGCCAGCGGCGAGGGAAAGCTCGGGATGTCCTCATCCCCTCCAAATGACGCTCTGGAATTGCGCTGCGCCATGTAGTTCAAACTCGTCGCAAACACACGCAAGCAGCATCATGAACAGCTATGGTTAACGGATGGTTAACCGTTGCACGCCTGGAGGTGTTGGACGGCGGGCAGTGGCACGCGAAGTCAATCAGCGACCTCCTTCAACGCGCTTAGAATGCGAAGAGTGGACCAAACGTTTTCTGGCAATCCAAGCATTCTTAATCCTCCGCAGGGAGAGAAAAACTCTCGAATCGAGATCCACGATTTTTGGCGTTCCTTCGGCCCGCAACCGCCACTGCCGTGCCACCAAATTGCCGGACAACTCAACCACGAAGGCTACGGCCGGGGGATGCCGTAGGTGCAACAATGATGCGCTCTGGGTCCAACCTGATAATGAATGCAATGTTGATCATAGGCATAGGCGCGCTACTTTCGCTCGGTACGATCCTCGTTCGGAATGTCGGAACGACAGACAGAGGCGCCCAAGTTACAGCGGATATCACTCTTGCAGATCTGAGGGGAACGGTGCCGTGAGATTCCGAAGGTGACGTAGATTACGCCGCCTTTGCCGCGCGAGTACCAGGGTCTCCATCGTCAGAGATGATCGCATGCGCGGCGCGGATGTGCATAATCTCAACAGCAGGATTGCCGGCCTCTCGCCTGATCGACGCCAAGGCCTCTTTAGTGCGCTGGCTGATCCGCGCCGCCGCTACTCGATTTTAAGCGCCATCCAACGTTCGACCGTCGGGACGAGCAATGGAGTAGTTGTCGCCCAGCATGGCGCGCGGATTGTCTGGAATCGGCGCGAAACCGACTTGGCGAAGCAGCACCGCGGTGTCCGAGGGATCAACAGACCTAACTCGGACGCGGTTCACGGTGGCCGGTTCAGCTCTATTGGCCTGATTTATCCTTAAAGCGAGCTACCGCCCAGCAGCCCCAAATCGGTGGCCGCGTCACAAGAAAACCCGGACGAGGTGCGGATTAAGCGATGCTTCTGTCCTCCATCATCCTACGTTTGACAGTTTCGCAGGTCTTGCGAACGTCCTCAGTGAACAGCGCACACTCCTCGATACGCTTGAAGATCTTTTTAGCTTCCTCACGATATGCCGCAGCAGTATCACGCATAAAGGCAATCGCATTGTGCACGTCGGCGGTCATTGCCTCGCATTTCTTCGCCGCGCTAACCAACTCGGCCCCCATCGCTTCGATCTCTTTGGCTGCGGCTTCATAGTCGCGCACCACTGCCTCAGCAGTGAGCGCGCCTACGCGCGTAACCCCCTCTCGATGCTCGACGTAGTCCGGCAACGGCTCAGAATGAACCGAGGGTGCCGCCCTGATGGGCAATGCGGGTAAAGCCGCTTTAACGTCTGCTTCAAGTCTGGCCAAATCTAGTGCCTTGGCTCTCGGAAATGTCTCGATGTTTGCCATAAATCAATCCTCCTACTCAGCTGGACTCTACCCGTGAGCAAATGGGGCCAATGCACGATAAGTCCGGACACCAGCCCTCGGCCCTGAACCACCCGACGAACTCGCCCTTCGGAATGGCAAGCTGATTGTAAATCCTAATTCGTGGCGAAAAATTCGCAAAACTACGGCGAACGTCTATCTTGGCAGCATGATAAGTTATTCGAGTTTGGCCTAGCCAGCACGGAGGGCCCTA
>CAWDJS010000025.1:0-31849 GCA_963802585.1 uncultured Alphaproteobacteria bacterium | reverse complement strand
ACGATGATGCAGGCGCACAGTTCAATAACGACGTTTTCGGTCCTGATTTTTGATGCTCAGGTTGCATCGTCCCGATGCTCTTTCACTTAAATCCACTCCTAAATCGCTCTTGCTTGAACATCACATCCAATGCTTCGATGATGCGAACTTGCGGATTTGCTTTGCAATATACAATCACCTCATGCTCGAGTTCTTTCGACCGGGCTATGTTGAAGAAATGTTTTTTCGCGAGTCCGTTGTACCAGCCGCTGTACCAGGTGGTAAGCCTGTCGGCATCTCCCTGCCAAGTGCCCGCAAGTGCAGCACAGGTCAGTGCTTGCACATCAATGTACCCCTCGGCATCTGCGTACGCAGTGAGGTCCGTTTGAGCTTGAACGTCTGAACCCGCTAGCGCGAGAGCTGTCGTTGCAAGAATTAGTATTTTCCGCATCCCGCACTCCTCAGGGCAAGCTTCATGGATGAAGCGATTAGCGCTCCGTCCTGAGCATTTTCACGAAATCGCTGAACCCACGCTATGCATCTTCGGCACGCTTGAGCCGTATTCCTGAAGATGCGAGATAGATGCCGATTTGCGGCCGAGTTTGTATGCATTGATGTTTATGTGATCAGTCGGCTGGCGACAGGGCTCTGCATAGCTTGCCTGCTCATATGGCGGATGGTTTTAGCGAGATGAAATACGTTCACTTGAACGCGACGTTCCGGGCGTATCTGCCGTTTCTGCATAGGCTGCAATCCCAGGCGGACCTAACATTCGTGCTCGACAACACTTGAGACGAGAGCGGCTGGCTCTGAAAGAGCCGGCCATTCACGGCAAGCCATATCGGCCCCTCTATCCTCCTTCGAGTCGCTGCGCCAGAGGTCGATCAGAAGACTGCGCCATATTGGAAATGGCTTCCGACGCACTGAAGAACCCAGAGGAATGTGTGATGAGCTTTGCAAATAACATTCGGCCGGCGCTATTCGCTCTGTCTGCAGTTGCGGCAACAGCATGCGCCCCAGCCATGGCACAACAGCCGCAAAAGCCGAACATTCTCGTCATCATGGCCGACGACATCGGCTACTGGAACATCAGCGCCTACAATCGCGGCATGATGGGCTACCACACACCCAACATCGATCGCATCGCCAACGAGGGTGCAATTTTCACCGACTATTATGGACAGCAATCCTGCACCGCAGGCCGCTCTGCTTTCATCACCGGACAGAGTCCGTTGCGGACAGGACTTCTGAAAGTAGGCCTGCCAGGAGCGAAGGAAGGACTGTCCGCAAAAGACCCGACGATCGCCGAACTCCTGAAGCCGCAGGGATATGCGACTGCGCAATACGGCAAGAACCATCTCGGCGACCGCAATGAATTCCTGCCGACGGTTCACGGCTTCGATGAGTTCTTCGGCAACCTCTACCATCTGAATGCCGAGGATGAGCCGGAGCATGAAGATTATCCGAAGAATCCCTCGTTCAGGGCGCAGTTCGGTCCGCGCGGCGTCTTGAAATGCATCGCGGTCCCGACTGACACGCCCGGCGACGACCCTCGTTTCGGCACCTGGGGCAGGCAGAAGTGCGAAGACACCGGGCCGTTGACCAAGAAGCGCATGGAGACGATCGACGCGGAATTCCTTGCCGCCTCTACGGATTTCATCGATCGGGCAAATCGCGACAAGAAGCCGTTTTTTGTCTGGTTCAATCCGAGCCGCATGCACATTTGGACCCGCCTGAAGGCCGAATCTCAGGGGAAAACCGGTCTCGGTCTTTATCCAGATGGCATGGTGGAGCATGATGGTCAGATCGGCCAGTTGCTCAAAAAGCTCGACGATCTCGGGATCGCGAACAACACCATCGTGATCTACACCACCGACAACGGTGCCGAGACATTCACCTGGCCCGACGGCGGCACGACGCCCTTCAAGGGCGAGAAGAACACCAACTGGGAGGGCGGCTATCGCGTCCCGGCGATGGTGCGCTGGCCCGGATTGGTGCCGGCGCGTACCGAGATCAATGAAATCTTCTCGGCGGAGGACTGGGCAACGACACTGGTCGCCGCGGCCGGCGAGCCAGCCATCAAGGAAAAGCTGCTGCAGGGCTATGACGCGGCAGGCCAGACCTTCAAAGTGCATCTGGACGGCTATGATCAACGCGACCTTCTCTCGGGCAAAGGTCCGGACAAGCGCCGCGAATTCTTCTACTGGACCGACGACGGCAACCTTGCCGGTCTCCGGTATGAGCAGTGGAAGGCTGTGTTCCTCGAGCAAAAGGCGGAGGGTTTCAGTGTCTGGCAACAGCCAATGATTCAACTGCGCCTTCCCATGCTGTTCAATCTGCGCTCCGATCCGTTCGAGCGGGCGCAGCACGAGTCCGGCGACTACGTCCGATGGTTTATCGAGCATGCTTTCGTGGTCGTCCCGGCGCAGGCAATCGTCGGACAGCATCTCGCCAGCTTCGTGCAATTCCCGCCGCGCCAAAGGCCCGGTTCTTTCTCGGTCGAACAGGCGCTGGAGAAGCTGAGGTTGCCGCCATCCACCAATTAGTGATGCCCGCGAAAAGCTGCTCCATCATCAACGCCCATAGGTTGAGGGTCGTTAGCGATGCGGTACTCTTTATCAAACATAATCATGTTTCTCGTCCTGCCGACTCTGGTGATGGCAGGACCGGCGTCCGAGCAGTCCACGGCGCCCCAGGTTCATGAGGAGATGTGGGCGATTCCCTCTTCGCCTGTGCCGATGCTCGCTTATTTGATCCGCCCCATCGGGAGCGGTCCATTTCCACTCCTGGTCATGAACCATGGAATTTCGCTGGACGCGATGGCGCGAAGCTACTTTCCCGTGATCGAATTTCGTGACGCCGCACTTTGGTTTGCCCGACAAGGCTACGTGGTGGTCGCACCTGTGCGCCCTGGATATGGTGCTACGGCGATCGAGATCCCCGAGCGCGGTCTGTTCGGGCTTTTTTTCTCGGGCGTGGGAAAATGTTCGGATGCCGAGTTTCGTGAAGCGGGCCTTGCCGTCGCGTCGATTGACAAGTGGATCATCGACTACATGTCAACTCAGTCGTTTATCAAGCGCAATGAGGTCATCATTGTCGGCCAGTCGGGGGGTGGTTGGGGATCGATTGCGCTGGGCAGTCAAAATCCGGAATCTGTACGAGCGATCATCGGCTTTGCAGCCGGCCGCGGTGGACATCTCAACGGAAAACCTAACAACAATTGTGCCCCTGATCAGCTGGTCGATGCCGTTGCCGAATTTGGCCGCACGGCGCGCATTCCGATGCTATGGATCTACGTCCGTAACGACAGTTATTTTGGACCTGATCTCTCGCGGCGGATGGTGGAAGCGTTTCGGGCCGCAGGCGGAAATGTCGAATATCATCTGCTATCCGATTTCGGGGAGGACGGCCATTTCTTGATAGACTCGGCCGAGGCCGTTCAACTCTGGGCGCCGCTTGTCAGCGAATTCCTGGCCAAACATCGATGAAAGGGGATTGGTTATGAACATTTGGCATCCATCCCCATCGGCAAGATCAGCCCGGTATCAATTCCTGGCAGCAGGATCACTTGTGGCGTTCGCGGCAACCCCAGTGATGAGGGTCGACGCGCAACAACTGGTGCCATTTGGCGACGTCCCGGCGACCGAGAATTTTTCTGAGGCGGAGATTACTACTCGGGGACGACAGCCAGGTCGCCCGCTGACGTACGCGCCGTGGCGCAAGGCATGTTTCAGGGCCACCCAAGAGGCCGGGTCGAAAATGGTTTGTCGCACGACCATCAACGGTAAGTGGGACACAGGCCAGATCGCCATCAGAGTCGATCTGATCGAACGAGAGAGCGATCCTATCGCCCGTTTACAGATCTTCTTGCCCCCTGGATCATTCTTGCAGCCCGGCATCAAATTGACAGTCGACAAGGGGTCGCCCATGCAACTTCCCTATGTCATTTGTCTCACCAACGGTTGCGTAGCCGGAAGCGTGGCCAATGCGGCCTTAATTCATGATCTGGAGTCGGGTCAGATGTTGGCCTTGGAGACCGTCAACTCAAATGTTGTGGGTGTGACCAACTCAATTCCGCTCAATGGGTTTGCCAAAGTTCACCAGGAAGCACCGGCGCAAATATTCGAGCAAAAACTAGAAGGGGATTGGGAGCATTAGGTCGACCATATAGGCAAAGCGAGCGAGTACGTCGCGGGGAGCCCTGCCACGTTCACGGGTGGAGCACAGCGGACATGTAATTCAGGAACGGCAGGTCTGCTTGTGACCTGCCGAAAAGTCGAGCGCCTGCCGTTTTTGCATAGGCTGAGTGAGTTGCTTCATCAGAAGATGGCTGTCGCCGGCCGCGTTGTTGCCGAACAGGCACAACGGTGAAAATAGAGTTGGTACCTGCCGACGAAAGTTCGTCTTGAAGTCTCCGCGGATGTTACTGGATATTCAAGGTCAGCTGCTCCAGCCAAGATGAGGTCGGCCATGTGGCACTTAGCGCGCATCGTTCTACTCTCCGCCGCGGCGAGCGCGCTGAGCCTGTCTGCATCGGCTGCCGACCTTCCAGCCCGAGTTGCGCCGGTTGCTTATGTTGCGCCGTTTACCTGGACGGGCATTTACCTTGGGGGCGAACTCGGATGGATACAAACGGACCCCAGGTACACTACCGGAGCACTTTTGCTGGGAGTGCCCTTTGTCGTCACATCCGGATCTGACAAGAATGGACTGAGCTACGGGGTTCTGGGCGGTTACAACTATCAGGTAGGCCAGCTGGTGCTTGGTATCGAAGGCGACTTCGCAGGCTGGACCGTTGGCAAGATACGTTACACAGCGGTCACCGGCGATTTCCTCACAGCGCAAAGCAAATGGGGCGGCTCGATCCGTGGGCGGCTCGGATATGCGGTTGACCATGCCCTGTTCTACGTAACGGGCGGTGCGGCGTTCGCCTCCAACGAGACCTCCATCCCGACCACCGGCATCTCAGTCGGCGGCGATGGGACGCGAGTAGGCTGGACGGCCGGAGGAGGTCTTGATTACGCGTTTACGAACAACTGGTTTGTGGGCGTCGAATACCGTTACTCGCAGTACCAGTCCAAGACCTTCACGTATCCCATTCCGATCCTGAATCTCGGCCTCATTGGCTTCAAGCAGGAGCTTAGTAGCAATCAGGTTACGGCGCGAATTGGCTACAAGTTCTAGGCACGATCCGCCTGACAGTATCCCAGCCAGCAGAAACCTCACGAGGGATCGGCGCATTCCGATCTCCCGATTTTCTTGCTCGCTGGCCAGTTTTGCATGGTCGACGCTTCGTGATTCTCATGGCCGATGGCAATGGGCTGTCCGGAAGCGCTTACAATGAGATCGACCGATGTGCCCCGGGCACAAAACAGCTTCATTTTCGAGTTGAGGCCTGGCGGATGAAAACGCGCTAAAAGGACATCGAGATGAGCGACTTGCTTCCAGCAACTCCGTCGATCGACCAACTGTCCCGTATCATCGGCAATGTGGCAGCGCCAGCGTTTCTCCTGGGGGCCGTCGCGTCGTTCATTTCAGTATTGATTTCGCGGATCAACCGCGTGGTGGACCGGTCGCAATTCCTGCACGGCATTGCCGAGAGCGATGTCTCCAGGACCTATCTCAGGGATGACATACCCCGCCTGAAGCGTAGGGCGATCCTTCTCAATCGTTCGCTGTTCTGCTCCATTCTCTCGGCGATACTCACAGCGCTCATCGTCATTGTCGCCTTCGTGAGCGCAATCTTCCACGTTGCTCACGAACATGGCGTGGCCCTGCTATTTATGGCTGCCCTGGTCGCATTCTGTGCCTCGCTGATCGACATGGCGCGTGAGGCGCGAATTGCATTTCACGACAATGATTTTCGAACATAGCTTATCGCGTGACAAGCGATGGGCCAACCGGAACGCAATGAACGCGGCGTTGACGAAGTCGTTAGCGATAAAGCTCACCGGCGCCTGGTCCTCATGACGGGCTGCAGCGTTTGCGGCGGCCTTTATGCCAAAGAGCGGCCGACGTCCCATTACGACTTGGGTTGAGGGTCGCATGCCGAATCAAGCGCATTCGACGCGGTCGCGAGCAAGATCCGCTCAGGCCACTTCGAAAGGCCCAAGTGCCGAAATCGCATAGTCACCAGGCTGTTCTTGCCCCACTGCCCTCCGAAGGCTTCAGCACTTCGGTCTCTCCAGTACTTTCCCGGATCGGCATTTGCGGAACGTGGATGAGAACGCCACTAGGAGCCCGGAAGGCATTCGCCCTGATGGCCGATAGTGCCATTGAGAGGCGGCCGGTTCGAGAACTGCTGCGTAGTCGCATGCTATGCGAATGGAGTGCGGCTATGTCCGATCATATCGACGGGACGAGGTTTAGCAGCCCAGAGTATCGTTGATCAACCTGAGAGGAGGGCTAATCATGTCACGCCGAACCATCATTTCGCTCGCTGCGTCCGTCATTGTCGCCATCGGATTTTTGGCACTATTTCGACCGATGCCTCCGTATATTATCGCGGCGGTGTTTATCGCGGTCGCGTTTACCGTGGCGGCGTCTACCGTGGTGTGCGGCCGGGAGTGGCGGTGGGCGTCGGTGCTGCTGCCGTCGGCGCTGCCGCGGTCGGCGCTGCTGCCGCCGGTGCTTATTACGCACCTGGTTATTACGGCGCGGCCGCCCCGGTCGCTTGTCCATACGGTTACTATCATTATCCCCCTACGGCCGATGCGTACCCACGCCATAATGGCTGCAATGCGGCGGACATCGGAAGAGCGGTAGCAAATGCCGCCGCTCATCCAATGGCTCTGGCACTTTTCAGTCATCAGCGCCGTGTAGCCGCGGCGGCTGTCGGTTAAGGTGGATAGTCTTGCAAAACTCTTCTTATCGCACCGATCAAAATTGCCGGCCTAATAGGCGACCTTTACAACTCTGTCAGGGCGAAGCAGACATCGCCTGCTGGCGAATGGGTGGCGTGCGAGCTTCAATCGTGCCTGGTCTAGCGTCGGCCGCCCATCAGGCGCAGCATCATCATGAACAGGTTGATGAAGTTGAGGTAGAGCGACAGCGCGCCCATCACGGCCTTGCGGCCAGCGGAAGTGACGTCATCGCCGCGGTCGTACATCCCCTTGATCCGCTGGGTATCGTAGGCCGTGAGGCCCGCAAAGACGCCGAGGCCAATAATGGAAATCATCCAATCTAGCCCGCTCGATCTCAGAAACAGATTGACCAGGCTTGCGATAACGATGCCGATCAGGCCCATGAACAGGAAAGTTCCGAATCCCGACAAGTTTCGCTGGGTAGTGTAGCCCCAGATGCTGAGCGCGCCGAAGGCCGCCGCCGAGATAAAGAACACCCGCGTGATCGAGGACTGCGTGTAGATGTGGAAGATGGTCGACAAAGAAATCCCGACCAGGGCCGCATAGAGGAAAAACAATCCTCGCGCGGCTTCTACCGTCAACGTGTTGATGCGGGCACTGATGAAGAACACTAGACCCAGCGGCGCCAGCATGAATACCCACATCAGCGGACTTTGAAGTAATTCGGGGCCGGTGAACTGGTAGGTCAAAAACGCGGCAACGCCGGTCAAGCCAACGCCGGCGGCCATGTAATTGTACACGCGCAGCATGAAAGCGCGTAGGCCGACGTCTATCGCCGTCGTGGCGTTTGCGGAGAAGCCGGGCGAATCCGCATTTCCATCGTAGTTCGACATGGGGCGTATCCTTTTTGATAGGCGCCGGCGGTGATAGCCAGCCACCGCTTAACGCCGACAAATGAGGTAGACGATCGCTGTTCCGTAGGTTGAGCTAATCTCGCAGAATACCAGCAGCTTCGCCAAAAGACCTGCGACCTTGATCGACTTAACAAATTAAAGCGCATCGCTGTGAGATGCTATGCGGTTTCGGCAGGAAGCCGATAATTGCGCTCATCCGGTCAACCGCTTATGTCGCCTGTTGGCATCTTGAGCCATGCGGATTGACCTGGAGAATGACCGCTAGTCGGCGAAGACTGGAGTCACCGGCACGCGGCTGAAGCGGCGCGGATGACCCAAATCGAATATACTCAATTAACCGCGAGCTCAGCACCAACGGCCGGCATCACTCTGCCTTTAGTCCGAGTTCGCGGACCACACGCTTCTCGTCCTCGATCGTCTTCAAGGCGTAGTTCCGATAGTCCTCGCTACTCAAATACCAAGGTTCTTGATTGAGGCGGACGAGGACTTCGTGAAACGATGGCTCAGTCATTCCCGCGCGAAAGGCGTCGTGGAGAACCCTGATGATACCTTCGTCCATTCCTTTGGGGCCAGCTATGCCGAACGGACTACTCGCAACTAGGTCAATTCCCACTTCCTTTAATGTCGGTACTTCGGGCCAGTTTTTCGTGCGAGCCTCGCTGAAAAAAACCAGTTGCCTGAATTGGCCGGCATTCACTTGCGGGGCCCATCCGGTCGAGTCGGCTATTGCGTGGATATGGCCGCCGAGCAGTGCGCTGATTGCGTCTGCCACACCCTTGAAAGGCACGCTGATCCATCGAATGCCTTGCTGCTTTGCGATCTGAAGCATGGTCGTGTTAGGCAGGCCGTTCGGAGCGGTTATTCCATAATTGATCTGGTCTGGCCTCGTTTTCGAATCTGCCAAGAACTCAAGGAATGTTCTCCAGGGCGCGTCGCTTCTCACCGCGACACCAAAAGTGTAGGCGCTGACACCGATGACGTAGCTGAAGTCCGTAGCCGGATCGTAGGTTGTTTTCCGGATAGCAGCATCGCGGAACACGACGAACGGAATTTGCGAAACGGTGTAACCATCCGGCTTGGCAGTCGCGGCCATCAGCGCGGGCCCCAGTGTGCCTCCTGCGCCGCCGCGGTTCTCGATCACGATCGGTTGCCCTAGATGCCTCTCGCCTGCAGCAGCAAGGGCACGCATTACGACATCTGTGGTGCCGCCGGCTGAATACGGTACGATCAGGGTTATCGGGCGAGACGGAAAAACCTGTGCAGCTCCTGCGCGGGATGATGCCGTTGCGAGTGCACCCCCCGCCATGACCCTGAGGAATTGGCGACGTGAATTCAATGGCTTGCCCGCCATTCTAGTGAAAAGAGGGCGTCCAAAAAATTAGCAGACCAGCAGCACTTCATTGCCATCGCACCTGGCGTCCGATCGCGGCCATTGTCGCGTCAGAAAAGTCCAGCATAATTAGCCGAAGTTGCATAGTGGCACCCCGCTACCATCGGCTTTAGGAGGACTGGGAATGCCTTCGAGCAACCATTTCGCCTTTTCTGACCCTTTCCAATATCAGGCCGCTCTTTGGATTTCGGACATTGAAATCTTGCCGACGGAGAAGGGCAAATTCCGCGCGGAGTTGACGCAAATCCACCTGGACAAAGTCTGGATGCAGCGCGGCCACGAAAACCTGCCCCACGTGGTGGCTGGAACAGTCACGCCGATCCGCAAAGCCATCACGTTCCTGACCAAGGAACAGGAGATGATATATTGCGGCCAGCCGGTCCTGCCTGGGAGCATTGTCGTTCACAGGACTGACTCGCAGCATCGACGCAATGCCGCAAACCGAAACTGGGGATCGATGTCCCTGGCGCACGATGACTTCCATGCCGCCTGCAAAGCCATTACGGGTTGCGACATTCCGGATGAGGCATTGGGATTGGTCGTGCGACCTGATCCTAACCTGATCTGGCGTTTGTTACAGGTGCATGAGACCGTGGAAATGATCGCGAAGACGACTCCCGACATTTTTGTCATGCCTGAGGTGAGCCGTTCTCTGGAACAACAATTGATTCACCTCATGATCAGGTGCTTGACCGACAGCGTCTCCCTTCCGATGAGCACTGGAAGTTGGCGTCACGACCGTATCGTCGCGCAATTTGAGGAATTCCTGGAAGCAAACTCTGATCAGCCCCTATATCTGGCAGAAATATGCTCAGCAATCGGAGTTGCGGAGCGTACTCTTCGAGGCGCCTGCGAGGAACACATCGGGATGGGTCCGATCCGCTATCTCACCCTGCGCAGAATGCATTTGGTACGTCGCGCACTGCGGCGTGCTGATCCCTCGAAAGCCACTGTTACCCAAATTGCAACCGACTACGGGTTCTGGGAGCTCGGCCGCTTTTCCGTCGCGTATCGCGCTCTGTTCGGAGAATCGCCGTCGGATTCTTTGCGGCTCCGCGCAGACGATCGGTCGGCGTTTGCGAACCGTCCGTCATCGCTGGCGGGCTTCACTTACAGGTAGTGGTCCACAGGGGAGCCAGCCACCCGCTTGATGCGCGGAGCAGCAACCATTTTGGCGAGCGCTCTCGCTCTCATGCCTTCACAAATACCGGGACCAATATCTCCGGCTCGTCTCCGATGCGGCTTTCAAAGGTTCTGAGGCGTTTATAGATCGAAATCAGCTCAACAATTCGAGGCCAGGAGTTCACAAGGTATTGGAACGACGATCGAACCTGGGCAAAAGCAGCGCGCGCGAAGAGGTGTGCCGTGCATATAGGGCCCCAAAAAAGTAACTGTTAAGAAAGTATTAACCGTGAGGCCCCCCGGTAGATTTGACCGATGCGCTGTGAAAAATTGAGGGCGTTGCTGAGTGGAGCATTTCCGTGGATACGAACTTTTTGAAAGCGCAGGCAGAACGCTGTCGCCTCCTTGCGGAGAACGCCGACGAGTTTACGAAGCGACGACTGCTAGACCTCGCGGCACACCACGATAAGCGGGTTAAGGGTGCTGGGCCCTCGGCCGCAACGCGCATTCTGAAAGGGTCTTTCAATACCAAAGACGCGCCCACATCAATCTGAGCGCCATCACTTGCGGCTGTGCCGCGGTAGTCAGGTGACAAGGTAAACTCAAGTGGTCCGGATGACACCGAAGACTAACGGTGACACTTGCGTAGCTGGGTTGCTTCGGCTCTGCTGGAACGCCGTTAGGCATTCGCCTCGGCGTCAAAACGAGGGTGCCACGTTATGACGATCAAAACGTATTTCACGATCCTCGCTGTTCTCTCTTTTCTCTTCGGCATCAGCTTTGTGCTCTCTCCTGCTCAGGTCCTCAGCAACTACGGCATTGAGAGCTCGCCCGCTCTTGCGCTGATGGGAAGGTTGTTCGGTGGGGTGTTGCTAACGCTGAGCGTGATCCTCTGGCTCGCCAAGGACTTCCGTGACGAGGCCGCCGTGCGCGCGGTGCTGCTCGGTGCACTCCTAGGGGATGTAGTAAATCTCGTCGTCGCAACTATGGGCACTTTGTCGGGGGTCTCAAATCCGTTGGGGTGGTCCACGGTGCTGATCTACCTCTACGGCGCTGTGGGAGCCGGTTACTTTCTGGCGGCGCGGGCATCACGGCTATCGGCGCGCTGAACCATACACAAGTCGCTCGCCCCATCGGTTCGGCGGTAGCAAGGATCATCCTCCGTTCAATCTGCCGATCAAATCGAGAGGTGTTTGCAATGCAGCTTACTCCGCTCACATTCAAATCCATTCGGGCGAGAGCGGTCGTGCTCAAGCTGAAGCGTCCGGTTGTCGCGCGGATCGCTACCATCACCGACTGGCCGCTGATCTTGGTTGACCTCTTCACTGAAGAAGGCATCGTCGGGCGGAGCTATCTTGAGCCCTACACCATCAAGACGATGAGATATCTGGTCCCGGCCCTGCAAGATTTCGGCGCTATGCTCAAGGGGCGGCGCGTCGCGCCGGTCGAACTCTACGATCTCGCACGCAGGTCGCTGCACTTTGTAGGTTATCAAGGACTTTCTATGATCGCGGTGTCCGGATTGGATATGGCGGCTTGGGATGCCTTGGCGAAGGCGAGCGGCGCGCCGCTTTGTGTTTTGCTAGGCGGTTCGGTAGGACCAGTGAAAGCATACAACAGTAACGGGTTGTGGCTTCAGGCGCCGGAGGTTGTGGCGGCAGACGCGGCCGCGTTGCGTGACGAAGGAGGCTTCACTGCGCTGAAGTTACGGCTTGGCCGCGATCGCGCGAGCGACGATCTGGCCGCCATTCATGCCATCCGGGCCGCTGTTGGTGATGATATGGAGTTGATGGCAGATTTCAACCAAGGCTTACATTTTGGAGAAGCCCTGCAGCGGTGTCACATGATTGATGATGAGGGTCTGACGTGGATCGAGGAGCCGATCGTTTATGACAATCTCGATGGCTACGTGCAGTTGACCGCGGAGCTAAAGACCCCGATCCAGATCGGTGAGAATTTCTATGGTCCCCGCGATCTGCACACCGCGCTCCAAAGAAAGGCGTGCGACCTTGTCATGCCGGATTTCATGCGCATTGGCGGTGTGACCGGTTGGCTAAGGGCATCGGCTATTGCGGGAGCGGCGGGCATACCAATGTCCACACATCTTTATCCGGAGGTGGCCGCTCACGTAATGCGCGTCACGGAGACCGCGCATTGGTTGGAATGGCAGGACTGGGCCGATCCTGTCTTACAGAAACCCTATGAAATTCGTGACGGATTGCTTCACATTCCTGACGTGCCCGGCGTTGGACTTGAATGGAATGAGGAAGCGGTTGCGGCCAGCCAAGCCAATCTCTAGGCTCATGGCCTCATAGCAAGGTGATAGGGTAAGACCGTCGATCGCTAAACCAGGGACATTCCGGCCGTTTCGGTGCTTGGGGCGGCGGGATTGATTGTTGGCGGACTAATCGCTTGGGGCGCCGGCTATAGATGAATAAATTTCAAACTGAGACACCACCGACAACTTACAAGCCAGGAATTGGCGGACTAATGATTACCAGCGACGACCGCCGGCGAGAGGGCGGTCCCTCCTCGATGCTCGAGATCCGCTTGGCCCGAATGAGCCGGTTCATCGCGGCCGCCAATTCCTTCTCGGCAAACGACGAGCAACAATCCGTTTTCTCGCGCAGCGACTTTGGAGCGTAGTTCGCCTGGCCGCGATGGATGTTGACCCGCATGTTCTGCGCTGCGAGCTCGCTCATGCCCTGCAGGAAAGCGATATCCGCCGACTGCGATCGGTCGTGTTCCCGCGCATCAACGCGTGGCCGGTTACAGTCGCGGTCTGTGGCACGCTGGCGCCAGCGATCGCGCTATTGCAGAAACCGGTTCTCGGCACACATAACGTCGGTACAGGATTTCGCAACATGGCAAATCGACCAACCGATGGCCGCGAAAACCGCTCCGAACCGGAGATCATCCCTCCCGATCGAGCGCGCGGCGAACCTCTTCGCGGCAAGGCGCATATCTGGGTGTCAATCGAACAGAGCGGGGCCCATCGCGCCTACATCAGGCAACCCGGATTTTTCACCGTCATTCTTCTGCTGTTGCTGTTCGGCGTGCTCATGGCAGCGGTGCTCGCTGTCTTTCTCGGCACGTTTCTGATACTTGTTCCCGCCGCAATCATCATCGTGTTCGCCTTCATCGTTGCGGGAATGGTGCGAGCTTATTTCAACCGTCTGTGGTCGAGCCGGACTGCCGGTGGCGGCCGGGACGATTCGGACGCTCGCCGCTAGATCTTCGCGTCACGCGCGCCGCAGCAACTTCCGCGGCGTTTCGTGGCTCACGCCGTCGGGACGATCTCATCGAAGGCGAGACCGCTCGAGCCTTCGCCACGCCCGGTCTGTTTGCGCGCCCGCATCCAGGTATAGACGCGGCCGCCCACCCAGCGGGTGCGTTGATAGTTCTGCAGCACCCGGGCCCCGGCGCGCGGCACTTCCTCCTCGTGGATGAAATAGGGCTGCTTCTGGTCGAGACCTTCGCGCAACAGGACGGTGCGCGGCTCTACCGTGCCCGCGATCGGCGGTCCGCCCGGAATGATGCGCGGTAATCGAGCGCGTTGCAGCTGCACTTCGCGATTGCTGCCCGGTACGTGGACCGGAATGAACGGAATCCAGTTTTCCGGCACGCTCCCCATCACGCGATAACGGATTGGCGCGGCCGGCGGCAACACCGGCGGCGCCGGACCGGCGAGCGATTGGTAGAAGGCAAGTGTCTCGCGCGCCGCCTCGCTGCCGCTCTTGGCGTCTCCAGTCGCGAGCGGCACCAGCGTCTCGACACCCCACACCATGTTGGCCGCCTCGTCGCGCACCAGCGTGACTTCCTCCGCCGGCGGCCCGTCCTGGATCTTGGCGACCGTCGGCAACACCAGGAGAGTCACGTCAGTGGGGGCAACAGGATCGCCCTGCATGTTGATCGTGAACAGCTGCCAGGCGCCGTTCGGCCCGCGGTCGGCCGGCTCGATCCACAATCGCTCGCCGAAAACATTGGTGACGACCATGCCGCGCACCGAGGCGATCGCGCCGTTCGGCAGAGTGAAGGGGATGACGAACCAGTCGTTGGAATAGACCAACGCGAACTCCATGAACAACAGCTTGGCGAGATCGGTGGTGCTTGCGTCGATGTCGCCAAAATTGGTCTTGCGATCCTCGAACGTCCACCAGCGTGTGTTCGGCATGCCGGCGAAGGTCAGCGAGGTCGGGATCACGGTGCGCGGCGTCGCCGGCGGCAGGCCGGTCACCTCCGAGCCGGGGACGGGATCGAGCGGTGCGGCGCCGGCGGAGATGTCGACGCTGTACCAGTCGAGCCGCGCCTGCGCGAACTCGTCGGCGACGTAGACCTTCTCGCCGTTCGCGATCGGCGCGGACGCCGCGAACTGATATTCGAGGCGTTCCGGCAGCCAGGCGTCGTCGCTGTTCTGCGGCGGCTGCTGGAACAGCCGGTTGAACCAGGCGAGAAAGCGGGTGGCGCGGTCGTCGAGCGGACCCTGATCGGATTGCCGGACCCCGGCGACGTTGTCATAGGCATGCCGGTTCGCGCCGCCGGTGAGGTAGGTGTAGAGCGCCCCGCCATCCATGGCACGTCCGGCCACCGCCGCGTAGGTCTGCCAGACATCGGCAGTCGCGCAGCGCCCCGCATCGGCCGGATCCGCCGGATTGGGTGCAGTGATCGGATAAGCGTCGATGTAGGCCTGCGCATAGTTGCCCACGTCGGCGATCAGGGCGAGCCAGCGCCGTCCCAAGACGAGCCGCAGATCGAGCGTGAGCGGAACGTGGCGCTGCTCGACCATGGTTTCCAGCGGCACATCATAGTTGAACGCCCGCGCGGCAAGCGCCGCCGGCCGGTATTTGGTGAGGCGCGTGGTATCGACCTGCAGCTTGGTGAGGACCGGCGAGCCGGCATCGCTGCCGTGGAATTCTCCCATTTGCCACTGCTTGCACACCATCCAGAGCGCATCGCGTACTTCCGCGCGGAGCGCGCGATCGAAATTCTGCGTGCGCGGCCGGCCTTCGAGCCGGTTGAAGGCAGTGACGGTCGGGAACTGACGCCGCTCCAGCGCGACCTGGATATCGGCAATGGCGAAGCTGCTAGACATGTTCAGGCACCTTCATGGTGCGATAGACGCCGTTCGCCGTTGCCAGCACCGTGCTGATGGAAATCCCGAACAACGTTACCGCGAGGACAGTCGCGGGCAGGAAACGCGCATAGGCGGTCGCATCGACGTGCACCGGCTCGACGCCGCGCGTCTTGGCGAGATCGAGCGTCTCGTTCAGCGAGCCGACGAGATCGTCCCATTGCCATTCGCCGCTGGCGCTTGCCGGCGTCACGATCAGGATCGACTGCGGCGGCTCGCTGTCCGGCCGGTCGTAGTTGAGCGTGATGCCGGTGTCGCGGTCGGCCGCCGGAATGACCTCCGTCCATTCGTCGAGGAGAAGGCCCGTCTGCGGCTTGCTGCCGTCGAAGGCCTCGGCGTAACAGGCGGTATAGAGCAGATGATCGCTCTCGAGCTTGTACGTGTCGGGATAGTCGAGCGCGAGCCAGGGCGCGCCCGGCTCGTAGGGAAATTGCGCCGCGATCAGCGCCGGCTCGGGCTGGCCGAATGCGCCTGCGATGAGCGACATTTGCTCGTAATTGCGCAGATTGGGGCGCACCCGCGCCGCGCCGGCAGACCATTCACCCACCGGATCATCGACGCCGAGGGAGTTGCGTAGGTGGTCGGTCAGGCCTGCGCCCGCATAGGCCAGGGCGTTCGTCCATTCCCCGGCCTGTTCGGCCGACAGCGCGAATTCCGGCAGCAGGCGCATGTCGGTCCCGAACAGCGCCTGTCCACCGGCGATGAGGGCGGCAACCCGTGCCGCCTGCGACGCGCTGGCATCGTGCTCGTCGAGCTTGCCCTTGACGGCCGTGCCGCGGCGATTGATCTCCTTGGCGATGGCGGCGAGCTTCTTCTGGATCTCCTGGGCGAGCGCGATGATCTGGTCCTCGACCGGCGCAAGATCGAGCCCCTCCGGATCGAGGTCCGCCGTCGCAATGGCCTTCGCGGCGGCAATCGCAGCCGCCAGCGTCGGCGTATTGCCGTCGAGGATCGCCTTGAACGCATCGCGCCTTGCGGCATACACACCGCCCTTGCCGTTGAGCGCGTTGCGCAGGTCGGCCGCAGCGGGAGGCAGCGGATCCGGCCGGGTCGTGACGAGCATCTCGATGCGGCGGAGCTCGGCGAAGCGGGCGTCGGCCGTCGTCGCCACCGGCAGATTGTCGTAGGCGAGCAGCCGGGCGGCGAAATCGTCAAGCCGGTCGCTCCAGCGCTTCACCAAACTGCCGATGCGCGCATAAAGATCGACCGCTACCTTCCGTCGTGCTGTGTAGAGGAAGCCCCAGCCGGCGAGTGGCACTACAAGCAGCGTCGCCCGCTGCAGGAGCTCGACCGCTTCGTCGGTCGTCGCGTCGCTCGCAGCGACGATCGCGTCTCGATTCGAGACGGTGTCGTCGAGCGCGGGCTGGCGCGCCGCGATGACGGCCGACATGTCGGTCGCGAGGCCGTCAAGCAGGGCTTTCGGGCTTGCTACCCGCGCGCGGTCGAGTGTCACCTTGTCGTCATCGGCAGGCGCGGCCTCATTGTGCAGCATCGCGTCTGTCGCCCGCAACGCTCGCGCTTTGACAAGCTGCGTCTTCAGCCGCCGGAGCAGCGCGGTGGCCTGGAACACGCTGAGCTTGCCGGCAGGGGCCGCCATGTAGGCGATGGCCAGATTTGCATCTGGCCGCGGTGCCTGGGCCGCGGTCACGAAGCGCAGGACACGCTCGTCAAGCTCGTCCATCGTCTGGACGCCGTCGGGCTTGACCAGCTCGAGCAGATCGACTGGACGCAGCGCAAGATCGGCGAAGCTGACCACGCGTTCCATCCCGGCCCCGTTCGCCGGATCGGCCCAATTCACTGTGCATGCGATATCGGCGGGCGGCGGCAGCAGCGTCGAGAGCCAGGCATCGACCGCCGGCTGCGCGATCGCACGCGGCGTTGCGCCAGGCGGCGGCGCAAGGCCGGAGCGTAAGTGCAAGGCGACGCGATGGGTAAGTGAGATGCCGCGCGCCGGTGTCTGCACCACTTCCGGTTGGGGCGGAAAGTTGCCGGTCGAATAGGTGTCGAGCGTGGCGCCGACACGGTCAAAATTCCCCTGCACTGCCTGATGCACTCCCTCGGCTAATGCAAGATCGGCGACGGCGTCGTAGGCATCGAGCATGCGCGCGACCTGCGCATTGATGGCCGTGGTTTCGGCGCCCGATGCGGCCGGCAGAATGGCCAGGGCAAATGGGTAGTTTCCGCCGTGCGCGCGCACGCGCTCGATCAATTTGAGGCCGTCCAGCACGTTTCGCGCCTCGATCGCCTCGATGGGTGTGCCGGGCGGCGTGCTGGTCGACGTGATCGCGTCGGCGACGAGCGGGAACGCCTTGCGCATCGGATAGATGAACTTGTCGACCTCAATCAGTCCATGATCGTCGTGCAGGCCGCGCTCGAACTGATAGCCGAGCAGCGCACCGAGGCTCTGACCGTTGCGTATTCCCTCCAGGAGCGAGAGCGCGGCGCGCACGCGCGCCGAGGAAAGATTGACCGACATCGTGTCCGGACTGGCGGGCGTCGCGTTGGCGAGATAGCCGCTGCGCAGCACGGCGGCGGTGCGTGCGTGAGTGAGCGAAGGTGCGTGGATGTAACCGCCATTGTTCGGATCGCGCATGATCGGCGCCCCCGGAAACAATGCCTTGATGTTGTCGGGCAGCTCGGCCGGATGCAGCGGCGGGCGCGGCCGCAGGTCTTCGAGCCAGCCATAGGCGCCGAGATAGAGGCCGGTCCTGGCGGCCTGGCCGTCCACGCCCTTGCGCATGGTTTCGAGCTGGAGATCGACTAGGCCGAGCAGCCAGGAGTCATAGCGATAGGCGCAGCAATCGACGTGCTCGACGAAGAGCCGCTCGAGGGCCGCCGTCGGCGCGTCGACGAGCGCGCCCAGCGCATCGATCTGCTCGGCGAGCTCACGCAATTCCGGCCGCAGGACGAGATTGGCAGTGATGAAGTCGCTCACCAGCCTGGTCGGACTGCCGGTGATCGCCGCCTCGGTCTTGTACAGATGGGCGAAGCGACTCTCGCTTTGCACCGCCGCCGTGACATGGATGAAGGACGGTTCAGGCCGCATCGCCTGCAACGTCGCAGCGGGGATGCCTGCCGCGCGGTGCAGGCGGTAGCCCGCATCGTAATAGCCGAGCATGAGCGCATGGCGCAGGAACAGATAGAGCAGCGTGTCGGGCGTGCGGTTGTTGGTAAATCCGCGCTCCTGGTAGACAGCCGTCAGCGAACTCTTCGCGGCGTCGATCAGCCAGGCGATGTAGTTGCGGTTGTCGGCGGTATACGGCCGGATTTGGTCGCTTTCCGACAATGGCCGGTCGTCGATGATGCTGCCGACCTTCTGCGCGTCCTTGAAGAAGTACTGCTTGAGGATCGACGGATCGGGGCCCTGATGACCGAGGCGGGCGAGCAGGGAATCCGCCGGTAAGTCGAGTGCGTCCGACAGCAGCCGGCGCCAGAAATCCTCTCCGAGGCCGAGCAGGTTCGTGATGTTGAAAATCTGGTCGATCGTCTCGGCGTAGCGCGCGTGAAATTCGACCGAGGCCGGATGCAGGCCGACGATGTCGAGCAGGATCTGATGCGCATCGCCGGTCGCACCGACATGGGCGACCTTCGACCGCAGGGTGTCCCAATCGGTGCCGACTCCACGCAGGAGCGTGAGCAGGCGCGCGAGAAATTCGTCGCGCTCGCCGAACGTCCCCCGCAACCGGTGCCGGCGATCGAGCCAGGCGATGCGGGAGAATGCGGTGGTCGGCAGGATGCCATAGGGCTGGCCGCCGATGCGGATCGCCGGCGCCGCGCCGCGTCCGGACACGTAGGACGTGAAGAACCATCTCGTGTCGTCAACCGTGGCGTCGCTGAACACTTCCGGCATCAGCTTGTCCATCCAGTACCCGATCGTGGCCGGCCACAGCGCGTGGTGCATGGCACGGGCCTGGAGTTGATCGGCACCGTTTGCGGCGTGCACGCGCGCGAACAGGGTCGGATCGATGCCGAGCGCCTCGGCCAGACATTGGCCGTCGCGCTTCTTCAGCGGGTCGCTGGTGACCGCGAACAGCGGCGCATCGCGCCGGTCGGCGAAGCTCACATCGGGATCGTCGAATTTGGTGTAGCCGGTGCCCTTGCCGGTGGTGTTGTGCGTCGGCGTGCCCTGGGGGACCAGAGCAAGCCCGCTGCGTCCGTCGCGATGATGCACGAGCAGCTCTTCGAGCGCCGCCTTGCCGTCGGCATCGCTCACCCCGAGCTCCAGCCCGACAACGAGCAGCCGGTCGAAGCCGAGCCGCGCGTCATCAGCCGAAAGACCGATGCGCAGGCCGACCCCGGCCTTGACGGCTTCGTCGAAATCCGTGAGCCAGCGCAGCTCGGGCGGCACGAACAGGTCCTCGCCGTCGGGATGGATGGTCTCGTTCGGATCGGCGGACGGGTCGGGTCCGACGTAAAGCGGCAGTATCACTGCGCCGCCGATCGCCTCGATCACCTTGACGCCGCCGCGGAACCCGATGACGACAAAACGGTCGGCCAGGCGGTTGATGCGCGGCGCCTGCGACCACGGTTGCTGCTTGGTGGGCGGATCGGCGGGAAACAACACGAACGCGGTCGTCAATGCGACGTCGCGGCGGCGCAGCGGCAATGTGGGACGATCGGCGAAATTAGTGGGCACATAGCCGGCGACCAGCTCGGCGGCGCGCGCGCCGCCGACCGCCGTGGATAATGCGGTCTGGGCGCCCGTGACGAGGGCGGCGTCGCCGTCCGCGAGCCACACCGTCTGCCAGTAGGTAGCGATCGCTTGCGCTTCGGCGTCTGGCAGCGCGGCCGTCGCGGGGATCACCAGGATGACGTCCGTCGCATTGGGCTTGGCCGGCGGGTTTGCGACGTTGGTCGGCTGATAATGGTCGGCGATCCAGGCGGCGCGCCCGGACCCGTGGGCTGCAACGAGGTCGCGCCATGCGGCGCGCCGATCGCCTTCGAAACCGGCCGACCGCCATATCGCCTGCCAGTAGCGCTTGGCGTTGGAGAGTTCGGTCGTCGACAGATCGGGCTCGAAACTGTCCACCCAGCAATCGTCGGGAAAGATCCGCACCAGGAGCTCGTGCCTGCTGACGTCCCTCACGGTCGACGTCGTGAAACGGGTCTCGATGCGGATCGGCATCAGCACGAAGGGCGAGCGATCGCTCAGCCGGCCGACACTGCGGCGGGGATCGCTGAAATCGGCGAAGGCCGCGGTCGCCTGCGCCGTCGCCTTGACCGCATCGCCAAGCGCCTGCTTGGCGGTGGCGACCGCGGCGGCGGCCGCCTCGACGGCCCGGTTCAGTTCGGCGGCCTTCGCCTCCGTGGCCCGATCGCCGGACGGGGCATCGCGCAGGAAACGCGTGCGCTCGGCCTTGAGCGCGTCCAGCTTCTGCTTCGCGCGCCGTACTTCACCAGCTCTCGCATCTTGTGCGAGACGGGCGGCGGTCAGTTCGCTGCGGTCGTTGTCGGCCATGGTTTACGTCCCGCTCGCAAGCATTTCGGTGGCATGGATCGCGACCATCACCGGCGCTCGATAGAGGATGTAGGCCCAGCGCGCGGCGCTCGGCTCGGCCGCGTCGGCCTTGCTGTCGTCGTCATATTGCGGCTTCTTTTGTTCCGGATCGGCAGCGGGCGGTGCCGTGAGCGCGATCGGCGCTAGGCTGCCGGCCGGCAGGAAGTCAGTTGCGCCGGTGTCCTTCCATGTCACCTCGTCGAGAATCTCGAGCGCGCCGGTGCGCTCGAGCTCGAGCCCGAAGCGCGGCTCGCCCGGCCGCTCCTTGATGACGAAGAACCAGCCCGGATCGTCGTTCGGATTGGTACCCGGTCCGCCCTTCGCCTGCGGAATGGTGAGATCGAACCCGAAGAAATAGATGTCGGGATCGACCTTGGCCTCGTAAAGCGGCGTGCGCACGATGCTGGTCGGCGGCTTGTCCTCGAGCGCGGCGTCGATGTCTTCCAAGGTGCGCGGCTGCGTCAGGTCGATCGAATTGTCCGCCTTGCGCTCCCACTTGGCGCGGTGGGCGTAGATCACCGCGTTCGGATATTTCTTCAACAATTCGCCGCGGATCACCAGGACCGCGTCCTCGCCGGCAACCGTCGAGCGGTTGTTGTGACGGCCGAGCGCCGAGTTCAGCGACCAGCGGTGCAGCTCGGGAATGTCGTAGAGCTTCTCCTTGAGCGCCGCCGCGTCGAGATTGTCCGCGTTGAAGTAGCTGCGCACGTCCCAGAACTGGCGGAAATGGCTGCCGCGCTGGTCGGTCGGATATTCGCGCCACAGGAGCTTGCGGGCGAATTCGTGGTTGAGACCGACCATGTAGGCTTCGATGAAGCGCTGGTTGGTCTCGATCAAGGTGATGCTGTTCGGCTTGATCAGGTTGATGTTGGGCAGGAACAACTCGGCCGAGATCGCCTTCAGCGGCTCGTACATCGGCAGGTCGATCTTCGGATAGGCCATGACCTCGCCGAAGCGCTCGCCGACCTGGGTGAGGATCCAGGGCGGGATGAAGATCGTCGAGATCGCCCGGCGCGGAATCGTGACAATCGGGTCGATTGCGCCGATCGCCGTTGCCACCACCGTCCTGAGATCGAGGCGGGCCGGCGGCTGCTCGGTCGCCGCCGCCTTGCTCGCCTGCAGCAGCGTGTACAGGTCGCGCAGTCCCGTCTTGAACCGAATGGCGGTGGGGCTGTCGCTCGCGCCGACTGTGACCGGCACGTTAGCGCCCGGCGCGGAGATGACGAAATCCGGGCTGCTCGGCAGATCGTCGACCGCCTGCGGCGTCTGGGCGGCCTCCCCGAGGCTCGATGCACCTGCGCCGATCTGCTGCCAGCGCCTGAGCAGACGCCAGAGGTAGATGCCGCCGGCGGCGACCACGGCGGCGAGCACCAGGCCAACCGGCCAGGCAACGAACACGAGCAGCAGCGCGATCAGCAGCGCCAGCAGCAGGGCCGCGAGCGGCAGCCACGGCCACTTGCGCAGAAGACCCAGAATCGCCGGTGGAATGTTCGAAGGGACCGCGGCGCCGGCGACCTGGTCGACGGTCGGGACCCCCGGCGGCACGACCTTGGGCGGCGCCGCGCTGACATCGCCCGCCTCGACCCGGGTGAGCAGGTTGTCCGGCCGCACATTGGCGTTGAAGGGTAACGCGCGCATCAGCCGCGATTTCGGCCGGACGATCCTGCGCATCGCGGTCGCGGTATGGACCGGCGCCAATCGGCTCGCCCGTCGCGCGGCTGCTATCGTCACGCCGCCCAGCATGATGCGCCGCTCGACCGGTGCCGCAATCGCGAGCATGCGTTCGGGAGTCGCCTCGACCAAGGGCCGGAGGTGACGCGAATGCCACCGCCAAGACACTTCGCGGGCCATCAGCAGGCGGCGGATCTTCTGATTGGCGGCGAGCACATCGCCGATCTGCTCCCACGCATCGTTCATGTACTCTTCGGCGTTGCTCTCGACCACGTCGGCGCCGAATGCCGCGGGGACACGGAAGCGCGGATCGAGATTGAGGTTGTGGACCCAGTTGTTGGCGTTCGGCACCGGCGTCGTGAGGTCACGCTCGTCCAGGAGCCGCCGCGTCAGGGCGTGCCACTGGCCGTAAAGCGGCGCGGTGATCAAAGGATCCGGATTGTCGTCCACGCCGGCACCGAGGCTGGTCGCTGCGTTGGCGGCATCGGGCTGCTTGATCGCATAGTCGTCGGCGAGGTTGATGAATGCGGCAAGCGCCTTCTGGAACGGGTTGGGATAGGGCTGCGCCCACTGCTCGTATTTGTTGCGCTCGGCAAGGGCAGCAGCATCGAGATCGGCGTCCGGCACCCGCAGCGCGCCGCCGAGCCGCAGGATGCCGTTCAGGTTCGCATCCAGAATGCCGGGAATGTTCGAGCCCGGCGCTTGCACGTCCATGTCGCGCGTGCCGACCCGCGTGTCGACCGGCTGCGGCGTCAGCTGCCGGACGAGGTATTCGAAATCGCCGTGCGTGCCCGTCTTGAAGTACCAACGGTAATAGTACGGAAAGTTGGCGGGCTCCGCCTTGCCGCTGTAGACGCCCCAGGCCGATGCGGTCGCATTGGGTGCCGCGTTCGGCGAAAGGCCGAGCCCGGCGAGACGGCCGGTCTCGAACACTGGGACGACGAAGGCATGATAGCCGGTATTGTCGGCGAGCCTGCGCGGACACAGCAGGCGCGAATAAGCGCTGTCGGGATTGACCTGCAGAATAGTGTCCGCCTGCGCCAGCACGGCGTTGATGTCAGTCGAGACGATCTCGCTTTCCGAGGCTCCCAGACCTTCGTTGAAATGGACATGCGCCCAGGCCCACAGCTCGCCGGCCGGCGGGAAGATCGACTGATCCTTGACGGTGACGTAGGGCAGGGGCCGGCTCGCCGGATCCTTGCCGTTGTCGAATTCGGCCTCCGCCATCACGACGAGCGCGATCCACGGGCGCAGCCGCACGCCGTCGGGCTTCATCGGGCTGTATCGCCAGGGAAAGTCTTCATCGGCGAAATCGATCGCGGCGAGATAGTTCGCCTCGAAATTGCTGATGAAGGCGCGCGGCTCGGTGCGGATCACCGCGCGCGGATCGATGCCGACGATGTCGCCCGGCCCGTACAGCGCGATATCCTGCGCCACCGGTTGTGTCACGGGTGCGCCGCCGCCGACCGGGTCGCCGGTCAGGCTCAGCGTGACATGGATCGTCGCGCGCGTCGCGACGGAGCCGTCCCCATCCGCCGACGCGATGGTGTTGGCGACGCCCGAGCGCAGCCACGGCAGGAAGGAATAGGTGGCGATCGATTTCATGCCGCGACCTCGAATTGCGGCAGCACATGCAGCGCGCCTGCGAGTGACGGATCCTTGGCCACGAGCGTCCGCATATGGTCGCTGGCGGCAGCCTGGCTCTTGAAGGTGGTGGCGGCGTCGTGGGCGCGGTTGTTGTCCTGCCGCGCCACGGTGAAGGTTTCCGGCGAGACCTTGACCATCTCGGTGAACGGATGTGTCTTGCTCTTGCTGTAGGCGGAGAGTGGACTGCGCGCCATGCTGGTTCCGAACAGGAAGTGGAAGTGCAGGCCGCGGGCCAGCAGATAGAAGCGCCTGCGGCTCCGCCGTAGCTTGGTGTCGATGACGGTGAGGTCGTAGCGCACGATGCGTGTCAGGGCCGTGGCAGAGGCGAGCAGCTTGCCGGCGGCGGACAGCTCGATGCCGCCGTGCTCGGGCGTATAGGCGTGCTCCGACAGCTTGGTCGCGTCGTCCGCGTTGCGGAACTGCGCCGGCGCGAACTGCTCGAAGAGGTCGTCGGTCTTGGCGAGACCGCCGGCTCCCGCCGTCAATGTGAACCGGTTGACGTCGCTGGGCTTCTGGCTGCCGATCTTGTCCAGCGTCAGGTCGAGCGGGATCGCACGCTGGCTCACATGCAGCGTGCCGACCGGATGCAGGACGAAACCGGCTTCCTCGGAAAGAAGCTGGCGCAGCGAGACCAGCAGGTTCGATCCCTTGGGCAGGATCGCGCGCCAATTGCTTTGCTTGCTCAACTCGTCGGCCAACAGCGGCATCGCTACGATCGGCGGCAGCGACGTGTCGCGGCTGTCGCCCCAGGTGAAGTCGATCGGGATGTCGACCGAGAAGAACAGGAGCGAGATCGAGCCGCTGCCGCTCGCATGCCACGGCGCCGGTCCCTCAAGGGTGAGCTCGATGCCGATGCTGAAGACGCCGACGCCGAACACTTTCGCCGAGAAGCTCGTGGAGATCGAGACGGAGAAATGGAACGGCGAGAACTGGATCAGCGCGTCGAAGCTGGAATGGCCTTCGACGCTGACCGCGCTGAAGCCGAAGAAATACTCCGACTGCGATCCGAATTGCAGCGTGTTGGTGGTGACGGCGAAGTATCCCTCGCAACGGATGCGCGCGTAGGACTTCGTTGATGATGTTGACCTCGATCCGCCGCGGCGTCGGGAAGGGCAGCGGCGGCGGGTTGAAGCGGGGATGGAAGCCGCCGACCGAGAGCACGAAATCTGCATTGTCGCCGAAGGCGAACAGCACGCCGAGCTCGCCCTCGATGGTGATGAACAGGATGCGCGAATCGAACAGCGAGGCGAAGAAATAGAACCGCTTCTTGTCGAATTCGAGTGCGCCGGCGAAATTGACCTGCAGCACGAGGAGCGCGATGTCGTCCGCCGGGAGCGCGATCTTGAGGATGCCGACCAGCGCGATGTTGCCCGGGATCTCGATGATGACGCCGAGTGACAGGCTGATCAGCGTCGGCGTGCCCCAGCCGAGCTTGGCCATCGGGCCGATCAGGAAGGTATCCTGCTGCGGCGGGAAGATCGCCTTCAGGTCGCTGATGATCTTCTGCGCATTCGCCACCACGTCTTTGGGGAACATGATGCTTTCAATCGCGCCCGTGCGCACGCCGTCCATCAGCGGCTGCAGCAGCATGGTGCGGTTGAGCCCGATCAGGCCGCCGACCGAAATCAGGGTGAAGCCGAATCCGAGCTGGATGCCGGAGCCGAAATCCGCGGTGATGATGACGAGCAGCGAGAAGCCCTTCGAGCCGTCCGGCATCTTGGTGTTGATCAGGCCGACCGCGTGCAGGCCGAGGAAGTCGGCGACCATCAGCTCGATCGCGCCCGCATATTCGCCGTGCTCGGTATCGATATAGAGATAGCCGCCGCCCTTCACGATGCCGGCATCGAGCACGAGGCCGACGCCATTCGGCGGCTTGAAAGCGAGATCGATATTGGCGGGTCCGAGGTTGCCTCCATTCGGCGGAAAGGTGGCCGTTGCCTTTAGCCCCACCCGCTCGATCGACGCGGCAAGCGGTCCGAGCGCTCCCTTGGCGCCGACCGAGGCCTCGAGCCCGAGCGCGCCGCCCGCCTCGATCGAGAAGCGCAGATACAGGTACTCCAGCGACACCGGACCGATGTCGAGGTGAAGCGGAATGTTGATCTCGATGCCCGCGCTGCCCTGGACATAGACGCCGAGCGTTTGCGACCAGCCGATCCCGAGCGAGAAATCGAAGGCGAGCCCGTCCGCCGGCAGGAGAGTCGACAGGAAGCCGTCGGCGCCGCCGAGCGAGATGACCAGGTGGCCCTTCTGCACGCCAAATTCGATCTGCGGGTCGAGTACGCCCGCCTTGGTGCGGCCGAGGCCGCCCAGCACATAGACCTCATCGGCTTCGATCCGCGATCCGCCCGGAAACGTAACGAGGCGCAGCGCATCGCCGCCGTCGATCCGGTGATATGAGAGCGTGGCGGTGAGATGGCCGTCGGTGAGTGGATTTGCCGGCCCGTCGTAATTGGCGACAAGCTTCGGCGACTCGCCCGGCTTGAGGCTCAGCGCGACACCCGCCGCCGCATCGAGCGTTGCCGAGAGCGTGAGCTTGAGATCGGGCCGGAACGGAATTTCGAGCTTGTCGAGCGTTCCGGTGCCCGTGACCGCGATGGCGATCCCCTGTTTCTCCCCGGCAATCGCCTTCGGGATCGCGGTGACGGCGACGATGATCTTGGCGAGGCCGATGTCGAGCAGCACGAACTCGAAGATGCGGTCGGCCAAGGTCGGATCGACGACGCTAGGCGCGATCGTGTGCAGGAGTCCGGGCGTCGGATAGTCGAATGTACCGGGATATCCGAGCGCGATGGAGATCGACTGCAGCGCCTCCTGCAGCGGCGCGAGATTGATAGTGGACGAGCCCCAGCCATAGACGTCGCGGAACACCTGAACCGGATCGGACAGCAACGTACCGATACGGTCGAGGTGAAGCTGCCGGCGGACGAAGTCGGGCTGAAACTTGGCCGCATTGGCGCTGACCGGCGTGATCTCGACCAGCCCGAGTAGCCGCAGCACATGCGCGGTCAACGGCATGCGCTTGCGCAACGTGTCGACGATCAGTGTTTCGAGGAGACGCGCGACGAAGGTGGTCTTGAAATCGGTCGACGCCTTGAATGCCGCGGGAAGCTGGGCGTCCAGCGCGCCGGGCAGGTTCGCGAAGGCGGTGGCCACGGCGATCAGGGCGGCGGCGCATTTCAGGCCGGCCGCGCCGACGGCGTCGTCTCCCGCTCCAGCGGCGACCGCCGCGTCGAGCTCGTCGAGCGCATGGACGAGGGTCGACAGGCTGTCCTTGAGACCGAGCAGTGCCGGCGGAGCGGCTCCCGGCAGCGACCAGCCGAGGTCGGTGAGCATCGCCTTCACGCCCGCCTCGGCCGACGAGGAATCGAGCGGCTCGAGCACACGCTTCAGGATGCTGCCGAGCAGCTCGGCCGCCTGTTCCAGCGTGTCGAGCGCATCGCTCACGGAATCACCTTCGGCCGGAACACCGGAATGGTCGATGCCGGTCCGTTGGCATGGAAGCCCGGCACCATCTTTCCGTCCGGAATGAGATCATCGAGGGTGACGGTCTGGCCGGGATTGGGGCTCGCGAAATAGCTCTTCCAGCCGCCGTTGACGCCCTTGGGCACGGAGAGCGGAAGATAGATCGAACTCGCGAAAGTCGTTATCGTGATCGCCGGACGCGAGCGGCGGGGGCGTCTGTGTGGCAGTGTTGACGGCGACCGAAAGCGGCACCTGGGCGAGCGCTTCGGCCAGGCTCGGGGCAGGTTTGCCGTCGTCGTGCAGCTGGGCGAGGCGCATGCGGATCCACCATGCGCCGTCGGCATGCAAGGCGCCGCCCGCAGCCGGCTTGAAAGTCTCGTTGAAGGGCGCCCAGCGCACCAACTGGAACGAGACGCCCATGCGCTTGAGGCCAAGCAAAGCGATATTCGGATTGGCGGCAAATTTCGCGTCGATGGCTTTGCGCAGTCCGTCGTAGGCGCTCTTGATCTCGCCTGCCAGTTCGTCGGCAAAGGCTCGTTCGTTCATCTCCTTCTCACCGTGTCCGGCGAGCATCACCGTATTGCCGTCGGTATCGATGCGCATGACGAGCGAATTCTCGAGCCCGAACGCGCTATGCAGGAGATGACGAACAAACGGGCTGTTCCAATAGACCAGATGATCGCCGACCTGGAGCTGATCGTGCGGGATCGAAACGCCCTCGAACCAAGTGGCGCCATCGCTCATCAGCACGCCCGGGCTAGGTGCCCCGGTCCGGGGGAGGAGCGGGCGCAGCGTGATGCCAGAACCCGCCGAATTGTCGAAATCGGCATCATTCCCCTTGCGCCGCTTGCGCGCGAACCGGATGGCGTCGACGTGCAGCGCCGCGATCATCATGTCGCAGTAGAACCAATTGCGCTGCCAGAAATCCTCGAAGTCCGCCGGCGTCGTCGCCACGCTCGGTATCAGTCTCTCCATCGCGGCCGACGGTGGACCGGGAGGGGCATAGGTGATCACGTATGGTGCGTCGCTGACCGTCCAGTCGTTGGTGGAGGGAGGACGGGGGCGGTTCATCTTCGGCGCGTAATAGATGCGGTGCTCGGTCGGCTCCTCGCGGAATGTTGGCGCGAGGCTCGCCGGCGTCAGGCCTTTGGTGGTCAGCGCATCGCCGAAGTTTGGCGAATCCCCCGCCGTGAAGACCCAGGGATATTGGAACATCGATGTGCGCTGCTCATCCTTCCAGCCGGCGGTTGCGCTCGCCACCGACCACGCGCCGAGTTTGCCCTGGTCGTGCAGCATCATGAACTCGACGGTGCGCAGTCGGCGATCGAGCACTTCGAGCAGCGGCATCTGCTGCAGCACCGGCGAGAGAGTCGCATCGCCGCCTGCCCACAATTCGGGATGCAGCGCGCCGGCGCGCCACACGATCTGGGCGATGCGGTCGATGCGGTCCTGCTTGTTCGTCGCGAAATTGGTGGCGATCGTGCTGGGTCCGTCGCCGACCAGCCGCTTGGCAGCATCCTGCAGGTCGCAATGATTGGGCATCAGCGGATCGCTGCCGCTGACGAAGGCAATGCGCCTCGCGACGATCACCGCGGACAACTGATCCATCTCCGCGCCAATGCGCGTGGTCAGCTTGACGTAGTTTGCCTCAGTGGCCCAATCGGGGTTCTTGCCGAGGAGATAGGCCACGCGTTGACGGAGAAATTGCCCAAAGGAGATGCCGGCATCCGTCTTGCGACCGGCCAGGGCGGCTGCGGCCGAAAGCGCGGCGACGATTTTTGCGACGTCTGCCGGCGACACCGGATCGGCGCCGCAGCCCGCCAGAGGCAGGCAGAGGAGGACAACGATCAGCCAGCGTCGCATGGTACGCTCCCCCGCTCAGCGGTAGGCTTCGATCATCGTTCGCCGGCAGCCCGGAGCGAGACATCTCAGAAATTCTTGTCAGAAATTCGCCCATCGTGCTTGCACGCTAAGGTTGAGAAATAGAGCGCGCCAAGCCGCCTGCGGACCGATTGTAACGCCGCATCAATTCGCGTGTCGAGTTCGAATACATGCAAGCAGCACTTTTGTCGCGCCGTATCATTCAACCAGCAAGCGGACGCGTCATGCCAGGCAATATGGCGACGACGTGAGGTATGCTTGCATTTAAGTGCTTATGATTATTGGCTGAAGAGCTGACTTCGAGATAGCCGTAGCCGAGCTGATCGAGCGGGCGTCATCAATGATCCCAATTCCTAGAAGAGCAGGCTCGATTGAAAAATAGTCCAGCTGCGCGCCGAAATTGTCAAGACTGCTCGGCGAGAAATCGCGGCGCTGGACCGATACCTACAGCCCAGGAATAGGAGGGCTGATGATGACCAGCGAAGACCGTTTGCGAGACGGCGGCCCTTCCTCGATGCTCGCGATCTGCTTCGCCCGAATGAGCCGGTTCATTGCGGCGGCCAGTTCCTTCTCTGTAGACGACGAGCAACAATCCGTTTTTCCTCCGAACGCGCCAAGGCCATATCCGCAATCGCCCGCGCGATGCGCCATTCCCGTCTTCAAATGGATGGATGGTCACAAACCAAAGATGTGATCGACTGGTCGAAGTCGAAGTTAGAGCAAATCTCAGGGTCTGCGATCTGGATTGGGTTGTGCATCTAGACAGCCGTCAGACCGCCGATCGACCGGCAGGTCGATGCCGGCGACGTAGCTGCTTTGGTCCGAGGCGAGGAACAAAGCTGCGGAAGCGATCTCCTCGGGACGCGCCAAGCGCGCCAGAGGCGTCATCGCAGTGATCTGCTTTCTGGCTTCGGCGGCGCCCTCCTTGGACGAGAACTGCTCGTCGAACATCGGCGTGGCCAGGGCTCAGCACGTTGGTCCTGATCTTCCGTTCCTTGAGTTCACTGGTCCACGTCCGGGCGAACGACCGGAGCGCTGCCTTGGTGGCGCTGTAGGTGCTGCGGCCGGGGAAACCTTTGTTCTTCCCGGCGGAGGCCACGAGGATGACGGATGCTCCATCATTCAAGTGGGGCAGAGCCTTTTGAACGGTGAAATAAGTGCCGCGGGCGTTGGTGTTGAAGGTCTTGTCGAAATGCTCGGGCGTCGCCCCGGCGGTCATCGTTTTTTCGACGAAGGCCGCGCTTGCAAAAATCACGTCGATCTTGCCCTTCTTCGCGACGGTCTTGTAGAGGCGGTCGAGGTCATCGAGCTTTGAGATGTCGGTCTTTACGCCGGTGACGTTCTCGCCGATCTCCTCTATGGCCTTGTCCAGCTCGGCCTGCCGGCGACCGGCGATGAATACATAGGCGCCCTCTTCAACGAACCTTTTGGCGGTCGCGAGGCCGATGCCGCTGCTGCCGCCCGTGACGACGGCGATCTTGTTTTTCAATAAAGACATTTGTTTTCTTCCGGTGCCGTCAATGTTCGAGCCCAGCGGCGCTACCGTTGTGACGGCCGCGAGCGCGCGACGAAGTTTCCCCTGCTCCACACGGTTGAGTGAGGCTCGGTCAAATCGCTTCAACCTCCAACTGGCAAGCGCCGTCAAACCTGACATCCAAACCAGCGTCGTGCTCATAGATGGAGTCGTCTAGCCAATCATCATCTCCACAATATTTGGCTACTTCCTCTCTCAAGGGTGGAACATACTGACGTTCGCTGTAGACGCGAAAGCGCTGACCGGATTTGCGGTTCTGAAACTCTCTAACCCAAAATACCATCGAGGGAGCTCCTTGCGGTCAGGCGAGAGTGTTCACGCTTGGTCTCTCATCTGCAGGAACATCGCCTTCACGTCGGTGAGACGAAGCTTGCCGGTGTCGTGTTGCCTGAGGGCGCGAAGTGGCCGGGCTAGCGATTGCGAATCCCATCTATGTACCCGTCGCCTTTCCGGCCGAGACAATGATTTCGATATCGCCGGCCAACCTGCGCAGATCGCGCGCGAGCCTCTCGAAGAGCTCCCGTTTCTTACGATCGGTTGCCAGCCTGGCCACGAGTTCGCAGTCTTCAGCTTCAGCCAACAGTTTTTCGATTTTTGTTTGCAGGTCCTTCATCGGCGAAGCCACGCGGACCATCGGGACCGTTGCGGCCTAATGATTTCGGCCAAGCGTTTCTCACCGGCATCCTGGAAATCGACGTAGGTGCGCCCTCCCAATATTGCGTAAGCGATCATCTCATCGGCTATTTGTTTGCGTACTTCGGGGGTGTCCTTATCCGCTGGAATTTTCTTACAGAGAAAATCAAGAGCGGCTGTCATGT